>NZ_LNYR01000022.1:352-15467 GCF_001467955.1 Legionella quateirensis | reverse complement strand
GCGAGGGATCTCCTGGGTGTGGCTGAAAATCGAGTGTGTTGCCACTTGAAGGGAGATCCTTCACTGCGTTCAGGATGACGAATATAAAACCGTCATCCCGAGTGAAGCGAGGGATCTCCGGGTTGTGGCTGAAAGTCGAGTGCGGTGCCACTTGAAGGGAGATCCTTCACTGCGTTCAGGATGACGTGTAAATTCAGGATGACGTATGCATTCAGGATGACGAATAAAAAACCGTCATCCCGAGTGAAGCGAGGGATCTCCTGGTTGTGGCTGAAAGTCGAGTGCAGTGCCACTTGAAGGGAGATCCTTCACTGCGTTCAGGATGACGTGTAAATTCAGGATGACGTATGCATTCAGAATGACGAATAAAAAACCGTCATCCCGAGTGATGCGAGGGATCTCCTTGTTGTGGCTGGAAGTCGAGTGCGGTGCTACTTGAAGGGAGATCCTTCACTGCGTTCAGGATGACGTGTAAATTCAGGATGGCGTATGCATTAAGAATGACGACATTATCAGGGTAAATAGTCCACACCAAAAAGGAACATTTTATGCAAAACCAATCGTATATGTACTTTGTTACAAATGCTTATAACACTGTTTTATATGTTGGTGTCACCAATGATCTGATACGTCGTATTTATGAACATAAAAATAAATTGATAAAAGGTTTTACGCAAAAATACAATGTAGATCGGCTTGTATACTATGAAATTTTCGACACAATTGTTTTAGCTATTGAACGTGAGAAACAGATAAAAGGTTGGTCACGAAACAAAAAGAATGAACTTGTTAATGCATTCAATTCTGATTGGAATGATTTATACCAATCGATACTTTAAAAATTACGTCACTGCATGGAGATCCCTCGCTATGCTAGGGATGAAGAGTTAACCTTTGAGTGCAGATTAAACGAAAACAGCCCGGGAAAAAGCGCAGCATACATCAGTATGTGAGCATTTTTCCTGGGCTGTTTTCGTTTAAGACGTGCCAAATATGGTCGTCTTACAGGGTTAGCCGATATCGGAGAGCCCAGCTACAGACCTAATCCATGGCTTTAATTTAGCCAATTCCGGCGGTAATTTATTAGTTGTATTCTGAGCCAGTGTTCTACTGTCGTATTCACCTAATGTTAATATATACCAACTTCCTTTTGCATTGGTAAAATGTCTTACCTTTGTATTTGCAAACAATTTGTTACTTGTTCTGAAGCGATGAATATCACTTTCATTGTGGCTCGCTGCTAATTGGATAGTATAGAGATTGGTTCCCGATTTTTGAGCCTCTGGTTTTTTTGCCAGCTTTTCTGGGGCGGGTTGTTTAAACTCAACCAATTTGGACTCTTTTACTGCGGCAATCTGAGTTACAGGCAGTTGCGTTTCGACCAATGCTTCTCTCGCTTTTACTGTAGGAATAACAACTACTTTATCTACTAGTGCTACAGTATTCATTTCTTGTTCGTCGCCATCCCAATCATCCAAAATCTGTTTTTTGGGAAGCGCATAATGCATCAATTGGCGTGTCGAAGAATCCTGCCACGATGCTATATAACTAATCGGTACTTCATTCCGAGCAACTTTTATTTCACTCACAATGGTCGTTATTGGTGGTGGAGTCGTCAATTGTGCCATTTGTGGAAATCGATAATCATTATAAATACCACTAAAATAAACATAAGATACGCCCGCTACAGCAACAGCACTTATAGCGGCACTGGTACGTTTCAAAATCTTCATCTTGTTTGTATTCTTTTGGGTTGAGCACTTATGAATGAATGACTCAAGATTGGAATTAATTTTTGCCAGATTCCCTTTAGTTAACTGATAAAATTGCTTGAATTGCACATCAGTAAGCGGCTTATTAATCAAGCGACCAGTCATTGCACGCTGTAAAACATAGGTTCTTGTCTCATTCTCATTCAATGGACCTAATTCAATGGTATGAATTAAATTATTAAATTGATCAACGGCTAATTTATTAAGGGCGGCGACCAATGAATAATCTGAAACCAGACACAGATGAAAGAAGCCAAAATCCTCCTGGTTTTTGATTGCAATCATTGCCTCTTTAATAAAAGTCTCGGGCAAATTTTGCGCATCATCAATTATTAATAAAACATGTGCCTTACGCTCATTAATCTGCGCTACTATAGATGCGAAATTGGTATCTGAACTTGCATTTAGATGCAATTGTGCAGCAATGTCACTAATGATTTGTTGTTCATCGCATGGAGGCTTAATCGTCATGAAAACAGATTTTATCTGTTGATCCAGATTATGTTGTAATAAAGTACTGAAGGATGTTTTTCCACCCTCTTTCTCAGACAGCACAGTAATTAGAACATTGTTAAAAAGAACCAAATGATTAATGAAGTCGATCTTTGCTAACCATGACCCGGGTTTAAAAAGCGTTCTAGGTTGATTTACAGCTCCAACATCTGGCTGAATCTTTCCATCTATCATTTTTATTCTCCTTCTACAGCAGTAATAAGCGTATTATGCAAACAGTTAGCGGTGACTTTATCATCAAGATAACAATCACCAGGCTTCTTAATCACTACAAAACGCAAGCAATTATTTTTAATTTTTTTATCCAGATTCATTAAATCCATTAATTGATTCAAATCAATAGATTTAGGTATTTTGTGTGGTAACTGAGCATATTCCAGCATCTGTTCAACCAATTCAACACTTTTTGCATCCAACAAGCCCATGTTACAGGATAAGACTGATGCACAATATAACCCTATTGCAACAGCCTCACCATGCAGCCATCGTTGATAATGAGTATAAGCCTCCAGGGCATGACCAAAGGTATGACCAAGATTAAGAAGCGCGCGTTGCCCTGTTTCCTTTTCATCTCCCGCAACATAATCTGCCTTGATTTGGCAACAATGGGCAATCAAGTCAGGAAGCTCTGGACTTTTGGGAGTTAATCCACGTTTCAGTGCATCCTGGAGACGATATAAAAAATCTCCGCCTTCTAATAAAGAATATTTTATCATCTCCGCCAAACCGGAACGAAACTCTCTGTCCGGTAATGTGTCCAGGGTATTTAAATCGATTAATACAGCGTTGGGTTGATAAAAACTGCCTATCAAATTTTTACCAAGAGTATGATTGATGGCTGTTTTGCCACCAACAGAAGCATCAATCTGAGCGAGCAAAGTAGTGGGAATCTGAATTAATCTCACTCCTCGTTGATATGTTGAGGCGGCAAAACCTGCGACATCACCAATTACCCCACCACCAAGAGCAACGACAGTAGTGTCTCTATGATGCTTGTTTTGGATTAATGCATCATAAATGGTAAATAAGCTCTGTTGATTTTTAAATTCTTCACCATCTTTTAAAATAACTACATCACATTGTATTGATGCAAAAGCGGATTGAATAAACTCTAAATAAAGTGGCGCAACAGTAGCATTGGTTACTACAAGTACCTGTTGTGAAGAAATCCAATGCCGCAATAGCGAAGAGTCATTTAGACCCTTGCGACAAATTATTATAGGATATTGATATCCGGGTAAACAGACATCAACCTGAGTATAACCCTCAAACTTCGCCATATATGTATTTTATAATGTTATTCGCTACAGCCTTCACAGTTAATTTATCGGTTTCAAAACTAACATCAGCTAACTCATCATAAAATGGCTCACGTTCGTCTCTTAAAGACTCTAATCTGCCTTCGAGATCTTCAGTTTGCAATAATGGACGCTTGGTATCTCGTTTGGTTCGTTCAAATTGTTGTTGCAAAGATGTTTTTAAATAAATTACAGTGCCTCGACCCGCCAGAGCATTCCTGTTTTCCGGAGTGATAACTACTCCACCCCCGGTTGCTAATACTATATTGGTTTTTTGAGTTAACTCATCAATAACTTTTTGCTCTCGGCGTCTGAATCCTTCCTCACCTTCGATATCAAAAATCCATGATATATCGGCGCCAGCACGCTCTTCAATGACCTCATCCGAATCAAAGAATTCTAATTTGAGCTCCTTTGCCAAAGCACGGCCTATTGTGCTTTTTCCAGCACCCATGGGGCCAATGAGAAAAATATTTCGTACTTTAACTATGCTCATTTTTTCTTACATACCTCATTAACTGTAGTGTCATAATTAACAAAATCATTATAACAACAAATTAGATACACGTCTTAGTTGATTTTTGATATTAAACAAATTCCATAGGCCGGATTCAATAAAACACCATTTGAACGCCTTAAATTTAACTCATATTCATTTTAAATCTGTATTTATACCTACTGACTAAGAATATATATGGCCTATTCTACAACGAATAGATACTAAAATCCCCTATAATTATAGTTTATCAGATCTATAGTCTTAATTGAGTTTATTTATACACCTCTTTTTCACGTCCTTGAATCGTTGTAATCGATAAGGAGTTCGTTATTATCCTCGGAGTTATGAAAATGAGCAACTCCTCATTAGCCAATCTTATCTGTTTGTTACTGAATAATATCCCTACAACTGGAAGCTCACCCAGGAAAGGTATTCTTTTAATCGCTTTATTTTTATCTTGTTTGTAGATTCCACCCAGGACTATAGTCTGCCCATTATTCACCAAAACATTGGTCTGTATCTGTTTTGTCAGAATAATAGGAACTCCCAGTACTCGCTCACCTGAATCCGCATCCTGATTAATCTGCAATTCCAGTAATATTTTATTATCTGGGGTAATTTGGGGTTTAACTTTCAAACTCAACACCGCTTTTTTAAATGCCACTGCGGTAGCTCCACTTGACGTTGATTCCTGATAAGGTATCTCTTTACCTGATTCAATAAGGGCAGGCTGTTGATCGGCGGTAATAACACTGGGACTTGAAATCAATTCTGCTTGTCCTTGACTTTCAAGTGCTGACAACTCCAAATCCAATAATATGTTATCCCCCAATTTGGCCAATGCAATACCTACAGATGCCGGAATGGCTGTATTCGGAGCGGCGACCAGATCCAAATTTAAACGTTGAGCTATTGGCACGTTTGCTGGATTAGCAATACCCTGCGGCAGCTGCAGCTGATTTGCGCCCTCTAAAGTACCGCTTAAATGAGTTGGTTTAGAAACACCCCATCGAATGCCAAGATCCTGACTGAAATCTTTATTAACCTCAACAATTCGAGCTTCAATTTGAACCTGTTTAACGGCCACATCCAATTGCTTGATTAACTCTCTCACCTCTTCAATTTTAAGACCAGTATCCTGAATCCACAAGGTATTTGTTCTGGGATCAACACTGATTTTACCTCTTGGAGACAAAAGTGAGTTTGTTTTGTCTTTGATTAATATCGCTAGATCTGAAGCTTTCGCGTAATTAATTTGAATCAAATCAGACCGTATCGGCTCCAATTTCTCGATAGTCTGTTGACTTTTAAGCTCATCTTCTTCCATTTTATCCAAAGAGGCTTTGGTATCTATCAGCATGACATTACCGGTTTTACGCTTATCCAATCCCTGAGTAGTCAATATAATATCCAAAGCCTGATCCCAGGGAGTATCATTCAATCGAAGCGTAATATCACCCTGAACTTTATCGCTAACCACCATATTAATTCCGGTGAAATCAGCCAATAGCTGCAACACAGCACGAATATTAATATTCTGGAAGTTTAAAGAAATTCGTTTACCTGTAAACACCTGTTTTTTGAGTTTTGCCTGTTGAACTTCCTCAGCTGTCAATGGGAAGATATCCACCATGAATTGCTTATTCACCTGATAAACAAAATGACCATAATCACCTTTGTTAAGAATGGTCATACGAACATTTTTACCTTCCTGTTGCATCGTAATCACCTGAACAGGACTGTGAAAATCGGCAACATCAAAACGCTTCATCAAATTAACAGGGATTTTGGTATTAAGGAAATTAACAACGACCTCTTTACCAACCTGGGTCACATCAATAGGAATGCTGGTGTCCGAAACATCTATAAGTACTCGACCGCCCTGCTTCTCTATGCCGCGAAAATCAATTCTATTGATTTGATGTTTTGCATTCACAACCTGATTGGTAATGAATATTTCTTTATTGTTCTGATATATCTCATTACTTTTGCCATTTAATACAAGACTATAAATATTCCCTGCGGAACTTCCGGAATAAGAGACTGTTCGCTGCAGATCCAGTATTGCTCTTACTCTATCTGCCACAGCAACAACGTTGTAAGTCTTTAAAGAACCCAGCTCAATTTTTTTCATCTTTTGATCGGGTGGTAATTGCATATCTGTATTGATAAAGTCCAGTACGATTCGCGCTGGTTTCTGAGTAATAAAGCTTGCGGGAAGCTGCTTTAAGGGATGTGCAAATTGAAAATCAATACGCACCCTGTCTTCTGGTAATGGAATCACTTTCACCGAAGTCAATGAATTGTCCTGGGAAAATGCCACACCGAAACCAGCACTTAATAAAATCAAAATAGCGATAATCTGTCGCACCCTGCGCTCCTACTTGCCAGTATCTAAATTAATTGTGGTTATTTTCTTTTCCCACGACCCTGTATCTTTTACAGTTTCTTCAAGTTTAATCACTTCTCTTGTAATGACAATTATACGTCCGTAATTTTGCCCCATATAATCCCCAACCCTGACTCGAGTTATCTGCATGTCAGGTTGTTTTATCAAAGCCCAGATAACTGAACCTTGCTCTAATATACCAACAAATTTTAATGCATCCAGAGGATAAGCTTCCAGCGGCTGTTTTAATCTCTTTTGATCCGGAGCATATAAGTCCGTGTTTTTCTTTAAAACGACGGGTTTAAATGGACTGCGTCGTTGATCATTTTCAGGAAATTTAAAAATGGGCAATGGCGCGAATTTGGGAATAGGCTCAATAGGTTTAGTGGGCCGAGTTTTAATATCGTTAATATACTTCATCAGATCGCTATTATCACCCGAACAGGCACAGAGCACCAATGATAAGGCCCCTAATAGCACTGCATGTAATTGCTGTTTGTATTTTATCATTGCGCGCGATATCGATATATTTTAGCCGTGATATTCATCACTAATTCATCCTCTGAAACGGTTTTACTGTCCTTAGAAGATTCCCCTTGGATACTAAATTCATGTAAGGTCACAATTCGATTCATTTCTGCTACGCGGCTTAAAAAAATAGCCAACTGCATATACGTACCAACCACTGTAATTTTAATAGGTAATTCAATGTAGAAATCATGAACCACCTCAGCTTGAGGAGCAAACAACTCAAATTTTAATCCAGATGTCACGCCGGTTTTAGAAATTTCCTCCAACAATCCAGGCATTTCGTTCTTAGCCGGTAACTGCCTTAACATAGTACCAAAACGCTCGTTCATGAGTTGCAATTGATTTCTGTAGGCCTGTAAATTGGAAGCTTGATGCTGTTTCTTTTCAAACTCCTCTTTTAAGGTAACTTCCTGAGCTTGCAGAATGTCATACTGTTCAAAATTAGCTTTAATTATTAACCAATAGCCTAATGCGATGATTAAAAAACTCAATCCGGCAATTACCCCAATTTTCACAGCAATAGGCCACTGGCCTACATTTTCCAGAGTGAGTTCGCTTAAATTGACTGTATTCATAATAGGGTTACCAGTCTAGTATTTAGGTTTAAGTACAAAGCTTAATTTAAATTGATTATCTGCAGCTTGTTTCGTTTCATCCATCTTCTTAATCTCGGTCAGTACCGGAGATTGAATCCAGGCATTATTTTCTATACTTCGCATGAGCATTGAAATATTGGTATTTGATTCAGAGTACCCCCATACCGATACGATATCATTTTGACGTTCCAATTTGGTAACATAAATCCCTGAAGGCATCACTTTAATCAATTCATCAAATAAATGAACCATCAGAGTTCGTGTTGATTGCAAATTCTGGACAATTGACATTCTGGAGATTAATCCTTCCCTGATTTGTTTTAATACTTTTATTTCCTTTATCTGTTCATCTAAACTGGCAATTTCTTTTTGTAACATTTGATTGCGCGTTGTCTGATTATTAACTAAATGAACAGCGTAAGAATTAATTAAAAAAACTACAAATGCTGCAAAAACTATCCCTATTAAAGACATAGTAGTGAAGAGCTTTTTTTCTTGCTCTCGCTTGTGTTCACGCCATGGTAGCAGATTAATTTCAGTCATTATTCACTCTAAATGCCTAAGTGCTAACCCGCATGCAACCATTAAAGCAGGTGCATCATTATTTATAGATTCCAAATCTACCATTTTACCAAAAGACATATGTGATAAAGGATTTGCCACCGTAGTGGATACTCCCAGTTGTTCTTGAATCAAATTGGCTAATCCTGCCTGACGAGCCAAACCACCCGCCAACAAGATATGATCTACAAAACCATGCTGACTCGTAGAATAAAAAAACTGAAGAGTTCGCTTGATCTGTAACAAAACCATCTCTTTAAATGGTTCGAGAACCTCTGAATCGAAATCAGGCGGCAATTTACCCTCTTCTTTTGCGTTTAAAGCTTGTTCAGGTGACATATTGTAGTGCTCCGCAATTGCTTCGATTAATTGCATGCCACCAAATTTTTCCTCTCTTGAGAAGATCAATCTCATCCCATGCAATACGAAAAGATGGGTGTAATTAGCACCTATGTCAATAATTGCTACTATCTTATCTTGCCCCCCAGCGGGTAATTCTGATGAAAGTTGTTGAGCTGCCCGTTCTACAGCATAAGATTCTACATCTACAATTTTAGCTTCGAGACCTGCACGGGTTATTGCCTCAACTCGGCTGTTTACATTTTCTGCCCGTGAAGCAACAATTAATACGTCCAACATTGCTGAATTTTTTGCAGAGTGGCCTAAAATTTCAAAATCCAGATTAATTTCATCTATAGGATATGGGATGTATTTATCCGCCTCTATAACGACCAATTCCTCCATTTCCATATCAGTCAAGCCATCATTAATTTGGACTATTTTACTGATCACAGAAGAGTCAGGAACAGCCAGAGCGACTTGTTTGCAATTCAACCGCGCTCTACTAATCAATTTTTTAATACTGCTGGCTACAGCGTCAACGTCCTTAATTACGTTTCCATCAAGAGCATTGGGAGGTAATGATTGTCGTCCATATCCTTCGACACAAAGCTGATCCTCAGAACCTGAAATTTCCAGTATTTTCACCGCTGAAGAACTGATATCTATGCCAAGAATCGAACGATGTTTAGGTTTAAACAGTTTGAGCACCAGTTTTATCTCCCTGTATCTCCCGTGTAGCCCCAAAAGCGCTCTTATTTAACAACCTTTTACCGCCACTTTACTAACTAAGATGTTAACGTAAGCGACTAAAAATTGGAATCATTTAGAATCAGTTATTTTTGTTTCATTTTAAAAGCTTAATTGAACTGTCATTTCACTTTCAATTTTAATCTGATGTATGCAATTTTAAATCAATTTTTTTTTACTCTTCCTATTGTAAAGCTAATTAATAAATGCTAGCCTCAAAGGATAATTAATACACACATCACAAATTAAATGACCACAATTACCACATACAACACGTTTTTTATGTTGCCTACTCTGGTAATCGGTCTTATTTTATCTTTACTAATCGTCATCCTCTGCGAGTCTATCGCCTAGTGGGGTTAATTTCTGCGCCTGCTGGGCGTGGATCACCTGCAGAAAAAAATAGCTCAAATTTTTAAATTATTTGTGAGGTACGATTATGCACTCCCGAACAGACCGAACTGAACTGCCTACCTGGAAAAAATACCTGCAATTTCCTTTCATTCAGGGCCCCTTATTGGGCGCAGGAGTAATGACATTGGTTACCCCTGGATTGAATTGGACAAATCATGTTCTAAATGGAAAAACGATGCAATGGCGATTTGCCATGTCAGGATCATTTGAATATGCGAGTTCCGCAATCCCATCCTATGCGGTTGTATTTGTACTTAAAAAACTGATGCAACCTGAAGGCCAGCAGGTATCACCATTGTATGAATTTGCCACGTCCTTTACAGCAGGAGCTTTCTCAGGATTGGCAAGCACACCGTTTGAAGGAATCGCCCAGAATAAACAACTGTCCAAACTGCCAACTTCACAAGAAACACGACACAGAATGATCATGAATAATGGTTATAATGCTCTGTTTCAGGGAGGATTCAGTATTATGCTGAGAGAAGGTCTTTGGTCTACAGTATATTTGACTGCAATTCCTACTCTTGCCCGTTATTTCAAATCAACAGGCATGAAGAGAGAACAGGCTGAAGGTCTGGCATTGGTATTAACTGCAGGTTCCTATGGCTTTTTTAGTACGCCCTTATATCAATTGCGTTTCAGAAAACAGCAGGGACTTACTGAGCCCGTTGCTGGAAAAAGTTATCTGGAGCACGCTAAAGACATTTGGAATCAACCGGGCAGCGGAGGTACTGTTCAACGACTTGGATTTTTCTTTAAAGGAGCCTTACCTCGAACATTGACTACCACTATTGCCGGAGCTTTGTTGTACAAAGGCCAGGAAATGTTGCAGGAGTTGATTAAACCCTCCAAACCATAAAGAACAATTGATGTTACTTTATTATTTAACACGTAAACCCGAACCCTGGTGGATGTCAGAATCATACTCTGACGTCCCCAAATCTAAAATAAGACTCTATTTAATTAATACCCCCGGTGGTATGACGAATACAAAGTGTGGGTGCATCAAGGTTAAACCACGGTTAATCTGCATCAGAAAATCAGCTGTCAACGAACTTGAGATTTTGTATCGAAACAAGCGCAAATAAAATTTCTTTATAACCGCCAATTTTTAGTTTTAAATCATTGGGTTGCTCATTTGATATCTTTTCGATTCGTCCATTGAGCCATTCAATTCGATCTTTTAATAACTGTATTAATTTTTGCTTTTCTTGGGGTGTTCCAGTAAAAATGACTATCATTGCTTTGGCTTGAGCATCAATTCTATCACCCGATAGTTCTTTAGCAGCTGCTTGGGTGAGATTTTTTTGAGCCAGAAAAGCTTGCGCTTCATCATATAGACGGTTTTCTTCTAAAATTAAGGCGTTAATTTGTTCTATCTTGTTTAACCTATTTGCATCAGCTGCCTTACCTCTTAGAATGAAGATTTTATTTAATGCAGTAAGAATAAACGTAATGGATTTCTTTTTATCCTGAATTTGTGCTGAATCTTTAGGTGGAAGTTTAATATTCAATACTAAATAACCGTCATTTAATCGAATTAATTTATCTCTTAGGTACGCTATGGCTTCATCGGAAACAAATTCACTTTGCTTAGTATCAATACCTGATGTCAACATCTGATTGGCTGTTTGACGAAGTAGTTTTGCTTGGTCAAATAATCCCTGATTAAATTTGATTCGTGCTTGCTCATATAAAAAATGTACATTTGCAAAGCTGTCATTTTTAGAATTTAAAATAATCCGGGTATGCATCTCATCAATCCACTTTTGGCCTGTACTTAAAGCCGCCTGATTCAATTTATTAGAAGATGAAGTTAACAAACGGGTGTTTAACAAATTTGCGGTTTCATTAAGCCAATTGATAAGTTGTGACTGCTCTGGTTTAGATAAATTCGAGTGAATAAGGCTTTGAAATACCTGTTGCAGATAATCCCTTAATTTTATTGATTCAACAGTATTTCCGGATTTAATCGTCTCATTTAATAAAGTGCGACAAGCGTTGGCATAGATTAAACCATCATCGATAGTAGTGAATTCTTTATGGACTTTACTATTGCATTGAATATCAGACTGTTTTTGTGCCCCTATTACTTGTTGATTATTTGTTCCAGCTCCTGATGGATTGGTAAAAATACTGAGTAACAATAAAATAAATAAAGGATTCATATAATCTTTAGTAATAAGAAGAGCACTTAAACATAATATAAATCGACACGGGACACAATTCAGAGTGTATCCTGCTGAAGTCTATGGGCAAGCCAGACTGTCATTAAGTTAAGAATTTTGTTTCCATTATAAGCTTAATCTGTTCTGGCTGTGGACTGAGTTATCCATTCAAAGTTCTAGTACGGTTAATTATCTGGGGATTAGCGGGACTCAAGAGACATTGACGCTGTCTCAAAGCCTACGAACCAAGGCTTCGATACGAAATCTGTCACTTAATGGTAATACCGCTTTCGTGCGAATGGCATAGACACAATGAAGTTCTCTCAGAGTAACACCAAAGCACTCTGGCTTTAGTGTCCAAATTTCAAAACACCCTGATTAATACATTGGATTACCATATTCAACTTCCATATCATTTACTGGCTCTGAACAAGGTGTCAATTGAGCAAAGTACTCTTGTTTCCAACGCGGATGGACGGCAAAGGCGGGTATATCTTCCAATGGTTTATCTAAAACCAAACTGTGATTTTTAAAAAATTCAAATACAAAGCCTTTAAACGCCGTTTCTACAAAAGTCGTTCCTGCAGGACACCCGCGTTTTCCACCAGAAAAGGGAAAATAATGTTCCCCAATAAAATGCATTTTTCGTTCTTTAACAGCTGGCATGAAACGTAAGGGATCGAAAACCTGTGGCTCGTGCCATAGCTCCGGATCGTGGTGAGTCGCTCGGATAGCAAAGAATAAAAAAGAATTAGGATAAATGGTGCAGGCAGTTTTTTCTTTATTATTGTCCTCTATATCCATAGCGGAACTTATGGATGCTTTTCGAGGTACCACGGCGGTAGGCGAGGCAAATCGTAGTGTTTCCCTATAGATACAATCCAGATATTCCAACTTATTAAAAGACTTCTCAGTAAACTCACCATGAGATTGTATTTCCTCACGCAATTGTTCAAGGATAAAAGGCGATGTACTGATATGCGCGAGTGCTACCATGATTAAGAAAGATAAATTACTCTCAACGATAAAGCCTGCCCCACCATGTGATGCGATTAATTTCTGAGTGATTCCTTCTTGTGTCTCAGTACCATCAAGTTGAAACTGATTGCAAACATAGGCGTTTGACTCGATGATATGTTGAGCGTTTGCACCCAAAACAGCATCACTCATGGCAATCATTTGAGCTTTCATCTTTGCAAATTCTTCGGATTTTGCATTCCCATCCGCTATCAAATCATTTGCTTGTCTAATTAATGGCACATAGTTCCTGGGAAACTCTTGGATACCTAAAAAACACTGTCCGATGATTGTAGCGCCAATATAAGTGATATTATCTTGCAAGGATAATTTGTTATCCCAGATTTCCGAGATATTAGCAGCAAATTCTTTCGCGCATTGAAATGCATGATGACTTGACAGGTTATTCCTTATTTTTTGTTTTTCAGCCTGTGCATCAGCGCCTAAAAGATTCACAATAGTGGTTGCATCGGTGGCTTGTCTTACCCGCTCATGCGGTTCACGTGCCTGTTTATCATTAACATGTTCACCATATTCCGCTATGGCTTCCAGATTAGACTTCGTTCCAGAAAAAACATAAATACTGGGAATTAATCCGGCTACACGAGACACGATAGGCATTTGCCTTAGTACCCCACCAAAAGGTAAAGGATCAATAACACCCACCCCACCATTTTTTGAGCGCTGATATCCTTCACTCAGAATGTAGTCACTTCCGCTTTGCCAAAGTGCATAGGCGTCATAAAATGGGATGTAGTCTTTCCAGTCAGTCCAATTTATGGAAACACCAGATTGAGTTAATTCTTCATAAAATGTTAACACGTAAGTTCCTTAAATTATGGGGTTTGACTATCCGAAACCATTACCGCAGCTTAATTCCTTTAAGAATATGCTTTGCAAAATTCAGCAAGTCAACCCGTTGATGAGCAACCAAATAACAACTTAGGGATATCTATTATCTCAACAATACAAAGTCCATCTCTTATTGCTCAATTATTATCTCAGAAGATCAATTATAACACACCCTCCTGTTTTGTCGTGGAGAATTCTTCCTGAGGAATAGTCACCATTAAGAAACATGCGATTTTGTTTCAATCCACGTTATGTCATAAACCCTGGTAAAGAGTAAAAACTTGCGCTGAGGCAAATCATTAAATATAGTGAAAAATCAAAGTGTATGGGATTACCACAAATACCTTGTTTTTTTGCATTTAAAGGGAGTTTTAAATGACAAGATCTGAAGATTTACTCTACTCATTAGTTACGATAATTATAAGATACCATGACAAACAATCCGGTGTGAAATCGCTGGTTACTGAAAGCGACGAATCTGTTGTAAGAAAAAAATCGCGTTCTTTAGCAAAAAGAATAATCAATGACAACAATATCGATTTTAAAACCCATTTAGAAACTCTAATCAAAGAGTGTACAGAGAATCATGCGGATAGACGTCCATTTCTCTCATTTATTTTAAATGAAATCATTTCTTTAAAATCCCTTACTGACCAAAAAAACTCATTCGATCCTATTGAATATGAAGAATATATAAAGCAAATCACTCAATTATTAATCGATTTTAAGCTGTTATTGTCGAACTCCAAGGGTACAACGCCCATGATCACCCAACATAAAACGGCAACAAGCTCAGGAGGCAGAACATCTTTAGATGGTTTAATTGACGACAGTTATTTACATAGAGGTCAATTATGTAACTCAGGTCTCATTTTGAAAGAAGAAATTCTGAATCGGTATAATCTGGACATCGATTCTTCTGAACGTGAAATAAATGAATTTGCGCAGCAACTTTGTCAGGAACATCAAAATGCCTTATTAATACCCGAGTTAACCGCTAAAAATGAGTCACACAGTAATGTAAGCGATACTCATCAACAAGAACTTGAACTTCAATTAGAAGAACTTAAAGAGGCTCAAAAAAAATTAAACGCAACCATTTCAAAACAACAATTAATCCTTTGTTTACTTTATCATCAATACACAAGGAGCAAATCAAACGAAACACGCCAACAAAAAACAATTGAACGACATGAAGAAACTATTGAAGAGCTGACTCAAAAAATTAATGATTTATCGTCTTTATCTGACAATGATATCAATATCTCAACAACACCCGGTTTTGGATTTTTTGGACTGAAGTTATGATGGTTCGACTCGAGGAACATCTGCATTGTACTTATAAATCAGACTTCGTAACTGTTCAATTAACTCTGGTAAAGTCATCACGGATGCCATGAGGAATTTCCTAATGCT
>NZ_LNYR01000022.1:0-342 GCF_001467955.1 Legionella quateirensis | reverse complement strand
TTCAGGAGATCCTTCACTGCGTTCAGGATGACGAAATTCAACCGTCATCCCGAGTGTAACGAGGGATCTCCTAATGCAGGAACCGCACCAGTTTCAGGAGATCCTTCACTGCGTTCAGGATGACGAAATTCAACCGTCATCCCGAGTGTAACGAGGGATCTCCTAATGCAGGCACCGCACCACATTCAGGAGATCCATCACTACGTTCAGGATGACGAAATTCAACCGTCATCCCGAGTGTAACGAAAGATCTCCTAATGCAGGCACCGCACCACATTCAGGAGATCCTTCACTGCGTTCAGGATGACGAAATTCAGCCGTCATCCCGAGTGTAACGAGGGA
>NZ_LNYR01000021.1:19909-217660 GCF_001467955.1 Legionella quateirensis | reverse complement strand
AGAATTGGGTGTGGAGGGTGACGAGAATTGGGTGTGGAGGGTGACGAGAATTGGGTGTGGAGGGTGACGAGAATTGGGTGCGGAGGGTGACGAGAATTGGGTGCGGAGGGTGACGAAAATTGGGTGTTGAGGGTGACGAAAATTAGGTGCGAAGGGTGACGGAGATGGGGGGCAGGTTTTGCCTGAATGGGATCAGGCAATGGATCTATTGAAAACTCATGTTGGTAGTCGATGAGGAAGCACCATGAGCATCAGGTTTGGGTTCGATTTGTTTCAGATTGAATCGAATTATCCCTGAAACCAGATTTTGCCCTCGATCTGTACCATATTTAGATTCAATAATCGACGCGAAGTCATATAAATTACCCAGCAATGGGTGTTCTATCTGGCCACCTTTAGAAAAATAATCTTGAAAATAAGTCATAGGTGTTTTTTGAGGGCCGTTAATTGCGTCATTTAAAATTTGCTCTCGCAGCTTTTCTGCATCATCTGGATAAGTTACAAATTGTTCAATACGGAAAAAACTCATGAGGGTATCCTTAAAAAAAGGGCTAATTTTAATCTTGATGGCTTGTTTTTGTCAATGACGTTTCTTTTTTGAGAAATGTTAGTGCGCAAATTCATCTTTAATTAGTCGGTGCCCCCCGGGTTTGCCAGATTAAAGGCCAATTAGTGAGAATAATAGTATTTATAACCCGAGAGATATTAGTAATAGTTCCTTAAGCACGTTATAATTTCCTTTTAATTGTTTAGGTGATAAAAGTGAGGCATAGCCCACGTAAGCGTTTTGGTCAAAATTTTCTGCAAAACAAGCATATTATTGATGAACTATTGCGCGCTATTAATCCTCAATCTGATGATAATGTATTAGAAATTGGACCAGGCCTTGGGGCATTAACTCAGCCTTTGTTGCGCCAGTTGAACCATCTGACTGCAGTAGAAATTGATAGGGATTTACAACACTATCTGGCAAATCTTCCTATAGCTCAGGGCAAATTAAAGTTAATTTCTGCTGATGCCTTAACGATAGATTACAGCCTGTTCGGTTCGCATTTAAGGGTAGTAGGAAATTTACCTTATAATATTTCCACGCCATTACTGATTCATTTATTACGATATACCTCTTATATAGAGGACATGTATTTCATGTTGCAAAAAGAAGTTGTCGATCGAATGGCTGCGGGTCCAGGGACTAAAGCTTATGGACGTCTGAGTGTTATGTTGCAATATCATTGCGAGGTGGAACATTTATTTGATGTACCTCCAGAAGCCTTTGATCCACAACCCAAAGTAGATTCGGCCGTAGTAAGGCTTATTCCTTATCGTGTTTCTCCTTTTGATCCAGTTGCTGTAGAACAATTAGAGCGAATTGTTGCCAGTTCATTTGCAATGCGCCGCAAAACACTCACTAATAATCTGAAAGGGATCATTTCTGTAGCTGAATTAAGTGCACTAGGCATTGATGGAAGTAGAAGACCTGAACAAATTTCTGTCGCTGAATATGTTCAACTAGCGAAATTTATTTCCAAATAGTGTAAAATAAATGATATAGCATTGTGGAGGTTGTTTTGTTTCATCGTCAACGAAAAAGTCCTTTGTCTGCGCAATCCAAATCCATTAAAGATTTAACGCGTAATGTGAGCGCTTCTCAATTTTTGTTGGACAATAAACGTCAGGTATTGTTACAAAGAATGAGGGAATTGACTGGCCTTGAAGAGTCTCGATATGAGAGTTTATGTGAGGTTCTTATCGAGAACCTGGTCAATTATTGCCAATATCTTCCTGAAACGACTAACAGTTATTACTCTCAGCCTGGGGGGCTGGTGGATCATGCCCTGAATAGAACTGAGGCGGCATTGAGTTTATTTAAGGAATTTATAGTTCTGGACAAACCCGGGATATTATCTGAAGAACAGAAACTCTGGCAATATGCACTTTATTCTGCGGCTGTTTTGCAAGGAATAGGTAAATTATTTGTTGATTACCGTATTAATTTATTTGATGCCAATGGTCAATTATTAAAGCAATGGAATCCGTTGTTAGAGAGTTTGGTTAATACGGGAACCTATTATGATTATGAGTTCCTGAAAGAACCCGATCAGGATTTTCGTCGTCGATTGAATTTATTGTTGGCAAGAGCTTTAATGCCCGTGAGCGGTTTTACCTGGATAGCCTCTGATCCTCAGGTTCTGGCAGTCTGGTTGGCTTTATTGAATGAAGATACTCGCTCGGCAGGTACCCTGGGAGCTATTTTAATACGTGCAGACGCCATAGCCATACAGCGGTATATTAGCGAATTTATGGTGAAAGTCGGCGGTAATCGCGGTGGACGTTATGGTCGAGCTGGAACGTTTGCTGGTGGGGTACCGGCAACTATTGCAGAAAAAGAACAGGCGATGGGGGTCGAATTTATTCAATGGCTTACCAAATCATTGGATGAGGGCAGAATTATGATTAATAAGGCACCATTATTCATGGTGCCTGGTGGCATGTTAATGTCACAGGAAATGTTTCAATTATTTGTGAGAGAACATCCCGAATATAAAAATTGGCAAGCAGTTCAAAACGGGTTTTTATCTTTAGGATTACACAGTCGTGGAATAGCAGGAAGTGTTATTGGTCGTTTTGAACAGGCACATACACAACATATGCAAACCGGAGTGGTTTTTAGCGAATTTGCTGTAGCCCTCCCACCTACTGTAGAAGTTCATCAATTGAACACCGGTAAGATAGAATCCATGTCTGCTACCGAACTAATTCATAAAGCGCAATTTACCAGTCAATTTACCCAACAACAGAATACAATCGTGGTTACCCCGTTGCAAAAATTACCTGCCTCAGGACAATGGCAGACTGTTGAAAGTGACGTATCAACTTTAGTTCCGGGAGTACGGCGCGGTGTCTGATTATGCCATTGGTGATGTGCAAGGATGCTATGAACCCTTACAACGATTGCTTGAGTTAATTCAGTTTAATGAACGGGTTGATCGTTTATGGTTTGTTGGTGATTTGGTCAATCGTGGTCCAGAATCTCTAGCGGTATTGCGGTTTATCAGTACTCTGCCAATTACGCCCAAAATCACTTTGGGGAATCATGATTTACATTTATTAGGTTCCTTATTTGGTGGACGTCCCTGGAAAGGTCATGATGATACCATTCAGGACGTCGTGAATGCTTCTGATGGAGAGGAGCTTGGGCATTGGCTGAGAAAGCAGTCGTTGCTTTGTTATTCACCTGAACTCAATGTCGTCATGTGCCATGCCGGGATCTCGCCTTTATGGGATTTACCTAAAGCCATATCTTTGGCAAAAGAATTGGAAGACGTTCTTTCTGGCGTAAATTATAAAGACTTTCTGGCACATATGTACGGTAATAAACCGGACATATGGTCAGATGATTTAACGGGCATGGATCGATTGAGGGTCATTACTAATTATTTTACCCGAATGCGATTTTGTGATGACCAGGGTCGCTTGGAATTAAATTACAAAGGTACTATTTCCAAAGCGCCTGCACATTTTCACCCCTGGTATGAGGCTCCTGGCCGTAAAGAGATAACGGCAGATATTGTTTTTGGTCATTGGGCGGCTCTCATGGGGCTATGCCCAAATCCCAGAATTCATGCAATAGATACCGGATGTCTTTGGGGTGGTGAGTTAACTGCATTGAGACTTCAGGATAAACAAAGATTTTCTGTTTCAGGTTAAATGTTTAAAACAACGGGCGATGGCATTGGTGAACTTTTTAATTAAAAATACATTGTTATTACAGGTTATCCTGTTGTTTATCCTGTCAGATTCAGTGGCTTGGTCAGAAAATACTCCGATCGTATCGCAATCTCTATATAAATGGGTGGATGATCCAGCTGCTGAGGCAAAACGAGTTGATCTGGCAGGAGCTCGCTTGCGAGAGGCAATTAAAAATCCTGAATTTATGTTAAAAAACTGGATTGAGTTACCTACATCCCCTGCTGCACGTAAAAAAAATATCTTGCGCTTGACTATCAGAGAAGCAATCTTGTTGGCTTTGCGCTATAACCCCAATATCCAGAATGCTGAATTGGATCGTATTATTCAACGATATCAATTACGTCTGGCAAATAATGAATTTGAATTGCAATTCGCGCTTGGCGCTCAGGGCATGATCCAGAAAAGTACTTTTGATGGCGTTGGCAGTTCCACTACCAATACATTCCTGGCTAGTCCTGAGTTGGGCCTGAAAACAAAGTTAGGTACCAAGGGTTCATTAGCAATTGATAATAATGTGGGGGTGAATAACAGTTATAATCCAGTGTTAAACCTGTCAGTTACCCAGCCGTTATTACGTGGTTTTGGTCCATCTGCCAATGAAGCAGGACTTTTGGATGCCATCGATAATGAGTGGATCAATAAACTCAGTTTACAGCAATCAGTCGTTGATCAAATCACCCAGGTAATCATTGCTTATCGTGCGCTCATCTTGAGTGGAAATAATTTGCAAAATCAGCGATTACAATTAAAAGAAGCTAAAAAATCATTTGAAATCAATGAAAAGAAAATTGAAGCCGGCCAATTGGAACCTACTGGAAATATTCAGCAATCCTATCAGATTGAGTCCTTGAGTTTGTTGGTAGAACAAGGTGAAAATGATTTTAAAACGGCAGCCCAGGATTTATTACAAACTATTGGCCTTGATCCTGAAATGCATTTGTCTGTACCGAGTGATGTCACTTTAAAAGAACTCGTGGTTCCTGATTTGCAACAGTCCATTGACCTTGCTCTGAACCATAATGTGCAATATCTGGCACACAAAATGGCCTTACGTGCGGATGAACGAGCTTATAAAGTTGCAAAAAATCAACAGTTATGGCAATTGGATTTATCTGGTAACGTACAAAGTGGCACAGTAAATGATGTCACCGGTACAAACTCAGGAGTTCGTGGTATTTATAACGGTAATAATATCACCGAATCGGCTCGTGTAACGCTTACTGTTCCGCTGCATGATATAGGCCGTCGAAGTCAATTAATCAGCGCGAAATTAAAATTGGAAAAAGATCGAATCAATTTGATTGCAGCCAAACGAGCCCTGGTTACTAATATAACGAATATTATTAATAGCATTCAAAGTCTGGCAAAACGCTATGAATTAGCTAAAAAGCAGGTAAAACTGGCTGAAAAATCATATGCTTTGGAAAAGAAAAAGCAACAGGCTGGTATTTCCAGTGCTTTGGATGTTAATAATACACAGAATCAGTTAATACAAGCGCAATCAGGCTTAATCGGCGCAAAGATTGCGTATCTTAATCAGTTATCAGCCCTGCAAAGGACTTTAGGAACTACGCTGGACTATTGGCAAATTAAACTAAGGTATGGCGGATGAAAAATAACGTAAAAATTATAATTAGTTTGGTACTTACAGGTTTTTTATCAGCGTGTGGCAGTCATGATAAGGCCAAGCCAGTCACATTAAATTCATATACGGTGAAACCTAAACCCTTGCATAAAACATTGCACTTTACTGGAACCATTCAGCCTTTGCGCGAAAGTACATTAACCAGTCCAATGGAAGCAGTAGTTGAAACAATGAACTTTCATTACGGTCAGATGGTTAAGAAAGGTGATGTCGTGTTAACTTTGAATTCCAATGAACTGCAAAAACAATACAATGATACCTTAACTGACTATCTTAAAGCTAAAGACAGCTACTCCATTGCCAAGGCCAAATTTATCGGAACCCAGGAGTTATGGGATGCTGGCCTGTTATCTAAAAATAATTTTTTAAGTGAAAAATCCGGTGTGGATACTGCTCGAGTTACCTTGATGCAGGCGACACGAAAGCTTACTGAGTTATTGGAAAAAATGGATGAGAATAATTCACAGAATTTTTCTGCTTTAAGTCTGGCTGATTTTGATAAAGTAAGAAAAATATTAACGTCAAACCATAATATTATTCGTTTAAAAGCCCCCAGTGATGGAGTCATGCTTTATCCGCCGAAATCCGGGGAAGATAAATCGGCACGGGTTACAGTGGGTTCTTCAGTTAAATCAGGACAGGTTATTGCTTTGATTGGTGATTTGAAAGGGATAAGCGTAGAAATCGATGTTCCTGAAATTGATATCGACAAGATCCGCCCCGGAATGAATGCGACGATTAGCGGCGTTGCATTCGGTAAACATCAATTAAAAGGTACATTGGTAGCTGTCAACGCACAAGCATCGAATACCAGTGGTGGCGGGTTGCCTTCATTTACTGCTGTGGTGGAGGTGAAATCCTTAACCCCGGAACAACAACCCTGGATTAAAGTTGGAATGAGTGCCGCTATAGAACTCAATGTCGATAGTGACAATCAATTACTGGTGCCTATTGCTGCTGTGAAGCGTGAGAAGGGAAACAGTATAGTCAGTTTGAGGTTGGCTCAAGGATCTATTGAAAAACGCGTTATTACAACAGGACCCGCTCAAGCAGATTCCGTTGTGATAGAGTCTGGACTTAAAGACGGCGATGTGGTGGTTTATGATTAATGAACCCTTGATTCAACTCAGGGACTTGGTAAAAACTTATAAACTTGAAGGGATTAGCAGTACCGTTTTAAATGAAGTTTCTTTGACGGTACATCAGGGTGATTTGCTCGCTATAGTAGGCGCTTCCGGTTCTGGAAAATCAACCTTAATGAATATTATTGGCTTGCTGGATAAACCGGATTCAGGATCTTATATCTTAAAGGACAGGAATGTTGCGGGTTTAAGTGATGATGAATCTGCTGAACTTCGCAATCAAAGCATTGGTTTTGTTTTTCAGCAGTTTAATTTGTTGCCTCGATTTACGGCCATGCAAAATGTTGCCTTACCGCTGACTTATAGGGGTACGCCTGCAACGGAAATTAAAGAAAACGTAATGCAGGTACTCGAAAAAGTTGGGATGGCCCAATTTGCATCTCATCGACCGATGCAGTTATCTGGTGGTCAACAACAACGAATCGCGATCGCCAGAGCCTTGGTTACAGAACCTCAAGTGATCCTCGCTGATGAGCCAACAGGTGCTCTTGATTCACGCACCGGATCGGAAGTTATGAATCTGTTTTTAGCCCTGCATGCCGAAGGCCGCACTATAATCATGGTCACGCATGATGAACATGTCGCTGCACAATGCAGACGTAGAATTACTTTGGCTGATGGTATAGTCGTGGCGGAGTCAGGCCAATGAATTTCTTAAACCACTGCCAGCAAGCTTTAGTTAATTTAACCGCCTCAAAACTACGCTCTTTTTTAGCGGTGCTTGGTATTTTGGTTGGTACGGCTGCTGTTGTCGCTTTAATCAGTTGCGGCCAGTTGGCTACTGAAAAAGCCTTGGCGCAATTCAAGGCTTTGGGAACTGATTTATTAGCCGTTTCGGTTTATCAAAAAATGCCCAGTAAATCACACAGTGGCGATGATTCTCTATCCGTCGATCAATGGCAAAAACTGGCGGAGCAAATTCCTTATATTGTAAAAATCGCACCATACAGCACTGCCTATCAACAACTTAGTTTTCAAGGGAAACTGATGCAGGGGGTGGTCATTGGTGCCGATGAGCACTTGGCCGAGATTGTTCACGTTGATTTAGCTCAGGGTCATTTTGTATCCTTTGTTGAGTCGTTTGAGCATTATTGTGTCATTGGTGATGGATTGGCACAGCAAATAAAAGAAATCAGTATGGATGACCCCATTGGGAAACAGCTGCGTATAGGCCAGTCTTTATATACCATTATTGGTATTGCACGTCATTGGAAGGAAAACGGTTTTTTTAATGAAGACATTAATCAGGCAGCAATAATTCCCATTGGAGGAATTAGTCTGGTGAGCAAAGATGCAAAAATAAATAATGCTGTTGTTCTTTTGAAACCGGATAGCCCTATAGATGAGGTTATTGATCAAATAAAACATATAATCAGTTCAATGGCCCCAAAATTAAGCATTTTTCCACGTAGCGCCAAACAAATCATCGCCAGTATGGAAAGTCAGGGGCGCATATTCACGTTATTACTTGCTGTGATTGGCGGTATCTCCCTGCTGGTCGGCGGTATTGGTGTGATGAATGTGATGCTGGTTTCAGTAAGTGAGCGAAAAAAAGAAATAGGTATAAGAAAAGCTGTAGGAGCAAAAAACAGCGAGATTCAAGCTTTGTTTTTGGCTGAGTCCGTGATGCTCTCGCTATTGGGGGGCGTTCTTGGTGTGATATTAGGGCTAATATTTACCCGCATAGTGGCTTATTTTAGTGACTGGTCATTCTCAGTCTATTTGCTTCCTCCTATAGCTGGTTTTTTAGTCTCTGCGGCAACAGGAATATTCTTTGGTTTTTATCCGGCACGTCGTGCGGCAAAACTGGAACCGATGGCATCCTTACGCAGCGAATAACGCTACCAGATACAAAACGCATTCGGTACTGTACCTCATAAGCTACTGATATTAATTCCCTCGGAATTGGTGTCTTCCGAAGCCGACTCAGCACCACCTTCAGGACCCCTGATTGCATCATCAATTAGCCTTAAATTTTATTTGATTCAATTTCAAATGTTATTGAGATCTCACCAGAATGGCCTTCGCCCTCAGTGAGAAGGTGCCGACAGGCGGATGAGGAGATCATAAATCCATTAAAATATTTATCCCAACCAACAATGGATGAAACGCATGGGGTAATTTGGAAAAGCAAAAAGCCTACGCAAAAATAGCGCCTGCATGATAATTAAAATATGAATTTCACTTGGATGATGACGAGTTCATTGATTCATTGCATTGATTTTATAACTATTTTATTATGCAGCTCATGATGATACGAATATAAATGGAATTTCCAATGAAAAAAAAATCTGTTGTCCTTTCCGTTTTGCTCGGTGGTATTTCTTCGTTTAGTTTTGCAGATACAGCGACTACACCATCAACAAACCCACTGCCTTCAAGTTATGCTCCGGTTGTTATTAATGAGACATTTCAATCGATTCTGCAACGAATGAGTGCTGCAAAACAAGCGATTAATGACAGACAGCAAGCCTTGTTGCAACAACGATATGATTTAAGTAATACCCCCTCAAAAACCGCGACCATGTCGAATGGAAAACCTGTTCAGGAAGGTGTTCGGGTTAAACTTCCTACAGGAATAACCTGGGATATGTTGGCGAATATGACTCCTGATGAGATTAAAACCAAAGGATTATTTCCAGCAGGTTTCTTACCTCTACCTCATCCAAATCATCAGGAAGGAGGTATGTTATTTCCTAAATTTGCGATTGATGAAATTAATAAACAGGAAGCAAGAGATTTAACCCGTTTTGATTTGGATTTCGATATCCCAAATCATTTTCTTCCTCCTTACCCTGCTCCAATTTATTTAACTACTCGTCCCGATCTTGGCGATGTATCGCAGGGCAAACTGGTAACTATTGAAAATTATTATGAGTTATTCAATGGTCTATTGAATCCCAAACAGATTGAAGGTCTTCGTTTGTTAGTTACTCCGTTTCCACAACAACAATTTAACCAGACCGAAGATCGACGCACGGTTAAGGCAAGTCGTGGAGTCGCATGCTTTGACTGTCATGCGAATGGCCATACCAATAAAGCAACTCATTTGGTCGGTGATATTCGTCCTCAGGAGTTCCGTCATCGCATCAATACACCAACGTTACGTGGTTTAAACATTCAACGGTTGTTTGGATCGCAGCGCGCTTTGAAAACTGTAGAAGATTTTACCGAGTTTGAACAACGAGCAGCTTACTTTGATGGCGATCCGGTTATCGCGACCAAGAAAGGGGTTAATATTTTGGAACGAGGAAGCCAGGTTCATTTTATGGCCGAGTTTCAATCAATCCTCGATTTCCCCCCTGCCCCTAAATTAAATTGGGAGGGTAAGCTGGATCCAGCCAAAGCAACACCTGCAGAATTACGAGGACAGGAGTTATTTTTTGGTAAAGCTAAATGTGCAAGTTGCCATACGCCACCTTATTATACAGATAACACCATGCATAATTTGCAAACTGAGAAATTCTATAGTCCACAAATGGTTAATGGAATGAAGGTTGTGGGAGACGGGGCAATAAAAACCTTCCCATTACGTGGAATAAAGGATTCCCCTCCTTATTTACATGATGGCCGTTTATTAACTCTGGCGGATACAGTTGAGTTTTTCAATCTGGTACTGGGCTTAAAACTGACTGATGCAGAAAAATCAGATCTGACGGAGTTTATGCTCGCCCTTTAATTCGTTTTGTCTTCTTGAATCTCCCGGATTGTCACTTCATTTAAATCCGGGAGAAAGTCTATTTACTGTCCACCATTGTTGTTATAAATTCAATCAGTTAAAATCAGTCTTTTAATTGATTTGGTACGGTATGTTATACGGGGATACAATTCAGGATACCAGACAGATGTTTTTTACCAGTTGGGATAAATACCAACAGAAACAACTGCTGACACCTTTGGAAAATGAAATCGTTCAGGTGATATTGGTTCATCCTGAATACCATAAAATTCTTGAGCAACGTTCTAAATTTCAAGAGCAGGCTTATTATCCTGAACTAGGTGAAACCAACCCTTTTCTTCATATGGGTCTGCATTTGGCGGTAAGAGAACAAATCAGCACAGATCGTCCCAATGGAATTAGTGCTGTTTATAATGCTTTGGTCAATAAGTACAAAGATGCTCTGGCGGTTGAACATTTAATCATGGATCAATTGGCTGAGTGTTTATGGCTTTCTCAAAAAAATAATGTGCCGCCTGATGAACAGCATTATTTGAATGCATTGTCTGGGTATATTGATGATTATAAGTTAAGATAAGTTTTTTACTATTCAACCAGGTTATTTATGAATAATCAGGAAAAATCCACCCATTTTGGCTTCAAATCCGTTGCCTGGGATGAAAAAGAAAAAAAAGTTGCAGAAGTTTTTCATTCAGTAGCCAAAAACTACGATTTAATGAATGACTTGATGTCGCTTGGAATTCATCATCTTTGGAAACGATTTACTGTAGAATTAAGCCAGGTTCGACCTGGACAGACAGTTCTTGATTTGGCCGGGGGAAGTGGTGATTTAACCCGTTTGCTCAGTAAGAAGGTTGGCGATAGTGGTCAAGTCATACTTGCAGATATCAATTCGGCGATGCTCAATGTGGGGCGGGACCGCTTACTTGATGAAGGTCTATTTAAAAACATTAGTTTTGTGCAAGGAAATGCTCAATGTCTGCCTTTTGCTGATAACACGTTTCATTGCATCACTATAGGTTTTGGCCTGCGTAATGTTACGGATAAAGAAGAAGCGCTACGCTCCATGTATCGGGTTTGTAAACCCGGAGGCAAGCTTATGGTACTTGAGTTTTCAACCCCGACTTTTCCCGGGTTAAAACCAGTTTATGACTGGTATTCGTTTAATATATTGCCTAAAGTAGGTAAATTCTTCGCCCAGGATGAAGCCAGTTATCAATATCTTGCAGAATCCATCCGAATGCACCCGAATCAGAACGATTTAAAAGAGATGATTGAAAAAGCAGGTTTTGAAGATTGCCAATACCATAATCTAAGTGGAGGCATAGTTGCGTTGCACGTTGCCTATAAATATTGAGTTTAATATGCTAAAAAAATACTCCTTAAAAGCACTACAAAAAGCAATTAATCAGGCAATGAGCCTGGATGATGCAATGCCTGAAAAACTTTTGGCTCTGAATGGAAAAGTGCTGGAAATGGTTATCACTCCATTAAATGTCCATTTTTTTATTCAATTTATGAATGGTGAAATGCTATTACTGGATCAGTACGAAGGACACGCGGATACTGTAATTCACAGCAATCCCATAGGTTTAATACGTCTTAGTTTATTGCCCCCATCTAAAGCACGCTCTTTATTTAATGATAAAATTCGGATGTCTGGTGATATCGAGTTTGGGCAACAGGTTAAAACTTTGTTCGATGAGATGGATATCGACTGGGAAGGGCATTTAGCTCACTTTACCGGAGATGTCGTTGCTCACCAAATTGGTTCTTTTATACGTAAGGGTATGGAGTTTAAAAATCAATTCAGTGAATCCATGCGTCACAATGTAACAGAGTTTCTTCAGGAAGAATTACGTATTATCCCTTCAAGAAATGAACTTGAAGATTTTTATAATGATGTAGATGAACTATCTTTAAATGTTGAGAGATTGCAGGCCCATGTTAATCAATTGTTGAACGATGATGAAATTCATTAATCGAATGAACTGGTTGATTCAGATTGAACTGATTGTACCTGTTATTATTGCAGCTGTATTTATGGCGATCCTCAATTTAATTCCCAGATTTCATTTTATATACCGTTTAAAATGGAATAGAACATCACGATTATTAACTGATGAGTTGTCATGAAATCAATTAAACAATTAATTCGTCTCATTCATATCAACTATATTCTTGCCAGTAATGGATTGGATAACGTAGTTGTCTCACTAAGACTGTTTGCGCCATTACGCTTCATAGTTTATTTAAATCCGTGGAATTGGTTCCGCAAAGATCAACTGACTCGAGGGCAAGCTCTGCGGAAAACGCTGGAAGAATTGGGTCCCATCTTTATTAAATTTGGTCAGGCTCTTTCGACACGTCCAGATATACTTCCAGATGATATAGCTAAAGAATTGAGTAAACTGCAGGATAAGGTTCCTCCTTTCGCCAGCGATATAGCGATTTCGATCCTCGAACAAGCGTATGGAAAATCTCCTTACGAAATTTTTGCTCAGTTTGATTCCAATGCTCTGGCATCGGCTTCCATGGCTCAGGTTCATGCAGCAACCCTGAAATCAGGCGAAGAAGTTGTTATCAAAATTCTCAGACCGAAAATGCGTCGAATTATTGAGCAAGACATCAGCATCATGTATACCATAGCCAGACTGGCCGATAGGTATTGGCCCGAAGGTAAGCGACTGAAACCTAAAGAAATCGTTAAAGAATTTGAGCATACCTTACTTGATGAGCTTGATTTATTGAGAGAGGCTGCAAATGCCGCTCAATTACGTCGTAATTTCAATAACTCCCCATTATTGTATATCCCTGAAATCTATTGGGATTATTCGCGGGAAAATGTACTGGTTATGGAGCGAATTCATGGCATACCGGTCTCTGATGTGGCCAGTCTGCGTGATCACCAGATTGATATAAAAAAACTCGCTGAGCGTGGTGTTGAAATTTTCTTTACCCAGGTCTTTCGGGACTGTTTTTTTCATGCCGATATGCACCCTGGAAATATTTTTGTTTCCTATAAACATCCTCAGGAGCCTCAATATATCTGTATTGATTTTGGAATAATTGGTACTTTAAATGAAAGTGATAAACGGTACCTGGCAGAAAATTTATTGGCTTTCTTTAATCGCGACTATCGAAAAGTAGCTCAGTTGCATGTTGAATCAGGATGGGTTTCGAGAGATACGCGTGTTGAAGAATTTGAAAGCGCTATTCGTACTGTATGCGAACCCATATTTGAAAAGCCTATAAAAGATATATCATTTGCCCAGGTTGTACTTCGCCTGTTCCAGGTCGCAAGACGATTTCATATGGAAGTGCAGCCTCAATTAGTATTGCTGCAAAAAACTTTATTGGCTGTGGAAGGTTTAGGGAGACAACTTTATCCTGATTTGGATCTGTGGGTAACTGCAAAGCCCTTTCTGGAAAAATGGCTTCGCCAGCAAATTGGACCTAAGAATTTCTTCAATCAATTAAAAGAAAATCTGCCATTTTTTACCGAGCAATTACCCCATATGCCCAAATTAATTTTTGATGTGCTGGAGTTGAAGAAAGCGGAATTAATGGTAAAAAGAGATCTCAACCGTGCAGATACAAATAACAAGGAGCACTTGATTCAATGGAAAAGTATCGGGATTGGAGTCTTTATCTCATTCCTGTCGTTGGCTGTTATTAATTATTTGGATCTATTAGACTATGAACAGGTTACCCCGATTGCCTTAACGGGAGCTGCTATTGCAGGAGTTTTTGTCCTCATCAATCGTAAAATAAGGAGCTAGCATGGGATTAAGCGGCATCAGTCCTTTATCATTATTGTTAATATTTGGCATTATTGTGGCATTATTTGGAACCTCTAAATTGAAAACGATTGGTTCTGATCTGGGTGAGGCCATAAAAAATTTTCGAAAAGCGATGAACGATGATAGCTCTACTGAAACGAAAAATGATGATAAATCATTATGAGCAGTGGTGAACTGTTATTAACGTTCATTGTAGCAGTAATTGTATTTGGGCCATCAAAACTCCCCATGCTGGCCACTCATCTCGGTCTATTAATGCGTAAAATGAATCAATTAAAAGCACATGCCGCAGAATTTTGGCAGCAACAACTCAACGAGATTCAACTGCAAGAAAATCAGCGTAAAGCAGAACTTGGCGATGAAGAATATAAGAAAACTGAGTCCAAATCTGACATTTGATTCAAGATCGTATCACCAATACGAACATAAATTGCATAAAATAGTGACAGCCCATTATTGAAATCAATGGCGCACCCCATTAAAATCTCCCTTAAAAATCGTAATTTTTACAATTTTGTAACATTCACTTAACAATTCCTTAACATTCATCTGACATAATGCTTCCAATTAAGTGATAAACGAGACAGAACAGGAGGCGATCACTAATACCTACAGCTGAGATTTGGAATACAGCAAATACATTGTGCCAGGCATTGAATCATTGACCCAGCAAATAAGCAACGTAATTCCAAAAGCGTTTAAGACATACCAGTTAGTTAATAATTTATTTACCTGAGGAGTCACGAATCATGGCGTTATCAGAAATCATTATCAACGATGTAGTTAAATATCAGACAAATGCAGTCATCAGCGAATCCAGTTACCAAACTCTTCGCCAATATCTCTTGGAACGTAAACCCTTATTAACAGTTACCAATGAAATTGACTCATTCTTAAATGAGCACTACACAGCTGATAAACAGATCGTGATCGAACAGCTAGTCCAGGCAGCCTGTGACTCTCAAAAAACAAATGATGCTCAAGAAGCCAGAAAAGATGAACAAGAAAAAAATAGTGATACCCTGCTGAGATCGAATTACGGTCAAGAATTATCATCATTGCAAAGCAAATTGACTCAGCTTGAAACCAGAGTTTATCAACAAAATAGTCTTAGTTCTCAAATTCGGAGCCAGGTTTCTGAATACCAAATAAACCTCAATCAGGTTGAGCGCTCTATAGAACGTATAAGAACTGAACGAAACGTAATTCAAACCAGATATGTGGTTAATCCGGGGTTTCCACAACCTAATGTGCATGTGCATACCCATAATGGCCCACAAGTTACTAATTTATATCCGGTTTTATTCAGCATGCAGGATCAAATTACCTGGGATAGTCTTCTTCGCGAAGAAAACAGACTGATTGACGAACGACAAAGATTGAAAGATATCATTCGTTTAAAGAGCAATGAATCTAATCAAGAAGGATATCTATTAGGAACACTCAACGGTGAGAAGAGGCAGGCTGAAGCACGTTTGCGTGATATTAAAAACCAAATGGATGTTGAACTACCTAATCGAGAACAACAACGGCATATTCGAAATCAGGAACGACTTGCCAGAGAAAATGCACGCAGTAGTAATGATCCTAATCTGTTGCAATTATCTTTTAAAAATCGTGAAGCACTGACCCAGAAAATTACTGCCAAAATCGATGAACTTGATCAATTAAGAACTAAATTGTCAAAGAATGCTGTCGATACAAGTTATTCATTATATGTTGCTCAACTTGACGAAGCGCTTCAGGGCGGAGTTGAACTCAAATTAACTCACTTCGAGCGTGAAGCGTTAAAATCAATCACCGGGATGATGAAAAACTATCTTGAAATGATGGGTCAAGAACAATCCATTATTAAATCCCTGGATGAGGCCAGGAATGCCCTGCAACAGCAGCAAAAAAGCTTGGGTGTATGTACAGCGAAACTACAACATTATGTAACCTCTAACCCACAATTAAAACAGACCAATAAGGAACTTGCAGAGGACAATAGAAGACTTAAACTGGATAGTGAATCAGCAGGATCTATGAGGAGCAATGCACTGTACGCTTCTCTTTTTGGCGGAGCGAGTACCTTAATTAGCGCTGCGATAATTGGTTCACTTGTGGTAAGTCCCCTGTTTTTTGCAATATCAGGAGCACTGGCTTTAGCTACTATAATTTCCTTAACCGTGGCTGTAGTGTATCACTGTCAAAAATCTGCCACCGATGATCGTATCAATAAGAACGCAAATACCATTCGTGACAATGAAGAATTGATCTCAAAACATAATACGGAGTCTGATAAATTACGGACAAGCACTATCCCTGGTCTCAATATGAGCATTGAAGAATCAGAGCGGACTATTCGCCGAATTGAGAATCAGCTGAAAGAACAACAATTTGCAATGAAACAATTATTTAATAAAGCTCAAAATGTGAGTGAATTTCATAATGATGCGTTCCAGTTCTTTGGCAGTATGCCTTCTGCAAGTGAATTATCTATAAGACCCTCCGCTCCAGAGTATGATGTAAGCGATCAATCAGCGGGTTATCAAGGATATCCACCTCAGTATGAAGTTGATTCAACACCTTCACATCCATACAGTCTTATAAATTTTAATCAATAACTGTAACTCCTGTATTAAAATCCGCTGAACAGAATTATCTGTTCAGCGGATTTTTAAATTACTCCTAAATAACTCAGTCTTCAAATCGATTCACGGGTTGATGGCAGTATGGCGTTTTGCGGTGTTTCAGATAATAATCCTGATGATACTCTTCGGCTGGCCAGAAGGGCTGAACTTCCAGTAATTTGGTTGCAACCTGATATCCCTTATTTTGTAATGTTTCTATTAAAGACGCTGCTATCTGTTGCTGTTCTGAATTATAATAAAATACAGCACTTTGATATTGTTGACCCAAATCGGGTCCTTGGCCCGTTCTTTGTGTGGGGTCATGTATTTCAAAAAATCGTTTAATAATTTGATAATAATCCGATTTCGCTGAATCATAAACTACACGTACCGCTTCGTAATGTCCGGTATTACCCTGACATACTTCATCATAACCTGGGTCCATGCTATGACCTCCGGTATAACCGGATTCTACCTTTAATACACCTGGAATTTGCTTTAAAAAATGCTCGACACCCCAAAAGCAGCCTCCAGCTACTATCGCTTCCTCGCTATCCATGACGTTTATGTCATTCACAAAATCAAGAGAAGCTGAATTGACACAATGACGAAGATTTTTATGAGTGAAGGACTCACCAGTAAATACGTGACCTAAATGAGCATCGCATCGCGTACATAATATTTCAGTTCGCATACCGTCTCTATCCGGCACCTGTTTTACTGCATGGACTATATTATCGTCAAAACTTGGCCAACCACAACCTGAACTGAATTGACTGGTTCCTCGAAACAAAGCCAACCCGCAACGCCGACATAAGTACGTGCCTTGAGTATTTACCGTATTGTAGATACCGGTATGCGGATATTCTGTTGCCTTGTTGCATACAATACGTCTCGCTGCTGGCGTCAGGCTGGCTGTTTTATCAAGATATTCGCTCACTTTATTCATCCTTAAATCCCGAAATTTCGTCATCCTGAACGCAGTGAACCATCTCTAAATGCAGGCACAGTACATCATTCAGGAGATCCTTTCTTGCATTCGGGATGACGGTTCTCATGTTAAACAAAAACAACCCGGGTTTCGACTTCGTCTGGTCCCGGGTTGCTTTTAAAATGCTCTGAAGTCTTTTGACTTTTATTAATTATTGAGCCTGACAGATTTTGTCTGCCATATATCCTATGGCACCCGCATAATAAATTGAATTGTTATAACGCAATATCATCTTATAATTGGAGAAAGCCAAAAATGTAGGACCGCCAAAAGGTTGAACGATACTGGCTTGCAAATTTTGATACGGTAATGGCTGACCATTTTCAGTACGCACGCCTAATGCATTCCACTCACTGACTGGTTTGATTATCGTTTTCCCTTCCATTTTCATATCAAATTTAGCGGGTAACTTGACCTGTATTGCCCATGGCTCGCCAGTCTGCCATCCATTTTGTTTCATATAATTTGCAATGGATGCAAATACATCAGGTTTGCTTTTCCAAATGTCTTTTCGACCATCACCATCGTAATCAACAGCATATTTCACCCAGCTGGAGGGCAGGAATTGTGGTTGGCCAGAGGCTCCAGCCCATTCTCCTTTAAAATCAGCCAGACTGACGTGGCCATCATTCAGTATGTGCAATGCCAACAACAGCTCTTTTCGGAAAAAATCTTTGCGTTTGGAATCATAAGCTAAAGTAGCCAATGCTTTAATCACAGGGAAATTTCCCATATAAGTACCGTAGCTTGTTTCCATGCCCCAAAACGACACAATAAAACAGGGATTAACCCCATATTGCTTGGCTACTTCGTCCAAAACTTCCTTATTTCTTTTATATTCCTTGCGACCTATAGCAATTCTGTAATTATCAGCTCGGGTATTGAGGTATTTTGTAAACGTTAATCGATGTTCCGGTTGTGAATGCATAAATCCTTTAATCTGCCGGCTGGGTTCTTTAATTCCAGCAAAAGCTTCGTCAAAGACATTAGGAGCAATCCCTTGTTGTATGGCTTCCTCTCTAACACCCGCAACCCAATCATTCCAACTTTGATTTGCAAAAGCAACTTGATTTAATAGCATCACTACTATTATCGTGAGCCCCCATTTTTTCATAGCTCTTCCCCTGGTTTATAATTATTATTTACTGGTTTTAAATTTCGACCAATTTCTATTTATCTTTAACTTTTAAATAAATCACTCTTTTAAATTAATAACTTATGTGTGTATTCTAATAAGATAGACCATTAATTAAAAAATAGCAGCCATGGAAATTCATCATCTTGATGCAAAAACCATTCATTCAGCATTTTTAACTGCATGTGACGCTATAATTTCTAATCGTGAGAATCTCAATGCTATTAATTTGTTTCCAGTAGCAGATGGAGATACCGGTGATAATATGTCTGCAACTGCATTGTCTGTTATCACGCACTCCAAAACCCAAACTACACTTAATGAAACATTCAAATCTCTGGCAGATTCTGCTCTGATAGGCGCTCGTGGTAATTCAGGAATGATTTTCTCTCAATTTTTTAATGGACTTACTGAAACTGAATTGACCTCCGAACAAATAGATACCGTTACGTTCTCCAGATTAATTACACAAGCAAGTCAAAGTGTCCGTTCGGCCATTCTTCATCCAGTAGAAGGTACTATTATTACTGTAATCGATGCCTGGTCTGCCAGCATCAGTAAAGTAGCAACGGATTTCATCTGCTTCAAAAAGTTAATTAAACATACCTTATCTGAAGTGAATCAAGCACTGCAAAGTACCGCCAATACCCTTCCTGTTTTAAAAGACGCACATGTTGTGGATGCTGGAGCTTTGGGATTTTACCATTTTATCAATGGATTTTCTGAATACCTGATCAATCCTCGTGCCATAACTCATAATCATCATGAGGACTGTTTAAAAGCTAATCATGAATTGCCTGATAAAGGCTATCCCCCAGAACAAAGGTATTGTACTGAAATTACTCTCTCAGGGGAATCCATTGATAGAACATCAATTGCAAATCAACTGGAACAATTTGGCGACAGCGTTGTAAGTAGTGGAAACGCTAGCCTATGCCGATTTCACGTTCACTGCACCGAGCCTGCAGCGGTATTTGAATCGCTCTTTCATGCCGGAACTATTACTCATGCCAAAGCACAGGATATGTTGCGTCAATTTCAAATGATTCATCAGCGTAAATACCCTATTGCTTTAGTGACCGATTCCAGTGCGGATATCCCTCAATCTGTATTGGACGAGAATCAAATTCATATTATTCAATTAAATATGCATTTGGATGGACATAATTTATTGGATAGAATCTGTGTCAATCAAGATACGTTCTATGATCATTTAAGCAATTTGAAAACCTATCCAAAAACATCTTTCCCTTCTCCCGCATTACTGGAAGAGCAAGTTGTACACTTATCAAATCAATATGAGCAAGTACTCATTTTGCCTATTTCACAAGGATTAAGCGGTACTCATGATGCGATAATCAAGGCAACAGAACATTTAAATAATGTGCATGTGGTGAACTCTTGTCAGACTTCCGGAGGCTTAGGATTACTGGTAAGTTTTGCTGCTCAATTGGTAGCTGCAGGTTTATCCATTGAAGAAATTAAAAAAGAGCTGATATTTAAAATACCTAAAATTGAGATGGTGGTTTACGTTGAACAGTTTGACTCATTGATCCGTAGCGGAAGAATTGGCAGGATAAGTGGACGAATTGCTCAATTGGCTCATATTAAACCCATTATTCGTCTTGATAGCTCTGGAAAAGCGGCAATGTTTGATAAAGCCTTTAGTGAAACCAAAGCGTTAACCAAGCTCATCCGTCATGTAGACTCACTTTGTGCACATCAGAGCTTGGAATCCTATGGTTTAGTGCATGCAGGCGTTTCCGAAAAAGCTAAATCATTCGCCCAATTAACCACCGAAGCATTAGGACAGCCTCCAGCTTTTATCGAATCTGTTTCTACTGCCTTAGGTCTTCATGCAGGGAAAGGAAGTGTTGCCCTGGCAACCATGATGAAATAACACGGGATTAACTTTATGGCACTGATACTCATTGTTTATTGTATTTTGTTTATTCATATGTGTTTGATTTGGTGTTTGTATCGTTATTTAAAAAATCCGTCTATAGTTGATGTTGGCTGGGCCTCAGGATTAACTCTTAGCGGGCTCATTTATCTGTTCGCTAATCCCGTTTCGACACGCGCTCTTATTTTAGGATCTTTACTCCTTTTGTGGGGAGGACGTTTAGGTTTCTATCTTTGGTATACACGAATCAGAATAGGACATGTGGATAAACGCTACATCAATTTAAGTGATCATTGGAAAATAGCAAAGCCCTTGGGTTTTTTCCTGAATTTCCAATTACAAGGTTTATTAATTGGTATCATTGTTATTCCATGGTATTTTTGCGGTGCTTCGGCTGTAGATGCACTAAGTAGTATTGATTATTTGGGTATCTTACTCGCTGTTATAGGGTTAACTGGTGAAAGCATGGCGGATCTGCAACTTCAAAAATACAAACATGCCCCATCAGGACCTGTATGCACTCTTGGCCTTTGGTATTATTCCAGGCATCCAAATTATTTTTTTGAATGGTTAGTCTGGTGTGCTTTTACTCTATTTGGATTAACACACAGTATCGGATTTATTGGCCTGATCTCGCCTTTAACCCTCTATTTGATAATGACTCAAATCACTGGTCCAATGACTGAAGCGGGATCAATAAAATCAAGAGGCCAGGCTTATATTGATTATCAAAAAACGACTCCAATGTTTTTTCCTCGCCTAAAATAAAACCGGGTCATTACAGACACTCCTTTTTCTGGTCTGTATGAATGTTAACTGTTACCTATGTGTCCGGTCATTTGTGTTACCGATGTGTCCGGGTCGGACCGACAGCTCCCTTCTCCCTTTAAAAAGGGAGAAGGGTTGGGGATGAGGGTTTTTATCAGATAGCATGATCTCGAATTAAGTTATAATGTGTTCCATGACATCTAAGATATTTTTAAAACTTCATTATTTCTAAATCGCCCCAGGCGATAGCCAATTGCATTTTTTCATCATCGCTTTGGACTAAGGTCTAGTCAATCCTGTTTTTTTTATATGAAAATAAGAAACCCTCATCCCCAGCCCTTCTCCCTTTTTAAAGGGAGAAGGGAGCCTAATTGGGCCTGAATTCTCAACCAGAGCTCAAATTAATAACCCTTGATTTGCGACAGTCTTGGTAAATAAGGTAAAAATATTGACATTATTGGGTATAATATGAGATATTCTCTCTGCGAGGTTGGACTTGCTATGTGTCATTCCACTGGGTCAATTGGCGACACACTGATTGGCCCTTTCTATTTATATCCCATCCACCATTAAAAACTACTCAAGGCGAGTTTAATTCCAATAAATGTCATCAATACTCCACTGAATAATTCAATACCCTGCCATACGGTAGTTTTGGTCAGGATATTGGAAAAATAACGTGTAGTCATCGTCAACGAACTAAACCATAACAGGCTTGAGGTGATAACTCCTAATAAAAAGGCCATTTTATGATCTGGAAATTGGCTGCTTCCACTGCCGATGATGACCAGCGTATCGATAATGGCATGAGGATTCAATAAACTGAAGCCCAAGGCAAACAAGACAATCTGAATTCTGTTATGGGGTTGAGGTGTCTTGTCTGATTGTTTTTTATGATGGGTGAACGCACTTCGGAACGCTTTTATTGCATAATAAAGTAGAAACGCGGTGCCAAACCAAACCAGCCAAATTTGCAGGGTGGGGTGAACGAGTAGTATTTGATGCAAACCAGCTACACTGGCACAGGCTAGAATAATATCGCAGATAAAACATACCATAGCGGATAATGCTGCATGATTCCTGCGCGCACCTTGTTTAATCAGAAAGACATTCTGAGGTCCCAGTGCCATGATTAAAGACAAGCCCAAGAGTAATCCATTGAAATAAATAAACATAAATTAAAGAAAAATAGAGTAAAAAGGCAGGTGATTATACCATATATTTGCCAATTGCGCCCGCGCTTATGGTTTTATTTTGAACTATGAGACCATGATTATGGCAAGGGGCGTGATTTGAACTCTGTAAAAAATATTTACAGTTACCTATCGGTATAGGGTATCTCCGCATCAAAGCACTACAATTCAGTTAAGAATTCTGAACGGAACAAGGGAAAATAGGAACAAAAATCCTAAAATTAAGGGCAGTATTGTGTCATTGAGCTTGATAAGTATTGCACACGGTGTTTAATACATTATGCAATATGGGAGCAACATTCTTGCTGGAATAACGTTGTACGCGTTGAAAAGCATTAAATGCCAGCTGCTTTGCCAAATGTTTCTCCGCAATAATTTGCTCTAGAGCGTCGGCCATACTGATTGGGTCTTCAGGTGGTACCAGAAGTGCACTTTGAGAATCACCCACAATCTCTATCGGTCCAGATAATTTGCAAAGCACCATGGGCAAAGAGTGCATCATACTTTCTAATACTACCAGGCCAAAGGCTTCTTCTCGAGAAGGAAGACAAAAAATATCCAGACTCTTGTAAAAGGAGTGTCGGTCTTCTATCCATCCTAGTAAATCAATATCATCAGTTAATCCGTGATGTTGAATTAATTGGACGTATTGTTCCTTATCTTTGCCATCACCTGCAATTTTTGCTTTGAAGGCAACATTTCGTTTTTTTAATTCAGCCAGAGCGTCGATAAAAATGTCTATCCCTTTTATTTTAGCCAGTCGAGCACAAACGCCAATTATCGGTACATTGGATTCTTTTGGCTCTTTAAACGTTAATTCCTCAGGAATATGGACCATATTGGGAACAGTATAAACCGTATTTGCCGGTATTCCTGAGTTTATAATGTCCTGCCGCATCTGTTCCGTAATTGCAATGATTGCATCCGTTCCAAAATCATAATGACCACGAACATGGCATACTGCGATTTTCGGAACTTTGGTTCTCGTTTTTTTGAATAAATAAGCAGCTCTGTAGCTGTGGGTAATGATGCAGTCTGGATTTTCACGTTTAATGAGTTTTCGCAGTCGGTACATAGCAACGAGATCATGCTGATTGTAGTTGTGGATTGTTATCAAATGCTCCTGGGGACAATTGCTTTTGATCTCTGCCTTAGGGTGAATGACTGGAATGACATGGTTGCCCTGCGCGGTGAGGGCTGGGATATAGTTTAAAAATACTTGTTCCAATCCACCGTTAACTTTGGAGAACATCGCATTCAAAATTTTCATCCTGAGCTCCTCAATGTTATATCATTGCCAATTCAGTAAATTCCGACAAATACCTACGACAGATCAACCATGATTTGTCCATTGTCGATTTGTGTAGGATATACCTTCAAGTGTTTTTCTTTTGATATTTTTCCTAATAACGTTCCTACAACAGGAGGCCATGGAGACCAACATTTAGCTTCACCGGTATTTAAATCAAATTCACTTTTGTGAAAGGGGCAAACAATAGCGCAATCTTCAGTAATGGTTCCTTTTACTAAAGGCAGTTTCAGATGAGGACATTGTGATTGGATTGCATGGACTTGATCATTATGCCAAATGAACAGTATTTTTTGACCATCAATAGTAGTTACATGCCGATTTTCTTGTTGTAACTTCGTCAGTTCCATTGCAGGTTTGAAAGCCATGGGTATATTCCTTGTTTAAAAAAGGGAGCATTATAGCAGTGAAGTAGGTATTCTGTTAGTAGAAATTTGCCGTGCAGCAGTTCTTGTCGGTAGTAATTTGAACATGTTGATAAAGTAATGACATGCAAGGGGATTTCCTGATTGATTCTATCTGAATAAAGGGGTATTTAAAAACCTTAATACATTGCATCTTGGCTATAGAGGAGTATAAAATGCGACAATTATTCTGTCTCCTCAAGAGAAGCATACAAAATAAGAACAAATAGGAGGGAGCGTGGGCTCTTTGTTAAGAAAGAAGTTTATTGTTGCTATTGCATTAGCAATGCTTAGTGTCATTGGTCAAACGATACACGCGGAAGATGCCACTAATAAACCGATAGAACCACTCATTGATGGATATTACCCGAGCTATCCTCCTACTGCTCCGGCAACTGGCGCGCAGCAGGATTTGATCAAGCGCGGTGAATATTTGGCAAAGATGGGTGATTGCATCGCCTGTCATACTGATGTTAAAGGTGGAACAGGCGCTTACGCGGGCGGATTACCCATAGATACACCTTTTGGTACTTTCTATAGTCCAAACATCACACCAGATAAAGAAACTGGAATTGGTAACTGGACTGAGCAGGATTTTATCCGCGCGCTTAAAGATGGTCGCGATCCCAAAGGAAGAAATTACTTTCCTGTATTCCCTTACATTTACTTTTCCAAGATGACTGATGATGATGCGCGGGCTTTGTACGCTTATTTTATGAGCATCCCTGCTATCAATCTGAAAAATAAGGCATTACCTTTTCCTTTCGGAGTCCCTGGAGCACGATTCTCCTTATGGGGCTGGAATATTCTGTTTTTCTTTCCCGAAGAGAACTCCATTGAGTATCAACCAGATCAATCACCTGAATGGAATCGTGGAAAATATATAGTGGACACCTTAGGTCATTGCAGCATGTGCCATACGCCGCTGAATGTATTCGGTGCACCAAAAAACAGATATTATTTAACGGGTAGTTTCATTGATGGTTACTGGGCGCCGAACATTACTAAATATGGTTTGGAGTCCGCTTCACATGCTCAGGTTGCTGACGTATTTAAGGACAATGAGCTGATTAACAAAGCTGGCCCTGTCGCAGGACCAATGGCTGAAGTAAATCACAACAGTTTAAGTCATTTAACGGAAGCTGACCGATTGGCTATCGCTACGTATCTTAAGACAGTAGAAAGTGAGGAACGCTATGGCGTCTCTCCTTCAGATATGCCTCCCACGCTGGCACGAGGAAGACAGGTTTATTTGAAAGCTTGTACCATTTGCCACCAGGATAATAAGATGAGCGCTCCAGTGATTGGTGATTCCGCAAACTGGTATATGCGATTAAAAAGCAGCGGTTTAACAGGTTTGTATCGACATGTGATTCATGGTTACAACTCCATGCCTGTCAAAGGAGCCTGTGTCACTTGTTCAGATAACGATATTATCTCCTCTGTAGATTATATTCTTAACGAATCACTGACACGTTCTCAATGGATAGATTTGAAAACTGGTGGAGCAGAAAAATATCCTTCAAATGGTGAAAATACGTACAATGAAAATTGCGCTGTTTGTCATAATGAAGGTAAATTGGGTGCTCCAAAAATCGGTGATAAACAGGTCTGGGCACCTTTAATTGCAAAAAATATGGATGTATTGATAGAAAATACGGTTAATGGTAAGGACCATGTAAAAAACGGTGGTTGTGAGCAATGCACTACTGATGAAGTGATAGAAGCAATCAAGTATATGGTCAGTCAATCTAAAACTGATGGAAATTTTTCTCTGTGGTAGATTGAAAGGTAATTAGTAATAGTTTAATCGATTAAAAATGAGTCGGGTTCTCCCGACTACTTGACGAGATGAGGGATTGGGATGTTAAACAGGTTAAAGATCTGTAGATTGGTACTAATGCTATGCAGCATCGCATCGGCACAATCAGTGTGGGCAGCTGCAGATAATTGGCAGTTAAACATGTATAAAGGAGTTACTCCTTTAAGCCATGATATGTATTATTTGCATATGGTGTGTATGGCTGTATGCGCCGTAATTGGTGTGATTGTATTCGGCGTAATGATTTACTCCCTGATTCACCATAGAAAATCCAAGGGGTATAAGCCAGCATCTTTTCACGATAATCCTCGCCTGGAAGTAGTATGGTCCATTATACCTTTTCTAATTCTGGTTGGTTTGGCAATTCCTGCAACCCAAGTACTGATAAGAATGGATGATTCCAATGAATCCGAAGTTACAATTAAGGTAGTGGGTTATCAGTGGCGCTGGCAATATCAATACCTCGATCAAGGTATTAGTTATTTCAGTAATTTATCAACACCTTATGATCAAATACAGAATAAACAGAAAAAAGGACAATGGTATTTGCTAGAAGTAGATAAGCCTCTGGTTTTGCCAATTAACAAGAAAATTCGTTTTCTGGTTACTTCAAATGATGTGATACATTCCTGGTGGGTTCCGGAACTTGGCATTAAACGTGATGCAATACCCGGGTATATGTATGAAGCATGGGCGAGAATTGAAAAACCTGGTGTATATAGAGGGCAATGTGCCGAATTGTGCGGTATTAATCATGGCTTCATGCCGATTGTTGTTCAGGCTGTAACTGAAGATGAATTTAATGCCTGGGTTGCCAAGCAGAATAAAGTTGAAGATCAATATGCAAAAGTAGAAAATCTGCCTGGTGATCAAAAAACAATGTCCCGAAGTGAGCTAATGACTTTGGGTAAACAAAAATATGATCAGTTTTGTTCTGCTTGTCATAAAGCGGATGGAACAGGCCTTCCACCCATGTATCCTGCATTAAAAGGCAGTTCAGTTGCGGTAGGAAAACCTATTTCACGTCATATTGATCTGATTCTAAATGGTATCCCGGGATCTGCTGGAATGATGCCTTATAAGAATCAATTGAATGATGAAGAGATTGCGGCAATTACAACCTATGAGCGAAATGCCTGGGGTAATAATACTGACGATGAAATTCAACCCTCAGATGTTGCAAAACTGCGACAAAGTAATAATCAAAAACCTACCATGGTTAATAAAGCTAAAGCAGGAGGTTTACAATGAGTAAGGCATTAGCGCATGCAGAAGAGTCCCATGATGATCATGGTCCAGAACAGGGTAAAGGATTGATGGGATTTGCAAAACGCTGGTTGTTTACCACGAACCATAAAGATATAGGCAGCCTGTATTTATGGTTGGCCATGATTAGCTTCTTTGTTGCTGGTGGTATGGCCTTGGTTATCAGGGCAGAACTGTTTCAGCCAGGACATCGGTTCGTCGACCCTAATTTTTTCAACCAAATGACCACCATGCATGGTCTGATCATGCTTTTTGGGGTAGTCATGCCAGCATTTACCGGTATGGCGAATTGGCAGATTCCTATGATGATCGGTGCCCCTGATATGGCATTGCCCCGGTTGAATAACTGGAGTTTTTGGCTTTTACCTTTTGCATTCTGCCTGTTATTTTCTACTATGTTTCATGCAGGTGGCGGTCCTAATTTTGGTTGGACAATGTATGCTCCATTATCTACAAAGTTTGCTCCTCCCAGCACCGATTTTATGATTTTCTCTATCCATATGATGGGACTTTCATCGATCATGGGTTCTATTAATATCATTGCAACTATTCTGAATTTACGTGCCCCAGGCATGACTTTGATGAAAATGCCCATGTTTGTCTGGACCTGGCTAATTACTGCATTTTTGTTGATCGCAATTATGCCGGTGTTAGCTGGTGCTGTTACAATGATGTTGGCTGACAGGCATTTTGGTACCAGTTTCTTTAGTGCGGCAGGTGGTGGTGACCCGATCCTGTTTCAACATATATTCTGGTTTTTCGGACATCCTGAAGTTTATGTATTGGTCTTGCCCGCATTTGGAGTTATTTCCGAAATTATTCCCACTTTTAGCCGTAAACCTCTATTTGGTTACCATTTCATGGTCTACGCTACGGTCAGTATTGCTCTCTTATCCTTCATCGTTTGGGTGCATCATATGTTTACAACAGGCGTTCCCTTAGGCGCTGAGTTGTTTTTCATGTATACCACCATGCTTATTGCAGTTCCAACTGGGATTAAAGTATTTAACTGGGTCAGTACCATGTTCAAGGGGGCTATGACTTTTGAAACCCCCATGCTGTTTGCTCTGGCATTTGTGTTCTTATTTACCATAGGCGGTTTTACTGGTTTGATGCTGGCTTTAGTACCTGCTGACTATCAATATCAGGACAGTTACTTTGTGGTTGCGCATTTCCATTATGTACTAGTTCCTGGTGTGATTTTTGCTCTTCTTGCAGCAACATACTACTGGTTGCCCAAATGGACGGGACATATGTACAATGAGCGTATGGGGAAATGGCATTTCTGGTTGTCAGTTATTTCCGTAAATTTAACGTTTTTCCCTATGCATTTCCTTGGATTGGCTGGTATGCCAAGAAGAATCCCTGATTATGCCTTGCAGTTCGCTAATTTTAATATGGTTGCAACTATTGGTGCATTTATCTTTGGTTTCTCACAATTACTGTTTCTATTTAACGTTATTGGAACTGTAAGGAAAAAAGGCACTAAAAAAGATGTTGTTACCTCGAGAGTTTGGGAAGGGTCGCATGGTCTGGAATGGACATTGCCATCTCCACCACCTTACCATACCTTTACAACTCCACCTGAGATTCACTAAAGGTGGGGTTTAATGAATAATGCAAAAAAGCAACAAAAATTACTCATCATATTAACTCTTGTTGTTTTAGGAATGTTTGCTTTTGGCTTCGCTCTGGTACCTATTTATAACAGTTTATGTAAAACATTAGGTATTAATGGCAAAACAAATCCAGAAGCAATTGCTTATGATGTAAGTAAAGCAAAAATTGAAAAAAACAGAGAAGTATTGGTTGAGTTTGTTGCGACTAATAACAGCGGTGTGCCTTGGGAGTTTTATCCTAAAATTTCCAAGATTAGAGTGCACCCCGGTGAAATAGTTAAACTGGCTTTTTATGCTGAAAACAAAACGGATCATCGAATGACCGTACAGGCCATTCCCAGTGTAACGCCAGGAATTGCTGCTAAATACTTAAAAAAAACGGAATGCTTTTGCTTCACTCAACAAACGTTGAATGGGCATGAGGCCATGAATATGCCGTTATTATTTCATCTGGATACGGATTTACCTGAGAATGTTAAGACAGTAACACTATCTTACACTTTGTTTGATGTGTCAGGAAGAATAATGAATTAGAACATGTTGAGCTTATCGTCAATCCAATCCAGTAAAAAGCGCTCTGGAGCAAATACGCTGGTTGAGGATGTAATAATGAGAGCAATCATGAAATGTAAACAGACCCGGGAATCAGCACTTGTAGACTGATTTATTGACACAGGAGATAAAAATACAATGGGAGCACAAGGTACTTATTATGTCCCCAAGCCTAGTCACTGGCCTTTGGTGGGCTCAATTGGATTGACTACTACTTTGGTAGGAGCCGCCTCCTGGCTTCACCATGATTGGTATGGTCCGTACATATTTACTGCGGGACTTTGTATTGTTATCTTTATGATGTTCGGCTGGTTTGGCCAGGTTATTTACGAAAATGGTAAAGGCCTTTATGACATGCAAGTCGATAGATCTTTTCGATGGGGAATGTGTTGGTTCATCTTTTCGGAAGTCTGTTTTTTCGGGGCATTTTTTGGCGCTCTGTTTTTTACCCGTTTCTGGGCTGTACCACTATTGGGTGGAGAGGTTCATCCTATTACTCATTATACCTTGTGGTCTGATTTTAAAGCAGCTTGGCCATTACTGGATAATCCGAATAATCAAATATTTTCAGGCGCTCATGAAGCCATGGGTGCGTGGGGTCTTGCCGCAATCAACACCCTTATTCTTTTGACTTCCGGGGTAACGATTACCTGGGCTCACTGGGCTTTAAAATTGAATAAGCGAACCCAGTTATTAGTTGGAATGTCTCTTACTATTGCTTTGGGTATTTTATTCTTGCTGCTACAAGGTTATGAATATCATGAAGCCTATACCGAAATGAACTTAACTCTGGCTGCTGGTATTTACGGTACAACCTTCTTTATGTTGACGGGCTTTCACGGATTACACGTAACACTCGGAACCATTATGTTGATTGTTATTTTGGTACGGTGTAAGCGTGGTCATTTTACCCCAGAACGTCATTTTGCATTTGAGGGAGTTGCTTGGTATTGGCATTTCGTAGACGTAGTCTGGCTGTTTCTATTCCTATTTGTCTATTGGCTATAAATTAATTTATCGGCCTTCGCGTTACAACCGGGTGTTGATTAGCAATCCCGGTTGAAATTGAATGTTTTCAATCTCCAATTTATACGTGAAATAGAATTTTATAAATTCAATTTCGCGTATAGTTGCTACTCCTCTGAAATAGCGAGCTATAAATAAAGCCTGGGTGTCCTTTTCTAAATAATCATTGCAGTTTAAAACCAATTCGGTATCAGATAAGCTGATCATTTGGCATTCATAAATATTTTTGCCAATTTTGATGGTAACGTTTACAGGTTGTACGGGTTGAATTAACACCGCAATCTCCGCCAGATAATATTAAGGATGGTTTATAGATTCAGTTATTTTAACTGCAACTCACTACTTATCATCCTCATTTAGCACCTGTTATTAAAATAACAAGTTGTCTAAACGCTAATCATATCTATAAGTCTAGCTTATATTTAATTTTTTTGGTTTTATGAGAGATTGACTTGTTCGGAGTTATAACGAATCAGGTACCTAACGATTTAAAAAGTGCATGGCATTTCATTGCGCGTTACCGATTTAATTAATTAAATCCAAAAGAGCAGCAACAAGATAGTAAATGAGTATCACAAAGAATGAAATTATGGAAAATAAGGGAAGCAGAATTGTAAAAACACGAATCAATATCGCGCTATACAAATGAGACGTCTGATTCGCTGATCCCCAAAATGCTTTTAACAGCCATATATAAAAACAAATTGAATACAGTAATAATGGGTACAGCCAAATAGTGTTAAGACTCATTTGATGATTTGCTAATGCAATAATGAGAAGCACATAAAAACCAATATAAATGATTCCTCCATCAAGGAGATAGGAGCTAGAGTACTTTCCAAAAATAATTTGGAAAAAAGTTAATTCTCCATTCCACCCTTTTTTAAAGTAAGTAATCATCAAAATTTTTATTAATGACCATTAGATAAATATAGAGCAAATAAGTAAAAAACAACATGATAGAAAAAAATTAGTATTACAAGATTAAATATCGACCTTTATGTCAAATTTAAATATAATGCGTTCTTTTTAAAGTAGAGGTATATTATGCAACGTAAAATTGAACCGCGTTGGATGACAGATGACGGTGAGCTGATTGTTCGTTCTAAAAACCAATCGACCCTGTCTGAAACATCCGCAGCAAAAACAGCACAGAATATGTATCGTTTATTTCGATCAGAAGGAAATTTGGCCAAAGCTCAGGAATACATGCAAAATATTAATCATGCAATGCAAATTGCGTATGAACAAGATGCAAGCGGTAAATGTAGAACTCCTAGTGAGATTCAAGGACCTCGTCTAATCTAGTACAGAAGTGCTCTAAATCTTTTGTTATAGAGTGCAGCCAGTATTTATACAGTGCTCAAGGAAGAGACGCTTCTTCTTACGTAGAATAAAATATATTCAATAACTCATCATCATTATTATAGACTCATATAATCTTAATAAGAACTCACCAAATATTGAGATACATTGTATTTTCTTCTTGTTGGTATGGTTATGCACAGGGTGAACTGTGCCATGATGAAGTCTTTACAGATTCACTATCTGTATTTCATAATGAAATCTGACAATGACTTTGGAAAGAATTGATTATGGAACAGATAATTCGCTTTGCATTAAGTAATTTCACCTTAACATTTTTAATGATTGGTATCCTGGTCGCTTTTATTTCATTACTGTGTGCGCGAAAACCTGTACATAAAGCAACTATTACTGAAACATTATTTGCCTATTTTTTGTTGATTGGAATGGGCTTCTCAATGTTTTACAATTTTGTGATGCATGTATTTTTTGGGGATCTCGCCGCACAATTTATAGGTTGGGCAAATAGTCCTTTTCAAACGGAAGTAGGATTTGCCAGTTTGGGATTTGCAGTGGTGAATATGATGGCATTCAAGGCATCGTGGTCGTTTCGTGCCGCGGCATTTATAGCACCCGCCCTGTTTCTTTTAGGTGCTGCAGGTGGCCACATTGTTCAAATGATCGTTGCCAGGAATTTTGCTCCTGGTAATGCAGGAATTATATTTTGGACTGATCTTATTATCCCGTTTTTAGGTTTTGCTTTTTTAGTGCTAACCAAAAATAAAACAGAGGGTACATTTCAATAATGCATATTTTAAGTTGGGGTATTAGCTATTCATTTGTCACCTGACCTTAATTCAAGTCAGGTGATGTCTCAAAATGTCCTGCGTCATAAAGAAAATTACCTAAAGGCTCTGCCAACAAAAGTATCTTCATTATGAAAACGGTCTTCATCCTGCTCAGCAAATCCTGTCAAGGCAGTAACTATAGGTCGTGTGATTATACTAATGGCTGACTTTAAAAAGCTGGCTATAGCTAAAATAATTGATGCCGCTGAAAGGATGAGATAACCTGCAGCTACATCCAGATGGTCTTCATGATCGTTTCGTGCAATACCCGCTTTAATGGCTAATGCTTGCGCACTTTCCCATATGGCTGTTCCCAAACTGGCAATTGAGGCAACTATGCCAAGCGCTGGAAGCGCCGTTGCTCCAACGACTTCATCGAAAAAATCATGTCCATCACGAAGTTGATCAAACAACTTAAGGCGTTTGATAGCCTCGTCACCGATATATTCCAATGCTGTGCCAATATCCTCAAAATTTCTTAATTTATTAAACTTTTGCTCAAAATGCATGATAAGAAAATCAAGATGGTCGGAGTAATTTTCAAAGAAATTCTTTTTGGGATCCGGTGTCTTCTGGTTAATAAAAAACTTGGTTTTAGGGAAAAAATTATAAACTTTAGGCATTTAGCACTCCTACAAGGACAGTTGGTTTACTACCCCGACAAGTATAATAGTAGATCATTAAGGTAATATTAAAGCTTATTTAGATGAGTGGATTCATCAGGGATTTTAGATGCGAAGAATATACAATATAAAGATATATCAGGAAAGCCTTGAGAAAACTGACTTTCTTAAGGGTTGTACAATTATCAAAATGATCACAGAACGATTAATGACATCAATTCATTAATTGCTCAAATATTTTTTGTAAGGTATTGGCGTTTTCATAATGAATAACCAATGAACCTTTACCTGCCTTACCTGGTTTTAGCTTGACCTGCGTTTGCAGATGTTGAGCCAGGGAGCTTAATTTTTCTTTATAAAGTGGGGCAGGTTCTTCATTTGGTTTTTGTTCGACTGTTCCTGCTTTTACTCGTTCCACCAACTTTTCAGTTTCGCGGACCGATAAATTTTTCGCAATGATTAATTGAGCAACCTGACTTTGTTGTTCTTCGTCCAGCATGAGTAATGCACGAGCGTGTCCCATATCGATATCACCATGCTCAAGGAGTTTTTTTACCGAAGACGATAGCGAGAGCAAACGAAGAAAATTACTGACCGCAGTTCGTGATTTACACAGAAGATCTGCAACTTGTTGATGAGTCAGAGCAAATTCACTGGTGAGCCGGTGCATTGCTCTTGCTTGATCCATTGCATTTAAATCTTCACGTTGCAGGTTTTCAACTAAAGCCATAGCCATAGCGGTTTCATCATCAACCTGCTTTAATACTACGGGTACTTCAGTAAGTCCAGCAATTTGACTGGCACGCCAGCGTCGTTCTCCGGCAATTATCTCATAACGACCATTGCTTAATTCACGCACTAATAGAGGTTGCAATAAACCTTGCTTTTTTATGGATTCAGCCAATTCTTGTAATGGGGCTTGCTCCATTTCACCACGAGGTTGGTATTTACCAGGTTGTAGACAGTTAACTGCTAACTTAAGATTATCAGTTTGCGGCTTGTCATTGAGCAGAGTACTGCCAGATTGACTTAATAATGCGGATAAATTACGTCCTAAGCTACTGCGTTTTACTGTCATAAATTACCCCAAATTAGCCTGCTACGGTTTGTTTACTAATAACTTCAGAGGCAAGCACCATATAGGCTGCTGCGCCTGGTGATGATTTATCATAATGTAAAGCCGGCAATCCGTGGCTTGGCGCTTCTGCCAGCCGGACATTACGTGGTATTACTGTTCTATAGACTTTAGCCGGGAAGTGCTCTAATAATTGTTTGGATACCTCAGCGCATAAGCGGTTTCGGGCATCGTACATGGTACGAAGAACCCCTTCAATATGTAAACGAGGATTTACTGAAGATTTAACTTGTTCGATAGTCGATAATAATGCTGCCAGGCCTTCCAAGGCATAATATTCACATTGCATGGGAATTAAAACTGAATCAGCTGCTACAAAGGCATTTATTGTTAATGTATTTAAAGCGGGTGGGCAGTCAATAAGTATAAAATCGTAATTACTTTTTATTGGTTGCAGGGCTTTATATAAAAACGTTTCTCGATGATTACGTTCCATAAGGCTGACTTCAGCTACTGTTAAATCGCCATTACCCGGGATTAAATCATAACCACAAGTAGTGGAGAGGCAAGCTTGCTCTGCCAGACAATCTCGCAACAATACATCATTTGTCGTATGTACCAATTGATTTTTGTCAACGCCGCTACCCATAGTAGCATTACCTTGAGGATCTAAATCAATAAGCAATACCTGCTGACGATTCGCAGCTAAAGATGCGGCTAAATTAATGGCAGTAGTGGTTTTACCCACTCCACCTTTTTGATTGGCAATGGCTATGACTTTCGCCATAATTATTCCTTGGTTGTGTTTTCTATAATGACACAGCAGCGTTCACCATCAACACCTTCAACAGTATACTTCTCGACTTGGTATTTTTGATGAATCTCGTTTAATTCAGTATCGGGATAACGTCCTTTCATTGCCAGCCAAATTCCATTATTGGCAATAAGATGTTGAGTCCAATAAATCATTTGTTCCAGGCTGCTGAACGCTCTACTTGTTACTGTATCAAAACCTTGAGCCGGGTGGTAGTTTTCGACTCGAAATTGTACAATTTCAAGATTTTTTAAGTCAAGTTGGCGTTTTACTTCATTTAAAAAGCGGATTTTTTTGCCATTACTGTCTAAAAGAACAAACTGAATATCCGGTTTGGCTATAGCTAAAGGGATACCTGGCAATCCTGCCCCTGTTCCGACATCCAGAATTCGGTTTCCTTTTACCCAGGGTATGATTGCCAGACTATCCAATAGATGTTTGTTTATCATCGATTCAGGATCGCGAACGGCAGTCAGATTATACGCCGCATTCCATTTCTTTAATAAAAGTAAATAATGCCATAATGGGTCACAAAGTGAATTTAAACCAAATTGTTTCAATCCACTATCCAGTATGCTTTTAAGGATCAAATCATCATTCATGCGCTGAGCCGATTCTTTTTCAAATGCACCAATAAAAGCGATAAAGCCGCAGGAGTTACCCCCGAAATACGACCTGCCTGAGCTAATGATGTGGGTTTTATTTTAGCCAATTTTTGCATCACTTCACTTGAGAGGCCGGTAACCGCAGTGTAATCAAGATGTTCAGGCAGAACAGTATGTTCATATTTACGTAATTTCTCAATATCCTGTTCTTGTCGTTCAATGTATCCGGCGTATTTGTTTTGAATTTCAATTTGCTCGGATACGTCAAAAGGTAACGGAGGTAAGTTCAAATCTTCCAGCATCAATAAATGCTGGTAATTGATTTCCGGGCGTTTTAAAAATTCAGACGCTCTATTATCATGCTGCATGGGTTTTTCGAGAATATTTTTCAATGCGTCATAATGACTTACACGTACCCAAGTGTTATGTAATAAAGTTTGAGTCGCTTCAATTGATTCTCTTTTATTGGTAAAGCGTTCCCAGCGAGCATCGCCGACTAATCCTAATTCACGACCTTTGGCCGTTAAACGCAAGTCCGCATTATCTTCACGAAGAAGCAGACGGTATTCTGCTCGCGAGGTAAACATTCTATAGGGTTCCTGAGTACCTAAAGTAACCAAATCATCAATGAGCACACCTATATAGGCCTCATCTCGACGTGGGCACCATAAATCTTTTCCCTGTACTTGCAAGGCTGCGTTCATCCCGGCAATAATACCTTGAGCTGCCGCTTCCTCATAGCCAGTAGTCCCATTAATTTGTCCTGCAAAAAATAAATTAGGTACGGCTTTAGTCTGTAAAAACGAAGTAAGTCCACGCGGATCAAAATAATCATATTCTATGGCGTAGCCCGGCCTGGTAATGTGGGCGTTTTCAAATCCTTTAATGGTTCTTACGAATTGAACCTGGACATCAAAGGGCAGACTGGTTGATATACCATTTGGATAGATTTCCTCGGTAGTCAATCCTTCTGGTTCGACAAAAATCTGATGTGATAATTTATCAGCAAAGCGTACTACTTTATCTTCGATTGAAGGGCAATATCGTGGTCCAACTCCCTCTATCACTCCAGCGTACATCGGTGATTGGTGCAAGTTGTTACGAATAATGTCATGAGTCGCTTCAGTGGTATGTGTGATATGACAAGGTACTTGTTGAGGATGATCGCTGATTGAACCCATATAAGAAAATACAGGTAATGGACTGTCGCCAGGCTGCACTGTCATCTGACTGAAATCAAGGGAGCGTCGGTCTATTCGTGGAGGAGTTCCTGTTTTCAATCGGCCAACAGGAAGATCCAGATCACGCAAGCTGTTTGCCAATTCTATAGATGGAGGATCACCCGCACGGCCACCAGCATACTGACTCATCCCAACATGAATTTTTCCGCCTAAAAAGGTTCCTACGGTGAGTACTACTGCGCGAGCGCGGAGGGTAAAGCCCATTTGTGTTACCACTCCGGCTACTCTTCCGCTTTCTATCAATAAATCGTCAACAGCCTGCTGAAACAGGATCAGATTGGGTTGGCTTTGTAATTGTTCTCGAATGGCTTGTCGATAAAGTACTCGATCAGCCTGAGCACGAGTGGCTCGAACCGCTGGTCCCTTAGACGCATTGAGTATGCGGAATTGAATTCCTGCTTTATCTGCAGCTTTGGCCATCGCTCCATCCAGGGCATCAATTTCTTTAACCAGATGTCCTTTTCCGATTCCGCCAATTGCCGGATTACATGACATCTGACCGAGCAAGTCCATATTATGTGTGAGTAACAAGGTTTGCATGCCCATACGTGCTGCAGCGAGAGCTGCTTCAGTTCCCGCATGTCCGCCACCTACTACAATGACATCATATAACTGTTGAAGATTCATGTCTGACCATTTATTGTGTAACAAAAAGAGCAATTATACACTTTTTTAGCAATTGTCCCAACCAAATTCATTTTTTAACTGGGACAATTGTAATTTAAGTAAGGCCATTACAGGGGCCGGATTGAGGTTCCAGGAGTGGTTGTTGTTCTGCAGTGTGATCATCCTGTTGTTCGTCAGTATCTTGCTGGCTTACCTCAGGAGTAGGGGGTAGTGCTTCTGCTGGTTTAAAGAAATTTTGCATCCCCTTGGATGATTTTATACCCCAATGGTCAGGATCGGCGCAAAAGGCTTTGTACTCCTGCTCATCAAACTCTTTAATCGCCATTTTTTCAGGTGTAAAGAGTTTATTGATCAATAAATTAGTACAAACAGCCAATACAATTGCTGCTCCAATAAGGGCAAAGCCAATGCCCAGAGGCAAAAATACCAGATTTACAAAAATAATGGCTGGAATGAACGTTTCCATGATCAATGATCGAACAAGATGCATGGTCTGAAAAAGGATCATTTGTTTTTGATATTCTGTTTCCGCCAGGGTTTTTTTGATTTCCAGGAACAATAATTTCTTTTCATTGTCATCCAGATCAGGATTATTTAACATCAATTCATGGAACTCGGCTAATTTGGTTTTGTAATCTTGCAGGGCCTCTTTTTTGGATTCATAGGCTTTATAGATTTCAATGCCTCCTTTAACCGCGTTATTAATCACGGTAAATGCGAAGCAGAGCACGGTTCCAGTCACGCTTAAAGCGATTAACAATGGGCCAGTTATAGGCAAGAAAGGTAATGCCACCAATGCGAAGGCCAACATTAAACCTACAGCGTAACTGATATTGGTAGCCAAACCTATATTTTGATAATCCCAGTCTTTTTGACACTGTCTTTTTGCTTTCTCTAAACTCTGCAATTGCAGATAACATTCCTTTAACCTTTTTTTATCCGTTTCATCAGCATCAGGATCGTCTTCAATTTTTTTAATTAGTTCCTTTACTACCTCGATTTCTCGATCATAATTCTGCATTTCCTTGAAGAACTCCGTTCTTTTTTCTTCAAATTCCCATACAGCAAGCCCAATATCAAAAGCCAGCAGGGCTAAAGTCAAAAAGTCTCCCCAAGTTCCCAAGGCTCCTTTTCCGGTCAGCACAAAGTAGCAAAGACAGTTCCCTGTTGCCCATACAAAATCATTAAGCAGGGTAAACTTTCTTTGGCTCCACTGAGTAAGAAATCGTTCTGTCCATGGAGTGTCGCTCTCCTCTTTGCTCATCCATGGGCCTTGAATGGTGTGTTTTAGCAATAAGAATAAATTAAGCGAGCCGCGAAAATAATATAAGCCCCAACTAATCGCTCCGGTATAAGGATCGGGTGCTTTTACTTGTTTTGCAGCATCTGTAACATTAAAAAAATCAGGAGGTAATAAATCAAGCACTGTTTTTAAAAGACCACCGCCCCATACCCAGTAGAGACGTTTCTCATTAAACCAGCCCATTGCTTCCTTAATGGTTTTGGTTTGTCGGTTGGCAATTTCTTCGATTTTTTCACCAAACCATTGCCCTAACTCAATAAATGCATATTTAATTGGGTAGCCATCGGTAGCATACCCGTGCTCTGGTGATGGAACGATGTGTTGTTCTTCGCACACCTTTTGATAATTGAGGGCATCAATTAATTGTTGGCATTTTGCAATGCTGGCGTCATAAGATTTAAGATTTTCTGTTTTCTGATGAGTTTGTTCATGCCTTTTTTGAGCGAGTAAAAGCAAATAAGTGACTTGCAAATCGCGCAGAAGAACGTCTTTTTTTTCCTGACTCATGAATAAAAACATGACTTCGTCAGTATTCTCCAGCATGGAAAGGAAATATCCAAGTGGAGTTAGAAAATCCACTCCTCTTAGTTTTTTATTATAGGCAATCAGGTTATCAACCATTTTGTTACGGCGTAGCTCATCCATCTTATCCATATCAAAAGTTTGAAGGTAAGATTCGAGAATTAAGCTACTTGTTGCCATAACATCACCTCTATGATTATGAGTTTTTTGGTGACTACCTGTTAATTATACTAAAAATAGAACAGAAGTGTACTTTTTTATAACATAGCATTTAATTTAAAAACAAGGTGATTATTTGCAGATTTACAGTATTGATACTAAATTTTGCATAAAATAGCGCGATATTGATGGATCGGACTTGCAATGGCCAAATATGTTTAAAAGGTTATTTGTTCGTTTGGATTTTATACGGTGTCGTGTTAACTCATTAAGCTCGGACGTCATCCCGAACTGAGGTATACCCTCATAATTTATAACGCAAAAATGTTTTTATTTAAGTCTTGGCGGTCAATTTAATTCCGGTCTTTGCGAGCAACGCGAAACAATCCAGAAGGGAGCCTTATTAGAACTGTGTTCTGGATTACTTCACTTTGCTCGTAAAGACAAACGTTTATTCTGAATGGTAGATCATGTTCCTCGCTAGAATTATGAGGGATCTTCTCAAAGTGGCGCTGTGCATGCATTAAGGGCAGTTCTTCCTATTGGATTACTATGCCCTTTAGGGGCTATATGTATCAGCCAGATACATAATTTATTTACATCACATGCACGAACTCTATTAAGCCGGCACCGGCTCAACGCCTCTTCTTAAATAAACATCATCAAAACGTTTTATATCATCTTCACCCAAATAAGCGCCACTTTGTACTTCGATTACATAAAGTGGGGCATCACCAGGATTACTCAGACGATGTAGCGTATTTTGCGGGATATAGGTTGATTGGTTTACAGACAATTGAATTTTATGTTTCCCGTTGACCACTTCTGCTTCTCCACCGACAACAACCCAGTGTTCAGCACGATGTTGGTGCATTTGTAGGGATAATTTGGCTCCTGGCTTTACCATGAGACGTTTTACTTTAAAGGCGACGCCCTCGGCTAAAATTTCGTAGTAACCCCAAGGTCGTGTTACCCGTTGGTGATCTTGAGTCAGGTGGTGGTGATCTTTACGCAAGGAATTAACTAATTCTTTTACTTGCTGTGAGTATCGTTTATCCGCGACCAGAACGGCGTCACTGGTCGCTACAATGATTTGATTATGAATTCCAACAGTTGTCACTAATAAGTGTTCACTATTAATCAAGCAATTGTGGCTGTCTTGAGCGATTACTTTACCAGTAATGGTATTTCCGTGTTCATCTTGTTGATTGGCATCTGCAACAGCAGTCCAGCAACCCAGATCACTCCATTGCATGGAAACAGGAATGACAACGGCCTTGTCTGTTTTTTCCATGATGGCATAATCTATAGACTCTTCCTTGCACTGCGAAAACATATCCAGATCCAGTCGTAAAAAATCATGATGGTGCTGGGCGTGAATTAAGGCTTGTTGACTGTATTGATAGATGCTTTGTTCAAATGTGTTTAATTCATCAAGATAAACACCGGCTGTACAGACAAACATTCCGCTATTCCAAAAATAATTGCCGTCAGCAATAAATTCAGCGGCAGTTTGAGCGTCTGGTTTTTCTCTGAAGCTCAGAACCTGTTTTACCTTTTGGGTTAGTTCCAATCCTGATTCGATGTACCCATAACCAGTCTTGGGACTATCCGGTTCTATGCCGAATGTGACTATTGCCTTATGCTCAAGTGCATATTGTGCTCCCGCAACCATTGCCTCTTTCCATGCACGATCATCAGCAATCCAGTGATCTGATGGCAATACCAACATCACTGCATCTTTTCCAGCTGTACGGACCAGGTGATGGGCTGCGCAAGCTATAGCAGGGGCGGTATTGCGTACACAAGGCTCCAATAAATAGGTGGTCTGAGTATCAAAATCCTGCAATTGTTCCTGGCACAGAAAGTAATGAGCATCGTTACTCACTATGATTGAGCGCTCACTGTGTAAACTTGTGGCTCTTTTCATTGTTTGTTGCAACAGAGAATATTCACCATTTAATGCAAGAAATTGTTTTGGGAAGTTCTGGCGAGATAGTGGCCATAGCCGTGTACCAGAGCCTCCGGCAAGAATTACAGGAAAAAGAGTTGTCGTCATCACATTCCAAGTTGTGGCATAATTGGCCAGCATTTTAACAGGAAATTTTAAGAGCAGGCAATGCTCAAGATAGATGAGGTACTATTTTATGAAAAAAGCAGTCGTGTTGTTATCTGGAGGATTGGATTCAACTACCTGTCTGGCTCTGGCAAAATCCAAAGGCTTTGCCTGTTTTGCTCTAAGTTTTTCATATGGCCAGAGGCATTCTGCTGAATTACTCGCTGCGGCGAGGATAGCGCAGCATCTGGGTGTGGTCGAACATAAGACAGTCACTCTGGATACTCAATTATTTGGTGGTTCTGCGCTTACTGATCAAAGCATAGACGTTCCTGATTTTCAGGACAATTCAAAAATACCAGTTACCTATGTTCCCGCTCGAAATACGATATTTTTGTCTATGGCTTTGGGCTTCGCTGAATCAATTGGTGCAAGAGATATTTTTATAGGCGCCAGTTCAGTTGATTTTTCTCATTACCCGGACTGCCGGCCCGAATTTATTCAGGCTTTTCAAGATATGGCAAATTTGGCTACCAAGGCGGGTATTGAAGGGGACTCATTTCGTATTAATGCTCCCTTGCAGTATTTAAGTAAAATTGAAACCATTCAATTGGGCATGCAATTAGGAGTTGAATATCGGTTGACGGTATCCTGTTATCAGGCAAATAATCAGGGTGAGGCTTGTGGTTCATGCGATAGTTGTACCTTTAGAAAACGTGGATTTTCTGGAGCGGGAATAGATGACCCGACGATCTATCAAAGATCTGTTCATAATTAGTTCATTTAGGTAAAAAAAATGATATAATCCCCCATATTTTGCTTTGAGGTCTGGCTATGTGGTCCATAATTTACGAATGGTTTAAAAGAAATAAACCTTATTTGACGATGCTGTTTCTTTCTTCATTGGCTGTTGGTTTGCTCGTAGCCAGTTTAAGTATTCTCTTTCCACCTGTCATTGTCACCTTTTCCTCGCTTACTCTCTTTGGCATCGCTCCCTTGGCTTTTTTGGCGACATTAAATGCCCCGCTAGCCGTTTTCACCCTAAGCGCCATCATGATGGGTATAAGTGCTGGCGTGATCGCATCAGGAATAATGGTCGTGAAACAATTGACTACTATAGGCATGCATTTGTACTCCTTATTTGCTGGTGAAGAAAATCAAGACGCAGAGGATTTAGCAACGGGTTCTTATGAGTATTTTAATAAATATCTTCAACCAGAAACGTATGAATATGTTGAAGAGGATGATGATGAGGAGTTTCATGAGCTGGTTTCTGACAGTTCTTCTGATGATGACGAAGACAGTGTTCCATCCTTTGATTCTCAATTTATCGATTCTGTAGAAACAAACAGCCCCCTTACTATGCGTTGATTGATTCTGGTTTTCGTCAGCACACCTGGTAGCTACTTAATACATTCGGAAGACGTCATATCGAACACAGTGAGCGATCACCAAAAACAGGCATAGTGCCTGAATTTGGAGATAGTTCACAACGTTTGCGATCACGAAATTACCGGGGTAAATCAGACATTATTCGGCTTAATCATAACTGCATATTTTTTCAAGTTTTTTCTAATGGGATCTCATCGGAGTACTTGATGGCATAAAATATACGTATATAACATCATTTATCCAATAAAAATTATTTATAAACAATTTCTTCAGTCCTGTAGGTAAATATATCTAATATTAGATCAAAGAAAAACCAGTTCAATTTACACTTTTGTTACAACATCTTGCGCGTTTTAGATTCTCAACAAAGAGCATGGTTGCTACAATCCGTTTGGATTTATAACTTTGGAGTAACAAAATGACATTTAAGGACATTGCAACTGGGGTTTTTTATCTTCCTGCCCGTATTTTTTCTGGTATGACCAACATATTATTAGGATCTACCTATATAGATGATGATGGCGAAGAAGCAAAACGCCCTGGCTTATTTAGTGTGATCATCGATGCATTCAAAATGGTGGGTAATTTCATTTTTGATGCAATCAAAGCTGTCGCGAGAGGAATCTCAACTTTTATTAGTAATCATCAAAAAGCTATAGCTGTTGCATTTTGGGCTTCATTAGCCACCGCTGGTCTTGCTGTTCTTTCTGTTGCGTTTTGGCCTGCTGCTCTTTCTGCCGTTGCTAATTTTGCTATTGGTGGTGTTTCAATTGCCTCTCTAGTGGGTACTGCTTATGTTGCTCAACTTTGTGCTATAGGTGGCGTAGCTGCTGTAGCGACAAGCGCTGTTGTTTACGTGGGTGCCGCCATTATTAATACAATCACAGGCATTAGAGATTTTTTTGTTAAAACAAGAGGACCGAGAGGACCAGGAGACGATTCTTCTTATCAAGGACTAACTGATCTGGATTCAAAAAGAACCAATGGCAATCAATTTACCAGTCTACTGGCTAATCAACCAAATCAAGATTCCAGTTTACTGAAAGTAGCATCTTCTGAGGAAGAACCAATATTTACTAAACCATTATTTACAACAGAAGCTACGGCTGATCAACCAACTGTTCAGTTAACTGAAGAGCATAGAGACGATAATGCATCAAATAGTATTGCACGATGCTAGTGTCTGTTGACAATTCAACTCCTCCTCCCTACGTGCCGCGCTTTATGCGCGGCATCCACTCATCTTGTATTAACATATTACAACACAAGACCTGTAGTTTAACTGGATACCGCGCTTAAAGCGCGGTACGTAGGCGATTTGGGTCAGTTGTCAACACGCCCTAAATACTTCATCATGTAGTGAGTAAGAAATACCGGAACTTTTCAATAACGTTGAGAAGTTACGAAACGCGGCTGAAGCCGCGTTTTTTTATTCTTCACCCCAACGTTTGAGCAAGCCACTATCCAGATCAAACAAATCCAATACCCTGCCTACAGTTTCATCCACCACATCAGCGATGCTCTGGGGCTTCGTATAAAAAGCCGGTACGGGTGGGTATATGATTCCCCCCATTTGCGTAATGCTAACCATATTGTTCAGATGACCGAGATGCAAAGGTGCTTCACGAGGAATAAGCACCAATTTTCTGCGTTCTTTCAGAACAACATCAGCCGCTCGGGTGAGCAACGAACTGCTAATTCCATGCGCAATTTCTCCCAGGGTTTTCATTGAACACGGTGCGATAATCATCCCCATGGTTTTAAATGACCCGCTGGCAATACTGGCGCTAATATCGGTACACGGGTGATAGACATCAGCCAGGGCTTTAAGTTCAGCAGAGCTCAGTTCTGTTTCATAGGCTCGAGTTAACTGTCCAGCTTTACTGACTACCAAATGGGTTTCTATGGATAATTTTTGCAATACCTGAAGTAGTCTGATGCCATAGATAATCCCGGAAGAACCGCTGATTCCTATAATAAGGCGGGGTTTATTGGTCATGGTAGGTCACTTTACATAATAAATTAGTTTGATATTAGCAAATTATTGAAAATAAAACCCGTTCCGAGCGGTCTGCTTAATGAGATTCATACTCACAGGACTTATTAAAAATACCTGTCTTTCATTAAAAGAAATTTTTCGGAAGTCCTGCATTGTTGCTTATTTGTATGCAGCATTTAATCTGTCTTTGCGTTATAATTATCCGTTTTTCTACTTATGAGTATTCTATATCTATGCTAACACAACGCAAAATGCTGGTGACCAGCGCTCTTCCTTATGCTAATGGACATTTACATCTGGGTCATTTGGTAGAGCATATTCAAACGGATATTTGGGTGCGTACCCATAAAATGCTGGGTGTTCAGTGTATCAGTGTCTGTGGCGATGATGCACATGGGACTCCTATCATGCTTAAAGCGGAGCAAATGGGCATTACCCCAGAGGAATTGACTGCCCAGATCAAGTTAAGTCATGAACGCGATTTTAAAGCCTTTGCTATAGATTACGATTGTTATCACACCACTCATTCTCCTGAAAATCAAATGCTGGCTTCAGCCATTTATGAACAGCTACAGGCCGGCGGTGATATTATAAAAAAAACGATTCGTCAGGCTTTTGATCCTGAGAAAAAAATGTTTTTACCTGATCGTTATGTTAAAGGCACTTGTCCTAAATGCGGTGCCCTGGATCAATATGGCGATAACTGTGAAGTGTGTGGTGCAACCTACTCCCCAACCGATTTGATTGATGCCGTATCGGCTATTTCCGGTGCAAAACCAATAGAAAAAGATTCAGAACATTATTTTTTTGATTTGCCGAAATATGAAACACTATTAAAAGATTGGACTGCTAATGGGCATTTGCAGACAGAGGTAGCCAATAAGCTGGAAGAATGGTTTGCAGCTGGCTTAAAACAATGGGATATCTCTCGTGACGCGCCTTATTTTGGCTTTCCTATCCCGGGAACTCAAGATAAGTATTTTTATGTTTGGCTGGATGCGCCTATAGGATATATGGCCAGTTTTAAAAAATATTGTGATGAGCAAGGTGTTTCCTTTGACGAGTTCTGGGATAAAGACTCTAAGACCGAATTATATCATTTTGTGGGTAAGGACATTGTTTATTTTCATGCCCTGTTCTGGCCCGCCATGTTGGCTGCCAGTGGTCACCGTATGCCTACAGCGGTTTATACACATGGATTTTTAACCGTTGATGGACAGAAAATGTCCAAGTCTCGTGGAACATTCCTGGAAGCCCGCACTTATCTTACGCATTTGCATCCCGAATATTTACGGTATTATTTTGCTGCAAAGTTGAATGGACGAGTTGATGATCTGGATTTGAATTTTGATGATTTTACTAACAGAGTCAATGCAGATTTGGTCGGCAAAGTGGTCAATATTGCAAGCCGTTGTGCAGGGTTTATCAATAAACGTTTTGATAACTGTTTAAGTCATTCTTTGGCTGAACCTCAGTTATATGCCGATTTGGTCGCAGTCAGAGAGTCAGTGATTGATTCTTTTGTTGCCAGAGATTACGCACGTGCCATCAGACAGATTATGGATTGCGCGGATAAAGTCAACCAATACATTGATGCAAATAAACCCTGGGTTTTAGCTAAAGAAGACGATCGTTTGTCGGAAGTTCACGCGATTTGCACCATGGGTATTAATTTGTTCCGTATTTTAATCACTTATTTAAAACCAGTAGTACCGATGATGGCACAGGCCGCAGAACAGTTTTTAAATTGTGACGCATTGACCTGGGAATCCATTAATCAGCCATTATTGGATCATCGGATCAATACGTTCCAGCCATTGATGGTTCGAGTAGAGAAAGAAAAAATTGACGCTATGTTTGCGCAAAATAAGGAGTCTTTGATGACTACACCAGTCGTTGAACAAAAGCAGGTGGCGGAAGAGAATACGATCAGTATTGATGAGTTTGCTAAAGTAGATCTGCGGATAGCCAAAATAATCTCAGCAGAGCCTGTTGAAGGTGCAGATAAATTACTGTGTTTGAAACTTGATCTGGGTGATTGCCAGAAACAAGTTTTTGCAGGGATAAAAAGTGCTTATAACCCCGAAGATTTAGTTGGGCGATTGACGGTTATGGTTGCTAATTTAGCACCACGAACCATGCGGTTTGGTGTTTCAGAAGGGATGGTTTTGGCAGCAGGTGATGGTAAAGGGATTTTCTTATTACAACCCGACGCAGGAGCGCTTCCAGGCATGAAGGTGAAATGATGGCAACAGTAAAGGAGGTTGATGCGCTTTTACCACAAACGCAATGCGGTGAGTGCAATTATCCTGGGTGTATGCCTTATGCTGAAGCTTTGGTCCAAGGCACTGCTCTGATTAATAAATGTCCCCCGGGAGGTGTCGAAACAGTCAAGGCACTAGGCGCGTTGTTGCGTGTTGATCCTGCTCCTTATTTAGGTGAGGCTATTGAACGTACACGCCAACCTTCTGTTGCGGTGATTCGTGAGGCAGAATGTATTGGCTGCACTAAATGCATCAAGGCTTGTCCGGTAGATGCAATTATTGGTAGTGGCAAATTAATGCACGCGGTGATTACTCATGAATGTACAGGATGTGGATTATGTGTTGAACCCTGTCCTGTGGACTGTATTGAAATGATGCCGTTGGAAGAGCCTGCATACAATAAGGATTTAGCTCGGGATCGATATAATGCCCGGCAAGCACGTTTGTTGCGAGAAGAGCATGAACAGCAACAAATGTACAGAGAAAAACGCCAATTAGCTATGCAATCAAAGGATCGTATGGATGATGTTCAGGCGAAACAGGATTATATTCAACAGGCCCTGGCTCGTGTTAAAGCGAAAAGAATGTGATGAATAAACAAAAACGACGTGAAATTTTTGAACGTTTTCGCAGTTTAAATCCTCATCCAACAACAGAACTGAATTATCATTCTCCCTTTGAATTATTAATTGCCGTGATTCTTTCAGCCCAAGCGACTGATGTGAGCGTGAACAAAGCGACAGAACAGTTATATTCTGTGGCCAATACGCCGCAGGCCATTTTTGATTTAGGCTTGGAGCAATTGAAAAGTTATATCAAATCCATAGGGTTATATAACAGTAAAGCGCAGAATATAATCAAAACTTGTGACATACTCATCAATCAATATCAAGGTGAAGTGCCAAATCAGCGAGAAGCCTTGGAGTCATTACCTGGAGTGGGTCGTAAGACCGCCAATGTGGTGCTTAATACTGCTTTTGGACAACCGACCATGGCAGTAGATACGCATATATTCAGAGTAGCGAATCGAACTGGTTTGGCTAAGGGTAAAACTCCTTTGGCAGTAGAATTGGGGTTATTAAAAAATATTGATCCTGAGTTCTTACATGATGCACACCATTGGCTGATTTTACATGGTCGCTACATCTGTACTGCCCGTAATCCTCAATGCAGCATTTGTCCTATTTATGATCTGTGTGAATATAAAGATAAAAATATATCCTAGCATATCGTTTCCTATTGGTTCATGTTGTATAAAATTTGACAATATGGCATAATTGTACGACTTTTAGTCAGCTATGGCATGTTATGAGCGTTAGTCGGGTAGAAAAAAGAGCAATAGAGCAACTGAATTTTTTAATAGCTCATTCGGGTATTTCAATTGATTTTATTGAGTGTTCTTCAGAAGCAAAGTTATCTCTTAACTGGTTTTTTAAATCCAGAACGACGCATAAACTAAAAGACTTGTTACAAAACCTGATCAACAGTGTTGCACAGGATTTGCAGACTGCATCAAATGAGAGGCAATATACTCCTCATTTACCTATAGTATTACTGAAATTCATTCATTTAAATCCAAATGGATTGATTGAACATCTCAATTTAACTATTCCAGACCTGCTAAAACGCAAAGAACTTACCTTTGCCAAAATGTATCAGACAGATACAGAGAATAGTTTGCGCCAGCATAATCATCTTGTTTCCATAGATTTTGATCCACGTACAGGTCTTTATACCTCACCTGACGATCACTTGGCTCATCAACACGGTACCGAAGCGCTACGAATCTTTATATCCACACAATGGGAGCGCCTTAAAGGATTTATTCACCGGTTGTTGGCGACTATAGGCATTTACGTCTTTGAAAATGCTCCCTACGAAGAACATGATTATATTCACACCGATATTTATGCGAACGACTTCGCTATTGATCCATTTCAGCCCGCGGAAGCCAGTTATTTTTTTGATGGCCATGCTACCAATTTGATTGCCATCCCTACAGAACACAACGCATTAACTGTTTTAACAGATCCTGTTGAAGGCGATTTAAATCCCCTTTTTTATCCGCGTATGACGAAGGTTGCCAACCCGGTTAATAATCAGGATGAAAGTATGTTACCCAAAGTTGATGTGATTATTATTTCTCATAATCACCGTGATCATGTTGATACCCAAACACTTAAACGATTAGTGAATCAACAACCATTGATCGTGATTCCTGAAGGAGATTTTGCATTATTTAATCGCCTTGGTTTTAAACGGATCGTGGAACTTAAATGGTGGGAACAGGCTACTATTTTAGAAAAAAATCAGGAAATTTTACGTATTACGGCTGTGCCTACGAGGCATTGGTCGGGCAGGGGTTTAACTGATGCCCATCGCTCTGCGTTTAATGGTTATGTACTGCAGGCACCATCAATGAGCAGCGATATTTATTTTGCTGGTGATACTGCGTTGATGGATGAAGAAATTTCAGCGCCCATTTTTGAACTCTTTAACGTTCAAACATCCATCCAGCCTGGTGGTCCCGATGAAGTCAGGGAAGACATGCAATCAACCCATCAGTCATCTGCTGATGCGTTATTCATGCATTTTAAAATGCTTTTAGCATGGTATCAAAAACAGAATACCCAGGATGTGAAACCGGATTTAGAGCAATTTCTTGAACGCAGCAAAGCCTTTAAGACCATTTATAATCATACATCAACTTTTAAACTCGGTAATTTGAGGCTTAGAGATACTTTTTACAGTGTTAATCGAATCATTGCTGCTCTTGGAGAAGGGGACGAATGGCAGAAAACTCAACTGACCCCCTATGAATACGAAGTGTTCACGAATATAAAAACGACAGTTGGAACCATGGTATTCTCCAACGGAGAGACTTTATCCAATGAAAATCTGCGCGATATGATTCTTCATTCCGTTGTTATTCCCAAAATAGGTCAACGTCTGACCTTAAGTTCAGAAGTAAAACAGGATGCAACCAAGCGTAATCTGATTCTTAATAAACGAGCTTTGGTTGAACTAGATCACATCACACAGGATTTAGTATCAAAATCATTGGCAGCTAAAGAGGAACAAATCAACCTTCGGCTGTTTTTGATTACTGCTTTAGATCACTATAATAAACCATGGCACTCCCTTTTTTCCCGTTCATTCAGAAACTTATCTCCCTATTTGAATGAATTAAAAAGTAATGATGTGGACTTAGAGGCACTAGTACAGCGTATGGAACATGACATGCAGCCTTTGAATCGATTTGGGCACATGCAGAGTATTATTCATTACACCAAATGGTTACTGGACATCAATAAAGGTGTGACTCCCAGTGATTATCTGGATAATTTTTTTACCTGTCAGAAAGTAAGAAAAACGATAAATCAGGAAATTCACTCAAAAGGTTCATGGCCCTTAATCAGTGATGATAGGACACCAAAACAAAAAGCATTTAAAATTTTGGCAAATCAACTATCGCGAACTCCTGAAACCAAAACAGCTTATAGTAAAACAATGCATCAATGGCATAAACAGCTGATTGATGAATCGGGATCTCATTTATTAAGTCAAAATCGATTATTTACTACGCAGAAAACACGCAGTCAATGTGTCGTAGAAGACAGTTTGAATGATTTGAGGGATGTTGAAAATAAAGTGGTGAATTGTTAACACCATCTATGGTCTGTTGATAATTCATTTTTTTAATTATCCTTAAAGGCCCACGTACCGCAGACAGGCCCTGATGTATCCCCTCATAATTTATAACACCGAAAATGTATTGATTTACGTCTCAATGGTCCTATAAATACCCGTCTTTGCGAGCAACGCGAAGCAATCCATAACGGAGCCTTATTGGAGCTGTGTTCTGGATTGCTTCGCGTTGCTCGCAAAGACGAACGTTTATACTGAATAGTAGATAATTATCCTCGCTAGAATTATGAGGTGATTTCTCAGTGACAAGCCGCGGCACATAAATGGCAGTTGTACTGTCAACAGACCCTGGTTCTTTCTTAATTCCTGTTTAACCACGGGAACTCTATAAAGTGAAAAAGATTTTTATAGAGTGTTTCTTCGTGGGGCAGTCTTTTTTTTTTGAATTATCATCATAATGTCCTTTTAAAACTCTGGTATTTCTGATTTATTAGCCCTAGAATGAAATTCTGCTGTAGCAAGGAGAGCGTTATGAGCTGGTGGTCATCGGTAGTAGATGGAGTTAAGTCAGTAGGTACTAAATTAAGTAATGGAGCTAAGTGGGTTTGGAACAATGCTTCCTTAACAAAAATTACAACAAGTTTATTTACCTACCCAGCAAACACATTTTTTCAGGTATTGGAACAAGGTCTGGCCTGGCGTAAAGCAGTTCCAACCTTAATCAATAATGTACAGGCCAGGAACATTGTTAATGGAATGGCTTATATTGCTAAAAACGAAGTACTCCCCATAGTTGCCCTGAATTATGCAAATAATTCAGTTCAAAGCTATTTTCGAGAAGGTCATGAAGCTGATCCCTGGCTTGCTCCTTATTCCGCATTTTTAGCGGGATTAACATTAGTGCATTATGGAGTTAAAGCCTATACCTACCGTCAAGGGGTGCAATCCTTGATGCGCATTACCGTTCTTGATTCAGTGGGGCCTTCTGCGTTCAATTCAAATAAGGTAGTTACCCCACCTACTTTATGTAAAGATTTAGACTGCAATTTCAAGAGAAAAACAAAAGGTATGTTACGAGAACCTTTTATACTGGCCGCCAATGATTTAATTGCCTGGGCTATTAGTTTTATTCCTTATGTAGGAGAAACAACAGCCCAAGGAATTAGAATATTTTTTAATGGACGTTATATTACTCGACTGGTAACACCGGAGCGTTGTGAACGACACAAGGCCATGATGCAGGAGTCTGTTTTAGCTTTAGGTTTGACCTATGAAGCATCAACGATGATTATGGACTACATACTTGAATCCACGGTTGGACTTCCCCCTTTTTTGTTTCATAGAACCTTGAAACATTTATTGCTTTTATTACATGTTAATCTCGCGGCTCATATGAGCATACCTCTAGTAGAAGATAAAGATGCGACTTTGATCATCGATCCTTTAAATATTTATGAGCGGGTTTGTCGTTTTATAGCCGATGTGATCTTTGCTGGGTTAATGAAAAGAATACCTATTGATTTTAAGCCAGTGAAAGGCGCGCCTCCTTTAATACCTTTATCCCCCGCGCTGAAATTTGGAACTGAATTATTAAATAGCGATAAAGAGCGTGAAATTAAAACTGCTCCAGGATTCTTTAATAAATCATTTAATATGGCTCTCTCCTGGGCTGCGCCACCTATTTTTAAGAGTTGGCGCGATTTTATTAATGACCCAATAATTTCAACGTATTGGCATGGAATTCAACAGGGCAGTTTAAACACGGTCAAAATAATATTGAGCTATAAGGAAAGTAAAACTAAAACAACATTAGGATGGGTTCCACCCAAAGCAGTGGCTGTTGCTATTAATCTTAAATTTGGAATACCTAAAAAATTAACTCAATTCTTGATCATGTTAAGTAAAGAAGACGATTTTTGGGAATTTGTAGAAGCTTTAAAATCCTGGTTGGAACGGAACAATATTAAGGGCGAAGTAGTATTGGTCCCGCATAATGGTGTTGATTTACCCGGAGAGAAAAAACTGGAGCCTACTCCAGTAGAACAGGAGTTACCGCCGAGTGAGCCTTCAGAACAACTTATCTCGACACGATCACAACATCAGGAAGTGATTCCTGCCGAGCAATTACTTACCAATAAACAAGCAAAAACTCCATCCAATACACCTCTATCTGCTGAAAGTTTATTTTCTAGAAGAGGTCGCGGAGATCATGCACGAGTCGAGGTGCAACCAGTAGGCTACTATATGTAGCGCCTGGATTAGTCGTTTGAAGCAGAATGCAATGGGCAGTCTGCTTCAAAATAATTTTTTACGTTTGAAATAATACAACATTAAAACAGCCAAAACAGTCATTCCCGTCATGACCATCGGATAACCATAGCGCCACCCCAGTTCTGGCATGAATTGGAAATTCATTCCATAGACCCCAACGATAAAAGTTAATGGGATAAAGATACTGGCAAACATGGTGAGAATTTTCATGGTCTCATTCATTCGATTATTTAAAGTAGAGAGGTATATATCCAGCATACTGGCCGACATTTCACGATGCAGGTCAATAGACTCTACTAGCCGAATACAATGATCATAGAGATCACGGAAATAAAGATTATAGCGGTCGTTTATTAGTCCACCATCATCTGTTAACAAGAGATGCACTATATCGCGTAATGGAGCTATAGTTTTTCTGAGGGTGATGGTGCGTCTTTTGGTGGTATATAGTGATTGTAGTTCTATGGTTTCAGGTTTTTTAATCAATTGATCTTCTATTTTTTCCAATAAAATTGACGTTTCTTCAACAAAATTGAAATAATCATCAACGATATAATCCATTAAAAGATAAGTCAGATAATCACTTCCGTGTTCACGAACCAGAGAGTGTTCCGCGTTGAGTCGTTTGTAGATGGGGGATAAGTCATAACTATCGGATTCTCTGAAAGTGATTAACAAATTGTGTTTGATTATTAAACTGAACTGTTCTGTTGAATAGGTCAATTGGTCTAATGGTGTTTCCAATAATTTAAAAACAATGAACAGATAATCTTCTATAATATCGAGTTTGGGTCTTTGTCGGGTATTGAGTAAATCCTCAATAACCAGGGGGTGAATTTTGTATTCACTACATATTTTGGTAATTTTATTACTGTCTCCCAGACCTGCCACATCGATCCAGATGTGCTTTCCATCACTAAGAGCCGAATTGATTTTCTCAATATGAAAATTATTGAGCATTTCATAACTCTGGGTATCATAGATATGAACACTAATGTGAGTCGGTTTCGGTGGATGTTCGCCTACATAAACTGCAGTGCCTGGTAATAATCCTGTTTTTGAAGATGCATGTTTTTTGTGATGACGCATGTAATGCTCTCTTTAGAAAATGTTTAGCAAATATCGGAATTTTACGTAATGTCTCAATAAGTCCTGGAAACGGCATCTCGAACGTAGTGAGAGATCTCCAGAAACTGGCAAGGTGCATGCATTTGGAGTTCTTTCACTGCGTTCAGGATGACGAAATTCTCTGGGTTTTTGAGCAGTTACAATTGTATTGATTAGCTTAGCAGGATTTTTAGGGTGTAGTCGACCTGTAATGAACGGAGATGAGTTTACTTAATTTGCTCTACTTGCCATATCAAAGGCTATGGTGTTATATTGCCGAGCTGCTTAGCTTAATAAAAAGCAATCGTTTTATAGTACATAGATTATGGTTATCCTCTCGGAATCAGTAAATGCAGTGGGTTATGAATTACTGTATGGTCAGTTGAGACCGTTACGATAGGGTCGCTGTTATATAATGGAAAAACTCTGAGAATGAAGCAATCCTTGTCATCACAACACACCTCAGGGTTCTTGTTTCTGTCGGTCAGTGTGATTACCTGTCTGATCTTATTAATTAATGTATCGTTTAAAATAATTATTATTCAGGGACTGGTATTTTCTATTAGCAGTTTGCTTTGCCCCTTAATCGCAGGCTTGTATTTATTCGCATTAAGAAATTGCACGTTAAAAGAGCAGCGTCACCTGCTGAACATCTCTTTAATGACCTTATACATGTACTGTATTGGCGTTTATGTTCTGGTAAATCTGCCCGCAGCGGAGTTCATGCACGATAATCCTGTGTATCAAATTGTATTTGAAGACATTCCCAAAAAATTTTTTGCAACCACAATCTCTTTTGCCTTAAGTTTTTATTTGCCGCATTTATTACTCTGTTCTAAAACGAACACCATTTTATACTCACCAAAACAATGCGTGATTCTTGCGATATTTGGAGGAGTAGGATTTTTTACTATGGATTTTTATTTGCTATTTTCAGCTCCTCATGCCCATAGTTTCAAACAGATTTTTATTGATTCATTCATGGTCTCATCTTTGGTTTTGCTGATCATTGGAGTGAGTTATTTGTCTTTTGTATTGGATGAGAGTCAATCTGTATCCGAGCAGATTAATGATAATCCAGATGAATCCTCGCCTGTTTATCATTATTTGCTCTGTTTTGCTGTATCGGTCATGTTAATGTGTTTAGCCTGCGAGTATCGTATTGTGTCATTTACGAAAGACAGTATCCTTGCAGCAAGTTGTATTTTTTTTCCAATAACGATGATAGTCAGTACGGTAATTGGTGAGCTATGGGGGTATAGAGCGAATTTGAAACTGGCCCTGGCTATGATTGCTGCACAATTGGTATTTGATACTTTGCTAATGGGAATAGTCGCTCTTCCATCGCCGCCCTTTTATAATTTGAATCCATTTTATTATTATATTTTACCCAGAAGATTACCTGCTGCATCTTTATCGTTATTTGTTACTTTTCTTAGCAATGCCATGTTATTGCATTATTTAAAATTCCTAAAATGGGAACTGAATCGTCCTTTAAGAATTTTGATTGCCAATATCTGTGCCAGCTCTCTGTTGTGTCTTGTTGATTACAGTGTGTTGTTTGGCGGTATTTATTCCTATGAACAGATTTTGAATTTAGCAATTAACGTGTGGCAATATAAATTAATGATGACTCTGATTTCTTTACCTCTTATTTTTTGGTTGTGTAACGTGTTGAAAAAGAATTTTACGCCCGTTTGCCGTGTGATGGATAACCGGATTAATTGACATCAGTAAAACAACCGTCATCCCGAGTGAAACGAGGGATCTCCTGATTGTGACACCAAGTGATTATGCTGCCACTTTGAAGGAGGTCTCTCACTTCGTTCGAGATGACGTTGCCAGAACAAATTGAGAAGGTACACAACCTAAAGTTATTTATAGTTTTTTACTGCCTATCGGGTTGAAAAGCAAAAGAGACCTTAGCACTGATGTGCTGCGTTACGGTTCTTTTTTCGTAGGTCTTTTCCAACCATACAATGTTTTTTGCCTGGACTCAGTTAGAGTGAGTTCTTCTGGCGGAACATTTTTGCGAATGGTGCTTCCGGCACCGATAGTGGCATTTTTACCAACAGTAACAGGCGCAACCAATTGAGTATCAGAGCCAACAAAAACACCATCCTCAATAACGGTTTGATGTTTATTTACCCCATCGTAATTACAAGTAATAGTCCCTGCTCCAATATTGACTTTTTTACCGATGTTCACATCACCAAGATAACTTAAATGACTGGCTTTGCTGCCTTCATCAAATACGGCTTTTTTAGTTTCAACAAAATTGCCTATTTTACACTCTGCTGCTAATTGCGTGCCTGTTCTAAGTCGTGCAAACGGTCCAATATCGCAATTATTCGCTATCTGGCAGCCCTCCAGTACACTGTTTGCATAGACGGTACATCCAGCCCCCAGGGTTACATCCGTTAAGCAGCAGTTAGGCCCTATAATGCAGCCATCTCCCAGCACTACAGTGCCTGTGAAGACACAATTAATGTCAATGTATACGTCTTTACCACAAACAAGATCACCACGCAGGTCAAAGCGATTGGCGTCTGCCAACCCAACACCTTGTTCCAAAAATTGTTCAGCAATTCGTTTTTGCCATATTCTCTCCAGTTGCTGTAATTGCAAACGGTTATTAACACCCTGGACTTCAAAATTGTTCCGGGCAGTTAATGAGGTTATAGGGGTTTGATTTTGTACTGCCAAAGCGATGATCTCGGTTAAATAATACTCGCCTTGGGCATTATTATTGCCCAATTTCGGAAGCCATACTTCTAAATCGGCGGCTTTAGCGCAACAGATGCCCGTATATATTTCTTTTATTTTCTTTTCTTGCTCATTTGCATCCTTTTCTTCTACAATGGCATAAATTTCACCTTGGTTGTTTCTAATGATACGCCCAAGACCGCTTGGGTCTTCGAGGTTTGCGACCAGGAGTGCCAGAACAGATTGATGTGAATGTGTTGATTTGCCGCATTCAAGTAGAGCTTGAAGGGTATCCACTTGTATGAGTGGAACGTCAGCAGATAACACAATGACTTGTGCTTGAGGTGGTATATGAGGCAAAGCTTGCATCACGGCATGGCCGGTGCCCAGTTGTTCTGCCTGATAAACCCAATTCACAGGTAAATCAGGGAGTGAATTCTTTATTTGTTCACCACCATGACCATAAATAATATGGATTGCATCTGGATGTAGCTGCTGCGCAGTTTCTACTACCCGAGCAAGCATTGCTTTACCCGCTAACGGATGAAGGACTTTAGGTGTATCGGAATACATTCTTTTGCCTTTCCCTGCAGCTAAAATAATAATTTGTAAATTCATGAGATTTGTGATTTCCTAGGTTAGGTTACATAAATAGGAGTTGAAATAACCAGTCTGTTTCAAAGTTAATGATGTCAGGATTAGTATAATAAATAAGTTGCCGTTAAAGGAGTAGAGCAATGACAATATTTCTAAAAGTTTTAATAAAATTAATCAAAGAGCAATTAAATTCAATTTCGAGTACATTGGAATACCAATCGAATCATCCCAGTATTTATAATCAAGCATTATCATTAGAGAAAAAATACATCATTGATGGGCTAGAGACTAAAATTGTCAGCTTTGTTGGGACTGGAGATGATGAGGCCGACTCTAAAACCATTACTAAATTGATAGAGGATTTTCGCGTACAGATTCAAAACAAACAAGAAGCACATGATAAACCTCGGGACGAGGGTGAAACCCTGAAAATGATGAGCGATTTAATTTTTCACACCAATGCTTTTTTTGCCAAACTGGATAAATATAACAAGCCAGAGGGTTCTGAGTCAGCTAGTTCGGGAAAATTAAGGTTAATTAACCATCGATTTTATAACACACCCGAAGATATTATATATTTTACTGCGGCAGGTTATTTAGGTGAAGAGATTTTTAAGCCTTCTAATAATATAGATTTAAAGATTCGAACTGATAAAGAAGCGGCAGTTCTTTCAAGAATTCAATCGTTAAGCGAGCGAATTCGACCAGAGTATGGATTGAGTGAACGGAGGAAAAGAGCTGAAGAAGCTCTTAAAGACTTATCCATGGATAATTTGTCTATTATCACTCCAAAATCAAGTTCCAGTTTTGGTATTCCATTTCTGTCCTTGGGGGGGATCTTTTCAGTTAAAGTGCCTACTACATTATTTAATCCCAGTGAGGGGCGTTTTGGTAAACTGTTTAATTTAGCAGATAGCTTGGTTAAAGAGATGACCGAGTTGGAATTTAGACCTTCTGAGCTAGATGAAGGTGCTATTAGTAAAGCAACGATATAATTGAAAGTAGCTGAAAGAATTGGGATTAAACCCAATATGTGCAATTAGTCATAGGAACGTCATCCCGAACATCGTGAGGGATCTCCTTGAAGCGGTACTGAGTCTGGTTTTGGAGATCCCTTGCAATGTTCAGGATGGCGTTGCTTTATAGGGCTATTGACACGTTACGCCATGCGGAGTACTGACGCGTGCTTGAAATTAATTATTTCTTTTTTCACCGTTAAGAATGATGCAATTCTCCGCATAAATCAGTTTCCATCAATGCTTTGACCTGAGGAATACCGAGTTTTTTACTCAATAAATACAATAACTTGCAATGAGCGGCTTCAGGAGTCATATCGTGGCCGCTGATTAATCCTGCCTGTTTTAAAGTATGTCCCGTTGCATACTGACTCATTTCTACATGACCTTGCTGGCATTGCGTGCAGTTAATAATGATGACACCGCGTTCACAGGCCTCTGTAAGTAGTTTTAAAAAACGGGGATCATTGTTTTGGGCATTTCCTGCGCCATAGGTTTCCAGGATCAATCCTCGTAAGGGTTGATTTAAAATATAGGCTAAAACATCCGTTGCAAAACCTGGGAACAATCGAAAGTTGGCTATAAATTGTGGGGTAATGGTTTGCAGGCGAAATGGCTTTTGCGGCGGTTTTTGTAAAAGATGCTGATGCAGTTCGATGTCTATACCAATAGTCGCCAGGTGAGGGAAATTGGGAGAGTCAAAGGCATTAAAACGCTGGGCGCTGATTTTTTGCGAACGGTTACCACGCAATAAATGCTGATTAAAATAGATGCAGACCTCGTGGATGGGCTGATGAGCGCACAACCATAGAGATGTAATGACGTTATCAATGGCATCATTACGTACTTCGGATAAAGGAATTTGCGACCCCGTTACGATTACTGGCTTGCCTAAATGCTCCAGCATGAACGACAAAGCAGATGCGGTATAAGCCATGGTATCGGTGCCATGAAAAACGACAAAACCATCGAAGTGATCGTATTCATGAGCAATATCGTTGGCGATACGATTCCATTCATGGACGGTCATATTGGAGGAGTCAAGCAAGGGTTGGTATTCCTTAACGACGTATTCGGGCATGTCTTTATGTTTCAATGTGGGTATTTGAGCCATGGCTGTTTCTACATAACCAGGTGATGGTTCATAGCCATTGGGAGTTTTGACACTGCTGATGGTTCCGCCAGTATTGATAATTAATATGCGTTTATTCATGGAAATCGATTTAAGTTATTTGTTTCAATTATATCGCTCTTTCTTAGGGATAGCGAAAAAAACAAATTTGAGTATTTTACTATTAGAACACTTGACAGCTTTAGTGCTGCAATGTAGAAATTAAAGCCAGTGGATGTCAGGGAGATGATGATGCTGCAAAAATGGGATTCAACAAGCGCGGAAGTGTTAAAACAACAAATAAAAGCAGCGGTAGATCCAATAGTGGCCAGGCATGAACATTATAAGACGGCTACTGCAAACATGTTACTGAGTATAACCAATCATTTTTTTAATGAAACCAATAAAGATAAAATCCTGGAAGTGACACATTATGTAGCCGGTAATGTAGAGCAGGAACCTGTAATGAATCAATTTTTGCAGAAAAAATTTGATAATTTGGTGCAATTTACCCAAACCATTCAAGAATGTGGCTTAGGTCTGGGGTTAGAACAAGATGGCGATTATTTTGTATTTAATTATTCAGAGGGTTTAAAGCCAGAAACTGTTGAATTCATGAATAAGCTGGCTATTGCCTTGAGTGCCTGCAGAATCTGTATTGGTATGGAGCAAATTTATCGCACTTTATTGCAAGACCCACATGTTCAGACTCAAGAATATGAAGATTTTCTTGTTGAGGTCAGAGATTTAGCCCAAAAATATTATGCCGGACCTGTACCCGATGGGGACTACAGTAAGTACTTAAGAGCATATTATCAGAGCGCATTGTCTATTCAAAATAGACTGAAAGAGCAACATATCAAAGTAAATGCCTGGAAAGAACCCTTTGCGGATCAATTGCAAAAAGCCTTGGCTGTTATTTGCCAAGCGATTAAGTGTACAGGATTAAAATTAATTGAAAGTACGACAGCTTTTCCGGATAAGACCTGGCTTGGTGATGGCTGGAGTCCGTTTGTAATTGGTTTGCTTAGTGAACTGGTTGCCCGATATTACAGCTATACTTACGTGATTGCTGGTTCATTGTCTTTGAATCAAGACTATTTTTTTGTCTTAACCACGGAGTTATCTACTTTTTCATTAACCATGCAGGATCAAATGGAGCATTTAAAGCTCGCAATTTTAAAGAACGCTGATGTAGAGTTAGGCGATTTAATTCGCAACATTCAGGGGCAGGCTGCAGTTCATCAAATCGTTTTAGTTCCGGAGGAAAAGCCAGCCTATTATGGTAGTGGTAATTTATATCTGCTATACCCGAATCCTAATAGTTTTCAAGAAAAAAGGGGCGATTCTTATGTGCAAAATGTACGCTCTGACTACGGACTCCAATAATATTTTCAGAATTAATTGCCAAGGTCTTGTACTTTGTGGAAAAATCAGGATATTAACGGTTTAGTCTAAGCAGTGACATCATGGTGATTGATCGTGCCGGTTACAGGTTGAATGTAGGAATTATCCTGGTCAACAGTTCGGATAGAGTTTTTTGGGGTAGACGGAGCGGGCATGATGCCTGGCAATTTCCACAAGGTGGATTGGCAGCAGGAGAAACGTCTTTACAGGCGATGTTTCGAGAGCTGCATGAAGAAGTGGGTTTGGATAAGCATGATGTAGAAGTTATGGGTTCAACCAAGCGTTGGCTTAAATACCGACTTCCGAAACAATACTTGCGGCATGGCAGTGAACCTTTGGTTATCGGCCAGAAGCAAAAATGGTATTTATTAAAGCTCGTTTCCAGTGAACAAAAAGTGAGATTGGATTTAAGCGATTCTCCAGAATTTGATAGTTGGCGCTGGATTGATTTTCATGAGCCAGAGCAACAGGTTATCTTTTTTAAGAGACAAGTGTATATTCAAGCTTTAAAGGAATTGGAACCCTTATTAAAAATTCGCCGTACACCTTACGGTATGAAACGGAAAAGAGGTAATCATAGGCCCTAGATGCTAAAAGTACTTAAACGGATAGTTCAAGACGTCACCGCTGCCCATCATTTAACCGAGGCTCTTGGTATATTGGTGCAACGAATTCATAAAGCCATTAATGCTGAGGCCGTTTCCGTTTACCTAATCGATAATAAACACGCTGAATACGTTTTAATTGCCACAGAGGGATTAAATAAACAGGCTGAATTTCGTGTGCGTATCGCTCTTGATAGTGGACTTATTGGTTTAATAGGTCGACGTGAAGAGCCGATTAATATGAAAGATGCACCAACGCACCCGGATTTTTATCATAATCCTTTGTTAGGCGAAGAACATCTGAATGCCTTTTTGGGTGTACCCATTATCCAACACAGGAAACTCTATGGCGTTTTAATTGTTCAGCAGGTTGAACAACGTTGTTTTGATGATGCCGAGGAATCCTTTTTAATTACGTTGGCTGCGCAACTTGGCGGAATTATTGCCCATGCAGAGGCAACCGGTGAATTAGCAGAATTGACCCAGCCTAAACCGTTAGGTGCAGTGAGCAAGGTTGAAGTAAATCAGACCGCGCTCTCTGGAATTGGAAGCGTACCGGGAATTGGTATTGGAACAGCCGTAGTTGTTTACCCTCAGGCAGATATTGATGCCGTTCCTCGTAATCCTGTGGAGGAATTGGATGACGAGGTGAGCACTTTTTATGAGGCTCTGGAATCTGCCAGAGACGACATGAGACGGTTAAGCAAGCGCATGAAGGCCACTGTTGCTGAAGAAGAACATGCCTTATTTGACGTCTATTTGCGTATTTTGGACAAAGACAGCCTGGGTGCAGAAGTAGAACATGTTATTCGTGATGAGAAAATCAGTGCTCAGGCCGCTTTGGCGACAGTCATTAAAAAGCATGTATCTCAGTTTGAAAGCATGGAAGATGATTATCTTCGCGAACGTGCCAGCGATTTCCGAGATTTGGGTCGACGGGTACTGGCTGAATTGCAATGGTCTCAACGAGAAGAAATTGTCTATCCAAAACGTACTGTCTTAATTGGTGAAGAAGTTACCGCTGCGGCTCTTGCTGAAGTTCCTGAGGGGCAACTGGCTGGGGTGGTATCTGCAAAAGGTTCGAACAATTCACACGTAGCCATTTTAGCCCGGGCCTTGGGTGTTCCAACCGTAATGGGACTGCGTGGTTTAAAGGTTGAATTGGTCTCTCGACGGGCATTAATTGTAGATGGTTATTATGGCCATGTTTATGTCTCTCCGTCCAAAGCAATCTTGGCTGAATTTAAACAGTTAGCACAGGAAGAGCATGAATTAAATCAAAGCCTTGTCAGTTTAAGAGATAAACCAGCAGAAACTACGGACAGTTATCGCGTTTCTCTACAAGTGAATACGGGTTTGGCGATGGATGCAGGTTTATCCATGAGCGTTGGCGCAGAAGGAGTCGGATTGTATCGATCTGAAGTACCTTTTATGAGCCGTGATCGCTTTCCATCTGAAGACGAACAAACCATTATTTACAGACAGACTCTGAAAGCCTTCGCTCCCCGTTCTGTAACCATGCGCACTTTGGATATCGGTGGCGATAAGGTGCTCCCCTATTTTCCAGTAGAAGAAGAAAACCCCTATTTGGGATGGCGGGGTATTCGTATTACTCTGGATCATCCTGATGTTTTTCTGGTTCAGGTTCGCGCCATGATGCGCGCCAGTGAAGAATTGAATAATTTGCGAATTATGTTGCCTATGGTCACCAATTTGAGTGAAGTGGAAGAGGCGACGTATTTGATTGAACAGGCCTTTGAAGAGTTGTTAGAGGAAGGATGCGAGATAGAAAAACCAAAATTGGGCGTCATGATAGAGGTGCCTGCTGCGGCTTATCTGGCAAGAGAAATGGCCAAGCGAGTTGACTTTATTTCCGTCGGCAGTAATGATTTGACTCAATATCTATTGGCAGTAGATCGAAATAATGCTCGAGTTGCAGGATTATATGATGCCTTGCATCCCGCCATGTTGCGAGTGTTGCTTAAGGTGGTTGAAGGCGGGCATGCTGCTGGGGTCGAAGTCAGCATCTGTGGCGAAATGGCCAGTGATCCTCTGGCTGTAATTTTATTAATTGCTATGGGTTTTGATACGTTAAGTATGAACTCAGCCAGTTTACCACGAGTAAAGTGGGTGATTCGGAATTTTGCCATTGCTAATGCCCGCAAGATTCTTGCTGAAGTATTGGAGTTTGAGCATCCAGCTGAAATACGATTTCATTTGCAAAAAGCTTTGGAAGAAGAAGGTTTAGGGGGTTTAATCCGAGCTGGAAAATCATGATTTTATATGGATATGTTTATATCTTGATTGGTGTATTTGCAGGCTTAATGTCAGGGGCGTTAGGTGTTGGTGGGGGAATCATTCTTGTCCCTGGGCTTGTTTTAGTTTTTCAATTGAATCATTTAATTCCTGAAAATAGTATAATGCATGTTGCCGCAGCTACTTCATTAGCTATCATGGTATTTGCTTCCTTATCTTCTATGAGGGTTCATTATAAAATCGGTGAAATCCTTTGGTCTGTATTCGCCAAGATATGGCCTGGTCTGGTTCTCGGGGTTATTTCCGGAGTAATAGCGTCCAATTTTGTACCCACGAGTTGGTTGAAAATGATATTTGGCTTTTTTTTATTATTTATTACTTTAAGAATGCTAACCAAGAAGCATGAAACAAAGCCAGGACAATTTCCAGGATATTGGGTCAATGGATTAATTAATTATTTAATTGGTATGATCTCAGGTTCATTGGGTATAGGAGGTGGTGGTTTAATCGTCCCTTATCTGGAACATTGTGGTGTCTCCATTCGAAAAATTTCTTCGGTGTCCAATTTATGTACTCTTACTGTCGGAGTGCTAGGTGCTTTAGTATCGGCAATCACCGGTCAGCATGAAATGGCAGATATTCCTTATACAACAGGGTATATATACTGGCCAGCAGTGCTATTAGTGGGGATAAGCAGTAGTTTTATCGCACCTTTTGGTGCTAAATTGAATTATGTTTTGCCAGTGAAACACTTAAGGTATGGTTTTATCGTAATATTAATGTTAATGGCCATCAAAATGATATTTATCTAGGAATATAAAAAATAATGTTCACATTTCCAAATATTGATCCCGTCGCCTTTTCTTTAGGGCCGGTAAAAGTTCATTGGTACGGATTGATGTATCTGATCGGTTTTATAAGTGCCTGGTTACTGGGATATTGGCGCATAAAGCACTATAAACTGAATTGGACCTCGGATCAGCTTAGTGATTTGATATTTTATGGCGCACTGGGTGTTATTCTTGGTGGACGAATAGGTTATATGCTTTTTTATAATACACAGGAATTGATTCACCAACCCTGGATATTATTTAAAATTTGGGAAGGAGGAATGTCCTTTCATGGTGGCTTAATAGGCGTATTCATCGCCGTCTGGATATTTGCTCATAAATACAAGAAAACATTTCTGGAGGTAGGTGATTTTATCGCTCCTCTGGTTCCAGTAGGATTAGCAGCTGGAAGAGTAGGTAACTTTATAAATGGAGAGCTTTGGGGGCGGGTAACGGACGTTCCTTGGGCTATGGTATACAGTCATGTAGATAATCAGCCACGCCATCCATCAGAGATTTATGAGTTTGGACTTGAGGGCGTTGGATTATTCATTTTAGTATGGTGCTATGCATCAAAGCCGCGCCCGACAGGGCGAGTATCTGCGGTGTTTTTAATGGGTTATGCCGTGTGCCGCTTGATTGCAGAGTGTTTTCGACAACCCGATCCTCAATTGGGTTATATAGCCTTTGGCTGGTTGACGATGGGGCAGATTTTATCTATTCCCATGCTATTATTAGGATTTTGGTTATGGTGGCGGGCTAAACGATGAGAACTTATTTACAGTTGTTAGAGCATATTTTGCAGCATGGTAGTGAAAAAACGGATAGAACAGGAACGGGTACTTTGTCTGTTTTTGGATATCAAATGCGTTTTGATTTACAACAAGGCTTCCCTTTAGTCACTACAAAAAAACTTCATATGCGCAGTATAGTGCATGAATTATTATGGTTTTTGCAAGGTGATACCAATATTGCCTATTTAAACGAAAATGGTGTGACGATTTGGGATGAATGGGCTGACACTAATGGTGATTTGGGTCCTGTATATGGCAGACAATGGCGCAGCTGGCCAACTGCCGATGGTCGGACTATTGACCAATTGAGTGAAGTGGTACAGCAGATTAAAACCAATCCTGATTCTCGACGTTTAATTGTCAGTGCCTGGAATGTTGGCGAGTTGGATAAAATGGCGCTGATGCCTTGCCATGCCTTATTTCAGTTTTATGTGGCGGATAATAAGTTATCCTGTCAATTGTATCAACGCTCCGCGGATGTCTTTTTAGGCGTGCCTTTTAATATCGCTTCTTATGCGTTATTAACTCACATGGTCGCACAACAATGCCATCTTGGAGTGGGTGATTTTGTATGGACAGGCGGCGATTGTCATTTATATCTTAACCATTTGGAACAAGCACGCACTCAAATAGCAAGAGAACCTTTACCGCTCCCTTCCTTAAATATTAAACGGAAACCAGAGTCTTTGTTTGAATACCAGTTTGAAGATTTTGAGTTTGAGAATTATCAATTTCATCCCGCGATAAAAGCACCTATTGCGGTGTAAGTATTTGTCCGATGGTTTAGTTGGTGACCCTTGGCACAAGGGTCCAATGAAGTTGTTTTTTATTTGTCCAAATAATTGGATTTTATTTGTCACATATGGTTTAATATTTTCTTTTGTGACTATATGAGAATCAAAATCGTGAAGAAAATATTGATGATCCTGTTAATTTTCATGTGTTGTGCTCCTGGTTATACCAGTAAACTCAGTAAATTTTTAAATAAAATGGATAACGAGCAAAAACAGAGGGATGCCCAGGAGTGGCAGCAAGATATGAATTTCGGCGATTTTGTATTTCGATTGCAGCAACGCTATACCGATAATCATGGCCAACAGTGTCGAGATTATGAGTTCCGTGGACGATCTAATCCATACAAGCATGGATATTATACCGTTTGTGATGATCGCTAATTTCATTTAACGATGAATTGAGTGTCACAAATTTAAATTGTTTCGATTCATTCTTTGAGTTAACTGATCATATTTTGAAGCGTTATAAACAGTTCCTGAGTTCACAGTCGATTTTTAGTGGATGGAATTCCTAATAACAGCTCCATCTTCGTTTTTCGAGCATAGCGAAGTAATCCACTGCCTTACTCCAAACCTATTGCTTCGCCAGGCTCGCAAAGAAGTTTTTTAACATGCTCATCGTTCCAGCGCGATTGGATGGATAAATCGGCATTACGTTTCAATCATGCTCAAGCTAAATAAAATTTGACTTATTTTGACAATTGTATTAAAGTTGTACATTTTATACTTATGTAGTTCTTTAATGTAATGCAAAAAGTGCTGTTTTACTCTGGAGTTATAGATGATATTAAGTCCGCTACGCTTTAATAATTCCCAGTCTTTTTATAAATTTATAAAACGCTTGCAGAAATCAAGGTTGTTAGAAATAGAGACAAATAACGGCCTTCAAAAAATGACATCTTCCACTTCACCGCATTTAGGTAGCAAATTTTTAAAGGCAAATGATAATAACATTTATTTTTTGGATGATGTGTTTAAATTCCTTAAACAAGAATCACCTGAATCAATAAATCAATCAAGCATAAGATTTTTTGACTTGCAGAACAATGAGGTGACTCTGGCTCAACTTAAGTCCGATTTGACTTTATGTACTGAGTTACAATGGTCTAAAGAACCTGTTCTTTTAATGGAGCGTATGAATCCAGTTTTATATTCTTCATCTCCATTTCCTTCCTTAGGTAAATTGGAGGATGTCCTGAATGCTAAAACACAATACGCTAATGCCTCATTTCATAATTCTGTAAAGAGTGCCAAGAACCTTTTAGATCTTATTCTGAATATGTCTCTACTCTCTAAATCACTCCTGAATTTGACTGGTACTGAGATTATTCCAATTCCCGCCCCATTTCAGACCACTCAGTTGATTACTCATATCAAAAAAGACTTATTAAAAATTACCCTAATAGAAGAGATTAAATTAAAACACTATTTATTAAATCAGATTGAACTTTCAAAAGACCAACAAAAAAAGTCTGAATTAACTCATTGGGTGGATGAACTTGATGTCAATATTTCAAATATAAAGGAAATACAACATAATTTATCAAAAATTTTAACAAATCAGCGTGATAAAATTCAAAAAGCAAAAAATAAATATCTTCAAATAGTTCAGAATGATGCCACTTTATACACTATTCATAATAAAATACGTGATTTAAAAAATAAAATACAGGTTCAGGAACACGATCTTGAGCGTCTTGAGAGCAATTACACAATATTAAAACCATTGGCAGTGTACGGGGTGATGGTGGGACTGCCTGTTTTAGCGGTTGCTGCAGTTATTATTGTTTCAGGAATAGTGCTTCCTTCCCTATATTTTGCTATCGCATTAGCCTTTATTAGCTTGATACTGATTACTTTAGGTTTGTTGTCGCAGACTCAGTTATTTACTCATAAATTTACTGATGGGTTAACTCAATTGCAAGGGAGTATAGAGGCGAAATTCGATAATACTTTAGAACAAAAACGATCTGAAATTAATCATTTAAAGAGCCAGGTGGGAACTTTGGAAATTGATGTAAAATTTGCATCTGATTTTGTTGAAATAGAACCGTCACTCAATTTGTCTCTTGAAAACATAAATCTTCTAAACGATGAAATTGAGGCGGATTTGCACGAAATTGAGCAGATTGAAGGAACGGCTGGAACGCAAAATAAGACAAAATCAACTGATAGAGTATTTACTTCAAAGGCAGGAGATGTAAGCCTATTTAGTAGAGGCATTAAATCGTTACCCCTTGAACGTACGCAAAATGTAGAGCCACAGATAAGACGTTCAAACTCCAACGCTGAATTGAGATTCTAACCTTCCTTTTTCCAAATGCAATGCTCTTGCGCCAAAGAAAATCAGTTGGTTATGCAATAAGGCTTCGAGAGACTTATCGTGAAAAAGTACGGAATATTTCAGGTAAGGTTATGGATTTATTTAGAGAATAATCGACCCAAACTATTTTACTCATACCTTGAGCCATGAGAGTGTCCCCTTGATACAGATCATGATCCATGATCATGCTGGAATTACCGAGGCTGTGTACCTTGCTGATTATGGTGACAGTAGCAGGATAAATGACGGGTTTTAAAAAGGTACAGGCTACCTGTATTACCACCGGTCCGGTTTGCTCCGTCATTTTAATTTCCAGGTCTCTTAACCACTCAATACGTGCTTCCTGAAAATAATCAAAATAACGGGCATTATTTACGTGTCCTAATGCATCCATATCGCCCCAAGCGATATTAAAGGTTTTTTTATGCACAGTAACTTTAGAGTCAGTCATGATAAGTCCAAAGGATCAACGTCCACATTCCAGCGAACGCCATTACTTAGTTTATTTATTGTTAACCACTCGCGTAATTGCGTCAATGAACTTTTTAATGCTTTTCTTGATGGAGACTTAATTAATAATTGCATACGATGCTGATTGGCTTTACGAGGAAGCGGCGCCGGCGCTGGCCCCATTACGGTTACAGGATTGATTTGAATCTGATCTTTAGTGGCATGTAAAAATTTTAATACGCTACTGATTGTTTTACCTTGAGCTCTAATGACTGCCAGATAGTGAAAAGGTGGTAATTCTGCTTCTTTACGAGAGGTAAGTAAGGCATCAGCGAAGTGATCGTAACCTTGTTTGATGAGTAAATTGAGTAACGGATGATTGGGTAAATGGGTTTGAATCAATACCTGTCCAGGATGTTCCGCGCGACCCGCCCGTCCTGAAACCTGGGTTAATAGCTGCCCCAAATGTTCCACCGCCCTGAAATCCTGATTATATAATCCTGCATCAGCATCTAGAACTACTACCAGTGATAAGCGTGGGAAGTGATGACCTTTAGCTAACATCTGGGTACCCACAATCAATTGAACTTCTCCGTTGGCTATTTTATCCAGATGCTCATCCAAAGAATTTTTCTTACGAATGGCATCACGATCAATACGTAACACATTGATTTTGGGAAAACAGGAGCTTAGAAATTCGTGAACTCTTTGTGTGCCGGCACCAACGGGAATTAATTCTTTGCTGTGACACTTTTTGCATTGAACAGGCATTCTTTGCGTTAATCCACAATGATGACATAGCAATTGGCCAGACTGTTTATGAAGAGTGAGATGACTGTCACAAGCTTTGCAATCTGCCATCCATCCGCATTCATGACACAGTAATACAGGAGCAAATCCTCGGCGATTAATGAATACCAAAACCTGATTATTATTATTTAAATGTTCTTCAATTATTTTTAATGTCGGCGTTGCTAATCCATGCTGCAGTGTCTGAGAGCGCAGATCAATTAATTGATAGTGTAAGGGCGTAGTAGATAAAGCTTTATGATTCAAACGCAGTAAGGTGTATTTATTTTGTCTGCAATTATGCACGCTTTCCAAACTTGGAGTGGCGGAACCGAGAATAATAGGGATATTGGCTAAATGGGCACGCATTAATGCGGTATCCCGGGCAGAATAACGTACCCCCTCCATCTGTTTTAATGAGCTGTCATGTTCTTCATCTATAATAATTAATCCCAATTCGGGCATGGGAGTAAATACCGCGGCTCTGGTTCCAATAATCATTTTAACATGATTTTCTTTTGCTAATTGCCAGGCAATTTGTCGTTCAGTTTCATTCAAATTCGAATGTATCACCGCTATAGGTTCTTTAAATCGTGCCGTAAAACGCGATAATAATTGCGGAGTCAATCCGATTTCGGGGACTAAAACCAGAACCTGTTTTCCTTGCGTCAAGACTTGTTTTATTACCTGCAAATAAACCTCGGTTTTCCCACTCCCGGTAATTCCCTGCAATAAAAAACACTGAAAAGAATGAAGATGATCTGATAGGGTCGAAACTGCAACGGCTTGCTCGGGGTTTAGAGACAATGGAGGTGAGCACATTTGGTCGGATTGCTCCGGTAGAATAATGCGTTGTGATAATGCAACAAGTTCTGCAGCGACCAAAGCCAATAATTGACTTGAATTAAAACCTTTCTTTGTTAAATACTGTTTTGAAACGGGATCTTGGTGCTTATTGAGCAATTCGATCAATTCAAGTTGTTTGCGAGAACGTGCTGAAATTGTATTTCTTGCACGTTCAACCGGTACTGCTAATTGATAAAAATCTCCAGTCGGCAGTTGACAGGCTTGACCTAATCGATATTTTTTGGGTAAAGCCAAAGGCAATACTTCGGATAAAGGCGATTGATAATAACTTCCTATCCACCGGCACAGTTCGAGAATCTCCTGATCAATTATCGGAGATTCATCAATAACTGCACTGATATTCTTTAATGAAGTTGAGGGGTGTTGTGAGGGGTTGCTGTCAACAACTATTCCTAATTTTGTTTGATTGCGAAATGGTACCCATACCCTTGCGCCTATACATGGCTTGAACGTCTCTGCTGTATAGTCAAAAAAATCACGGCTGGTATGTGGGATACACACTTGATAAACGGCCTTCATCTAATCTCTTTGCCATTCATGACTGGCTGATTGTCCTGGTGCGGAGAATACTTTGACAACAACCTTATCAATACGATGTTTGTCCAGTTCTTGATGTTCCTTGATCAACTCATTAACAAACCAGCGAGACAATTCTTCGACTGTAATATTAGTTAATGGCATGAGAGTGACATCTTCTTTCAGGAAGGGAATTTTCTTACCATTAAAAGTAAAATAATAGTATTCCGTATCCTCAGCATATTCCAGAAATGGTGAGAATTGTGGCATGAGAAAAGTCTGATTCAATTGACGGCATAATTTGTGGATGCGTTCTTTATAGTAACGGTAATCAAAGGTCATTCCATTTTCTTCAACCCAGGTAGACAAAGCCAGATACACTCCATACATATGGCCATGCAAGGGCTCTCTTTCCGTAGCTGAGAATATCGTGGTGTGCCCTGCGGAAAATTTCATGGATTCTTTTTGCAATTCCACCGTAGTCAGGTATTTTTTCATTTTATAAACTCACTCGTTTATCATTTAGGAGAAATCCATTCAAATCGATGTCCAGATTTTTAGTTAAGGCGATGACTTTAAATAACTCTCCCATCTCACTGGGATCGGTCAACTGCTTTATGGCCTGTTTTGCTCGAAATTGGTCTTTTTCATTATCCAGCGAGTTGATAAAGCTTAGCAGACCATTGGCCAGCAAAAAAGAGGCTTGATTAGTATAACCTGCAATATGAAATCCTGCCTGCTGCCCGGCTTCGGCAACATGGGTAAAATCAACATGTGCTGTTATATCTTGTTCACCGGGATGAAGTAAGGGATCCGGGTGAGCATGATGCTGATAGTGGCACATTAATGTCCCTTGATTTCGGTCGGGGTGATAGTATTCGTGCCGTGGAAAGCCATAATCGATTAAAAAAACGGCGCCCTGGTTTATCATTTTATAAATATTGACCAGCCAATCTTCGATGAATAGATTCACCTCCGATATGTATGCTGTTGTTTGTTGCGGTAGATTCTTTTTAATATAATTGGATAAACGTTCGTTTTGGCAGGGTTTAAACAGTTCCGTCAATTCACCGGCCTTGTTCAGACCTATATAACTTTCCAGTATATTATTGTCCTTTAGCATGAAACGGTTTACTGGCATGGCATCCAAAACCTCATTAGCCAGTACTACGCCATTGAATGGAGTCTCTGGCCAACGATCAAGCCAGAAAATCCTGTGCGCGAGGTGAGGAATTTTTTGTTGAAACAATTCCTGTTGGCGATGCCGTAAATTAGAACTGACTTCCAGTATATAATAGGCTTCAGGCAAACAATTCAGCTGTTCGAGCTGATTTAAAACATCAATACACAGGGCGCCAGTACCTGCTCCAAATTCAAACAGAACGGGATTTTCTAATGATGTTAGAATCTGCTTGCATTGATTGGCCAGCGTTTTGCCGAATAAAGGAGTTAATTCAGGAGCAGTAATAAAATCACCCTGCTTTCCCAATTTGGGTAATCCTGAACTATAATAACCCTCACCTGGTGCATACAAAGCCATTTGCATGAATTCCATAAACGGTAGTTCTTGTTGCTCCTCAAGCTGAGTATGCAGTGTATGTATTAAGCTCATAATCGATTAAACTGTTTAAAAAAATGGAAACCATACCGTGAATCAGAACAACAAACAAGAAGCAAAGGTCGCATTGATCACCGGAGGCGCAAGACGTGTAGGCGCTGCCATTGTTAAAAAACTGCATGGAGCAGGATATAAAGTTGTGATTCATTGTCGTTTTTCCCTGAAAGATGCCCATGCCTTAGCTGTTGAATTAAATAATAAGCGGGTAGATAGTGCTTTTGTTTTACAAAGAGAATTAACTGAAGAAAATGCAGCTGTAGAGATGATCTCAACAGTTTCTGAATGGGCTGGTCGTTTGGATTTATTAGTAAATAGCGCATCAGTCTTTATCCGAAATGATTCGGAAACATTCAGCGAAGAGGATTGGCAAAAGTTGTTTGATACCAATGTTAAAGCCCCATTTTTATTAAGTCTCGCAGCGCACCCCTTATTAAGCAAACACTCTGGCGTCATAATTAACGTGACCGATATTCATGCCCAAAAACCTCTAAAAGGCTATTCATTATATTGTCAGAGCAAGGCAGCGCTTGAGATGCAAACCAGGAGTTTGGCACGCGAATTTGCACCATCAATCAGGGTTAATGCTGTAGCTCCTGGTGCCATTGCCTGGCCAGAAGAGGCGAACAGTTTAAATGAGAAGGAACGGCAGAATATCATTGATAAAACACCTTTAAAATGTCATGGGGATCCCGAGTTTATTGCTCAGGCAATTTTGGCCTTGGCTGAAAATCCTTTTATTACAGGACAGATTTTAAATGTAGATGGGGGAAGGAGTCTGATGGGCTAGATGAGCTGCGCATATTTTTAGCTCCTTAGATGTCAAAAAATTCGTTCGTACTTTGAGTTTAGAGGGTGTTTGCTAGCAAAAATTCATTAATTTCCGGTAACGAATTTAATTGATAAAATTGATTCAATTGAGGTTTATCTAGCTGGTGTTTGAAATAATAACGTACCAGCGATTTACTCTGCAGAATCGACTTATATGCATCTTCAAGGGTTTTGAGGCCTTCCAAATGCGCCATAAAGATGTGTATTTTTTCAGAGGCGTTAATATTCAAATCACGTTGTTCCAGTAACTCCTGATACAACCATGGACGCCCACTGCCTGCGCGAGCAATCATGAAGCCATCACAACCACTAATCTGCAGTGCATGATGCAAGCTGCTTAGAGAATTGATGTCTCCATTGGCTATGACCGGAATGTTGATGTTCTGCTTTATTTGCGCGATTTGATGTACATTGCATTGAATATCATAATCATCAATCCATCGTCTTCCGTGTACGATTAGTGCATCGGCGCCGGCTCTTTCAATTTGTTGAGCCAGCAGTACATCGGTTTCATTACCTTGAATGCGAATTTTTATCGTGAGAGGAATGGAAATTGATGCACGTACTTTCTGGATGATTTTAATGAGCGTTTCCGGATTTTCCAGTAAGGCACTGCCTGCTCCCTTTTTACGAATTTTAGTTTTGGGACATCCGCAGTTTATATCAATTAAGTCTGCGCCGTATGCTTGTAATTTAATGGCAGCTTGAGCCAGTACATCGGGGTCATTTCCGGAAATTTGATAAGCCAGTATTTTTTCCTTTGGCGATCGATAAATGTAACGTGAATTCTTCGCATGTTTGTTTAAGACATCAATGGCGGAACTCATTTCTGATACGCAATATGCAGGAGGAGTGTATCGATAAAACAATTCTCTGAACGGGGCGCAACTGTAGCCGGCTAATGGGCCTTGAATTAACCGATGAGGAAGTTCAAGGGAGCCAATGTGTAATGGGCTATTAATAATAGTGTGCATGCAATAAATTAAAGGATATAATCAGCTTCAATTTTATCATATATCTAACATTTAGAAGTAGTCATCATCAAAGTTTATGGATTTGATTAATCCGTACTATTTGGAACAGGAGAGACTCCAGATGGACAAGCGTTATTTATCGCCTTTGGAATTACTCAGTATAGCAACTCAACATGCTTATTCTGCCGATTATTTGTTGCAACAGATTTCACAGGGAATAATCAGGAATGGAGAGTCTCTGGATTCATTGGCTCCTATAACTTCACTCATGTATCAGGCGTTTCAACTGACCCTTAAAGCCTATTGTTTGCATGATCATCGACCAATCAAGGAATATAAAAATTTGATGGAACTGGTGGAGTTAAATGTTCATCTGGGGTTTTCTACTCAGGAACTTTTTCTGTTAAAAACCTTATCAAGACAACAGGTGTTCAATAAAGGGATAGATTATGATTTATGGGAAAATCAGCAACAGCTTCATGTCTTTTGCGAAAAAATAATTTCTTTATACGAGCGGGTTCAGACGATGATGCCGCTTGAACTTCATAGTGATTATCAATGATGGTTTATCCATAAATGTTAAGATCTGACCAGGGGTTATAGAGCAATTGTCAACAGACCCTATTTAAAATTACGCGACAGGTGCTGCAGAGAGTGATCTTGGTTAGAGCGTTTATTATTGTTAATAAATAATGATTACAGTATATTTTATTGCCAATAGAATGGCGCTTGTCCATAGTGACATTAAAGTGGTGTTATGGGGATGTGGTTGGTGATGTCATGGTATGGACAACTACTTGGCATCTGGCTTGAATCACGTTAGGATAGGATTTTTTTCGAAAGGTAATTGTAATGGAGCAACTGGACGATAAACGTGTAGATACGGTTCAAAATCAGATATTGCAATTAAGTAATCATCTTAATTCGCGGATTTTAGGACAAAAAGGTCTTATCTCTCGACTTTTAATTGCCTTGCTTGCAGATGGACATTTATTAGTTGAAGGTGCACCAGGTTTAGCTAAAACAAGGGCTGTAAAAGAGTTGTCCGACGGAGTTGAAGGTGATTTTCATCGTATACAATTTACTCCCGATCTTTTGCCCGGAGATTTAACAGGGACGGATGTCTATCATCCACAAAATGGTTCTTTTGTATTTCAACCAGGCCCCATATTTCATCACCTTATTTTGGCGGATGAAATTAACCGTGCTCCCGCCAAAGTACAATCTGCCTTGCTTGAGGCAATGGCTGAGCGGCAGGTTACAATTGGTGGTAAAACCTATCCGTTGCCGGAGTTATTTTTAGTCATGGCGACGCAAAACCCAATTGAACAGGAAGGCACATATCCTCTGCCCGAAGCCCAGTTAGATCGATTTTTAATGTACGTTAAAATTGGGTATCCTGATGCACAGGTAGAGCACGATATTCTTGCTTTGACTCGCAAAGAAGCATTGGGGGGGGCTGTGGTCAAACAAGAAAAATTCCCTAAATTGCAGCAAAACACTCTTTTTGAAGCACGTAAGCAGGTATTACGCGTACATACCAGCGAAGCATTGGAGAATTATCTGGTACAGTTGGTGATTGCAACTCGAAATCCTGGGGTCTATAGCGAAGAGCTGGGCCGCTGGTTGCGGTTTGGAGCTAGTCCGCGTGCCACTATAGCTTTGGATCGATGTTCGAAGGCACATGCCTGGCTTGCTGGACGAGATTATGTGATTCCGGATGATATCCATGTCATCGCCCATGATGTTCTGCGGCATAGAATACTGCTGAGTTATGAAGCTGAGGCTGAAGGAGTGAGCAGTGATGATTTTATCGACTCATTATTACGCTTGGTTGCTATTCCTTAGAGGTTTATATGGCAGATGGTGTTGTTGCTGAGCTAAATGAATTAATTGAACTGAGGCGTTATGCTCAATCGATTCACTATAAACCTGAAGGCAGGGCGTTACGTTCTGGTTCTCATTTGTCCAAATTACGTGGTCGTGGAATGGATTTTGCCGAGGTGAGAAACTATCAGGCCGGTGATGAAATTCGCCATATGGAATGGCGAGTTACTGCTCGAACGGGTAGGCCTCATGTAAAAATTTATCAAGAAGAACGTGAACGACCCGTAGTTATTCTTGTTGATTTTAATCCATCCATGATTTTTGGTACCCGTGTCGCCTTTAAATCAGTAATTGCCGCACGATTGGCTGCGATACTGGCATGGACTGTAATTAAACAAGGAGACAGGGTTGGCGGTTTCTTTTTTTCCGCTACAGAACACAGTGAATTTATACCTCGTGGTCGTGATTCAGGTGTTCTTCCTTTATTGGCATCGCTCAGTCAATATACTGCTCAGACTGAAGCCCAACGGGAAGAAAAACCCAGACTGCTAAGTGATGCTCTCGTGAGATTGCGTCGGGTAGTAAGGCCTGGAAGCATTGTGGTATTAATCAGTGATTTTTATACGATGGATGCAGAATGTGAAAAACATTTGAATCGCTTGCGTGGCCATAATGATATTCTGGCGTATCATATCTGTGACCGTATTGAATTGGCACCACCAAAGCCCGAACAATATGCGATTACCAATGGACAGCATGAAATAATACTGGATACCAGTTTATCCGCGGTAAGTACTGCCTATGAGCAGTATTGCCGGCAAAGAATAGAACAGTTGAGCGATCAATTTAAACGCTTGCAAATTCAATATGTGCAGGCCACTTCCGAGAGCAATTTGACTCAATTGGTTCGCCAGACTTTTCCGAGGAGGTCACGTGGCTAAAACAGATCCCTTGGCACAATTAAAAGATATTCATTTGCCAGAACCCATTAGCTGGTGGCCATTGGCCCCAGGATGGTATGTAGTAATGACCGTGTTATTTCTGCTCATTATTGGCCTGTGCTATTGGGTGTATAAACGGCATATTAATGGTTTGGCAAAACAAAAAGCACTGAATTTACTGAGTATATATAAAGAAAATTACATGAAGGATCGAAATGTCCAAATAGCCAGTGCCCGAGTTTCAGAGTTATTACGAAGAGTTGCTTTAGTGTATTTCCCGAGAACAGAGGTTGCCAGTATCCATGGAGATGACTGGGTCGAGTTTTTAAACAAAACCAGCAAAAACATTGATTTTAAACCGGTTAAAGCCATGCTTTTGGATTCGCCATTTAAAACAGGTGAGACCGTGAATCTGAATCCCTTGTTTACTCGCGCAGAGCAATGGATTCGGCAAAGGGGGGCTCCATGTTTGAACTCGTGAATCCCTGGGCGCTCATTGCGTTGCCTTTACCTTTGGTGATCTGGTATCTGTTACCCAGAGTAAAAGCTACCTTACCGACGGCATTGAAAGTTCCCTTCTTTGAAGCAATGGTAGGTATAGTGGAACAGGAAAAACGCTCTGTATCTGCCCAAAAATTATTAATCATCCCTGCCTTGATTTGGTTACTGCTTGTATTCGCTCTTTCCGGGCCGCGTTGGGTTGGTGAACCTAAACCGGTGGCCAGAGAAGGTTACAACATCATGATGGTGCTTGATTTATCAGGCAGTATGGAAATTAACGACATGATATTACATGGCCGTCCAGTCAGCCGTTTATTGGTAGTAAAGCGAGCAGCAGAACAATTTGTACAGGATCGAATCGGTGATAGGATTGGCTTAATTCTTTTTGGAACACGTGCCTATTTGCAAACCCCTTTAACTTATGACAAACACAGTGTATTGATGCGTATAGAAGATGCAACGGCAGGTTTAGCAGGAAAAACGACTTCAATCGGAGATGCTGTGGGCTTGGCTGTAAAACGATTGGATGAAGTGCCCAAAGAAGGCAGGGTGATCATTCTTTTAACTGATGGTGCCAATAATTCGGGAGTTCTTGCTCCATTAAAAGCAGCTGAATTAGCCCGTGATGATGGAATCAAGATTTATACTATTGGATTAGGTTCTGAGGCAGATCCCCGTGCTTTAAGTATGGACTTTTTTAATCAGAATGTTACAGCAGATCTTGATGAAGACACTTTAAAGAAAATGGCTGATATGACGGGCGGACGATATTTTCGAGCAACAGATACTGAGTCATTACAATCCATCTATCAAACCATTAATCAACTGGAAACTGTCAAGCAGGAGCAGGCTACAGTTCGGCCACAGAAGGAATATTACCCTTGGTTTGTGGGTTTGGCGTTATTATTAAGTTTTTATTGGATAGGTAGAAAAGCTGCATCAGTTCTTAACCTGAATGCATTTTTTCACGCTCGAGAGGAACTTAGGTCATGATGGCTGATTTTCATTTTTTAAGGCCATGGTGGCTATTGTTGATACTCCCTTTAATTGGTTTGATCATTATTTTATGGCGGCAAACTCCCCGATTGCATGCTTGGGGCGAGGTATGTGACAGCCACTTACTGGAGCATTTAATCCAGAGTAAACGACAGGGAAAGAGACTGTTCTCCTTGTTCTTTTTATTTTTGAGTGTTTTTTTCATGATCATCAGCATTGCTGGCCCCAGTTGGTTTAAGTTACCGGTACCCACCTATAAGCCCATTGAGCCCAGAGTACTGGTATTGGATATGTCCGATAATATGATGGCAGCTGATTTGACCCCAAACCGTCTCAGCAGGGCTAAATTCAAATTGCATGATGTATTTACACGGAAGGATGTTGGGCAATTTGGACTGATAGTTTTTACCGGGGAACCGTTTGTAGTATCTCCGCTAACAGATGATGGGCAAACCATTTCGTCACTTTTATCCTCTTTGACTCCGGATGTAATGCCGGTAGGAGGACAACAACTGGATAGTGCTCTGAATGAGGCCAGTCAATTGATTAGTCAGGCCGGGTATCAATACGGCCAAATTTTAGTGTTAACTGCCGATACACCTTCAGCAGATGCCATTAATAAAGCTAAAAAACTGGCTCAATCAGGGATTATTACCTCGATTTTACCCGTTAGAGCAGATAATAACTTAAATCCACTATTTCAGAATTTTGCTAATGCAGGTAAGGGTCAATTATTAAAGTATTCATCTGATTCAAGTGATTTGGACCAATGGTTAAACAGTACTGGAAATGAGGAATATGCATTGAGCAAAGATGATGACATCCCTCTGTGGAGGGATGAGGGCAGATGGTTTTTAATTCCTGCCTTATTGTTATTATTGCCTGTATTTCAAAGGGGCTGGTTGCAGAGGGTGGCCGTATGATCCGCTGTTTGATATTTTTAATAATTACGTTTACCTCCTGGCAATCTCAAGCCTTTAGCTGGGCTGATTTGTGGTACACCCCGGATCAACAGGCTCAACATTTAATGGAAAAAGGCCAGTTTAAGAAAGCAAAAGAGACATTTGAGCGAAATGACTGGATTGCATCAGCTGCTTATCGATCCGGTGATTATGAACGAGCAGCTGAACTGTTTAAAGAATTAAATAATGAGCAGGGGTATTACAATCAAGGAAATGCTTTAGCTCATATGGGAAAATATGAACAAGCTATAGATGCATATAATAAAGCTTTAAAAATTAATCCTGATAATCAGGATGCATTGTATAATCGTAAATTGGTAGAGGAACTATTGAAGAAAGATAAAGAACAAAAACAGAATAAAGATAAAGAAGATAAGAATCAAAAAAATAAAGATCAGAAGAACAAGGATCAGCAGAACAAAGATCAACAGAACAAAGATCAACAGAACAAAGATCAACAGAACAAAGATCAACAGAACAAAGATCAACAAAACAAAGATCAACAGAACAAAGATCAACAGAACAAAGATCAGCAGAACAAAGATCAGCAGAACAAAGATCAGCAGAACAAAGATCAACAGAACAAAGATCAGCAGAACAAAGATCAACAGAACAAAAATCAACAAAAACAAAATCAGCAGAATAACAAACAAAATCAAAATAAAAAAAATGAGAAACAACAGGAAGGCGATGCTCAGTCTGAAGCGGAGCAGGAGAAACAACAAGCAAAACAGCAATGGTTACGATTGATTCCTGACGATCCAGGTGGTTTGATGAGAGAAAAGTTTTTACGCGATCATTTACGAAGAGAACGTGGGTGGTACCAATGAAAAAAATAATAGTATCGGTATTTTTATGGTGTTATGCACTACTTGCTGTAGCTGAAATCCAAGTGCAGGTTGAGCCTTCGCAAGTGGCGATGGGAGATGTTTTTAAATTAATCATTACTGATAATAATCCACAGAATGGAGGTGTTCCTGATCTGACCGTATTACAAAAGGACTTTACCATTTACGGGACAGAACGTCATATTAACTACATACTAATCAATGGTCAGGCTCAAACAGCCAGTCAGTGGATTATTTCATTAAAAGCCTTAAAGCCAGGTATATTGACTATACCTGCAATAAAACTTGGATTGGATAAGAGCAATCCTATTACTATAAATGTGGATAGCAATCAAACAAATCAGGATTTTCAGGGAAATTCTGCGCAACAACAGGATGTTGTTTTGACTGCGAGTGTTAATGAAAAGAAACCTTATGTTAATCAACAGATAATTTATACTGTCAAATTATATAATAGTAAAAGACTCATGGATGCAGAATATCAAGGCCCTCAAGTGGATAATGCTTTATTAATCCCTCTCGGAGATGCCAAGCGTTATCAAACAATACAAAATAATATTAATTATGTTGTAGAAGAGCAGGATTACGCTATTTTCCCACAAAAAAGCGGTATTATAAATATCATTTCTCCAACGTTTACTGCTTTGATTTACGATATAAATTCTCAGCGGATTAAAGTTGCAGATAAAACAATCAAGTTGAACGTACAGCCTATTCCAGCTCAATATAAAGGTAAATTATGGTTGCCTGCAAAACAGGTTAAATTAACAGAGCAGTATGAAAACTCTAATCAGACTATTGGACAAGGAAGTACCTTAACCCGAACTGTAACGCTTGAAGGCGTGTCTATACCAGCCCAACTATTGCCCAGTCTTGATTTTGAAGAAAGGGATGGGTTTAGTGTGTATCCCGAAAAAGGAGCTGATAAAAATCAGGTGAAACAAGGCGAGTTGGTAGGCAGCACCGAATTTAAAGTGACCTATTTATTTAATAAAGCGGGAAAAATTACCATCCCTGAATTACGTCTTCACTGGTTTAATACTGAAACAGGCAAGGATGAAGTAGCCGTTTTGGCTCCTCGCAGCATGGAAATCACTCCTTCTCTATCAACCAGCTCTGATAAGATCATACCTCAGAATAGCAAGGTAAATCAGGTGACAGAGAATACGGGACGGGGAATTGATACCTATTCAAAATCTTCAGTTAATTGGGCCTGGATTGTTGCAATACTCTTTGCTCTTGCCTGGATAGCAACGTTGGTGTTGTGGGGATGGCAAAAACGTACACGTCATACAGATAAAAAACAAGCCAGGAATGCTTTGGCTGAATTAAATAAAGCATGCATGGAATGTAATCCTAAAAAAGCACGTGATGCCTTATTGAAATGGGGAATGGTGCAATGGCCTGACGCGCCATTACTGAATCTTTCAGACTTGACCAAACTGGTTAGAGACGCGCATTTAAAAAAACAAATCCACTTACTGTCTCAGGTCTTATATAAGAGCGATGAGAAAGTTTTATGGAGAGGTGATGAGTTATTGCGAGCCGTAATTGCGCTGAAACGATCACATGCGGATAAAAAGCAGAGTTCCAATATACTACCGCCTATAAATCCATTTTAATGCACGAGATCACTCCTGGCATCGTTTAATTCGCCTTAATCATTTTTGTTAAAAAAACGTAAGGTTAATTGGACGCATTGCATTCGGTATGATATTTGTCGGGGTTCTTGAGAAGTTACGAGAACTAGTTTTAAATACTTGATTCCTATGCTAATTTAATTTGTGCTTTATATTGTTTCTATAAATATATCGCAACGCGCTGTTTGTTTTTTTGCAAAGCAACGGTAGCGAGAAGATCCAACATTAAAATGAATGGATGTTTTTTAATGAAGTTAGATTAGCGAGGATTTATATGAAAAAGCTACCTTCCAAGGTGATTTTTATTGGCGCAGGACCTAGCGCTTTATTTGCTGCGCGTAAACTGACACAGATAGCCAAAGAACAAAAAGAAAAAATTGAACTGGTTTTTTTGGAGTGCGAGGATCAGGTCGGTGGCAAGTGTCGTACTTATCCTGAGTCAAGGCATCCGGATTTGAAAACTGAACTAGGCGCTGGTGCTGTCGCGCCAAACTATGGGGTGGTGATTGATGCGCTAATCGAGAATGGATTATCTTATGAAACAATGATCCCAATGGCTCAGGAAACTGTTGAAATTCAAGAAAAATATAATGCATTATCTCTAACTGAAAAAATAGTGTTTGTTAAAGATCTAATCAGTGAAATGTCAACGTTTAATAGCGATTATGATATTTATCAAGACGCAAAGCAAAACAAGAAACAACTTCATGCAGATCTACAACTTCCTTTTACTGAGTACTGTGCATTAAGAGGAATGAAACATCTGCCCCTTTTGACAAAACCTTTTGTTCCTGGTTTTGGCTATGGTGCCATAACCCATTGCCCTACTTACAGTGTTCTCGAATATTTAGGGAAAATGACCCTGCCTGATCTCGCTTTGGTCGAACACCTATTTAAGCAACCTTCTTTATTGGCGATTCACGGCGGATTTCAGCTGCTAATGCAACACATTGCCAAGAGCTTTGATGTTCGTTTAAATGCACATGTAAGTAAAATTGAGAGGGAATCGGATAAAGTCACCGTTCAGTATGAGCAAAATGGAATTAAATACACAGAAACAGCAGATACTCTGGTGCTGGCTACCTCCCCTAAAAATTGGCCCTCCCTTGGCATGGAATTAACTGACACTGAAATAAAATGCGTCAATCAATTGGAGTTTTACAGGTATCCTGTTGCTGTGTACAAGATAAAGGGTTTGCCACCACATCAATATTATTTCCCACAAGGGCTTGATGAAACCGGTTTTGGCCATTTGGCTCTTATTACGACCCGTGATAATCGCGAGGATCCAGAGGACGGTAGATTTTGTACTGTCTATGTCAATTTGCCGCCAAATCATAATGATTTTACCTTTGATCATGATGCATTGATTCAAGAGCTAAAAACTATCGAAGGTGTCACTGAGGTTGAGGTTATTAAAGAGAAAATTTGGGAAGATTATATGTCCACTCTTCCATGGGATGTTCGTTTGGAACTGGATAAAGAACAGCAATCAGGAAATACCATTTACTTGGGATCTTATGTTTTAGGTGGTTTTGAGGATGTAGTTTGTGTCGGCAATAAAGCGACTGATACAATGAGCGAGTTATTTACCCCTACTCCTACTTTTGAAGAGAATTTCTCTTTTAAAAATATAAAAAGAGGAATTCAGTTTTTTACGGCTCCGGTGTTTCCCCCGCTAAATACTTTTGATAGAGCAATGCAAGAGGAAAAGCGATGCCGCATTTTATAAGTATCGTACTAATGAGCACCCGGCCTTTGCAGTTTAAAGGCTTGGTTTCGTCACTGTTCATTGGGCTTAAAACGCGAATTTTTGCATCATTTATAAAGAAGTTGTGCATATTCCTCGCTATTTGTTGAACATCATATTATAATTTTAATTACTTGTGAGGTTATGATTTTCGGCTAACATTCTGTTTTTCGCGAGATTCAATCTTGAGGGGTAACTAGAGTTGCGAATATATTGCGCTAAAAACAGCGTATTTTATCCATGCATTTCATCACAGGTTAATGTTTAATTTTAATTGGAAAGTAGAAATGTCTGTTAAAGAAACTGGTCACGTTAAGTGGTTCAATGATGATAAAGGTTATGGTTTCATTAGTCGTGATAATGGTCAGGATGATGTTTTTGTGCACTTTAGATCCATTATCAGCAGTGCTGGACGTAAAACTTTAGTGGAAGGTCAGCGCGTTGAGTTCCTCGTAACTAAAGGTGCGAAAGGACTGCAAGCTGAAGAAGTAACCGCTTTATAATTGCACTTATTCTCAAATTATCTCACTCATGTTGTTTGCGTCAGTGCATCGACAAGAGTGAGAAATTTTATAATATCAGTATCAGGCGAAGTAGGTAAACAATACACTCTATTTCATCTTTTAACTGTTCACTCCGAGTTTTATTTATAAAATTTGGATGGTGTAGCTGTTGTATGCACTTTTTTAAGATAACTTATTTTTTATTGATCATTTGCACTGAAAACTGTTTTGTATAAAAACTTGCGGTAAGGTAACGGTATGTTACTTTATTTTTTTTGGTCCATTCCTGTTATCCTAGACCAGTTTTGCAAAATATTTAAGCCGATGGATAAAGAAAAAATCCTTATTTATCAATTTTGATCACGGAATTGCTAAAAGCTGGCTTTCGAAAAGGACTTAGGTATAATGTTCGTACCAAACGATGGTCAGGATGCATAATGATAAAATTCATCACCCTGTTGTTCCTTGCTTTTTCTGTTAATGTAAACGCTTTAAATGCAGTAAGTGGTACTTTCGAAGCGACGAAATCATGCCCCGCTTATCTCTCCAAGAATAAAAAAACAAATCCCGACAATTTAATGGTGCAAATACACCAACAGTATCAATTAAAAGAAATTAACAAAAGTCCACCGGACTGGTTGCGCATTGTTATGCCAGAAAGTCATAATTCGCTACGTTGGGTTAGTGCAGATTGTGGCCTTACTGAATATACCGAACGTAATTCCGAAAAATGTGATTCTCGAGCTGGTATGGCGGACTCGCATGTTCTAGCCCTCAGTTCACAGTCTGGATTTTGTCAAACTTATGGTTATGAGGCAGGTAAACCTGAATGCAGAAAATTAACTGGAACTTCATATCAGGCTAATCATTTGACTTTGCATGGATTATGGCCTAACCAGGAAAATTGTGGTCAACGATATGGATTTTGTGATGTTAAACCTCGAGCCAATCACTGTGATTATTCTCCCGTGAATTTGTCTTCACAGGTGGGTGAGCAGCTTAAAATACTCATGCCCAGTTATAAATACGGTAGCTGTTTAGAACGACATGAGTGGAATAAGCACGGTAGTTGCCAGGTGTTAACTCCTGATAATTATTTTTCATTGGCAATGAGGTTAGTGAGTGAAGTGGATGACTCTGTTTTTGGACGATTTTTAACAGAGCATAAAGGCAAGACAGTAAAATTGTCGCTTTTACGTGAGCACATCAGCCAGGCTTTTGGCTCAAACAACGCAGGTAAAATTTATCTGGGGTGTAAGGACGGTTACCTGGTCGATGTATTTATTCAATTACCGGCCTTAATTCCTTTTAATGAGTCTGTGGCATCTTTGATTAATAAAGCTCCTGATAACCAATATCATGATTCCTGTTCCAGCAATGTAACCATTTCAGATTTTAGTAAGGAGTCCTGGTATTAGAGGGGGTTGTTATGGCCAAATCACCATTTGGCCAGTGACTAATCGAGATGCTGCCTTGCACATTGATACAACTTACTCTAATGTAGAGAGATTGTTGAAATAGGAATGAAGATTATGCTTAAGCGGTGTTATTCATTGATTCTAATGGCCTTTTTTTTGGCTGGATGCTCTCATCATGAGCAAAAAATGCCCCTTCCTGTAACTCAGTATTCAAGTAGCAGCACGAATCAATACAGACAGGTTGCTCCCTTTAATCAGGTGGATGTTCAAGGGCAAATTAATATCCATTTACATACTGGGTATAAAAAGCCTGAGGTGATATTAACCGGGGATCCCAGAGATTTGGCGCAGGTCAATACTGTGGTATCAAACGGAACCTTATTTCTTGCTTTAGGTAAGGGATTTCCTCAATTTGGGGCTGTTAATGCGGATATTCGCGGCAGATTCTTAAATGGTGTTCGATATGTCGGTGCAGGATCTATACGTGGAAGCAAACTGCATACCAGTTATTTAAATCTTTATTTGGCAAATCCGGGAACAACCCGATTAGCAGGAACTATAGGATTGCAGCGGTTGGAAGTTGTAGGAGATGGGTTAACGCAAATTAATGGAATTTCAAGCCGCAACTTACAGATTTATTTAAAAGGAAATCCAAAAGTTCAGTTAACTGGATTTGCCAATCTTGCGAGGCTTAATATAGATGGTGATGCCTGGTTAAGTTTGTATTGGATTAAAAGCAATAATCTAATCATTAGGGCAAAAAAAGCAGCTAAAGTACAATTGGCCGGAGTAGTTAATAGACTTGATGTCGAGTTATGGGGTGTCGCGCAGTTTAAAGGACGATATTTACGAGCTCAACGAAGTTTCGTGAAGACTCACGATAAATCTGTGGCTGAAATTTCTGCAGTGAACCATCAGAGTAACCTTGCGACTGATGCCAGCGATATCTACTATTTTAATATTCCAACAACCAGAGCTGATTTTATGGCATTTAACGGATCGGTTCTTGATTTACGTGAGTGGAGTCAGTTTGATATGGAAGACTTTAATCGATATAACAAACAATTTCCTTAGTATATTTACCTCAATTCGGCAGCATATTGAGTTGCCGAATTGAGTGGTTGTGTTTTAGCTCCCTAAGCCAGAACCTAAATACAGTTTGGCATAATCATCATCAATGTCATGGCGATCCATTTGATCGGTTAAACTATCTAAAATAAATCGAGTAGTATCCTCATCTTCTGCAAGATCTTTCAGAGACCAAATAGTTGCTGTTAATGCAGCTACACAAAATAATACAGGCCCAGCAGAATTTAAAACCGAGTCAGGTTTAATTTGATCAAATAAATTGAAGCGCACAATAAACTCCTGAGTTACATATTGAGCGCAAAAATTACATTAAATTTAAACTTTTTGCAATGATTTACCTTAATCACCTTATTTAACCGTGTTAATGCATTTTATTATTTCATTTAGATCACTATCCAAAGGTAAAACATGAGCAGAATTTTCTAACCAGTGTGTAGTGACATTGGGTAGTGATTTGAACAGTTGTTCCACTTCTTCTGATGCAACTACCTCATCATAAGTACCAAGAAACAGATCTACAGGACAGGTTGGTGGTACCCACTCATATTGTTGGGCAAGAGTCAGCATTTCTATGATCGAAGAAATAGGGAGTTTTCTATAGGCTATTTCTGCATGTTCGTTGGTTTTGAGGTTACCTGCTGCATTACGCAGATGACGAAATCCAAAATATTTGAGTATTTGGGCTAGCTTAAGCATGGAGTTCACTTTCATGTGTAGTTTTAGTGCTGGCGCCAGAAGAAAGAGATGATTCAGTTTAAAACGTTGACTGAGTTCGCAGGCCAATAATCCCCCTAAAGATAAACCTAAAACATCTACTTTCTTGTATTCTTTCGTTAATGTTTCGCATGCATGATGCGCTGTTAATAACCACTCGGAAGCTTTGGAATGAGAAAATGCTTCAATACTCTCAGCATGACCAGGAAGAACAGGACAAACAATAGCATCATAATGTTTTAATTTTGGTATAAGATAGCGATATACTGCAGGAGAAGAAGAAAAACCATGGAGGACCAGTAACGCACGTTCAAAGCCCGTCCCTCGTTGATTGATCGGTTCAAGAAGTGCCAGTTCCTCCCGAGTTAATCCTGAGAGTTGTTTACCACGTCGCATGTAACGAAAGTCATCATTATTCATGGTTTACCTGTTTCTTATGATTGTTACACGGCATTACGTTTTATATTAGTTCTAAAAAATAATGGTGTACCAACTCAGTTATTATTCTTATTTTATTAAGTCATTATTATCTGTTCTTTAATTTATTATAGAGCTAATTTTGATATAATTGCTCTCTATTATATTAATTATGTGAGTATTTAGGATGGATTTAAAACCTTTGACTGTGGATAGCGCAATTGAGCCGTTAGGATCTTCCTCCGCATTTGCTTCTTATGATATTAAAGCCAGCGCGTATAATCAAAAAATAAGTGGACCTCAAAATGATTTAAATGCATCACAATTAATACAGCAAGCGGCACAGGTTCTAGCCCAAAATCCTGAATTGGTGATGGCGTAATTTCTTAATACCACTGGGAAATGTCCTTCGGAATGGGATGCTTAACACTAATTGTAAGATGCTATGAGGGAACTCTTAATAAAATTGATGAAATCTAACCAGTCAATTTGGTAAAAACTAATGCCCGTATCCAGTAAATAATAGGATGCCGCGTGCTATAGAACTGTAGATGAACATGCCAATTAAAAATGCAAAATACGAATGAGCTACTATAATTTAAATATAATAGACTTAATTGGTAACTTAATATGGCAGAAGATACTCCACCAAGCTCTGGACCTAGTCCCACTCCGAGTACATCCGGCTCATCTGCTCCTACACCAGAACCAACGCCTTCTTCAGGCCAAGGCTTTTTAAGTAAGGCTGTTGATTTTGCAAAAAAAGGTGTCGACCTGGCATCAAAGGCAAAATCGGGATTAAGCAAGTTGGCCCAAGCCCCTGCTGATGATTTTGCTGAAAATCAGAAGAAAAAGAAAAAAATGGAGGAAGAGCAAAAATCGGACAGTAAAGAAGATCCCATGATGAAGCTGTTTAATCAGCTTTATAAAACGGCTGAAGGGATAAATAGCGCGTTATACGATCCTATAAGAAATATTGGAAAAAATTTGGCACAAAAAGGTGTTGATTCAGTTGTAGACAAAATAAAAAGTAAATTTTCAAGTCCAGGGAGTGATTCTGCTAATCAACAATCACCTCCGCCAGCTCCGCCTCCAACACAACAACAGAACCGCAGTACAGTTGGTAGTACTCCTCCTCAACCACAGGTAAACATAACTTCATCAGTTGTGGGGGACGTTGTTATGTCAGTTAAGGATGAAGTTAAGCCAGCAGATAAGCCAGAAGCTAAGTCAGGAGCTAAGGAAGAGGCTAAGGAAGGAGCTAAAGAAGAGGCTAAAGAAGAGGCTAAGGAAGAAGCTAAGGAAGAAGCTAAGGAAGAAGCTAAGGAAGAAGCTAAGGAAGAAGCTAAGGAGGAAGCTAAGGAGGAAGCTAAGGAAGAGATTAAGGAAGGTGTTGAAGAACAAGCTGTTAGTAGTTCTGAAATTGAGAGTAGTATCGATCCCTCTGATATCAGTCCTCCTGTTCAGGATCAAGACAGTACCTTATCTGTGGCAAATGACAGCTCACCTGCACCAATGGCTGCAATGACTCCTTTTCCGGACACTCCTTCGCCAAATGCGACGGAGCCTTTAGAAAAGGCAAATACTGAAAAATATGATAAAATCAGCGAGGAACCAGCACCGTCTGTCACACAAAATGCTGATATGGAACATACGAGCGGTTTAGGCAATACAATGTAATGAATATATAAAACTGAGGATAATCATAGTTACTGGTTATTCAACAAACACAACATAATGATTTCAAAACAAAAATTTAGAACTAACCTGAAGATGGATTATCAGGTTAGTTTTATTTAATGAGTCATTTATCGTTCAAGCAATTTATGCGGCAAACTTTCGATACGCCCCGCCTGAGTAACCACTACATAATTTAATTTGCGTTGTAATTCACTAATTGTATCGGCTCCGGCATAGGTTAGCCCGGATCTTAAGCCTCCTACGATATCGGCAATAATTCCATCAGGGTTTTCTTTAAAAGGAACTTCAGTTGCTACTCCTTCAGCAGTTTTCCATTCGTGCATTTGGCCTAGAAATGCTTCTTGTGCTTCCCTGGATGCCATACCGCGATAACGCTTAACCTTTGAGCCATCTTCTTTTTCAATGACATCACCCGGTGTTGGAGAAGTTCCAGCTAACATTCCACCAATCATCACAAAGTCTGCTCCAAAAGCCAATGCTTTGACTATATCACCGGAAGTTTTAATTCCTCCATCAGCAACGATAGAACGGTCAGCACGGGAACAGTCCTGGATGCAGGTGAGCATAGGAACGCCAAAACCGGTTTTGATTCGAGTACTGCATACTGAGCCGCCTCCAATGCCTGCTTTAATAATATCTGCGCCACAGGAAGCAAGATAATCGGCACCCGCATAGGTCGCAACATTTCCTGCCATGATGCAGCGGTCACCCAATAATTGGCGTAAACTTTTAAGAGTTTTACCTACATATTTGGCATGAGCATGAGCTACATCAACGCAGAAATAATCAGCGCCTGCATCTCGTAATGCTTCGGCTCTTTGTAATTCTGCATCAGTACATCCGACGGAAACGAAAACCATCCCAGTGCATTTTTTGAAGTCCGCAATGTTCTCTTCTATGGACATAAAGCGATGTAATGCTCCCATAGCACCTTTGCTGTGCATGAAATTTGCCATAGTACTTTCAGTAATAGTATCCATATTGGAACTGATAACCGGGAGGTTTAAGCTCAGTTTACCCAATCGGTCCGTGTTCGTAGTATCAACCACCCGTCTCGATTCATGGTGGTTGTATGAAGGAACAAGTAAAACATCATCAAAAGTGATGGCCTGATCGGTCATGATTAATCCTCGTTAAAACGCGTACTATAAATGCTCAGCAGCATAAAATGCAAGTCTTGAGCGTTCGCCACGGGTTAAAGTCATATGCGCGCTGTGTTCCCAGTGCTTGAAACGATCTACGGCAAACGTTAATCCCGAAGTGGTTTCAGTTAAATAAGGGGTATCGATTTGCTTGATATCTCCCAAACAAATGATCTTGCTGCCGGGGCCAGCTCGAGTTACCAGCGTTTTAATTTGCTTGGACGTCAGGTTCTGTGCTTCGTCTATGATGATGTAGCGATTTAAAAAAGTACGTCCCCGCATAAAGTTCAATGAACGAATTTTAATTTTGTTTTGCAATAAATCTTGAGTTGCTCCACGTCCAAAACTACCTCCTACCTGCGAGCCATGAAGTACTTCCAGATTATCCATTAATGCGCCCATCCAGGGAGTCATCTTCTCTTCTTCGGTTCCTGGTAAAAAGCCTATATCTTCACCTACAGGTATGGTCACCCGGGTCATTAAAATTTCATTATAACGATTTTGATCCATAACCTGAGTCAGTCCGGCTGCAATAGTAAGCAATGTTTTTCCTGTACCAGCAGAACCTTGTAATGTGACGAAATCGATGTCTGGATCGAGCAGTAAATTTAAGGAAAAATTCTGTTCACGATTACGTGCGGTAATTCCCCACACTGAATTTTTTGTCTGAGTGTAATCACGTACAAGTTGAACTACGGCATTTTCACCATCAATTTTTTTTACCAATGCCTGAAATTCATTGTCTTCTGTACTGATGCAGTCATTGGGATTCCATTGATTGACCAATGGACCGCTGACCCGATAAAAAGTTTTACCGCTTTCCTGCCAGGATCCCATATCTTTTGCGTGAGTATCCCAAAAATTGTTGTCTAAAATATGTAATCCGCGATGCAAAAGATTCACATCGTCCAACACCTGATCATTGTAATAATCTTCTGCGGGTATTCCCAGAATTCCTGCTTTAATACGTAAATTGATGTCTTTGGAAATAATAACTACCTGTTTTTTGCCAGCATATTTTTTTTGTAAGCCTAATGCGGTTGCCAGGATGGTATTATCCACTTTGTGTCCAGGTAGAGTGGATGGCACTACTTGATCAAATTCGTCTGTTTGAAAAAACAGTCTTCCGCTACCGTTCCCTTTATTGGATCTGATGAAACTGGGTATAGCCAGACCGGATACAATTTGTTCATGAGTCGCGTTACTCATTAACTCCACTAACATCCGGTTGGTTTGACGTACGTTTCGCGCCAATTCTGACGTACCTGTTTTGTGGCTGTCCAATTCCTCAAGAACGACCATAGGTAAATAAATATCATGCTCGTCAAAATGATAAATAGCAGTGGGATCGTGCATTAATATATTCGTATCAAGCACGAACAGCTTTAGTCCAATATTGGTAGTATCCATAGGGTCACCCTGTCAGCTAAAATAGTATTTCTTATAATTCAAGTTGTACCATGCCACCTGGGATTAAAATTAAGGCGTCTGGACTCATCAGGACTTAAAAAAACCAATCTCTTTGTTAAAAGGAATTTGTAATTCGGTCATTTAGTCCGTCTAAACTCCCTCATTAAAAACTCCTTTTGCCTCGACTTTGGAGTGTTCCTAAGTCCTGAAATTGTGTCTCTTGAACTATTGGCCTATCTTCATTGTGCTGAGCTGGAGTAAATACGTCAAGAATTATATTTTTTTGTTTAGGAACAAATATTTAAGAATATTAATCTATAATTAATAGACGGCTTCAGCAGCAAGCCGTTCCGCCTTTAATTCCTTGTTATTAAATACAAATAAAGTACACAAGGCTAAAACAAAGAGAACAATACCTACGGGGAATAAGCTTTCATGATTCAGTAATCTTCCTGAATAGGTGCCAAAAGCTGAGAAACATAAAAGGATAAGGCTGCGGACCGCGGAAGCAGAGCCACGAAATTCATCAAAACACTGTAACGCTCTGGACGTTGTTCCACCCCAAAGGAGAGCAGAGCTGAATATATACATACTGAGATCAAGAGCATTAAAAATCTGATAGTCACACCAACCGAAATAGTTACCTGCCAGTAGTAAGCCGCTACTGATTATGGCTATGTGTATTCCTAATGAAATGGTTTTATCTACCCCAAATCGAGTGAATAATTTTGATGCCAGCATAGATCCAAAAAGAAATCCCATTGAGGTGAGCATCAGTAAAAGACCCATTTTGTCTGGAGAGACATGGACATGAGAATAATAAAAAGGTGCCATAGTCAGAAAGCACCATTCACCACAGTTTAACAAACCGAAAAGGGCGATGTAGGAAATAAAGGTTTTGTTTTTTAATATCATACCATAAATCTGTACTCTTTCTTTTAAGTCAGGAGCACTAATTATGGTGTTATTGGATGGATGTTTTGGCAAGAAAATCATGATCATGCACAAAATTGTAGAATATATAGCAATGCCATATAAATTCATCTGCCAACCATAGAGGACATCTACTTTTCCACCGATTGCAGGTGCAAAAAGTGGAAGTGCTGCTACAAGTGTTCCAATCCAGGACATGATCCGAGCCCCGTCATCTTTATGGTATAGATCCTGGATTAAGGCCCAGCCAGCAACTGGAACGACAACAGCTCCTGTTCCTTGCAGAAAACGACAGGCTAATAGCAGATTGATTGAATCAGCATACAGACTCAATATAGAGCCGATAAAGAAAATCACCATGCCAATAAATAGTGTTTGTCTTCTTCCTATAAGATCAGCAATGATTCCCCAAATAAGAACTGTTGCAAATTGGCCTATCATAAAAATTGAAATAATCATTTTGACGTCGTTGGATGGAACTGCAAAGGATTGTGCAATTTGAGGCAGGCTGGGCAATAAAATATCTGTGGCTACCAACGTAAGTATTGATGAGGCAATAACAATAAACAGTTGAATATTGCGAATTAACATAGTGAAGTCAGGTTATTATTTGATTGAATTTGCTAATAATAACACAATTTATTAAGGCATGTTTAAAATTCTGATTTCGACGTTCCGCGAATTTGGGAATCATTGATGAATAATTCAATGCGGGATTAGGGAGTGGCATCCCGCATGAGCAATGGTGTTACCTGTGCTGGACGGAAGGATTATTCATTGTAAAGTGTATTTCAGTTTAAAGATTTAACATAATTCAAAACTTCTTCGACATGTCCCTGTACCTTAACTTTTCGCCATTCATGTTTTAAAGCACCTGTTTTATCTATGATAAACGTACTGCGTTCTATACCACGTACTTGTTTTCCATACATGGATTTCATTTTGATGACATCAAACAATTGGCATATGTGTTCTTCCTGATCGCTGATTAATTCAAATGGAAAATTGTATTTGCTTTTAAATTTTTCATGAGAGTTTAGACTGTCTCGAGACACGCCAAATAGTACAACATCCAGAGCTTGGAATTGTGAATAAGCTTCTCGAAAATCCTGGCCTTCGGTAGTGCATCCTGGTGTTGCGTCTTTAGGATAAAAATAGAGAATCACCGTTTGGCCTTTATAATCATGAATATGAGCTTTTAAATTATGGGTTGCCTGGAACTCAAAATTCGGTATTTCCTGACCTATATGCATCAATGTTCTCCTTAATTATTCTTTTTCATGAGGCGCGATTTGTCTCTCTGCCATTCTCTGTTTTTGATGGTATCCCTTTTATCATGTTCTTTTTTACCTTTGGCCAAAGCTATTTTTACTTTGATTTTATTTTTTTTCCAATATAACGAAAGCGGTACTATGGTGTATCCTTGTCGTTCAACGCTGCCGATCAAATGACTTAATTCTTTACGGTTTAATAATAATTTTCGAGTTCGTGTTGGATCGGGTATCGAGTGAGTCGATGCTGTTTGCAATGGTTGAATTTGTGCTCCTAATAAAAAAGCCTCACCGTATTTAATGATTACGTGTGCGTCCGAGAGGTTAACTTTACCTGCGCGCAGGCTTTTTACTTCCCAACCTTCAAGGACGAGACCTGCCTCGTATTGATCTTCTATGAAGAAATCAAAACCGGCTTTTCTATTCAGCGCTATGCTGGGGTCGAATTGTTTTTTGGTAGTCATAAGACACCTGAACTATAAAAAAAAGCTATTATAACTGAAAGGTACGATGAGATACATGTAAGTTGAATTAATGCTTTGGGTTGCCTGGCTATGAAACCAAAGTGTTTCTTTAGACATCAGGATACTTAGGTAATTTCATAATAACTCCGTGAAACGTCATCCCTCTTTGCATTCGGGATGACGATTTTATCGGATTCATTTAGGGTATCTCTCATCTTTGTAATCTTGTGGCAGCTGAGGATAAACGCGCTCTAATTTTTGATCCACTGCGACTCGATCATCAAAAACGAAACATTTTCCTTCCCATAAAGAGTCGGTTTCGGGTATTTTTTCAATGTAGTTGAGTATGCCGTCATGCAGCTGGTATACATGCTGAAAGCCTTGTTCTTTCATAAAAGCAGTTGTTTTTTCACAACGGATACCACCAGTACAGTACATGGCAATTTTTTTATCTTTTTTGTCACTCAGATGACGTTCAACGTATTCAGGAAATTCCCGGAAATTTTCAATATCAGGATTAATTGCATTTTTGAATGCACCGAGTTCAAATTCATAATCATTGCGGGTGTCTAACAAGATGACCTCGGGATCTTGAATCAATTCATGCCATTGTTGGGGATCCAGATAGGTGCCTGCATTTACATCAGGATCAACGTTTTGAACTCCCATGGTAACAATCTCTTTGCGGAGTTTAACTTTGGCTTTATCGAATGGATTTTCATTGTCAAAGGTTTCTTTAAAGTTCAGGTCGGCAAAGCGAGCATCACTGTGCATGTACTGATAAAAAATATCCATCTGCTCTCTGTTGCCTGCAAAGCCACCATTGATGCCTTCATGAGCAAGTATAATCGTACCCTTTAAGCCTATTTCACGCATTTTGGCCAGTATGGGTTCTCTCATGGTTTCAAAATCAATCAGAGGTACAAATTTATAAAATGAAGCAATGACTATTTCTTTCACGTGACTACCTAAAAATGACAAAAAAATTTGGTAAAAATTAACATTTACTCACAATTTAATCAATAGGAATGAATTAAATGCACTATTAGAAACCAGTTGTTTTAAATAATTGATAATGCGTTGACAACAATTTCATACCGATCGTACTCTTAGGATCAAGCTATCGTTAATTTGGGTTTGCTAGCTTTTATAAGGAGATTTGTATGTATTATCACAATAGAATGTGTCGCTGGCTGTGTATCCTGTTATTTTTTATTCCATTAGTAAGTGCCGCATCCATCCCTGTTAAATCAATGGTTGTCTTTGGAGACAGTTTATCAGATACAGGAAATACCACTCATCTGCTGAAAAGTTTACGGAGCGAAGAAAACCCCGCTTATATTGTTGCTCCTTTTAAAGTTTTTGTTATTAATAAAATGATCGAATTTGCTAATGACTATTATGTACCGCAAATAGTACTTGATGCCGGTATTCTTGCGGTGACCGATTTTTTTGATCATGATTTGGCTCCTTATATTGTTAATTTGATTGCCCAGGTCAAATTGGTACCCATATTACCTGGTAAACCTTATTGGAAATCCAGATTTTCAAATGGCCGCGTATGGAATGAATATCTGGCAGACATGTTCTCCATTCAAAAGGATGATGAAGAGGTCTATTTAAATCGAGCATTTGGCGGCAGTTGGGCTGCGACTTATGATACTCAGCTAACGGTTTGGAATGTGATTCGTCATCCTCTGGGAATCATTAAAACGTTAATTGTAGGGAAATTGATACCACCCAGTTTGGGATTAACCGTACAGGCCTATTTATTAGAGCATCAAAAATTAAGTAATGAGACTGTTTATTTTGTCTTTTCAGGTGGTAACGATTATATCAATGCGCTGCAGTATGAGGATAAATACGATCCTGCTGTTATGAGTGCTTATATTGATAATATTGTAGATGGAGTCAGTTCTGCTGTATTAAAACTGACACAAGCAGGAGCAAGACGTATTGTTGTGCTAGGCGTTCCTCATGCGGGAGATACCCCTAAGTTTGTTAAAACAGCAGACAGGGAGTTATTAAATTTTGCCTCCGATCAGCACAATGAGCGATTGGCGATACGTGTTGCAGAATGGAAACAACTGTATCCCGACGCGGACATTCTCTTTATTAATACCCAGGAGTATCTGGAACGTGCGGTAAATGAACCCGGTAACTATGGATTTGCCAACGTCACTGATGCATGCATTGATGTAAAATTCCCTATGTTCCAGGGTATTACACATTCCGCTTTCGCTAATAACTTTGTTTTAAGATACGCCCAGGTACTTCAGTATAAAGATAAAAGTTTTGCGCCAGGCGAGACAAATTATCACGTCTGTGATGTGCCGGATGATTATTTGTTCTGGGATGAAATTCATCCAAGCACGCGGGCGCATCATCATTTTGCTTATGAAGTCTGTTCCGCAATGAAAGACCATGGCTATGATGTACGCTGTAAAAAGCCAGAATCCGCTCAAGCATAGAGCAATTGATTGCCTGAACAAAATTTGTAGTATTGTTCAGGCAATTGCCTTAGTGATTTACTCATGTTTATGGCATAATTCCTCTTTTTAATTGAAATACTCCCTCTTTGATGAGGGATATTTTCTTTCGCAATCTAAATTGAGTTATGAATTGTCATTGAAAATTAATCATAAACCGAATTTAGGTACTATAAATAAATAGATAAAACATCTATAAAGCGGTTTCTGGAATGAGGAGCGGGTTATGTGTGGGATTATGGGAGTTGTTTCAGAAAGGGATATCAGCAAAGTCTTGCTGGAAGGATTACGTCGTTTGGAATATAGAGGATATGACTCTGCAGGAATTGCAGTAATAGATAATAATTCACGATTAAAACGAGTTAGAATTCAAGGTAAAGTACAGAATTTGGCCGATGCGATGCAAGAAACTGCAATTGCCGGTAATACTGGAATCGCCCATACTCGTTGGGCAACTCATGGAAAACCTTCAGAGCAAAATGCACATCCTCATCTGTCACATGGGCAAATTGCATTAGTTCACAATGGGATTATTGAAAATCACGATCATTTAAGACAACGGCTTATTACGAGTGGATATCAATTCACTTCTGAAACAGATACTGAAGTTGCTGCTCATTTAATTCATTTCTATTATATTCAGCATGAAAACTTATTATTGGCAGTACAAACTGCTGCTGCAGAGATGCATGGGGCTTTTGCTCTGGGAGTAATTCACCAGCAAAGACCGCTTGAACTGGTTGCCATACGTAAAGGCAGTCCTTTGGTTGTTGGTCTTGGAATTGGTGAGAACTTTATCGCCTCCGATGCTTTGGCCCTCCGATCTTTTGCGCAATCGGTAATTTATCTGGAAGAAGGGGACAGTGCGTGCATTACTGCCCATCAGGTACAAATTTATAATGCTGGAAGAGAATTGGTTGAGCGCACAGCCCATCCACTAACCAGTGATTCAGAAATTGTCAGTAAAGGGCCTTATCGACATTTCATGCTTAAAGAGATATTTGAGCAGACTAAAGTGCTTACGGATACTATAGAAGGCCGTATTAACAGCCCTGAAGTACTTAAAGCAAGTTTTGGAGAACGCGCCTCCCACGTATTTCCTCAAGTAAAACAAATTCATATTGTCGCCTGCGGTACCAGCTACCATGCCGGTCTGATTGCCAAATATTGGTTAGAATCCCTGGCTGGGCTTCCTACTCAAGTAGAGATTGCCAGTGAATATCGATATCGAGATGTGGTTGTTTCAGAAAACACCTTGTTTATCACCGTGTCACAATCGGGTGAAACAGCAGATACTTTGGCGGCCTTGTATAAAGCAAAGAAAATGAACTATTTAGCCAGTCTGGCTATCTGTAATGTTGCTACCAGTACTTTGGTGCGAGAAGCTGATTGCGTTTTTTTAACTCGTGCTGGAATTGAAATAGGTGTCGCCTCTACCAAGGCGTTTACTACCCAGCTGGCTGCATTTTTGATGTTGGCTGCCGCGTTGTGTCATGATGACAGGGCACAGGAAGTATTAAGTCAATTACAGGAATTACCTGCGTGCTGTGAACGTATTTTACAGATGAATGAAGAAATCGAAACGTTATCCTCTTTATTTGTGAATAAAGCTCATGCTTTATTTTTAGGTCGTGGGGTTCAGTACCCTGTCGCTCTGGAAGGTGCCTTAAAGCTTAAGGAAATTTCATACATTCATGCAGAAGCCTATCCTGCCGGTGAATTAAAGCACGGTCCTCTTGCCTTGGTCGATAAAGATATGCCTGTAGTCGCGGTTGCACCAAATGATGAACTTTTGGATAAATTAAAATCCAATCTGCATGAGGTTAGTGCTCGAGGCGGACAGTTGTTTGTATTTGTAGATGATTCTCAAGACTGGAAAGCAAATGGTGCACGATTGATTAAAGTTCCATCCTGCGGTACCTGGGTTGCTCCTATAGCATATACTCTACCGTTACAATTGTTGGCCTATCACGTTGCAGTAGCCAAAGGTACGGATGTGGATCAACCACGTAATCTTGCTAAATCGGTGACTGTTGAGTGAATAAAGGACATCAATTTTGGACTGAACTATGGGAGCAGGGACTCACTACGTTCCATAAAGACGTAGTGAACCCTGATCTCATCAGGTATTGGCCAGAATTAAATCTTGCTGCACATGCCACAGTTCTTGTTCCTTTATGTGGAAAAAGTCTGGACATGCTTTGGTTGTCTCAGCAAGGTTTTCAGGTTATAGGAATAGAGCTCAGTGAACAGGCAGTACACCAATTCGCTAATGAACATGGTTTATCGTTTCATCAAAAGGTCAATGGCCAGTTTATTCATTATTTTAATGATCAGTTCAGTATATGGGTTGCTGATATATTCAAACTGCCCCCTGCGTTCATTACCCCTGTAGATGCTATTTATGACCGGGCTGCTTTAATTGCATTGCCCGCCAAATTACGCTCTGCATATGTTAATGTCTGTTTAAACTGGTTAAAACCAGGGGGGGAGATTTTGCTGAAAACAATGGGATATAATCAAGAAGAGATGCAAGGGCCTCCATACAGCGTTAGTGATGAAGAGGTACGAACACTTTATAAAGATTGCGATGCGGTTCGATGCCTGAGCAGTATTTCCAGTACACGGGATTCATCTGATCCCTTGTTTGCAAGAGGTTTAAAAATAGTAAATGATACGGTGTGGTCTATTAAAAAAGTATAGGTTTTTTCTGGATAGAAGGTGAGAGTGGGTTTTGAAATTAATATTGGATACTTTATATATCGCAACAGGACCTGTTGAGTATATAATGTGTCGATTTTTTATCATGTTTTACGGGGATGTGAATGGCTCAAGAGATGTTAGCGTCAGCTGCGATTATAGCGCAAGAACTTAAGGTAAAAGTGTCGCAGGTTGAGACTGCTATTCGTTTGCTGGATGAGGGAGCAACAGTACCTTTCATAGCTCGCTATAGAAAAGAAGCGACTGAAGGACTTGACGATGTGCAATTACGTTTTCTGGATGAACGGTTACTCTATTTGCGTGAATTGGATGAACGACGTGCAGTAGTTCTTCAATCCATTCGGGAGCAGGAAAAATTAACTTCTGAATTGGAGCAGAGTATTCTGGCCGCGGATACTAAAACGCGTCTGGAAGATTTGTATTTGCCCTACAGACCTAAAAGACGTACCAAGGCACAAATTGCTGTCGAGGCTGGATTAGAGCCCCTGGCTCTTGCATTATGGAAGGATCCATCTCTTGATCCTGAAGAACAGGCCGTTCAATATATTAATGCTGAACTGGGTGTTGAAGATGCAAAAGCAGCACTTGAAGGAGCTCGGCATATTTTAATGGAGCATTTTGCTGAAGATGCAGATTTGATTAATGAACTGCGTGAATATTTGTGGCAACATGCAATTGTTAAATCTGTGGGTAGCTCCAAGAAAAAAGAAACCGTAAATAAATTTTCTGATTATTTTGATTATTCAGAAGCTATTAAAAAAATCCCTTCTCATCGTGCACTTGCCTTATTCCGAGGAAGACGTGAAAGTGTTTTACAGGTTAACCTCACCCTGCCTGAGCAGGATATGAATTATGGGGAAAACCGAGTCGCGGCACATTTCAATATTGCAGATCAAAAAAGAAAAGCCGATAGCTGGTTATTTGAAACCGTACGTATGACCTGGAAAATTAAATTATTTACCAAACTGGAATTGGAGTTATTGACTCGTTTACGTGAAATGGCTGATGAAGAAGCCATTAAGGTATTCTCGAGGAATTTACGTGATTTATTACTTGCTGCTCCTGCGGGTCCACAAATAACTATAGGTCTGGATCCTGGAATCAGAACTGGAGTAAAAGTTGTTGTTGTCGATACCACAGGCAAGTTACTCGATTATTCTGTAATATTTCCGTTTGCTCCACAGAATGAATGGCATCAATCTATTGCTGATTTAGCGAAGTTAGCAGTGAAACATCGTGTCAATTTAATCAGTATTGGCAATGGTACCGGATCAAGGGAAACGGAACGTCTGGTCGCTGATTTGATTAAAATGTACCCCGATTTGCAATTAACCAAAATCATCGTCAGCGAAGCAGGTGCTTCCGTATATTCTGCTTCCGAGATAGCCGCCCGTGAATTTCCTGATTTGGATGTTACTTTGAGAGGCGCCGTTTCAATAGCACGACGTGTGCAGGATCCTTTGGCGGAATTAGTTAAAATTGAAGCCAAATCTATAGGTGTTGGACAATATCAGCATGATGTAAACCAAGCAAGGCTTGCTCGCTGTCTAGACGGAGTAGTTGAGGACTGTGTGAATGCTGTTGGTGTCGATGTCAATACCGCTTCAGCCGCTTTACTTGCCCATGTTTCAGGACTTAATGAAACATTAGCCAAAAATATTGTGCAGTATCGCGATGAACATGGAGCCTTTGTGAATCGGGAGCAATTAAAAAATATTAACCGTATGGGCGAAAAAGCATTTCAACAGGCGGCAGGTTTCCTGCGTATTATGAATGGTGAAAATCCACTTGATGCATCCTGTGTGCATCCAGAGGCATATCCTCTGGTTGAGCGAATCATTGCTGATCAGAAACTCGATATTCCTCAAATCATCGGGAACAGAGAAGTTCTGCAAAGTGTTAATGCAGATAAATACGTTGATGATACTTATGGTTTACCTACGATAAGAGATGTTTTGCGTGAGTTGGAAAAACCAGGGCGTGATCCGCGACCGGAATTTAAAACAGCACAGTTTAAAGAAGGTGTTGAAGACATTAATCATCTGCATGAAGGAATGATTCTTGAGGGTGTGGTAAGTAATGTGACCAATTTTGGTGCCTTTGTGGATATTGGAGTGCATCAGGATGGATTGGTTCACATATCTGCAATGACCAATCGGTTTATCACTGATCCAAGGGCTGTAGTAAAAGCTGGCGATATCGTGACTGTTAAAGTTGTTGAGGTGGATAAAGAACGCAGACGTATAGGTTTAAGCATGAAATTAGGGGATGACAGTACCCAGGCTGCTACCAAAAAGACAGTCAAATCAGCGATACCCAAAAAGCAACCAGAAATTAAAAAAGTGGAACATAAGAAAAAACCGGAACCTGCTAAAAAATCAGAGCCAGTGAAGAAAACAGTATTTAATACTGCAATGGCAGATGCTTTAGCGAAATTAAAGCGTGGTGGAGAATAATGACACGGTTACCAAAAGGTGAATTGACCATTCAGACACTGGCTATGCCAATGAGTACAAACGCTAATGGTGATATATTTGGCGGATGGATAGTGTCTCAAATGGACTTGGCTGCTGGGGTACTGGCTAAAAAAATTGCTCAGGGACGAGTTGCAACAGTGGCCATTAATTCCATGTCCTTTTTGAAACCGGTTCATGTGGGTGATGTTGTCAGTTGTCATGTTGATCTGATAAAACAGGGAACTACTTCAATGACTATAGGTGTTGAAGTATGGGCACTGCCAGCAACCCAGAGTGAGAGATATCAAGTAACTGAAGGTACTTTTGTTTTTGTTGCTATTGATGAACAGGGACAGCCACGACGGGTACCAAACCACGTATGACGAATCATCCTGAACTTTTGCACCGTTTAATTGCGGAAATGGCCGTTTTAATTGAACGTAATGACGATCCTGATCCGCAGTTATATGCGCTGTTTTTCCAACATCCTGAATATGCGTTGGAACTGATCAATATATTAAATAATCTGGATGAGGAACTGATTCATGATGGTCCTCCTATTTATTCTGCCTGCGTATTTGCATTGGATATCTGTGTAGCTCAGTTACAGGCAGCTATAGATGCAACGAATAAATCTACTTCTAAATCATTAAATCTACTGATGAATCATCTGGCTGATGTGATTCAAGCTAAAAAACACAGTTTAAGTTTTTGGTTGCCGGTTTTAAATGCGTTCTATGAGGTGCATGTTGAACTGACCCAGAAATTGAAAGACGCATATTTTGATTTGGCGAGTCAGGAAGATGACAATGTAGAAGAGGTTGATCAAGTATCCCATTTGGACTCCATTCGGGATTTAATAAATGAATTATCAGACCTTTCAATTTTTGATATCGCTGAAAATTTTTTCGCGCAAAGTTATGCGATGCCAGCAGATTTTTTTGCTGATTTAATCATCGATTTATACAGTATTGATGAAGGACATGATATTGCTTTACTGACCTTACTGCATCCGAAAGCAGAAGTCCGTGAGATTGCTGTTGCGACTTTGGATCAGTTGATGGATAAAGTGATTTTAACCTCTGTCTCTTTATCGCGTTTACAGGTTATAAAATATTGGTATCCAGAGAATTACCACGCTGTTTTTGATCGTTGGATTAAAATTCAACGTAAAAAAGGCGTCGTATTTGAAGCAGAACATGAACCGGTCTTGATGTCGATCAAAGCAACAGAAGTAGATGGAACCGGCTCCCAGGGAATGTTTATTCATATCCGCAAAAACAGAAAAAATCGGCTTTGTGGTTTATTATTAAAATTCGAGATGGGATTAAAAGATGCCTGGATTACTCCGTTCATTCCATCCAAAGAAGTCACTGAATATTATAGGCAGGCTTTTGCTGAAAGTGTAACACTTCGAGAAGTAGACAGTTTTTATTTTCAACAGATGGTAGAGCACTTTCTAGCAATAACTGTTGAAAATGGGGATATTCCTTATCTGCATTTTCTGGAAATTCAGGAGTTGTTAGGCATTCGTTTAAGGCCAACAAAACTGGATTTAGAGTATCTATTTGAACAGCTTAGTGTACAAATCACTCCATTCACTCAGGAGATAATACAGGAATCATTACAACGGTCTAAATCCTGGCTTAAAACCAAACAATTTACTGAGTCCTGGTATATAGAAAATCCGCTGATTGATAAAATAGTAAATCATAACAGCAGTTTTGTAGATGGAGTTAAAGTGTGTCGGTTAGCCGATGCTATGGATGCTGTTTTTATCGAAGAAATGGAGTTACATCGGGAAAAATGGCAATTTCATTTTCTCTGGATAGCTTTATGGGTAAAATCCAAGGCTAAAAAGAATGAAAAGGTATGGCAGGATAGTTTTCTAATTGCTCACACCATACATGAAGGAATACCGCTCAAAGATATTCCTGTAATGAAAGAAATCTGTCATCAAACAGTAATCAATAGTGTCGAAACCATGCATGAAAGAAGAACTCATTTGAGCCAGGAATAATTAAGACTGCTGTCGAATTGGTTGGGCTATGCTTTTTTTAACAGGACTTTCGAACTAATTGGCTTATTACTGCATTTGTATGCGAACACCGAATAAATGTCCTTAGGAGTGACTTTTGTTTGAGTAGGCAATTGCTCGCATCGGTCAAAGTATTTTTTTAAACATTCACTTCTGTCCTTCAAATCAATGAACAGTATTTCCTGCACTGTTCTATTTGCAATTTTTTGATTGATGTCGGCACTCCATAATGAATATTGGTTCTGTAATGAACCACAATCCAAAGTATAAATAATAGGTTTATTTTTAATAAAAAATAACATTCGTGCTTCAAACCATCCTGAAGAAAATACGAACTTTGGAACGTCTTTGAGCTGAGCATTAAATTGCTGAATCAGGTGATAATAGTACAATTTTTTTGACGGTATAAAATGATACAAATAACTGTTATTCATGATGATAAGTACGCTTGTGAGAGCATAGCCAATGATGACGGTACGAATTGATTTATGATAACGAAATTCTTGATAGCAATACCCTCCCAATAAAGCGCTAGTAATCAGATATGGGGTGAACCAGCTTCCCCTGAGATTGGCTTCACTTGCTGTAAACAAATAAAAAAAGAGAAAGGTTGCGCAGATAATTTGACATAGAGTGACACAAATTTCATTTTGTTCTTCAAAAGAATTGATCGATTTACTCGGTGCTTTGCGAAACCAGCAGAGGAGGGATGGTAGTAACATTAAATTTAATGTAGGGAGAATGGTATTAAAAAAAGAATGAATGACCTCTATTACAGGATTGTTACCTTGTTTCAGTTGATGGACTGTCAATTGATATATAAATGATTGCCATTCATGTTGATAGTTCCAAATGATAACGGGACTAAAACAAATAACTGAAATCAGGAGGGCAAGATAAAAATGATAGGATTTGAATAGAACACGATACCTTGTCAAAATCAGAAAAATAATTAATGATGCAACTAAAACGATTCCAGAATATTTTGACAATAACATGAAGCCAACGCTGAAACCAATAAAGTATAGAGTACGGTTTTCGGGATTTTTTAAATAATGAATTACAAAATAGAGCGTCAGCGCCCAAAATAAAGACAGTGGCGTATCATAGGTCGTTTGTTGTAACAGATCTGAAGTCACCAAAGGTGAAAACATCCATAATGACGTAGCGACAAAACTGGCTTTTTGTTCTAGAAATTGACGGGCTGTATTATATATAATCCAGCTGGTGAGCGCAGTAACTGCAATGCCTACAAAGGTCAATGAAAATAAAGTATTGCCAAATAATGAAGTCGATATCTTGATTAAGTACGCAATCATGGGTGAACCGTCGTAATAGGATAAATCCAAATGACGACTCCAATCCCAATAATAATAAGTATCAAATGACGGCAGATTAAAAGGGGCAAGAATTAGCAAAAATATAAAATAGATAAAATAATATTTGCGCAAATTTAACACGAATCATCCCTAAAGCACGTTTATTGCATTAATAGACTTCTATCTTGACTGGCGTTTTTGTTTTATTGTCACATTACAAGCGTCTTTACCCTGCGCTTTATTAATATGTATGAAGTCTAAAGTATCATTTGGTTATGAGGGAATTCGTTCAGCCCAAATATGGCGTGTATAGGTAAAATAATTTAATAAAGAACCAAGCCCAATCCCTACCGCTAATAATATATTCTCTTGCAGTTTGCCGCTACCAAAATAACCGACTCCAAGCTTTAGCCAATGACTTTGCAGATATATCATGATTAATGAGTAAATGATAAAACCGGCAAGGCGTTTCATTTTAAATGACCAACCAGCAAATGAGTTGCTTTTGAACGTAAATCGGTTATTCAGAATAAAGTTGTTTATTATTGCCGTTAATACGGCAATTTGTGATGCGTTGTAAGGAGTCAGATATTCACGCAATACATTATATACAACAAATTGAATGATCATACCCATTGAACCAACCAGACACATGCTTAGAAAGCGTTTTAGCTCATAAAAGCGAAGGGTAAAAACAACTTTAAGCGAATCACTGATGCTGTTTTTAGGTAGTTTACTGACCCCTTTTTCCCTGTCTATAAATTCAATAGGGTATTCGCAAATTTTTGCTTTATTTTTATGCAACAACCAGAGGAGTTGCAATTTATAAGCGTACTGATTGGAAAGGAATTTTTTTGGCAATACTTTTTGTAACATATGACGCCTGGTAGCACGAAAACCGCTTGTGAAATCTTTATATCTGGGTGTAAGCACAGATCGGGCAATGTAATTACCAAAGATAGAAAACAGTTTTCGATGAAGGGCCCAGTTCTTTGGAATGCTCCCTCCTTTAACATAGCGGCTACCCACTACACAATCACAATGCTTAATCATTTCCAGCATGCCGAGTATGTATTTGGGTTGATGAGACAAGTCAGCATCAAATTCAAATAGTATGTCAGCATTAAGCGTCGTCAGGGCATAGTTCATTGCTTGCAAATAAGCAGAGCCTAATCCCGATTTTGTCGCCTCAATTTTCAAATGAAGGTTAGGGTACGTGCTTTGTAAGGTTTTGATTATTTGCTGCGTGTTATCAGTAGATGCACTATCAAAAATTAACACATGAATATCATGATTTTTAATTAGATCTACTGATTCAAATACCTGTTTTATTGTTTCTTCGATTACAGCGGCTTCATTATATGTTGGGATAATGATCACAACTTTTTCATTTGCTGATTGGCGATATACAGGTATATTTGATGTGGCGAACTGATTTGAATCAAGAGTCAAATTTTTTATCTCGGATGTAATTAGCCCTATTGAGGTGATATTATCAGTTGGGTTGTAAAAAATAAAGGGGAATTGTTTTTATACAAATTGTAATATTTGTAAATTTACATCCACTGGCCATGATCCCCTTTGAAAAAGTACTTGTGCGCCGGTTTATTTTTGATTGGCCATCCAGAAGTTAAACAGTCCATTAATATCAGTAGAACATAGATAATTCATTGCTGAAGCTAATTGATCTTCTGGCCAATTCCACCATTCTATAGTCAACAGTTGCTTGATTTGTTCTTCAGAAAAACGTTTTCGAATAGGCTTCGCTGGGTTACCTGCAACTATTGTATAAGGATCAACATTTTTTGTTACAACGGAACGTGCTCCAATTAGAGCTCCATGCCCAATTTTGATGCCAGGCATAATCATAGCTTCTGCTCCTATCCAGACATCATGCCCAATTTCTGTATCTCCGGCATTTTGAAAGCCATCAATAGCATTTTTTGTATATTCATCGTCTGTATAAAAGAAGGGAAAGGTACTTACCCACTCCATTCTATGCCCCTGATTACCTGCCATTATAAATGAAACACCTGAGCCTATAGAGCAAAAACTACCGATGACTAGCTTGTCCATTCCCGGTTCATTAGGCATTAAATATCGAGCACAATCATCAAAGGAATGACCATGATAATAGCCGGAATAGTAGCTGTAGCGTCCAACGATAATATTGGGATTTGTAACTTGTTCTGATAAAGGGATCCCTTTAAAAGGACTTTCGAAATAATTGTTATTTATCATGGGAATGACCATTTTTGATTAAATATGAAACAATTTATGTGTAACTTCTCAATCAGTTCGCGAGACGTTATTTTGAACGTAATGTGAAACTTCCTGAAACTGGGATGATGCCTTCATTTTGAGTTCCCTCATTCAGTCCAGGATGACGAAATTCACAGGTTTATTGAGAAATTTGCCATTTTAATTCGGTTCATTGTATCCAGTTGAAGTTGATCTCCTGATGCGATACATGTTAACTCGCAATAATAATCTAAAACGGTGAATTTGTATTGAGATCCTGAAAAAAAGTCAGGGCAAGATTATCTGATTTTTGCACCAATTCCCCTCTATCTGATCTTTTCCTATTGTTTCAAGAGGGTGAGGGGGCGCAGTGTTAAAACATAGATATGGTTAGCTTGGGAAAAAGTACTGTCAGGTTATGAATTAATTAGTAAACAATCTCTGCCATCATACATCGAGCACTTCCACCTCCAATGGTTTCAATCGTTTCAATCTCGACAGGTACTAATTCTGAACATTGTTGCATGGTTTCCAATTGAGTTGTATTAAAGTGCTGTTTGGCCTGAGCGGACAGGATTAACAGGCTTTTACCATTACTGTTGAACAGTTCCAAAACATTACCGCACATATGACGGGTTTGTTCATAAGTAATCTCAATTACTTTTTTCTTGGTGATTTTAAAACTATGGAGTAATGCCGATTTTTGTAGTGAGTCTTTTATTGATTCCAAACAGACAATAACGTAATTACGGGTAACGCTCAAAATGACGTTTGTATGATAAACCGGATGAAAATGCTCATCAACGCTGTTAAATACTATGGGCTTATAATTCAATATCCCGGCAACTTTATTGACCATGACGGGGGAGGTTCGAGCGGACAGAGCTGCGTAAATTAATTGATTATCACGATCTAAAACCAGACTTCCAGTTCCTTCCAGAATGTTGTTCTCATGATTTCTCAGATCAATTAGTTTATCCACTTTAATGTGTGCCTCATTGAACACTTTAGTTAAACCATTGATGTTTACTTCTGCCTGGCGATTCGGAGCAAGCATGGGATAAATTATCAGGATATTGTTGCCTTCTGCATCAACATGTGTGGAGAACCAGTTATTAGGAAAGACAGCATCGGGCAATAGCTTATTTTGTTTCAAGATTAATACCTGAATTCCTTGCATTCTTAGATTGAGCACCATGTCGTTGAACTCTTCAAGTGCTTTTATATCGGCATCAATAATATGGGTTTCGGATTGAAACGTATTGCTTGCGGCTGTTTCAGGATTAAACTGAAAGCTTGAAGGAGGCACCATTAATACGGTTGAGCTATTCAACGACATAGAATTTCCTATAGGTTAATCGTTTTTGATATCGATACTGTCAGGACTAAAAGGAAACTGCAACGATCATATTATAGTATCAGGATTTTAGAGTTTCTCGCATTAACGTAATTTAGTGATGCGGCATTTGAACTCAATAAGAGGATGTGCTTATTTTAGAGGGTTATGGAATTTTGGACAAAAAAACGCCCTGTTCATTAAAAGATAAGAATATCTGAAAATGAGCAAGGCGAAAAATAAATGAATTAGACTACTTCAACTTCTTCAGCTTGAGGACCTTTTTGTCCGTTGCTAGCTTTGAACATTACAGTTGCACCTTCAGCAAGAGTTTTGAAACCGCTGCTTTGGATTGCGCTGAAATGCACAAAATAATCTTTACCGCCACTTTCTAGAAAACCGAAACCTTTGGACTCATTAAACCATTTTACTGTACCGCGAATTTTATCTGACATGTTATTTTCCTAAATTGTTACCCAACCATTGTAGCATTATTTTATTAATTGTGCTGTTTTTTTATGAAATATTTTAAATATTTTTTTAATTTAAGGTTATTTGGCATAAAAATCAAGCAAATGTGTAAGAATTAATCTAAAAAATCAGTCGTTGCTCTGAATTAATAGTTCCTTAGCATGCGATCGTGTCTGTTCGGTAATCGTCAAGCCTCCAAGCATTCGAGCAATTTCGTCAATTTTGTCCGCGGATTTTAGTAACGTTATGTGGGTGACTGTTTGTTTATTGTCACTCTGCTTCTCTACCAGAAAGTGATTATGTGCTGATGCAGCAACTTGCGGCTGGTGTGTGACACAGAATACCTGTAATCGCTCTCCCAATTTTCGGAGCATTTTTCCAACCAGTGCTGCGGTTGCTCCACCAATACCAACATCTACCTCATCAAATAACAGAGTTGGCGTAGATCCTCTTTGTGCTGTGATCATTTGAATTGCCAGACCAATGCGGGAGAGCTCTCCACCGGAAGCAACCTTGCTCAGCACATCAGGCTCCATTCCCGGGTTTGTACATACTTTATATTCAACTTTATCACGACCATGAGCCTGCATCTTTTCCAGTGGTGAAATGTCTATTTCAATCCAGCCTTTTGGCATGCCCAGTTGTTGAATGCTTGCAGTTATCTCCTGAGCTAGTTTTTTAGCATGGATCTCTCTTGATTCGGTGAGTTTATGCGCAGCAAGATCGTAGGCTTTAGTCAGTTGGCTCAGTTGCAATTGTAAATGAGCTAATTTGCATTCAGCATTTTGTAAATTATCCAGCTCTACTTGCAGCAAGCGTTCATGTTCGGCTATTGCATGACTGTCGATGTGGTATTTACGTGCCAGGTGATGGATTGCACTCATGCGCTCTTCAACTTCATGCAGACGCTGCGGATCCAATTGGACACGTTCACTAAATTGATGCATTTCATTCAGGGCTTCTTCGCATTGAATCAGTGCGCCGTTAATCAGTTCAAATGAGTTTTTAATCTGCATTTGTTCCTGAGGAAGCTGATTAATTAATTGAAGAATTTGATTTAACCCCGAGCAGATATTCATCTGATCATCACCATTCAGCAGCGTATTTATATGGTGACTGTGTTCTAAATATTCCTTGGCATGATGGAGCATCTGATGTTCTTGATGCAGTGCTTCTATTTCTCCTTCCTGAAGATTCAGGGCTGCCAGCTCCTCGATTTGGAATTGTAATAATTTGATTCTGTCAGCCTGTTGTTCCTGATTTTGTAACTGGTCTATTTCCAGTTTAATGTGTTGGCACTGTTTGTATAAGCAGGATACTTCGTTCAATAAGTTCGGGTGTTTTGAATATTGATCCAATTGGTGTCTGTGTGTTGGATGTTGCATCAATGCCTGGTGCTGATGTTGTCCATGAATATGTACGAGCTTGTCGCTTAATTCCTTGACCTTTTGCAGTGGAAAAGGTTGGCCATTAATATAGGATTTTGAGCGTCCTTCAGCATATATGATGCGTCTTAAAAAGATCTCGCCTTCGTCGCAGGAAATATCGTGTTCCGCCATCCATTGGGCTGGTTCTGATAATTTATCAAAAATAAAACCGGCGGTAATATCACATTTTTCCTGGCCAGGGCGAATGACGGAGGCATCTCCACGTCCACCTAATGCCAGCATTAAGGCATCTATCATGATGGATTTGCCAGCTCCAGTTTCACCGGTGAAGGCGGTCATACCTTGTGAAAAATCCAGTTCCAAATGTTTAACAATAGCGAAGTGTTCAATGCGCAAGGTTGTGAGCATGATTTATCCCTGATGTTTTGATTCCCATCCAAGTTTACTGCGTAATGTATCATAATAATGGTAATCCAATGGATGTAACAAGCGTAATTGATTGCCATTTTTATATATTGACACGCGTTGCCCCGGTTTTACCATTCTTGATTCATGACCATCACAACTAATCCGTAATTCAGTCTCGTTAAACTCGCTGATGTGCAGTTCAATTTTAGCTTCTCCATCAATAACGAGTGGCCGTGAACTTAAACTATGAGAAAACATGGGCACCAGAACAATCGCATTGAGTTGGGGGTGCATAATGGGGCCTCCAGCGGATAAGGCATAGGCTGTAGATCCGGTAGGTGTGGATAAAATCATGCCATCAGAGCGATAGTGGCTTACCAACTGCTGATTGACATAAACATCAAACTCGATCAGATGAGTTTCATTTCCTCGACCCAGAACCACATCGTTTAGAGCATCGCCTTCAAAATAGGTTGTATCCTGATCATAAATTCGGGTGTGCAGCAAGAAGCGTTTTTCTTCCTCATACTCACCGTTTAGCACGGCACCTAGTTGCGTTTCTATGTCCTGAGGCAATATATCCGTTAAAAAGCCCAGACGTCCTCGGTTAATACCTATTACCGGGGTATTCACTTGTATTGCCATTCGTGCTGCGGAAAGCAGACTGCCATCACCGCCTACAACAATGATCAGATCATTTTTTTCTCCCATATCTTCTCTGGCTAATATGGGTATGTTCATCATAAAACTGGTAGTGGTATCTTTATCCTGATAGATTTTGATGTTTTGATTTGTTAAAAATTCAACCAGTCGGTGTAAGCTTTCGCTCACACCTTGATTGGCTCTATGCTGACGAGCATAGAGAATGACTCGCTTAAATTTTTGTTTCATGTTGTTATTAATCTTCACTATTAGCAATTCGTGATGCTTTTTTCCTGTCGTGTTCTTTTAAGGATTTTTTACGCAACCGAATCGAGTTGGGTGTCACTTCAACCAATTCGTCATCATCAATAAACTCCAGAGCCTGTTCCAAGGTTAACTTGATTGGCGGCGTGAGTATGATGTTTTCATCAGTACCTGAGGCACGCATATTGGTTAATTGTTTTTCCTTGGTCACATTCACCACCAAATCATTATCTCTGGCATGAATACCTACGATCATCCCTTCATAACAAGTAGCTTGCGGATCCAGAAACAAGCGGCCACGCTCCTGCAGGTTGAAAAGAGCAAAACCACGCGCAGTACCTTGACAGTTAGCAATCATTACACCATTGGTGCGTTTGCCGATTCGACCTTTAATGGCAGGTCCGTAATGATCATAGACGTGATACATCAAGCCGGTTCCAGAAGTACACGATAAAAATTCGTTGTGGAATCCAATCAACCCTCGAGTAGGAATAATATAGTCTAAACGGACTCTGCCTTTTCCATCTGGAACCATATTTTGCATATCACCGCGACGTTCTCCCAGTTTTTCCATTATGGTGCCCTGGTGGTTTTCTTCTACGTCGACGGTCAGGCGCTCATAGGGTTCTTGCAGTTCACCGTCTACTTCCTTGATAATGACTTCCGGTTTGCTTATTGCTAATTCATAACCTTCACGGCGCATGTTTTCAATCAGAATGGATAAATGCAATTCTCCACGTCCAGAAACCCTGAATTTATCAGGATCTTCGCAATCTTCAACGCGCAGAGCGACATTATGTAATAATTCGGTATCCAGACGTTCGCGAATTTTGCGCGAGGTGACATATTTACCTTCCTGTCCAGCAAATGGAGAGTCATTAACCTGGAAGGTCATACTAATCGTTGGCTCATCAACCATTAATGCAGGTAAGGCCTCTACTGTATTGGGATCGCAAATCGTATCGGAGATGTTAAGATTTTCAATACCGGTTATAGCAATGATATTTCCTGCTCCGGCCTCTTCAATTTCAACTCGCTCCAGTCCTTTAAAACCAAGTAATTGTAATAAGCGGCCACTACGCATATTGCCGTCTTTATCAATTATTTTTACAGGAGATTTTGCTTTAATTTGTCCTCTGGTAATTCGTCCAATTCCTATGGTGCCTACATAAGTAGAATAAGCCAGAGAACTGATTTGCATTTGGAATGGGCCATTGGGATCGACTTCAGGTGGAGCCACTTTATCAATAATAGTTTGCAGCAAGGCGGACATATCCGTAGCTTCATCTTCCAAATTGAGTTTGGCATAGCCATTTAGAGCAGAAGCATAGACCACCGGGAAATCCAACTGGGTATCATTGGCTCCAAGATTATCAAATAAATCAAATACTTGATCCATTACCCAATCAGGTCGTGCACCTGGTCTGTCAATTTTATTGATGACTACAATAGGATTCAAACCTCTGGCAAAAGCTTTTTGAGTTACAAATCGAGTTTGCGGCATGGGGCCATCAACCGCATCGACTAATAAAAGTACGCTGTCAACCATAGAGAGAATACGCTCTACTTCTCCACCAAAATCAGCATGTCCCGGAGTATCAACGATATTAATTTGGTGCCCGTTCCAATAAACGCAGGTATTTTTGGCAAGAATAGTAATTCCCCGCTCTTTTTCAAGCGCATTGGAGTCCATTACTCGCTCTACCTTGGGCGCCCTTTCATTTAAAGTACCTGTTTGCTGGAGCAGTTTGTCTACAAGAGTTGTTTTGCCATGGTCAACGTGTGCGATAATGGCAATATTGCGAATCTGTTCAATCATAAATAACCTTTAGTTGGGAATAGCTGGAATTAATGTTAAGGCAAAAGCTGAGCATTTGTTCATAGTTTCAACATTATACACGAATTGCTGACTAAATCCTATCCGATGCTTATTTCTTTAATTATTTCATTTTTGTTGATAAAAATTATGTTGAAGAAAAAAAAACATTTAAATAGAATGAATTGTGTTTTTTAGCAGTAATCACTCAGTACCCTTGAGAATCTCGTCATCCTGAACGTAGTGAAGGATCTCCAAATTCAGGCACAGAGCTACTTTCAAGAGGTCCCTCACCATATTAGGGATGATTTTTTTCGTAGTTATTGAGAGGTTGCTTTTTTTAAGGCTTTAATATGAATAACTTTAAAGGAATTAAAGTTGTATTAATGATGTTTTTTTTAATACAAGGACGTGTTTTTTCTAGCCCATTGCCCACTGTTTGTGATTCCAGTATAGAAAATCCCTGCATAGTGCAAGACAGTAAGACCCAGTACTCTTCTGTTGAGTGGATGCGGGATGTGGCAACAATTGCCGATGCTTATAACGGTAATGTTCAGGGCATTCATGATCTCTATTTATCTGGCAGTGAAGAGCCTAGTGAAAAGGGATGGCGGATTATTGCCGAATACATCGCGATGCGTCGACCTAAAAATGGAAAGCCGGTGGTCGTTCTGGATTTAAGACAGGAAAGTCATGGTTATCTTAATGGAAGGGCGATCACCCTCGTTAGTAATTATAACTGGTTGAATCTTGGAAAAACCAACGCCCAAAGCATGCAGGATCAGGAAAATTGGCTGGCGTCTTTACGATTTAGAAAATCCATCCCTGGAATTTTAACAGTACCTCAATATCGACAGAAACAATATTTCAATGGGAAATCAATGGCTGTTGGAACGGTCAGAAATGAAGAATATTATGTCACAAAATGGGGTTTTGAATACCACCGATTGTTCATAACCGATCATCGAGCCCCACTTGATTCAGAGGTAGATGCCTTTTTGAGTTTGGTTCGTAGTAAACCTAAAAAAACATGGTTCCATGTCCATTGCCGTGGGGGCAAAGGACGTACTTCAACAATCCTGGCGATGTTCGATATGCTGAGAAACGCGGATAAAGTCAGTTTCGACGAAATAATAGAGCGTCAGGCCTCAATTTCTCCTTATTATAATCTTTTGGAAATTTATCGAGGGGATCCGGAGTTAACTCCCTATTATATAAAGAGAATAACCTTCCTCAAGCAATTTTATGAGTATTCTCGTCAGTCCTTGTTGGGATATTCTGGAACATGGTCTGAATGGAAGGAATTGAATTATTCCTATTGAGCTTTGAAGCGCTTTGACTTTAACCCACGCAGGTGGGTACACAATCCCATAGCTATCAAGCTAAGGAGAAACTCAAAAGTAGCCCTGATGAAGCACCGCGAAATCCGGGAAGCCTATGCGCAGCATGGTACAATTTTAAGCGGTACCCGCTTCGCGGGATTTCCCGGATTACGCGCTTCGCACTTCATCCGGGCTACTTTTAATACAGAAATTCCTTGGCTTGACGATTATGGTTACACAATCCCATGTTGCTTCAGTCAAAATTGTGACAATGCTCTGTCATTTTTTTATCGCCGATAAAAACTAACGCATAACAAATGTTTACAACATATTAACCATTTATTGACTGATATCACTGATATTTTGGTACAAGCTTTGCTAGACTAATATTAGGAAGTAAAAAAAGGGGGAGTTTATGAAGCAACTAATTTTACATCCCACCGATATTAGTCAATGGCATGCTCTGGTCAATGAGGCACAAGCAGCTACACGATTAATTTTGAACGAAAATACGGAAAGTTATTTGGTATTTTTATTGATGCGCTTTTCCCAAGGTCCAAAATTGATTGAATCTGTTGTTGCTCTTGATTTTCTCGATTCCATGCGTAAACCACGTCAGTTACAATTAGAACTATTACGTGATGTTGGTGATAAGAGTCTGTTATTTTGTGGTCTTTTTCCTGGAATTGCGAAAAGACGTCATGTCAGCCTGAGTTATTTTTCGGATATGGGGCAAGCTGCCTATTTAACAGCGGGTGAACTGCAAGATAGCGAGTCTGCCGATTTGTATTTTCAGTTAAGCGCGCAATTTATCACCTTACAACAAATCTTACAGGCTATGCGGGGAGAGTACGTGCAATTTAGCCAAACGGACAAGGGCATCTTGTCTTCTATTGATTTAACGCTGCAATAATCATCCAAATAAAAATACATTCACAAATGGCTGTGAGGCTAATGCCTCACAGTTCTGTATTATGCAAATCTGTAGGTGAAAACTCCTACAACTCCATGATCCTGAACGTTATTCGCCACTTCACCCATGTAACCCAGTTTAAAAGTATAGTTACCCAGGACATTCTGAAACCAAAGTGCGGCATCAATTAACAGGGCATTTTCTGCAACAGGCACCCCATTGATACCAAAGGGGATACCGCCGCTTTGAAAATTAAAAAAGGCCAGTGGATTTACTTCACTATAGGCATGCTGCCAACCCAGTAATAGCTTTTCAAAAACATCGGTATCTCCAGTGGAAGTGAGTTTACCTGCTTCTCTTAAACCCAAGGTAGAATAAAATATATTTTGCGAACCACTGCCGCTTAGAGCAGCGCTACCGGTTTGCTCTAAAAATCGGCCTGTGTCGGCATCAACATTGGCGATGCCAATAAAAGGTTCAAATTCCATACCGCTGTAAAGCACAGGGTAACCCACTTCAGCAAAAGCTTGTGACGTGCTGCCATTATTATTGGAATGAAGGGTATTGAAAAAACCTGGAAAAGATACCGTACGATTAATCCCGATGTCATGCCAGGTGTATGCGCCTCCGGCTTTTATATTTACGGGACCTAAAAGAGCGCCACCATAAAGAGCAGCATAATAGTTAGTGCTGGTACCTGATGAACTGCGTGCATTGACATCAAATTTTGAATTACCAAAACCCGTCATTAAACCCAGACGAAAAGAGGTACCTAACAGAGTATCCGCTCCTGCAAAAAATCCGCTGGTTGATCGATCGACTTGCGCCGCATTTCGATTACCCTCAAGATTACCCCAGGCTCCAAATCCTTGTCCCCAGACTGTAACTCCGGAATTGGGATTAAAATTGATTTCGCGAACATTATAAGGATTGTTGACCAGTTGACTGAATGATTGACTGATTCGGTTGGTAATGGCGCTTCTCACGTAACGGCTGTCTTCCATAAAGACCGCCAGGGCGGAAGCATGAATTTCACCTGAAAGCGCATCAAATGCCTGCGGCGTTAAAGCGAGATCAGGAAGATTGCTGATCGCGTCATATACTGGATTTCCTGATCCCAGGCTTTCTGTGGCAATGGCCGTATTGATTTGGTTTTTAGTATATGCTGCTGCTGTGAATGGGATTGCGCTGCGGTATATATCGAGATAAACATGGTTTGCATCATAATTCAGTGCCAGGTTTAAAAAAGGATAGTTTTGCGCCAGTAAGGTAGAATAAACACCATTGACGCCACCCGTTGCTGTCAAAATGGTATAACGTGTACCGGAGTGAAAAACTCCAGGCTCTCTGATGACCTGAACAGAGGAACCTCCTATGGTTGCAGTACCATTGGCAAAAATTCTATCGGATTGGCCTGAGTCGTTGATTTCTACTTCATATATAGAACCTGGTAACTGGGTGTAATTCCCGACCGTTAAGGTGCCAATTGAATTACCAGGGGCTATTAGTCCCCTAACTGTGGTATTTCCCAGAACTCCTGAGCCTTGTAATCGTCCACCACGTAACACATCCATGTCGCCAAGCAGAATTCCATTGACTTGCAATGTACCTGCCTCAACAAAACTGGTTCCAGTAAATGTCGTGTTGTTACCATTCAGGGTCAGCATGCCTTGACCTTGTTTGATAAAATCACCGGTGCCTTCAATAGACCCGGAAAAAATGGAAGAGTTAGTGCTGTTGACGTACAGTGAATTTGCGCCCAGAGTTACCTTGCTGCCGTTTACCCCTGATAAACCTCTTATTAATTGATTACCACCGGCGCTGATATCAAAAATTGCGGTTGAACCCGTTAAATTGACGCCAGAACTCGCTGCTATAGAGCCTGCTGCTCCAATTGCCAGAGTTCCATTGGTTATAATGGTATTACCCGTATAAAGTTGTGCTGCGGAAAGTGTAAGAATACCGGTTCCTAATTTATTCAAAAATCCAGTGCCGGATAACACACTTGTAGCACCAATATTAAATCCATTGGAGTCTATGAACAGACCATTGCTGCCAATTTGTAAATCTCCAGCAGCGAATTGTGAAATAAATGTGTTGTTTGCCATATTGGCCCGTAAAATCCCACCATTAAACAGTACGGTACCGGTGCCACCGAAAGTTCCTTTTCTTAAAAATGCTGTTTCTAAAATACCGCCGTTTAGCACATTTAATATTCCTGATGCGTTATTGTTTGTACCCAGCTCTACCCCGGTATCAGCACGAACATAGGCTCCATTTGAAATAGTTAAACTGCCATTGCCACTTAAACCTATAGATATGCCTGTATTAAGCCATTGAGAACCTGAACCGTCGACTGTAGCGATACCTGAACTGCCTGCAGCACTACCTATTGTTGCAGTCAGGTTTGATACAATACCCCCATTAATAATATTGAGTATTGCACTGCCAGCAAAGCCTACATCAAAATTACCAGTATTGATCCAGGTTCCATTATCAACCAGAGCGACACCGCTTGAGCTATTTAGTGAGCCAATAGTAGCTCGAGTAACCGATACGGTACCCTGATTTTTTATGGTGAGTGAACCCGCACCAGCATCTCCAATATTAATAAAATCTGTTGAGTTCCAGAAACTCCCTGCGCCATCGACCAGAACAGAACTGTTATCACCCATTGCCTGGCCTATGCTGCTACCTGCCGTTGAGGTTAGTATCCCACCATTTATTATTCTTAAAGCTCCTAGGCCGTTAAGCGTCAGAGATCTTATTGTAGCCCCTGGTTGAGAGATCACTGGAAATTTTGTGGCGGTTGTCGCAATAGTGACGTCATCCCCCGCAGTGGGTACTCCCGCACTCCAATTTCCTACGGTAAACCAATCTGAACCACTATTGCCAGTCCATGATGTTGCGGCAAATTGAGGGTTTAAAGACAGGTTCTGATATACAGGGTCGCTTATTAATTGAGGCGTTAACGTTTTATATTCTGATACGCTGGACAGTGTGTCTGTATATAAATTCTGAAAATTAAATTCGGTACTGGCATGGAGTGAAAAGGAGGTGCTGGTCAGTAGCGTAAGAAGAACATTCCTGGTTATGGCGTTCATTAAAAATCCCTTTATACCTCTATAAAACAAAGCAGTTTATATAGAACCATAAAAAAATCAATATAATTAGAGACATGCATCTATGTACATGACAGAGATTTTTGTCATGTACAGTTGGAGTCATCAGATCACTTAGTTGAATGCTGATGCCACTCAATCAATTAATGAAACAGTATGGCAACGTCTATGGAGTCAAAGGTATATTTCTGATTACAGAAATCACAACTGATCTCAATTACACTTTGTTCTTGCAACAATGCCTCGGCATCTTCTTTGCCCAGAGTAGTAATTACCTGCTTCATCTTTTCTTTATTGCATCGACATTGAAAACGGGTAGGACGGGTTTCAAATAATCGGAGTTCCGTTTCATTATAAAGCCGGTAGAGCAGGGTTTGGTTATCCAGAGTCAATAATTCTTCCTCGCTGACTGTTTGTCCCAGTTGTACGGCATATTCCCAAAACTGCTCTCTATGCAGGGTGTCTTGCCCGGGCATGAGTTGCAGTAACATTCCGGCAGCCATCTCATCATTTACTGCCAACCAGACCCGAGTTGCGACCTGCTCGGATTGAGCAAAATAGGTCATCAGATTTTCACTCATTGAAGTGGCCTGAATGGGTACCATACTTTGGTATACTTGAGTTTGATTGTTTTGGGAAATGGTGAGCATCATTTGGCCTTGCAGGAATGCGGTTGCGTATTCGATAATTTCAAGATCTTCGGTATATTTGGCAAAGGCTCTGATATTTAATTCATGATCACACTGCACAAGCAACAAAGGCAATCGACGGTCGCCCTGAAACTGTAAATTCAAACTTCCTTCAAATTTAATACTGCTGGCTAACAGCAGGCAAGAAACAATGGCTTCACCCAATAAATTTTTAACCATGGGTGGATAATTACGCTGATTCATTATTGTTTGAAATGTTTTTTCAATATGGACAACTTCGCCACGGATGTTGGCATGTTCAAAGATAAATCGTTGTAATGTATCTGGTTCTTTCATTGGAAAAGCTCGTTACACAAAATTGCCTATTATATCATAATATAGGCAGATTACTCATACCTAATCCCTTTGATAAACAAACAGGCGCAAGAAAACCGAGCCGCGACTGCTAGGCAGCAGAACAGTTCGCTGATAGAACAGAATGCTCGGTTTTTATTTTCAAATATGGCCATTGGTAAGCATTGCTCATTTTTTTGCTTCCTCACGAGGGTGTATAGCAGATCAATTTTAATAAAATGTAACTAATCGCTTCATATTTAATAAAAAACCAACGATTTCCCCTCTCCACCGCGCGCAGCGTGGGGGAGAGGGATCAAGGGTGAGGGGGTAAATTTATCGCTTAAGCGACACCTTTTTTATTAAAGAGACATTATCTAAACAAGATTGGACTACTTTTGAAATGGGACATCCAAAGAAGAAACGACGACCTTATGCCCCTAAAGTCGTGGTTGAGCCCATATTGAGTCACATTAAATTGCGTTAAAACCTGTATTGCTTTAAACGCAAGGGAATTTATGGTGTAAAAATTGAATGTTACTTACACATGATGGCCAATAACATGAGTCGAGCCGTTGCCCCGGCAAATCGAGTGGAGTCGCTTACGCGACACTTATAAAACCCCCTCACCCTTGATCCCTCTCCCCCACGCTGCGCGCGGTGGAGAGGGGAAATCGTTGATTTTTTGATAAAATATTAAGCGATTAGTTACATTTGATTAAAATCGATCTGTTCTACAGCCTCTTAGGGTCGCGGCTCTGTATTCTTACGCCTTATAAATTCATTTGTAAGTAATCGTGGAGTAAAAACTAATGTGGGGGTTTTTCGTCAGTTGAGTACATGTTAGGATGATTGTTTTGATTTTTCCAGAGTAATAGTGAACAGTTAATTAACGGCAAAACGTAGGGTTATTCAATAAAAGTCATTGGTTTATCAATCAGTATAGGAACATCGGCGAACAGTTGTTAGTTCTGTTTGAACAAAATACCTATTGAACACAGGAGATGGAATGGAAGCAAGTTACTTGTTAGTGCTCGGTTTTTGTACCTGGACATTTGTTCTGTTATTAACGATTGGCGCCTATCGAGTTGGGTTAACGCTTCTTGGAACAAGGAGAGCAAATGCTTTTAGGTCATCCAGTGAAGACGGTCATACCTTTCCTCATCGTCTTGGACGGGCTCATGCCAATTGTTGCGAAAATTTGCCCATATTATCAGGAGTGATTCTGTATGCCTTTATGACAGATCATATTGCCATAACCAATACCTTCGCGCTGCTATTTTTAGGTTTGAGAGTGGGGCAATCCATCACTCACATCGTTTCGGTAAGTATCAAAGCAGTCATGCTTCGATTTACTTTATTTGCTGGCCAGTGTGCCATATTAACTTATTGGTTGTTTTGTTTGTGGATGGCTTGATTTTTTTATATAAGAACACCAGAAACTATTTTTGATTATTTTCTGGAAATTCGGTGGTCTTGATCTATTCTTAAAAAACCCCCTAATAAACCTGAGGAGTAATCATGAAAAATAACAGCATTCTCATGCCTCTTTTTAAAACAATTGATAAAATACTTTTTGGAATTACCGAGATTAATGAAATCGAAAAAGTGGACGAATTTATTGAATCGGATAATGAGGAAGAGTTCGATGTGGAGCGATCCAGTAATTAAATGTTGATTAGAAAAGATAGGGTAAGCGATAATGCCCTTTTTTTGAACGAGATCAAAGTATGTTGAATAGCCAACAAATGGCTGCAGTACATTATATAGATGGGCCTTTGTTGGTTCTTGCTGGAGCGGGAAGCGGTAAGACACGAGTTATTACTCAAAAAATTGGCTATTTAATAAATACCTGTGGTTATGCCGCCAAATCAGTATGTGCAGTAACGTTTACTAATAAAGCAGCGAATGAAATGCGTGCCCGTGTAGCTACGGTTCTGCCTTCGTCAAGCCGTCGTGGGTTGAAAGTCGCGACTTTTCATACTTTGGGTTTAAGTATGATAAAACGTGATGCCGCTTTATGTGAGTTAAAAAAAGGATTTTCTATTTTTGACAGTGAGGATTGTCTGCAGGTTTTACGTCATTTTCTTTCTGCCAATAAAGCGAATGAACGTGATTACATGATGCAAATTCAGCAGCAAATTTCACGATGGAAAAATGATTTGTTAAGTCCTGAATCTGTTTTAAATCGTTCACTGGATACACCAATTCAGGAAGAAGCATCATTGATTTATCCTCGGTACCAACAGGCATTAAAATCCTATAACGCCGTTGACTTTGATGATTTGATTCGATTGCCGGTCAGTTTATTAACAGATCATCCCGAAGTATTGGAGTATTGGCAAAATAAAATCCGACATTTATTGGTTGATGAATATCAGGATTCAAATACCAGTCAGTATTTATTAGTTAAAAAACTGGTTGGCGTTCGAGCCCATTTTACGGTGGTTGGGGATGATGACCAGTCTATCTATGCATGGCGTGGCGCCAAACCTGAAAATCTGGAACAGTTACAACACGATTACCCACAACTCAAAATCATAAAACTGGAACAAAATTATCGGTCGACCAGTCGCATTCTGCATACCGCAAATCATTTAATCGCTCATAATCAGCATTTATTCGAAAAGAAATTGTGGAGCGATCTGGGACATGGCGAATTACTCAGAGTCATCAGTTGTAGGGACGAGCAAGATGAAGCGGAGCATGTGGTTGCTGATTTAATCAGTCATAAAATGCGTTCACGCACTAATTACGGTGATTATGCCATTTTATATCGAGGAAACCATCAATCACGGGTTTTTGAAAAAGTATTACGTCATTATGGAATCCCTTATCACATCAGTGGCGGGCAATCCTGGTTTGCCAAGGCAGAGGTAAAAGATGTATTTGCCTATTTAAAATTACTTTGTAATGAGGCGGATGATGCTGCTTTTCTACGGGTAATCAATACGCCCAAGCGCGGTATTGGTGATACCACTCTTGATGCGTTGGGACGTTATGCTCAATCAAGGGGGTTGAGCTTATATGCAGGTGCTGATCATCTTGCGCTAAGTGAGCATGTTGCAGAAAAACCCAGAGCCGCTTTACAGACTTTTAAAAAATGGATAGACCAGATTAAGGGACGATTGTCCTCCGGCTCAGCTCTTGAGCATTTAAGGCAAATGGTTGAAGACAGTGGATATGAAGCTCATATTTATGAACAAAGCGATACTCCTGCCAAAGCACAAAAAAGAATGGATAATGTATGGGAATTGCTTGAATGGGTAGACAGATTATTGACCAAGGATCCCGATAAGACCCTGGCAGATGTGGTGAATAAATTAATATTAATCGATATTCTGGAACAGTCTGATGAGCAGGATGACGATACCCTTCAATTGATGACCTTACATGCTTCAAAAGGTCTGGAATTTCCTTATGTCTATCTGGTCGGTATGGAGGAAGAGCTGTTACCGCATAGAGTCAGTATTGATGATGACCAGATAGAAGAAGAGCGACGATTAGCTTATGTTGGCATTACACGCGCGCAAAAGGGCCTTTGTTTTACTCTTGCCAAACAACGGCGTCGAGCAGGTGAACTTCAGGATTGCATTCCCAGTCGTTTTTTGGATGAATTGCCACCGGATAGTCTTGAATGGTTTGGTAAAGGTGGGGAGCGTTGTGAAGAGAAATCTAAAAATATTGCCAAATCTCATTTAGCCGGTTTAAAAAATATGCTGACTTGATGGGTACTGTATTTCGTTTTCTCGTCATCCCTTGCAAAGCAAGGGATGACGTCTTGAATTAATATCATTGGGCCTTTTCACCTAGCCAGCGAATTGAGTCTGGATTGTTATAACGCATTGACTCTCTGTGGCAGATCTTCAATAAACTCCTGGGTACGTGTTTTTTCATCTTTTTGAACAAATAGTCGATGCTGATTATAAGCCGGTTGGTTTTTTGCCTCATTTAGAATTGCAGCCAGAGACTCGCCATTTTTAGGATGACGAATAGTTTCTTTTAATTTATCCAGTTCAATGATTTTGGCATTTGCCTGTTCGCGACCAATGAGAACATTGTTTAGATGTTTTGTTTTGAATTGTTCAATTCGCGCAACCGCATGCTCCTCCTGCCATTGTTTTGAAGGACGTTTGGCTGTGGGATCAATCTCAACATGGTGTTCTTTGGGGATGCCGCGTTGTTTGTCCCAGGCTTCCTGGAACGATAAAACCTGGGGTTTTCTTGTTTTTTGACTTTGAACCGGATTATCAGAATGTGCATCTTGTGTTGAATGATTCAGTTGACTGGCTTTGGAATCCCATAGCGCTGCCAGAGCGTAGAGTGGTGACGCAACAGTTTTAATAATCCAGGTAGGAATATCCATATTGTGATCATGTCCGGCATGTTCATTCATGCGCTCTTGAAGCAGTTCATTAATATCTTGATGGTCATGGTGATGCTCTTTATTTTGCTCGTTTTTACTCTCATGTCCATCAATTTCCTCTTCATGATCGTGAGAGTGGGGAAGAAAATAATGCGCGTCTTCAAAACCTTCGCTAATAATAGCTACTAGCATGGATACAATTTGAGGTACACCTGGCATGCGATCTGCAGTGAGGGCAATACTCAGGAGATGTCCGAGAAAAAACAGAATTCGTAGTGGAGTTACGGTTAATTTAAGAATAATCCGAAATGGGTTAATGATTTGCAACCAATTTTCGGTTTCTCCAAGTTTTTGGAATCCTTTGACAAAGTAATTGTATAGAGCTTCAAAAGGATTTGTTTTACTTCGTGAAACCTCGTCCACCATTTCCAAAGATTCAGCGGAATTCTGTATGTTAAAAAATATAGCGGATAAACCGGTAACAACTGGATTAATGACTCCCATGATAAAACTGGGCATTTTTTTCATCCATTCGAACAGTGGGCGTGCATTCGTCGCTATAGTCCACCAGGTTCCGGCAGTACATATAGTAAGCGCTAGTGCCAGACCAACAAGAAATACCGCGGTTGACGCGATGAATACGCTTCGCAGAGTTAAACCCTGGCTTAAATCCTGACTGATTTTGTTATACCATTTGACCACTGTATTATTATTAATCATGTCGGTAATGGCATTAAATGTCAGCATGGCGTAAGCCGCGCCAGCGATTACTGCCATGGGGAGTACTATTAATGGCCATAATGCGAAGGGAAGGGCAGCAAAAAACGGGATTATGGTGAATGCTTCAACAATGAGGTAGGTACTGCCTAAGCCCATGAATAAACCAGCCAATACACTAAAAGCTTTTACAATATTATAGTGAAAGCCACGCTTTTCCAGACGTTGCTGATAATCCTTTTGATGATGTTTGGCAAGCCAAAGCCGCAGTTTTGCTGCATAGTCGGATTCTGCTGTATTATGCTTCTCTTTGCTTGAAAATAACTGCCGCGCAAACCATTTTTCCATATCGCCAAGGGTTTTTTCAATGCGCTTTTTGTTTTGTTTACTTTCTTCATTCAATTCTTTGTGGCCGAAGGAACGAAGAAGTTTGAGTTGCGTTTTATAATCCTTGAAAAATTGAGGATAATCTTCATCTTTGGCGTGTTCATTGAGGTGATTGAGTAAGTACTCTTTAGCCAGTTTGTTCTCAAGGTAATTGTTTTTTAATAATTTGTTGAACGCGCCTTTAATATTTTGTAAATATATTTCCCCCTCATAAACTACGGACAACCCGAATGCAGCAATTGCTAAAGATAAGACAGGCATAAGGGCGTACATTCCGCCAAAACTTAAAAAGCCAAGAATTAAGCTGGCACCTAGGGTTAGAAGTATCAACGCCAGGTTAAGTGGAATTTTTTTAGGATCGATAGATCTATTTTTTAGTTTCATTGCAGTATCTTTGCTCATAGATGTTTGAAGAAGAACTTTATACCAAATGAAAATGATTATCAATAGCATTAAGGCTAAAAATAGAACATATCGAAATCATAAGGCGGTTCCTGTGCTCTTGCATGATCGAGCTCACGTTAATGACTTTGCGGCTCAGAATGACCTGGCGAGCCAGGTTAATTGTACGATTTTGAAAAGTTTGCTTGCATCATTTTGTTCATCATGTAGTATCGTCACTGAAACAGGACTTACGAAAAACGCTCAACCTCTTCGTTAAAAATTCCTATTACCTCGATCTGGGGGTTTTTCGTAAGTCCTGTGAACTATAAATTAGGAGAGGATATGCGTTTAAACCAATGGATGACCTGTGTAACAACAGGCTTAGTATTTGCAAGTAACTCACTTTTTGCTGCAAGCATTCCAGCACATGAGCAATTACAAGTACCTCAATGCCTGGCTGCAAAAATTGCGGTACCTCATGATGTATTAGCTGAAAACAAACAATTTAAAATTATTGATGTGCAATCCAGCGATGTAGAGAAACTGGTATTATTAGCAGATCAAGTAAAATGCGGTCATTTTGTGAACGTCAGTCATAAAGTCACTGGAGCACAAATCGCTGTCAAAAAACAGTCTGCACAGAACCTGTTGCAACAAAGCACTTTAAATTCTCTTACTCTGGGTAAGTTAAATAAAGATGTATATGAAATTAAACATCAGGAAGAAGTTAATGCGGCTTTAAATGAAGTAGTTGCTGATAATATTTGGCAAACCCTGACTCACTTAACCTCCTATCACAATCGTTCTGCAACTAAAGATACAGGTGTTGAAACAGCGAATTGGTTGAAGGCTACTTTTGAAGCGATGGCTGTTGAGTACGGCCGAACTGACACAGAAACCTATTTTGTGAAAACAGGTTGGTATAAACAACCTTCTTTAGTAACCGTTATAGGTAAAGACATCAAGGCTCCTGGCATTGTGATTGGTGCTCATATGGATACTCTTGATGGTCGTATGCCGGGTGCTGGTGATGATGGCAGTGGTTCTTCAAGTGTTATGGAAACAGCACGCGTCCTGTTAGCATCAAAAACAACATTCAAACGTCCTGTTTATATCATTTGGTATGCTGCTGAAGAAAGAGGGTTGGTTGGTTCTCAACATGTAGTGGAACATTTCCAGGAGCATTCCATACCGGTTAAAGCTGCCGTTCAATTTGATATGACTGGATATCGTGTGAAAGCAGAAGATCCTACCATGTGGGTATTTACTGACTATACTGATCGGGGATTAAGTAACTATATCGCGAAGCTGATCGATACCTATGTACATGTTCCTGTGGATTATTCACACTGTGGGTACGGCTGCAGTGATCATGCTTCCTGGACTGAAATAGGTGTTCCTGCTGCGTTCCCATGTGAATCCAATTTTGAAGATCACAATCCCTATATTCATAGTTCTTCAGATACCATGTCCTTATTGAGCCTTGAACACATGACTAATTTCTCTAAATTAGCCCTGGCGTTTGTGATCGAAATGGCATCTGAGTAATTGATTCTCAATAAATTGCTTCAATGTTATCCCTCTAAACCGGGGGATAACATACCAACACACGGATTAAATAATTTAACCCTCACATTCTAAAAACTTATTCAATAATCAAGAAAATAACACCAATTGAAATTCATGGCCTCTTTGTATCAACCAAAAACACGTGGGAAGCAACTATTTTTGACTTTTCAGGTATATTTTTTGATTTTATTGTAGTATATTTGTCCATAGAATTTTAAAATCGAACCAAATAACCGGTATAATGGTTGTTAATGGCCTTTGAGAACACATATAAGCCCTTGTTGGCACATGTTTTTTCTTAAAAGAACCTATGAATGGTTTCATTTATTATGCGGTAAAATTGGTTAAAAAATTAAATTGGGAGAGTAAATGCGTAAATTTATACTATTGGTTACTGCAGGTTTAGTCTTAGCCAGTAATTCAATTTTTGCAGAGTTTCAATCATCTCAAGAAGAATCGGTAGTTACTCAGTCTCGCGCATCTGCTAAAGAAAAACAAAATCATTTTGAAATTAAACATACCAAAGAAGTTAATGCGGCTTTGAAAACAGTCGTAGCGGATAATATTTGGCTTACATTAAATCATTTGACTTCTTATACCAATCGCTCGGCAACCAAAGACACAGGCGTTGAAACTGCTAATTGGTTAAAAACTACCTTTGATGCAATGGCAATGGAGTATGGTCGCTCCGATACGGAAGCCTTCTTTGTTAAAACAGGATGGTACAAACAACCTTCTTTGGTTACTGTTATTGGAAAGAATATTAAGGCCCCCGCAATTGTCATCGGTGCTCATATGGACACTCCTGATGGCCATATGCCAGGAGCGGATGATGGCAGTGGTTCTGCAACGATCATGGAAGCAGCCCGTGTTTTATTAGCTTCCAAGCTGAGTTTTAATCGCCCCATCTATATTATCTGGTATGCTGCGGGAACACGTGATTTAGCTGGTTCTCAATATGTTGTACAGTACTTTCAAGAAAAAGCCATTCCCGTTAAAGCAGTAATTCAATTCGACATGACCGGTTATCGTGCCAATGCAGATGATCCAACCATGTGGGTATATACAGACTATACCGATCACAATTTATCTAAATATATTGCACAATTAATCACTACCTACATTCACGTGCCGGTAGATTATTCTCGTTGCGGTTATGAGTGCAGTGATCATGCGACCTGGAATGAAGAGGGAATCTCTACTGCATTTCCATCAGAGTCTGATTTTGAAGAACGCAATCCCTACATACACAGTTCTTCCGATACAATGGATTTTTTAAACTTAAATCATATGACTAACTTTGCCAAACTGGCCATTGCGCTGGCAATAGAATTAGCCTCCTAATTATTTATTGTACAACCTCTCGGAATTTTTATAGAGCAGAGAGGTTGTATATGTTGATTTAAAAACAGGTATCAATTGAATTAAAAGGTTAATGCAGGATTCTATTTATTTGGCAAGCAGCCTCCTATCTAATTTTCGTTGTATCATTCAAATTTTTTATTTTAAGAGTAGTATTTTATGAAATTAACCCCCAGGCAGAAGTATCAAATCATATTAGTTGTGATCGAAGAGGCGCAACGTTTAGCGAAAAAATTTGGATTACATGATGGAGTTTCCACCTTAGAGGAATTTAAAAATTCCATTCAGTTGTCAACGGAAACGAAAAGCCTTCTTGAGCTGGTGATTCTCTCTGAGAAAGATCTTGTGGAGAAAAAGAAGAAGTCGTCGAGTGCGGGGCAATTTAAAGAGGCTTATAAAAGAAATGCAGCCAATTTATTGCTCACTCTAGGCAGTGTTTTTTCTAACGATCCGGATGTTTTTTATCAGACCAAAGAGTTTGGCAAAATATTCCGTAATAAAGACTTAAAAGGTATACCCAAGTTAACGGATGGAACGATTGATGTGATTCAATTGTTTGAATCGGTGAAAGCGAAGACTAAAGCACAAATTAAACTCATTTTTGGTGTCACCAGAAAGGATATCGTTGCTTCTCGCGTTCTTTTGGAAGAACAGTTATCCGTTGATTCTGGAACTGCGGAATCAACAATAGCCAGCTGCTCCAAGTTACCACCCCTACTATTAAAAAGTAATTCACTACAAAATTTTAAATATAATGGAGTTTATATTAATGGATTATATAAATTTATAAAAATCATCAGCGGTATTCAAAATAAAGGATTGGCAAGCGCATTATCCTGCTTTTTTATTGAGAATAATCAGGACAATCGTCAGGTAATGGACGCATTTTTTGCTAATGAACAAACGCAATTATACTGCCGTAATAACAGCATGCTGGTTCAGATCTTATCATTGTTAGTAAATAACGATAAAAGGTGTAATGCCATCTGTGATCGATTTGTTGTGAGGCTCACCACAGAAACCAACATAACCAGTATTGATACTTTAGAGACAGAACTCAAGGATAATACCGTTATACCTCTGTTTAAAGAGTTTTTTGAATCGGCACTGAATGTTGCCGTTCAATACAACCATATATTAACAGTGGCCAAGATTAATATTGCCGACAGAGAACACAAGATTAACGAATTAAATTCAAGTCAGGACCTGTATTTGAAATCTGCATTCTACTTTTGTTTTATTTCACCTTTATTAGATCGTATCGAGGCCAGTTTAAAATTCCATGGAACCTGGAAAGATTTAAATTTACCTACATTACGACTGGAATTATCACTCGCATTTCATGTATTGCTGGGCATGAGTCCGATAGCTCCTCGAACTAACAGTATGGCTAAAGCACCTGTATTTCTGGATCTGGTGACGGGTAATGACATTCAGGAAAAGGTAAAACTGATTTTCTCTGCTATTGGTGCTCCAGATATTGAGCATCAATCCAGCGTAAAACCGAAACACATTGTGTTGGCTGACGAATTGGAACAAAAACAGCAACAAAATCGTCGATTGGATAAAGAACGCGATGCTCCCAGAAGAGCAAGAAAAGCGTCTGAGAGTTCCGTTGTAAAAGGTTCTAAACAATCAGAGGATTTAGGCTCAACTAACAGAGGAATCTATTCTTCATCTCGAACAATGAGCTTTTATAGTCCTGCTCAAAACAGCATTGCCAGCAGTTCTTCTTCATCTTCAAAACCATCTATAGTTGAGAAGTCTTCCAGAAATCGAAGTCAATCCAGCACAAAGGAACATAAGACAGTAGAGCGCAGAGCGAGCCATGCAGTGATTCCCCGACTGTCTTTGATCAGCACGTCGCAAAATGTACCCTCATTGGAAGGTTATTTTAATGAATTATTTTCCTGCGATTTGGAAAAGGCGACTCAATTTGTATTGTCGCTGGTTAAGCCAAAGGATAACAAGAAATTCACCTGGGGTGTGCGAGTGCTTAATGAGGCTTGTGATAAATCCAATAAACAGATTGCAGCTCTGTTAATGACTCATCTTTCAGAGACAGAATTTCTTGCTGTATTTAGCGAATTGTTAAATGAAGAGACGGATGAAAGCTGGTGTCGAGGTAATAAACTTTTATCCATGCTGATTCATCAATTATTAGCGCATGAAGACAGTAAAGAATTTAAGAAAAAGGTTTGGAGCACTGTGTTAACTCTTGCAGATTCGTTTTCCAAAATTAAAGTAAAACAACGAGAGTCTATGGTCTTGACACCGGAGAGTTTTGACGCGGAACAAGTGGATATCAAGACAATTCAGAACAATTTTTTTAGTGTAGTCAGGACCATTTTGTCTCCGAAAGAGTTTCCAATCTTAATCCAGAAGGTTTTAACTTTAAGCTATTCTGATTTGATGCGAAGAGAAGAAAAGCACTCCAGCACTGAAGATCCGCTGTTTCGTAAATTGTTGGCTTTAATTTTATTACGATTTATTAATCCAATTATTTATGAAGAAGCACAGCTTTTGACAGACACTACTATGAAGATGTGGTATCTCAAAATTCTTCCGGCGGCAATTCAATCCTTGGCTTCGCCGATACCCCTTAAGAGTTTGATAGACGATGAGCCTCAATCACTACAGGATATGATTTTTGTTCCGGTCACCAAGGATGATCGAAAAAGGAAAAAAATAGGTCAAATGATTGCAACTGATCTTAATTTTGGCAGCATTGTTGCCGTGCCAAAAGATACCGCTTCAATCAAAAAGAGTGCTCTTGATGTGTCAGAATGCATTAAAGAATTAAACGATCTGTTGAAACAGGAGCAATTTTCAGGATTGAGTTTTAAAGCAAACGGCAATGTTACACCGCGTCGAGAAGTGCAGAAGCCATTAGTGCAGACATTTTTTGCAAGCTCATCTGATTCCGATACAGATACTTCCTCAAGCGGCTATGCTTCTGAGTATCCCGGTATGAATTAAATCCTTGGATAGACATGGGGGAGTAGGATTTAAAAAAGAGTTCACTCTGAATTTAAGTGCACTCAAGCCTGTTTCTCCCGTCAATAATATGAGCGGGAGAAACAACATCCTGATGGTAGTTGTTAATTGGGTACTTTAGATGTTGCAGGTGGGCAGGTATACTCTGCAGTCACTTTGTTTTCCGCATCTACTGCCTGTAGTATAACGGGAAATTTCCATAAGCTATGGAGATGTTTTAGCACATCCGCAGTTGTCTCTCCCAAAGGTACTCGATTTTGCTGGGTATACCTTAAGGTTAATGAACGATCTCCCTGCAGATCTACTGAGTAAACCTGGATATCCGGCTCTAAATAACCTAAATTATATTGTTTGGATAAAGCCTCTCGTATTTGTTGATAACCGGGTTCATTGTGAATTGCATGCACATAAAGTTCGGGGCTACGGTCATCATCTACTATATGGAATAACTTTAAGTCTCGTATCAGTTTTGGAGACAGATACTGAGCGATAAAACTTTCATCTTTATAATTTCTCATTGCGGTATCCAAACTGGTAAGCCAATCAGTGTTGGCCAGATAAGGAAACCATTTTTTATCTTCTTCTGTCGGATTTTCACAAATTCGTTTGATATCCTGCATCATATGGTAACCCAAGGTATAGGGGTTAATACCATTGTAATAGGGACTGTTATACGCTGGTTGCATAATCACGTTGGTATGGCTTTGTAGAATTTCCAGCATAAACTCATCAGTAACCAAACCTTCGTCATATAAGGCATGTAAAATGGTATAATGCCAAAAACAGGCCCAACCTTCATTCATGACTTTGGTTTGTCCTTGAGGGTAAAAATATTGGGCGAGTTTTCTCACTATCCGTACAATTTCTCTTTGCCAAGGTTCTAATAAGGGCGCATTTTTTTCGATAAAATATAAAATATTTTCCTGCGGTTCCTCTGGAAATCGTTTCTTCTGTCCATTTTCATCGATTTGTTTACTGTGAGGGATGGTTCGCCATAACTCATTAACCTGGGACTGCATGTAAATTTCCCGGTTTTGTTGACGAATTTTCTCTTCCTGAATGGACAATGCGGTAGGATGTTTGTACCGATCTACACCATAGTTCATTAAGGCATGACAGGCGTCAATAACCGCCTCAACCTCATCAATTCCATGACGCTCTTCACAATCACTGATGTATTTTTTAGCGAAGACCAAATAATCAATAATGGCATCAGCGGATGTCCACATTTTAAATAAGTAATTATTTTTAAAGAACGAATTGTGTCCATAACACGCATGGGCAATTACCAGAGCCTGCATCGCCATGGTATTTTCTTCCATGAGATAGGAGATACAAGGATTGGAGTTAATCACCAGTTCATAGGCAAGCCCCATTTGTCCACGTTTGTAACTTTTTTCAACGCCTACAAAATGTTTACCAAAGGACCAGTGATGATAGCCTATAGGCATACCTACTGAAGCGTAAGCATCCATCATTTGTTCTGCAGTAATAATCTCAATCTGGTTAGGATAAGTATCCAGGTTAAAGCTTTTGGCGATTCGAGCAATTTCTCGGTCGTAAGCCTGTATTAACTCAAAAGTCCATTCTGCACCAGTTGATAAAGGCTTTTTTTTCATGCAGTTTTCCTCTTAAATAATTCGCGAAATACTGGATAAATATCGGCTACGTTATCAATATTTTCCATCGCAAAGTTTGGGTATCGCTCTTTCACTTGTTGGTATACTTCCCAGAGACTTTGATGATGCCGAGGCATAATTTCAATATAAGCAAAATACTGCAGTAAGGGCATAATTTTTTCCTGCAGTAACTCCTGGCAATAGGGTGAATCCGCATTCCAGTTGTCGCCATCAGAAGCTTGCGCCACATAGATGTTCCATGCCTGAGGAGGGTAACGTGCCTCTATTATGGTATTTAATAACTCCAGGGCGCTGGAAACTACCGTACCCCCTGTTTCACGAGAGTAAAAAAACTCTTCTTCATTGACTTCTTTTGCTGAAGTATGGTGACGAATAAAAACCAATTCAATTTTTTCATAATTTTTGGTGAGAAACATATACAGCAAAATAAAGAACCGTTTTGCTATGTCCTTTTTTGCTTCATCCATTGATCCTGATACGTCCATCACACAAAACATGACGGCCTGGGTAGACGGGGCGGCGATACGGACGCGATGATTATAGCGGAGATCAATGGTGTCTATAAAAGGCACTGTTTGTATCTTTTTCTTGTAAAATTCGATGTCTCTTTCCAGTCTTGATAGCTCAACTGCATCAGGATTGGAGAGTTCTTTAAGGCGAGCCAGTTCTTCTTCTGTTTCTCTCAGTTGTCTTTTATAGGGTGAAGCCAGGGCAACTCGTCGTCCAGTAGCCTGTTTCATTGAGCGTAGCACGTTGATATTATTAGGAATACCACTGGTAGTCACTCCAGCTCTGACGGTTTTATACGTGCTGATGCGCGCCAGTTCTTTTTTTACCAAATCAGGCAATTCCAAATCTTCAAAATAGAGCTCTAAAAATTCTTCACGAGAGAGTTCAAAAACGAAATTGTCCTCTCCTTCACCGCTATCGCTGGCATTACCTCCATCTCCTCCTGATCCACCGCCATTAGGTCTTTTTATACGGTCTCCGGTAATAAAATTATCATTACCCGGCAAAACTCGTTCTATATGCCCCCCTTGGCCACGATGGAACATGGGTTCAGATATATCCTTGGCCGGAATGGTAATTTGTTCACCCTGGTCGATTTCAGTAATACTTCGCTTACCAACGGCGTCGGACACGGCTCGTTTAATTTGATTTTTGTAGCGGCGTAAAAAGCGTTGGCGGTTAACCGTACTTTTTTTGCCGGCATTTTGTCGTCTATCAATCAGTTGCGACATAATAGTTGCTCCACACCTTGCACAGGGTAAGGTTTATTTTGGTCAAGGTTGAGGGAGATTGTGTTCTCTTGTCGCCTGGGTAAATTGTTACTCAGGAAGCCCAACCTTGACTGTTTTCATAACATTTAAGTTATGGTTTAGACCCTTATTGCGATTTACGTACCCGTAAGTACCACTCACAAAGTAACCGAACTTGTTTTCGTGTGTAGCCTTTTTCTACCATGCGAGAAATAAACTCCTCATGTTTTTTCTTATCGTCTTCAGATGCTTTTGCATTGAATGAAATAACCGGTAACAAATCCTCGGTATTGGTAAACATTTTTTTCTCAATGACCGATTTTAATTTCTCATAACTGTTCCATACCGGATTCTTGCCTCTATTATTGGCTCTTGCTCTCAATACGAAATTGACTACTTCGTTACGGAAATCTTTAGGATTGGAAATACCAGCCGGTTTTTCAATTTTTTCCAGTTCAAGGTTTAATAATCCTCTATCAAATATCTCGCCTGTATCCGGATCTCTGTAATCTTGATCTTGTATCCAGAAGTCCGCATAAGTGATGTAGCGATCGAAAATGTTCTGTCCGTATTCAGAATAAGATTCGAGATAAGCTGTTTGTATTTCTTTACCAATAAATTCAACGTACTTGGCCGCTAAATATTCTTTAATGAAGCTCAGGTAGATTTCGTGAACTTCTTGCGGAAATTGCTCTTGTTCAATTTGCCGTTCCAGTACGTACATCAAATGAACCGGGTTCGCAGCAATTTCACTGTGATCAAAATTGAATACTTTGGACAGTATTTTAAAGGCAAAACGAGTGGAAATTCCGCTCATTCCTTCATCGACACCGGCAAAGTCACGATATTCCTGATAGGATTTTGCCTTTGGATCGGTGTCTTTTAAACTTTCACCGTTATATACACGCATTTTAGAGTAAATGCTTGAATTTTGTGGTTCTTTCAATCGGGTTAATACGGAAAATTGTGCCAGCATGTCTAAAGTACCAGGTGCGCAATGTGCTTTGGCCAGCGAGCTGTTGTCTATAAGTTTTTGATAAATTTTTATTTCTTCTGAGACACGCAGACAATAGGGAACCTTGACTATATTGATTCTATCGATAAAGGCTTCATTATTTTTATTATTTCTGAAGGTTTGCCATTCGGATTCGTTTGAGTGAGCCAGAATTATCCCTTCAAACGGTATGGCGGATAATCCTTCTGTTGCATTGTAATTGCCTTCCTGAGTCGCGGTTAATAAGGGATGCAGAACTTTGATAGGGGCTTTGAACATTTCAACGAATTCTAATAAACCGCGGTTAGCCCGGCAAAGTCCACCAGAATAACTGTATGCATCCGGGTCATCCTGAGAGAATTCTTCGAGTTTACGGATGTCTACTTTACCCACCAACGAAGATATATCCTGATTGTTTTCATCACCCGGCTCTGTTTTGGCAACAGCAATCTGTTTCAGACGGGAAGGTTTAATTTTAATTACTCTGAATTTACTAATGTCTCCATTAAATTCCTGCAATCGTTTAACCGCCCAGGGAGACATCAGATAGCGTAAGTATCGGGTAGGGATACCAAAACGCTCGTTAAGTAATTCACCATCTTCCTGTGGGTTAAACAAGGAAAGTGGTGATTCAAATACGGGAGAGCCTTTGATGGCATAGAAAGGAGTTTTTTCCATTAAATCTTTTAATTTTTCAGCAATAGAGGATTTACCGCCACCGACAGGACCGAGCAGATATAGAACCTGTTTTGTTTCTTCAAGCCCTTGAGCCGCGTGTTTTAAGAAACCAACGATCTGTTCTATGGGTTCTTCCATTCCATAAAATTCTTTGAATACAGCATATTGATGAATTATTTTATTGGAGAATATTCGCGATAATATTGGGTCGTGCCGAGTATCAATCAATTCGGGTTCACCAATGGCCATAAGTAAACGTTCTGCCGGGTTGGCATATGCTGAAGGATCCGTTTTGCATAACTCCAGGTACTCGTCCAGACTCATATCCTCTTCTTTGTTATCAACAAAGCGTTTGGTATAGCCGGCTAAAAAATCGTGTGTATTCATGTGCCATCCCCTTTTACTTATCCTTGTTCAGGATATAACGTGATTCTTTATTATTATATTTTGCATTTTTTTCTTATCGCTGGTAAAACCAACAAATAACTTCTTTTATTTCTTAGTATAGTAGACTAAACAAATTAATTTGATACATAAATCAATAAACTATATGTTTTTTTTATAGGAATGCAATGACCATGCCAGACACTACCATTTACTTGAAAAATTACCAAGCCCCTTCTTTTACAGTTGGTACTGTAGATTTAAATTTTGATTTATATGATGACCATGCTTTAGTTAAAAGTAGAGTGACATTAAATCGCCAGCATAAAGGCGCCCTGGTGTTGTATGGTGATGAATTAGAACTTGTTCAGATACAGATGAACGGCAGGTTGCTTGAACCATCTGACTACACCTTGGATGATGACGTATTGAGTATTGACCAGTGTCCAGATGAAATAACTCTTGAGATAGTGACAAGAATTCAACCTCAAAATAATACCAAATTATCAGGGCTTTATCGTTCAAATCATTTATTTTGTACTCAATGTGAAGCGGAAGGGTTTAGACGCATTACCTATTTTCCAGACCGGCCAGATGTATTAGCAACCTACACTACCACGATATCTGCCGATAAAAAGCAGTATCCAGTTTTATTATCCAATGGAAATTTAGTGGATTCTGGCTCAACACCTGATGGTCGTCATTGGGTTGTCTGGCAGGATCCGTTCAAGAAGCCTTCTTATCTGTTTGCTTTGGTGGCCGGTGATTTAGCATGTATTCGTGATGAATTTATCACTTGTTCTGGTCGAAATGTGGATTTGCGTATTTATGTTGAACCAGGGAATGAAGATAAATGCGCTCATGCCATGGAATCATTGAAGAAATCGATGAAATGGGATGAAGAAGTCTATGGCCGAGAATATGATCTGGATATTTTTATGATAGTCGCGGTAAGCGATTTCAATATGGGTGCCATGGAAAATAAAGGATTAAATATCTTTAATTCAAAATACATTCTTGCTCGGCCAGATACAGCAACAGATCAAGATTTTGCCGATGTTGAGGGAGTTGTTGCCCATGAATATTTCCATAATTGGACAGGGAACCGGGTGACGTGTAGAGACTGGTTTCAATTAAGTTTAAAGGAAGGATTAACGGTATTTCGTGATCAGGAATTTTCCCGTGATATGAATTCAAGGGATGTCAACCGAATTATGGATGTAAAAGCATTACGCAGCCAACAATTTCCTGAGGATGCAGGAAGTATGGCACATCCTGTAAGACCGGAGTCGTATCAGGAAATCAATAATTTTTATACAGCAACCATTTACAATAAAGGAGCGGAAGTCATTCGCATGCAGCACACTCTGTTAGGAAAGGAAGGGTATCGGCGCGGCATGGATCTTTATTTTAAACGACATGATGGTCAGGCGGTTACTATAGATGATTTTGTTTCAGCTATGGAAGATGCGAATGGCGTCAATCTGACTCAATTTAAACGCTGGTACAGTCAAGCCGGTACTCCTGAAGTCCTGGTTCAATCCGATTACACTAATGGACGTTTAACATTGACTATGCAGCAAAGTTGTCAACCGACACCAGACTGTCATGATAAAAAACCATTTCATATTCCCATTAGGATTGCATTATTTGATTCAAAAGGTCACATGTTGCCTGTCGATAATGATATTTTAGAACTGAAAGAAAGTGAGCAGAGTTTTGTGTTCGCTGGCTTAAGTGAAAAACCGGTTGTTTCATTATTACGTGAGTTTTCAGCTCCCATCCGTTTAAAGGATGAATTGACTCAGGACGATTTATTATTTCTGTTACGATATGAGACAGATGGCTATGCCAAGTGGGATGCCGCACAACGCTTGGTATTAAATTGTATTAATGACTGTTTAAATCAGCCATCAACTCAATGGCATATTCCTGAGGCTTTGATATCCGCATTTGAGCATGTATTACTTGATGAATCACTGGATGCTGATTTGCGAGCTGAATTATTAACTCCTCCTGGCTTTGAAGAAGTTGCGTCCTCTTTGAAACGGGTTGATGTCAGTCTGGTAGAAGCCGTGCGCGATCATTTTCGCAAACAGCTGGGCATTCGTTTATATGATTCTTTGCTTCAGGTTTATAAGCAGTTATGGCAAGCAGAAGATCATCAAATGTATGGTCAGGCTTATGGACGAAGAAAATTACGCAATGTATGCTTGTGGCTGTTGATGAAAGCGAATGAACAAGCCAATCTGGAATCCTGTAAACAACAATTTGCTTTAGCCAAAACAATGACGGATCAAATTGCTGGTTTTGCTTTATTGGTGAATTCTGCTGATGAGGATAGCCGGGTCAAGGCTATTGATGATTTTTATCAGCAATGGTCTCAGGATGAACTCGTACTGGACAAATGGTTTGCTTTACAGGCTGCCTCAGAATTACCTGAAGCGCTAAGTCATGTCAAACAATTATTGAACCATCCGGCATTCAGTATTAAAAATCCCAATAAAGTACGCTCAGTTATAGGGGCATTCTGTATGGCCAATCCTCGTAATTTCCATGCGGTTGATGGAAGTGGTTATCAATTTTTGAGCGAGATGTTATTGACCGTCGATAAATTAAATCCTCAAATCGCTGCTCGCCTGGCAACGCCGTTCACCCGTTGGCAACGTTATGATCAATCAAGACAAGCATTAATGAAAAATCAACTTGAGCAGTTGGCAAAGCATGATTTATCTCGTGACTTGCGTGAAGTAGTGGACAAGAGTTTGGTCATCGGCTGAAGATTGTAGGCTTACAGGGAGGTATACAGGCTCAATTGAAACGCATCAGTTGAGCCTGTTGAGTACCCTTTATTTTGGGCCCTCTTGTCTATTTTCTACAGTAGCGTCCTTTTCACCGGACGTTTGTGGAGAAGCTGTTCTGAACAGAGGAGGACTGAACATCGGTTCCGGATCTTGCTTTGATCGATCTGTAATTGAGTGGGATCTGGATTGGGATGCCTCGTTACTATCTGATTTTAATGAAGGTTCTTGATGGTTGACCGTATCATCACTCCAAAAAAGGCGACCTAACCCTACTGCTGCAGATGATAATAATGCGCCAATTCCGGCACCCACCAACGAGCCGACCAGAGCGCCAACTACTGGAAACGCAAAAAAGCCAATGAGTCCGCCAATCAGTGCCCCGATTCCAGTCGATCCTGCGATACTGCCTGCTTCAATGCCAATTCGAACCCCAGAAGGCAGATTTGCGCTCTGGGTTTTTTTATCTTCTGGATCTGGAACACCTGTTTCAAGTTCCCTTTTAATTTCTACTTCAGGTGTTATCTTGCCATTTGCCGGGGTATCGGTATGAGCTAGAGGTGAAGAATCCTGTTTCACAGGTGGTGTAGGTATCGGTAGTATAGGTGATTTAGTCTGTTCCTGTGTGTTGGTTGTCACATCATTAGAAACTATAGGCTCTATATGCGATTGACTAACTCTTGGACCTTCCAGTATCAGCTGGATTTCATCACGAGTGGCCAATCTGAGTACATCATCTTGATTTCCTAAATTATCAAGAGTTTCAATTAAATTTTTATTATAGGAACCTTTAGGTGCGCCCAGCTCTTGCATTTTTTTGTGACTGTGCGCGCAGGTAAAATCGCCACAGGAATAGGCATCTCCTTGTGGGTGTTTGGGACCAGAATATTTTATGCTGATTAATTCTCTGTGTATGCCACATTGCTCCAACAATTTCAGTGTATAGTCTTTGATTGCTGATGCGCCTGAACCGCCATAAGGGTCGAATAATTCAAGCTCGTACAGTACTTCATCTTCTGATGGTTTGGTTAAGTACGCTCCACGCCAGTGTCCTGGACCAATAGGAATAATAATGTGCTGAATATTTTCATTGAAAATCTCACTTGCCAGAACATCTTGAATGGCTAAAGCTGAGCTTTGATCATAGCGATTAAGTACCGCCATAACTGAAATATTGCCAGTCGATTTGGGCATCAATAAAGTCATGTCATGATCTTGCATTTGATCTCTGGCGGAGCGAAGATGCAGTCCTGATTGATCGAAACGTCCTTGATTACTGTGTCTTTTTCTATTCGTTTGCGAATGGGTCTCCATGATATTAATAACTGCTCCGTAAATCAGGTTTGATGCTCCAGAAATATCATCATTTTTCTCTGATTTAGCCTGTTTAATTTGATCAATTAAATAATCAGTAATAGCCTTATCTTGAAGATGTAAGGCTATATCATCATCAGCGGCAAAATCATTAATGAGACTCAGTAGCTGTTTGTCTGTTTCATTTAACCGATCCTCGTATACACGCACCAGAGAGTTATAACTCTCACGTTTTATTTTATCGCTTAATGCCATCAGGCTACTCCGTTTAAATATTCATTTTGATCAATAATTAGATTATATGCATAAAATACTTAAGAAAAAATGAAGTCCTCCTGTACTTTCATTATTAGACGGTTGATTACGTGATTTATGCTTCTGACTTGGTAAAATGACATAAATCAGGTATATCTTTAACAAAGCTTTTGACTAATGTCTACATAAAATGATCATTATTTTCAATAATTGATTAATCTGTTCTATGGCTTAAATAAATACATGTTTGGCGTTAAAAATTATGAGGGAATTAATCAGACTTGCATTTGCTTCAATCGTTTTACCTGGAAACTTCTTCCATTATAATTAAATATTGAATGATCTCTTTATTTGTTTCATCACGTAATGGTGAAAAAATTACTGAGAGCTGCTGATATTCACCCTTTTTAGTTTTGATTAACATGGTTCCACGCCATTCTTTCCCTTTGGCTAAATGTTCTAAAACAGATTTATAATGTTTTATAGGGGTTTTTTCTGATTGTAAGGTTAGGAAGTTTTGGCCGATAATTTCGCGATAATTATAACCTGTTTTCTCACTTACTCGTTCATTAACGTAGTCAATTGTGCCCGCTTTATCAGTTATTATAATTAATACTGGACTTTGGTCCAAAGCACGAGTTAATTTTCTTATAGTCGATTCCGCACGTTTCTGCTCTGATATATCTCTAACGATAGCCAAGATAAATTGTTCACCCATAGTACTAAACATACTCAATCGAACATCTACAGGAAAGGTTGTTCCATCTTTTCTTCTGTGCAGGCCTTCCAAATTTAAAGGTCCATAAGATAATTTTATTATATTTTGTTTGATTGTTTCTTTATTAATGGCAATCTCAATTTCCCATGCATAAGAATTAATGAGTTCTTTACGAGAATAACCTAAAGTGATGCATGCTTCATTGTTCACATCCAGAATAACTCCATTTAAATTATGTATAAAAATGGCATCTGTTGTAGCATTCATGAAATTTTGATAACGCTCTTCACTTGTGATCAACTGATAAAGTAATTGTTGCTGATTAGGTAGATTCATTTTATTGGACATGGTTTAAATCAGCCTTCACTAATATACCATTATTAATAATAGGCTTTTGTATGCATTTGTTCAAATTACGAACATAATTTGGGTGTGTCAGGTATATTTATTTCAAATTTTTTGTATCCAGAAGTATTTTATATCTGGCCATGTTGATCATTTGTTGCCCATGAATTATATTAAGCCTTATTTTAAAATTCAGAACTAATTCCAAATGACTCGTCCAACCTCTTCAGAACCCTCATACTTCAAAAAATCTTTTCAACTTCTAACGGACTATTTTCTAAATTCAAATGAACAATGGAAGGCCTGGGCTTTATTTTCTGGTTGCGTTCTAAGTACTTTAGCAATGATTGGTCTTGGTTTTGTGCTAGGAGGGTGGTTTTTTCCCTTTATTTACGGTGCGTTTATAGTTAAAGATACCGCACTTCTGTTATTTGGATTAGGGGCTGGTTTTTTAATTTCTGGTACGATGGCTGGTTTTAATTATTTAACGAATTATTTAAAAAATGAATTGTATGTTAGTTGGCGCTCCTGGTTAACTAAAAAAATGATTAATCAATACTTGAATAGTAAGACGAATTATCTGGAAATCTCACGAATCTATAACGATATTGATAATCCGGAACAGCGTATTCAAGAAGATATTGATAAAGTGGTTGAATCCTCTCTGGATTTATTTTTAGGTTTTATCGATAACTTTTCCAATCTTGTCGTTTATACCGTACTTTTAATTTTAGCCGGTGGCTCACTATCCTTTGTGCTCTTTGGGAGTACCCTGGTAATTCCCGGATTTTTAGTATTTGTGGCACTGGGAGTGGGTATTGTAACTTCTCTTGTTGGTTATTTTATCAACAGGTCATTACGTGCGTCGACAAATGAAGAAACGATTGCGCAGTCCAATTTACGAGCTGATTTACAGCATATTAAAATGTTTTCTGAAGAGATAGCAATTGAACATGCGGAGCAGTATTACCAAAATCGATTGGAACAAGAGGTCGATGAATTAAATAAAAAAACAGCAAAACGCTTATCGATTCAAAATGACACCACATCGTTTAATGTATTTAATGGAACATTTCAAGCCATTGTCCCTATTATAGCTGCAGCACCTTTATATTTCTCGGATCTGATCACCCTGGATGTATTTTATTCTGTAGGGTATTATTTTGCCATGATGACGCGTTCATTAAACTGGTTCATCAACTCCTTTGAGACGATTAATAAATTCCAGACCAGCCTGAGCCGTATTATAATTTTGCAGAATGCTCTGGATAAAAATAATGAGGGTGAATCCACTAAAAAAATTATTCGTACTGTAGCGCATCATGATAACAGTCTTGTGGTAAAAAAACTGGAGCTTAATTTACACGGGAGTAATGAGTTAGTCATAAAGGGCCTTAATTTACACTTTACTCCAGGTGTTCATACCTTGATTCAAGCACCTTCTGGTGCTGGAAAGAGCAGTCTTTTTAAAGCAATAGCAGGTACCTGGTTATCTGGAGAGGGCGAAGTAATTATTCCCAATAGCCTGGAATCTGTTTATTTTTTACCGCAAAAACCCACTCTTCCCAATGATACTTTAAGAAAGGTACTCGCGTATCCAGATGCCAACTGCCCTTATTCTGATAATGAATTAATTTCAGCATTAAAAGCCGTCAATATGGAAGCGCTAGCAGACAAATTAGATAAACAAATTGGCTTTAAATCACTGGGTGAGCAACAACGAATCGCTTTTGCTCGTGTATTATTAAGGAAGCCTGACTGGATATTTTTGGATGAAGCTACGGCTTCTTTGGATGAAGAAGTAGAAGAACAGGTTTATTGCCGTCTCAAGGAACTTCTTCCTAAAACCACCATCATTAGCATCGCACACCGATCTACAGTGAGGCGACATCACGATAATGTTTTATTTTTTAATGTGAATGATAAGAAAGAGGTTCAGGTTCAAGAAGAACATGGATTATCGATCAATAGTAATTCAGCATCGGGTTTTTAACTAGGGTTACTTTTCGGAAGCCTTAACAAAAAGTTGCCGAAGGGTGCTATTCTTTAGCACTAAAAATATAATGTGAATAAACCGTACTATAAGGTCCAAAAATGGTTCAACGTTTTGCAGTTATAGGAAATCCAGTCGAGCACAGTTTATCGCCATTGATCCACCAACAATTTGCGCAACAAATGAATATCCCCCTGACTTATGAAAAAATTAAAGGAGATGATCATTCATTTGAACAACAGGTACTCGAGTTCTTTAACCAGGGAGGTAAAGGACTTAATGTGACTCTGCCTTATAAACAAAGAGCGTTTGAGTTGGCAAAAGTGCATACTCCTCGTTGTACATTAGCAGGCGCTGCAAATACCTTATGGATGAAGGATGCTATTCTGTATGCGGATAATACTGATGGAATCGGTCTGATTTGTGATTTAACCCGTATGTTCGAATTGCAGAACAAAAATATATTAATTCTAGGTTCTGGAGGGGCGACCCGAGGTATTCTTTATCCTTTATTGGAAATGAAACCTGATTCATTAACTGTTGCCAATCGTACCGTTGAAAAAGCTGAAGAACTGCAGAAGGCTTTTCCGCAAATCAGAATTACTGGTCTCGATAGGGTGCATGGGGTTTTTGATTTGATTATTAATGCAACCTCGGCCAGCCTTGAGGGGCATACTCTGGCTTTGCCAGAAGAGATTATGAGATCCAGGCCCTTATGTTATGACCTGGCTTATAATCAAAAAGGCGTGACTCCATTTGTTCTTTATGCAAGAGCTCTTGGCTGTCAGGCTGTTGATGGTTTGGGTATGTTGGTTGAGCAGGCGGCAGAGGCTTTTTATATCTGGAATGGAGAGAAGCCATTAACCGCACCGGTCATAGAGTTTTTGCGTCCTGACTAATTAAAAAAGGCGGTCACTTCATCAGCAGAAGCAATCGTGTCCTGATAACCTAATTCAAGCAGCACACGAGTAAATTCCTTTTCAAAAAGTAAAAAGCTCAATAAATCACCTGAATGACTCTTTGCGCCCAGAATATTTAACAGGTAGCGTAGCAAAGCCGGCATACTTTGAAAGTGTTCTTGTGCTACTGAGGCCATGTCTCTGCTTGGGCGAAGATGCAGGGTTGTTATTGGCCGCCATGGTGATCTGCGTTTTTTCCACATGGACAGAAGAGTTGCTATTTCATTCATACGATTGACCATCTCAATATCTCGATCAAGATTGTCCAGGAACAACCCATTCATCATATTTCCCAAGATATGTGCGAATGCAATATCTCCATTTCGTAGCGTTTCAGGATCTGTGAATTCAGGTAGTTCTCTTGTTCCCAAGATCATGATTCTATCGACATGAGATCGTATCGCTCCTCTAAGCGGAGTACCAAGTCCCACACTTCCATCACCGTAATGAAATCCATCAAGATGAATCGGAGGAAAGAATAGAGGCAATGCACTGGATGCTAGAATATGCTGGGCGTTAATCGTGGCTCGTTGGCTGCTGTGACGTGGGTAATTCCAATCTTCAAAGTCAGGTTGATAATGATCATAAAACGAAATGGTTTGGTGTGTTTCATAGCGTGCGGTTAATACCTCGAAGGTATCCAGATGACCTGCAGCAATATTTTGCTCAATACGAGAGAAATCTATTGTCTCATCAAGAAATTGTCTCAGTGGGGAGGTATCCAGCAGGTGGCCTGCCTGGCGTTGTTTTATTATCAAGGTGCTCAGGTTCCGCATTACGGATTTGCCTAATTCATAATTACTGGCTTTATATATTTGTTGGCAATGAATTTCGCCCCATATAGATTCCAGTTTATCCAGCCCTGCAGGAAAGTCATCTGCATTTTCTACAAGTACGGCTGCATTGATACTGCCGACGCTAACTCCGCTCACCATATCAAAGGGAAGAGTTTTGGCTTGCAGTATATGACCAATAGCCTTAAGAACGCCTGCCTGATATGCGCCTCGAGCACCACCACCTGCTAGATAAAGGGCTTTTTTAACCATCGTGATTTTTTTTTATTTATTATATTTGAAAATATAGCTGATTTTAATGAAAATTTCCAAGGAAGAAAAAGGGACGTCATCTTTTCTTAAGAATTAATTGTTATATTAATTATAAAGATGCTTCATTTGTTGAGTTGGAATATGGGACTTGATAGTGATGTAAAGGATGATGAACCGGATAAAAACAGGGACATTGAGCTTTTGAAAGCGATGCAAGCTCCTGTTGAGTACCAATTGGTGCCCCTAACGAAAAAATCACTGTTCAGAGCGGCGGCAGCCCGTATTCCCTGGCTATCAAAGTTGTCGTTAAAAGTTGATGATGCAGCGGATACAGCAATAAAGATAGGTGAGCGTGTCAGTAATGTGAATGATTCTTTTGGTAATGAATCGATCGCGCACGGATTTCATTACGCAGTGCTTGTCATGGCGGCCCTTGATTTTGTGCGTATCCCTTTAATCTATCTTGCAGCTTATCTTTTAGATGAAAAAATACCCTTTAAAATGAGTAATAACACTCGATGGATTTATTCCGCTTTTCTTTTAGGCCTCACCATAACTGCCTTGGCTGCTCCCGTGACCGCTCCAGTAATAGGTTTTATCGGAGCAGGTACTGGTTTGGTTTTTGGTACCGTTTTATTGGCTCGAACTCTTTATACTCGATATCAGTTGGGTAAGGAACGAAAGTTTTTACAAGGAGAAATTGCCAAAGCAGAAGAGCTCATGAAATTGCTTCAGGATGAAGCTAGAGAGTTGGAACATAAATTGGCTACATCCACCGGAGATGAATTTATTGCATTGGAAATTAAGGGATTAGAAGAGCGTTACGACGCACAAAAATCATTGATTTATGAATTGAAAAATAAAGAGTTGCATATAGAACAAAAAATAGAGCGTGTCGGTATGATGCGTGTTTTGGATAAAAGTATTGGTGTCGGTTTAACCTCATTATCCATCATTGGACTTGTGGTCACATTATTTTTTCCGCCTGTAGGTGCATGGATACTTGCAGGAGCTGCAATTGCAGGTGGCGTTTATCTTACTGGAAGATTATTGACTCCGGTAGTTAAACTTTTTGGCAATTGGTTATTGAATAAATTTAAATCGCCTACCGAATCAGTTGAAACGGAATCTAAAGAAGATTTAGCACATGACAATACTTTAGAAGAGCAAAAAGAAGATCTAATGGAGAATACCTCGGGATTAAAACTAGCAGTGTCTAATGTAATTGTGCCTGATAGTCAATCGAATATGAGCCAGGTTACTCATGGAGAAATTCTTGATGAAGCTGTTCCTGAAATCGACAGTATTCACCATACAGATTCTCAAAAAATGGAGTCCGAGCATGGTGAAACGATCCACCAAGTAGATTCTACCGCACTTGTTTTGGTTGGTTTAATGGGAAAGAAAGCCGTTATAGAATATTCAGAGCATTTACATGCACATCCCCATGAAGTGAATAATGAATCAGAACTGGATACTGATTTTTTAATTGCAAAACCAACGCCAACGCCAAAGCCAGAGCCAGAAGTAATCGCGGAAGCAGAAGTTGACGACGGCGAAGATGAAGGGGAAAGTGAAGCTGTTGGAGAACATCCTTAACCTAAAATGACTTACGCCCCCCCTCTCTCTTTGTTAAATGGATTTTTTTATTCGACCATTTCGTCTATCTAGGGGCAGTTGACATTTCCTATTTCGACGTCCTTCGATGTTGGAAATAAATAGATGAATGATCAACACACCCTAAGCTCCCTCATTATAAAAATCTTTTGCCTCGCCATTCGGTTATTTTTGTAAGTCATATCTAACTAAATTTATCTTTGAAACTCCGTTGCAAAAAGTAAAAAATTCCTATAATTTAAAAATTTACCCTCCTTAAGGAATAAAAATTCATGCTGAATTTATTTCGTGAACAACCGCGTGCATTTCACATGATTTTTATGTTGGAATTGTGGGAGAGGTTTGGATTTTATACAGTCCAGGGCATACTCACTCTCTATTTCATCCGATATTTAGGTTATAACGATATGGTTTCTTACTATACGTTCGGAGCCTTTTCTGCCTTGGTTTACGGCATGGTTGTTATCGGCGGATATATGGGGGACAGGGTACTTGGTACCAAGAGAACAATAGTGCTGGGTTTGGTTGTTCTGGTTGCGGGATATTTCTCTCTGGCATTTACTGATAAAGAGCATGTTTTTCTGGCCTTGGGATTGATTTGTGTGGGTAACGGTTTGTTTAAAGCAAATCCATCAAATTTACTCTCAAAATGTTATGAGGAGAATGACCCTCGTTTACATGGCGGATTCACCCTTTATTATATGGCTATTAATTTAGGCAGCATGGTTGCTTTGATAGTTGGGCCTACCATTTCCAGTCGATATGGCTATTCCTATGCCTACTTAATCAGTGCAATAGGTCTGATTTTGGGGCTCGTTAATTATTGGTTTCAACATCATCATGTTTCTCATATAAATACTGAAGCTGATATGCGTAGGATTACTTTTTGGCATTGGTTCTTAATCCTTATGGGTATAGCACTCTTCACTGAGATAGCCGCTTATTTACTCCAGCATGTGATGATTGCCAAAAACCTGTTGTGGTGTATCACGATACTGGTCGTTGCAGCATATGGCTTGATGATGAGAAAGGAAAATCGAGCCACATTCATGAAAATGTTAGTCGCTCTTGCGTTAATGGTAGAGGCAGTCATTTTCTTTACTTTATACCAACAAATGCCCACATCCCTCAATTTATTTGCAGTAAACAATGTGATTCCAAATGTTATGGGAATAACTTTTGATGCTCAAAGCTTTCAGGCACTTAACCCCATTTGGATTGTGTTGATGAGTCCAGTATTAGCTTATGTTTATGGCAAATTGCATCGCAAGGGAATTTTGTTTTCAATTCCTTACAAATTTGCTCTGGGAATGACTATGTGTGCTGTCAGCTTTTTAATGCTCTATTTTGCTCGTTATTTTTATACGGGAAATGGCATGGTATCTTCATGGTGGCTCATTTTTAGTTATTTATTTCAAAGTCTTGGTGAGTTACTGGTTTCGGCTCTTGGCGTTGCTATGGTTGCCGAGCTGGTGCCTGCACAAATCGTTGGTTTTGTTATGGGCATGTGGTTTTTGACTTCTTCAGTAGCCGGATTTATCGGGGCTTACGTGGCTTCATATACCGCGCTTCCTGAGCATATTAAACCCGGTGTTGAATCACTTTTTATTTATACTAATGTATTTGCCTGTATTGGTATCGTAACGTTCATAATAGCTTTGGTTATGTGGTTCCTATCACCACGGTTAAGCCGATATATTGCTACAAACAGCACAGGTTCGAAACATGAAATAGAATCAGTTGAATTCTCTACTACGTATATCCCCAGCCATTAGACACAGTAACAGTTCGCTCTCCACACACCTGACTTGCCGCGGATTTGTCCGCGGTATTCCGGTCGCAATAGCTCATAAAAATAATAACTCAATAAACGAGTCCTATTCTAGAGCCTGTATTTCAGCATATTAAATTCAAATTTCACCAATAAGTTGTTATTATACTGCTCACTTAATGTTTATTTAATTATAATTGGTTAAAATATCATCATTAGAAGGGTGTCACTTGAAGGCAATATCAATTAATACTACCTCTTATTAAAATTTCAAATTTAAAAGAGTAAGGAGCGGGGATGGGGGTACAGGTTGAACTAAGTGAAAATTCTCAGAAATTGATGAAGGAGTTTATAGATTCTTATGGACCTGAAGCGGTAAGCCCAGAGTATTTGGTTTCGCCAGTAGACGCTGTACAATTGATTAGCTGGTTAGCTGATAAAATCAATCTCCCTGAGACTATTTCTAAAAGTAATAAAGAAAAAATTGATTTCATCCTGGCTTCTTTGCGAGCGGAATTATTAAAAGATTTATTGGCAGCCATGCCAGGAACAAATTCCTACGTAAAAAAAATGGATCCTCCCCCCTCATCAAGTAATCAAAACAAATTTATTCTTTTGGCAATTGCCGGGACTTTATTAGCAGCTTGTGAAGGCTTTGATAGTATTGCCTCTTTAATGTCGGTATTATCATTTCCTTCTATAGCCATACTTGCTGTTGGCGTTGTTTTTTCTGCTTTATCCATTGTCGTTTTTTATGGATTTGATCTCGTCCAGGTCTCTCAGAATTTAGGCATAAAATTAAGAGATGCACCTAAATTATTAGATATCTATCTGTCACAAATGGATGAAATTAAATCGATTAGAAGAACAATAGAATCTTATGACCTTGCACAATTGACCGCGCAAGAATTAGAAACTTATGAACTCACAATTTCCATGCTGCAAACGCGGTTAAAAGCTGTTGCGCAGGCGAGTAAGCAATTTGAAAAAGCATTGAACAGCGAGAATATGAAACTAGCCGAAACCATTGTTTCCTGGGTTGCCGGGTTATTATTTTTTGGTAGCGGATATTTTGCAGGCCAGTCAGTTGCTGTATTTGTTTTGAGTTTGTTTATGACCGCAGTGACACCTGCTTTTTTTCCAATAGTTTTGTTTGGTTTAGGTATTGGTTTAGCTGCATTTGGTCTTTATTGGAATGTAGAGCGTGTTGGTGTAAAAAAGCTTATCAGTACATGGTTTGGCCTTGATGAAGAAAAAATTGAAAAATTATGTGATTCTGAAAATCTGGCAAATCAAGAAAGAAAACTTGAGAATTTACAGAAACAGGTATCAAGTACCAAGTCTTTAATCACTGAGGTATCTGAATTACAAAAAACCAGGAGCAGTTCAGCACTTAAGGAAATCAGTAATCCTGAGGAATCCTCAAGTGCTTATGAAGGTAAATCACCGGTAATTAAAACCAGTACTAATATTTACTCATTTCATCTTAACCTTTCAACACAGGAGAGTGACAATACTGCGGTGGATTATGATAAAGTTTCTGGTTGTAGTCGCAATTAGAGTCGAGACGATCCAGTCCATAATTGATGTTTGCTAAATGCAGCGGCATGTAGACTAACAATGAATTTCCTTGTAAATAATCAGGGTTTGTAGATAAGTAAAATTCATGCAGTACATCTGTTTCATCAATCGTGAAATTGCTTTGACTTCTAAGAGGGACCAACGGGGAGTTAATCACCAGTGGATGAGAATTGGTTGCAATCCAGCCGTACTGTTTCTTGAAGGCATTAATTAGGTTGAGTATTTGCTCAGGAACTCTTTGAGACGGTTTGGGGTAAATAGAATCACTAAGCTGATAAATAAAATCATAGGTTAGCGGATTATTTGCAAACGCCAGATAGATAATTTCTTCCTGGGGATTCTCCAGTTTTTCTTTTATTGCCTGAGTCAGACCTGCGCTCTCTATAGTTGGACGCACTTTATAATGTGGACTCAGGTAAATATAAGCGGAGTATACTATGACTTGTTTTTTACTCAGATCGACACCTTGTCTGTAGGTACGTGAAAATCCGGCAATTTCCTTATTGATACCGTAAAGTACGGTTACTTCACCATCTGTTTCAGGTTGTAAAATTAGACGCTCGAATTCATCATGATCTGCAAGGTGATACGACTTCGCAAGAAAACGGTATAACTCATTACTTAGTTGCATTGGCGTGGTGTTCTGAGTTTCAACTACATAGGAATCAATTGCTATCACATCTTGAGTTTTCATTGTTCTCTCCATTGAACATCCCGACTCACTTTTTCGCATCAATTTATCCATAAATTTATTTGGGGCGAAGAGCGGATAAAAACTAACCAACTCTATTATTTATAGACCGAATTTGGGCGTTGTCAAATGTATGGAATCTTGTTTCAAATATTTAAAGTGTCTTTAACAAAGGGGATAGTAATTTTGCGATGAGCTGCCAGGGATGCATCGTCCAGACGATTAAGCAGTTGATGTAAATCATGCATATTACGTGAACAGCGGTTTAATAAAAATTGCCCTACGCTCTCTGGTAAATCAATTCCCCGTTTAAGAGCATGTAATTTAAGCGTATTAATTTTTTCTTCATCGCTTAATTCATTCAGTTGAATAACTAATCCCCAGGCAAGCCGGGAACGAAGATCGGCCAGATTAATAGTACTTTTTGCTGGGGGCAGATTTCCGGAAATAATCAGTAATCCTTTTTCCATGTCCTTTATTCTATTGTAAAGATGAAATAATGCCTCTTCCCAGGCGGAGTTATTCGCAATGGCATCTATATCATCAATACAAATTAAATCCTGCTCTTCCAGACCCTCTATCGTTTGCGGCCCCCAGTCTTTAAGAAGCGTCAAAGGAAGATACATTGCCGATTGTTTTAAATTGACGGATTGACAACAGGCTTGGAGCAGATGGGATTTTCCACTGCCTTTTGGTCCCCAGAGATAAAGTAATCGTTCTTCTTTCAGGGTCAGCATATTTTTTAATTGCTGGTGTAATAGCCCATTATTCTCCCAATTAAAATCAGCGAGAGTCGCTTCATCATTTAATTTTATTGCTAAAGCCAATTGCTTGTTCATTGTGGTTGTTCTTTTTTTGGCCAGGCTTTCTTACCCCAGGTCCAGATATAATCAAGATAAGTGGTTGCTGTGGTAAAAGCTGTTAAGTAAATTAATACGTCCACTAAATAAAGAGAGAATTTAAAGTAAGCTAATTCAAATAAGCATAAAGTAACCAGAAAGAGTTGAAAGGTGGTATTAAATTTACTTAATAAAGTAGGTTCAAAATCAAGTTTGCGTTGAATGAACCAATACCAGGCGAGCACCCCCATGGAGATAGTAAAATCTCGTAGGAATACCAGGATCACTAACCACCAGGGTAAAGAACCGATGAGCGCTAATGAGATAAAGCTTGAGGCAACTAATAATTTATCAGCTAGGGGATCAACGAAGGAACCAAAAAAACTTTGCCAATTAAAATGGCGGGCTAGCCAACCATCAAGCCCATCTGTAATACCGGCCAAGATAAATGTATAAAAAGCATTAACGTACTCATGATGATATAAATACATCAAAAATGGAACAATCAGCCCTAACCGAAACAATGTCAACGCATTGGGTATATGTTTTAGTATCATGTGTCATACGATAATTTTATTTACTCTCATTGATTAGCATGTTGAGAGTATGTATTGCACCAAATGTACTTCCGCAATCCTGGATTACATATGGCAGTGGTACGAACTAGTTTATACAATACCGCTGCCTCTGTCACGTGATTGAGGAATGTATCTTGTATCCAGTGTTGATTTTGAGGTCCTCTGACTTATTGAGAAGTCACGAGTGTTTTTTCCAGACTCTGGATATAACGAGGACGATCTTGTCCCATTTTTTCTAGCGTTTATCATAATTCCTTTATAATAGAGTGAAAGGATTCACCTCATGCACAATCGTATTGTTGTAGGAGTTGGAACTTAATCGCATGGTAAATGAGCATTGATGCTGCCATGCCTCGTGTAATATGAGCTGTTCTAGTCGATCTATTAATTGGGGGTTGATGTCCTGGGTCAGTTCATTAAACAGAGCATGGATTACCTGATGTACACAGCTCCATAATTGATTCACTGGAATAGGGTATGCTGTATTTAATGCTTCTATCCATGGTTTTATATTATTTTGCAGGATATTTTGAATAAAACGAGTACTTAATAAATTCAGATTCCATGTGTTAAGTCTCGCGTCTATTGATAATTCTCGTTCTTCCCCAGTATTAAAAAACACATGCTCTCCAACAACAATCTGCTCCAGATCTTTATAAATAATTCCTCGTGGTGTGTTGTCATCAAAGATAACCAGAATTTGATGTTGTTGTGCTTGAAGTATCACTCCATGCTTTAACATGAGGTGTAAAGCACCAAATAAAATTGTACGACAATAGTTCGCTAAATAGTTCAAAGGCTCTAGGTCGCTTTCCTTAATAATTTCGATAATTAGCGGCGTGTTCGATAAGGGTGAGTTAGAAAATAAACTCGCAAAAGGTACCGCCTTTTGATTCGATTTTAAAAAATTGAGGGGATTTTGACGTAGACTGGTGTGAAGTTTCTTCTGGACAAATTCTGGTATGGTATCGTCTTTAACTCCAATAGATGATAACTCATCGACTAAAAAAAACGTGTTTTTATAGTGATTATTTGCCTTTAATAATGAGTTGATCCAGCGAATAACCTCGGTATCCTGTTCATTTAATGCACATGATTCTGCAATGCTTGAACAGGATGTTTTGGACATTGATGACAGGTTAATCATGGCACGCGGGCAATCCGGCGGCAACATGGTATCAAAGGACATGGATGGGATTAAAGTCTGGTGATGTGGCAATAAAACTAGAGATTTATTATCGATCAGTGCGGAGCACCGGGTTTGTAATTGATTGCGCCACTGCCAGGGATGCACTGGCAGTGGATAATAGTCTTCAGGATTTAAATGGTGGAGTAGTACTCGTTCACGCCATAAAAGAAATTCCGTTGGAAATTCTTGTGCAATTAAATCATTGAACTGCAGTGCTTGGGCAGGAATAGACACTTTATTCTTAGTTAATGCACACCAGTGAATGCTGATTTTAGACTGAAATTCAGGTGAGTTTTGTAATACTTCACGTCGGGATAATCCTGTTTTTGCTCGAAAGGCGGGTTGATAAGGGTTGCCTGTACATCCCCATTGTTCAAGAAATAATAAAGTTTCATATGCCGTTTGAGTTTTATTCATCCAGGACCATAGACTGTGATAGCCATTCGCTTCATTTCGAATCTGGGAGTTCCAACACTGTTTATATGCCTGAGCCAGGGCATCATTGGCAATGGATTCATCCAGTTCATCTCGAATAGTGTCCCATTGAAAAAACTGACTCGCTGGCAATGTTTTTTTCAAGCTAACCTGTACTTGTTCGATTAAATCATGGACATGGTGGGTGGCTATTGGAGCCTCTATTAATCCTTCTGCAAGAACTGCTCGCTGTAAGCGTTTTAATGCGTCTCGGTGTGCAAGAGTAATATAATAATCGATCCTGTTTTGAGGCAAGCCAATACCAATTTCAAACAGTAGAAAACGTATTTGATGACTTAGTTCATGAAAGTTTCCATACGCCAGGGCCATTTGGTTCTCCAGAATTTATTACATATATATTAATATAAATGATAATCATTCTCATTTGCAAGCTATGTTGGAATTATTTGTTTTGCTTCTGAATGATTCACTTGAGCGCTGAATTTTGGATAATTGAAATTAAAGTTTATGGATTGGCTTGAAGATGATAAAATTACCGGGTTATTGTTCCCAAGAGTCAGATTCATGAAATACAGACCAGATATCGACGGGTTAAGAGCTATTGCGATTTTGCTGGTCCTGGTTTACCACGGAGGCTTGGCATATTTCCCTTCCGGATTTGTAGGGGTGGATGTATTTTTTGTTATTTCTGGATTTCTGATTACAAGCATAATTAATGGATCCCTGAATAATCAGAATTTTTCTTTTATCGAATTTTATAATCGTAGATTATGGCGTCTTCAACCTGTTTTTGTTTGTCTTATAGTGTGTACTACGATTTTATCTTTGCTGTTTTTTTTGCCGGAAGACTTAATACAATTCAGTCGAAGCGCACGTAAAACGTCTTTATTTATCTCCAATTTATTTTTTAATCATACGACGACAGGATATTTTTCACCCGACACTCACCAGCTCCCATTATTGCATACCTGGTCGCTTTCAATTGAATGGCAATGTTATTTGATTTTACCTATAGCAATGTACTGTTTACATCGCATGTTGAGCAACAGAAATGTTATTCGAGCTGTTTTTTTGCTGACAATCCTTTGTTTCCTGATTACGCTGAGAAGTTCTCATAATATTCCCGCACAAACTTATTATTTATTCTCCAGTAGAATGTTCGAATTTTTATTGGGCTCTTGTATCGCTTTAATACCATTGCATCGCGTCACATTAGATAGTCGCATCGTATCAATTGTCGGAATATTATCCCTGAGCACTATTTTTTATAGTGCCAGTCTTAATCATATCCTTCTTGGATATCCCAATTGGTACGCCTTTTCGGTTTGCCTGGCAACCGGTATATTGATTGCCTTGGGTAAATATAATTCAGAGCATTTTTTGGTAAAGGCTCTTTCGGTAAAGCCCCTGGTTTTTATTGGTGTATTGTCCTATTCCTTGTATATCTGGCATTGGGTTGTATTTTCGTTTTTAAGGTATCAAGGCAATGCGGAAACGCCTCTGATATTGTTTTTAGCCTACCTGTTTATCTTTGTTCTGGGTTATTTATCATGGCGTTATATTGAAAAACCTGCCAGACGCTATCATCAGCTCCCGTTTCAGTATACGGTGATTATTTTGTTGTTGATGCCCATCGCTTTTACTCATTTAAATTCGGCGCTTATTAGAAATCATTCGGGATTTCCGCAGCGCTTTGATCAGGAGTTGGTACATATCTATAAGCAATTGGAAGAGTATAATAGTGCCCAAAGGCCGTTATGCATAAGTAATAAATGGACGGATTACAATAGTGTCTGCAAATTGGGTGCTAAAAAAGTGGACAGTAAATCAGGCTTGATGATCGGTGATTCTTTTTCCAATCATTATTGGGGATTAATGGATACTTTCGGAAAGGATGCGGGTATAACCATTCAGGCGGAGGGTACTTCCTCGTGCATCACTTTACCGGGTATTTTTCTTTATGATTGGTGGACATTTAAAAACAGTGTGTATCAGGAGTGTTTTGATAACACACAAAAATATTATCGCATGATACGCAACAATCATTATGACTATGTCATCATTGGGCAGGTCTGGAGCAATTATTTAACCGACAGCATCATCAATCAGATTGGGGACAAGCGTTCGGTGAGTCTTTCGAAGCAACGGTTTAAAGTTGCGTTAGATACGGCTTTGAAAGTGATAACGGATACAGGAGCCAAGCCTGTTTTAATCAAATCGACAGCGTTAATGCAAAATAATGCCTTAAGTTGTTTTTACAGACACATTAAATTGCATCAGTCCTACAATCCTGAGCTTTGTAATTTTAATTTATACAGCTCAAGAAAAGATCTCTGGATTAATGTGGTTTTTGATGAAATGAAACTGAAGTATCCACAATTAATTGTGATTGATCCAAAAACAGTGCAATGCCCCAATAATCGATGTAAAGCGGATATTAATGGAGTTCCGATCTATCGTGATGCAGGACACATTACTGATTATGCGTCCTACCAGTTTGGGAAATTATATCTTCAGGAATTAGGTAATCCTTTAACCTGATTTATTTATGCTTTTCTTCATTTTTACGGTAGAGAATTACAGTATTGCCGATCATTTGTACTAATTCAGCGTGTAATTGATGGCATAATTCATGCGCCATTTCTAAACGGTCTTCTTTTTCTGCGCCATTAATTTTAACTTTAATTAATTCATGCGATAGTAAGGCAATATTGGTTTCAGCAATAACAGCTTCAGTTAATCCCTTGGCTCCTAAAAGAATTACAGGTTTCAAATGATGAGCCTGTGCTTTAAGTGATTGTTTGAACGAAGTATCCACTATGATGTTCCTGATCGATAAAATGGCAAATTATTGCACGTTTTGCTGGGAAAAGGTAGTAAAATTCAGTATCATAGGATAATTCGATATAATATTTGATGGTTATGAGTCGTACTAAAAGCAGTAAACGTTGGTTACAAGAGCATTTTGATGACGTTTATGTTAAAAAAGCACAGGCAGAAGGCTATAGAAGCCGCGCTGTTTATAAATTGAAAGAAGTTGATGAAAAGGAACTGCTTCTGAAGCCAGGAATGACCGTCGTTGATTTAGGCGCGGCACCGGGTGGCTGGACGCAGTACGTTTCTGAACGATTAAATGGTAAAGGCCATATTGTTGCTTTGGATATTTTACCTATGGATGCCTTACCTGATGTGAACTTTATTCAGGGAGATTTTAGGGAAGATACAGTATTGCAGGAATTAATAAATTTAATTCCAGAACGTAGTGTGGACTTGTTATTATCAGATATGGCCCCAAATATGAGTGGAAGTACGGCAATAGATATTCCACGCGCCATGTATTTAGTAGAGCTGGCTTTTGATTTTGCGGAAAAAATGTTAAAACCGGGAGGCTCTATGTTGATTAAAGTATTTCATGGTTCGGGGTTTGATGAATTAGTGAAACAAGCGCGAGCATCTTTTGAGCGAGTGGTTATTCGTAAACCATCCGCTTCAAGATCTCGCTCAAAAGAAACCTATTTGCTGGCAAAGGGCTATAATTTATAGTAGCTTTATATATATCTCTCTTAAGGATAAAGATGCACCAATACAAGCAACTTAATTTGCAAGGGTTATATAATCGTTCTCACAACAAAGCTGTAAGTAACTAACGAGGTTAATACTTTGAACGACATGGTTAAGAATTTATTTTTATGGCTGATTATAGCGATTGTCCTGGTCTCTGTTTTCAGTAATTTTGGTCCTCGAAACTCTGTTGCTGAGAAAGTTTCTTACAGCCAGTTTTTGAAAGAAGTCGATCAAGGCATGGTGAACTCAGTTACTATTGAGGATAACAAGATCATCAAAGGGATGACAAAAAACAATAAACGTTTTGTCACCTATATGCCGATGCAGGATAACGCGCTTTTAGGTGAGTTATTAAAAGGCAAAGTGGATGTCAGTGGTCAAGAAAAACAACAAGAGAGTTTCCTCTTGCATCTGTTTATAAACTGGTTCCCCATGTTGCTATTAATTGGTGTCTGGATATTCTTTATGCGACAAATGCAAGGCGGCGGTGGTCGCGGAGCTATGTCGTTCGGCAGATCACGCGCTCGGTTATTGGGCGAAGACCAGGTCAAAGTTACTTTTGCTGATGTGGCTGGTGTTGATGAAGCAAAAGAAGAAGTCAAGGAACTGGTTGACTTTTTACGTGATCCTACCAAATTCCAAAGTCTGGGTGGTCGAATACCACGAGGCGTTTTATTGGTTGGTTCTCCTGGTACTGGTAAAACCTTATTGGCCAGGGCAGTAGCAGGTGAAGCTAAAGTACCTTTCTTTACCATATCTGGTTCCGATTTCGTGGAAATGTTTGTAGGTGTAGGCGCATCACGTGTACGTGATATGTTTGAACAGGCCAAAAAGCATGCCCCATGTATTATTTTCATCGATGAAATCGATGCGGTTGGACGACATAGAGGCGCAGGTCTTGGTGGTGGACATGATGAGCGCGAACAAACTCTTAACCAACTTTTAGTCGAAATGGATGGCTTTGAAGGAAGTGAAGGGGTTATTGTTGTAGCGGCTACTAACCGTCCGGATGTGCTGGATCCAGCTCTTTTGCGTCCAGGACGATTTGATCGGCAGGTTGTTGTGCCTTTACCGGATATCAGAGGCCGTGAACAAATATTAAGAGTCCATTTGCAGAAGGTCCCTGTAGACAACAGTGTTGAAGTGATGGATATCGCCAGAGGTACTCCAGGATTTTCAGGCGCTGATTTATCTAATCTGGTAAACGAAGCCGCACTATTTGCTGCGCGAGCAAACAAGCGTAAAGTGGGTATGATTGAGCTTGAAAAGGCTAAAGATAAAATCATGATGGGTACTGAAAGACGCTCCATGGTGATGGATGATAATGAGAAAAAACTGACCGCGTACCATGAAGCAGGACATGCCATTGTAGGTTTGTCAGTACCCGAGCATGATCCTGTGTACAAGGTCTCCATTATTCCTCGAGGCAGGGCATTGGGTGTGACGATGTTTTTGCCAGAACAAGATAGATACAGTCATAGTAAACGACGCTTGGAAAGTCAGCTATCCAGTTTATTTGGCGGACGTATTGCTGAAGAGCTTATATTTGGCCTTGAAAGTGTAACTACTGGTGCATCAAATGACATCATGCGTTCTACTGAAATTGCTCGTAAAATGGTTACAACCTGGGGACTATCACCACTAGGACCATTAACCTTTGGAGAAGAAGAGGAAGAAGTATTTTTAGGTCGATCAATGAATAAACATAAGGAAATGTCGGATCGAACCGCACAGCAAATTGATGATGAAGTACGCGCTATCATCGATAGAAATTATCAAAGAGCGAAAGAAATTCTGGTTGCTAATATGGATAAGCTCCATCTGATGGCTGAAAGTTTAATTAAATATGAAACCATTGATGCGGATCAGATTAAAGAAATCATGACCGGAAAAGAACCTTCACCACCAGCTGGTTGGGGTGCATCCAAACCATTAGAAAAAGTAGAAGTAGCTAACGATACGCCTGTACAACCAGTTAATGGTGAGACCATAGAAAATCCAGCTGAAGAGCATTGATTTGGTATGTTGAAGCTGTTAACAGAGAGACTCGGGTGACTCCAGAACAATTTATTGGCTGGCTCGAACAAAAAAGCCAGCCCAATTCACATGCATCTTTTCAAAAACCATTAATTATGGGGATACTGAATGTTACTTCAGACTCATTTTCTGATGGAGGAAGCTATTTATCCATGGATAGGGCCTGTGAGCATGCATTTAATCTAATTGCTCAGGGAGCTGATATAATTGATATTGGCGGTGAGTCAACAAAACCGGGAGCAACCTATGTTTCTCTTGATGAAGAATTATCAAGAGTAATACCCGTGATTGAACACATTAGAAAAAACTCTGATATTTGTATATCGATTGATACCTATAAGCCTCAGGTTATGCATGCAGCGATCAGTGCCGGCGCGAATATCATTAATGATATCTACTCTTTAAGAAAAGAGGGGGCGCTTGCCATGGCTGCTCAACTGAACGTCCCTGTTTGTTTAATGCATATGCAGGGTGACCCTCAAAATATGCAAGACAATCCACATTATCCAGATGGGGTGATGGCAGAATTAAAGCAGTTTTTTTTAGAACGTATCAATGCATGTGAGAAAGCAGGAATTGATAGAAAACAAATAATTATTGATCCGGGTTTTGGTTTTGGTAAACGAGTACAAAATAACCTTAATCTGATGAATCGATTAAATGAATTAACCCATTTAAACAGACCTGTACTCTTGGGTGTTTCCCGTAAAAGCACGATTGGAGCTGTTCTTGGAAAAGATGTAAATCAGCGATTGTTCGGTAGTATCTCTCTTGCAGTATATGCTGCATTAAAAGGCGTAGGGATTTTAAGAACACATGATGTAGACGAAACACAGCAGGCATTACTCATGATTGATGCAGTATGCCAGGCCGGTTAAGAGAAATTATATTGAGTGAGGTGTGCTGATAATACCAATTCTGACGTCACGGGACGTTGTGAATAAAGTGATCAATTGTCAACATAATCTAATTGGGATGAATTTAATAAAGGTAGGTAAGGATGAGTCAGCGTAAATATTTTGGTACTGATGGCATACGTGGACACGTGGGCTTGTCAAGTATTAATCCGGAGTTTGTTTTAAAACTGGGCTGGGCTGTTGGCCGTGTTCTGGCTAATGGTCATCGAAAGAAGGTTGTAATAGGTAAGGATACGCGTGTCTCAGGATATATGCTGGAGTCCGCTCTGGAAGCTGGATTATCGGCTGCGGGCGTTGATGTTGCATTATTAGGGCCTATGCCAACTCCTGGAATCGCTTATCTGACTCAGACACTGAGAGCGAATGCAGGAATAGTTATTAGTGCTTCACATAATTTATTTGAAGATAATGGCATTAAGTTTTTCTCGGCTGATGGTGGAAAACTGCCAGACAGCGTAGAACTTTTAATTGAGGCAGAACTGGAAAAGCAGCTACAGACAGTGCCTTCAGTTAACTTAGGTAAAGCAACCAGAATTAATGACGCAACGGGCCGATACATTGAATTTTGTAAATCAACCATACCCTCCATGTCCCGATTGTCCGGGTTAAAAATAGTTGTGGATTGTGCTAATGGAGCTACTTATCACATCGCGCCTAATGTTTTTTCCGAGTTGGGTGCTTCCGTCATTGCTATTGGGGATAAGCCAGATGGGTTTAATATTAACCAGGAATGTGGTTCAACTTCACCTGCATTATTACAGAAAAAAGTAGTAAGTACAGGTGCTGATATTGGTATTGCATTGGATGGTGATGGAGACAGGCTGGTTTTAGTTGATGCCAAAGGTCATTTAATCGATGGCGATCAAATTCTTTATATTATTGCTAAAGATCGTCAGCAAAGAAGTGTATTGAATGGTGGCGTTGTTGGAACACTGATGAGTAATTACGGTTTGGAATTGGCTCTGTCAGCTTTGAACATCCCCTTCCTTCGTTCTAAAGTTGGTGATCGATACGTACTTGAAGCATTGCGTGAAAATGAATGGAAGATTGGTGGCGAAACATCCGGGCATATCGTGTGTTTGGATAAGACAACTACTGGTGATGGAATAGTAGCAGCCCTCCAGGTACTATCAATTATGATGAAGCAAGATAAAACTTTAGAGCAATTGACTCAGGGTATTACTTTGTTGCCTCAATCATTAGTTAACTTGAAGACTGATCATGCTGCGATGTTGGCCTCAAATCCCCAGGTAATAAAAGCGGTTCATACACTTGAAAGCAGTTTGAAAGGTGAAGGCCGTGTTTTATTGAGGCCCTCGGGTACTGAACCATTACTCCGAGTTATGGTTGAGGGAGCTGATGAGTCGATTGTTAAGCAACATGCTCAGAAACTGTGCGACGACATCAGCCTTATTGATCGTGAGCTTAATAGTTCTAAAACTCCTGTTTAAGGAGTATTTATTGGAAGCAGATCATGAATAAGTTCATCTGCTTCCTTAATTAACCGATGTGATTTGGTATTAAATAAACAGGGTCTTTTTGAATATTCATATTCAGGTTGATTTTGAATTTTACCTAAAATTAATCTGCAAAGATCCTCTAAAAATTCCCATACTTTTATAAAACCTCTATGGCGTTTTAATGGTTCGTACCGTGGATCGGACGCCAATGAGGGTATTTGCTCTGCAGTAATGCTACGGTTTGGTAGTTTTGTATAGAGTTGAACCATATGAACTGAACGTACTGCCTGTAAAAACAATTCAGCTTCGATGGGGTGTTCCTTTTTTAGTGTTGCATAATGTTCATAATGCTTTTTTAATTCCTTTGGGCAATCCATCATGATGTCCGTTTCATAATAAGGCTCATCCGTAATGAGTAATGATGGTTTTAGAGCAAGTAAAGGTCCAATATCTTGGGCTGGCTGAGAACATAGACGCATATAAGCTCTAATCACATCAGTGTTATCTTTATGTTCAATTTCAAATAAAAAATCGCGTACAATATGAGCCGCTTTGTAGCAATATAATTCACTATTGAGTTCTTTTCTTACCTTGTCATACACTTCGGCATACCAATTTTGAATGTCAGCAGGGAATTTATTCAGATAACCAAGGATCTCGTGATGCCATTTGATGGTATTCAGGAGATTTTGATGCTTTGGAGAGGAACTGTCTTGCTCATTGCTTAATATATCCTCATCTGAGTTGCTGAAATCTTCTGATGTACTGGGAGTACTGAGTTCATGCTCTGAGCTCAGGCTAGAGTGATCCGTTAAATCAGGCTCTGTTTTTAATAATTTACTAGAATCTTTCGTTCCTAATAAGTGCTCAAGATTTTCAGCGATATTCTTAATCGGGACAAGCGGCTGAGGAGCAATTATTTGGTGTTGCGTTGGGCTAATGTACTCAGTTGGCTCCAGATTGTGTTCAAGTGAACCAGTGTTATGAATCAATGAATCAGTTGTCTTTATAACAGAAGGCTCATTTGAGTAGGAAGTAGGACAGTCTGGATTAGAGCTTGCTGGCGCTTCGCTCTCTAGGATGGTGGGCTGAACAGGCGCAGTATCCTGGAGCGAATGATCGCTTTCACTTGATTGTTCGATATAATCTTGATCCTCATCGGAATAAGAAGATGATTTTGACTCCGATCCTTGAATATCATCTTCAGATGAATAGGAAGAATAAGATGAGGAGTCGTATTCTAACTCATCAACATCCGATGCTGGGTCATTTAAATCGCTCACCAACCGGTCAATCTCTCGATGCTGTTGCGGTACTGATACTTTTGGTTCAACTACTTCCTGTTGTGCCTCTAATGTAACCAATTGACTCATTGAAGATAAATCAGTAGAAACAGCAGACTGTATCAATTCGAGAGGTGTAGGAACTTCTTTGTTTAACTTAGTATTATCAACAGGTTCAGAATCAACTTCTGGCAATTCCTCAATATTGGGTAGAGCAGGTGTTGGTACTGGTAATTGAGTGAGCTGGCTCAATTTCAAATCAATGGTTTCTTTTAGGGTCACTAGATGATTCGAAATGGTCTCAAGTTCACGTTGTTTAGGAGGTTTTACTAATTGAGTCTTAAGTTGCTTTTGTAAATCTATAATCTGGATAAGCTTTTCAGCTAGGTTGTTATAATCCAGGGCGTAGTGAAGATAAGAGTTACATGAGTTGATAAGTTCTTGATATTTTGCCTTTTGTTCTGTTTGAGCGTTAAACGTATGTTCTTCGTTAATAGCGTCTTGTAGACTGGGCAGCAGGTTATCTTGATCAGGCAATAAATTAAATTCAACTCTTAATTTATTAATCTCAATCAATACAAGCAGTAATTCATTAAGTTTATTTAATGCGGTTGATTTTTTTTCAAGGGTATTCGAAATAACAGGAATATTGACGATTAAGGTCTCCAAAAAATGCATGTCCGGAGAGTCTTCATTCAGATCCATAGTTGCCGTATAGGATGGAACTTTAGATAAAAGCTGTAAGGTTTCTTCAATTAATTGATCCGAATCAAGTTTGATATCTGAGGTGATTGCTTTATCATGAAGTTGAGTTGCATTGGTATCTTGGTTGCCTGGGTCAGTTTCTGGTAAAGGATTTGGCGTTTTATCCTTTTCGGTATTAAGCGCGGCAACGCTCCTTTTAATGTTATTTAGCTTGAATTCCAGTCCATGTTTTTGCGTTAGTAAATTTAAAAATGCAATAGAAAGTGAGATGATCTGTTGTTCTTCATCATGTTTTTTATTGCCATCCTGATTCATTAGAAAGTTTGCACCCCACGAAGTCCAGGCGAAGGGATCAAAATAAGTGAGTATTGTGTCTAATTTGCTGCTGTAAGAATTGATCAATGCATGTGTATCTGAACTTGAGTTAAATTCCTGAGTTAATCGTTCTTTAATTGTTGAATCCAATATGTTTTGAGCAATCTGGTGTTCAATCTCAATTTGTTGTTTGGTCAATTCTGTACTTTCTTCATTCAACTCGCTAATGCGAATCGGCAGGTGATCATTCGATAATTGCTCAGTAAATTGTTTTTGATAAACAAGTGCTTTACTCTGCATTGATGTGAACAATTCCTTTTCTGATGAAACTGTGTCAATCATTCCTTGCAATTGTTGAGTTGATATTTCTTGTGTGCAAGATATATCTAATCCTAGAAGCTCAGAGGCTAAGGCATCAAATTTGTTCTTATTAATAACCAGTTTGGCTCTGGCCATGCGAGTATCAATGTCTGTGCATGTGCTGGTCAGCATTAATGAAAATTCAGCCACCTTTTTTTGCATTTCGTCAACAGATGTTTTCGTATCGAGTACAGCTAATGGATCCGCTGCTAATGCAAATTCATTGGCTTTAATTTCTAGCTCTTTGTAAATAGGTACTAATTGACTTTTAAGTTGTTTTATATTGGTCTGTAGTTCCTGGATTTCGGTTTGATAAGCTTCAATTTGCTGAGTTAACTCAGCATGATTCTTAATTTTGAGCTTAAGTTCAGTTAATTGGCTGTTGAATTTGAATTGTTCATCAATCAGTTGTTTCAATCGCATTAATAAATTGAAATGTTCAGTGAATTCTGATGATGGCTCTCCAGTATCTAATGGTGTCTTATCAAATAGTTCTTTTAAAGTCATTGGGGGTTTTAAAGCAGAAATTTCATTCAATAATTGCAGTATGAGCTCATTCATAGGTATACCCTCCTTGTACAGTCAATAGGATTCTATCGAAATAACAGCACTACGCAAGTAGCAAATCCATTTTTATGTAAAAAAAGTAGATAGACAATACTGAAAAAAAACACTTAATAGAGCTACACATCTGAGTCAAGTTTGGGTATAGTCCAACCCAGTAATAGGGAGGGTCTATGAGACGTAAAATGGTTGCTGGAAATTGGAAAATGAATGGTCGCCTGGATCAGGTGATTCAATTGACTAACCAATTAAATGAACAGATTGAATCTGATTCTAAAATACAGACAGTAATCATGCCTCCAATTATCTATCTTCCTTTAGTTAAAGAGATATTAGGTGAATCAACGATAGAAACAGGCGCCCAAAATGTATATCCAAAGGATTCTGGCGCATATACTGGCGAATTATCAGCACCTATGTTAAAAGATTTCGGTTGCCGGTATGTTTTGGTGGGACACTCCGAACGAAGACACTATTTTAATGAAGATGAAAATTTTGTCGCACAAAAATTCCACCATGTAAAAGAACATGGTATGATACCTGTTCTTTGTGTAGGTGAGACGCTTATTGAGCGTGAAAAAGGACAAACAGAGCAAGTAATTGCCAGTCAATTGCGCGCTGTAAGTGAAAACAATAAAAAATGTTTTTCAGAATGTGTCGTTGCTTACGAACCTGTTTGGGCTATAGGCACGGGTAACACGGCAACTCCGGAACAGGCACAAGAAGTACATCAGTTTATAAGAAAACTGATTGCAGATGTAAATAATAGTGATGCTGAGCGTTTAACACTTCTCTATGGAGGCAGTGTGAACGAAAATAATGCCAGGGCATTATTTGCCATGCCAGATATTGATGGTGGTTTGGTAGGGGGCGCATCGTTGAACGCTAAACAGTTTGTGGAAATTGTGAAATGTATCAATTGATATTAATGATTCATGTGATAGTTGCTGTAGCTTTAATAGGCTTAGTACTTATACAACATGGTAAAGGCGCCGATATCGGCGCAGCTTTTGGTTCTGGCGCATCAAATACTTTATTTGGAAGCCAGGGAACCGGAGGCTTTTTATTTAAATTAACCGGTGGTTTGGCGATGGCATTTTTTGTCACCAGCTTAATGCTATCTTATTTGGTTTCTACTCAATACCAAAAGGCAGAGCAGCAAGCTATACCTCAACAGACTAATGTACCAGTAAGCACAGTTCCAGTACCGGTTGATAATGGTAAAGATGTAAAAAAATAAGAAATATAACGTTCCATGATGTCATCCTGGACAGATTATAGAAGTTAGCTGAGTGAGCATGAACTGAATACTGTACTGAGTATTGTGCTTAACGAACCGAATTTTCATATAATCAATGATGACAAAGTGGATGGTTTAAAAAGACATGCCGAAGTGGTGGAATTGGTAGACACGCCGTCTTGAGGGGGCGGTGGCGTAAGCCGTGCCGGTTCGAGTCCGGCCTTCGGCACCATTTATAATCCGAGCAAGGTGAACTGATGCTATCTCAATATTTACCCGTTCTCGTTTTTATTATCGTCGGCTTACTCTTAGGTCTTGCGATGATAGGCGCTGGCTCCTTATTTTCAAAGAGCAGTCCTGACGAAGCCAAGAACGCGCCATATGAATGTGGTTTTGGCGCATTTGAAAGTTCGCATATTCCCTTTGATGTGCGTTTTTATCTGGTTGCGATACTGTTTATCATATTCGATTTAGAAACAGCCTTCTTCTTTCCCTGGGCTTTAGCGCTTCGCAAGATTGGGTGGTTTGGCTTTTTAGGTATGATGTTATTTCTTGGTTTATTAGTTATTGGATTTATATACGAATGGAAACGAGGCGCATTAGAGTGGGAATAGCTTTGTCTCGTTAAAAGTGTCAAAGAATTATTGGGTTTAATATTAATATTTAACTGCTTAGAGGCTAGCTATGGCGGTTGCAGAATTGCAAAAAAATGGCTTTATAACGACTTCGGTCGATAAACTTGTCGGATGGGCTCGCAGTGGTTCTATGTGGCCTATGACTTTTGGTTTGGCATGTTGTGCTGTTGAAATGATGCATGTGGGTGCTGCACGTTATGACCTTGACCGATTTGGGATTATATTTAGACCAAGTCCACGTCAATCGGATGTAATGATTGTTGCCGGTACCTTATGTAATAAAATGGCTCCTGCTTTACGTAAAGTATATGATCAAATGGCTGAGCCACGCTGGGTCATTTCGATGGGGTCATGTGCTAATGGCGGCGGATATTATCATTATTCTTATTCAGTAGTCCGTGGATGCGATCGAATTGTACCGGTGGATGTTTATGTGCCTGGTTGTCCTCCAACCGCTGAAGCACTTCTCTATGGCATAATTCAATTACAGAACAAAATCAGACGGAAAAAAATAATAGAAGCTTAAGATCATCAAAGGTGCAGATTAGATGACTAAAAACGATTTTTTGGTTGAACAGCTCAAAGCTGAATTAGCAGGTCACATTAGCGATATGATTGTTGCTAATAATGAAGTGACTATAGAATGTAATGCGAACAATTTATTACCCATAATGCTTGAGTTGCGTGATAGAGAATTATTTTCTTTTGATCAGCTTATTGATCTTTGCGGTGTTGATTATTTACTCTATGGGGAATATGACTGGGAGACTGATTCTGCTACAGAAAATGGATTTTCGCGAGGAGTAGAGCGTCAAGAGGCCAAAGCGTATGCGCTGGATAAACCCAGATTTGCCGTAGTATACCACCTGCTTTCAACTAAAAAAAATCATCGTTTACGAGTCAGACTATTTATAGATGAAGCTCATTTAATAGTTCCATCCGTCCATCATTTATGGAAAGGCGCTAATTGGTTTGAACGTGAAGCATATGATTTGTTTGGGATTCTATTTGAAGGTCATCCTGATTTAAGACGTATACTGACTGATTATGGTTTTATCGGACATCCTTTCCGCAAAGATTTTCCTCTCAGTGGTCATGTGGAAATGCGCTATGATGCAAAACTGGAAAAAGTTATATATACACCGGTAGATATAGTCCCCAGAATTGGGGTGCCTAAAGTCATACGTAATGATAATCGTTACACTGGTAATGAGGGTGATGGCAAATGATTGAATTAAAGAATTACACTTTAAATTTTGGTCCTCAACACCCCGCGGCGCATGGTGTTTTGCGTTTGGTACTTGAACTTGAAGGTGAAACTATAGTTCGTGCTGATCCTCATATCGGCTTATTGCATAGAGCTACTGAAAAACTTGCCGAGACAAAACCATACCTGCAAAGTATTGGTTATATGGATCGTCTTGATTACGTATCCATGATGTGTAATGAACATGCATACGTTAGATCAATTGAAAAATTACTAGGCATAGAAGCTCCTATACGCGCTCAATACATTCGAACTATGTTTGATGAGGTCACTCGCATACTGAATCATTTACTTTGGGTTGGCGCGATAGCGATTGACCTAGGTGCAATGACAGTGTTTCTTTATTGTTTCAGGGAACGTGAAGATCTGTTCGATTGTTATGAGGCGGTTTCCGGAGCTCGAATGCACGCCACATATTACCGTCCTGGTGGGGTAGCACGAGATCTGCCTGATACCATGCCGCAATATAAACCATCACGCTGGCATAGCGAGCGTGAAGTAGAAAAAATGAATCAGAACAGAGAAGGCAGTTTGCTGGATTTTCTTTGGGCATTTACTGAACGATTCCCCCATTGTGTCGATGAGTATGAAACCCTTTTGACCGATAATAGAATTTGGAAACAACGTACAGTTGATATTGGAATAGTATCTCCAGAAAACGCCTTGCAATGGGGGTTTACTGGTCCCATGCTACGAGGCTCCGGTATTGCTTGGGATTTACGCAAAAAGCAAAGCTACGCAGCGTACGATAAGGTTGAATTTGATATTCCAGTGGGTAAGACTGGTGACTGCTATGATCGTTATCTGGTACGTATAGAGGAATTAAGACAATCCAATCGAATTATCAGACAATGCATTGACTGGCTAAGAAAACATCCTGGACCGGTTAAAATTGATGATCATAAAATCACACCTCCTCGTCGTGTTGAAATGAAACATGATATGGAAGCCTTAATTCACCATTTCAAATTATTCACTGAAGGGTTCTGTTTGCCGCGTGGTGAAGTCTATTCTGCTGTTGAAGCTCCTAAAGGTGAGTTCGGTATCTATATGGTTTCAGATGGTGCAAATAAACCGTACCGTATGAAAATACGTGCTCCAGGATTCGCTCATTTATCCAGTTTTGATGAAATGGTAAGAGGGCATATGCTTGCGGATGGCGTTGCTGTTCTTGCAAGCCAGGATATAGTATTTGGTGAGATAGATCGCTAATTGAGTTCCAGTACTTGCCTATACAATGGCAGTGTAAAAACAAACAAGATAAAGGTTTAGAAATGTCTGATACTTCAGAAAAAATATTACATCAATTTATGCCAGCGAAACGAATGCATGAAATTAATGACTGGATAGCAAAATATCCAGCTGATCAGAAGCAATCTGCAGTGATGAGTACATTACGCATAGTCCAGGAAGAACATGGGCATCTGACACCTGAATTAATGGATGCAGTAGCTGAGTATCTTGATATGGCTCCTATTGCAGTATACGAAGTGGCCAGTTTTTATACTATGTATGAACATAAGCCTGTGGGTAAGCATTTGGTCAATGTCTGCACCAATATTTCCTGCTTGCTACGAGATTCCGCTGGTGTAGTGGAGCATTTACAAAATAAATTGGGTATTAAGCTAGGCGAAACTACCGACGATGGTCGTTTTACGTTAAGGTCAGTGGAGTGTTTGGGAGCCTGTGTTAATGCACCAATGATGCAGGTAGATAAGGATTATCATGAAAATCTGACTGCCGAATCAATCGATGCAGTGTTGGAACAATACCAATAAGAGATAGAGGTGCTTGACATGGTTGAATTAAATCAGGTTTGTTATCGAACAGTTCATTTACCAGAGCCATGGACTCTATCTGCTTATGAAAGTGTTGGTGGCTATAGTGCATGGCGTAAGATATTAAAGGAACAGACTTCCCCACAATTAATAATCGATGAATTAAAAACTTCCGCACTTCGTGGACGTGGTGGCGCTGGTTTTCCTACAGGTCTTAAATGGAGTTTTATGAATCGTAATTCTCCAGTACAAAAATATGTTGTATGCAATTCTGATGAAGGTGAGCCGGGAACGTGTAAAGATAGAGAAATACTAAGTCTGAATCCACACCAGCTTATTGAAGGTATGGCGATTGCTGGATACGTCATGGGTGCAACAGTCGGATATAACTACATTCGCGGGGAATTTTGGTTGCCCTATGAACGTACTGAGTTTGCTTTAAAAGAAGCATATGCTGCCGGATTGCTCGGCAAAAATATTATGGGTACCGGTGTCGATTTTGACTTGTTCAACCATTTAGGTGCTGGTGCATATATTTGTGGTGAAGAAACAGCACTTCTAAATTCACTAGAAGGTAAAAAAGGACAACCACGATTTAAGCCCCCATTTCCGGCAAACTATGGTTTATATGGTAAACCCACTACGATTAATAACACGGAAACGTTCGCATCCGTACCCGTCATTATGGAAAAGGGTGGCGAATGGTTCTTAAAACTGGGCAAACCGAATAATGGTGGAGCTAAATGTTTTAGCGTCAGTGGACATATAAACAAGCCAGGTAACTACGAAATTCCATTAGGTACTCCTTTTAAGACCTTACTTGATTTGGCGGGCGGAGTTTTGGAAAATCGTAAAATCAAAGCAGTTATTCCTGGTGGAACTTCCATGCCTGTGTTGCCAGGTGATGTAATGCTCGGGCTTGATATGGATTACGACAGTATTCAGAAAGCAGGTTCTGGACTTGGTTCTGGCGCAGTAATCATAATGGATGAAACAACCTGTATGGTAGATGCCCTATACCGTATTTCAGAATTCTACATGGATGAATCTTGTGGCCAGTGTACTCCCTGCCGCGAAGGTACGGGTTGGTTGGTCAGGCTTTTACATCGTATAAGACACGGACATGGCGAGCCGGGTGATGTGGAAAAACTAGTCAATGTTGCAGACAACATTGAAGGACGAACCATTTGCGCATTAGGTGAGGCTGCAGCCTGGCCAGTGCAAAGCTTTGTTAAACATTTCTATAATGAATTTGATTATTTCATTAAGCATAAACGCTCGATCGTTGCAGCATAATTGAGAAGGTTAGACCATGGCTACTATTGAAATTGACGGTAAAACATTTGAAGTAGAAAACGGTAAAATGATCATTGAAGTAGCTGACGAAGCGGGTATTTATATCCCTCGTTTTTGCTACCATAAAAAACTGTCAGTGGCGGCTAATTGCCGTATGTGTTTGGTTGAAGTTGAAAATGGTAGAAAGCCAGTTCCTGCCTGCGCTACTCCGATTACCAATGGAATGAAAGTGTTTACTAAATCGGAACAGGCATTGCATTCACAGAAAGTAGTGATGGAGTTTTTATTAATAAATCATCCATTGGATTGTCCTATTTGTGATCAGGGTGGTGAGTGCGAATTACAAGATATTTCAATGGGATTTGGTGAAGATGAGTCCGAATATACCGAGAGTAAGCGCGCAGTTGAAGATGATGATTTAGGCACTCTGATTTCGACTGAAATGACACGGTGCATCCATTGTACTCGTTGTGTTCGATTTGGTGATGAAGTAGCTGGTGTCAGGGAACTAGGGGCTACTGGACGCGGCGAACACATGCAAATTGGTACCTATGTGAAACATAGTATGACTTCAGAAGTCTCTGGAAATATTATTGATTTATGCCCCGTCGGCGCTTTAACATCCAAACCCTATCGGTTTACTGCAAGGGCTTGGGAATTGACTCAGCATGATAGTGTTGCTCCACATGATTGCCTTGGATCAAACATTTATTTGCATACTCGAAACAATACCTTAATGCGTGCAGTACCTAAAGAAAATGAACGAATTAATGAAACATGGTTATCTGATAGAGACAGATTCAGTTACCTGGGTTTAAAAAGCAAATCCCGAGCCGGTAAACCTCAAATTAAGCGTAACGGCCAATGGGAAGTTGTTGATTGGGAAACTGCATTGAAATTTACTGCAGAAGGAATTAGCCGCGTAATTAAACAAAACGGTCCTGAACAAATGGCTGCCTTTGCATCCAGCTCTTCAACAGTTGAAGAAATGTATCTGTTACAAAAATTAATGCGGGAACTTGGTGTGCATAATCTTGATCACCGACTTCAGCAGATTGATTTTAGAGATCAGGATAATCTAACAACAACTCCAAGCAGTTCAATTCCTTATGCCGATATTGAACATCAAAACTCGATCTTGCTTGTTGGATGCAATATTGATAGAGAAGTGCCACTGGCAGGAGTTAGGGTAAGAAAAGCGTATCGAAATGGAGCTAAAATCCACGCGATTAATCCGGTCGATTTTGATTATCATTTTGAACTTGATGGAAATACAGTAATTTCTCCATTAGAAATGCCAATGCAATTGGCCAGACTGGCTCTAGCTCTTGCGCAAAATGTGAATAGTTTACCGGACGAAGTACAAAAACTGCTAATCGGTCTTGAAGCTGATCCATTCTCAAATAAAGTAGCACGCGCATTGAAAGAAGAACACGCGTGTATTATCACTGGTGCGATATGTGAGAATCATCCTGACGCATCAATTCTGCGAACTTTGATTTCAGTGATTAAGCAATTAAGTGGTGCGAAGGTTCTCAGACTAACTAATGGTGCTAACTCTGCTGGAGCCTGTATGGCAGGAATGCTTCCACACAGAACAGTAGCTGGAAAATCAGTTGTCGAACCTGGCTTAAATGTACAAGACGCACTTAATGCCAAGTTGAAAGGGTACTTTTTAATGGCGGTAGAACCAGGATTTGATTTCGCCAATCCATATGGTGCCAGACAATCAATGCTGGCTGCTGAGTTCGTAGTTATGTTGTCAGCATACCAACACGATTCAATGCTAGATTATGCCGATGTGATTTTACCTATTGCTCCTTATGCTGAAACATCGGGAACTTACATCAATGTGGATAATGCATGGCAAACCGTAAAGGGAGCTTTATTACCTTATGATGAGTCCCGTCCAGCCTGGAAGGTAATAAGAGTTCTGGGTAACTTGTTGCATTGTAAGGATTTTGAATATACTTCTACTGAAGATATTTTATCAGAAGTCAAAGAATGCGTAGCCATGACGATGGAGCATGAATACACCCCATACTATCCAGAGTCGCTTCCAGTTATCAACCAGTCGCTTGTTCGTGTAGGTGAATGGCCACTGTATCGAATTGATGCCATAGTACGAAATGCAAAAGAGCTGCAATTATGTGCTGCTTCTGAATCAGCCTGTATAAGGATTAACCCTGCAACAGCAGATAGATTGAAATTAGACGAGATTGCTACTGTATCTCAGGGAGATATTGAGATAACATTGCCGCTTAAACGTGATGAGCGCATTGCGGCAGATGTTGTATGGGTAGCAAACGCGATGCCTGAGACAGTTGATTTAGGTCATTCATTTGCTGCAATAACTATTAAGCGCTAGATAGGTAATAAAATGCTTCAAAATATTAGCATATTAATTTGGATCATCATTAAAATACTGGTAATAGTAGTACCGTTACTGCTATGTGTTGCTTATCTGACTTATGCAGAGCGTAAGGTTATAGGATATATTCAAGTTCGAATTGGACCAAATCGTGTTGGAATAAAGGGTTTATTACAGCCCTTTGCAGACTTGATTAAGTTGATTACCAAAGAGATCATAGTTCCAACAAAATCAAATAAATATTTATTTATTATTGCCCCGCTTTTTGCGCTGGCACCTTCTCTTGCTGGCTGGGCGGTTATTCCCTTTCAGGAAGGTATCGTCCTGGCAAATATAAATGCCGGTGTTTTGTATCTGTTCGCGATGAGTTCCCTGGGGGTCTATGGGGTTCTAATTGCCGGCTGGGGTTCGAATTCAAAATATGCCATGTTCGGTGCTTTAAGAAGTACTGCGCAAACTGTATCGTATGAAATCGCCATGGGTTTTGCTTTTGTGGGCGTTTTGCTGGCTGCAGGCAGTATGAATATTACTGACATCGTTCTCTCGCAGAAGGGTGGCATTCTTCATTGGTGGTTTGTTCCCCTGTTACCATTGTTTTTAGTGTTTTGGATAGCGGGTATTGCGGAAACTAATAGAGCTCCATTTGACCTGGCGGAAGGTGAGTCTGAAATTGTTGCCGGATTCCATGTAGAATATTCCGGAATAGGATTCGCAATCTTTTTCCTGTCTGAATACGCCAGCATGATATTAATTTCTACCGTAATGGCTCTTTTATTCATGGGTGGATGGATGTCACCTTTTGAAGGAATTTCTTTTCTGGATGAAATATTTTACGTGGTGCCCGGTTTTGTCTGGTTATTGCTAAAAATAAGTTTCTTCCTTTTTGTATATTTATGGATTAGAGCAACGTTTCCTCGATATCGGTACGATCAGCTCATGCGTTTAGGATGGAAAGTACTCATCCCTGTCACCATTGTTTGGGTCATAGTTACAGCATTAATGGTTGTTACTCACTTCAAACCTTGGTTTTAATGGTTAATAGAGAAGCCGATGAAAAAAGCATATCAATATATAAGACATTATGTACGCAGTTTTCTTCTGTTGGAACTTTTATCAGGTTTAAAGTTAACAGGGAAATATTTTTTCAAGAAAAAAGCGACTATACAATTTCCTGAAGAATTTACGCCTATCTCACCTCGATTCAGAGGTGTATTGGCACTGCGCCGTTATCCTAATGGTGAAGAGCGATGTATTGCCTGTAAATTGTGTGAAGCCGTATGTCCCGCATTAGCAATTACAATTGAATCAGAACAACGCGAGGACGGTTCTCGTCGAACCACTCGTTATGACATAGATATGTTTAAATGCATCAATTGTGGTCTGTGTGAAGAATCATGTCCCGTTGATTCAATTGTGGTGACTCCTATTCATCACTATCACATAAGTGAACGTGGCCAGAACATTATGACTAAAGAAAAGTTATTGGCATTGGGTGATTTAATGGAACCGAAACTTGCGGCAGATCGTACTGCTGATGAAAAGTACCGATAACGGGGTGATATATGAATGAATTATTACTGCAAGTAATTTTTTATATTTTTGCTGCACTGGCAGTAGGTTCTGCACTTATGGTGATCAGCCAGAATAATCCGGTGCGTTGCGTTCTATTTCTGGTATTAACCTTTTTTGCCAGTTCAGTTCTTTGGATATTAATGCAAGCCGAATTTCTTGCACTAATTTTGGTGCTTGTTTATGTTGGCGCAGTAATGACATTGTTTTTATTCGTGGTCATGATGCTTAATATTGATGTGGAAAGTATGACAAGTCATTTTATGCGCTATTTACCATTTGGCTTAATCATAGTTGCACTATTGGTAGGTATACTTCTGGTTGCTGTACCTACAGACTCTTTTAAATCCAATATTCAGATGCAACAGGAAGTAACAGTAGACGGTTCTCAATTAATTGGTACTCCGGTTGAAGAAAATACAATTAAGCCGCAAGGTGAAGTATCGAACACTGAAGCACTGGGTTTGGTTTTGTATACTGATTATTTTCTGGCTTTTGAATTGGCCGCTGTATTACTTTTAGTGGCAATTGTCTCAGCAATAACGTTAGTACATAGATCAACGGTTCGATCTAAAAAACAAAATATTACACAACAGATTATGACTCGAAGAAATGATCGAGTTAAATTAGTCAGTTTGAAATCAGAGAAATAAAATTGGGGAATTCTTTATGATACCGGTTATTGATTATCTGATATTAGGTGCGATTTTATTTGGTCTAAGCCTTGTTGGCATTATGCTAAATCGTAAAAATATCATTTTGCTTCTTGTATGCGTTGAATTAATGTTATTGGCTGTTAATACCAATTTTGTTGCATTTTCTCATTATTACAATGAACTTGGCGGTCAGGTTTTTGTCTTCTTTATTTTAACAGTAGCTGCAGCAGAAGCAGCAATTGGTTTGGCCATAGTTATGTTGCTGTATAGAAATCGTGGCAATATAGACGTAGATAAGATGAATCATTTAAAAGGTTAACATTGTGAGTATACAACAACTTTGTCTAATAATTGTTTTAGCTCCTCTGGCAGGATCAGTCATTGCCGGATTTTTTCGTAATCAAATTGGTAGAGTTGGTGCCCAGAGCGTCACAATCCTGGGTGTTTCTATCTCGTTTATACTATCAATCTATTTAGCTTGGGGAATTTTTTCCGGATTTATCCCAACTATCAATACAGTGCTCTATAATTGGGCCAGCGGTGGCTTATTATTACCCTATGAATTCAATATTGGTTTTCTGATTGATCCTTTAAGTGTGGTCATGCTGGTAATCGTCAATTTTGTCTCTTTATTGGTCCATATATACAGTATCGGTTATATGGCTGACGATGATGGTTATCAACGATTTTTTAGTTACATTTCATTATTCACATTTATGATGTTAATGCTGGTTTCTTCAAACAACTTTTTACAGTTGTTCTTTGGTTGGGAAGGAGTTGGACTAGTATCTTATTTATTGATTGGGTTCTGGTATCAGAAGGAATCAGCGCTTGAAGGAAGCCTTAAAGCTTTTCTGGTCAACAGAGTGGGTGACTTTGGCTTTGTATTGGGCATAGGACTGATTTTTGCCTACACAGGAAGTCTGGAGTACGAAACAGTATTTAAAAGCGCCAGCTATCTGGCAAGCCAAAATATTCAGTTATTTAGTGGGCATAGCTGGTCATTGATCACCGTTATTTGTATCTTACTTTATGTTGGAGCGATGGGTAAATCAGCCCAGGTTCCTCTTCATGTTTGGTTACCCGAATCGATGGAAGGTCCAACGCCTATTTCAGCTCTGATCCATGCTGCAACGATGGTTACTGCCGGTGTATTTATGGTCGCGCGCGTTTCACCTTTAATGGAGTTATCGACCACAGCGCTAAGCGTCATATTGGTCATAGGAGCTACAGGAGCCTTATTCACCGGAATTCTGGCTTTGGTTATGAATGATATAAAACGGGTTGTAGCCTACTCTACTTTATCTCAATTGGGCTATATGATGGTTGCTATGGGTGTTTCTGCATATAGTGCTGGAATGTTTCATTTGCTTACCCATGCCTGTTTTAAAGCACTTCTATTCCTAGGCGCTGGTTCTGTAATCATTGGGATGCACCATGAACAGGATATGCGTAAAATGGGTGGTTTGTGGAATAAGATGCCTATTACCTATGTCACTTTTGTGATAGGTAGCCTGGCACTTTGTGCATTCCCGCCTTTTTCCGGCTTTTACTCAAAAGATACGATTATCGAAGCGGCTCAGCTTTCACAAATACCTGGAAGTAGCTATGCCTATTTTTGCGTTACAGTTGGCGCAATGGTTACGGCATTGTATACCTTCAGATCGCTCTTTATGACGTTCCATGGAAAACCAAGAATGGATGCTCATACTTTGAGCCATGTCCATGAGTCACCTTGGGTTGTATGGGTGCCGCTGGTTCTTCTGGCCATACCATCAATTATTCTAGGTTATGTATTATATATGCCTATGCTATTCGATAACCCTACATTATTAAGTTCATCCATATTTACTTTACCAGAACATGATGTGTTGGCTGAATTAGGTAGGGAAGTGACCTCTCCATTTGAAAGTGCCATTCATTCAGTTCATTCATTAACGCTCTGGATAACTTTGGCAGGAGCTCTGATTGCCTGGATTTGCTATATAGTAGTTCCATCAATCCCAGGATATTTCTCACGTCATTTATCCTTGATATATACAATTTTAATCAATAAATATGGATTTGATCGGTTTAATGATTTCTTTTTTGTTAAAGGATCAAAAGGGCTGGGACGCTTGCTTTACACTGTTGGCGATCAGAAATTGATTGATGGCCTGTTTGTAAATGGTAGTGGTCGCTTTGTTCGATGGTGCTCAGCTAAAGGACGTGCGATTCAAAGTGGTTATCTATATCATTACGCAACAGTTATGGTATTTGGGTTATTAGGTTTTCTATGCTGGTTGATACTCGGCTAAAGAGAAGTTAAACACTGAGGGTATATTAGAATAAATATACCGATTTTGTTTACCTCAATAGCGGTAAAAAATATTGATCCAGCTAAAAGGAAACACTGATTGTATCTCTTAGGTCATACGTGATTAGGTTTCTTAGCTAAATGACAGTGAAGATAAGGTGAAGGTATGCATCATTTGCTTAATTTATTAATTTGGTTGCCTATATTAGGCGGAGTTTTTGTTCTCCTTACAGGCGACGATAGCAATCCTAATGTTGCTCGTTATTTATCACTCTTTACAGTGATATTGTGTCTTATATTATGTGTGCCTCTGGTTTCTGGATTCGACCTTCAAACCTTTAGCATGCAATTCATTGAAGAGATTTCATGGATGCCAGCTCTGGGGATTAACTACAGCCTTGGGATTGATGGTTTATCCTTGTTATTAATTGTCTTAAGTATCTTTACTAATCTAATTGTCATTCTGGCAACCTGGGACAGCATTAATAAAAGAGTAGCGCAGTATATGTCTGCATTTTTAATTATGCAGGGATTACTGGTTGGCGTATTTTCAGCAATGGATTCAATTCTGTTTTATATTTTCTGGGAAGCAACACTGATCCCTATGTACCTTATCATCGGAATTTGGGGCTCAGAAAATCGGGTGTATGCTGCAATTAAATTTTTCCTTTATACATTCCTAGGTTCTGTTTTAATGCTGGCCAGTTTTTTATATATGGGCTACATCTCAGGTTCATTTAAAATTGAAACATTTTATGCCATCAAACTATCAATGACGGCACAAACATTGATTTTCATCGCATTCTTTCTTGGTTTCGCAATCAAAATACCCATGTTCCCAGTACATACCTGGTTGCCAGATGCACATACTGAAGCACCTGCGGGTGGATCTGTTATTCTTGCAGCAATTCTTTTAAAACTGGGTGCGTATGGATTCATCAGATTCTCTTTACCAATAGTGCCGGATGCCTGTAGTAAATATGCAGCATTAATGGTTGCATTGTCATTGATAGCCGTGGTTTATATAGGACTGGTTGCCATTATTCAAAAAGATATGAAAAGACTGATTGCTTATTCGTCAATCTCACATATGGGTTTTGTAACTTTAGGTTGCTTTGCTATATTTGCCATTGCAAATAGCTCTGGATTAAGTAGCGCTGGTTTGGTATTGGAGGGGGCAATTGTTGTCATGATTTCCCATGCTTTTGTTTCCAGTGCGATGTTTGCCGGGGTAGGGTTTATTTATGAACGATTGCACACACGAAACCTGGCTGATTTCGGCGGTATTGTGAATAGCATGCCAATTTTCGCATCATTTTTCATGCTTTTTGCGATGGCAAATGCCGGATTACCTGGTACATCAGGCTTTGTCGGCGAATTCATGGTTATCCTTGGCAGTATAAAAGCAGGATTCTGGGTTGCGTTTTGGGCTGCTTCAACACTCATTATTGGAGCTGCTTATACTTTATGGATGTATAAAAGAGTGATTTTTGGTCCCGTAGCTAATGAAAAAATTGCTGCGTTAAAAGATCTATCGGGTTTTGAGTTAAGTGCTTATGTTTTACTTGCTTTGATGGTTATCGCAATGGGTGTGTATCCTAAACCCATGTTGGAATATGTTCATCAAACAGTCAGTCATACATTGGCATTAGCTGATAAATCAAAATTGTAACAATGCAAGGTTAATCAATATGATAGCAATACTTGAAAATATCCATGTAGCACTTCCTGAACTGATTGTGTTGGTCACCGCATGCCTTGCCTTGCTTGCTGATTTATTTCTGCGCCACAAACATTCAGACATCGCCTTTTATATAGCATGCGCTGGTTTAATATTATCTGCCTGCGTGAGTTTTTTATATATAGGTAGCTTTAAGTTATTAATATTTAATAACTTATTTATCAGTGATGATGTAGGTCACCTGATGAAATTATTTATATATATTACTGTATTATTAAGTTTTATCTATTCTAGAAGTTATGTCGATGAACGAAAGATACCATCGGGCGATTATTATATATTGGGACTCTTTTCAACGCTTGGCATGATGATTCTCGTATCGGCACATTCACTGCTGACCATTTATCTTGGACTTGAATTAATGTCATTGCCACTCTATGCCATGACTGCTATCAGACGAACCAACAGCGATGCCTCTGAAGCTGCTATGAAATACTTCGTTATGGGTGCTATTGCTTCCGGGATGTTGCTGTATGGTATTTCATTAGTGTATGGAGCAACTGGAAAATTGGATTTATTAGATGTTGCTAATGCTGTTGCCGCAAACTGGCAACAACAAAATACAATATTGGCATTCGCTGTTGTATTTATTATGGCCGGTGTAGGATTTAAATTAGCAGCAGTTCCATTTCATATGTGGGCACCTGATGTATATCAGGGCGCACCAAGTTCGGTTACTTTATTAATTAGCACAGCACCTAAGATAGCGGCATTAGGAATGGCATTCAGATTGCTTACCATTGGTTTAGTAGATATTACTGTTCAGTGGCAGCAAATTATTCTGGTTATGTCATTGCTATCCGCTGGATTGGGGAACTTATTTGCGGTAATTCAAACAAGTATTAAACGTTTGTTTGCTTATTCTGCGATTTCACATGTTGGGTACGCATTATTTGGTCTATTGGCCGCAAATGCAGCGGGGTATTCTTCCGCCTTGTATTACATCCTGGTTTATTCATTAATGTCTGCAGCTGCATTTGGCTTAGTTGTTTTGATGTCCAGGCAGGGAATGGAAATTGATAGCATTGAAGATCTAAAAGGATTAAATAAACGAAATCCATGGTTGGCATTTATGATGTTACTCGTTATGTTTTCAATGGCAGGAGTTCCTCCAACAGTCGGATTTTTTACAAAACTGTTAGTCCTTAAAGCGCTGGTGGATGTTCAATTAACCTGGGTTGCTATACTTGGATTACTGTTTACGGTAATAGGCGCGTATTACTATCTGCGTATCGTGAAAATCATGTATTTTGATCAACCCGTACACACAGATAAAGTAACATTTAGTAAGGCAAATACAGTGATATATTCACTAAATTGTCTTTCTTTATTGTATCTCGGTATTTTCCCTGGTGCCTTGATAGCCGCGTGCATTAATGCATTTGTTAATTAATTTGTTATCTTTAGCGAAAGTACTTGCTAAGGAAGCCAAGTCACAGTATACTTGGCCTCAGTTGACGCGGGGTGGAGCAGCCTGGTAGCTCGTCGGGCTCATAACCCGAAGGTCGTAGGTTCAAATCCTGCCCCCGCTACCACTTTATTAGAACCCCATTTATGGGGTTTTTTATTATGTTTAATAGGGTACTGTGCGAATCTAAGTCGTTTTACAGACTTGGGCGTGTGCGCCCTTTTTTTGTTTGTAAATACTATGATGCAAGATGAACTGGTACAATTACTGGCACCTACAGTCAGTGCTATGGGATACGAACTCTGGGGATGTGAATATCTTTCCCAAGGCAAGCATTCACTATTAAGAATTTATATAGATAAACCTGATGGAATTGGGATTGAGGATTGTCAGGAAGTAAGCAAACAAATTAGTGCGCTGCTTGATGTTGAAGATCCTATTCCTGGAAATTATAGTTTGGAAATATCATCTCCAGGGATTCCAAGACCATTGTTCAGTGATTGGCAGTATCAACGTTATGTAGGACAACCTGTTCAGGTAAAAACATTTAAGCCGGTAAATGGGAAACGAAAATTGTTAGGAACTATTGTCTCCGCATCAGAGAGTGCAGTAGTACTGGATATTAACAATGAACATCATGAAATACTTTTTTCAAATATTGTGAAAGCATATTTGACAGTCTAGAGAGGCGAACAATGAGCAAAGAATTGTTATTAGTTGCTGAGGCGTTATCAAACGAAAGAGGCGTTAGTAAAGAGGTTATTATACTTGCCATTCAGGCCGCATTGGAGTCTGCTACTCGGAAAATCTTTGGATTGGATATAGGCGTTCGTATTAAGCTGGATCCACGGACCGGTGAGTATGAAACGTTTAGATATTGGGATGTTGTTGAAGAAAATGAATTAGAATATCCAGACCATCAGTTAACACTGGAACAAGCGAAAGATCGTAATCCTAATGCTACGATTGGTACGCGGATTGAAGAGTTGATTCCTTCAATTGAGTTTGGACGAATTGAAGCACAGACTGCACGTCAGGTTATAATGCAGAAAGTAAGAGAAGCCGAGCGTGAACTGGTTATTGATCAATTTCGCAGTAAATTAGGTCAATTGGTTTATGGGACTGTCAAGAAAGTTACACGTGATAATATTATTATTGATTTAGGCGGTAAGGCAGAAGCATTTTTGCCACGATCTGAAATGTTACCCCACGAAATGTTTAGACCTAACGACCGTGTTCGTGCTTATTTATATGAAATTACCCCTCAAGCTCGCGGTCCTCAATTATTTGTAAGTCGTACTCGTAATGAAATGTTAGTCGAATTGTTTCGCATTGAAGTGCCCGAGATTGGTGAGAATATTATTGATGTGAAAGCTGCTGCGCGCGATCCTGGAAATCGAGCTAAAATTGCAGTTAAAACAAATGATGGTCGTATCGATCCTATTGGTGCATGTGTCGGTATGCGTGGTGCTCGCGTTCAGGCAGTTTCCAGCGAGTTAGGCGGAGAGCGTGTTGATATTATTTTATGGGATGATAATCCAGCCCAGCTTGTAATCAATGCAATGGCACCAGCCGATATATCTTCTATTGTTGTCGATGAAGACAGCCATACTATGGATTTGGCAGTTGAAAAAGATCAATTATCACAAGCAATTGGACGAAATGGACAAAATGTCCGTTTAGCCAGTCAATTGACAGGTTGGACATTAAATGTGATGACTACTGACGAGTTTGAAAATAAAAATCAGGAAGAATCAAGTAAAATTGTAAAACTCTTTACTTCTGCACTGGAAATCGATGATGAAATTGCTGCGCTTTTGGTAGCGCATGGATTTTCTTCACTTGAAGAAGTGGCCTATGTACCTAAAGATGAATTATTGGCGATTGAAGAATTCGATGAAGAAATTGTAGAAGAGTTAAGAAACAGAGCGAATGATACACTGCTCACTATGGCTCTTACTTCGGGTAAAGGTCTTGCAGGTTCTCCTGATGATTCTTTACTATCTATGGATGGTATGACGGAAGAATTAGCAAATAAATTGGCAAGTAAAGGCATTACTTCGATGGAAGATCTTGCGGAGCAATCTGTAGATGAACTGTTAGAAATTGAAGGCATCAGCGAAGATCAAGCTGGTGCATTAATTATGAAAGCCAGAGAACCATGGTTTCAATAAACTCATGGTTTTTGGAAAATAAATACACCGATTTGGTGCAAGTAGTATTAGAATATTTGCAGTTATATTAGAACTGCTGAAAGGGGATTAAAATATGGCGGATGTGACGGTTAAACAATTAGCTCAAGTCGTTGGTATCCCGGTTGAACGCTTATTGAACCAGTTACAGGAAGCAGGGTTATCTTTTAACGATGATCAACAAACTGTGAATGAAGATCAAAAGCGAATTTTACTCAATCATTTAAAGGGTAGTTCTGCCCGTGATACCAGTGCTGCACCTGAAAGAATAACCTTAAGACGTAAAAGTTTAACCCAAGTTACTGTTGGCCATGATGCTCACAGTGGAAAAACTGTGAACATTGAAGTTCGCAAGAAGAAGACTTTTGTAAAGCGCAGCAGCATTGTAGAGCAGCCAGAAGTTGAGGAATCAGTTCTTGAACCTGAAGTCCATGCATCTGAAGTCCATGCATCTGAAGAAGATCAGAACATTAGTGCCGAACTAGCTGAACATCCAATAGCAGATAACGAAGAAATTATTGAGTCCAATGAATCTGTTGAAGATACTCAAACTGAGCTTTCTGATACTACGACTGAAACCGTAACAGAGTCGTTACCGGAATCTATCGATCCTCTGGAACAGTTTGCTGATGAAGTTCTTGATTTGGACAAAATCCCTGAAATAACCCCAGTTGCAGCTAAAAAAGAAGAACCTAAAACAGAAAAGCCAGGAAAAAAGAAACATGCTGAGCTTGTTAATACTGAATCAGAGTCTGCCGAATTCAAGAAAGCTAAGAAAAAACCAAAATACCAGACTTTTGATCGTGAAGAAGATGAACAAGACGCACATCGACGAGGTGGACGCAACAAATTTAAAAAGCGTAAGGGTTCTGAAAAGTCTGAAAAATACAGAGAAGCTGAAGAATCTTTAACTCATGGATTTGCTCTTCCCACCACGCCAATGATTCGTGATGTGCTGATTCCAGAGACTATTACAGTTGGAGAACTGGCTAAACGCATGTCAGTGAAAGTCGCTGAAGTAATTAAAGTCATGATGACCTTGGGAGCAATGGCAACCATTAACCAGGTAATTGACCAGGAAACTGCAGTTATCGTAGTTGAGGAAATGGGTCACAAAGCAGTAGTCATTAAAGAGGATGCAATTGAAGTTGGTTTGGGTGAAGCAATATCCAAAGGAAGTACAACTGAATCCAGGGCGCCTGTCGTAACGATCATGGGGCATGTTGACCACGGTAAAACTTCCTTACTTGACTATATTCGACGTACAAAAGTTGCTGCTGGAGAAGCTGGTGGTATTACGCAGCATATTGGCGCATATCATGTCAGTACTCCTAAAGGTGACGTTACCTTTTTAGATACACCTGGACACGCTGCATTTACTGCAATGCGTGCTCGTGGTGCTCAGGCAACAGATATCGTTGTTTTGATAGTCGCTGCAGATGATGGTGCAAAACCACAGACTATTGAGGCAATACAACATGCTAAAGCAGCAAAAGTTCCAATTATTGTTGCTATCAATAAAATGGATAAGCCAGATGCAGATCCTGAAAAAGTAATGAATGAACTGGCAGTGCATGAAGTAATACCTGAAGCATGGGGTGGTGAGACCATGTTTGTTAATATTTCCGCAAAAACAGGTATGGGCGTCGACGATTTACTTGACGCAATTCTTTTACAATCGGAAGTCCTTGAGCTTACTGCATTAACAGATGGTGCAGCTAAGGGTGTTGTAATTGAATCTCGCCTTGATAAAGGTCGAGGTCCTGTAGCGACGGTATTGGTTCAAAGTGGTACTCTGCACAAGGGTGATATTCTATTAGCAGGTTTTCAATACGGCCGTGTTCGTGCTTTGGTTGGCGATAATGGTGATATGGTTGAAAGCGCTGGTCCTTCAATCCCTGTTGAGGTTTTAGGATTGTCAGCAATTCCACATGCTGGAGATGAGGCCGTAGTTGTTCCTGATGAGAAAAAGGCTCGAGAAGTTGCTCTATTCCGTCAAGGAAAATTCCGTGATGTCAAATTGGCTCGACGCCAAAAATCTTCGATAGAAGGCATTATGGAAAACATGACTGCTACTGAATCCAAAGTTTTAAATATAGTATTAAAAGCCGATGTACAGGGTTCTATAGAAGCTATCTCGGATGCGCTGGTTAAACTATCTAATGATGAAGTAAAAGTAGAAGTTATTTCCAATGGCGTGGGTGGAATAACAGAGTCTGATGTTCATTTGGCTATTGCTTCAAACGCAATTCTAATTGGTTTTAACGTGAGAGCGGATGCCAGTGCCAAGCGGTTAGCTGAGCAAGAGTCTGTTGCACTTCATTATTATAGTGTCATTTATGATATCGTTGACCAAATCAAGGGTGCTTTAACCGGTATGTTAGCTCCTCAATTTAAAGAGGAAATCATTGGTATAGCTGAAGTCAGAGACGTATTTAAATCACCTAAAATTGGCGCAATTGCTGGTTGTATGGTGATTGAAGGTTCTATCAAACGAAATAATCCAATTCGTGTACTAAGGTCAAACGTTGTGATTTATGAAGGAACTCTTGAGTCTCTCAGACGATTTAAAGATGATGTTGTTGAGGTGCGTCAAGGCTTTGAATGCGGAATTGGTGTTAAAAACTACAATGATGTGAAGCCTGGTGATCTTATTGAAGTTTATGAAACAGTTGAAATTAAGCGTGATCTATAAAAATGAGTAATAATTTTAAACGTACTGATAGAATTGCTGAGATGATCCAGCGAAAATTGGCTCAGATAATTCCACAGGAAGTTAGAGATCCTCGCTTGAAAGGTTTTGTTACCATTTCGGCAGTTAAGGTTGCTGCTGATTTGGGACATGCTAAAGTATATTTTACTATTTTTGATGTAGATAAAGAGCTTGCCACCAGTATTTTGAATGCCGCAGCCAGCTATTTACGCAGCGCATTGGCACGAAGTATTACTTTACGCACTGTTCCACAACTCCATTTCATTTATGATGAGTCAATTGAATATGGTGAACGACTAAGCCGTTTAATTGATGAAGTTAATCTTCCAGCTTCAGATGATGATGAAAATAACTGATACTCCGACTTCAATAAATGGAATTTTCTTATTAAATAAGCCCGAAGGAATTACATCTAATAGCGCTCTTCAAAAAGTGAAGCGGATATTTGGAGCCAAAAAAGCTGGCCATACGGGTAGTCTGGATCCACTGGCAACAGGTATGTTGCCTATCTGCTTTGGCGAAGCAACCAAAATATGCCAATATTTGCTTGATGCAGATAAGTGTTACGAAACTACCGGATTATTTGGAGTTAAGACCAATACTTCGGATTCTATGGGGCAAGTAGTTGCTCAAGTGGATGATTTTTGTATAACAGAAGACCAGTTATCAACAATATTGTTGCAGTATACCGGAGCTATTCGACAGATTCCTTCTATGTTTTCCGCATTAAAACATAAAGGGACACCCCTATATCGATTTGCACGAGAAGGGATAGAAATAGAACGTCAACCACGAGATATTATAATAAACCAACTACAATTAAACAGTTTTGACGGGACACAGTTTTCATTAACAGTTCATTGCAGTAAAGGAACTTATATACGAAATCTTGTCGAAGATATTGGAGACAGTCTGAAGGTGGGGGCACATGTAACCCGTTTGCATAGGCTGTACACCTCTGGGTTTCAAAACATGCCCATGTATTCTATTGATGATTTGCAGGCTATGTCTCCAAATGAACTACGTGATTGCTTGATCCCTATGGATACGGCGATTGATTATTTGAACTCAATAACTCTTTCTGATGATGAAGTCGTTACTATTCGTCAAGGCAGAGTTATAGTGAATAAAATGGATGTTGATAGGGTGGATTGCGTACGCCTTTATGATGAGCGAGCGCAATTTATAGGTTTGGGTGAACAACTTGCCAATGGTGATTTAAAAGCTAAACGATTACTTTCGTTTCCATCATGAGTTCAATTAGTATATTAATTGTTGCATGTTTTGGAATAAACTTGAAATTATTTGCACAAATTAATTTCTAACACTTGTTTCGTTTTGCTTGCCTTGGTAGAATGTCCGCCTTTAAATGAATACTTAGCAGTTCCAGGAGTGTATAATGTCGCTAAACAGCGCGGAAAAAGCAGAAATTGTTAATCAATACAAGCGTGCCGATAAAGATACAGGTTCGCCTGAGGTACAGGTTTCTTTAATTACTGGCAGAATCAAATATTTGACTGACCATTTTAAAGAAAATAAAAAAGATTTTCATTCCCGACGTGGACTGCAAGAGTTGGTTAATAAGCGCCGTAAACTTTTAAAATATTTGAAGCGCAATGATCAATCTCGCTATCAAACATTAATTCAAAGTTTGGGATTGAGAGATTCTTATTGATTGATAAGATTTTTGTCTCATTTGAGACATATCAAATAAATACAATCGTTTAAAAAGGCGCAGTTTTCTGCGCCTTTTTTTTCGTTATTATTACTTAATGGGGAACATTACGTGGCTAAAATTACAAAAGAAATAGCATTTGGTGAACATACCTTGGTATTGGAAACTGGTGAAGTAGCACGACAAGCTGATGGTGCTGTTTTAGCAAGCATGAATGGTACGCAGGTATTGGTTACTGTAGTAGGGAAAAAAGAAGGCGCTGAAAATAATGGATTTTTTCCTCTGACAGTCAACTATCAGGAAAAATTCTATGCGGTTGGAAAAATTCCAGGTGGTTTCCAAAAACGCGAAGGCAGACCTAGTGATAATGAAACATTAATTTCCCGATTAATTGACCGACCCATTCGTCCTTTATTTCCGGATAACTTCCGTAATGAAATACAGATTATTGCTACAGTTCTTTCTTTAAATCCAGATGTTTCTTCTGACATTATTGCTATGATTGGTGCATCCGCAGCTCTTGCATTATCAGGCGTTCCTTTTAATGGGCCAATTGGTGCCGCACGAGTAGGTTATAAAGACGGTATTTATTTATTAAATCCAAGTAGAAAAACTCTTGAACAATCTCAGCTTGACCTGGTTGTTGCGGGAACTAAAGACGCCATACTCATGGTTGAGTCTGAAGCTAAAGAATTAAGTGAAGACATTATGCGTGGCGCAATCATGTATGGCCATGAGATGATGAAAAGTGTTATCAAAGCTATTGAAGAGCTGGCTGGGGAAGCTGGTAAAGCTCGTTGGGATTGGAAGCCTGCAGAAATTGATACCGCATTACAGGCGCGTGTTTCCGATGTTGCCAGACATGAAGTAGAAGCCGCATATCTTTTAAGAGATAAACAACAACGATATCAACGCCTTGCAGAACTTAAAGAACAAACCGTTGCTGCATTAATGGTAGGTAATGATGAACTATCGGCTGATGTTATAGAAGATATGTTTGGTGAATTGGAGCGAACTATAGTCCGTAATCGTATCCTTGATGGTGAACCTCGAATTGATGGTCGTGATCATAAAACGGTTCGACCTATTTCTGTTCGCACGAAGTTCCTTGATCGAACTCATGGCTCTTGTTTATTTACTCGTGGCGAGACTCAGGCGATTGTAGTTGCAACTTTAGGTAATGATCGTGATGCGCAAATACTTGATGGTATCACTGGCGAAACCAGAGACCGATTTATGCTGCATTATAATTTCCCTCCTTACTCTGTCGGAGAAACAGGCCAGGTCGGTAGTCCCAAACGTCGTGAAATTGGTCATGGACGTCTGGCTAAACGCGCTTTAATGGCTGTACTGCCAGAATCTGCTGATTTTCCTTATGTATTACGTATAGTATCTGAAATTACTGAATCTAATGGTTCCAGTTCTATGGCTACAGTCTGTGGTACCAGTCTGGCGTTAATGGATGCAGGTGTTCCTCTGAAAGCTCCAGTAGCTGGTGTGGCAATGGGCTTAATTAAAGAAGGCGATCGTTTTGCTGTTTTGACCGATATTTTAGGTGATGAAGATCACTTAGGTGATATGGATTTTAAAGTAGCTGGAACTGAAAATGGTATCACTGCTTTACAAATGGATATCAAGATTACTGGAATTACCAATGAAATTATGGAGCAAGCCTTGGAACAGGCACTTGCAGGACGTATTCATATTCTGGGTGTAATGAATAATGCCTTGTCTGAACATAGGGATGAGCTGTCACAACATGCCCCAAGAATTACTACTATGAAAGTAGCAGAAGATAAAATTCGTACCATAATAGGTAAAGGCGGCGCAACTATTAAAGGATTGATTGAAAGTACAGGTGTCTCTATTGATATTGATGACAGTGGTGTAGTACAGCTGTTTTCACCTGATATGATGGCCTTAGAAGAAGCACAACGCCAAATTAAAGCGTTAATCGCTGAAGTAGAAGTTGGACAAACCTATCAAGGTAAAGTGAGTAAAATCGTTGATTTTGGTGCCTTTATCAATCTGCTTCCCGGAAAAGACGGTTTATTACACATTTCTCAGATATGCAACGACAGGTCGCAAAAGGTTGAAGATGTTCTTAAAGAAGGACAGGATATCGAAGTTTTTGTTGCCGGAGTTGATAAACAAGGTCGTGTAAAACTGGAATGGAAAGACAAACCTCAGACAGAAACTAAAACGGAAACAGCTGCTGCTCCTGTTGTTGCTGAAGAGCAGGATGAGACCGTGGATGTAAACGGTAATTCAGAAGAAGAGTGATCATTACCTGTCGTCTCAAATTGATTTAGTGAGGCGATAGGAACTCCCTTAAGTAGTCAAAAAAAAATATAAAGCCCGCTAGCTGAGTATATTGCGGGCTTTTTTATTGGAATATGATGATGTATTGATGTAACGTATCTAACCTGAATCCGGCAGTAGAATCTACTATGAGATACGCTTGCGCTAATGTATAAGGTTAGTAAGAAAGTTATCGAACAAGATTTAAAAATTCCAGGCGGCTGTTTGAGTTTTGACGCATTTCACCCAGCATAACAGAAGTTGTCATTACTGAGTTTTGTTTCTCTACACCTCGCATCATCATACAAAGATGTTTTGCTTCTACAACAACAGCTACCCCACGCGCTCCTGTAATATCTTCAACGCAACGAGCTATTTCACCGGTCATCCGTTCCTGAATTTGTAATCGTCGTGCATAAAAGTCAACGATTCGGGCTATTTTGGATAAACCAATAACTTTTCCATTGGGTAGATAACCAACATGACATTTACCTATAAACGGTAATAAATGATGTTCACACAACGAGTAGAGTTCAATATCCTTTACGATGACCATTTCATTCATATCAGAATCAAATAGCGCACCATTAATGATGTCGTCTAAGCTTTCAGTATAGCCTTTGGTTAAATAACGCATCGCATTAGCTGCACGTGCAGGCGTATCTACTAATCCTTCTCGTTTTATATCCTCACCAACTTCTTCTAACAGTTTTTTGTACAGTTGTTCCATAGCAAGAACTCCTAACCTGGCGGCCAAGTCATTTGACGCCCGCCCAGTAAATGTAAATGAATGTGGTAAACCTCCTGCCCGCCACCAGAATTTATATTAAATACTAATCGGTAACCTGTCTCGCTCAATCCTTCACTCTCGGCTAATTTTTTTGCCCTTAATATTATTTTTCCCAAAAGTTGCTCGTCTTGATCACTGGTATCATTGATTGTGGCAATATGTCGTTTGGGTATCACTAATATATGAGTAGGTGCTTGTGGTCTAATATCCCTAAAAGCCATAATCTCATTGTCTTCAAATAAAACTGTAGCCGGAATTTCTCCCTGAGCAATTTTGCAAAACAAGCAATTCATAGGTAATCAGTCAAATAGGTTAAAAATGATATTATACATTTCCTTTATTAGATTGCGACAGCTTGTCTTTGCCTTTTGGTAGGATTTTTCGCATAATAGCGGTTTTTCTTAGTATAAGGGTGCATAAATGAGTTTAATGGAGATTAAAAGTGGCCGTGATGTGCCAAATGAAATTAACGTAATTATCGAAATTCCTATGCACGGTGAACCTGTAAAATATGAAGTAGATAAGGAAACTGGAGCACTCTTTGTAGATCGATTTATGTCTACAGCCATGTTTTATCCTACTAACTACGGATATATTCCCAATACTCTTTCCGAAGATGGTGATCCTGTAGACGTTCTTGTGGTGACTCCGGTTCCATTAATCAGTGGAGCAGTAATTCCTTGTCGAGTTGTAGGTATGTTAAAGATGACTGACGAATCAGGTGTTGATGCTAAATTACTGGCAGTGCCAACAACGAAGCTCAGTAAAATGTATCAATCCATAGAGAACTATAACGATTTACCAAAGCATTTGTTATTATCATTGGAACATTTTTTCAATCACTATAAAGATTTGGAAGAAGGTAAATGGGTTAAAATCGATGGATGGGCTGGACCTGAGGCTGCTCGTGAAGAAATTATGTCAAGTGTAGCTCGTTTTAATCAGGCTAAAAAATAAGGTCAGGCTGCTTTTCATATATCCAGGACAAAACAGGTCGATTTTTTGCATTTTGATACGAACAAACCCGTGTATGTTTCATTCTGATGCCCGAAGATCAACCTGTTTGACCTTTAGTAGACGAAAAATCAAAATAAGTTAATCAGTTGATTCATTATTAGAGTTGCGTTCTATTAGTGAAAGGCTCTTTGTGGTTCATCAATAATTGACGTGCACAGGTTAACTTAAATCAATACAGCAATTCATTTATATATTTCTTACCGGTTCTGTCGTCAATTCTAACCTGCTAAATAGCTTTTCATTCTCGTTTGTTTATATTCCTTGGACAATACCGGCAAATCGCCTAAAATAACCTTACGATTCATTACGAGATTTCTTATATCAGCGCTATAGCTTAAGGAAACCAAGTGCAACTCCATATATCTTCTTTATTAATCATGCTGGTTTCATTGATTATTCTCTCTGCTTTTTTTTCTGGTTCCGAGATAGGGATGATGTCCATTAACCGATATAAATTGAGGCATCTGGTTAAGAAGAAAAATAAACAGGCCATGCGTGTTAATCAAATGCTGGCCAGACCAGACAAGTTATTGAGTGTGGTATTGATTGGCAATACATTAGCTAACATCGTAGCATCGACAATTGCCACTCTTATAGGACAGCGTTATTATGGCGATGCTGGAGTCGCTGTTGCTACTATTCTCCTGACTCTAATCATATTGGTCTTTTCAGAAATGACGCCGAAAACATTAGCAGCAATATATCCTCAACAAGTCGCCTTTTCTTCATCACTTCCCTTATATATCTTACAGTTGATCTTAGCTCCATTGGTGCAGGTTATCAGTTTTTGTTCAAATGGAATTTTACGTATTTTTGGCGTCTCAATAAACCGAATTCAAAAAGAAGCGTTAACTGGCGAAGAGTTGCGTTCGGTAGTCCATGAAGCCGGAGGATTATTGCCTGTTGAACATAAGAGTATGTTGATTAGTTTATTAGATCTCGAACAAGCAACTGTTGAAGACATTATGGTGCCAAAGGCTGACATAGTCGGTATTGATTTGGATCAACCCTGGTTGCAATTATTGGAACAGTTAGAAACGGCACAACATACTCGATTACCCATTTATCGAGGATCCATAGATAATCTGGTAGGCATGATCCATGCGAGAAATGTATTGAATCTTGCTCTAGAAGATAAATTGGATCTTAATAGTTTACTCAATACAGCAGATGCGCCTTATTTTATCCCTGAAGCGACTCCATTAAATGTACAAATTTTAAATTTCAGGAAAATGAAAAGAAGAAGTTGTTTTGTCGTAGATGAATATGGCGATATCTTGGGTCTGGTTACCATGGAAGATATCCTTGAAGAAATCGTTGGGGAATTTACAACCGATATTGCAGCACTTAGCCGCGATATAATTCCTCAGGATGACGGAACAATCATTGTAGATGCCAGTTTAACTCTTAGACATCTAAACCGAATGATGAGTTGGAGTTTGCCTTTGATAGGTCCACGAACTCTAAGTGGTTTAATTATAGAATATCTGGGGTATATCCCTCCTTCAGAGTCTTGTTTAACCATAGAGAATTACCGCATTGAAATATTGAGAGTCAGTGATAATACTATTAAAACAGTAAAAATGGTTAAAGTCGGGAAAAAACGAAAATAGCTCATAGTTATATTTGTAGATATCAGTTAATATCATTGTGGTGTTGAATAAAAGTTATGTAGCTTACGGAAAAATATACTAACTAACACAAGGAAGATATTCATGACCAACTATTCGTTTCAACTGACCCAATATCTGTTTTGTTTCTTTCTTCTTCTCAATATATTCAGCGAACCTTCAATAGCATGTACAAGGTTACTTAAGGTAGATGAAAATAATGCCACTATGGTTGGCCGAAGCATGGACTGGATGGAAGATCCTCGAACCAATCTGGTTGTTTATCCTCGTGGGCAAACGCATGTTGGCGATGCTCGAAGCAATGAGATACAGTGGATTTCCAAACATGGCAGTATTGTAGCTACCGCTTATGATGGTTTGACCAGTGACGGTTTTAATGAGCGGGGTTTAGCTGCTCATCTCCTCTGGTTAAATGCGGCCGATTATGGTCTTCGTGATCAGTCTCTGCCTGGATTGTCTGTGAAAACATGGATACAATATTATCTGGATAATTTTAAAACGGTTAAAGAAGCAGTGCAGTTTAGTAGATCCAATCCATTTCAGATAGTCCCATTTTTTCATCAGGAAGCTAAAAAATGGATTACCGTGCATTTAATTCTGGATGATGCGTCCGGAGATTCCGCGATACTTGAATACGTCGATGGTCAGCTTCACATTCATCATAATCGTGATTATGTTATTGCGGCAAATGATCCTGTTTTTGATAAGCAATTGCTTAATTTAAAAAATTACAAAGTGTTTGGTGGAGACCTTCCTTTACCGGGAAGCAGCCGATCTCCTGATCGATTTGTCAGGGCGTCCTATTATACAAATAAGCTGCCAAAGGCTTCATCAGTTAATGAGGAATTAGCTGAAATAATTAGTGTACTTAACAATTCGGCTCAGCCATTCAGTACAGCCAGTTCGGAAAATCCATTTGACGCCAGAACTTACTGGCATACCATTGCCGATTTAACCCATCGAGTGTATTACTTTCAATCGAAACTAAATCAAAATCTGATAAAGGTAAGGTTGGATCATTTTGATTTAAAAAAGGGAACTCCTGTGAAGCAACTTGATTTGGTGAATCATCCGGAGTTTGTGGGAGATATGTCGGAACATTTTGAATCAATTAGTTAAGAACTTAATTCGTTACCTCTCAATAAATCGTGGAATTTCGTCATCCTGAACGCAGTGAAGGATCTCCAAATGCAGGAACAATGTCACGTTCAGGAGATCCTTCATTGCATTCGGGATGACGGTTATGCGGTTAATCCGAGAACAATGCGTCATCCTGAACGCAGTGAAGGATCTCCAGATGCAGGCACAATGCCACGTTCAGGAGATCCCTCATTGCATTCGGGATGACGGTTATGCGGATAATCCGAGAACAATGCGTCATCCTGAACGCAGTGAAGGATCTCCAAATGCAGGCACAATGCCACGTTCAGGAGATCCCTCATTGCATTCGGGATGACGGTTATGCGGATAATCCGAGAACAATGCGTCATCCTGAACGCAGTGAAGGATCTCTAAAAGCAGGTACAATGCCATGTTCAGGAGATCCCTCATTGCATTCGGGATGACGGTTATGCGGTTAATCCGAGAACAATGCGTCATCCTGAACGCAGTGAAGGATCTCCAGATGCAGGCACAATGCCACGTTCAGGAGATCCCTCATTGCAATCGGGATGACGGTTAAGCGGA
>NZ_LNYR01000021.1:19394-19812 GCF_001467955.1 Legionella quateirensis | reverse complement strand
CTGAACGCAGTGAAGGATCTCCAGATGCAGGCACAATGCCACGTTCAGGAGATCCCTCATTGCATTCGGGATGACGGTTAAGCGGATAATCCGAGAACAATGCGTCATCCTGAACGCAGTGAAGGATCTCCCGATGCAGGCACAATGCCACGTTCAGGAGATCCCTCATTGCATTCGGGATGACGGTTATGCGGTTAATCCAAGAACAATGCGTCATCCTGATCGCAGTGAAGGATCTCCAAATGCAGGCACAATGCCACGTTCAGGAGAGCCCTCATTGCATTCGGGATGACGATTATGCGGATAATCCGAGAACAATGCGTCATCCTGAACGCATGAAGGAACTCCAAATGCAGGCACAATGCCACGTTCAGGAGATCCCTCATTGCATTCGGGATGACGGTTATGCGGTTAATCT
>NZ_LNYR01000021.1:0-19384 GCF_001467955.1 Legionella quateirensis | reverse complement strand
TCATCCTGAACGCATGAAGGAACTCCAAATGCAGGCACAATGCCACGTTCAGGAGATCCCTCATTGCATTCGGGATGACGATTATGCGGATAATCCGAGAACAATGCGTCATCCTGAACGCAGTGAAGGAACTCCAAATGCAGGCACAGCGCCACATGCAGGAGAACACTCCTTGCAGTTGGGATGATGTTCCCAATGGCTGTTGAGACGTGACCTTATTTCCTGAGGAACTCTCAGTGATTGTTCGCAGAAATCAGCAAAGAGCTAAACATGCATTGCATTAAACATTATTTTGGACTTATAGTGTTCGCCTCGAACATCATATGAAACTTTTTATTAGGGAATAAAGGATGAAAAAGATACTCGTTTCACTTATGTTTCTATTTGCAGGGCAAACTGGTGCGACGCCCTACTGTAACGGTATTCATACCTGGCATAACGTGAATTCCAAAGAAGGACAATGGAATATTACTTTGCGAACGATAAGTCAGGAGGGTTCTTTTTCTGATTCAGTGTGCAATTCAATAAATAGTGCACTACTTAGTCCAGAGTCAACCTTTATCTATGGTTTTGGTTTTTCCAGAGACGCTGATTTTGACATAGCATATACCCTGACTGCTGTAAGACAGGACCCAGCTTTTGAATCCAGAGCTTGTGTTTTTGTTATTACTGCAAAGGGTCCTGCGCAACCGGATATTACCGCTTTAAGTTATCATGGTGCCGTTTGTGAATGGACAAGAATACCGGGGGTAGGTGAGGATTTTGTCGTTGGTTAACCATTGTTGGGGTTAAATTAATATTTCGTTAAGCAATTGTGTATAAAATATGCATTTTGTTTTGTTGTTTTATATATGAAGGTTTTATACGTTCCCTATCCCCGCGAAAACGCAGGTGATTTAACCAAACTAGTTGATATTTGGAAAGAAAATCACCTGAAAAATTATAATAGTCCAATACAAATAATGTATTTTAATGAAGATGCAGGTAAAGCTCTAAGGAATGTTACGTTCGAAGTGTTTATTTGCATTCATGGATCTGAAGATCCTTCCTTTATGTTTTTTGGTAATCATGTTGATTATTCAAAGGCAGATTTTATTGACATCCAGACTGTTGCTGATCGTTTTAATCAGGATTTTTTATACTACTCATCTCAAATTATCAGTACGCACCTTTATTGTTGTGGAAATCATCAAAAAAATAAGAGCATTGCGGATCAATTTCAGGCTAAAGTGCTCGGAACTACAGGAACAATTAAATATTATGATGGTTCAATAACCGCACTAGATGAACAGGGCAAACAGTGGAGCTATAGAGGGTCTAAACCGGTACCCGTGGTTGACACTGTCCGAACTATTTTTGCTCCTAATATTTCTTTGAATTTCGAGATTAATAAGCGAAAGAGTGTTAAACATTTACCCACTTATGAGGATCGCCTTGAGCAAAGACGGAACCAGTTTTTTTCCTATAGTAAAGCAAATCGTTTTAAAACGCTTCAGAAGAGACGTCCGGTTGTCTCTCCTTTACACAAATAAAACGTATTATTATTTTGTACGGTTGTAAGGGGAGAATGAATTAATTACTATAGGACAACTTATCCTTTGATAATGCTTAAACGTATGCATCCCATACTCGCAAAATATTTTCTCGATTATCCTCAAATAATCGCTCCTTTTATGTATGAACAACTTGAACTGTGGGAATCAACCCGTCCTTTGAATGGATTGAACGTAGTTCATCACGTCCCTGTTGTCTCTAATACGGTATTGAAAATAGGGTGTTTGCTCGCAGCCGGTGCTGAAGTTACGGTGACTAATCCTTCCTCTTTCATGACTGCCGATCAAGATGTTGTTTCTTCTTTGGGTTTAGCAGGAGTTCGTTACGTAGACGATATTAATAGCTTGCGAGGAGAGCATTTTGATCTTTATTTTGATTGTGGAGCAGAGCTTTATCAGGCTTTGGGGAAACCTGATATAGGCGCCATAGAGTTAACTGGATCCGGTGATCAGTTTTATCGCAGCCAGTCTCTTGATTTTCCCGTAATCAGTATCGATCCTACTTTGACAAAACAACTTGAAACAGTGTTTGGATGTGCAGAAAGCATTAATTTGGCCATTGCCCAAGAAAAAAAAATTAATCCAGCCGAACAATCCTGGTTAATTTTTGGTTTTGGGAAAATTGGCAGGGGATTGGCCTATTTTTGTGTTCAGAATAACGCATCAGTAACTGTGGTTGACCTGGATGCCAAGCAACGAGATGCGGCTCAGGGCTTGGGTATCTCTGCGATAGATCCGATTAATATCATGGCTTTGAAAGAAGCCGTACTCTCTGCGGATATTATCGTTACAGCTACAGGGAAAAAGTCTATTTTAAATGATTATCCCCTTGAATGGTTTTCAGGAAAAATATTAGCCAATATGGGGATTTATGACGAGTATGGAGAGCAATTTAGTGCTGAGGACGTATTGAATAATAAACAACCGGTGAATTTTATTCTCAAAGATCCGACGCCTATGAAATACATTGATCCCGAGTTTTATATTCATAACTATGCCTCTCTAATGCTTCTGCAAAATAAAATGTCGGATGGGGTTCACGCAGTTCCATTAGAATTGGATCGTCATATCATTCAACGCTGGTGTGAGTTCCATTCATTCCCGTTAAAGACTATTTCGAAGTGGTTTATTACAGATAAAGATTGTTAAGAGAAATCAAGAATTTTGGTTACGTCCCTGAAGATGCGGCTATAAGGCACGCTGATTGTATTTCAATCAGTTCACTCTAGGTTCTGGTGACAATACTCGTGAATAAAATGAATTATTTCCTTTGAAAAACCCGGACTGCTCCATAAATTATTATGATCATAGCCCTGAATCGTTTGCATTTCTTTAGGCTCAAGCGCTTCATTAAAAAGTTGTAACCCTTCAGAATAAGGTACAATCTGATCCTTGGTTCCGTGTAAGACAAGCAATGGAGCATTAATTGTTGCGATACATTTTAACGAGTTGTATTTATCCCAGGGACTAATGAATAACCATGGATAATGGTAACGAGACAATTGTACAAGGGAAGTAAAAGGCGATTGGAGAATAATGGCGCAAAATTGATGCTGATTTGCTAATTTAGTGGCAACTCCAGTACCTAAAGACTCACCAAACAAAACGATTTTTTGGGGAGCAATCCCTTGTTTTAGTAAATACTGTACCGCGGCCTCCCCATCCTTATAAAACCCCTGTTCAGTCGGACTACCAATATTGCCGCCATAACCACGGTATTCCAATAAAAGCAGGCCTATACCTGAATCAAGAAATTGGCGAGCCAGGGGCATCCTATAACCAATATGGCCTGCGTTTCCATGTAAATACAGTATCGTAGGTTGATTTTTGTTTGCCGGTTTGTACCAGGATTTTAATTTCAGATTATCTGCGGTATGTATCGTGACTACAACCATGTCCTGGGCATGGAATTTTTGTAAATTGGGAATGTGTCTATCAGGAAAATAAATTAAATTCCTTTGAAAGACATACATTAATAAAAGTACGCATCCAAAAATAATACCTGCGATTAAGAGTATTTGTTTCACCATACAAGAACTCGCTCATATTATGTTAAGCACATTTTCTACTCTAGGAATATCCATATAAATTTGGGATATTAATTTAAGTTTAGGTGTAATCTCGCGTAATGTGAGATTTTTATTTTTTTCCATTAATTGAACCAGTTCTTGTGCCATAGTGTGGCGTTGTGTTTCTTCTAATTGATCGGCAAGTTTATTTTCAATAATCATATCGAGATCTTTGCCAGTAGGTTCTGGCATGGTTAACTGAGTTAAGCGACCTCTAAAAGCTGGTCCAATTAAGCTGCGTCCCTCCATGCCAATGCCATTAGCTGTTACCAGTAGCATGAACCCTGGAATTTGAGCTTTATGGTGGGTATCTGGATCAAATCCAGATAGAAAAGCATTCATCCAATGCTCAAATCCATCATCAAGCACACTGTTTACTTCATCAAGCCAGACGATTTGGCCTTGATTGAATGCTTTACGAATATAGGTCTTATTTAATTCATCAGGGAGGCTGGCATCAATTTTGATATAAGTTAATGTGTTTTTTGGCGCATCCTCTCCTGGTTTGATTTGTGTATATCCCGATTTGGCAAGACGATATCGGATTAATTCCGTTTTTCCCATGCCAGGACGGCCTTCAATTAAACATCCATTCAACCCCCAAACACAGTCTCTTCGCTCAAGATATCTTTGTTTCCGAATTTCAATGCTACGACGCAAGTTTTTATGTATAGAACTCATTGAGTCCGTAATGACAATATCAGTAACATGGTTATCAACATCAATCTTCCTTTTCTTAAGAAAGGTTTCTGGTTGGTGTTTCAATAGCTGCATAGCAAAAGTAACGACCCATTCCTGTAAATTACGGACGCAGATTTTATGTTCCTGATTGAGTCGGCTTTGTTTGTACTGAGTTAAAAAATGCAGGCATTTATTTTTAAAATCCTGTTCTTTTATATACGGTGCCATCGTGCGATATATCGGTTTTAACAGCTGTTCGTATATAAAATAGGCTGGCATTTCTTCTAAATGAAGCTCAGGGATGTCCTGTTCTGCAAACAGTTTTTGCTTCACTCTCCCTCCGCCATAATTCAGAGCATTGGATGCGCAAACAATCCGGTGTTTGTCGGTGAGTTGATAAATACGACCTTTATAGAGAACGCGAGGATTTCCTCCATCTTTTAAAGGTTCAAGCATGGTTAAGTGCTTGTTGGCAATGTTCACTTCATCTAAAAACAGTACTTTGATTTTATCACTGTCATCCAAAGCAAATTCTTCAAAATGTTCCAACTCATGATAGATCGTGTAGTGTTCCGGGTACTTTCTTTTGAGTTCCCTGATTAAAAAGGTTTTCCCTACCCCTGTTTTTCCTATCATCGCTATAATGGGATGATTATTTATGGCATCAATTAGAACCGCCAAACGATCAAACAAATAACGCTCTGCTTTTTGTGTTGAATCACTTAAGTCCATACTGGCATCAGTGAGTTCTTTATAGATGACGTTCGGTTTCTGTTCATTTTTAGCTGTAAATTCGATTGATTTAACCCTATGTTTCGGTAAAAAACGCAGATCAGGACGGCATTTTTTATCTATTGATAGAATCAGTTGACCTGGCCATGGTTTATCGTTTTGAGATGCTTGCGATAAGATAATCGGTTGTAAGGCATGCAGTAATGCGGTCGAGAACTCTCCATAAAGTACTACAGTTTTACCTTGTTTCAGGGCCTTGAGGACATCGCTTGTCTGTTCATTAAAATCAGTAAACTGATTATTCTGATAGTGATAGCTAACGCAGGTCATCAGGTCTTGATAATTATAATCTTCAATTGCAAAACACAAGGTATTTTCGTCTGCTGTCTTGCATTTTTGGGGTTGGCTGCTTAAATAAACTAACGGCTCATCAATGGAGTCGCCCCTAATCGGTTCGGGTTTCGGTTTTTGATTTACTATTATTTTATTAGGTATAACAACCCCTTTGGCACAAAACAAGGTTAATTCAACCTGATAAAATTGAGCACGTTCTAATAAACAGTACCATTGATTATCAGATAACTCTGACGTAATAAACAGACTCAGTCTGTTCCCTTTAGCTTGTTCTAACCAACCCGGTATTATTTGGTATTGGCCTTGATCAATTTTTTTATTGGTTAATAAAAAATCAAAGAGTTCTGTGTTGATTACCTGACATTCTGGTGGTAATTGCGTACTATTGATTTTCCTTATCAAATCTACCGGTTGAAACTTTTTAAAATTAAATTCAGTACTTTCTAATTGAAACTGGACCTGTTTCGGTACGGGTATTTTGGCATGGTGATATTCGAGGTAACCTTGGGCTTTGGCTCTCTGTAATAAAGTATTCAGTTGCTGTTTAGCGTCTACAGGAATATTACTCAGATTAATCAATAACGTTTGAGGATTATTATCTTCTAAAGCTAAAACAAATTCAGATTTATGCCATTCTAATTGATTGTTATTTAATAATATCGGGCCAAATAAGGTTTCTTGCCAATCAGGTAAGCCTTTTAAATCAACGTTATAATGTCGAGCAGCCTGATCTATCGGGCGTTCAGGCACTGGCAGTACTGGTTTTATTAAATGCGGATGCCTTGATACAAAGGAACTGTCATTAGATAATTCAGGGCACAGACTGTAAATTTTAAAGTTTAATTTTTTGTTATATAAACTGTGTTTCTTATCAATAATACTATTAAGCGCTACTTGTTGTTGCGGACTGAATGCTGCCCAGTCGATTAGTATCATCGCATCAGGATTTCCGCGAATTTCTTTTTTGAACAGATCAAGGGCATCAATCGTTGATATAGTCGGTGCATTGGATTCAAGATGAATCTGGTCTTTACCCACTTTAATTTGATTCGGGTCATGTAAAAAAAATACCGGTCGGTTATGTGATTTTGCCTGATGTAAAAATTGTTGCGCACAAAGCTCTCTGTTTTGATGAATCAATAGTACCGGGAACTGTGTGTAGTCAAATACCTGTTCCAAATGGTTCACTATTTTGGGTGTTTGATGGTTGCTTATAAGAGTCTCCAGTTGTTGAAAAGTACTGGTAGAATTCGAATCTTCTTTAAACCCATTAATGCGGAATTGATTCGGTGCGCAGGGATTGGAACCCGATGAGCTTGCTTGGGCATTAGGTATCTGATTATTATTTGAAGATGAAATGTTCTGACTATTTTGAGCAGATGAACTGGGTTGCGCTTTATAGGAATGACGATTGTCATAACTCCGATGAGACTGGATCCCGCCTAAGTCGATTTGTAACCAGCGTCCTTCAAGATCCCTGATTTCCAGTCGTATGTGGTTATTATCAATATCCACTAGTCGAGCCCGATCTTTGGTTGCGGGATTTTTAGCTATTTGAAACCACACCGCATAACACCGCTCTTGACCGCTACCCTGCCCAGCTTTATAGAGGCGTTCAAACCATTCAGGAAACGTTTCTGTAATGAGCTTTGATATGGATTCTTTACTTTCAGGGGTATAATTTGGCAAATTCAGGTAGTTATCCAGAATCTCTTTAATGGGATCATTTGTGTTTAGACATCCATAATTCATTGTATTTTGTGGCTCAGGGGCTTTTATTACATAGCTTAGCGTGCATTCTCTATCCGTTTTTACATAATAAAAATCATCAGAACCCCTCATGAGTTCTATTTCGACACCTTGGGAATCAAGGGCGATTAGATCATCTTGTGCGTCTGCCGAGAGTAGACGAACGGGTTGATTGGCAGCTATCTGTAGAGTCAGATGATAGTAAAAACCATCTTGCCTCAATCTGCATTCATTAATTAATTCAGGAGTTAATTGTTGAGGCAGTGGCAATGAATACAGTTCAGGGATTTGATAGTGCTGGCTACTCAAATCTTCATTAAGCTCAATAATACCTGTCCGCATGCGATGCGGTTTTGTTCCTCGCCCATTGAGTAATTCACCGGTTTTTACCATGTTGAAAGAATTACTACTATTGGATGATAGGGTTGAGTTGGGTAAAGCGTTATTCGCTACAAATAGTGATGACGAGGATCTGAACGGTGAAGCTGCTCCCTGATCTGATGATTCTCCAGTTAAACTCATTAGATTATGGGATAATTCGAGTTTGGGTGTATGTGATTTTTTTAGCTTTATTTCTTTTTTGTAATTAATTTTATAAGGAAGATGACATGATTGGTTCATTAATGATTCAGGTACACTTAAATGAGTTAATTTGGGACAATATTGACTGAGATCATCAAAGAACTGTTGGATTTTAAGTGGACTGGCAGTACAAAGATTTATCTTTAAGGAAATTAAATTCGGGAAATTTCTGAAATTAATTTCCAGGGTATCCTCCAACATACCTATATTTAATGCAGTACATTCGTTGTATTGAGGTACTCGTTCAGGATGTGAAAATGCAGGAGTATAAAGAAGCATTTGCATATCGGTATAGTTCACTCGATTCATGTTTAAACTATCGTGGTTTTCAAATATTGCACTATTCTTTCCTCCTCTTTGGGAAATAAAACCACTCAACTGTTGTTCCTTTGTAATAACAGGAATCTGCTCCGCAATAATCTGGTCTGCTAAATCATGGCAAAGATAAGCGAGTTGGTTGTAAAATAATACTAATGAATTTACAGCAGAGTCATTTTTGTCTAATTGCTTCAGCATATGGGCAATAAATTGAGGCTTTTGCCAATCAGGATTGGTGAAACGAGGAGGAGCCTCTCTAAATTTAGCTTTATTAGGATAGAGTTTCATTAATTTTAATGCGACTTCCGGGGGTAATGTATTAACGTACAATAATGTGCGCGAGTCTTCTAACACTATTTTGTATTCTTCAATTATTTGATCGTATTGTTCTGGATACAGTGACAATAAAGTTATCACATCTGAAGAGTAACGAACCTGAGGTTGAAATACATCATAAAGGCTGCGTTTCAATTCCTGATAGGTTAAACGTTCAATATCAAAAAAAGTGAGTTGAGTGTTTAGATATTTAAGAAGATAAGAAGCCATTTTTGGATTTCTTCGAAGAATAGCTATAAATTGATTTTTGTTTAATTGATTTAACAGGGGGATATTTTCAAAAAAAAACTCAAATTCAGGAGGCTCACAAGCCAGATAGTTTATTAAAAATTCAATGGTACTTAGATAAGGCTCTACTAACTCATTTAACTGTGCTTTAGTACTTTTGGCATTCTGAAAGATAATCCAAAAATCAGGTGCGGAGAATGTGAACGATTGTGGGTTCATTTCATATAATATAAGCATTTCATGATGTTGAATAATACTGTCAGCATCTTCAGGAACGGCATTAATATACGCTGACAGTTGATACAATCTCCTCGGTGGAGAATGTCTGAAAATTGCATGAGCCTTATGTGGAAACACCTCAACTAATTCACTAGCGTCTAATTCTCTAGCATCAACTAAGTTAAGCAGGATATCTAATCGCTCTTCAAGATTTGGATAAGCCAATTGTAAACGGGTTAAATCAGAGGCTGTTTGTAACCTGAACTGTTCTAAGGGTAATTGGTGCACATTCAGTTTATTTTTTAAAAGGATGTAATAATCCATATTTGTTGTTGGTGATTGACCAATAAGATCATAACAAAAGGGGATAATGGTAGTTCTTAATTCCGGGAGCTTGTGATAGAACACTGAAACCAGTTCATGGGTGATCAGATTTATATTCTGCTCAAGCAGTTGAAGAGCGAGATAGGGGTATTGTATTAGTTTATCGATTAAATCAGTTCCATTGGAACACTCCATCTGTGGGTTCATACAAATGGGATAATCTGCTGCTTTCATCACTTGATTTTGTGCGGTAATCGCATAGGGTATATGAATGGAGTAAGGTGACGCATCGTAAAATCTGTATTCTGGATTGGATGAAGCGGAATCTTCATTAGCCCCATAATTTTTTGAGACAAGGTGTCTTTTTTGCTGATGCATGCACGCAAAAAGGTCTTGACTTCGCTCATTATTCAGTACCACCGTTTTATCTCGGACAAGATTTTTGCCAGCCGTCAGTTGTTCATAATCTGTTGATTCATCGAATTGACCAAGGAAGTCAATGTCCTCTTCAAAATTGTGATCCGGTTCATTACAGGAAACCAGTGATTTTCTTCCCTCTCGTTCTATGCACAAATAGATATGAATCTCCTGGCGTTTAAACCATTCAATCTGGGCAATTAAATCATGTTCTTGCAAACCGTTTATATAAAAATGGGTATCAATAATCAGCGTTTTTGCCTGTTTCTGCAGCTTTGGCGAAGTAGTCGATTGCCATGGAGAGCCATTAAGTGCCGCAACGGGTTTGAATTGGGCGGCAGGAGAAATAAAAGAGTCTTTTGTTTTGGGTACGTAAAATAGCCAATCAGGTAAAAGATGCTCGTTCCATTCAGTAACCGGACAATTAATATCGTATTTTGAGTTAATGGGTTCTAACCAAGGATTCGTTTTTATGGGATTCATTTTTATGGGAAGCATGATAATTGGGTAAATAAATTAGTATAGGGATTCAAGTTATTGACTTCATAACCTGGTAATAATCTACACTACTTACAGAAGAGAAGGGATATTCATCTTCACTGTAAGGAATGTAAATTCACAGGAATTACAGCGAAGTTGGGTCTTTATGGGGAGTACATTCAACGTCATATAGGTTCATTTCAAGAATGTGTGACATCATCGCTCTCTTACATTAATCGGTAACAACTACGCAAATTATATCACAAATGAAATTAATTTACTCGGCATCACTTTCTTTAAGCGTTACAACTCGTGGAGTGAACATATAACCGCCGTTGCGAATGGTTTTAATCAAAGCGGGTTTTTTTGCATCGACTTCTATTTTTTGGCGTAATCGACTGATCTGTACATCAATTCTTCTATCAAATGGGGTCAGGTCCGTATTTTTGGTGATTTGAAGTAAAAATTCTCGGTCCAAAACCCGTTGCGGTTGCTGAACGAAGGTTAAGAGCAAGTCATACTCACCGGCGCTTAATTGTAATTCCTGATTATTTTCACCAAATACTTGTCTGGATGCTGGATAAAGACGCCAGTTCGTAAACATTAAAACATCTTTTCCATGCGCAATTTTTTGCTGAGCGCGTATGACTCGACGGGCAATAGCTCCTATTCGTGCATGAAGTTCGCGAGGATAAAGAGGTTTCGTCATGAAATCATCGGCACCTGCTTCAAGCATGGCAATGCTGACTTCCTCATCCCGGGAGTCGCTTATGATAATGATCGGAACGGGGTAGTTGTTATAAAATTGTCTTATGGTTTCTGGTTCATTTTTTAAAATAGACCAATGAATTAAAATGGCTGTTGGCATTCCCTGTTCAAGATGAATGGGATAAAGGTTTTTTTGTTGTACTATATCCAGATTAAACTTTGCAAAATAATCCTTCAGCTCATCACTGACTGGTGTTGTGTCAATAACGAGCAAATAGTGGCTCTGCGACATCAATTTGCTCCTGAAGGTTAAAAAAATAATGCTCTAATTTTGACAAGATAATCTTCTTCTTGCAATTAATTTTATGCATTTATTAAGAATAGTTCATTTTAATTCAGTCATTTGCTTTTTACTTCAAGAAAACCGATATAAATGGTCATTCTCACAATTCAGGGAGTTACATATTTTTAATTTCAGTGCTATTGTTAAAGTTCGAGCTTCAGGATGATGCTTGAGGAGAAATGGATGACTCAAAATACACCTGGTTTATCGCATTGGTTACTTACGGACGATTATCGAGCCAAAGCTCAACTCAAATATGAACTGAAACATTTGGAAAGCCGTCTACATAAATATCTGGATGTTCACAGTGAACAGGATTATTGTCACGAAGAAATAAATACATTATGTGCTCATTTGGCTCAACGATATTTGGATTATTTAAAACTCGTAGATCCTGATTCGGATTTTATTGTTCAAAACACCAACGATGAAACTAAAACAATCAACTTGCTGGAACAATTCTCGATTATTTCTCAATTAAAACAACGGTTATCCAAAATTGCTGATCAGGAAGAAGAGTCCAGACTGATTGCTGAGATTGCATCCCTGTATCATCAGTGTGCCCATTCAACGGGTTCATCTTCTACCGTCGCAAGCAGAAAACTTATTGAGTACAGTGGATGTTGTGACGAACTGAAACAATTATTTCATCATACTAATCTTAAATTATGGTTGTCTGCATTGGTTGCATACTGGAATCACAGTACGCGTCAGGATGAAGAACTGTCTGTTTTATTTCGTGATTGGCATCATGATGAGCTGCAATTGGCACTTGATTTTTTTTCTGAGCCGCACTTGGTTAATTTGGTTAACGCGATATTTTTCTATAAGTTGTATCCGGACAAGTTATTTAATGAATTGATTCATCCCGAAAAACTGGTATCGGTTCGTATGCGATTAGGATTTTTACATGAATTCATAGAGTTATTACAGCAGCAATTATATCAAGTATCTTTGCAACAAGGACTAAAATCCGGAGTTGATTTGTTATTTCATGGAGAAGATCTTCCTCAAGGAATTTTGATAGAGGTTGATGACGAATTTAGAGAAATTATTCAATTGGCCGTTAAAAATCTAAAAGTAAAATTTACTCCTGAAAATGAAGAACAGGTCACTAGTGAGCGATTACATGATTTGGGTAGAGCTTATAAATTCTGGTTTAATCCGAATCGATTAATTGATGCAGTAATGGTATTACAACAACGTTTAGTTAAAGATTCGATATCTGATGATGATAGGATTGCTCTATTTCATCAAGAAATGTTAATTTTATATCGTCAGTTAACAACTACAGAGTGCCTTGATTTATATGGGTATTTTGCAAATAAAGACAGTCGCTATTTACTGTATACTCTGTTTACCATAGTACAGGATAAGATCCTGGATTGGTTACCTCCGTTGAGCAAATCAGAAAAAAATGCAGTAACTAGTGTTTTTCATGCCTTGCAATGTGTCATGGAAGCGTTGCGTGTGGAATTAAAAAACAGACATGTGACCACGGAGCCTTATGTTTATGATTTGGAAAAACAATACGTTCAGGCACGGCGCCGTAACCGCGATGCAGTATTCCGGCTCATTGCAATTTATGGTCGAGAGCCAATTACTATTAGTGATTCGGTAGAGAAGTTATTTGGCTATATTGAGGATCATAATTAGGTGTGATTACTTTATGGAATAGGAAATGCGAGTTTTTTTCCATAAAAGTTTTGCAGATCTTTGGCTAATTGTGCCGCTGGTGTGGATTTGGCAAAATCACTATCCAAATTATCAATCCATTGTCCAGTCTTCAGATTTTGAATAACAGGGATGTAAGAATTATCATCCGGATACAGAGCCAGTATCCAATTGCCCCTGATTACGCCATACAGTTTATCATGATTTATTTTGATTAATTCATTAGGTTTTAATTCCAGTTCCCCTGTCTTTGGGTTTACATTATAAATCTTATGCCCAATTTCTATGGCTTTTTCTTTGGAGAAATCCTGATTGGGGTACATGCCACTTTCAATAAAAAATGTACGTTGTGGTAAAGGTGATTTTGAATTCAGCACGGAATTCAGTAATGAAATACCGTCCATATTGTGTTTCGAGCCTAAATGCAAGAACGAGAGTATGGTTGGAGCAAGATCAATTAAAGCCACTCGTGTTTTGATTTTATCTGTTCCGGTAATCAGTGTTCCATGGTTAAAAATCTTGAATGCCAATACACTGTGATATTGTTTGGGGCTTAAAATATCTGACCCATGCCCCGCGCTTTTATCCAAATCTGTTGCTGTTTTATTTTTAAAATACTCCGCCAGTCGGCTGCTTAAAGAACTTTGATAATTCTGGTAATTGGTGAGTCTTGAATTCGGATAGTATAAGGCTTCCCCATGATCACTCAGGATAATGACCAGGCTGTTCGTGAAATAATGATTTTGTTCCAGATAGTTATAAAAGGAATGGAATTGTTTGTCTACTCGTTTGAGTGCGCTTTGATAGAGGGAGTCACGCTTGCTGAGACTAAACTCATTATTTACTTCATCAGGTAATGATTTTGCCCAAGCATAAGGCCAATGCGGAAGGGCGAAATGTACTGCTAGAAAGATCGGTTTATTCCTTGGTTGATCTGCCAATTCCCGTTCCAGTTTGGCACTGAACGTATTGGGATAATAAGAAAAAAAACTGGCTCGGTTTGAATAATTATAGGGAAACAACCAGGAACTGATCTGAAAATTAATGAGTAAATTTCCCAGGGGTAAATCATTGAACGATCCTAAAATAATGTCGTTGACACCTAATTTGGGACCTATTAATTTTTTAAATCCAAAGTCTTGATCGAGACCGTTAAATCTTCGATCATCCGTTGCATATACGGTGTTATAACCCAGTTTATTCAGCTCCCATATAATGCTTGCCTGATTATTAACAGTGGACTTTGCAACCAGATTTTCATCCGCGTGGTGATGTTCTGAATATAAGCCGGTCAGGATAGAACACCATGCCGGATAGGTTCTGGCCAGTGGGCTGATTGCATTCGTAAACTGAGTGCTGTTATTTAATAATTGATAAAGAAATGGCATGTTTTTTTTCTTTACGCTTTCCGGGCTTAACGAATCTATCCCCAGAATAATGATGTTGGGCTGTGAATTAATATCAGGAATTGGGATGGATTTGGAAGAAAAGAAACTCATATATAGGATTATGGGAATCATCAGTACTAACAGGGCTGCACTGCTGCGGTAGAGCAGACGGTTTAGTAATAACAAGCCTAAACTCAATAATGAAAGACGGTACAGAATCAATATGTACAATTCAGGTATAGGGGGTGAAAAGAGTTTGCTGAACATGCTTAAAGGAAAATAATAGGCATTTGCACTGAGTATGAGGCAAGCAAATAAGGACCAAATGCAGAGTTGCCATTGTTCGGCTGAAAAATGATGCCAGGAACGATTTAAAATCCCCATCAATAACCAGGTCTGGATTAAAGATAGAATTAAATAAAGGACAATATGAGTGCAAAGTGTTCCTGCAAATTCAAGATATATCTGCAAAGGAAGTTTAATTGAGCTAACGAGACTTTCCGATTGCGAATAAATAAGAACTAACTGTAAACCTAAAAAACACAGGTTATATAAAGCAAAATGACCGAAGTGTGAGAGCGCTGATCGATCGTGCCTCATGATGTCTGTGATGCAGGGTAGTTAAGATGCCAATTATAAACATAACTATCAATAGTATTGATGTGTTTTAACTGACTGAGCAATGGCTCATGAGCAAATTGCAATAAATGCCTTATTACATCCTGCTTTGTGCCGCCATAATCCTCTTCATACCAATCATACAATTTGGAAATGATCAGTTTTCCCTCAATTACCTGCACACCTCTGAGTGAGTTGATATAGGTTGACGCCGCATCATTTAATTGTTGTTCCAGTCGTACTCCCTGGTATGCCTGTTTACTTAAGTTGGGTGCGCCTATGGTTGCGTTATTGAGTGCATAATGAGTCCGTGGGTCATTCCATACCGGTCGAATAATGCGGTTATTTATATCGTCCAGTGATAATGTTGTATCTTTTATGGTCAGAAGGTTCGCTCCCCAGGGGCCTACGCTGAATAACCCTGGTGAAATATTGATTTCCTGAATGTTAGCTATGGGGTAATAGTTTGCAACTGTTTGTACCGTCAGGGCATTATACAGATTAATCCAATAAGCCAGTTGTTCTTGTCGGTTGTAATTATCAATGTCAATCTGGGACATTGCTTTTACATAGTTTTTTAGCAAATTCAAATCCTGTTGAGTTAAATGTGCATAATCAATCAGGTTAATATGTTCTTCATTTGTAATGACGTGTTTATCCAGGAAATTCTGCCAGGCCTGGTGAGATATGGTTTCAGTTGAGAGTGGGTTATTAACCTCCCATTTGGGCCATAGACTTTTATGGAAGGATGCATGAGCTAATCCGGCTATGATGGCCATGATTAGAATCATGACGCATTGATTTAGGGTCTTCTTGTGTATTTTTACACTAAACATTAATCGTTGCTCGGTTTCTTAAGGCACTGCCTATGGTATTGCCATCTAAAAATTCTAACTCCCCACCTGAAGGGATACCATGTGCCAGTTGGCTGATATTGATTGGTTCATTTCGCAATAATTGATGAATAAAATGCACCGTTGTTTGTCCCTCAACACTTGGGCTTAAAGCAATAATTACTTCTTTTATTCCTTCTTGTATGATCAGATTTTTAAGTCTGGGCAAACCGATGTCATCAGGACCAAGACCATCAAGAGGGGATATTTTTCCCATCAGGACAAAATAGGTACCTTGAAAGGCATTACTTTGTTCGATGGCGGAAACATCAGCAGGGCTTTCTACCACACAAAGTAAGGTCGGATCTCTATTCATATTTTGACATAAGGTGCATAAGGTGTGTTCGGTGTAATTATTACAGCGTTGACAATGGTTGATATGATTCATGGCGTGTTCTAGACAGGAAGCGAGGTGTAAACCTCGCTGTCTTTGGTTTTGAAGCAGGTGAAACACCATGCGTTGTGCTGATTTGGGACCTACACCTGGCAGGCAGCGGAGCGCTTCTACCAGACGAGTTAGAGTATCCATATTTAGGCTTATTCCCCTTTATCGCCTTTATCACCACCCATTAAATCAGTAGGAATATTAAGACCAGCAGTTAATTGGCTGATTTTTTCCTTGGATGCTTTTTCAATTTTACGCACTGCATCATTAACTGCTGCAGCAACTAAATCTTCCAACATTTCAACATCTTCATCCATCAATGTGGGTTTGATTTTAACTTCAGTTACATCATGTCGACCATTCATTTTAATAAGAACCATGCCACCACCGGATTCACCACTGACGACTAACTGGCTTAGTTGTTGTTGCGCTTCTTGCATGCGTTGTTGCATTTTTTGCGCTTCTTTCATTAGATTACCAAGATTTTGATTAATATCCATTACTGCCTCGTTTATTTATGGTTAGGTATATTATTATAAGTCATCTTTGAGTGGGACAATAGAATTTTTGACCAATTCTGCTGAAAATTCTTGTTGAATCTGCTGAAACAGAGGGTCATTATGTAGTGCAGCCTCTGCTTTTTGCTGTTTTTGTTGCGTTGCTCTTTCTTTTTGCTGCGCTGGCGTAGCCTGTACAGATTCTTTGCTATTGAGAATAATTTTAACTGGACTTTGATAATAATCGGTCAATGCGGCTTCAATTCGGCTGGTAGTTGTTGGAGTAAACAGAGATTCATGCCCTTTAGCTACCCTCAAGGTAATGTCACGCCCGTCTTTATCAACAAACTCCGCATTTTCGATTGCATTGAGTGCAAAACCGCTCAGTTTGAGTTCCGGAATAATACTGGCCCAGTTTTGGGCTTCAATGGGAATGGTTTGTTTTATTTCAGTTTGTTTTATTTCAACTGATGGCTCTGTGATTAATTCACCGGGTTTTACGGTGGATGGTGTATTTTCAATAAGAGGACTGGCACTTTCTTTAATTGATTGAACGGGTTCTGTTTGCGGTACCTGGATCGCCATTGCCGGTTGAGCAATCACATTACTTTGTTGAATGGCTAACGGGGGTATTGTTGCGGCAGGAGCCGGCCTAAAGGTTAACATGCGTAATAAGGTCATGTTAAACCCGATAGCCAATGTTGGAGCAAGATGGATTTCTTCTCGTCCTTTCAGGCCAATCTGATAGAATAATTGAATGTCTTCATTTGAAAATTGTTTTGCCAGATTTTTGATTTCATCTGTTGGATTTATTAAAGGATTCATGTCCCCAATACTTTGGTATACGGCAATTTGATGGAGGTAATTCAGTAGTTCATCTATAACATACTGAAAGTGCCCCCCTTCAATTGCAATGTGCTGGCTTAAAGTCAGCATGGCAGGGCCGTTTTGTTTTGCCAGAGCATCCAGGAGTTTGACCGCATAATCTTGCTGTGTGTATCCGAGGATTGATTTTACATCACTGGCCAGCAGCTGTTCATTACAGCTGGTTATAGCTTGATCCAGAAGACTTAAGGCATCGCGCATACTGCCTTGAGCTGCCTGGGCAAGTATATCCAGGGCTTGAACTTCATAATTTAATTCTTCGTCTTTTAGAATAAGTTGAAGATGCTTGCTGATCAGATCTGCTGGCAAGTGTTTCAAATTAAATTGTAAACAACGGGATAACACTGTCACCGGTAATTTTTGTGGATCTGTTGTTGCCAGAATGAATTTTACATGAGCGGGTGGTTCTTCCAATGTTTTTAAAAGTGCATTGAAGCTGTGTTGGGACAACATATGCACTTCATCAATCAAGTAAATTTTAAAGCGACCGTTGGTCGGTGCATACTGCACATTGTCAAGTACATCACGCGTATCTTCGACACGGGTTTTGGAGGCACCATCAATTTCTATAAGATCGATGAAACGGCCTTGTTCAATAGCAGTGCAGGCATCGCATTGAAGACAGGGTTCTGAGCTGATTCCCGTTTCACAGTTAAGTGCTTTCGCTAAAATTCGGGCAACACTGGTTTTGCCCACGCCGCGGGTACCTGTGAATAGATAAGCATGATGTAATCGCTGTTGATTCAGCGCATTAATCAACGCTTTATTGATATGTTCCTGGCCAACCAGTTGGGAAAATGTGCGTGGTCGCCATTTACGGGCAAGTGCCAGATAGCTCATACAGGTTTTCACAAATTGGGTGGCAGCTCTAAGAGCCACACCTCGGCGCCCGAATCAATCGTTACCGCTGCTCCCTTCCGGGCCTGACGGGGTTCACAATCTATCGTCGCGAGGGGACCAATAGAGCCACCATAGTTGAATTGCGAAGAGTAACAAAAAAACTATGGGAGCGCCAGATCCCGGTACAAATTTTATTAGAAGCTGATTTAAAAAAAGGGGGATACATACAAGAAGTGTGTGTTGGGTAACGATAGAAACATCATTCAACCTGGCCAGCCAGAACGGGGTGTCTTCTTGTAATAGAAATTGATTAATCGTATTGTGAGTATTAAATCAAATAACTTGTGGTTAAACGAATGGAATCAAAAATCAGATATCTCATTGTACTGTGCAGTATGATGGTCTCATTTCATGTACAGGCCATATGCGTTAAAAACATCACTCATTTTTCTTTATACTATGAGATTGAAAATCGAAATACTCAGTATCCGGCTCCCAAAGTGAAATTTCATAGCGGTATTGCGAACAGTAACGAAAAAAAATGCCATGGCCATACGGATGAACCGGGTGATGAATGGAAAATATATCGTTTCGACTTGGTAAAGATATTCAAAGTCGAAGAAAATGGAGAAAAGGTATTGGCGTGCTACAAGATGGTAGAAGGAATTGCTAATAGATTGGATGTTCGATTTCACAAACGAGATAATTCATGGTGGTGTCTGGATAAAGACGATTACGAGGATTGAGAATAAGAAATCAATTAACAGGTACAGGATTTGATGCAATGAGCGTGTTCAATCGAATTAAGCACACTCATGTGACTTCAACTTAAACTCTTAATTCGATTAACTGCCGATTAAGAAATACAACCCTTTTGCAAAATGGAGTCATTGAGTCGTTTCGAATTGATCAATTGAACACTAAAAATCAAATTCTTACTCCTTATATATGGCAAATAAAATAAAAGCAGAATTTTAGAAAAAAATGCAAAAAGTATTTGACACTGATATGGAAATCAGTAGAATACGCAACACGCCTTCGGGGCAGGTTCATTAAGAATTGAGAAGACAAACTGTGTGGGCGCTTTGAAGAAATTTGAGTGCTTAATAAA
>NZ_LNYR01000020.1 GCF_001467955.1 Legionella quateirensis | reverse complement strand
CCAGGAGATCCCTCGCTTCACTCGGGATGACGGTTTTTTATTCGTCATCCTGAATGCATACGTCATCCTGAATTTACACGTCATCCTGAACGCAGTGAAGGATCTCCCTTCAAGTGGCAACACACTCGATTTTCAGCCACACCCAGGAGATCCCTCGCTTCACTCGGGATGACGGTTTTTTATTCGTCATCCTGAATGCATACGTCATCCTGAATTTACACG
>NZ_LNYR01000019.1 GCF_001467955.1 Legionella quateirensis | reverse complement strand
GGATTGCTTCGCGCTGCTCGCAAAGACGGGGTTTTATATGAACTTTCGGGACTTAAATTAATTCAATTCGGTTTTATAAGTTATAAGAGGATTACTCAGATCGTAGTCCGGAGTAATCCTCTTCGTCTGCTAGTGAGGATAACTACCGACCGCTCAGCACAAACTATCGTCTTTGCGAGCAACGCGAAGCAATCCAGAACACATCTCCAATAAGGCGCCTTTAAGGATTGCTTCGCGCTGCTCGCAAAGAC
>NZ_LNYR01000018.1 GCF_001467955.1 Legionella quateirensis | reverse complement strand
CTCAGTTATCCGAAAATAAAAGTGCCAATGAGCATGAGGTAGGCGATCTCAAGCAAAAACAACACCAATTAACCCAACAATTGGCGGACAGCCAAGCCGCTCTGGATCGATTGAACGAAGAATACAGCCAAAATAAAGAAGAACGTAGTGCTGAAACCGAACAATTAAAAAAACAGCAACAGGAATTAAGAGAACAACTGTCTGAAAGCCAGCTGACTCTGCAACGCCTGACTACTCAGTTATCGGAAAATAAAAGTGCCAATGAGCATGAGGTAGGCGAGCTCAAGCAAAAACAACACCAATTAACCCAACAACTGGCTGACAGCCAAGCCGCTCTGGATCGATTGAACGAAGAATACAGCCAAAATAAAGAAGAACGTAGTGCTGAAACCGAACAATTAAAAAAACAGCAACAGGAATTAAGAGAACAACTGTCTGAAAGCCAGTTGACTCTGCAACGCCTGACTGCTCAGTTATCCGAAAATAAAAGTGCCAATGAGCATGAGGTAGGCGATCTCAAGCAAAAACAACACCAATTAACCCAACAA
>NZ_LNYR01000017.1 GCF_001467955.1 Legionella quateirensis | reverse complement strand
TTTGATTAAATTACTTGTGACGCCAGTATAAATCGTCCCATTACGCTTATTCGCCATAATATAGATAGCAGGTTGTTTTGTTGGCATGTATTTTCCTTTTTGTTGGACTATTGAATGACTCAGATACATCGCTCTAGGTCACTGGATTGCTTCGTCGCTGCGCTCCTCGCAAAGACGAGTTTCAACACCATATCACATAGCAACATCATAACGGATAGACAGTAGTGATGCACCGAGCCA
>NZ_LNYR01000016.1 GCF_001467955.1 Legionella quateirensis | reverse complement strand
AATCCCGAGGCTTAGGGTGTCGCGGGATTGGGCTCCCAACAGGCCATTAAAAACCATTCAAGCAATTCCTGATATCTCCAGGTTTCTGACGTTCTCACCCACCACGCGGTCCAATTATGCAAGTAAGCACTGATTCTTCGGGAAGAGCCTCCATCACCATTTGCTTAACTTGTTGGCGTGCATTTCGCAACGTTGTCGGATGTGGAACAATGCGATTTGGCGCAGGCAATGCAGGCTCAACTGGGGTAGCCTAACTACCTAATCGATAATTTACCTTCATTCGGCTAGAGCGAATTAAATATTATTTTCTATATAGGCTATTTTTTTCACTTTTTTAAAATAACCCGCACTTTCTATTAAATGACTTCTCTCATTTAAAATATCGTGCTCTACTAAATGGTGTAGTAAGTTACTCATTTTATGATTTTGTTGTTTTAGTCCAAGACACGTAGGAACAATATTCTTGATATGATCTAGTTTATTTGTCACTTCTTCTTTCAATTGAACATTACTTTCATATGACTTTTCAAGTTCAAAGAGAATTTCACTAACTAAAAATTGATTCTTTAATAACCTTGCTTCCAATAATCTTTGCTCAAGTCGATCCATCATTTCCTTAAGTTCATCGGTATTAGCACTGCAAGTAATCCTCAAATAACCACAATCTTCTGCTAATCCAAAATAACTCAATGGAGCAAGCATGATTAAATCTTTAAATAATAAAGAATAAACTAATTCCTCCCCTGTTTGTATTATTCCTGTTTTATTTAAAACTGTTTCAGCTTCTTTTGGAATCTCCATACCCATCAAATCACTAAAATCACCTAGAGCATAAAATGTCGCTTCCACTTTATAATTAGGACATGGCATTTGCGCACCCATATCTTTTAATCGCTTCATGACATATTCAACTTTGCTTTGATAGTAAGAAGACATGGAACGCCTATCTGCCGAACTAAAATTAATCATAGTTTCGGCATAAGCAATTTGAGCAGAACGAGGTGAATGAATATAGGAAGTAATTTGCTGCCTGATTAATTCATTAATAATCAAATCATCAAATGCTAATATGACCGCCATTCTCTCTCCTGCTGCTGACAATGCTTTAGTTGCAGAACGCAAAATTATAGTTCTATTTTTTAAATCCGGCGCACTATTCAAAAATGAAGGAATATCAACAAAATTCATTTCAGCATAAGCTTCATCAAAAATTATAAATAATTCAGGGTATTTCCTTAACGTCTTCGCAATGTTTTCAAGCTCTTCTTCATTTATAATGGTCCCTAACGGATTAGATGGGTTGCAAATTAAAACGGCCCTTGGTTGAATTCCATCTTGAGCTGCCAAGATAAGTGCATTCTGGATACTTTTTTCTAATGCTCTTGCTGTAAGCTGATATCCTGCTTCAGACATCACATCAATTGGATGAAGAATATGATGGGGATTATTAGCATATGCTGAATAATGTGGAAATGGGGTGATTACTCTATACTTTGTGTGCGTTGCGTAAAAGCTATTTAGAACATCAAAAATTATTCTTAATCCGCCAATCCCACCAACGGTGAACAGTACATTCTTTGCTAATATTTCAGCACCATACCAAGCAGACATCGCCTCTGCCATGATAGCTTTTGCCTGTTTATCACCATGAGGATCACCATAACCAATAGCCGAACCCTCATTGTCGAACTGAGTACCATCATGCCACTGTTCTGCAAGAGATTCTAAACGATCCCAATATTTTTTATATGCTTTTACTGTGTGATGATTAACAGGATAAGTTGGTTTACCAATACCTGCAAAGATGAATTTATTGCTTAACTCTTTCTTATTTATTTGCTGTTGATCAAGATAATTTGCCCACATCGAAAGCAGCATGACCTTTTCTATCTGGTTACCAGGTTGTCCATAAGGAGTAATCATTATTTTCCAATGCAAGCAAAATGAGATGTTTATTTTAGCAAAAAATACGTTAGAGCTCAAATTTTGATCCATATGAACCAAACAAGACCACATGTTTCGATCAAATGACATCAATTGTTTTACATGTAAATCAGCATTGTGGTATGAAATAAATGATTTGACAGTCTATGATTAATTTATGAAAAGGATGAGAGAATGACAAAACATAAAAGTAGTCATCCTGTTACTAAAAAATCAGATGAGCACAATAAAAACAAAAATGAAGAACTGGATGAATTAATCTTTAAATTAAAAAGCATGATCGATGCTTTGCCTGGTGATGTTTATTGGAAAGATATTGATGGTGTCTGGTCGGGATTAAACCAGCATTGCGCTGAAAGCCTCAAAAGAATGGGCTTTATAAGTGAAGCAAATGAATCTTATGTGGTTGGTAAAACAGATTATGATCTCTTTAATAAAGAAACAGCGGACGAGTATCGAAAAAACGACTTAGAGGTCATGAAACATCGAATAGAAATAACTCGAGAAGAAGCAACACAACTTCCAAACGGTGAAATAGTTACCCTCCTTTCAAAAAAAAGACCCTTTTTAGATAAGAACAATAATCTTATTGGTATTATTGGTAATTCAATCGATATTTCCGATAGAAAAAAAATGGAAACTGAACTTAAAGTTGCCATGGAAAAATCAGAAGCAGCAAGCCAAGCCAAAACTGAATTTCTCGAAAACATGCGGCATGACATCCGTACCCCGTTAACCGGGATTGTAGGCTTTGCAGATTTACTTAAGATGGAGTCAGATAATCCCCTGATTAAAGAGTACTCAGAAAATTTAGTGGCTTCCAGTCATGCACTTCTTGATCTACTTGATGAGGTACTCGAAGCTATACGTGTAAGCTCAGGTGAAATTCCCAAATTGAAGAAAAAATTTAATTTGGAACATACCTTAAATCATGTAATTGATTTAAATCGAGCGAAAGCAGCCCAGAAAAAATTAGCGCTTAGTCTGAAGTTTGATAAACATATTCCCCGTTACGTCATAGGAGATAAAGTAAGACTTCATCGTGTGGCATTAGAACTGGTAGCGAATGCTCTTAATTTTACTGATTCAGGTCATGTTACCTTTTCTGCCGTTCTTGCTAAACGCCATCAAAGAGAACTGGTTGTAAAACTCATTATTGAAGATTCAGGGATTGGTATTCCCAAAGACAAACAACAGGAAATCTACGTACAATTCAAACGTCTTACTCCATCCTATAAAGGTATTTATAAAGGAGCTGGTTTAGGACTTGCAGTGGTCAAGCAATTTATTGATGAGTTGAGCGGTGAAATTTACGTAGAAAGTGAATCAAGAAAAGGCTCTCGATTCACCTGTGTTATCCCATTACAAGAACCGCTTTTGGATGATGACTTAGGAATAAATGAGGAACTGGAAGAACTCCTGGATTCACCTTATGAAAAGACCTATGCTCAAGAAATTAAGCCCGTTTTCCAGGATAAATCAGGACATCTGCATCATATTCTTGTCGTTGAAGACAACCCGATTGCTCAAATTGTAGCAAAGTCTATATTATCCAAATTAAAGTGTTCTGCCGACATAGCTGAATCAGGGAAAAAAGCATTAGACGCCTGGAAAAATCATCACTACGATTTGATTTTTATGGACATCGGATTGCCAGATATGGATGGGTATGAAGTAACTCACCTCATTCGAGTTCATGAATTAACAAAAAAGACACATACTCCAATTATTGCATTAACAGCTCATGCTGGTGATGAAAATAAAAAACGATGTATTGATGCGGGAATGAATGCAGTATTAGCGAAACCCTTAACGGCAGTTAATTGCTCTGACATTATCGATGCTTTTATACCAGGAAAAAGCCAGGAATCTGCAGACAAGAATGCATTAATAAAGTTTTCTGAGTTACCAGAACAAAATGAAGCACTTTTTGACTTATCCCCTTTTCCTATCTTAAGCGTAGAAGAAGGAATCAAAACTTCAGGTAATAAAACTACTTTAGAGCAAATGCTCGCCTTTATGGTACAAGATTCTCTCCTTAACGATATGCAATTAATAAAAGAAGCTCATGCCAATTTGGATTGGGATAAAACACAACAATTAGCACACAAAATCAAAGGGGGAGCAATCTATGTAGGAACAGTGCAACTCAAAATGTCCTGTCAATATCTTGAGCGTTATTATAAATCAGGACAACGAGAACTACTGGAACCTCTTTACCAACAAGTATTAACCGTTATAAACCAAACCATAAAGGAAATCGTCGAGTACCTAAAAAAATAGAACTTCCATTAATTAATTCGGCATGATATCGCAATCCTTCCCCCCTGTTTTCAAAGCAGGCGTAGCCTGGGAGTAGGCCCAAAGGGCCGTATCCCAGGTTTTCATTCCACATTCATTCACTCTCCAAAAGCTCCTTGA
>NZ_LNYR01000015.1 GCF_001467955.1 Legionella quateirensis | reverse complement strand
ACCGTTACGGTGTTGCCTGCGGTAATAGCTGTACCATCAATCGCAGTGATGGTATGGCCTGCGTTTTCAAAGGTATCATTGGCATTCACATCAAGATTTGCCACCGTGTCTTCATTCAGGGTTATCGCATCGTTGGCAATATCCACGACTGGATTGATTGTAATGGCAATGCTGTCCGTATCGCTTAAAGTGCCGTCACTGGTGACTATAGTTAAGCTGTCTGCACCGTTGTAATCGGCAACAGGTTGGTAACTTAAACCATCCAAAGCCGTGGTAATTGCAGCAGGAGATCCCGTTAAGGTCACACTGCCCGTTCCGTTATTCGTAATGGTAACCCCTGCTGTTGCCAGTGCCGTTAAGCTGCCGTGTGCCACGGAAATCGTGGTGGTCACAGAAGCACTGTCTATATCGGTGAGGCTTATCGCATTGCCGTTGGCAGAGCTAAAGACCTGAGCGGTGTCTTCATTCGTCGTTTGAGCGCCAGGGACGCTGTTGGTTGGGGCATCATTAACCGGGTTCACCGTGACGTTCACTGTAGCCGTTTCCGTAACTCCGCCGGAAGTCACCGTGTAAGTAAAACTGGTGCTGCCATTGTAATTAGCGGTTGGGGTAAAGTTTAAAGTGCCGTCATTATTTAACAGCACTGTGCCGTTGGCTACCGTTACGGTGTTGCCTGCGGTAATGGCTGTACCATCAATCGCAGTGATGGTATGACCTGCGTTTTCAAAGGTATCGTTATTATTCACATCATAAGTAGCCACCGTGTCTTCATTCAGGGTTATGGCATCGTTGGCAATATCGACGACTGGATTGACTGTAATGGCGATGCTCTCTGTATCGCTTAAAGCCCCGTCACTGGTGACTACCGTCAAGCTGTCAGGACCATTGTAATCAGCAACAGGGGTGTAAGATAAACCATCCAAAGCGGTGGTAATTGCAGCAGGAGAACCTGTTAAGGTCACACTGCCCGTTCCGTTATTCGTAATGGTAACCCCTGCTGTTGCCAGTGCCGTTAAGCTGCCGTGTGCTACAGAAATCGTGGTGGTCACAGAAGCGCTGTCTATATCGGTGAGGCTTATCGCATTGCC
>NZ_LNYR01000014.1 GCF_001467955.1 Legionella quateirensis | reverse complement strand
ACAGAAGAATCATATTCAACTGGTGCTATACGGGAAGGAAGAGTGCGTGATGATTGATTATATAGCCATGCAGGCCTTTTTAAATTCGATTCCCTCAGGAGGCCTTTCTTCATTAAACATTTTTTTAAACAAATCAAAAGTGTATTGTTGCTCTTTTTGATCCCATTGGGGTGGTGATGCGGTTTCTTTTTTAAGTGTCAGATGCATGCGTTCATGACGCCCATTTTCCTCAGGGTGTCCTGGCCTAATTCGCTCAGGAACGATTCCAAGCTTAATAAGCCATACCGAAAGCCTGCTTAA
>NZ_LNYR01000013.1 GCF_001467955.1 Legionella quateirensis | reverse complement strand
TCGTTATCAATTCTACTCATACCTTTATCATGAATAATTTTAAGACACAGAAATTAATACTGAGTTTTCTGGAAAAGGGTTCTTTTGATGATGAGTGAAGTTACTCAATGGAGTCAATATTCTTGAGTTTGGTTGTATTTTAATCTGACTAACAAGCTTCCACTCCTGTATTTTCTGTTTGCTGAGGAGTAATGATGAAGAACTCATTACCCCTTTAGCATCATTGACTCATTTGTTGCGTATAAGTGATGAAATTACGCAAGTTGAATTGGCTCAATCAGATTAACACTGTTTTCCATCTCCTCTTTAGTCTTAGATACGACATCATACGTCGTGCTAAAAAATTTGAGTGCATGTCCGCGTTTGGAGTAATTGTTTAACATTAATCCACCTGCGATAAACAAGCCGATTCCTGTAAGTGATAATAAAATCAAAACAATAGCGGCCTTTAACTTACTGCTAAACTCTTTTGCTTTTGAGTCCTCATGAATTAGCTCAAATGCTTTTTCAATTTCTGAAGGTGGCTGGGAAACCTTTTTGATAACTTCACTGAAATCAGGATCTTTCGATTCAAAAGAACTTTGTATCCTTTTATAGTGATTCAATATGTCAATTAGCGCCTGTTCAGATGGGCGTGTAGCGGAACCACTTTGCACAGCTGTTTTAGAATTAACATATTTTTCAAATTGTGACAGTGTATCTTTAATGTTATGTTTTGCGATGTTAATCATTTCTGCAAATTGGGAGAGACTGCGAGTATAGTCGTCAAATATCCCTATTATTTCTGTAAACTTTTGTTTGCGGGCTATTGTATATGCATTGCCAAAATTATACGCATGAAGATCTATGCCCTTTGTGTATAATAACTGTCGAACTATTGCAGCATTATTATTTATCACTGCATCATGCAGTACCGTGGTACCACAATGATTTCGTTTCGAATTCACATCAGCCCCGGCTTTAATGAGTAACTCTGTTAGCTCGATATTACCAGCCCTCACTGCACAATGCAGAGGAGTATTACCACCTTTGTCTTTCTTTTCTAGATCGCCAGTTGATTCCTTTAATATTTGTTTGACTTTAGCGATATCATTCGTTGCCACTGAAAAATATAGTTCTGTACAACCAAGCTCATTGAATGCTATTTCTTTGTCTGCACCATTCTCAAGAAGGTGTTGGGCTAATGCGGTGTTATTAGAAATAATTGAGTGTGACAAAGGGGACAATTTCTTAGCATAATCGTGTACAAACGATGAGTACATTTTTGTATTGATATCTGCACCGAGTGAAAGCAGCCAATCGATAGTGTCGTAGTTTCCCTGATAACCATAAATTGCCTCAGCTAACGCACCCTCTAAATTGAATTTCTCATCTGGTATGCATTTAGGATAGAGCATTTTAGCGATGGGTAGATAGCCTTTATTACAAGCCTTATAAAAGTGTATGTGATGTACTTCTGCATTTTTATCTAAAAGCAACCTGACAGCATCTATAAAATTATGATTGACCGCGGCTTTCAAAGCCTGGGGCAGGAACTTTTCATCCCTAAGGTTAATATCGATATCTTTGGAGGTTAGTAACAATTCTACCAGCTCGATGCATCCAGACTCTACTGCTAAACACAATGGGCTTTTTTTGGTCTGGTCATATTCATCAACGCCTTGGGCGTTAACATCTGCTCTCATATCAATAAATGTCCGGATGATTTCGAGAATTTGTTCTCGGTGTTTACTTCTATGATAGTTTTTGCATAAAACATGTAACGCAGTACCATATCTATTCGCTACATTGATATCAATGCCTTTAATGGCTAAAAGCTCTTTGAGCATATCTAAACGTTTATGTTCAGCGGCCATAATTAAAGGTATCTCAAATTGATTTCCCTTATGTATATAAGGTATCTTAAATTGATTTTCCTTATTTATATTAGGGTTTGTGCTTAAAGCGGCTTCAAACAAACACATATCATTTTGCTCGATTGCTATGTTCAGCGCATTTTCAGCAGTAATCTGCAAATTACAACTTACCTCTCTAGCGTCGTCTAGTGCATTACTTATTTTAGTCTCGAGACTGCTGCAAATAGGTTCTTCGATAGTTTGTTTAATTTTATTAAATTCTTTATTAAGGTAATCAATAGCAAAGTATATCGGCGCTGCTTTTTTTGCTACCTGGGCACTGAAAAATGAATATGTGCCTTCACCAATTATTATCGCTTCTAGGCCGACAACGCTATTTATGGATTTGATTTTTTTAAGTTTATAGATATAAGAACTAAGATTTTGTTCTATTTCAGTAGGATTCATATGGCTACTCAGATCAAATTGCAAAGGCCGCATTATAACAAATCATGGACGACTTGTCTAATTATTGATCTAATGACCTGACCATGAACGATACATGTATAAGAAAATAATCCCGAGGCGATTTGATGCAAAAGTGCCGCCTTCATCTGCTGATTTGGATGGAAAAGCAGATCTCGTCGTTATCAATTCTACTCAT
>NZ_LNYR01000012.1:813839-824500 GCF_001467955.1 Legionella quateirensis | reverse complement strand
CGTTCAGGATGACGTGATAATTCTAGGGCACGTCATCCCGAATGCAATGAGGGATCTCCTGAATGTGGTGCTATGCCTGCATTTGGAGCTCCTTTACTGCGTTCAGGATGACGTGATAATTCTAGGGCACGTCATCCCGAATGCAATGAGGGATCTCCTGAATGTGGTGCTGTTCCTGCATTTGGAGCTCCTTCACTGAGTTCAGGATGATGAGAATTCCAAGATTATTGATAAGTTACTTTTTATATAGTTGATCATTCATATTTTTTAGGCCTTTATCATGAAGTCGCAAGAGCAAAAGGGTTCCTTATACGCCATAGTATCCGGATTTTTATATGGATTTATTGGTTATTTTGGACTTAGTGCCATGAACGGAAACATATCAGCCGGAACAATGTTGTTCTGGCGTTTTTTAATATCAAGCATTTTGATATTAATTATTTTAATCCCGCAAATTAAAACCATAAATGATTCGTATCGATCCATGTTTATCGCCTTTCTTGGTGGTGCTTTGTATTACGGTGTATCAACACTGCTGTATTTTTATTCCTCTCAATATATTGGCTCTGGTTTGGCAATGGTTATATTTTTCACTTATCCGGTGATGATTATGTTGCTGAATTTTTTCTTTTACGGTCAGTCCATTCCCCGTATTTATTACCTGGCTACCTTTATCATCCTGATGGGTATGTTGCTGTTAATTGACATGAATGAGGCCGCTTTTGATTTATTGGGTATCAGTCTTGGTCTGATTTCCGCTTTTTTTTATGCGTGTTATATAATCACCAGTAAACGTAATAAAATTTCACCTACAGTCTCGACTTTGATGGTCTGCTTAGGATGTATGATGACCAGTTTTTTTGTGGCTTTGTGGGGTAATACGTTTTCATTTCCTGCATCTGCAACTGTCTGGATTAATTTATTTGGAATTGGAGTGGTTGCTACAGTTATTCCTATTTTATTGATGCTGCACAGCTTAAAATACATCAGTTCTGAGAAGGCTTCCATTTTATCGGTTCTTGAGCCTGTATTTGTGGTGATATTTGGCGTACTTTTATTAGGCGAAGAACTCAAACCTTGGCATGCACTGGGTATTGTTTTTGTGTTGTCAGGAGCTTTAATTACATTATTCAGCCATCGAATCAATCTGGGGCAATTAAAACGTTGGGTATTTAAAATAACAGATGCTTAGTGATTGGACGTTCGTTTCATACTCCCGCTAGCTCCCGTCACCCCCACGCCACCCTCACGCCACCCTCCGCCACCCTCCCGTCACCCTCCGCGAAAGCGGAGGGTCCATGAACGGTAAGTCCAATATCGAAAAACCGTAACAATTATTCATAGATGAACTATCAATAAACCTTGGCACTGAATCGCTATCGAGTTGAAGTTAACCAATTCAATATTGTTTCATGTTCAACTGTATTTAAAAGAGCAGGGGCGTGTCCTGCATCCTTTATCTCAAAAACATCTGTTTTATCATGACTTCGTTGCATTCTTTTAATGATTTCTGGTGTCAGTAAATCGGATTGAGTCCCGTGGATGACCAGAACGGGGCATTGTACCTTTTGCCAAACTGACCAAAGATCAATGTCATAGAATATTCCTTCCATAGCCTTGTGGGGATGATGAAAAAACTCGGACATGACTTGAAGGGACGATTTTGGGTTTTTGATACCCGGATCTACCTTGGCAATAAAACGACCAGGAGCGACTTCCTCCACACTGCGTGCAGTAAAGTCATCCCATTGTTTGTCAGTTAGGGATCCGAATCCAGAGAAATTTAATTTATAGAATTGTTTTGCTTCATCGATACTCTTAAATTCAGGTTCCTTTCCTGCATATTTAGCCAATCTTCGTAAGCCAAAGATAGGAATTTGAGGACCTATATCATTCAAAATAAGACGTTGAACAGGTGTATTGGGTAGCGCGGCCATCATCATTCCTATCAGCCCACCCATAGACGTTCCTATCCAATCAAGGCGCTGCGCTTTAGTTCTGGCAATCAGTGCGTTCATATCGGAAAGATATTGAGTAAAATTATAATGATGAGAATGTTTAAACCAGGAGCTGTCGCCACGGCCCACGACGTCAGGGCAGAATACATGACGACCATTCATACTCAAGTAATATGCCAGTGCGTCAAAATCATGAGAATTACGCGTGTACCCATGGACACACAATACGGCAGGAAGTTCCAGATCAGAACTTCCCCATTCGGTATAAGCTACATTATGGAATCCTTCATCAGAAATTCCGAGAAAAATATTTTTTTTCATAGTGTTCTGACAGGATGTAACCTAATGTCCATTAATACCAGTTGCCAGAATAACTGTCTGAGCCACAACATCCATTATAATTTGTGCCACAACAACCATTAGAACAGCTTGCACATAATACAGAAACTGAAACGATTACTAAGGCCAGTATTATTTTTTTCATTGCCTATCCTTGCTTGTTTGTGTATCTTAAATATACGCCATGATTGTAAAATTTTCCAATTGCAAGTGTATTGGTCTTTATGTAAGCAATTACATCGATCAACTGACCTCTTCAGTTTCAACTGTTCTAATTGAAATTATTCATAGAGAGGATCGTGCATTATGGGGTTAAGCATTTTGAATGTGACGTTTTGCGTTCATCCAGAGTGATGTACCGTGCAACAGATAGAGTGACCTACAGCTCAGGCTATAGGTCGATACTGGAAATTACATTGTTATCAGAGGTCATTAAATGCTCTAAGTCTTGTGAAAGTGAATCCAATTAACCAGGTATGCTATAGCATTTATTGTCTTGAACCATTAAAACAATCGTGCTGTCCTGCGTTAAAGTTAAACTGCCACAGTTGATGTTATCACCAAAAAGAGAATCTTTTTTATATCCAAAATTGTATTCTTTATCTTTAGGTCCTCTTCCAGAATAGGATTTGCCTAAAGTACCGAATTCTTTTTTATCTACAGTAAAACCTATTGCTACAGCATTTTTTTCCATGGTTTTTACTGTAATCTTAATTGTATCCGCTGCAAATGCATGAATAGAAAATAGACTAATAAAGATACATCCCAATCTTTTTAAACCCTGTCTTGTCATGTTCATCCCTGTAATTTTTGTAGTACTAATAAAACTAGCCAGAAAATCGGGTTTTGTCTATAGAGAAAGAAAATAAACCTCCAGATAAATCTGACTTTTTATTTCGAGATTGCTCATTCATACTCGTCGTTTTGAAATTGTAACCATTGCAGTTTCCATAAATCATGGAGAAATAATTGGTTGGGTTCCTTATTCAAAAAAGGATTAAGATCATGATGAGATATGAATCGGTTATTGGCAATCAGGAGGAGCAGATCTTTAGATACTCCCAGGGTCTCCCATTCACAACCATTAATATAAAAATGATGTACTGTACTATCCTCTTCGATGAGGTAAGCAAAACGACAAGATGCGTCGCGTACCAAATCAGTTTCATTTAATTCGGCAATAAAAGCAGGCAAATCGACCCATTCCTCTTCTTCCAGTGGCGGGGCTAATTGCTGTTCTGCCTGCTGATCAAGTCGGGTGGCAAAACAACCAAACCAGGATTTCATAATGTGTTCATCTTCAATTAAATGCTGTAATAAGTGTTTGGCTTGTTGCCATGCGGGTTTTTTAATTTCAGAAGTTCTCTGTTGATTAGACCAGTCCGGGTCACGATACAGCGTTTTAAATAAATCCTTTTCTGACAAGAAATCGCCCAGGCTATCCCAGACTTCCTGACCCTGATAGCTTCGATAACCAAAAGAGTAGGTCATGCATTGGTCTGATAAGGAAATTCCATAATGGCCTATGTGAGGGGGCAGATAAAGCATGTCACCTTCTTCAAGGATGAATTCCTCTTCCGTGTCAAACTCATTCATAATCCGTAATTCCAGATTAGGGATGTAATTTTCCGGAGTGCAGTTTTTAGAGGTTAGCGACCATTTACGGCGCCCCATTGCTTGATATAAAAATACATCATAATTATCATAATGTGGTCCGACACTGCCATAAAGTGTGGCATAGCTGATCATGACGTCATCAAGACGCCATTGCGGGATAAAATCAAATTGATCCAGTAAGGCATAGACCTCTGGAATCACTCTATCAACACCCTGAACCAAAAGAGTCCAATTACGTTCAGGGAGGGTTGAAAATACAGACTCCTGAAAGGGGCCTCTTTTTAAATGCCATTGATTCAGTTCATCAGTTGTTTCAATGACTATGCGACTTTCCATGTCTTCTTCAAGCGCAAGGCCTGCTAACTCATCTGGTGATAGCGAATTGATAAAATCGGGTAATGCATTTCTAATGACCAGAGGTTTTTTCTGCCAGCATTCTTTTAGAAACGTTTTTAACGTGATTTCGTGGAAATTAACCATTGAATGAATGATATCTGTAATTGAGAGTGACCAATATATACACGCTGAAATAGAGTTAAGCAAATTAATTTGTAAGAAACTCCTCATCTTATAGGGTACTTATTCGCGGTTGGACTTAATAATTGGTTAATGTGCTTGTGTTAAAATAAAGCACCTTGGTATGGAACGAATTGTTCATTCAGAGTGTTGCAATGTACCGATAATCGATTCAGAACCTTGTTTTTAAGTTAAAGCGACGGTTGTTTAATGTGTTATTGATTTACAATTTTAAGTGATAATGATGAGGTCAAAATGAGCTATGATATAGAATCAAGAAAAAATCTGCATCGGTTTCTTGAGCAATTGAAGCTTGGTGCTCACTATAAAAAACCTCATGATATTGAACAATTTGCAAGCAAAGCTACAGCGTTGCATTCACATTATATGTCCAATCCTGAACGAAGCTCCCTTGCTCGATCTGAATATTTGGAGCCACTTCGCCAATCACTTAAAAATTACCAAAAAGAAATCGTCAAAGATAAATCCTGGTGGGGGCTATTTATTGGGTTTTTCGGTTTTCTTCCCCCTCATGAACGATCTTTACAGAATGTGATTAATCAAGTTGATCGTTCGTTTAAACAAGCTCAGAAACAGCAAGACGACCTTTTATACCCCAATTTCTTTTTTCGTATCCTGCGATTTTTTGGATTTACTTCCAATGAATTGTTTGTACGTAAAAACTACAAATCCTATACCTCTAATGAACAATTAAAATACCTCTCCCATCATCTAATGGGCGATCAGGAATTAAATGCACATGAAACTTTGCAAGGTAAAAGCAAGTCAAGTGCTTACCAGCATTTCTCAAATGATTTGAAAAAATTTATAAAAAACTCACAGAATACACTTGATCCCATGACAACAGAGCAATTGCTGTCATTGAAAAAGAAGTTTGATGACGGATTTGTATTGGCCAGTAAAATTGATTTTATGCTTCTTATCAATCATGTCGATGAAAGCAAAGAGCGTCGTGAGGAACTGTTGTATGATTTGACTTATCAAATTAAGCATTCTATATACAATCTTGCCGTGGGTGATTCCATGATTATCCCTCATGGTTTTGGTAGTGAAGATGGTCGACATGCTACCGTTGTTGAATGCAAGCGTATTAACCAAAATGATGTTGTTTTCAAGTTCATCAACACCGGGTTTGGTGTTAATGAAACCGCAAGCTATAAAACCATTTTTAAATCGGCATTGTTGGGTGATAATCGCACCCGTCCAATCAAGGTAAGCAGTCCTTTTAACATTGAGTCTTTGCTTAAGGATCAGTTTATCGAACGATTATTAGTTCCGGTAGTCATTGGTGATAACGAAAATGGCGAACTGATGAATGCACCGCTATTAGAATTATATCGTGCTGGAAAATTGCATGATGATGAACAATCTTTAGAACTGCAAACCAATGGAACCTGCGCTCAATCCTCCTTACTTGCCTGGTTCAAAACACAGGTAACCGACCCTGTGTTTGTGCTGTTTAATTCTTATATTATCCAAAGAGCGCACCATCATCTTCACCATTATAAGGGAACTAACTCAGAACTTGAGCCGGGTCTAAATGCCTTAAGACGAGCGGGTACTATAACAGCAGAAAAAAAACAAAATGAGCTGTTGAAAGCTAAAGATCAGATAACAGCTGAACTTCAACATCTTAGAACTGAACTGGGATCGATTTTAAGCAAAAAGGGGAAAGTAGTTCCTCGACATCTGGATTTTACTGCTTATTATCAAAAAAAATGTCAGGGTAATAAACTCAATAGCGACGAAAAGAATATGATTGCTAATACTAATTCTTTAACCCCCTTAAAAAAACAACAAACCAATATTGTCAAAAAAGCTTTAGGTATTGCGTTTTTTCAAAATCAAAGTTCTGGTGAAGCGAGTAATAAAGTCAGTGATCGAGCTCAAAAAGCTGTTCTGGCTAAAAAAATTGCTGGCCATACTGCTTATATTGAAACTGCAAATAAATTGGTTCCCTAAAGGTTATTAGGCGTTGAAACACGTCCTAATTCAATGAGGTGAAACTTTGCGCGGTTTTTTTTGACTGAGAACTTGTCTGAACGACTTGAATAATAAAATGGTCTGTTTTTTATTTTCCTTGGAATGAGCCTCAGTGCGTTTCAGGCGTAAGGTTTCGTAACGGTACAAAAAATTAGAAATCGTTGGTGATAAGGTCGGTATTTTTTCGATCAGTGAATGACACTGTTGTTTTAAGGTTGCAGATGGATGGGTTGATACATTAAAGCGCTTGAATTCTTTTTGTAATAGATGATACTCAATAAGTAAGGGATCTCTGTTTCTCCTTTGCCACCAATGATAGTACATTCCATATAAAATGATAAATAGTAAAAGACTGGTAATGGATGCTTGCAGTAATTGCGCCATATTCCATTCTTCAAGGCCTGCTTTTTGTAATAAATCTCGCTGAGTCTCCTGGTTATAAAATAATAACCATCGTTCTGCAAAAAATCGAACTGACTCCAAAAATAATCGGGAACGCTGTAACCATGACATGCCTGAGAGGTTGTATCGTTCTGTTTGATTTAATCGATATGCTCTTGCTTCCTGTATGGAGGGATCGATACGCTCAGAGGAGATGAATGAGGTTGGATCGAACTCTTGCCAGCCAATACCTTCCTGCCAATATTCTAACCAGGCATGAGCATCGTTTTGTTTAATCGTCAGGTATTGCGCCAGTGGATTCCATTCGCCGCCTTGATAGCCTACTACAATTCGCGCCGGAATACCGACCGAACGCAATATCACGGTTAGGGCGCTGGCATAATGTTCACAAAACCCTTTTTGTGTATCAAACCAGAATTGATCCATTTGATTTTTATTTGATTTGAGTAAGGGGGGAGTTAAGGTATACCAAAATGGATTTTCTTTGATGTAGTTCTTTAAAAATGCAATAAATGCTTGTGGATTTTGATTCAGTTTCACAAACTGTTCTTTTGCCCAAACGTTAATGCGTGGATTACTATTTCCTGGTAATTGAGTCGTTTGAAACAGTTCTCTTTTACTTAATTGGTGGTAGGGATTCGATTGGACTTTCAGAGCATAGGAAAAACGTTGATTTATCAAATCATGATTCTGACTGATTAACCCATAATTGAGTGAAAATAAGAGATTGGGACGAGAAAACTCAGGATAGCCCAGATAAAACAACCATTTTTTTTGGTGTGGCTCCAGCAGTACTTCATAATCAGCGGTTTCATTCGGACTGAGTTCTTGTAAGGGCGGGAAGGCAGATGTATTGTACCATCCGTGATTCCAGCTTATCCCATTATATAAACTTAAAATTAATCCTCGCCAATATCCATTCAGAATGGGTTGGTTTTTAAACGTAATTCTCATGGCAATGCTGTCATCATGAAACAGTTCAGCAATTGAACCGGGATTCATTTTTTCACTGAATCCGGTATGCATTTGGCCTTGAGACGGAACTTGCCATAATGGATTGGTCATACGTGGAAATATATAAAACAGGATGATGCTTAATGGTATCCCTATGAGCAATAGTTTGATGCTTTTTCCACCTACTAATCTCAGTGAAGCTTGTGGTGCAGTTAATTTTAACATCAAGGACAGATTGGCAATGATGCCTATAATTAAATAGAGAATAATCCAAAGTTCCTGCAGGACGAGAAGGGCTGAAAAGATTATATAAAAATTACAAAGAGCAAGTACCTTCAAATCCCGGAAGTTATGAATTTCAATGATTTTCAATCCAATAAAAGTGAGTAAGAATCCTATGAAAAAACCACTTGATACAATGCTGCCATAATGTAGTTTCAACAAAAACAAGCAAACAGCGACCAGTGTAAAGCGGATCCACTTATTGGGTACTGGAAGGCAATAATAATCAGCAATTAAACGATATCCCATTGCGGATAAAACCAGGATAAACAACCACCATGGGGCGGTAAACAAATGAGGAAGATAACAAATCAACATGATAAATAGGGTATATCTTATGGTGTTTATCAGGGTTTGTTGAGAGGGTATGCTGTTCATTTGAATAATGCCAATTGACGTAAACAATAGCGTAAATGGTGTTCACCTCGATCAAACGGGGTCGTGTTATTGGTTAATTCCAGGCTATAGATCAGACCATTTTGTTCCGCAGTGAATAACCAATAGCACAAGTTCTGCAGTTTTGTTTCCATCTGTTCTGTTGGCAGATCATTTAATTTAAACTGCCAATAATCTCCTTCTGTACTGTCCCTGGTTTTAACATACCAACCCTGTCCTTTTGCGGCAATTTTCCAGGCGATAAGATTCGGTTGTATCCAGGGATTCTCAACTTGTTTTAAATCATAAAATTCTTCATCTCCCTGAATATTTTTTCTTTTGTTGTGTTGATTGGAGACCGGGAGCGGCCAAAAATCAGGTGACACAGGGGCGGGATAGACATAATAAAGTATGTCGAATCGGGCATACCCCCATACCTTAAAGATTCCAAAGGGATACAGACTGGAAATTGCGATCCGGGGCAGGGTAAAGCATCCACGTTCTGTAGTTTCGACAGGTAAGATAAACTGCATCCCTTCAGGAGGAATGTTCTCTATACGAGTGATGGGCTGATTCGCAATTTGAAATTCCATTCCAAATCGGTTTTTGGTGTTGGGTACAATGAGCAGGGTAATCTGAGCTGGTTTTCCTTGCTGTGTATCCTCAACCGAAATAAATTTGATTGTTAAGTCTTTTAGATTGGAATGTGCTTCCCAGGCGCTGGTCAGACCTATAACCGCCATCAGAAAGGTCATTAAAAACAGGGTGCTTATTTGATAATTAATTGCTCCGGAAAACAGGGTAAGTACAATGAGGCCATAGATCCAGCCAAGGCCTGAAGGCAGTATGTATACATTGTTTGAGCCAAGGACTTGTGGATTTGATAATGGAGTCCGATGGTTAATCCATTGATTCCAATATTCCTTACCTCTGATTTTCGCTTGATTTATCACACTGGGACCTCAACCTCATTCATTAAAAGTTCCGTTGCTGACAATTGAGTTTGTGATTTTTTAATGATGAGACGATGATTCACCACTGCTGGCATTACGGCCTGAATATCATCTGGTCGAATGAAATCACGTTCATCAGTTCGTGCATATGCTTGTGCCGCTCGTATTAAACCCATGCCTGCTCTTGGGCTAAGGCCATGATTAAACCAGCCTTGATTACGGCTGGCCGCAAGTAGTGACTGTACGTAATCAAGCACCAATTCAGAAACCTGGACTGTCTGGCATTGATGTTGGAGATCCAGTAATTGATTTGGATTGATGATGGGCTTCAATTCAGTAAACTGGTTATGCTGGCCAGGTGATTTTAACAGGATCCTTTCTGCTTCTGGTGGTGGGTAGCCAATAACCAGACGCATGAGAAACCGATCGAGTTGAGACTCGGGCAGAGGGTATGTTCCTGTATGATAAGAGGGATTTTGGGTTGCGATTACAAAAAATGGATCGGGCAAGGGTTCGGTTCCTTCATCCGTTGTAACCTGCCTTTCTTCCATGGCTTCCAGTAAGGCACTCTGAGTTTTGGGTGTCGCTCGATTTATTTCATCAGCCAGAATTAGTTGAGAGAACACGGGGCCTTTGTGAAAATAAAAGGACTTGAGTTGGCTGTCAAAGATTGAAACTCCCAGAAGATCACTGGGAAGCAGATCGCTGGTAAACTGAATTCGTTTATATTGCATCCCTGTAAGTTGTGCCAAGGCATGACTAAAGGTGGTTTTACCCATGCCAGGGATGTCTTCAAGGAGCAAATGCCCATTGGCTAACAAACAGGTAATTCCTAGTCTTACTACTTCCTCTTTTCCCAGGAGCGTATGACATAATGCGTGTTGTAATTCTTTTATCATATGAAGTCATTTTCAAGATGATTATTGCAAAGTATAGACAGGACTCACGAATAACGCCCGATCTCTTCGTTAAAAGAAATTTTAGAACGTGACACCGAGCCAATGGTTGGAGATCCTTCACTGCGTTCAGGATGACGAATCATGGAACCGTCATCCCGAGTAGAACGAGGGATCTCCAGCAATTGGCACCGAGCCAATGGTTGGAGATCCTTCACTGCGTTCAGGATGACGTAATTCTCGGAGTTGAAAACGCTCCGTCATCCCGAATGTAATGAGGGATCTCCTGAATGTGGCTCTGTGCCTGCATTTGGAGATCCCTCACTGCGTTCAGGATGACGTAATTCTCGGAGTTGAAAACGCTC
>NZ_LNYR01000012.1:717896-813829 GCF_001467955.1 Legionella quateirensis | reverse complement strand
GTCATCCCGAATGTAATGAGGGCTCTCCTGAATGTGGCTCTGTGCCTGCATTTGGAGATCCTTCACTGCGTTCAGGATGAAGAATCATGGAACCGTCATCCCGAGTGGAACGAGGGATCTCCAGCAATTGGCACCGAGCCAATGGTTGGAGATCCTTCACTGCGTTCAGGATGACGTAATTCTCGGAGTTGAAAACGTTGCGTCATCCCGAATGTAATGAGGGCTCTCCTGAATGTGGCTCTGTGCCTGCATTTGGAGATCCTTCACTGCGTTCAGGATGACGAATCATGGAACCGTCATCCCGAGTGGAACGAGGGATCTCCAGCAATTGGCACCGAGCCATTGGTTGGAGATCCTTCACTGCGTTCAGGATGACGTTATTTCCAGGGTGATTGATGCTTACCTGATAAGGTTAACTATTCTGCAGGATTTGCTCTAATTCCCCAGAGGCTTGCCTGGAGAAATTGATCAAATCAGCTTCTTCTTCAAAGAACTCAAAGGATTTTAGCAATGCAGCTTCATCATGATTTTGGAAGGCGTTGGCTTTTTTCTCAATGTCTTCCTGTTTATATCCAATGAATTTTAATACTTCTTTAGTCATGGTTAATGAAGAGTCGAATAATTCGCGTTTAAAATAGTCAACTCCGGCTTTATGTAATTCATAAGCATGACGACGATTACGTGCCCGGGCATAAATTTTCAAATGAGGAAAATGTTGTTTTGCCATTTTGACGATTTTTAAATTCGCATCAGCGTTTCCGACAGTGACAATTAATAATTGAGCATGCTCCGCCCCAGCGCTTTTTAGCAGATCCAGGCGATTAGCATCTCCAAAATAGCCTTTGTAGCCAAACTTTCTCAGTAATTCAATTTGTTCTGGATTTTTTTCCAATACGGTTATTTTTATATTTTCACCATTCAGCAGACGGCCAATGATCTGACCAAATCGGCCGTATCCAGCAAGGATAATGCCGTTTTTTTCGTTGATGGAGTCATATTCTCGCTCAGGCAATAAGCTCATCAATTTAGGAACGACATACCGATGGTAAATTAACATTAGAAAAGGAGTGGTCAGCATGGATAAAGCTACTATCAGAGTGAACATAGTTCTGGCGTCAGTGTTTATTACTTTTGATGATCCCGCATACTGAAAAAGAACAAAAGCAAACTCACCGCCTTGCGCTAAAGCAATTGCGAAGCCTATGGTTTGGATTTTAGTCAGCCCGAAAAGGCGACCGAGAATGAATAAGATGATGATTTTAATCGCAACCAAACCAAGTACAGCCGAGGTTATTAATAGCATTTGGTTGTAGAACAGATTGAAATTCATTCCCATTCCTACGGAGATAAAAAACAATCCCAGCAGTAATCCCTTGAATGGTTGAATGTCTGCTTCTACGGTGTGTTTGTATTGTGAGTTTGCTAATACTACACCCGCAATAAACGCACCTAACGCAGGGGAAACCCCAATCGTTTCCATTAATAAGGTGATTCCAACAACCAGGGCAAGGGAAAACGTAGTAAATACCTCACGTATGTTGGTTCGGGCAATGATTAAAAACAGATGTCGTGATAAATAATGTCCCGTTAAAATAACGGCGCCTATTACCCCTGTGACTAATAGTGCATGCTGCCATTTGGGCAGTTGCGCAATGAAGGGGTTTGCATGAAGATTGATCGGTGCCGCTCCTCCATTTTGAGCTAACAAGGGCATGATAATGAGAATAGGAATTACCGCAATATCCTGGAATAATAATACGGCAAAAGAGGTTTCTCCTTCTGCGGTTTTCAGGAGGTTTTTTTCCTGGAGCATCTGCAAGACGAGGGCTGTTGAAGACAGCGCCAGCGACATACCCACAGCCAGACTGGCTTGCCAGGTGTATTCCATGAGAATTCCAATGCCCGTGATGGCCGCTGTAGTCATGACGACCTGAAGCCCGCCTAACCCGACAATTAACTTTCTTAATTTCCAAAGCATGATGGGTTCTAATTCCAAACCAATTAAAAACAGCATCATGACGACCCCAAACTCAGCAAAACTCATGATTTGTTCGGAATTGCCTATCAGTTTCAAACCAAAAGGACCTATTAGTATTCCTACCGTGAGATACCCAATTACAGAGCCCAGTTTAAACCGATTGGCAATGGGTACCATGACGCTGGCTGCTGCAAGAAAAATAAAAATATTTAAAATCAGGTGATCATTCATTATGTATGCCTAAGGGTAACGTTATTGTTCGTGACAATTTTTAAATTTTTTACCACTGCCGCAGGGACAGGGATTATTACGAGGAACTTTTTGATTGATGTTGTTCTTTTGTAATTGTCTGGTAACACCATCTACATAAAACCAAACAGTGTTTTCTTGATGAAATTCACTTAATTCATGGATGGTTTTTAATTTATTTCGTTCAAGAAATACAGCCGAAAACTCAACAAAACCTTTTTCAGGTGTTTCCAGATAGGACTGGAACACTTTTAAGCCTATCCAGGTAATACTTTGTGCCCATGCTTTAGCTTCAATAGGGTTAAAATTGATTAAAGGTTTGCCTTTCATGGTCTTTGTAATGTAATCAATTTTAGCTAAACTATAAGCAGTGTATCGTGATCGCATCAGTTGTTCGGGATGTTGTGGGTATTGATTATCGTCGATGTATATACCACAACACTCATTGTAAGTTTTTTGCGATCCACAAGGACAAAGTGACATTGAATTCCCTGTAATGAGTAGATTGCCGGGATTATATAAGACTTCAGTTAATTTGAACACCTTGAGTGTCTATCCTGACTGAATAAGATAGGAACATCCTGCGGGGTTTGTGTTGCAGGGCATCCAGTACAGACAGGGATTTTCTCATGCAGGTTTGAACCGTCCTGTTGCGTTTATGATAAGGAAGATAAAGCAGATGATTACATTATTTCAGTTTTATAGACTTTGGGGATTACCTAATGCCAGCCCCTTTTGCATGAAGGTAGAAACCTATTTACGAATGGCGCACATCCCTTATGAAAGTAAATTTGTGAATAATCCGCAAAAAAGTCCCAAAAGAAAACTACCTTATATCAGGATGGATGGGACGCTCTACCCTGACAGTGAGCTCATCATTGATGTACTTAAAAAACGTTTTGGCGATGTATTGGATAAGGATTTAACCCTGGAGCAAAAAGCCATTGCCGAATTAATCGAAATTGCTTTTTGTGAACGATTGTATTGGGTGGCTGTCTATATGAGATGGCAGAATGATGCAGGTTGGGAGCATTTAAAAAAAACAATGTTTGGATCATTACCTACTGTTTCCAAATTATTTATTCCGAATTTAGTAAGAAAAAACATGCTAAAAGAACTCGATTTTCAAGGCATGGGAAGACATAACCCTGAAGAGGTCTTGTTATTAGGGATAAAAACCTTGAATAATCTAGCCATCATTCTAGGTGATAATAACTACTTTCTAGGTGATAAACCAACCAGTATCGATGCGACTGCTTTTGCGTTTCTGGCTAATATTATTTGGACTCCCTTAAATGATCCTTTTAAGCACAGTGTACTCCAGTTGTCCAATATTATCGATTACAGTAATCGGATGTGGGATGAGTATTATCCTGATTTTGAAAAGCCACAATTCAGTTAAGTGGCGTTGAGTCAGACGAAATGAACATCAAATTGCTTGAAGGCGATAACGAATAAATCGACATCCTGAGAAGTCAATTAAAAGCAATGGTTGCTAGGGTCTGTTGACAATTCATTTTGTTAATTCTCCGTAAGACCCACGTAGGGGTTATAGATCAATTGTCAACAGACCCTAATAATTTCAAAGATACATAAAATTATTTTACATGATCAGCGGTGTCCTGAGCTTTAAAATCAACTCTGAGTTTTGTTTATCGTGATTCAATACAATTATCTGTTTTTGTTCGTTCTGTTTTTATGTCTTCAAGTAAATAAATAATTTTTTGTATGTATTTATTATCCTCACTTGAAATCTTCTCTCGTTGAGAATGTAGTATATCGAATAATTGTTGCAGTTGAGGTGCGCTTTCATTATAAATTCTTATAAAAATTGCGCAGTCGTTATAAGAAGAAAGATGTGACTCACAACTGATTCTGCAATTACGTATACTTGAATCCGCGGTATAGAGCTTGGAATAAAGTATATCTAAATGCAGACCTTTTGATGCGAGATCAAGCTTATTTTGATTTACCTGATAAGATTCTGTAGTTATCTTGGGGGCTGGATTTTCTGAACAGAAATTTTGAGCCGAATCCATCTCGTTAGGAATACTCCATAAAAATTGATTGATCTGATTAATTTTATTTTGACTATTAGCGCTTAGCTTATCAATACTATTAATTTGCATGTATTTTCTATATTGAGTAATTTGCGGTGAGATAGCGTTTAAAATGTCATTCACTTTGTCACAACTACTGTCTTTTATATGCTGAGATTGACATATGTTGTCGCATTGTTTTGCCAGGCTTTCAGCAGTTCCAAGTTTGGAGACCATAAAATCAAGATTTATTCCATTAGAAATTAAATGTGTTTCATTAATTTCACTATTTTGGAGCGTATTTTGAGTATTATCAGGGTAATTTGATTGGGTTTGTATGCCGGTTGCTCCTTGAGTTTTGAGAGGAGCAGAGTCAATATAGTTAAATATCAAGACGATTATCAATCCGATACAAATTGATAGAATAATAAGTTTATAAATGAAGTTTTTTCTATCATCTTGCTCTACTAAAACTTCGAGTTCTTGATTTATTTTTATTGCGGTAGCTGTGAAAATTGCGGCTTCTTGTTCATCGTTCAATATTGATGGCGGGTTATTCAGAACGTCTATAATTTCATTGAATTTTAATTTTAGATCGTCAAGTGATAGATTTATTCTATCTATTTCATTATTTTTATTCAGGCAAGCACCTTCTATAGCGTTATTATTTAAATAGAGAAATAATGTGCCTGCTGTAATCTGTTTATCATTAGGAATTTCTTTATAGGTCAATTGTATTGCGTAGTAATTATTTCCGCTGTAATCGGGATGTTTATTATAGGCATTTTTGCAAGCGGGACATTGCCATTCAGGGCAGTCTTCAGTCTGTTGTCTTACGTACCCACATTCAGCCCATGGACATTTCATGTGTCACCTTGGCAATCCATTGAATTACTAAACACTCTTTAGGGAAAAGCACAATCTAAATTTCATCTTGGGGATTATGATATAGGACTAAATATTCAGTTTGTAATGAATTAATGTACCCTAAATGAATTCAGTATTATAGTTCATCAGTACTATGTATTATTAATTCTAGTGTTTAAAAGAACAGTAATCAAAAATTTATTGTTTGTTCGTTTTAGTTTAACTGATGATTCAACTTATAGGCTAAGCTTGAATAGAGAACTATGAAAATGGATGATGCTCGATTATGTGTGGTCGATTTGCTTTAGCAGCGCCTGGCGCAAAAATTAAAGCGCAGTTCCAAATTGAAGATTTAGAAGAATTCTCTCCGCGCTATAACATTCCTCCAGGAGTGGATATTTTATTTCTTTGTCATTTAGATAATGAGCAATCTAATTCTGCGTTGTGGCTTCGTTGGGGCTTAGTCCCGTTCTGGGCTAAAGATAAAAGTATAGGAAATAGCCTTGCTAATGCCCGTTCCGAAACCGTTGCTGAAAAACCTGCATTTCGTCAATCGTTTAAATCAAAACGCGGTATCATTGTGATGAGCGGATTTTTCGAGTGGCGACAAGGAATTAAAAAACAGCCTTTTTATTTTAAAAATAAAAACGATGACCTATTGGCCATTGCTGCTTTGTGGGACAGTTGGCAAAGTCCAGAAGGTGAGTTAATTCAATCGTGTTGCTTGATTACAACGTCAGCCAATGACCTCATGGCTCCCGTTCATAACCGTATGCCGGTTTTATTAAATAATGATTCAATGAAGGAGTGGATGGATATTTCACAGTGCAATCAATCGGTGTTATTGAATCTTCTTAAACCCTATTCGGGTTCCGATTTAATGTGTTATCCCGTGACCACTAAAATGAATAACTCCCGATTTACTCTTCATGAGTCTATTGAACCCATTACTTAAATTTTTTTATTAAATGAAATCCGTAAGTTATCTTTAGTTTATAAAAATTTGAACGTATCACAGTTTACATCACCACTTTTTAAGCCTATATTTGAATAGTGTTACTTAATTCAAGTTAGGTGTGGCGATGAGTCATGGTGGCAAACGAGATAATGCAGGACGTCCAAAAGGACAAGGGAAGTATGGAGAAACGACCAAGACACTTCGAATTCCGGTATCTCGGATTGAAGATGTTAAAGGTTTTTTGGAGGGAAGTACATCTTATAAAATTCCTTTATATGCCAGTACGGTGCGAGCAGGGTTTCCTTCTCCTGCGGATGATTACATCGAGATGCATCTGGATTTAAACGAGCATCTGATCAAACATCCTGCCGCCACCTTTTTTGTTACTGCTTCGGGGGACTCCATGACGGGTGCGGGCATTGCCTCAGGAGACATGCTGGTGGTTGATCGAAGCATTGAGGCAACTCATGGAAAAATAGTGATTGCCGCGATTAATGGGGAATTGACCGTAAAACGGCTATCACGTACAGCCGGAACAGTGCAATTGTTACCTGAAAACAATCAGTATCAACCTATAGAAATTACTGGAGATGAAGATTTGGTCATTTGGGGTGTGGTCACTCACGTTATTCATCCGGCGAGCTGATGATGTTTGCCCTCATTGATTGCAATAATTTTTATGCGTCCTGTGAGCGTTTGTTTCGGCCTGATTTACGAGATAAACCCATAGTTGTTTTATCCAATAATGACGGTTGTGTTATTGCTCGTTCTAATGAAGCCAAGGCACTTGGCATTGCGATGGGTGAGCCTTTTTTTAAAATTAAAGCATTGAGCAAGCAGCATGGCATCCAGGTTTTTTCATCAAACTATACATTATATGGCGATTTATCTCAGCGTGTTATGTCAGTGATCGAATCAGCATGGCCAGAGGTTGAGATTTATTCTATTGATGAGGCATTCATTGATTTAAGTACCATGCCATCTTCAATGCATGATTCTTTTTGTATTCAATTACAAAAAACCATTTTAAAATCGACCGGAATTCCCACATCCATTGGCATTGGACCTACGAAAACCCTGGCCAAGATTGCTAACCATATCTGTAAAAAAGAGTTAAAAATACCGGTGTTTAATGTCAGTGAGCAACGGCATTGGTTAGGAAAAATCAGTGTGGGCGATGTTTGGGGCGTAGGGCGGCAGTGGCAAAAAAAATTAATGAATAAGGGAATTTATACCGCTTTGGATTTAGCACAATTAAATGCTCATCTCATTAAGAAACACTATAATGTAGTGCTCATGCGCACGGTAATGGAATTGCAGGGAATACCGTGCGGCGGGTTGGAGGTCAGTGAACCCAAACAAAGCATTATGTCATCCAAAAGTTTTGGTGAGATGCAAACTCAATTTGCTTCTTTGGCACAAGCCATCAGCAGTCATTGTGCCAGAGCCTGTGAGAAAGCGCGCAGTCAAAATCTGGTGGCGCAGCGTTTGTATGTATTTATTCGTGGGAATCCTTTTCGTCAGGATTTGGAGCAGTACTCTAATAGCATTGAATGTCGTCTGGTTAATCCCACAGATGACACCCGAGTCATTACAAAAATCGCGAAACTCTGTTTGAAAAAACTGTTTAAACCCGGAATTCATTATAAGAAAGTAGGGGTAATGCTTGAGGATTTAGTGGATAAATCAGCGATGCAACTGGATTTATTTCATCAACCCAGCGATGAAACACTCGTTAAAAAAGACATCTTAATGTCGCTATTTGATACCATCAATTCTCGTTTTGGGAGTCATACCATTAAGCTGGCAGCCGAAGGATATTCTAAGCCTTGGGCAATGCGTGCTCAAATGCGCTCACCTTGCTATACCACTCGCTGGACCGAATTACCGGTTGTTACTAATCGTACTTAAGAAATAGGGGCATAGGGTAGGTCGTGTCGCAGTGATTAAAATGATTTTATATTAATAAAAAAAATTAAAAAAATAATGCCAGTCAAGACTGTTTTTTTAATTTTTTTGTTGTTACCATGGTACTCCGAATATCCAAAACTGTTGTTCTCTTCTTGTGGATATTTTTTCTGATTCCCTTGACTATTATCTTAAATTAAAAATCAATTTTATTGGTAATCCCTTACTGTATATGGATTATTTTAAAATTATTGGGTGATTTCGTCTTGGTTACTTATCCACATTTTCTGTGGATATCTCTGTGAATAGACTCTTAGTCTTCTTATAAATTCAGCAGGTTAATTGGATGATTGGTCGTTATACAAAGCGGTAGATTGGGAAAATCAATTTAAATTAATGGCCTTCTTGTTTGGAAAGAAGGCAGGGCTTATCAAAAGAGGTATGGCGGACGTTAACGTCTTTGAGAAGAGGGGGATTAGCAATTGTAACGTTTAATTCCCAAATCGAAACACAGATTGATGTTCTTTAATTTCCTTCCGGGATAAATTTGTTTTATTCGAGAAAAAACGTATAAATTGATTAAATTCGTTATTCATACGTCCACCAAAAATAGCATCATCATCGGTTCCTACTATTAAATTCTCAGATACATCGGAATAAACAGAGGCCACAGGGTGTTCCATATCCTCCAAATGCCAATTGAGTTTTTTATGGCAAGTCGGACATATTTCTATAGGTAATGCCAGAGTGCGAATTCTTTCTTTCTGCTGGTCAGTTAAATAAATGCAATGTCCTAATCTTATTTTTCCTGAAAAAGAAGCATTTGCATCGTCTAAATGTTCTTTATGCCACTGTTCCAATGCATCCAAAACGGCATCCGTATCTTGCTTTTCAATTTCTGTATCGCTCTCTCCCATATGAATAGCAAAACTGACTTTATTTTCTAAAGCCATAGTGACTACTTTGGCTAAATCTTGGCCCGTAAGCGTTCTTTTACCAAGAGGATTGCCACTAATATCAATTCCTACTAGAACTTTTTTGGAGCTATTTAAAACGCGTTGAATAAAATCTGAAGCATCCTCAATAGTGTGGATTGTTCGATCGAGACTTAATAAGCCATAAGCGGATTTTTTATCATTTTGGAAATTTGCAGAACTAAGTCCTTCCTCAAAAGCATCTATATAGTCATTTCTTGATGTACCGTTTATCGCTTTTGGGGTGGTTCGAATTTCAAGATATTTGGCTTCTGAGTGATGCACTACATCAATTGTACCTTGTATGATGTCATCTAAATTTTGTACTATTTTATGAATTAACCCGAATAATCCCCAGATCATATCAATCAGTTTTTTGGGAAACCCGTCTGTTGGCTGTTCTTGTGTTAGTTCTAGATAGTGTTGTCTTAATTGCTCATACTCATTATAAGTTGCTATACAATTATTCTTTTCGGCAGTTCTTTTAAGAAACTCGAGACTGAAGCTGCCGTTCAAATGACAATGTAAATCACTCTTATTTTTTTCAAACATAGTAAAACTCTTGGTTTTAGGGCGAGAAAAGGCATTATTATTTATAAATTTATTTTTGTAAAACGGATGTTTTTAAAAGCGAGTCATTAATAAATAAGCGGCTGTAATTTTTAATTAATTAAATATATCTAAAGTTATTTCTTCCTTCTGATTTAACGATATAGAGTGCTTTATCTGCTTGCTTGATCAGCATATTGACGTCTTCTCCATCTTTCGGATAAATGCTGATACCAATACTAACGGTAATTACAAATTGATGGTGCTTTATTTTTATGGGTTTTGCTATAGCAGTTAATATTTTTTTAGCTACCATCTCAATTTGAGAGACATCAGACATGTCAGTGAGAGCGATTATAAACTCATCCCCACCTTGTCGGATAAGAATATCAGTTGATCGTATGGTTTTTTTTAATCTAAGTCCTATCTCTATAAGCAAGAGATCTCCTATATCATGCCCCAAAGTATCATTAATTTCTTTAAAATGATCTAAGTCCATGAACAAAATAGCTATTTGATTTTTGTGTCGTTTTGCATAGGATATGGCAAGTTTAAATGATGCATCCAGCTGTTTTCTATTGGCTAATCCCGTTAAAACATCATGATATGCAATGTATTTTAGTTCTTGTTCCGCTTTTTTTTGGGCATCAATATTTTGAATTAGCGCAATAAAATAGAGCGGTTTGTTCTCATGGTTTCGTATTAAGGACCCACTCAGTAAAATCCATATGACACTACCATTTTTTTTGATATAGCGTTTTTCCATGCTGTAGGAACTCATTTCACCAGTTAGTAATTGATGAGCATAATTTAAATCCTGTTCTAAATCGTCAGGATAAGTAATGGTTTGAAAATCGATTTTTAATAATTCTTCTTCAGTGTAACCAAGAATTTGGCAAAGGGATGGATTTACCTTTAACCATTTGCCTTCTAAAGAAACTAAAGCCATGCCAATCGCCGCAAAATTAAATGCAGAGCGAAAGCGAGACTCACTTTCCTCCAAAATTGCATTGTTGCTGATTAACCTATTGATCAAATCCAAATTTTCATAACGTAATCTAATATTGGCATTCAGGAGTTTATTACCCATCCATGAGACCATTAATACGAAGCATAAATAAATCAGTATGGCGACTCCAAGTAAAAAATAAGTCGGTGTATTTTGGAAGAATAGCCAGAAACTTATCGGCAGAATGATTAAAGTTAAAAATAAGATACTTGCAGTCATATTTGGCTGAAGAGTATGCAGTCCACCCGATGCAACACCGATGCTAATAATGATGACAAGCATTTGATACAGCAGATTGTTTTGGGGAATGAGTATTGAACCTGCTATTCCCCAAAGAGTGCCATATATAATGGCTAGTCCAATCAAGAATTTTAAATAACCATCTGTTGGTAAGGAATGGATTCGATTAAAAATGTATACAACGCCATGCAGGACAAAAGTAAAGACTGCGGTTATAAACCATATCAAAAGGTATGTGTGGTTTACTTGAGTATAGAGTCCAATAAATACAATTAAAAAACAAATAAAATTCGCTGGAATGCTAAAGAGTAAATTCTCGTTGAGTAACATTATTCGATCAGCACGAATACTGTGCATCATTTTTTTTTCGATTTTAGGCCTTACATTAGTCATCCAAATCTCTTCATAAATTACCGTTTTAATTTAAATGAAACAGGATTTAATCCAATTGATTATCTAAAAATAATTTAATTGCCATTATTCTGACTAACGATCTGTAAAATATAAGTATATTAGTAAGTGATACAATATTCCAATAAATGAATTTTCAGGAAATAGGAGCCAGGTATTTCCTACAGCCAGAACAATCAATCGCGCTCATTTTGCTATACCACTCGCTGGATAGAATTTCCGGTTGTTACTAATCGTACTTAAGAAATAGGGGCATAGGATAGGTCGTGTCGCAGGGATTAAAATAATTTTATATTAATAAAAAAAATTAGAAAAATAATGCCAGTCAAGACTGTTTTTTTAATATTTTTGTTGTTACCATGGATACGCTGAATATCCAAAACTGTTGTTCTCTTCTTGTGGATATTTTTTCTGATTCCCTTGACTATTATCTGAAATTAAAAATCAATTTTATTGGTAATCTCTTACTGTATATGGATCATTCTTAAATTATCGGGTGATTTCGGTTTGATTACTTATCCACATTTTCTGTGGATATCTCTGTGAATAGACTCTTAGTCTTCTTATAAATTCAGCAGGTTAATGGATTGATTAGGTCTTACACATGCTGCTAATAAGGAGCAGAATGTAATACAGGTAGAGTTACTCGTTCCTATCTATTTTCTTGTGTCAGATTATCTTCTCATGGCATGGCGACCGTATCTGCTCCTTGTACCTTGCACAGCTTGAATCCATTTTGCGATTCAAACTATTTAACACTCCTTGATTAAAATAACGCAAGGTTATTGGGTTGCCCTGATTTTCCTGTTTATTATAAATGTACTATTCATGGTTTCTTATCCGCAGACATTTTTTGCTATGAACAGAGTGATTTGTTAATGGTCAGTTGTGGTCAATTAGGGAATGATGGAGTATTTGTGCTTAAGTCGTGCTCATCTATTTCTAATTCGTTTTCGTTATCAGATAAGGCCGATATACTTTGAACTTGAGAATTCGTATTGTGTAACTCATTGTCATCCACCATTTCCCAGTCATCAACCTTCTGTGCAGATGAGTGAGTCGAATGGGTTGGATGAGCATCGAATAGCTGGGTTGCTTTAGACCAACTCGCTAATTCAGGTTTGGGTGCATCAGAATCAATAACAGAGTCATTAGAAGGATTAATACCAATAAAATTTAAAAATCTTTGCCATAGATTGGGCTTTGACGGTACGGAATGTACATTAATATCTGAGGTACCCTTAGTTACAAGTTCAATGTTGTAATCAACAATATTTTGTTCATGCTTGTCTGTATAAGCAACCGTTTGTTGCTCAATAGTGGTGCATGTTCTCTGCGGATTTGCACCAGCAAGATCCATAATATTTCTACTCGTCCATGCACCGCAGTAGGTGTCATTGTGCTGAGTGCCCTGATACCGTATTTCAAATTGTGTTTCTCTAGCGGTTTTTACTCCATAGATTGTACTTAATCCATCAATCAATGATTCTTTCATTGCTGAGCTTGGATATAAAAAAGAGACTATCCTGGGTCTTGAATCAAGTAACGTTGCCTGGTTTGTTTGGGGATCATAATATAAAGTGACCCAATGATTACGAGGAAAAATACCTAATATTTTTTGTTCCTCAGTAACGGGTATAATTATTTTTTTCTGTTTATCAGCTGCGGTACAATTTTTAAGCGGCTCAAACGCATCTTGAATGGTTTGCAAGGTTTGTGCTTTTGGATTAACCGTGTCGGTAGCTGCATCTAATACTATCGCATGAGCATTACTGTAATAGCCTGGGGTACTGATTCCACCCAAAGTTGGCCGCTTGGTGTGCGGTGTAAAATTAACCCTTATGACGCTTCGTAATTCACTCGGTCCATAACGCCCATCTAAAGCCATAACAGCCCCTTTTTATACTGCTCAATTTCAGTATAGACGATCAACCTTAAGGAACCTTTAACAAGTCATATTGAATTATATTTGATCAATTGTGTTGTTTATTTGAAGCGAGGCACCAAGGATCATTTGGGATAGTTACGTAAAAGCTTTATAGAGGCAGGGCATGGATAAGACACTTATTATAAAAGCCAAATTGAAGGGGCTGAAACGGATTGAGCTGACCAATAATTGGGGTATGGTTTTATATCAGAGCTAGAGGTCTGATGATCTGATAAATGAAATTTCCCCATGATACTCATATTCCTCAGGATTAAAATGATGCAACAATTCTGCACCATGGTTCTTAATGGTTTGATTTAAGGTATCGCAAACGATTGCTTCAATATAATCGGCAATGGATACCGATTTGCGTCGTTCCAGATTATTGATTTGTACCGTTAAATCAACAATTTCTTTTTCACCATAGGGAGTACTGGGCTGTGCTCTTTTTCTTCTGTTAAACAGAGTAACGATTTCACCATCCAATTTCTTTAGTTCTTCTTTGTAATGTTCATGCAAGGACATTTCTATATGAGCAATGACGGATTGAAGTTTTTCAGCATGTGCTTTTAAGAGACAGGCACAGGAATTGGCTATTAACTCAATTTCATCAAGATAATTTGAATGGGGATCGCCCATTTTTCGTAATTTCATTGCATTGATACTGTGCTCCGAGATCGTACAGTACAGTTCTTTTTTCGGCGTCACAGGCTTTTCAGGAGCGTTGTCTTTAGGCATGGGGAAATTCCATTTCTGAATCACATATTATAATTATAGCAGTAAATTGTTTATTATTTGCACATTATTTGCTGGTTTCATTACTGGATTTAGTCATCCAACATGATGACGCTACCCAGTGAATATTCTTAAAGAAACCCATCGCTAAAAATAAATTTTGAAGGTACTCCGGCAAGAAAAATCGTCGTTTTGAGTTTATTGGTTGTGTCTTTAGGTCCGCAGATATAGGCACGTAATTCATCAGGATTATTGAGACAGGTTAATACCTGTTGCTCAATTGATGACTCAGTATAACGACCCTGACTTTGAAGAACACAGGGTCTATAATGGACATTCTTAAATACTGCGGCCAGAGTTTCGAGTTCATCGCTGTAATAAATGTCTTTATCAGTAAGCCCGCCATGTACTAAAGTAATACTGCCATTATGCTCTTGGCTAAGTGCACTTTTAATAATGCCGACTAGCGGTGCTAATCCTGTTCCTGTGCCGACCAACACCATATTAAATGATAATTTATCCGGATTGTAGTAATAGCATGTTCCAAAAGGGCCTCTAAGCGTTACTGAGGTACCTGCTTGCGCCGTGTCTTGCAGCCATTGACTCATACTGCCATTCGGAACTATCTTGATATGCAGTTCAATATAACCCTCTTGATCGGGGATGTTTGCAATGGAATAACTTCGAGTAATTTCTTCAGGATTCGTTAAATTTAGATATTGGCCCGGGAGCCAATCACCAGGATTATCAACTCGAAGCTTAATCTGTAACACATTATAGTTGAGCCGTTCAATGCCAATAATGACGGCTCCTACATCACACTCAGATACATCAGGTGATACAAGCTTTATATCTGACTCAGGTTTTGCAAGGCAAGCAAGAAAATATCCTTGTTTCTTCAGGGTGTCCGGTAATCCAATCTGCCAGGATGGGTTAATTGCTCCATCCGTAGCCTTAATCATACAGGATTGACAAATTCCTGCCTGACATGAATTAGGGTACTGAACACCGTGACGTACAAGACAACTTAAAATGTTCTCTTCAGAGCTAAGTGAATAGAGTTGATTTTTAAACGTTATTGTATTCATATCTAACGATCCAGTACATCAGAGCGAACGCTGTTTGCAATTGCTGCGACCTCCTGAATGTCGTTTTCACTGACTCCAAGTTCTGCAAGGGTAGCCCCTAATAACTCGATAATGGCATCTACATGCGTGTCGTTTAATCCTTTTTGAACCAAATGACGGTGACCTTCTCTCATTCCTTTTCCGGTATAATGATTCGGACCACCAAATACCATAGTCAAAAAGCCTTTTTGTTTGTTAATTTGTTGTTCCATATCAACGCCGTCAAAAAAATGATTGACGCGTTGATCAGTGAGTACTTTTCGGTAGAAAATATCTACAGCGGTATTGACTGCAGCTTGGCCACCTAGACGTTCATATAGTGATGAAGGCATAATCTAAACTCCATAAGTTAAAGATGTATATTAAATGCATCTTATAAAAAGAACGATTGGGAGTCAATAAATAATTATGGGAATTTATCTATGCAATTAACGCAATTTACTGATTTCTCTTTACGGGCTTTGATTTATATTTCCCTAAAGAAAGACATGTGTACTATTAAAGATATTACGGAGGCTTATACTATCTCAGCCAATCACATGATTAAGATAATCCATAATTTAGCCAAAATGGGACTGATTAAAACTACTCGGGGTAAAAATGGGGGAATTACCATGGCGGTAGATCCGATGGAGATTAACCTGGGAGCTTTAATATTAAAACTGGAATCTAATTTTGATTTGGTTCCTTGCTTTAATAAAGAAAAAGCAAATTGCTGTATTGCGCCTGTATGCAAGCTTAAAAATATTCTTTATGAAGCTCGGAACGCATTTATGGCTGTTTTGAATCAATTTACTCTGGCGGATATTGTGTACAATAAAATTGAATTAAATGCTTTATTAAATATTCAATCCTGAATCAGTGATTTTTAGAATAGAATGACTTTTAATTTGACCCTCTTCTGGATGCCGCGGACAAGCCGCGGCACGCAAGCATTAGGTGAATTGTTAACACACCCTAATTATTCAGAGAATTTTTTAATACTTTCGCACAGTGTTGTAACGCCTGTTTTTCTTCATCAGACATAGAAGGAATGAGTACTTGTCGAATCCCTTGGGAATTTAAAATACTGGGTAAGGAAAATGTTACACCATAATCCGCATGATACGATCCTATAGGTATAACCGATTCTTCATTACGAATGACAATTTCAGCAATTCGTGCGCAGACCATGCCTATACCGTATTGACTGGCATTATTTCCTTCGATAATGGTGATATTGGCAAATTTTACTTCCTGCTCAATATCGTGTTTGAACTGCTGTTTGTCACCGGTTAACCAGTCATTTAGTGGTTTTCCACCTATAAAGACAGTAGACCATAAAAATACTGAGGACGTTCCATGTTCTCCTATAACCTGGGCATCTACATCCCTGGGGTTTAATTGGAAGTGCCTGGCTAAATGGTATCTGAAACGCAAGGTGTCAAGATAAGTTCCAGCACTGAGCACTCTGTCATGTCCTGCCAGTTGGCGAGCAATATCTGCAAGAGGGTCGGGTGGATCACTGACAATCAGAATAACCGCTTTTGGAGCTGCCTTTACTATCTGGGGAATGATGTCTTTAAAAATTTCGGCATTGGTATGAAGTAATTTGAGTCTGCCGGCAGGATCAGTACGATCAGTAGCGCCACCTGTTTTTTCATTGACACCTGCTGTAACCATGACCAAAACTGATTGGTGCAGGTCAGAATAATCACCAGAGTAGATATGAGTCTCTGGGGATAGTTGTGAACCATATTGCATGTCTGTGGCAACAGCCTTAGCCAGATTGGTATTTTTATCAATTAAAACAATTTCCCTGGCACATCCTCTCATTATCGTTGCCATTGCACAGGCTTTCCCAACACTGCCTGAGCCAATAATTGCTATTTTCATATAACCTCACTGTCCTTTGTGATAGTGAAACATCAAGAAGTCTGAGTTTTAAGTATAGAACAACATGTATATCGGCATATTGTTTATAGGGCTTGATAATTAATTATTTAATCGGGATCATTAATAAAATAGTTTTTACACCAATGAAACATGGCTACAGAACCTGCTACTGCAAACAATATGGGAATAAGTAAACTTAAATCGATACGTGTTAACTCAAAAATCAGGACTATTGCTGTAACCGGCATTTTTTGAGCAGCCCCAAGGAATGCTGCAGCACCTACCAGTGCAAAGGCTTCAAAAGAAGCGGTTGGCCAAATCATATTCCAGACTCCACCCAGTATTGCTCCAAGTAAGGCTCCATTGGCAAGAGAAGGCGTTAACAGTCCTCCCTGGGCGCCGACCCTTAGACTGGACCAAACGATCAGGCTTCTTAACATGAGTAGCGCTGCGCTTAGACCTATCCCCACTTGGCTGGAAAACTCCAGTTGAGCTGGACTTTTTCCATTACCTAGCAGTTCAGGGAAATATATTGATAGCGCGCCAATAAGTGTAAAATTAATCAGACAGGTAACAATCATCATCCAGTTACGCTGCGATTTACTTCGTTGTATCGTCGCAACGTAGATAAACCAGAAGGCTGCCATGCCAAAAAAAGGGCCTGTTCCTATAGACCAGATGACTAATGAGTAACTAATCGTCAAATCAGGGATGTGATAGAGTGGTTCATTGCCTAATCCCCACCAGGATACAACCACCGCGATTGCTGAAGTTGTAAGAGCGGGAAGAACAATTGACCAATTTAGTGTGCACAGCAATACCTCAAGAACAAATACAGCACCACCCAAAGGGACATTATAGACCGCTGCCAAGCCCGCTCCCGCGCCGCAAGCCAGCATGATTTTTGTTTCTTTGATGCTTAAACCGGCTTTGGACGATATCCAGGTCGCAAAAACGGCGCTTGCTTCTCTGGGAGCAACCTCTCTACCTAAAGGAGAACCCAGAGCGATAGTGATTATCTGGAGTAAGGCATGAAATGTAGTGCTGAGCATGGGCATGGTTTTATTTGTTTTTATTGCTTCTGCGATGCTGACCAAGGGTTTTCCCAATTGATACACTGCTGCCCATCCCAATCCGGCGATGAGGCCACACAGTATCAGTATCGTTACTCGTCGTTCTGAAGAGGAAGCACGAACACCCTCTAAAAAACTTTCATTACTGATGATATGTAAGGGACTGTATCCATAAGCGATATGCTGAATGTAATGAAGCAATAAGGCCAAGGTCATACCTAATATTCCTGATGCGACTCCCACAGAGATAGTCACCAGAAACAAAGTCCAGAGAGGCGTTTTGGATTTATTTTCTTCAGTAATCACGGACTCCATGTTTTATTGTTCCTTAGATATTTTATAGTTCAGCCGAATACACACAGAATGTGACTTAACCATGGATTTCACGAGCTGGTTAAGTCATCGGATAGTTCCATAAATCCTGTTCAATAAATCAGCGACTTTAATTGCATACTATTTAATACATCGCTATTCCACTTGGATTAATAAAATTATTTCCTGTCGTGATGCAGGTACCAAAGCTGCCATCACTTTTTATGGGACAAGCTGAAACCGTATTACCATTTTCATTAGTTATATAGGCAGAAGTGCCTTCAGGGTTTAATGCAATTCCTACTGGGAAATTAAAATCATTACCTGTGACAGTACACGTAGCTAAAGTACCATTTGTATTGATTGCACAATAAGCAACCGAGTTATCTGCATTGACTATATAGGCAAGCGTATTTTGGGGATTAATGGCCACAGCATAGGGAAGAGTAATTGCAGGATCTGCATTCGCTGTGCAATTTATTAAATTTCCATTAGCCTGGATTTGGCAGGACGAGACTTGACCCGTTGAAGGATCAGCAATATAGGAGTATGTTCCTGGGGTATTTATTGTGATGCCTAATGGTGTCCCAAATACCTGGCCTGTTCCCGTACACGATGAAATTGCTCCATTAGCTGCTAGAGTGCAATAGGAGACTGAAGCATTTGCTACATCGGTAATATAAACGAGGTTGCCTGCAGGATTAACCACTATTCCTGATGGAGCGATGAATGCTCCTCCTGCCAGATTACACATTCCGAACGTACCATCATTATTAATAGGACAGAAGAGAACAGCACTGAAAGTTGGCACCGTAATATAGACATAGCTAAAATCCTTGCTGAAGCTGATTCCTACAGGTTGACCCAATCCAGATCCTGCAATGGTACATCTGCTAAATGTGCCGTCCGATTGAATAGGACATCGAGAAACCGAACCATCATTAAAATTGGTGACATAAGCTGTTTTCAAAGGAGATAAGTCCAGAGCAACATTTAATGAATATTGGGTTCCAGCACAGGTGATTCCTCCTGGAAAACAGACAAACAGATGGTGATGGGGATCCGGATCAGTACTATTCACTGCTCCTGAAATTGTAAGTTGCAAAGTGCAGCTGCTTCCAGCCTGCCCTTTTCCTGAAAGATTAAACACGCTGCCGCACGTGTCAGGATAGGTACCTCCACTGGTGATCTGAGTCACATTGGGTGGTAAGTATTTCACAAAGTTATTATTTCTTGCAGCAAGGGTATTATTGGTCACTGTATAATAGGCAGTGACTTTTTTTCCTGATTTTACTACAGTAGGAAGCTGAGTACCTATTTTGGGGGTGATCTCAAAAGGTAAGGCAGAACTGTTTGTGCTTATCAGGAGCAGGCTTGTAGAGAACAACATGAATAATTTATTGGATATTATTTTCAGAACGTCCTTCTTCATAACAGTAACTCATGATTTATTTTATGTTTGAAATTAATCTAACACTGAATTGAGTTCAATACTATTCTTTATGTCTGGTTCTAATTGAATGATAGGCGATTGTGATATTGATGTATTTGTTTATTTTTATTTAAATTGATAATATCAAAGCCCCAATCGGTGCTATAATTAAACAGTTTGGATTTGTTTTTGCGTATATACATTAATAACTACGGATTTTATAGTTCTGTTTTATTATTTTGGTGTTTTCGCAAATACAATGTAACGATAATAGATTAGTTGTAAAGGAGAGCACAGTGGACATAACACCAGAGAACCCGCCGGTTATATTTTCCAGCGAGATAGACAATACAATGGGGGTTTTTAAGCTTCAGCTCAAGGGAGCTAGTTATTTACCAACAAAATCTGTATGGCTACTTAGAGAGAGCTCTGTCCCTGGATTACTAACCCTATCTTATTATGATGCAGAAAATACACGGTACGTGAGTAAACGAATTGGATTTGTGGAAGGAGAATGGAAATTTGGACCTGCAGATAGAGATCAGGCCGTTGAATTTTCAACAAAATCGACACACGCATTCAAACACCAGTTTCCAGAGAAAAGCGCCGATAAGCTCTTCTCATTATTAAGTGATAACGGATTTGATCTCAAGAGACAAGTAGTACCCAATGCGATTGAGGCAACTCGAACTGCAGAATTTAGTGGATATGTTAGTTTACATGATGAACATGAACCTAAGGATGATAGTTCAAAACGATATACTTCATTTCAGTAGCGGTAAACAATAGCTCATTTTCTACGTCCCGTAAACACGTCGCGGGACGTAGAAATCGAAGCGATCAACATATCCTTATATCATTCCTGAACTTTATATTAGTCCGGACTAGGGAGTATTTTGTATTATTTGAGGAGACATCGTTTTGGTTATCTCTTCGCCTGCAGTCTGAACTGATTTGGTATGATAAAATCCCAAGCGACCTAAAAAGGTAAGTGGGGTTATTCGATGCATATTCAATGCTTTATAAATTGTGGAGTTTTCATCCTTTAACGCATCACTTAGGCTCGCATCCTGGGGTAGGGTGTCAATGGCATTAATGATTTCTTTTAATTTTTCACCGCTATTCATCCAGTACGGATTCCAAAATTGATCCTGACCTTTTTTTAAGCGTATCATGGAGTCTATTACGATTTGACCGGCTTCACCTTGATCGTTCATGGCAATTAAAGCGCGATAAAATGATGGGGTACTTCTTCCCATCGCTTTATATCCCAGTGTGATATTAAAAATATTGGCGTCATATTTTGTTCTGTATTCTTCAACTTTTGCATGATTACCTGTAAAGGCAAATGCTCTGGCAATATTATCAATCGATGCGCCTTTGGAATGAAACTCCTCGACTTTATCGAGATTACCGGTTAAAGCATAGGATTCAGCAATGCTGGTCACCAGACTTTGGTACACTGCCCGACGATATTCCAGCTGACTCTTTTTTTCTTCGGGGCTTTCGTATACAACGTTTTTTTGTAGAATGTCGGGACGATAATTGGCTAAATACTCATTCACTTTTTCATGATTATTTGCTAAAGCAAAGCCTTGTAACACGAAATGAATACTTGCGCCATACAGGGTTAAATATTCATCGACTTTTTTATAATTACCTGCAAAGGCATAACCATAAGCAATGTAGTCCTTGTCTGCGTTGTATTCATTTTGATAATGATTTACGAGGTCATCATTTCCTGCAATGGCAAATCCGGATGCGATTGAATGTATATTAGCCCCAGATTGGCGCATGAGCTCAACAGCTTGTGTTTTATTTTTTGCAGCTAGTTTGGCCGCGACTGTGAGGAAAGGGGGGGTGGGGTCTATGGCATCCAAACCGATTAAAAAAATGTTCTTACTTAATTCTTCAGGACTCTTAGCGTTTAATGCAGCATTATAAAATAATTCAAACATCAGGATCACCATAGTAAAAAAGAGAAACTCATTGTATGATTTGAGTTCATAGAAGTCAAATAATAAATTGATAGCGATCAAAAAGCCAAATTCACTCAACGCTAATGTTCATTCTCAGAACATTATTATTCCTTGTCATTCTCAATGGTCACTGCATTTTTGGTATTTAATTGGAGATAACAAAGAGCGACTAAAGCGTCAAGTATCATGTATAACCCACCAATGGCGCTGGGAGGGTTAGCGCAATTAACCCAATCTGGATGAATATTTAACTTTCCATACCAAGTCCATGTTTGCATGTGTGTTCCAAGCAGTTCCAAATATAAAACCATAAAAAACATACATGAATAAAATAATTTATTATTTTTTCGTAATAAACAAAAAATTACAAAGCATATGACTCCCAGGGTATCCTGTAGAATGATGAACGATAAAACACTGATGAGTATTGTTAAAGTAAACAGCAGGCGATCCATACCTGGGGCATGTTTCTGGAGGAACGTTTGTTGATATATATAGTAGGAAGTTGCGAAAACAAGAGCGTGCCCGAAAGGTACATAAAGTGGAATATTATCAAGACGATAGACATAAAATCTAAAAATGAGGGAGGCGATGACCTCGCCAAAACTGGATATTAAGACCATCAGTAACATCATGCTTTGTAACTGTTTATTAGCAACTCGATAAAACCAGAAGAATGAGCAAATAACACAGAAATTAACGATCCATTGGCCGTATGGAAAGATGCTATTAAACGCTTCACCGTCCAGGTAAAGCGCAACAGGGGTTATAATTATTATAAACACTATTTGAAATCGAATCATTCTAGTTTGATATTCCATTGTACTAGCCCTGATATATGTGATCAGAAATTAGAGTTTATTCCCTGAATGCGATTCACTATAAAATTAATATTTAGTTAAAGAATTAAACGAAAGCCATACACATAGTAATAAGTATAATCTAAAGTTTTATGGGTTGCTGAGATAAGCCTTGAATCCTGTGATTAATTTTAATGGATATATTGACAAAATATTGCCTAAAAAGTTAGCATATAAGCTTGGTTGTAATTGAACACATTTTTAACTATGAACTCTAATCGACTCCCAACACGAGATAGTTCCAGATACCAGGGAAACTGCAGTATGACTGCGGGGATGTCGTATTATTCGTTCAATCTTATATCACTTGTCGTTGTGGTGGTGGTCAGCTTTACCCATTTCTCAGCTCTGAGTCGGCTTATCTCCTAAACTATCTGCCCCGCCTCAGAGCGAGGGTCCAGGCAGATAATAAAAAGCTCTTTATAAAAGATTTGAATTTATTCTAAACAGAATTTATTTCTTTAATTCGGAGTTCATTTGTGTGCCAGCATTAATTAAAACTGGTGAAATTGCCCAAATCTGTAAAATCAGAGTCAGGAGTTATTATAGTGAACACGTTTCAAAGTAAACATCATTGGCTTGCGAAAGTTTACCCCTGGATAATCTGGACTATTGCTGCAAGTTTCTTCTTTTATAAGTATTTACTTCAGGTATCTCCCAGTGTGATGACTGGAGATTTAATGAAAGCATTTCAAGTCAATGCAGCTGGACTTGGTAATCTCTCGGCATTTTATTTCTACTCCTATCTGGTAATGCAGATTCCGGTAGGGGTGATGCTGGATCGATACAGTCCTCGATTACTGACCACTGCAGCAATATTTCTATGCAGCATCAGTACCTACATCTTCTCACAGACTGACTCCCTCTGGTTAGCCTGTATAAGCAGAGCATTGATGGGAGCTGGCGCAGCCTTTGCAGCGGTTTCCTGTTTTAAAATAGCCGCTTTATGGTTTACCCCCAAGCGATTCGCTTTGGTTTCAGGTATGTTTATGACGGCAGCCATGTTAGGTGCTGTTGGTGGTCAAATGCCTTTGTCCTTGTTGGTTCAGAATATAGGATGGCGCCCGGCGCTTAAGGTAGTCAGTGTTTTGGGAATTCTCCTTGGAATAGTTTATTTTCTGGTTTTGAGGGATAAGCCATCCAAACAGCAACACTCAGTAAAAAATCAGGAAAAAGTAAGTCACCTTTTACGTCGAATCATTACAAACAGACAAGCATGGGCACTTTCATTATACAGTGGATTAGCATTTGCTCCTGTTTCAGTATTTGGCGGATTATGGGGAGTACCTTTCCTGGAAAAGGCTTATCAGCTTTCAAGAACTGATGCGGCTCTTGCCATTTCGTTTATTTTTATCGGTTTTGCAGCTGGCGCGCCGTTCTGGGGATGGTTATCTGACTGTATTCATCGCAGAAAACCCGTCTTGTTTATTGGGACTGGATTGGCATTATTGAGCCTTTTGGTTGTTCTGTACAGTCCAGCCTTGTATATAACCACTTTAAGTATCCTTTTGTTTTTCTTTGGCTTTTGTGCCAGTGGATTTTTTACCAGTTTTGCCATGATCCGGGAATTATTTCCCTTAATACTGGTTGCTACAGTTTTAGGTATAATGAATACCTTTAACTCAGTATTTGAAGCATTATTTGAGCCTGTAGTCGGGGTGCTTCTTGATTGGAGCTGGGATGGTACTGTGGTGAATGGTACGCACTATTTTACTTTACATGGTTATTATTCAGCCTTGGTGATATTACCCATATCGTTGGCTTTATCATTGGTTACTCTGTTGTTGATTGATGAGACTTATTGTCGTGCTAAAGATGAGCATGAATGATGGTTTCCAAACACTAGCGGTTTGCTAGTGTTTGGAACAAAGATACTGTTCAATTCAATCAGTCCTAATTAATGCACTTGTTGAGCGTTTTGCGTGTATTCAAGAATTACGGCCAGCTTTTCACTGATTGGCACTTCGCTGTTTTTCAATGCATGCAGTAAATGATCTTTGGCTTTTTGCGGATTTTTATGATTAAAATAAATTGATTCAGCAAGTTCAGTTAAAAAGCAATTGGGGTTTAACTCATTTGCTTTATTGATCAATAGTTCAGCCTGTGGGAAATCTTCTGTAAGAGCATGAATCAACGCAAGGCCACCCCAGGCATCAGCCAGTTCCTCGACAAGTTCAGCTGCATTCTGATAGGTTTCATGAGCTTCATTGATTCGATCATTAAGAAGTTGGCACCATGCCAAAGCAATATGACAATCATAGAAGTCGGGATAAATTTCAATTGCTTTTCTTAATGTGTGCTCTGCAGCTTCCATATCACCCTGAACCATATAGGTATTACCCAAGGCGAACCATAATCGACTGTCTTGAGGGCTAATCTGTAATAATTCTTCAATTTCTTCAACACTGGTTTCCTGATTCATGAGACGAAGCATAATATGCACAAGCTTTGCATCATAGTTATCAGGATTCAGTTGCAGAGCCTGAGTGCATGCTTGTAATGCCGGTTCCTCTTCATTCAGATCAAAATAGAGGAGCGACAGCAAGCCCAGGGCTTCTTCATCCTCAGGATTATGTTCCAGAACATGCTCAACGAGACTGATGGATTCTTCCAGTGAGTCTTGTCTGTGAAGAATGCGTGCCATTAACAATTCTGCTTCAGGGTAATGTTCGCCTTCCAGTATAGGTGATAATATGTCCCATGCATTATCCAGATCGTGGGTAATAAAATGAGTAAAGCCAAGATTATAGCGAAGAGCAGGTGTATCCATATGAGTTAAGGCTTCTATAAAACATTCTTTAGCCTGTGACAATTGTCCTTGATTTAAATGGAGTAAACCCTGATGCCCCAAACAGGCTTCACGATCAATCAGATTGGCTTTTTCCAGATAGTGATGTGCGGAATCCATATCGTCCAGTTCGATATACATATCGCTAATTTCAATTAATAATGCCAGATTTTCCTGGTCCTGAGCTAAAAAGTTCAGGTGTCGGTCCAATTTGTCTTGTACTGTTTGAGTATCCATTGACGAATCCTTTTTAAGAGAGGCTAGATTTGGTCATAAATTGTCAGATACTATAAATCGTACACGCTAAAAAGGCAAAAATATTATCCATAAATCGCTTCGTATCTGGGAAGGTGGTCAATTTCCCCTGATACAAACGCTTAGCTCTGCTTTGTACATTCAATGTTCTTTGGAAGAAAACCACGGTCTCCCATTAAATTTTGATTATAGGTAACAGTACATTTTATGGTTTTTATAGGTAAAGGCTGAGTCAGTTCAATGCCACTCTGATTGTAATGGCAAACCAGATAAATCAGCTCCTGAGGTGAAAATTCCCATTTTGCTTTTTTCTGATTAGCAAAATCGGGTTTTAAACTGGCCATTTTATCCGGATGATCTGAATAAAAAGAGATGCTGCTCAGGTAATTATGTTCAGTTCCTCTGATGGTTTCCCATCCTTTGGGGATTTCTTTAATTTGTTCACTTGTCTTTATCACTTCAGGACATTGCGGTTGATAAATTTCAGCTCGTAACAGAGCTGAAAAACCCAATAAGGTGAGACTGACACTAAGTTTCCAATACATCATTTTTTATACCTGATTCGTTAATAGTTAATTGAAAAGAAGCGTTATTATCTCATTGCTTTCATATCAATTCGTCGAAACAGCGAGTACCCGTATTCTGTGCGGATCAATTCTGAAATTCGATAGATATTCAGAGGTAATAATAATGAATGCAGGATGAAAATAGGGTGTAAATGGCACTCAAATGCGTACAATATGAATGCAATATTGCTACAGATTGCGATGAGCCGTAAAGTCAAAATCCTTTTGACATAAAACGTAGCGAACACTAAAGAAGAAGCAACATAGCCAACTAAATCAATCATTGATTCCATTATCAACTCCACTTCTAAATCCCTTTTATTCAACATAACATTTACTCAATGTTATTCGCAACTATTTTAAAGATTTGATCTTTTTTAGTTCGTTTTATGAGTAAACAATTTTCATTATAATTTTGGTTTGTTCTTTATGCGCTAAAAATAATCTAAAATTATTAATAAATCAGATGGTTGATATTAAAAATTAAAGTAGGTTTTATGCTTCAGCAATCAATCAGGACATTCATTGATTGCTGAAGCTCATTAAAATTGGATCGTAGAGGCAAAGAGTTAATCGGGTTGTCCAATAACATGTGATTCGTCATCGCTATCAATTAACTCATCCAGCACACCATCTGATTGTCTGGGTTCTTTATAAGAAAGAAAACTCAGTATTCTTAGTGGAGTAGATACTGGAGGATCAACGGGTATTCTTTCAATAGTCTGAACATTCGTATTGGTACATAGCGAAAGTATCCATTCAATAGGTTTCCATAGCAACTCTAATAAATGGATGAACCAGTTAACTTTCGGGCCTTGTTCTTCTTTTATCTTGTTAAGAATATAGTGCTCAAGTTTGCCTTCGCTAAAATAATTGATTTGTTTAAGACATAGAGACATGGCATGATCCTGTTGCGCTTCACTCAACTCTGACTCTGTCTTTAAAACCTCTTCGATCTGTGTAATATACTCTATTGCACTTTCATCATGGTTTCTAGTTAAGTCTTTAACCGCTTCGGTTTGTAATAAAAATATTTTTTTGGCCAGAACCGCTGCCATAAAGAGCTCATTATCAGTATCTTTATTAATCAAAGTCTGATCCAGATTTTCAATACCTAGATAGAGCATCGCAATTAAAGCGCTATCGAAGGTTTTAGTCTGACCGTCGATAAACTCAAGGGTTTGTTGGTATGCAGTCTCAATAGCCTGATCTCTTTGTTGTTGCGTGGGAGACGTTGTAATGGTAGTAATTTTGCCCGTGTTGAGATAAAGCATATTCCCCATGTGAAAGAATATTTTTTCACGATTCAGTACTTTTGCACGCCCCTCAAAAACACGTCCACCCAGGATTTCTCTGATTATTGAATCCATAAAACTATTAAAATCAGAAACAGCCTCCAATCCGTGATGTTTCACTCTATTAAGCCGTTCTGCAAAACTACTGCCTGACTCGGCTTTAGTACATAAAATTTCTTCAGGTTTTAATCCTGAATTCTCCAGCGCTCTGGTCGGCATGTTGTTAATTATGCCACCATCAGCAATATGTTCACCTTTTGCATTTTTAGCCGGTTTAAATAAAACCGGATGAGCTCCGGATTGTTGCACAACTTCGGCAATTGATGTGTCCGCGTCGTTGTCTTCATTATAGGTTTCAATGATTTTTCTGGATTGATTTGTTGTTACTACGGATAAATGTTTGATCAAATGTTTTTGATCTTCAGGTAAAAGTGCTCTTAATCGGGACAAATCTTTGAATGTAATTCTTGGATTTTCAATCACATCTCCTTGCTGGTCTGTTATGGATTTGGGCAATTGAGTAAACGCCGAGTCCAGATCTCTTAGGCTTTTACTCGAGTTTGTGAGTTGAAGAATGTCATCGATAGTTTCTATTTTAATATTTTTGATACTTAAAGCATGTTCATAGAGCTTTATTTTATTTTGCAGCAAGGAATACTGAAGAATTTCTTCAGGTGTTTGCGGTTTGGGTATGCCATTTAAATGTTGTTTGATTTGGAAAATATAAAAAAGTTCGAATATATTCCGTACACGAGTACCTTCAGCCCGAGACATCATTCCTTTACTGTCTAAAAGTTTGGTTATGTCTAATCGAGTAGAAATTTTTAAAATGTCTTCAGGATGCATGCCTATCGCGAGAAAACTTGCAGTCATTGCCCCTGCTGAAGCACCACTCACATGAGTCAGTTGTTTAAGAAGGCCTCTGTCGTGCATAGCTTGAAACATGCCTGCATAGGCAAGTCCTTTAGCTCCACCACCACTAATAACCAATCCCTTATGAGCAGGGGGATTAATGACAAAACCATGTTCTGTTCTGCTTAGGGTGCATAATGGATTCTTTAACTTGCGTTTTTTAGGCATAATTCGACTCGATAGTTGTAGCGTTATTTTATATTTTAACAGATCAACCTTAACGGATTGTTAATGTTAAACTAAATCCTATTTTTAAGCGCATTATATCATAAATTGCCTTGTTGTTTATATTTGGCGCATAACTTGTACTGATAGGCATGTATTCGGTATAAAATTATCAGGGGTACATCAAGTACTCTTTTACCTTTAAAAGAGTACTCGTGCGATGAGGTTAATTGATTGGGCTGTCATAACTGGCAAAGATATAACCTAATTGGGGTTCATCATCTCCTGTATCATTGAATTCAGGATATAAATCGGTGACCATCTCATGCAACTCTTTTATATCGCTACGTCTTAAACAGTGTCCATCACGTTCAAACATTTTCTCGGCAGCAAATGACCTGACCTCTTCATTATGACTGACCAGGTTTGAATTAATGGTTTGTCTTTCTTGCTCCATCAATCGGGCATTGAGAAAATGGCAGATTTCATGAACCAGAGTACTGGCCATTTGTTCTGGAGTTCTCTTTCTGCTGATATAAATATACCGATCCTCATAAATAATTCCATTCAACTCTTTTTCAATCATTTTTACTGCGTGTTCAGATGGTGGATAGGTATTGGGAAGGTTAATGTTATCTTCCTTTTTCATATCATGTTTCATTCTACGCCAATGTTCTTTGGACAGATCAAAGAATGAGCGTATTGAAACCTGATCTGAATCGATGACTTCTATTACTTTTAGAGCTACCAGCGAATTGTTTTGTCTGATGAGATTAATTGCGGTTTGTAATTTGGAATTAAAATCCGATTGTGAAGATTGAGTCCTTTCAAAAAAATATAAGTGAGCCATTCCATTTCTCCCTTTAGTTTAATATTTCATTGATTTGTTCCATCCTTCTATTTTGATACTAAACAGATTTGCAATAATTAACAATAGTGGTGTGAAATGAAACAGCATGAATCAACAGGAACTGGTGATGTTTTTAAAACATTGAGGTATCGTTCTAGAACCCTGTATTAGGTAAACAGGTGTTTAAAGAATTTATTTTTTCCTGTTGTCTATTAATCTCGTTTTGCAGGCATTCTACTCCTTCGTTTAAGTAAGGCTGTGGATTCTCAACGAACTCAGAACTCACTATACCTTTAAAAAATCGGTACATTATCTTGTTGTCCTTGGGCGATTTTATTTCTGCTAATATTTTATCCCTGGCTTCTTCAAGAAGGTGAATTTTTGTAGTTTTAAAACCTATTTTTTTACGAATGAACGTATAACCAGGATCAGGGTTGCCCTGGGTGGTTAATTTGGCAATTTGATCTTCCAAATCAGCAATGACGTTCTGATTATTAATATACCCCAGAAGAGATTCATCGTATTTATCGATGTATTGGCTTAATTTGGTGAGCATATTATTAAAACTATCAATTTCTATTGGATTGAATTCAGGTGAGTAACTGTCATGTTTGTAGGTGGTTTTAAGCAAATGATCGATAATATAGCGGTCATTTTCAAGAGTTAAGGGTGGTTTGGAGTAATAACGTCCAGCGATATCAAAGCCTAACAACTGAGCTACATTTTCGATGAATTTTTTACAGGGCGGCACAATAACGTGTTTAATTAAGAAAAAAAGGTTCACCGCTACAGCCATCAGATTAATAGACGTCAGGGCAGAGATAAAGGATATAGTCGCAACAGGGGGACATAGAAAATAAGCCAAAGTAAGGAATGCTGTAAGAGAGATTAAGCTTACAAACAATTCGGATTTACTCACCTGATTTTTATAAATTCTATAAGCAAAGTTAGTCAAATATCCTAAACTAAGGGACAGATTGGCCAGGATAAGAATGATTTCTTTTGAAAAAAGGGTTGTAGTAATTAAAGCGGGTGTAAAAAACATGGTGATGATCATGGGCATCAGACTGTTTAAGCCCCGAGAGGTTTTGTTGAATATATCCCCAAATTCTTTTTCTCGACTGCGATTGCGTCTGAAATAAGTTTCGTTTAGTTTTAAATACATTGTTTATTATCATAAGGTTACAGCAAGGCAGTACTGGGTGCACTTTGCTTTATATTAAAAACAGATCATTTTAACTAATCTGTTCGAAAATCACTGTTAATAGGCAATTAGCCTAAACTTTAGGCATAGTATACCTATGAAATTAAATAAATAAAGAGAGTTGTTGTATTGGAACCCCTGGCGGGTATTCATTGACTCTCTTTAATAGAGGGGATATAGAAGGGATTAGTGCCAATGGATCTTTGCTCAATATCCTGTAAGGTTTTTAGACATTCGAACAAATCGCAGTGGTACTCCATTCGGTAGCTAAGGAACTCACTTTGTGTTGATGTGGTTAAAATAATGTGCGACTGCTTTTGCTATTTGCAGGTCCTGAACAGCAAGACCTGTCAAATCAGCAACAGTTATTTGCTCCTCATTGGTGCGTCCTGAGTTGTCGTTGGAAATTATAGTACCTAACTCAATGAGTTGATTGGGGGTAATCGTCTGTTGACGCAACGCATGGGAAGTATCTCCTCGTTCTAAACATTGCTCAATACTATCGACAACAATAACATCTGCCTTATTAAAAATAGAAGAATCCAGCTCTTGTTTATCAGGAGTATCTGCTCCAACTGCTGTAATGTGAGTTCCTTTCATAATTGACTCTGCAAAGAGTATCGGCAGTTTTGATGGGGTAGTTGTAACAATCAGATTACATCGTGATGTAAGATACTCTAATGTCTGGGTTGTTTCGATATGAAATCCATAAACGTGCATCTCTTTTTGAAAATCAGACAGCTTTTCTTTATTTCTGCCAAAAACCACTACATCTCTGCATTTAATGACCTGCTGCAAATAATATAATTGTAACTTTGCCTGTGTTCCTGTACCAATAATGCCTATGGAGTTTACGCTTTTGGGTGCCAGATATTTTGCTGCTATGGCTCCAGCTGCTGCGGTACGCAGATCGGTCAAATAACCTTCATCAAGTAGAATTGTCAGGAGCTCACCTGTTTTTTGACTGAATAACAACATCAAACCATTACTGGATGGAAGATTAAATTGAGCATTTTCATAAAATCCCGAAGCAATTTTAATCACATAATACGCATCATTTTTAAGATACCCATATTTGATATGGACATCACCAGGTGGATTACTGAACTGCATTTCACCTACTGGCGGTATCATTGCCTTGCCTTGTGAGTAAGCAATAAATCCCTCTTCAATTGCAGGAATAATTGCGATTTTATGGATAATTTCTTTAATTTGATTCAGGTTAATAATGTTCATCTGTTTTAACTCAACACTGATTTTAAGGTATCAAGACTAATATTGGCGCCGCTTAATACAACAACAACATTCTGTCCGGAATAATGTTCAGCATTTTTTATCAGTGCAGCCAGAGCGACCCCAGAGGCTCCTTCAACCAGCATATGCTGTGTTTGTATTAAGGTAATCATGGCATTTTGTATTTCCTGCTCAGAAACCTGAATCCAGTCATCAACATAATGCTGGCATAAATTAAAAGTAATGGAGCCAGGCTCTATGCCGCCTGCGGTTGCGTCAGACAAGGTGGGCAGGGTATCCATTTCGATTATAGTTCCAGCCTTTATGGATTCGGACATAACAGGAGAGTGTTCTGGCAGGCAGCCAATGACTTTTGTCTGGGGTGAAACGGCTTTAATAAATGCGGCAATTCCTGAAATTAATCCACCTCCGCCAACAGGCACCAGAATCACATCGATTTGATTGAGTTGCTTTATCAGTTCAAGCCCTACAGTGCCTTGGCCTGCAATGACTTGAGCATTATTGTAGGGTGAAATATAGATTTTATGATGTTGATTGGCATATTCCAGTGCATGCAGTTCGGCCTGTACACAATCAGTTCCATAAAATTTGAGTTCTGCATCGTATTGACGAATATTGTCTGCTTTAGTAGGTGAAACCTGTTCAGGAACAAAAATAACTCCTGGAATGTTCAATTTTTTAATACCGAAGGCGACTGCTGCGCCATGATTTCCAGATGATGCGGTTACCACACCTTTCTGTGTCTCCTCTGGAGTTAAGGACAACAAAGTATTTAACGCGCCTCTCACTTTGAACGAACCGGTATGTTGTAAGTTCTCGCATTTTAGATAACAGTTCGTTAGAGTGAGTTTGCTGATGGGAACTGAATACTCTAGTGGCGTCTCTCGAATAGAGGCGCGAATACGCTGATCGGCTGCAATTACTTCGTTTTTAAAATCCAACATCATTAAGTCCTTCTTAAACTCGTTTCTATGTGTACCGGGTATTTGCTGATAGTAGATTATCTGCTGCATGTTATGAAATTATTTCTTTTACATTTTGACGTTTTTACTCACTTTATAACCAGTTAATTTAGTTCAAACTGTAATATTAACACTATTGTTTGTTTAAAATTTATTCTATATACTTGCCTTTGTGTCGTTTTAATGGACTGCCAGTGGGTAATGATTGCCTAACTTTATCAGGAGTCCTCATGCCAAAAAATACATTAAAACAATTTATCGTTGATTTTAATAAATCGAATAAAAATCTTAAGAATGTCAAGATCACTTTAAAAAGCAGCAAGGAAATTGATTCATTTCTGAAGCTTCTTCAAACCCCAAACCATGAAGGTCTGTTATTAATTGCTGATTTGGATTTGAGTGGCACCCATTTTAATCCTGTTCAGCTTCAGACTTTAGTAAGCGTGTTAAACGCTTTGCCAAATGTTAAAAAATTGAAACTTAATGATTGTAATATTACCGATAAAGACACTCAGTTATTAATTAAGCTGGAGCATGTAACACATTTATCCCTAAATAGTAATGTGTTAAAGCGACCGGTATTTAATTCAAAATTGGTATCACTCTATTTGGATTATAATAATGCACTTGATACACATTATGTTTTGCATACATTACATTTAAGATCAGCCGAATTGAGACATCTTTCTCTAAAAGACTGTAGTGTCACTGATTCTGATATGATGTTTTTTGGCAAGGAATCATCCAAATTAAATAAATTAACGTACCTCAATTTGCGTAAAAACAACATAACTCATATTGGAATTGATGATTTGCAAAAATGTCTTGCTTTAGTGACACTGGATGTGAGTCAAAATACAGGCATTGGGAATGAAGGTATTGAAAAAATGAAGGTATTTAAAGAGTTGAGAACTCTTTATGCTGACGGATGCGGTATCAGTTTGAACGGTCTGAAATCCATTGCTCGAATGAATTTGTATAAAGTGGATTTAAGTTTTAATCCAGGACTTAAAATGGATTGGGATTTTGGCGATATTAAACCCAATCATACAATAAGAACATTTAATTTGGCTCAGTGCCGATTAAATGATGGCCATGCTAAAGTATTGATTAAACAGTTTCCAGCGGCTACAACGTTATCTGTAGCAAATAATAGTTTAACAAAGACCGGTGTAATTACTTTACTGGAAAATCCGATAATGCGTGAGCTTGATGTAAGAACCATGGCTTTATTTTCAAAACCAGTAAGTGCTTATCGTAAGGCGCCCATCTCTCCGAGAAATGACATACAACAACAGCAATTAATCGATAAAAGAAAAAATACATTGCGAGATGCAAAAATACGAATTATTGAGTTATTGGATGCGATTCGGACAGCTCCGGCTCTTCAAAGCATTAGATTAGAAAATACCGGGTTAACAGAAAAGATGCTGTTATCCTTGATTCCTGAGGGAGAGCAGAAATCGCGAAACATTAAGAGGATCAATCAGTTACCGCTTCTACAGTTGCAAGCTCAATTGCACAAACAGATTGAGGCTAAAAAGGAAGCTAAAGAAGAGGCTAAAAGGGAGGCAATTAAACTGGCAAATGATGAATTACAACCGCCAATCGCTGCCGCGGTAGAGACTTCTACGGTGTCAAATTCATTAGGTAATACAGGAGTTTCCATATCGAGATCAGAAGATCGTGTTGTAAATCCAGATCATCAGTTAAAAGCGCTTGAATTGGAAAATCACCAATTAAAAACGGAACTTAGAAGGGCCCATGCGCGTATCGCTGAACTCGAGAAACTTGTCCCAGGTGAACGTAAAAAAGAAAAGACAATAGTACCATCACTGGCTATTCCGGTAATGTTCCAGCAGAGTGACTCAGCAAAACCATCAAGCAGTGGTACTCATGTGGTAACTCCTCTAAATCCGGGGAATTAAGAGAACACTGGATAGGGTTGTGGTCCTGTACCCATAGCCGTCAAATCAAATGTAACCCAGATTAGGTGCTTCGCACTTCATCCGGGCTACTTTTTATTCAGAAACTCATTAGGGGCTGTTGACGATTCCGATTTCGACGTCCCGCGACGTTGGAAATAAATAGATGAATTGTCAACCCACCCTAACTGATAATTACAAAATTGGGTAAAAAAATCGTGGTTATCATAGGGATATTTTATGGTTTGTCTTTCTTACATGTGGGAATTCACAAAGACCATGTCATTGGAGTCCGTCAAGTGTTGAATGAACAAGGTCAGTTGACCGACCGCTTTCAAGGTTGTGGCACGTTTCCCGATGGTAATAAAGAAATTATCAGCAATCGGATAGGTAAACGATGTTGGCTTAATAAGGTGGTATTCAAACTGAAGAATGAAGAGCAAATACACAGGTCATCTCCGATTGTTTTTGCTGCGGGGGACTCAGCCGGAGATCTTGTTTTTTTGCGGGACGCTCTCGGCGGAAGATTGGTTATCAATAAAAACAATCCCGAGTTACTTTGCGATGCAGTTCGTAATTCTGATGGGAAATGGTTGATAAATCCGATGTTTATAAAACCAGTACTAGTTGAACGAAATTTAAAGCATTGCTGATTGACTATTTCTAAATTGATGTGATCACGAGACAGACCTATGGCTGAGTAATCCCCTCATAATTTATAGCGCCGAAAATGGATTTATTTAAATTTCAATGGTCAATTTAATACCCGTCTTTGCGAGCAACGCGAAGCAATCCACAACGGAGCTTTATTGGATACCCGTTCTGGATTGCTTCGCGTTGCTCGCAAAGACGAGAACTGCTGCTTGAATAGTAGATACTTTTCCTCACTAGAACAATGAGGGGAAGGCTGTACCTCGAATTGAAAACAGATCCTAAATAACCGTTCATAATCAATTAGTTTATTGGGTAAAAAAATCCAGAAAAGCACGAACTTTGGGTAATTCGAAATCGTAGGCACGATAAAACATATAAATATCATAGTGTCTGAACGTGTATTGAGGCAGCAGTTGAATTAATTCCCCTTTATCCAACCATGATTTAACCAGACTGTCACCAGTCAGGAACATTCCTATACCCGCGATACAGGCTTGATTTAAAGCTTCAAAAGTATTCATGTATAAGATGGGCTTGGCACAATGCAACTGACCACCATTGGCCAGGGGTAAAAAATGAGCGGGTTTACGTAAGGTATGGGATATTATTTTAAAATGGGGTAAGTCCTCGGCAGTTTCCGGTTTGCCATATTGAGATACAAAGTCTTTTGAAGCACAGAGGATGTTATTGACGCGATACATTGTTCTGTATTTTAACGTTTCCGTAGAGGGGGGAATAACAGGGAACCCTACCATGATATCAATGTCGGGTTGAGCTAGTGCATCATCCTCTTCTGAAAAGATCAATTCCAGTTCGATCAAGGGATAGGTTTTCATAAAATCAGCCAAGTGCTCTAATACCCATTCCTTGGAAGTGATTGTCGATACCAGTATTTTTAGCTCTCCCTGAGGTACTTCACGGTTGGACTCGATAAAACGATTTACAGAGGCAATCTCTTGTTCAATGGATTTGCATCGTTGATAAAACAAAGCGCCAAACTCAGTGAGTTGTACCGACCGGGTAGTTCTGAGAAAAAGTTGCTCACCAATAACCTGTTCCAGATTTTTAATCTGTTTGCTAACCGCAGTTGGAGTTATATGCATGGCATTTGCGGCAGATGAAAAGCTGGCCAGTTCCGTTACTTTAAGAAAGCAAAGGATTTGACCGCGATTATAAAATTGCATGGTATTTCTAATTATGAACCATAAGTTCATAGTATATGTAATTTATATCAATTTACAACTTCAGGTGTTAAATAATACAATTTCTGTATTGAGTTAACACAGGAGCGCATTATGACCATACGTACTATAAAATATGAGTATCATCATACCGGGATACCGACTAATGAGATTAGAGAGGGTGAAAAATACAGTTCTACATTTAAAATCTATACCAGTGGAGGACAGGATAGTGAGTTCAGGGTTCAATATCACCGATTTGAAGAGGGCTGTCGATTACATCCATTGATTCAATCGAAGCCTCATATTGCCTTTAAAGTGGATGATTTGGAGCAGGCAATTAAGGGGAAAGAGGTGATTTTGGAACCTTATGAACCTTTTTCTGGTTTTAAAGTGGCCATGATAGCGGAGCAGGGTGCACCTATCGAGTTTATAGAGACAACTTTAAGTGAAGAGGAAATATGGTATGGGAGCCATGATAATTCAGTGATATATCCGGGTAAGTCTTAAGTAGATACGATTAAGTGTTCACTAACCCATTAGGGTGTGTTGACAATTCTTCAAAACATATCCAACGTTCCGAGACGTCGAAATCGGAATTGTCAACACATCCTGGTATTCAGCAAGGGAGATGGCAGATTAAAGCTCCCTTGTTGGTGCTATTCCGGGGAATTAGCTTTGTTATCCTGCTTGATAGGATTAATCCAATCCTGCAATTTGATCACTGATGTAGTTGAGTTCATTCGTAAAGCTTTGAATTTTGGTTTGTTGTAAACAGTCACTTCCTTTACGCAAAGCGCGTCGAGCATCACCTAAACTAAAAGAGGCTAATAAATATTGCGTTTCTCTGATGAGGCTGCTTGATTTTTTAGTGTTATTAGCAGATTCCAAGAGTGCTAAACGACACATTTCGTTACTTTCCTGGAGTCTGGTTTCTAAAATTTCATTAGACAGTGCGTGTGTTTTTTTGGCCAAAGCTACATTATCTATAGGTGCATTAGCATGTATAACAGAGGATAAAATCATTATTAATAAACCATAATAGTTCCATTTCATATGCGTTCCTTGTTATGTGATGTATTTTATTCAAATTTTAAAACTTTAGAAGCATATCATTTCATTATATATGGTCAAGTTATTGACTTGTATAAATAACTTCAATACGCAGCGCTATACACGTTATTCCTGCACCCTAATCACAGACCTATTATTCCTAAATTTATTGCGTTCAGGTCACGATTCGTTTCATTTGACTATATATATCTCACATTGGTCTACAATTTAAATAAAGAGCAATAAAAGAGCAATAAAAGGGTAATGGAGCTTAAGTCAAAATATACAAACTTTGAAATGATGAGCACAATATGACTAAGTACGTTGGTGAAGTGGCCACATTATTTTCCAATTTTGAGATTAATCAATTAGAAACTTTTGTAAAAAGACTTGGCATCAGTGATATTAAAATTTTATATGCAGAAGTTCTCCCTCGGATAATCAATTTAGAACAACGCAAACAAATTAAACAAGTGCTTGTAGAACAAGAAAAGGACATTCTTTCACAAGGAAAACAACAAGCTCACACAACCGAGCTTTCAAAAAACCATACAGTTATCGAAAGCTTACACAAAATTTATGAAGAACTGACCAAAGAGGCACTTCTTGCTTTAAAAAATAATAAGACACGAAAATTAGTTCTTGCGCGAGCAACTGACGATGAATTATTTCTTTTGGAACAAAAAATAAAAAATCTTAATGATGAGCAATTTACCATTATTCAACATGACATTGATGAAATTAACAACTTACGAGTACTTAATCCCCAAAAGCCTGCTGAGTGGTTAAAACAACATAAAAATCTCCAATGGCATGCCGGCATCTGGAAAAAAATTATTAAGAATACGAATGAAGCCAATAGGGAAATTAATAACCTTCCTGTTTATAAACCAATTGAATCAACTCCCGTAGCCAAGAATAGAATATTATCGCGCATGGCTGACGGCTTTAAAACCGGAACGAATTCAGTAGCGGGGATTGTCAGTGCTTTTGTTAAATGGGCGGTTTTATCACCTTTTAAAGGGTATGGTACATCGTTTAAAGCAGTTTGGAATACGATAACCCCACAACGTAAAAATCTGGGACTGGGTTTATGGATTGCAATTAATGCTATGACTTTTACATTAAGCCTTCCTTTGGCAGCTGTAGGTTCCATTATTACTATTCCTGCTGAGTATTTAAAACCGCTCACTAAAACCATTGGGAAAGGTTTAAATTATTTATATGGGAAAATGTACCCCACTGATACCTCCTATAACCTGGAAATTACTGAACAAGAAGCTAGTCGAATAAAAGTTATGACTCAAAGTGGAGCTGATGAAATTTCCCAAAAAACTGCATTAACCATTGTTGGAGAACAGGCAGCTAGAACGCCAGAACAGGTTAGAGATGCTATAATGACCCGTTTTGGAATGGTTCTTTCCTCACAAGTTGTCTCGGGAACTGAGACGGAGGAGCTTAGCACCATAGATTCTGTTATAGGTTCTTTAGTGTCATTAGATGATACAGACCGTGAAATGCACAGAATAATTCGGGCAGTTGAGTCTGTAACACCGGGCGGAGCCTCACCTTTCAAATTACAAGGTGGTGAACATGTTTTTAGTGTTGGCGGACAGCCTGAAACGGTAACAGCGTTTGAAAGAGATCTTATAAGTAAACTCGTGGATTCACCGCATGTCTTTGAGTCTTACGGCTTGAAATTCACTAAAGAGGAACTCGATAGCATCACCAGCTATCATCAAAATCAAAAACGTTCCGAACCTTTAATTAATCTAATGAATCATGTTTGCAGTGAGTGGGGGGGGTATGAAAAAATACCTGGCCAGAATGATTATCGACAATTAGGTCCGGAGGCATTTGCAAGAGGCCAAAAGAGATTTCAGGAAAAATTATACTTAGCGGGTAAATCGTTGCAGAAAGCGGCATTAAACCTTAAAGAAGGAGAAGCATTATACATTGAAACAGGATTAGAAGGTCATGCCATGCAACTTGTTATAAAACGACAAGGCGGTCAGTTTAAACTATCAACATATGATTCGTCTGGTGCATTAGAAAATACGGCTAATAGCCAGTCACTTTTGGGTTTACTAAAATTGTCACGCATCGGTTACAGTGGAATGAGGAAAAATGCTCTTTCATTTAATGTATCCGAAGATCGTCTTAATTCTGAGGATGGATTGGCCTATTTAACTGAGTTGATCCATTCAAACAGCTTCGCTGGTTGGGCAAAAACCCATATAGAAGGACATGTAAGACATACCTCAATGGAAGAGCGAAACCAAATGGGACACTCCCTGGTTGGCAGTATCAGAAGAGCTTTTGCTTTAAATGATCAAGCTTATGTTTATCAGCGCTATATTGAAAAGTTTAGCTCACTTGCACCTGATGACGCACCACCTCAATTTGAGGAGTTATTACAGCGACCGCAAAATACCGGTAATTGCTACGCTAAAAAATCACAATCCAATGAGTTATATGAATTAGGAAAGCACACCTATAAAAAAGTTCGTCTGGCGATGTTGCTTGAGCAACGAAATGCTCTGCTTGCTGATATTTGCGGTGATAAAAAAGGTGAGCGGGCATTCGTGGATGCAGAATATATTCCCATGCTTAAAGAACTGGACTCCGAATATCTTTCTCCTGGAGAATTGCATGAAGCTTCAATGCGTTTAACTGAAATAAAAGAACCACCTTCCAGTGAGTATTATCAAAACTACTTTAACTCATTGTTAGATCTTAAAGAAAAATTGGAAATACGACCACAAAATAGAAACAGAGATCTTACAATAAGGCGTATTGAGCAAAAAATTGCAAGTCATGCTAAAGAATTTTATTTGTATTTAAAAAATGCGGGAAGGGATCCGGAAATTGAAGAATATTTTGTCCCACGGGTCTATCAAGACCCCTCTTTTTCCTGGGATGGGCATGTAATGCCTTTCAAAACGGATGATGAGGGAAATATACATCCAAAAGGTTTAGATAAGCTATCAGAGCACGCAGCTGCATTAGCATGGAAAGCAAGCCTGCAAATGTTAAATCATCAGATTCAAAAATTAAGTGTTAATGAGCGACATATACATTCTTCTGACCAACGCCTGGAACATACTAGTTATTGGCGTGTTTCAGGAAAAGTCACATTAAAGGATTTGGAACAGGCGAACCTAGTATCATTTGTGACAGGTTTTGCCAGAAAAGAAGATATTAAGATTGAAATAAATATAGATGGTACGCGCAAAGAAATTGATAAAGCTACCTTTTTTCGTTTAGTGGTTGCTAATAAAGAAGCCTTAACGAATTCCAAAGTGATGGGATTACTTGATGCATTACGTAATTCAAAACCTGAAATCGAAAAAAGATACATTAAAGAAGTCTATTCTGCTCAACGACAAGCCTTCGTGGAAAAGTTAACTTCTAATATAGAACAAGCAACATCAGCAATAAATTCAACTATCAGACGCTTGGAGCAGGGGCAGGAAAAAGTAAACGTTTTAATGTCAGCGTGTCAGGTAAATATTGATAATCTCAATGATGAAATTTCTCGGGAACAAACATTAATCGGTATTGGAAATAAATCTGTAAAAATTTTAAATCTTGAGGCAAGACTTCGGCTATTAACCCAAGAAATGGAAGAGTTTAATGCTTTGAAGATATCCGTCGCTAATAAGCTGCTTAACCTACGTGGAACTAATGCTGAAAAAGCAAAAGCCGAATCAATCCTGGAAAGGTTAAATACTAATGATAGCGAGTTAAGTACGATGAATGCTGTTTCACGGGCTTTTAAGGAGGCAATGAATGAACTTAACGATGTTCACCAACAACTTAAATCCCGGGTTAGGGAATTTGAAGTAGACGAAGTAGAGCAACAATCCAACCACCGACTGAAAGAACTAAAAGCGTTCCGGGAAAAAATTATCAGTAACTATCTGGAAACCAATCCTGAGTATCGGCTTCTGGATGATCTTGCCATGGGGAGGATGGGAATTGAGAAAGAAAGAAATCCAGACTTATACTCTCAGACTCCTGAAAACAGGGAAGAATTCTATAAACAGGGGAAAAGAGCTTTCGTAAAAGGTTCGGTACTCCAGCAGATTCAGATGTTAAATCAAAAACTGAAAGAGCGTATTACTGGAGGAATTGAGCTTAGACTCCTTCTTGGAAGTGAAAGTTATAGCCCCAGTTCGTTAGATACAATGGGTAGTGGCAATAGCATTTATGCAAACTTAGAGGAGCAAACAAAATCTATTATTCAGACACCGATTTCCCCTGATATAAAAACCGAGTGGATGAAAGAAATGTTTGTTATATGGCTGCGTCATGAAGATAAAGAAAAGCTATATAGCCTGCAAAAAAAATCTACCGATGAAGTGGCAATCAGAGAACATTTTTATCACTTCCTTCATCAAAAAGCCAATATTAAACTGGCTGCGTTGAAAGAAACCGGTTTTCCTTTGGAACTCTCAATTCAAGATTTGGGTTGGAAAACGATTACTGAAGTTGAGATGATTAAGCATCGGGAAGTTCAGCATGCAGGTGCAATTAAGATCGCCCAACAATTTAAAGCCGTGTTTAACAAATCCGAATCAGTCAATGTACGAGTGCAGATTGTGCCTCCCGTACGACTCAGCGCTATGGACTTAATAGCAAGCCATGATACCACTGCAACTGTTCGAGAGTTTAATTCACCTGATAACGTGGTGTTTATTCCTTTATACTCAGATACTGTCATTGATGGTAGTACTCTGGATTTTTTGCGGGAAAATCCAACACCTACCCCACCACAGGTGTTAACTGAGACAAATTGTAATGAGTATTATCGTGCAATAAATTCTTATCTGAACAAATTAAAGGCACATCAAGGATTAGAAAATAAAGACCAACGTATCACGGAATTTTGTCATTATGCTATCAATACCTTTGTCTTGCCATTTCCACCAAGTACCGATCTGGTAAATAACTTTTCGACCTCTTTGTTAGCGCGCTATAAGGACGACAATGGAAGCTTTGATCCGTTATTTATGAAGCTGGAAAACACACAACGCGGTCAAATTTTAACAAATTTAATCCGATTGAATTTAACTCAAATACCTCATGTTGTCGGGGGAAAAACTCCGGTTGATTCGAAATTCTATTCAATTATCAAGCATTGGGAACGATTAATTATTCCCAAAGACAGCATGTTATCTGAAAAAATTGCGTCCCTGGAGCCTGGAGGTTCGATACCAATTGCAAGTTCACTGGTTGAAGCTGTCGACGCAGCAATTCAATACTCACCTATTTGCCTTGAGGGAATTATTGAAGGTCAAACAGGGCAACAAATAGCACTAACAGATTATGGGAAACAAAAACAAGAAGATCATGACGAAAAATTCACTGGCTTACGTAAATTAGCAGATCGGCTCGGCATGCGTAATGGTGTTAAACTTTTAGCACATCAGTTTATGCAGTTCTATGATGAAAAAATGCTGCTCTCGTCCGATGGGCTTAATAGCACAGCAGGCCGTGAGCTCTTTTTGAGGGCTTTTATTGATGCATTTGCCAATAGTTCAGACTCTGAAAAAGAAGAGCTCTTATCTTATGTTGAATTAATTCGATTTGATTCTGAGCAGGCAAAAACGTGCAAGCTCATGGTTTCGCACGAAGCGTTCCTGGAGGAGGCTATATATCGAGCTTCAATTTTGGATTCAAAAGCATTTAAAGACACCAAAGAAGCTTTGTTTAATAAGTCAAGGGAGCTGATAACAGAATACACTGAACCAATCCAGAGAGACGGACTTAAGAGACTTTTTGGTTTTGCCAAAGAAATTAACTTTGTTGCATTACAAATTCAAAACGCTCGTGTTAATGGGGCATCACAATATGAAATTGATTCATTGTACGCAAAACTGATTTGTGCCAATTTGGCCTATCAACTGATGTACGATCAAACTCCCGAAGATACTTTAATAGGCATTGGCAAAAATTTTGAAATCACCCGTGAGATGGCTCTAGTTCAAGCTAACATTAATAAAGAACAAAATCACATGATTCAATTTTCCCAGGATTTAATAGATCCTGATAAAGCAGATGTCTTTAAAACGGAATTTAAAGCTTTTGCAGAGGCCAAAAAATTCAATGATATGATGGTTGGTTTGCAGGGAAGACCTTCACCATCTCCCGTGCCTGGTTTCATCTCATTGGGCGGTATTAATAGCCTGGATACCTTGAATGGGGCAATTTATATTGGCGCAAATAAAATGGGATATATGCCAGCGCATATACAATCCAACATCGCTTTAGAACTATTATCTATTCATCGACTACCATTTAAGCCTAAAGACGGTGGTTATATTTATACAGAAGGTAAAAAAATAAAAGCATCAATCACTCCGCAACACGATGGAAGTCTGGTTATTCAGCGCGAATTAAATTCTATAGAGGGTAGTGATACTACCTTACAGTATATTCCACCGGAAAAAATAGAGGGAATGTTGCCTATTTCACTCAGAAGAAGAGTACATGCTGATCATTTTTTTATTGACAAGGAAGGGGCTATCCATGCATTTAGTTCGGATTTCACACCCGTCTTAAAATTAAGTAAAAATAATACTGTTTGGAGCGGTTTATTATTAGACCAAAACAAGATGCTTACTTCCGTCGTTTTAAACAATGAACTGGATATTATTAAAGAGCTTGCAACAATTTTTCCCACGGAAGAGCTGATTGCAGTTGATGACAATACTGTATATGTACCGTCAATTTCTAAATATGTTACTAAAGATCCAGACTCAGCACATTATTTTATCGCAGATTCACACGCTGATCTCTCAACACGAAAGCATTTGGAGATAACTAAAGAAGGAAATGCTATTTTACGAAAGGTACTTATCCCGGCAGAAATCGAAGAAATTGATCAATTGGAGAAAAAAATTGGTGCATTGAAATCAGATTTGACTGCCATTACTCAATCGAGTCTGGTCAACCTGCAATCTAAACGTAAAATTGATGATTCCATCAAAGCTTATGAAGAACGTATTCGTGAAATAAAAGATCTTGAAATTTTTATATTTGTAGCTGATTCACAGAAAATTCAAAACCTTGAAGAAAGCTATACCCGATCACGAAATGAAATGCTTGAAGCTTATGCAGCATTTAAAGATGGTGGTAAAGACAGAGAGCAACTAGCCTCTAAGTATGACGAGAGCAAAGCCGTATTTTTTAAAATTCAAAGTGAACTTAAAAAAGCTTATGCGACGACCGATTATTTACGTGTATATCAGGACAAAGGGGGGGCTTTAAGAGCAAAAGATTTCCAAAGCATTTTGTATATTGGGGCAGTAAAGGGAAAAATCACTCTTTTGACACAAATGTTAAGTGCCAATATTCTTGCCGCGCCATTAAACAAGAACGAGCTGGAGATTCTACACAATCTACAGAATCAATATGCTAATGCGTCTAATAAAGAAGAACGCCTGGCACGACTTGCACTAGCCGGTATTGAGGTACAGCACAACCTATTGGAACGAACTTCTGCTGCTACAGGCAAGTCATCTCAATGGGATAGAGCAGTTTACATGAATGCTATTAATGGATTTAAAGAAGCGATATCAGAAGTACAAAAAGCTGAAGAATCAATACCTATTCATCAATTTTCAGAACTATGGCGGGCTATAGAATCAGAATTTATCAACGATAATGACATTATTAATATCTTTTCCAAACCTGTAAAAGAATGGTCAACCAGTACCAAACAACCCCTAAGTCTCAATACGAAAACCCATAATATGCCTATTGAAACTTTGGCAGCTCAGTCTCTTGTGCAATTTCGAGTTTATGAAAATCCACTTTCTCTTATTGATAAAGAACAAATGGAGCTTGCAACCAGGCTAAGGAAACTGGAAGGCTTTGAAGATTCCATTCAAGCACAGGAAGATGGTTTTTACTATGAAAATTATGGTCTCTTTAATAACAAAGTATTAGAAAATTTATTTAATGTCACTGACAAACATCATGGTGTAGAGGGTCTAACCAAAATCAACATTGTCGATCTACTTAATCTAATGAAAGAAAAGAAATGGATAAAAGATGTTGCCAATATGGAGGGAAAATATCAGATTAATAAGCATCCGAGTGAATTCTTTTCTCATCCTGACGTAAGTGCTTTTCTAGCTGAAAAAGGTTTTGGCAGAAGTGCAATAAAAACAATCTCCGATCGATTAGAGACTTTTTTTTATCAGACCGCAGTAAATGGAGGAACATATACGTTTACAACCGGCAATAAAGAGGAGTTAGTTGTCCTAATAAATAATGAACAAAAAAAATACAACCTTGAGTATCTTGAAGCTAAAGATAAAATTGAGTCACTTTTAGCTCAGTCTCCAGTAGAAATCACTATGGCGGATTTGAATGCAGCGTATTTGCTAAATGACTATAGAGATATTCTTAGTAATTTTCCCACAGAAAGGCAGGATAAAATACAAATTGCTTTAAATAATGCGATGACACGAATGCTTTATTACAAAACAGAGTTGGACCACTTAAATGATGTACAAAGTACCTTTGAAATGGGACAAGAAAATAAAGCCATTTCCATGCTACATATTAAAAGAAACTATTCTCTGGATAAGCTTCTTTTGTCTGAGTCCAGGCTAAATACAAAATCGACACCTGAAGACATGGTACAAGAAGAACAAGATCAAAAGATGCAACGGGCATTTTTATTATTTGAATCTGAATTTACACACCGTTGTAATATACGTCAGGTGAATGTGTTTCGCGGCTTATTGTTAGATGACGAAACCAATCCGGATAAAATTGATTCTGCACAGGCAAGAATGGGCTTTGGAAAAACAACCCTTTTGCCTTTGGTGGCGCTGTACAAAACTGGAGGCGATAAATTAGTTCGTTTTATTGTTCCAAAGTCCGCTCTGGAGACCAATACGACTGACATGTCTAATACCTTAACTAATGTACTGGGTAAAAGAGCTGTAAAGGATGATTTTCAACGTTATAGTATTGCATCCGATCCCAAGCCTGACATGCTATCAAATAGTATCCGTCTTCACTCTTTGCAAAATGTAAAAGAAGATTTAAAAAAACGTTTAGCTTTGTATCAGAAAATTATTGTCAACAGAGAGGTTTTGGTTCAGGCTCCCAACGTTAGGAACTCTATGGAGTGTCAAGCTAAAATCTTTTTAGACATGTTACTGAGAACCCCTGAAAAACCAACGGAAACTGAACTATTACAAAATTCAGAGTTAATGGAATGCATTTCTTTATTAAATAAAATTCGCTCAATAACAACACTATCTGTTTTTGATGAGTTAGATGCCACGCAAGATAGTGCAACAACCGATGTTAATTATACCTCGGGCAATAAATTACCTTTCGATTCCAAAGAAATTTATCCCTTGGAAGTCATTACTCAAACTATTCTCGCTACAGAGGATAAATTTCCCACTCATTTAGCAAATCTATTATTAGATAAATTTGATATTCAAGGTGAAGAAAGGGGCGCTGTTTATAAATACGTCCTGTCTTTGGAAGAACAAGAACCCAGCTTTGTAACTCCGGCAAATAATATACCCATATATTTAATGCGAGCTATCTTGACTGATCCAAAAGGTATGCTCACACTGTTCACTGAGAAAGAGGCTGGAAAAGACTTTGGAGTCTGGTTTCAAAACGGTACCGATGGCAAGAAAAAATATGATTTTGAAGCGCTCAGAACGGATGCTGAAGGGCAAGCGAAAAATCCATTATTAATTACTGTTCCTTATTCATCTGCGAACCAGCCAAAACCTCAAGGTTCAAGATTTGACAATCCGGAAGTAACTGCAATTACAACTTTTCTTTATTATCTCGATCCTAATACGGAAATTTCTGCAGTTCCGCATTTTGAGTTTTTAATAGAATCATTTAGAAATGGTTCAGGAGAAAAACCCTATCTTGATCCTACAGGCCAACAAGTTGATCCAGAGTTTGCTGAGGCTTTAGATATTATAAAAAAAATTGCTGAAATACCGGAAATTGTTTCGCGAAATGAAAAAAGAGATGCCTGTTTTGCAGAGATAGATCGTATACCTGCGTTTAGAAGGATGTTAGCGCGTACTGTTATACAAGAACAAATTAAATTTGATGCTGGAAAAGCGAACAGTAATCGTTATGAACAAGGAACAGCTCATGACACGGTGATTGGATTTTCTGGAACAGCGGGGGATACATCATCTTATTTTAAAGAGAATATGCTAGATCCAGCAGCCGATGGGAATATGACTTTAGGGATTATGGCTCGTGCAGAAAATCAGAGTACTCATATTCTTAAATCAGTAAATTTATCAGAGGCAGATGAACATTATACAACGGCAATAATTGCGCGACTTGCAGCAACTTTCGATGATAGTACCAGAGCTTTAATCGATGTCGGAGGGCTGTGTAAAATATCCAACCGCGAAGTAGCTAAAGAAATTGCGCTGCAATTGAAAAAAAGCACCAATTCAAAACTCAATAGCCTTGAAGGCGTCATTTTTTATGATGATGTCAGTAATATGAAAAAGGTTTTGATGTTGGATGTGCATGGCAAAGAAATGATAAAGGATTTAACGCTTGATCTGGTTGCGAAATCCGACCGGGAAGGTACATTTTTTACATTCTATGATCAAAGTCATTCTCGAGGAGCGGATATCAAGCAAATGAATGGTGCCAAAGCGATCCTTACTGCAAGCCTGACTCTGGATAACAATGATTATAAACAAGCTATTATGAGAATGAGAAAAATTATTGATAGAAATCTACAACAGTCCTTTTCTGTTGCAGTACCTGATACCGTCAAGGATAAAATATTTGAGGATTTAAAGCTTCCTGAAACTCATACATTAACAGGTAATGATATTGGCTTTTGGCTGAGACACAAAGAATTAAAAAGTGATTTAAATAAAGTTTCGATATTATCTACTGAGTTGGATGCTTTAGTTAAAAACGCAATCCTCCAACAACAGGCAGCGATAACGAATTTAATGTCACACTCGAACTTTAATCCTGAGCAAATTAATATCTTTAAAGAGTGTATTCGTGAATTAAATGATTTATCTAAATTCATTTCTAGTAGCTCGTCTGATCTACAGGCTAAATATGGTGGAGTCTATGGAACGATAAAGAAGGACGTGTTTATAGAGGACTTGCATAAGAGGTTTAAGACTAGAATGGCAGATGTGTTTACCTCTGTAAATAAAGCCAGAACAGGATTGGCTCTCGATCATGTATCAGATAAAGTTAAAGAGCCTTATTTTGATATGGAACGAAAAATAATTGAAAGACGCGCAGCACAAATTCCTCCTGAATTCACTATACCACGTGAAGGAAACATGTTGTCTGAAGAGCAATCCGAAACAGAAAATCAATCACATAGCCAATCAGAAAGCCAAAGTCAAAGCCAAAGTCAAACTCAGACCCATGCATTTTCTGATGTAAAGAATGAAGAAGTAGTTGTAGAGATCAGAATTAAAAAACCCAATATTACTGTAAAACTGCCAACTCTCGATTTCCTAAGGGATGAACAGATTGCTAATCTTTTATTGGCGAGTCAAGCTCCCCATATGACGCATTTATTTAAAAATGATGATCCTATTAAATGTAGTCCTGGTTATCATGAGACTGGTACGAGTCTGATTCCTCCCATTCGCTATTTTCTGGCCAGAGAGTCAGGAAATCCCAAGATCATCATAGTGACTCAATCTGAAGCAGATGCTTTTATGAATGCCGCTGTAGACGGTTGGAGTTTATATGATGTTCGTCATGGCAACCAACAGGGTTTATTACCTCTGACAGGTTCCAATGTTGATTCATTAAAAGGAATACTTTTAAATAAATTGCATTTTGCCTCCTATCGGTATCACGTTAAAGGAAACACTGTTGACGAACTAGCTGTCTCTCTTGAGGGAATATGCACAAAAAAACAATTGGAACCTCTATTGACAGTGCACTATTCCAATACAAAAAATTGCTCCAATGAAAATCCTGTATTTGATTTTTCTGTTTTTGGCTTTGATGGTATTGATCAACATACGGTCCAAATTGGTATAAAACCGACAAACGAAACCATCATCGATGATAAAGGCATTACACATTTTAAAAAAGGTATTACCATATCAGCTCAGATAGCTGACACGCCTATTCTAACGGAACAGACAATTGCCCCTGAGTCAGAAAAAGGAAATCCAGAATCAGGAACTACAGATATTTTTATTTCATCTCAATTAAATGATCGTATATTAATGAAGAATCGTCCCAAGTTATCAGTAATTGAACAAGAAATTAGAGCATCTTATGAACAAGCCATGGTAAAAAGGTTGGAGATACGTAAAGAAATTGCAGAGGTTAAGGCTGCTAAAGCTGCATTGAGGCAAGAATATGAAGGTGACATCGAATATGGGCCAGATAAAGATTCCCAGGGATATCCAATTGCAGTAAAAGGGAAAATAAAAGACTTGGAAATGAGAATAGATAAACTTGTCCAAGAAGCAAAAGAAAAAATGGCAGCTCAATTTCCCGAATCCGCTAAAAATGAACTCAACCAAAGGAAAAAACATCAAGAGACCCTGGATCTTCAACTCCGATCTTTTTGCGCTGGCTTCGGACAATATGAAGAAGAAGGAGGTCTTAGAGTAGATGGCGTAATGCATGAGAATTTGGGCGATGCTTGTATTTATTTGATGCAGCAATTATATGCACAACATACAGTTAACAGGTTGAATCCTTCCCAAATTAGTGAACAACTGGACGAATATATTGACCAGGTTTTTGACGCTGTTGTGGAACGATATGAAGAGCATATTACCCCCAATGGTAAAGGCACATTAATGGACTCCCTTTACAAGTTAGCACGAGTTTCTAACACTCAGGAAAGTTATAAAGATATTAACGTAGAGGGGATGAGTTTAAGTGGTTTTTTGGGTTCCCACTTATATGATTTAGATATCTTTGATAATTTTTCCGATTTTAATGAACCAGAGCGATGCGCGAAAAAATGGGCACCTTTTATTGAAGGCATCCAACGTGAAATCATTCGCGCCAGGCGGGTTGAAAATTTAACACAAGAGGAATTTTACGAAGCAATGATGCTTCGGGTAAAGCATACAGTCGTTCAAATTAATAATGATGAAGAAATTGCTGAACTTAGAATTCCTAATATAAGGGAATGTGTTACAACGGTTATGCAAAGATTATCCATCTCAGTGAACTCAGAAGAAGATGAGGAAGAAAATAAAGCGGCCTTAAAAAGAAATTTGAGAAATGTAGTTACAGAAAGATTACTTAATGCCACAGCTAATCCATCCTCACAAGATAGAAGGGAGAGAAATTTCTTTGTAATTCTTAATGGCATTATGAAGAATAAACTGGGTAAGCCTGATTATGATTTACCCTCAGAACTACTGAATTATGATAAAGCACCAGTTAAAGCCGAGGATATTAGACCAGCAATTATTAAAGCACTTGAAAGTCAGCATATGGTAGTTCCCACTAAAGAAATTGAAAAAATGACGCAAGATGCGGTTATTTTTTTGAATGGTCGTAAGGCTGCTGAAAAAATACTCAATAATTACAAGGCCAAATCATCACGTTCCAGAGAAGTTTATGTTGAAGGTTCAGATCGAGAGCGAACAAAGGGTGCTATTTTGAATGAGGATTTTAAAATAATAAGAGACCTTGATAGAAAAGTATTACCATTACAAATGCAGTTAATAAAAGCAAGGGAACAATATAAAGCTGATATGAAGAAAAAGGAAGAAGAGCATGTTGGGATTCGTGATAGAGCAAGACAAAATGATGAAGAGGTTAATAAATTAAGTGAAGAAGTGTCCGCGTTTAATAAATTAATAAGTGGAATTAAAAAATTATTGAGAATTTTTGAAAATAATCATATTAAGGTAGCTGAAACCAATCCTTTAGAGTTTATTGATGCTCATTTTGATGTCCCTGCTATCATTGAGAGAGCTGTTATTGCTGACGCTGTTCTAACATTCACACCTCCTGAATATTTGGAAGTTAAAAAAGATATGAACGCACAGGCTGAGCAATTGCACGGACTCGATGCAGGGCGAGAAGAATACTGCGGTTCTTCTTTTGATAGAAGTGTACATTCTGTAGTTATACCCGAAGCGACAATAGTTCGCCAAAGGGAATGTGTCATCAACCTATTGGAATATCAACATGAATCGGAGCTTCAATTAATAACTCCAATACAGGATGAATGCCCATTAGTAGAGCAGGGTGCAGATGTAAATGAGCCGGGACTGGAGGGAGAATTGAAACGAGACCCTGCCATCGAAACAGAGCAAGATGCTGGCAACCCTCATTTTACAGGTAAATTTAATGCTATAGAAACAGATAGTCAAAGACAAATGAAAGAAAAAATCATTAGTTGGCGTGAAGAGCATGTAGAAACCAATACGCCCTCCACTAAAATTTAAATTTTTTGGGACAGTCAAGTCACTATCGGGTGTAACTTAATCTGATTTCAATAAGATAGAAAGCATTTGAGTCACTTCTAAAAAGTATTCGTTGAACGTTCAGATGAGTCCTTGTTCGGGGATTGTATATACATCCGAGCTGCATCCTGCTGCTGGAACATCACTGCGTTCTTTACTTGATTTAAATATACTGTGTCCCGGTAAAAAATAAGAACTTCTTCTTTTGTGAAAACTCCCGTCTATAGGTGCTTTGCTCTTTGCTGGTTCTTTTGTATCTCCCAATTCCAGCAAGGGCATTGATGGCTCTATCGATTTTTTCAATTCCTCCAGTTTAGCCAAGAGTGATTCTGGGCTTTTCATTCCCGTTAATTGTTCTGGCTTGTAATACAACTGATTGATTCTAACTAGCTCGGGAATAGCTATCGTTAATTTACTTAAAATGCTGAGTAACAAGAGTAATTCTTTATGCGGTACAGTTTGTTTTTTTGATTGCTTTTTTTCATATTCTTTTTTGAACGTTTTAATTATTGAAGTGATAGAATCCATTAAAAAAACAGGTAGATGTTTAGGTTTGATTGTTTTTTTAGGGGTGATAACGGATGGAATAATATCATTTAATAAATAGTTGCTGATTAAAATGTTTAAATTTGATTTGAAGTGTTCAGTAGTATGTTCCCACTGGATGGCATCACTTTTTCTGGGTTTTCGTCTTAAAGAAGCTCTATGAACACTGTCCTCATCAAGGCAATTATACGCTTTTAAAAATACAGGAAAATCAGTATGGAAATGGGTTCTTTCAAAATTGATTAATAATTTAATTTCCAAAACATTCTTTAATATTTCACCACATGCTTCAGCGCGTACTATTTTTTCTGAATTATCATTGCCGTCATGCGCAAATGTCATATCTCTACGCAATAAACCTAAAAAGGGGAGCGTTGTTCTAAATTGTAGGTACAGATTGCGCATCACCTGATAATTTTTATCTCTGGAGGTTATGGTATCGATCTCCAGGCGATAAGCATTATCTTCTGCAGATAAGTCTGTATCAAAATTGACGATACGAGAGATATTCACATTGTTAAAGATACTGCTAATTACCATTAAATGATTAATATCTGGATAAAGTTCATCATTTAGAGGGCATAAAGCCTGGGCAATTTCAATGAGTAGTTGCAGCGCGTTAATTATATTTTTTTTTGGTTGAGATAATATTTTTACAATGAAGTAATTACTTAGCTTGTTAAAGTTTTCGGTAAATTCAACAATATGCGGTGCCAGGGTACTTTTACCTGTTTTGGCACAATTGTTGTCACAAGCATGCCCTTCTTCTTCACTGTTAGGGCATGCATCCATTTTTTCCCAGTTTTTATTATGAAATTCTGAAATCGATACCTGTTGATAAAAATAAATAGTGAGCATTCTAAGTTCATGGGCTATGATTCGTACTTCTTCAGTTCTTTTAGCTCTGCTTTTTGTAAGAGCCTGATCAACTATCCTATCAAATGATGTATGCCGTTTGACTAAATCAGGCAGATTTATGCTTTGATTTAAAATGTAATAATTACGTAACAATGGAAGTTTGACATATCCGGAACATAAGTCGTGGACTTTTATCAAGTGCCGATTGATGTCTTTTCCAAGTGTCCCTAATCCCATTTCCTCATCAACATTTAATTGGGTTAATAACAGTATCTCTATTGTACTATTTGCTTTTGGCTTCACAGAGTCAATTGCGTTGTAATATAGCAGTTGTAACACCACGAAATTTGCTACTATCTTCTGGTCTTTATCAAAAAAGGGATATAACGACCTCAAATTGATTAATAGTTCAAATAGAGACCATGAACTCAAGATTCCCAAAGCCCTATGGGTTATAACTGAAAAATTAAATTTCCTTTTGGATTCATGCGATATTTGGCACGAAGTGAGCTGCCATAAGGTTTCTTTAATCTCATTTTCTTTTTTACCTGAATTAAATATTGGTGGATCCCTTGGCTTGGAATAGGCAATCGAAATATGAGAAGAAAGTATGTTAAGAAAATTGTATATTAATTTAGAGGTTTTACTTTGAATTCGAGAATACAGTTCATCAACACGAGTATAAAAACTACTGATAAAATCATCGATTATTTCCTTGTTTTCAGGTATTTGAAATAGCGGTTCACGAGATAAATCAAAGTCATCAGCCAATAAACTCTTCTCGCACAACTCATTGAATTCATTGTATAACGATACAGCGATTACAGAGCGTTTATTGGTTTGATATGCTTTAACCAGATTTTTTAAGAATTGCAGAACCATTTTATTCCCAATAACCTGCCTTTCAGCTGTATCAGCTTCCTGCTCTAAACTCAAATCTGATGAAGCTGGTTCTGAGGCATCTGAATTCGGATACCTGAATGAGGGGTGCAAGGATTCAAGGCTGCTCAATGTTGATAAAGAGGTATCGGAAGTACGTCTGGTTGAAAGTAACGGACACGATTTACGTAAGCTTTCCACGCTTGTCGGGCTTCCTTTTCTATGGCTTGAAACCTGTGTTCGATATCTTAGATCCAGAGTGCTTACTGTACTTAGATCAATTGCCAATAAGGCCAATCTTAAATCACTATTGAGTTCAGCCAGTTCCAGAGCAGTTTTGCCATCATTGTTCTTTACTGATCTATCGCATTTGTTGTCTACCAGCTTTTTAACAGCCCAAAGATTTTGCGTTAAAATCGCTTCATGCAAAGGCGTGTTGCCGGAGGTATTTTGTGTATCCATTTTATTGGGAAAATATTTGAATAAAACATCCATTGTTGCACTTGTATTCTCATCACCTAGCGCTGCGTGGTGGAAGAGAGTCCATCCATTTCCGTCAGGGGCAGAAGCAATTTCATGCCAGGATTTATCCTGGAGTATTTTCCAGGTAGTATCTTCTAATAGTGCTTCGAGAACCAGATGTTTATTTTTAATGACTAAAAGATGAAAGACAGTTCTATCCAATATATAGCGTGAATCAATTAAATCAGGTTGGGTTATAAACCATTTTATCAATTTTCTTGTAATTTCCATGTCATCTGTATCAGAACTAATTAACGCCTGTATTCTTGCTTGATTCATCGTGTTTTTCCTTAGTAAAATCCTGATTAAACTTCATCTATTAAGGGTTATATAGATTGGATATACCCCTTTAATTGAGGTTGGAATTTTAAAATCCTGGCTTATCTTTTATTAATTTTCTTCCTAACTTATGATAAAAAATAAAGCGGCATGGTATCACAATGATCACTTGAATTGAATCCTGGCATATTTTTTATATGCACTAATTGGTCAAATTAACCTCATATCGAACGAAAGGAGATATCACCTGAAACCAGCATAATTCCTGTTTTTGGAGTTCCTTCAGCACGTTCGTGATCTGAGTAATCCCCTCATAATATTTAAATCGGAAAATGAATTTATTTAAGCCATAATGGTCACATAAATACCCGTCATTGCGAGCAACGCGAAGCAATCTAGAAAGGAGCCTGATTGGAACTGTGTTCTGGATTGCTTCACTTTGTTCGCAATGACGAACGTTTATTCTTAATGGCCATATAAATACCCGTCATTGCGAGCAACGCGAAGCAATCTAGAAGGGAGCCTGATTGGAACTGTGTTCTGGATTGCTTCACTTTGTTCGCAATGACGAACGTTTATTCTTAATGGCCATATAAATACCCGTCATTGCGAGCAATGCGAAGCAATCTAGAAGGGGGCCTTATTGGAACTGTGTTCTGTATTGCTTCACTTTGTTCGCAATGACGAACGTTTATAATGAATAGTAGAACATTATCCTCGGTAGAATTATGAGGCGATACCTCAGTTCGTGATGACGAAATTCTTGAGGTTATTGAGTGCTAATCAGTTAAAACTTCCTACTAAAGCCTGAACAATCAAGTCCCAGCCATCGATGAGTATGAAGAGTAAAATTTTCACTGGCAAGGAGATACTCAAAGGCGGCATCATCATCATGCCCATGGTCATCAGGATTCCGGATACAATCAGATCAACCAGTAAAAAAGGTAAAAAAATCATAAACCCTATCTGAAAAGCGGTTTGTAATTCACTTAATATGAAAGCAGGGATGAGTTGATACAATTTTATTTCATCTGCAGAAGCCGGTAGAGGTTCTTTTGCCAGTTGAAGAATGACATGCATGTCTTTTTCTCTGGTCTGCTTAATCATAAATTGTTTTAATGGTATGGCTGCTCTGTTAAGAGCAGTGCTGGTGTTAATCTCCCTATTCTCATAAGGCTGATAGGCTTCTGTATAAATCGCTTTGGCGACAGGCATCATGGTAAACAGTGTTAAAAACAGGGAGAGGCTGATAAGTACCGTGTTGGGTGGTGTTTGCTGTAATCCAAGAGCGTTTCGTAGCATGGATAAAACAACAACAATGCGGGTAAAGGAAGACAGCATAATTAAAATACTGGGCGCGAGGCTTAAGATGGTCAGAAGCGCGAAAGCCTGTAAGGCTGGAGATACATTATCCTGATCAAAGTGTATTGGTCCGATTTGGGTTCCAGCCAAAGCATTACTGATAGGGAAGAAAAATAAAAGAAAATAAAGAAGGTGACTCATGTTTCTGGGAAAACGATGAATGGGTTTCTGCCCTGAATGAACGCTTGGTGTAGCAGAAAGGGGGGAGTGAGATACAGTGTAAGCATTAACATGGCTTGTTGAATCGGGGGACAACCCCTCAATACTGGATTGATAGTGATTATTCATGATGTAATTCAGTGTCCTGCAAGGGAAGTAGGGTTAAAGCATTTTGATTATCTGCTAATAAAAACTGCTGCCCCTGATAATCAATAACAAAGATTTTGGTTTTGTTATGTACTGATACTTGTTCAATGACCTTGCATTTGGAACTCGTAGTCTTTGATTTTTTTGAATATTGGGCAAGAATGAATAAAACCGCGAGCAAAACAAACAGTATCAGCACATAGGGAGACCAATGCGTATTCGTTACAAGCTCCTTTTTAAATACCACGGGTTGGTTTGCTAATAACGGATTTATCCAGGAAATTAAAATTAATAGTAAAAAACGCTCCATCAACACATGACCTCTGTAATCTGGACGGCGAACTTGTCTTCATAACTCATTAATTCCCCTTTAGCGATTACTTTATCATTAAGAAGTACTTCGACAGGTTCATTGGTTTTTTGTTCTAAATGCATGACTTGTCCGGATTTAAGTTCCCTTAACTGAGCGATTGTTACCGTTAGAGTGCCAATACGTATGGTGCATTGAACTTCAATACTTCCTACCAGACCTAAATAATTGTGATTAACTGTTTGAGCCTCTGGTTGGGAATGGTGTTCAGCCAGTGCTACTTTTTTTACTGTTGTATTCATGATGACCCTTTTAAAATGATTGATTTGAAGTGATTGGATTGCCCCAAATCGGCACGGGCAACCAATTGGTGATTTTGTGTTAATGACATCGGAGCGCTTATTGGGTGATCCGTAGCAATTACATCTCCAACTGATAAAGTAATGAGTTGGTGCAAAGGCAGAGTGAGTGGATGGAGCTCCAGATTTAAAGCTAAAGTTTGGTTTGCCAATGCCTCTTCCAACGAAACCGGTTGTGTGCGTTGGCTGTTCCGTTGAGGCAGGTTTTGATACACCCAATTGGGATGCAGAATAATGGTGAATTGAAATGTACAACACGCTAACCTGAGCAGCAGGCTTGTTGAACCTCGGTAAAACCAGTCCTGAGTAGAGCTTGTCTCAGAATCAATAGTGCATTGATTGACTTTCAGAAGTTGATGGATAAGAACTGAAAACAGCTCCTGACTTACGGAATTAAAACAGGGGTTGTCTTTACCAAATAAAGCCTGATTTAAAACATTGAGATAATGTGTATCAATACATGCCAAGGTACTATCATTCTCTTTAATTGAATAACCTTCATTCGGTGAATACTCTTTTGTAGGTACATGAAGCTCCATAGTTACAGGATGCAGCGTGTATAAAGTGTTCCAATTCTGTAGTTCTCTGAGACATTGTCGAGATAGTTCCTGTAGCTCAAATGAATTAATTAATCTAAAGGGTTTTATCATCTTGATTCCAGATCCTCTAATAGTTGTTTATCTATATCCATTATTTGAGAACAGGCCTGAAACATTCTTTGCAAAATGACGATATTGGCAAATTCGGTAGTGGAATCAACATTGGATGATTCCAGTTGCTTTGCTTTTATGCTGCCAAATCCGTCTTTATTAGCACGACCAATATGAGTTCCTCGATCATTTTTTGCTTGAAACAAACTGTCATGGGTTTGAACCAGAGTGTGTTCCAGTTCATCAAAGCGCGCCAGACCAATGTAAATGCCCTGTATGGTTTGACCATTATCGTAGTTATATGAAATTTGTCCGTTTTCATCAAAAGAAAAACTGATTTGTTTCCCCTCACCGTATCCATCATTTTGATAGGCTTCAATTTGGGTACCTTCAGGATTAAGCTTCGATTCTTTGAGTTGAACGGAGTTGTCGGCTCCATCTTTAAAAGTACCAAATTGCAGTTTTATTTCCTGATCGCCATTCATTGTAAAGTGAATGGAACAATTCTCCAGTTTGGCTCCTTGGGATGTACCATTAAAGATGATTTTCTGATCTCCTAAAATAGGAGAAATATCTGCGTCAGTACAGGTTACCTTGATTAAATTCCAGCTTGTTCCATTATCATTTATAGTTGTATTACCTTCATTAACCAACACAGGTGTTGATTCGAATTCCAGTTGAACTTCATGTGCTTTGCCCTGTTTGTCATAAATTTTTGCAACAGAAAATTTAATATTTTTATAATTGTTTTTAAATGGACCAGGTTGATTTTTTTCATCGTCTGTTTTTTCCTGCAGGATGAATTGGCCATTCAAAAAAATCTCATGACTGGCTTTACCTGGAGAATTTTTGGGACCTTTTCCATGAATGGGCACCAGATTACCGGCATTATTATACCCTTGGACTTCACCTCCGCTGTGTCTATCGATTAAAATGCCATCATTGTTGAATTCAAATTCACCATCACGAGTATAACGAAGCTCGCCGTTTTTAAGTCTGATGACGAAAAAGCCTTGTCCAACTATAGCTAAATCGGAGGGGTTACTGGTTTCGAGATAATTACCATCACTAAAATTGGTTGCATTGCCACCGATACAAACTCCTGAACCCAGACCTTCTTCGCCACTGCCATTACCTAACGAAGAATAAAAAACATCATTGCGTTTAAATCCAGGACTTTGCATGTTCGCCACATTGTTGGATGTATTTTGTAACCCATAGCTGGCGGCCAGCATTCCTGACATACTTGTATAGTAGGTGTTGCTCATTATCGCTCCCTGACTTCAGTTATTTGACCCAGCTCTACTTTGGGGACTTCTCCGTTACTCATGGCAACAGTCACTAATGGAGGTGAGTCATCATGAAACTCGACTTTGGTGACTTGACCTTCACCCTCAATATCCTTTACCCGTACTTTTTTACCTAATAAAGCAAGACTCTGGTTTCCACTGGTCATTCCCAGTAATTGAGTCAAATGTTCATTCGTTGTCCTTGCTTCCTGAAGTGCAGAGAATTGAGCCATTTGAGCCATAAACTCACGGTTATCAACTGGCTTTAAGGGATCCTGATAGGTTAATTCCTGCATGAATAGTTTTAGATAATCTGCTTGATTAACACCGGAGGCACTCACGGGTTCAGTCATGTTGTACTCCATTAATTAGTAACTGTTTTAAAGAAAGGCCTTTATTTTTTAAATTGAGTTTTATCATGTGTTTTAGTTCAAGTTGTTCTTCTTTATCCAGCTCTTCCGCATAAAGGGATAGTTCGACCTCATCGTTTTGAATAAACAGGTGGTGGTTTTTATGCTGACCTTTGCAAAGATCTTTGAATTCAGCGGAACGTGTTTTTTCAAATTGAAGTTTCTCCGATGCGTTTATTTTTGAAGCGGAATTGGATTCTGAAACAGGTAGTTGTGAATTATTCTGTTTCAGTTCAACGATAGCTCTCATTAATTCTGTTGATAGTAGTGTAAGACGATTATTTGAGTTCGTTTTGGAGTGTTCCGTTGTTTGCTGCATTTGATCGGTATCAATAACTGTTTTTGGATCCGACGTAGTGCTCAGAGTGTCTGTCGTGCTTCGTTCTGATACGTTGTCACCATGCTGATCAAGAACCGGGTGATGTTTAAATTGCAAACTGGATTGCTGCAATTGATCTTGATGTTGCCAATAAAACTCATCTCCGCTGTTTTGTTTGGTCGGGGTTTGTAACCAATCGTCAAAATCAGGTTGAGTCTTTTGATTATTTTGAACGTTTTGAGTCAGTGATACTAAAGGGGGTATGCTTACTTTCATACGGACTTCCTGTTTTGGAGCACCCATTCTTCAAGAGTGTTTTCCTGTGATTTTATGTGTTGTTGTCTGCTAGCTTGCTCTTCACGCTCCATGTAGTGTTCCAACATTTTGAGTTCTGTTTTGATGCGGAGCAATTTATCTTTTAATTTGGCTTCCAATGCCTGGTGATTTTTTAAAATCATCAGTAATTCTTCTTTCTTTTCTTGTTGCTGGGTAAGAAAATTTAATTTATTGATTTCCAGATCAGGATTGATGCTGATTGACGCAATACAGGATTGATTTATTAGGTGTTCCAACTCCTGGATTTGTTGCATCACGATCCGGGATTCATTTTCTGCTGCCTGTAAATGGATGCTCAGCTCATTATTTTGCCAGGTTAATCGGGTCATTAGAGCCGTTAGAGTTTGACTCATTGCAGAATCTCCTTAAAGCTTTGGATAAGTTCATTGAATGATAAAGAGTGATCTTCATCTTGGGTTAATATCTGATTAATGGACGCGATTCGGCTGACAGCATGATCCAATAAATCATTGGTACCTGGTTTGTAAGCGCCCAGCTCGATCAGATCCTTGTTTTGTTGGTAAATGCTTAATGTTGAAATCACATGCTTGACTATTTTTTGTTCCTCACCTGACAAGAGTTGACTGGCCAGACGTGAAATACTGTGCAGCACTGAGATGGCTGGATAATGGCCTCGTTGTGCTAATTCCCTTTTGAGAACGATATGCCCATCCAATAATGCACGCATATGATCGGCCAGTGGTTCATTAAAATCATCACCTTCGACCAGTACGGTATATATAGCGCTGATACTTCCTTGTTTTTGGAAATTCCCTGTTCGTTCTATTAATCCAGGTAACAGCGAAAATACACTTGGGGTATATCCTCGAGCTGTAGGAGGTTCACCCAAACTCAAGCCGATTTCTCTTTGTGCCATGGCAAAGCGGGTAATGGAATCCATAAATAACAGAACATCTTTACCTTGCTGGCAAAAATACTCAGCCAGGGCGGTTGCTGTATAAGCTGCCTGACGTCGCATTAAAGCGGGTTCATCACTGCAGGCGACAACCAGAATTGATTTTTTAAGAAGGTCTTTATTTAAATGATGATGAATAAACTCATTAACCTCTCTTCCACGTTCCCCAATTAAAGCAATGATGTTGATGTCACTGGTACTCTGTTGTGCAATTGTTGCCAGCAAGGTCGTTTTTCCCACGCCACTGCCGGAAAATACACCGATTCGTTGTCCTTTTCCCATGGGAAGCAAACTGTCTATAGCATGAACTCCTGTATAAAGGCGTTCTGTAATAGGTTCGCGGATGAAGGGATTTATTTTTTTATTTTGAGTCGGCATGTTTTTTGTGAAGGAACATTGAATGGGGTGATCGATGGGAGAAGCGAACGCGTCGACTACATGCCCAAGCAGCGAAGGGGACGCATTAATTGTTACTGGATAACCCGTCGCTCTAACTCGATAACCCATACGAACCGGGGAAGTATCATAGGGCATCAGGTACACTTTCCCTTCTTCAAAGCCAACCACTTCAGCTTGCATAATTAGTTTATGGTTTTGATCCAACAGTTCACACACTTCGCCAATAAAGGCATGTGGTGGTCCATTGGCTACCAGTTTTAAACCAACACACTGTTCAATTTCCCCCCATCGCTCTACGGACTGTAATCGGTTAATCCAGGAGTGCATGTTGTCTCCCATGTTTCATATGAATGAGTATTTCTTTTAATCGTTCAAGACGTGTTTCCAGGCTGGCATCAAAAACTCCATGCTCCGTTTTGATTAAACAACCACCTGGTGCAAGACCTGGGTCGGCTTTGATCAACAATCCATTGAGATGAGCTGTCTCCAGTTTGATATTGGCTTGGTGTAACGTTTTAATTTCATCAGGATGCACATGTAACTCAATGCTTTGTTTACTATTTAATTGTCTTAATATTTGGTTGATTTGCTGGTGGAGCGCTTCGGGTTTTTGTTGTTGCTCTATGAAATATTCCTGGGTAATTAATAAAATGATATCCGCAATCTCATCGTGCAAATGCAGTCGATTTTGCTCTATAGCTTGAGGAATAGCTGACAACAGGGTCTCCAGGTCTTGCTTTGATTGGGCCATTTGTTGTTCTGCAAGTAGCATTCCCTCCTTTTGTCCCGCTATAAATCCTTGTTGAAAAGCCTGAGTTCGAAGCTCTTCCAAGTCGGTTTCATTTATTTGGAGGGGCATTTCAGTTTTTTGGTCAATTTCATCAGAAGTTGTTACAGGTTTTGCGCCTATAGTAACCGTTTCATGACTGATTAATGCCTGTTGAATTAATTTAGCCATAATTCATCACCAGTTGATCATCAAAATTAAGCTGGTTTTGCCATTGTCTAAATACATGTGACCTGGTATCGGATTTCAGTGTTTTGACCTGATCATTCATTATGTGTTGAATTTCACTCCCATTATTCAGTGATTGAATAAAGTGCTCGCTCCAGGGAAATTGGCCCCGTTCGAGGATTATGGCGATGTATAACGAATCCTGGTGCTTCAGCTCATCACAGAGTGCGGGTAACTTTAATTCAGGAGTTACTTTGACAGAATCCTGATAGGCAAAAGCCCGAAATCGCCGTGCTTTGGCGAGTAATTTCTTCCCTTCTAATAGCTCAAACTGTTTTTGTTGACTTGCAGTTAGTTGATTCAGGATCCATTTTTGATCGGATCTTGGCAAAGCAGCTATTTTTAATAATAATTTTTTGAGTTCTTTATTCATGGTGAGACAGCCAGTGCGTTAATTCGATTAATAATCGTTGGCGTTTTTTATGCCGAGCTTTTCTTATCATCAACACTGTTGTAGTACTGATGGCAAGACAAAAAATCCAAAAAAGCAGAGGCAACTGAGCAGGGGATTGTTCCATAGGAGCAGGTGGGGTGATGAGTGGCTCTAGCTCCAGATTTGGGGTATCCATTGGTTCAATCAACGCTTCAACATTAATAACATCCCCACGATGCTCATTGAAACCTACGGTGCTTTTTACAAGTCTGCGGATCTGATCCATAGTCTGAGCTGGTGTATTTTGCGGCACAATAACACTGATGGTAAGGCGCTCAATCGTCCCGCTGGCTTTTTTGAATAATTCTTTTTCACTGCCTAATTGGTACGATTTCTCAAGAGTGACATCCTGATTGTGTTTGTCTTTATCTGTTTTTCCGGAAGAAGAGTGGGTTATTTCTTTTTCATGAGTGATTAATCCTTGAGTCTGGGGTTTGATTAATTCTCTTTGTAACTCATCATAGTTGATGGCTGCGTCAATTTTCACCATAACCTGCTTGTTAGCGAATATTTTATGAAGCATTTGAGTTACTTTATCATTGAGATAATTCTCTATAGTTTTCTTGGTTTTGAAGTGATTGGAGGTATCATCCGTCTCTCTCTGGGACAGTGTATTGCCGTTTTGATCGACTACTACTACATTTTGAGCAGTCAAATGGGCAATGCTTGCCGAGATCAATTGCTGAATACTTTGAATTTGTCTGTTGCTTAGAGTGTGTTTTAATTGAAGGGTCACTGCGGCTTTAGGTTGATTGTCTGTTTTATCAAAAAGATGATTTTCAGGAATGACTAAATGAACTCTGGCTTGTCGCACCTCTTCTAAACTGGAGATGGTTCGTTCCAGCTCACCTTGTAACGCACGTTGATAATTGATTTTTTGCGAGAAATCAGTCATTCCGAAGTCACTTTTATCAAAGAGTTCAAAGCCAACACTGCCTGCCAATTGCACACCGCTGCCCATAATTTTAAGACGGGTTTTGGCAATCAGATTTTTATCAATCATGATGTCTTTGCCACCGTTTTTTAATTGGTAATTGATGTTGTTTTGTTCCAGATGACTTACAATTTTATTGGCGTCCTCTTCTTCTAAATGATTAAAAAGTACTTCATAGGTTGGTGATAACAACCACCATCCTGAAAGGGATGTAACAATGAGAATGAGTATTAGTGAAAACGAAAAACTTAATTTTCGCTGTATCGTTAAATCATTGAACCAGTGTCGTGTTAGGTGTAGATAATTCACTTTAGATTTGCTCTCTTAATAATTCTTGATAGGCCGACATCAAGCGGTTTCGTATTTGTTCTAAATACTGAAACGATAATTTGGCTTGCTCAAGCGTAATCATGGTCTGATGCAGATTCTCTGCATGACCACTGGCTAATTGGGTTAACGCCTCATCTGCTGCATTGAGTTGGTTATTGGTTTCAGAAATTTTCTCCCCCATCCAACTGGAAAAACTCGCCTTAGGTTGTTCAGGGCGTTCAATCGAAGGTGTTGTTGTGGTTAAAAGCAAGTTATTTACTGGAGTAATGTTCATCGTTCCTCTCCAATACTTAAGGCTTGTAAATACAGACTGTGAGCTGTATTGATGATCTTGATGTTCGCTTCGTAAGCACGTGAAGCGCGCAAAAGAGTAGTCATTTCATCAATGGTGCTTATACCAGGGTAGGTGACATAACCTTGCTTGTCTGCAGCTGGGTGGGATGGCTGATATACCTTATTGGGTGGTACTTCTTTTGAGACTATTTCAACAGAATCAATCCCTGTTTCATCCCCTTCTAATAAGGCAGAGAAGGGTTTTGCAGTGGTTACAACCTGACTTGCCTGAAATAATGAGCCGTCCGTACTTTTCAGAGAGTGTTGGTTGGCGATGTTATTGGCTACCACATCAACACGAAGTTTTTCTGCATTCATTCCCTGGGTTGCAATCGCATAAATTTGATCGTAATTCATTATTGACTCGTTCCTTGTAATGCCAGTTTCATGATTGCCAGTTTTTGATTTAAGCCTTTGATCAAGGCACGATAGTGAGTCATATTCTGGACGTTTAATGCCATTTGTTCATCGATAGATGATTGGTGATCGCTCAATTGATAAAAAGGCTTAATAGCGGATAGTTCGTCCGAGCTGCCAATGAAGTGAGTTTCAGTTAATTGTTGTTCAAAATTCACTTCCATAGTCTGGTAATTAGCGCTGTTGCTATTGGCAATATTATTGGCTATGGCGGTCTGACGCATCAAAGATGCATCCAGTGCCATGCTTACCCGTTCTATAGTAGAGTCTGAGTTCATATTAAGTTCCTTATTGAATGACCAGTTCAGCATGTAATGCTCCAGCCCGTTGCAGACTTTCTAAAATTGCAATGATGTCTCTGGTTGAAGTCTGTACCTTGGTTAACGAGGTAATTAAATCCGCAACTGTTGCTCCCTGGTTCAGGTTTACTGTATTTGCCGATGCTTCTTTAACATTGATATTGGTAGAGGGAGTTACGGCTGTATGGACCTGTCTTCCCATGTTTTGAATCAGAGTGGGTTGAGATACATTAAATTCAGTGGCAATTGCTATTTGCAAATTGCCATGAGATATAGTGACTGCATCAATTTGTACATCGGCTCCTGCTACAACGACTCCAGTTCGTTCATTGACTACGACTGTGGGTAGATGATCAGGAATTATCTCGATGTGCTCCAGTTGACTCACAAAACGTATAAAGCGCTTTCTGTAGGGCAGGGGAGGATGAATTTCAATATCCTGGGCAGAACGTGCCAGGGCTGTATTTTTGCCAAATTTTTTGTTAATGGCCGCTTCTATATGATCTGCGGTAGTAAAGTCAGGATGATTTAGAATTAAATGAAGGTCTCCAGTTTTATCGACTACATCATTATAAAGTGTTTTTTCAACAACAGCCCCACCGGGGATTAAGCCGGTAGTTGGATGATTTTTTTGGATAACATTGCCATAGAGATCGTATTTAAATCCACCTATGGAAATTGGACCTTGAGCCAGAGCATAAACCCGATTATCAGCTCCTTTAAGAGGAGCCACCAATAAAGTGCCGCCCAATAGACTTTTCGCATCGCCCAGAGATGCGACATTGATGTCAATTTTATCGCCTTGATGAGCATAGGAGGGAAGATTGGCGGTAATTATAACGGTGGCGGTATTTCTGCTGTTAATCTCGTTTGGATTGATATTGACACCAAAAGTCTGTAATAAATTGGATATCGCCTGAGTTGTATCTTTATTCCGTCTGGAGTCTCCAGAGCCAGCTAATCCTATGACCAGACCATAACCACTTATCGGGTTCTCCTGTAAACCTGAAAGACGAGCCAAGGATTTCAGGTGGACAGCGGAATATACGTTTTGTTGTAACGTAATAGAGACGAGGAATATCAGCAGGGTTTTCAATTTTTTCATCAGACTAACCCTACAAATGAGAGAATTTTATAGAAATAATTTCGTGTCTGAGAGTCTGAAACGGAACCATTTCCTGCATAAGTGATATGAGCGTCTGCCAGACGGGTAGATAACAGCGTATTTTGGGGACTGATATCTTCGGGTCTTACTATGCCGCTTAACAATATGTGTTGTTGCTCACCATTAATAGTAATGGTCTGCATGCCCTCAACAAGATACGTATTGTTAGGAAATATTTGTTTAATCTGTACGGTTAGGGAGGCTTTAATTTTACCATTGCGTCCTGTTTTTGCTGCTGTTTTCCCTTTTCCCTTCAGACCAAACTCTACTTCATGATTATTCTTGTTATACCCAACTTCCAAAGCTGATTTTATTTCTTTTCCTGATGACAGGTCAGCACTGGTCTGAGCATTGGATGTTTCCAGAACAATGACCGTAAGTATATCCCCGGGTAATGAAGCGACACGATCAGCAATTAAGGGGCGATAAACTTCTTCATTGAATAAATTGACAGCCCAACTCATTTGAGGCGAAAAAAATACAGTGAGTAACAGAATGATTAACTTGTTCACGATGAAATCTCGGCTTGATGTGGTGCGATGACTTTCGCTACAAAATATTTATTGGACAGAGGATTCTTCATGCGAATGAACTGACCGGTATATCCATCATGTTCTGCTATAGCTCTGGATAGTAAGGAAATGCTTCGATTCATTACGGTGACCTGAACCCATTGTCCCTTGATAATTTGTGGTGTGGGTGCTACATCACTTTGTTTTAGAATATGATTTTTATTAATGGATTTTTTTAGCCAAATCCCCTGTGGCAGTTTGGTAAGCGGTTTATCCCTTAATCCAGCAATATTACGTTTTTTTAGAATAAAATCAGTTTTATGCAACTGGGTTCTATTGGTGATCGGGTATTTGGCCACCAGTACGGATTGAAATGCGTTAATCTTGAACCAGATGGGAATAGTGTGTTTACCATGTGTCAGACGAACACAGATCTGTTGTGCTGGTGGGTACGCTTCTGGAATTTCAACATGAAACTCTGATAATGGAAACTCACTGTCTTTAATTGTTCCTTTGGGACTTAGAGTAATGGAATCATACCTGCTTTTAAATTGATGTTCTAAAGCAATTTGTGCTTTATGGCGTAATTCATTACCAGTAGTCTGGAACAGCTTTTGAACCAGGGCAGTACTTTTCCCTTTCCATTGATAGTCTAATGATCCCGTTTTTCGGGTTACCCAATCGATGATTTGTTTTTTGCTAATCGTTTCCCCGGGTTTCGGATGACTGTCCAATGGGATTTTCATTAAATCGTTCCTGTCATTACTGATATCAATCAGATCACCCAGGTATTGCGCATGAGGTGTAATGTGCTTTTGAAAACGCATCACTGTCTCAGCATGAGCCTGTCCTAAAAATACAAAAGGAATCATCAGATTAATCACGAATTTCATTAGTCAATTTTTCCAGTTCATCAGCAATTTGTACTGCTTTTGCATTTAATTGGTAAACTCGTTGTGCCATAGTTAACTGCATCAGTGAATTAACCATGTCGACATTAGAGCCTTCGATTTGGTTTTGTGCTAATGATCCGAGTCCGCTACTGCCGGGATTGTCAGTCAACGGTTCCCCTGATTCATCAGTTGGCAGGTATACTCCAGCCCCGATTGGGTTCAATGTTTCAGGATTGATAAATTTGGCAAGTTGAATTGTGCCCAGTAACTGGGGTTCTGGTTCGTCACTCAGAGTAACTTCGACATCACCATTGGCTTGTATGGTTATCTTGGTAAAATCATCAGGAACCTGGATGTTATCTGCTAATCTTAATCCATCTTGCGTTGTAAGATAGCGGTCAGAATCGATACTCAAGGTTGAGTTTCTTGTATAGGCAATAGTGCCATCGGTATTGAGGATTTGAAAAAAGCCCACTCCATTGATTGCTACATCATTCCAGTTGTTTGTAGCTTTCAACGGACCTGTAGAAAAATCTTTTCCTGATTTATAAACAGCAGTGCCTAATCCAAGTTTTATAGAGGCTTGGTTGTTAAACAGCGATTGCTCTCCATTGATATTCTCATAGAGTACGTCCTCGAACGTTATTTTAGTGGCTTTGTAATTGGCAGTATTGAGATTAGCCAAATCATTGGCAATTTTATCTATATAAAACTCTTCGGATTTAAGACCACTTGCGGCAATTGAAAGCGCGTCAGACATTTCCTTCTCCTAGCTGATTAATTGCGTTTGAAAGCAGATTATCCGCTGTTCGCATGACTCGTTGACTGGCTTCAAAGTGACGTGAGGTTTTTATCATGTCCATCATTTCGTCAATGGATTTTACGTTTGACTGCTCAATGAAGCCCTGTAATACACGTGTAGTACCATCGGAGGGATTTGGCGACTCATTGGTTTGATAGAGTCCATTGCCAACATAGTCAAGTAACTGAGGTTGTTCAAATCGAACAATATTGAGTTGATCTACTTTATGATGATCTATATAAATAGAACCCTGAGTATCCACTGTAAAGGAGTTGTCTTCAACTTTTATGGCACCTCCTTTTCCCAGTACCGTTTCACCTGTAGCAGTACATAATTCGCCCTGCTTATTGATTTGAAAATCACCACGTCGAGTGTAGAAAATACCCTGATCGCTTTGCACCTGAAAATAGCTGTCTCCTGTCAATGCGACATCATTCAGGTTATGGGTTTGAGTTAAAGTACCCTGGATGCTTATTTGCGCCCTTTGTACCTGCTGTATTGAGTTATTGAATTGGGGTTCTAATTGATCATCAAAGCCTGCACTTTCTACCAGCTGTCTTTTAAATCCAGGGGTATTCATATTCGCCACATTTTGACTGATCGATTGCAGTTTTAATTGATCAAATTCCATTGCGAATTGTGTTGCAGTTATAGCATCGAACATCTTATTTCCTTATTTTACAACCCCAAAGGATTCCACTTGAACATTGACCGGAATTTCATTCATTGCCAGTACTGTTAAATGAGGGATCACTCTTTGGGTTAATTGTTTTAAATGTCTTCTTAATTGCGATGAGCAAAGCAGGATAGGGCGTTTACGTTCGCCCAGCATATGCTCTACCTGATTAGCCAATGAGGTAATCAGACGTTCAGTTAAGCCGGGTTCCAATGAAAAAAACTCTTTATTGAGGATGTTTTGATTGAGTTTTTGTTCTAATGTGGCTTCGAGTGTCAGTACATGCAAACTGTCTTGATTGACGAGCAGTTTTTGACAAATTGGAACGGCTAAACCAGATCGTACCATTTCAGTCAGTTGGATGGGGTCGGGTATTTTTTTTGCGTGCTCTAATAAAAGTTCCAGTATTTGAGTTAAATAACGGATAGAAACTTTTTCTTTAAGTAAGTTTTGCAGTATGCGTTGAACATGGCCTAAGGGCAAAAGAGAAGGAATTAATTCATCACTTAGCACTTTAACTCCCGGTTGTAATAATAAGTGTTCTGTTTCTTCACGAGTCAATAATTCAGCAATATGAGATTGAATGGTTTCATTGAGATGCGTCGTTAGTACCATGAGTGGTTCACAGACGGTGAATCCGTTATCAAGAGCATCTTGTTTGTTTTGATGTTCAATCCAGATGGCTGGAAGACCATAACTGGGATCGCGTACTTCAATGCCGGCAGGTAAAAGAGTATTCTTGCTGCGCGTTGAAACTATTGCCAACGCCTTATCCAAATGCAGGGGGTTTGTTCCATCGTTATTGCCCTGTATGCAAATGGAATAGAAGGGAAATCCCAGTTTTTTATCTGTTTTGATTTTGACTTCAGGTAAAACAAAACCTAAATCAAAAGCAATTCGTTCTCTAATTATTTGAATGGATTCAAGCAAGTGGTTTTCATAGGGAATTAATTGGCTATAAAGTTCTTTATTAAGATTTATTTCAACAGGATGAATGCGAATTTTTTCATAGAGATTCTCCTCAGTTTCTACTATGTCCTCCTTCTTTTTTGCTTTTATGGCAAACCAGGTACTGCCCGCAAAAAGGCTTAAAATGAATAGTACAGGAACAGCAGGGATACCTTTTACAAATAATAGTCCAACTAAACTACAACAAACCATAATTAAACTTTTGGGATAGGAGCTTATTTGTTTTGCCACTTCACTGCCTAATTGTGCATCGGTAGCAGCACGAGTGACTATAATCCCAGTAGCTGTGGAAATAATTAAGGCTGGAATTTGAGTAACAAGACCATCACCCACGGTAAGAAGGGTGTACGTTTGAATTGATTCGGACAAACTGAATCCTTTCTGGATAAGGCCTATTGCAAATCCTCCAATGATGTCTACGAGAATAATCAGGATCCCGGCTATTGCATCGCCTTTAACAAATTTACTGGCTCCATCCATAGCACCATAAAAGTTGGCTTCTTTTTCAATTTGTGATCTTCTGGCTTTGGCATCACTCTGAGAAATACTGCCCATATTCAAATCGGCATCAATACTCATTTGTTTGCCGGGCATACTATCCAGGGTAAATCGCGCAGCTACTTCCGCTACACGCTGGGCTCCATTTGTGACTACAATAAATTGCACAATAATGAGGATTAGGAAAACAACCAAACCCATCACATAATTGCCATGAATGACATAATGTCCCATTGCCTGAATTACTTTTCCTGCATCACCATCAGATAAAATCAGACGGGTGGCTGAGATATTGAGCGCTAAGCGAAACAGAGTGGATATGAGTAACAGAGCCGGAAATGTAGAAAAGCTTAATGGTTTATCCGTGTAAAAGGTGAGCAGTAAAATGGTTAATGCCCAGCTGAAATTGACAATGAGAAGAAGATCCAGCAAACCCGAAGGAATAGGGATGAACAGGATAAATAGAATTCCGGTAGCAAACGCTATCATGATCAGTTCACTGCTGTTATTCAAAAAATGTGACTTACTGATCATGAGTTTTTCCTTGCTCGTAGAGTTCTCTAAAGATACTGGCTATGGCAGGATATAAATCTCTTGAGATCCATTGATTCAGTTCTATTGTTTGGTACAGCATGCGAGCTAACGCTTTGTTTTCTATTATGGGTACGTTGAACTTTTTTGCTAATTTTTTTACTTCTATGACCATTTCTCCTTTTGCCTTACAGACTACCTTTGGCGCAGGCATGGAACCGCGTTCATATTGAAGCGCGATAGCGATATGAGTAGGATTGGTTACCACCACATCAGCTTTTTTGACTTCGTTTAAAGAGGCGGTTTTCTGCCGAAGTTGTTGCTGTAACTGTCTTATTTTATTTTTGATTTTAGGATCGCCTTCCCTTTGCTTGTATTCATCCTTGACTTCTTGCTTGCTCATACGATTGTCTTTGTTGAACTTCCAGCGGGTGAATAATTTGTCAAACAAAGCAATAATAAAAAGCAGAATAATTATTTGAACCATGAGTTTTAAAAGAAATCCCATCATTACTTCGGGATCCTGAGAGGGACTGGTTATTATTAAATGCAGAATATTGGATAATTGAATCTTGATAATAAAAAATAAAAGAAGGAAGGTTAATCCTAATTTGAAGGTACTCTTTATTGCTTCAACGCATGTTTTGACTGAGAAAAGTCGTTTGAATCCTTGTATCATATTAAGGCGTTTAAAATCCGGGATTAATGGTACTGTTGACCAGATTATCCCTGTTTGAGCGAGGGTACACAGTATTATGGTCAATCCGCTCGCCAGAGCAAATGGTAGCCACAAGTTCAGCAATTGAGACAAAATGAATTGGTGAAGATGCATGACATTGTCACTATTGAATTGAAGATGAGCCGCAAAATGGAGTATGTGTCGAAGCATTGATTTAATTTCGTGGAATTCTTTAGGCCATAAGGCGGTGATCATTCCAGCCAATACAAGCAGAGTAGTACATGTAGTTAATTCAATACTTTTACTGGCCTGTCCTTTTTCTTTGGCTTTTTGTAATTTGTATGGTGTGGGTTTTTCGGTTTTTTCACTCATGACATGAGTTCCTGCCAGGTTTGAAAACATTGCTCAAACACCATATTAGATATTGGGTAAATGAAGCCAAGCATCATGGCCAGTAAGAATAAACCGAGACAAATCTTAAGAGGCAGGATCAGGAAATAGGTATTTATTTGGGGAATGTTGCGGGTGATAAGTCCACCGAATAAATCTATAGCTAATAATGCCAGGATGATAGGGCTGGCTATCATGAAGCCAACCGTAAACATAAAACCAAATTGTTTGATAATGGGGGTAAGTCCTGCAAAGATCGCAAGGGTTCCTGGTGGAATGATGACAAAAGAATAGGATAAACCTTGAAATAACCAAAGATGACCGTCAAGACCAAAGAAGAATAAAACCGCTAACATAGATAATACTCGACTGGATAAATATTCTTGACTGTGTTCGGCAGGGTTAAATAGTGCTAACGAGTTTAATCCGGTCTCATTATCAATTAACTGTCCTGCGATTTGAAAAACTGCAAAAGCGGCAAATAAAGCTGTAGCAAGTATCAATCCGTTGGCAAACTCTGCCAGACCACCTAATAGAATTCCTGTGTTATTGAGCTGCACCTGGTGCGATACGTTAAAAGTCAGTAAACAACTTAAAGCAAATACCAAGATTAATCTGATCATTATGGGGAGTTGATGTATTGCCTGAACAGGGGTAAACAATAAGACTGTACCGAGACGAATCGTGATAAAAAATAAATGGATTAACCAGTTGATAGAGATCGTCATGATTTGATTATCCCTGGAATACTGAAAAATATACCCTGAGCAAACTCAATCAGGGTATGCAGCATCCACTCCCCGCAAAGCATGAGCATAAGCACTAACGCTAATATTTTGGGTATAAAACTTAAAGTGGAGTCTTGTATTTGAGTTACTACCTGAAGAATTGAGACGACTAAACCGGTAATCAGGGCAACGAGAATGATTGGTGCTGCAATAAGCAGGCTATGCCAAAGTAATTGTTTGCTTAAATAAATTGCCAGATCGTTAGACATCATCCGTTTTCCATAGTTTCTAACTTGCAGTCATCCAGCTTGATTTGTTTCATTGAACTTGCCAAGCTTACTTTTTTTCCATAGTGGTGTTTAAACACACTTCGCGGATTAAAACAAATTTAAAAATGTTAAACAACCCTGTACGTTAAAAAAAAACCGTTGATCGTTTTTCGATTATTCATGTTGATTATCAAATTTTAAATTTGTCATAAATTACAACACCTCAGTGTTTATAATTATCTGATTTGGATTCTGTTGGTTCTGTATTAGGCTTCTGTGCTCCGGGAATGTTTAGAGGTATAAATTAGTCCTGTATTACTATTGCGCCTAATACAAGCATCGACTCAATGCCAGATATTTTCCCCTCTGGCTGATTTAATTATAATCTTTTTGGACATAATGTTAACTTGGTGTTATACTGCGCATCGCCTTTTATTTATTCATTACGGTTTATGTATGCCCAATCAAGTTAAACTTTCAACTAAAAGAACTCGAAAAACTCCTGGTAAATATGCTGACTTTCACCTTTCTTCAATTTTTGATATAAAAAAAGTTGAAACCAGTGCTATAAAGTCTGGCAAAAGAAAGTATTCATCTCAATTTGATAGGCAGACCTTGTTTTCTTCCTCTAAAAGAACACCAGTCGAAAAAATACTGCGTACAAGGTCTAATAAAAAATCAGCAAAAATAGAACAAATCTTGAGTAGTATTGGTATTGATAATATGAATGTGGATGAATATATACCTTCTCCGATCGATTTATCAGATACCGTTGCGGTTAAGATAGTTGACTTACTTAAAGAAATGGGAGGTCGCGGACTTTTTGCTAATGCCGATATCGAACAAGGTACTTGTATTGGTACTTATACAGGTGAAGAGTATTCAAGTAATGCAGAGTTTGAGCGTTATTTAAGTGATCATCCAAATGCAGATAACAGTTATGCTATGACTGTAGGACGTCGAATTATCGATGCGGCAACTAAAGGCAACTTTACCCGATATATTAATTTTTCTGATAGTCAGGATAACGTTGAATTCAGGGAAACACTAAGTAACGGAGTAAAAATAGTTGAGGTCGTTGCGTTAAAAGATATTCGTCAAGGACAACAAATATTAGTTAATTATAATACCTATAATGAAAATGCTTCCAAATTGTATTATTTCCTTAATCCTGGAGATGGATGGCTCTCTGCAAATGAAGTGTATGAGCAAAACAAAGCCAGTTATGAATTATGGACAATGTCTGGTGAATGTGAGGCATTCAAGATTGAAGATAATGAAACGTTTCTTATCAACCGTGTCGCTTCAGCAGTATTTTCTAATCAGCTTCTGACTCATTTAAAGAATGTGAATAGCAGTGAAATCGATCTTCCCATTCTTAAACTGAACTCATCTAATGAGATTATTGATTTTAAAAATGGTGATACTTTTACATCATTGATGATGGCTTGTTATTTAGGGCAGTCAGTAAACGTAAATTGGTTAATACGTGAAGGAGCAAACGTAGATCAACAGCAAAATCATTCGGGAAATTGTCCCTTATTCTTTGCCTTATCAGGATACAGTACGGAACAAGGTAATAAAAATAATTATTTAAACATCATGAGTTCATTAATTAAAAACAGTGCGAATTTATGTGTTCATGATAGAGCTGATAGATCTTTTTTACATAAGGCGATTGACATTCTCTCTGATACAGATTTTAAAAAGATACTGAACACTATTAAGACTCAAACCGGCCCAAAGTTTAATGAATTATATGATTATATTGACGAAGATAATTTTGATGTCGTTTTGTATGGCCTTAAAACAAAACAATTTAATAAAGTACAACTTTTATTAGAAGCTAACCCTGAGTTTTTCAATCAATATATAACTCGTGGAAAATCTCAACAACGAAGAGAAATAGAGTTATTTAGAGTTGCGATACAGGATTATGATAATGATGAGCTAAATTCACTACATGAAATGCTTGGAGAAGATGGACTGGATTTACCAAAAAATCTATTGGATGGATTGATTAACATCGATCAACTCAATTCAAATTGTTCAATGTCTTAGATATGATTCTGAGAATGTGTTAAGGATTCCGACGTCAAGATTAGTCTAAGTCCAGGTGTTTCCAGTTTTTAACTGGTTTCACCTTAAGCGCTTGATGGAATTGGTGGGTCGTGTAGGGATCGAACCTACGACCAAGAGATTAAGAGTCTCCTGCTCTACCAGCTGAGCTAACGACCCGCTTTGGAACCAAGAGCCCTAATAATAGCTATCCTATCAGCTTTTGTCGAGATCTGAAGCTGAAAATTGTTTCTGCCTGAATCTTTAAATCTGAGACTCATAACATGAGTCTATAGACTCTCTCATCTTTTTGAAAAAGACCATTGTGCTTTATAAGATAGAGTCAAGTGGATTTCTATATTGAATCAGATGGATAGTTCGAGTGATATTCTTTCCAGGTTATCATGTGTCCTTTGCTCTCGTCATAGAGCTTTAATGAAATCAAGGTATTCATATCCTTAAGTCCAAACTGAGACACAGTGTGAAAAATGGGGTTTTCGATATGACATTTGGGTAAATTATAAAAGGGGATACGTGGTACTAAAGTATGGATGTGGTGATAGCCAATATTTCCAGTAAGCCATTTAAGGGGTTGAGGTAATGCGTAAAAGGTACTTCCTAGTAATGCGGAATTTTTTAAACTCCATTCGTTGCCGGGAACAAAATAGCGATTTTTAAAATTATGCTGCACATAAAATAAATAAATTCCGACTATCCCGCCAATCCATTGAGGTACCAGGATGGCTAATAAATAGAATTTTATTCCACATAATATAATGATCAATCCATATAGAATCAGAACTCCAATATTGGTCAAGATAATACTTCGATGTTCCTTTTTACCAAAACCTTTTCGTTTAATAAAAATACGTTGCTCAATCATAAAGACATAAATACTGCCTAAAACAAACATGACTAGACTATTTCGATACAATTGATAGGCAATTTGCTGCAGCTTTTTTTTGTTCCTGTATTCATTTACAGTAAGCACCTGGATGTCTCCTTTCCAGGGACGTTTATCCGTGTTACCCCCACTGGAATGGTGAATAGTATGGGCTTTTTGCCAAAAATAGAAAGGTGTTAACAGAAGAATGCCGATGAACATACCTACCCGGTCATTGTATCGTTTGGGTTTAAAAAGATTCCCATGTGCCAAATCATGCAAGATGATGAACAAGCGTGTAAAAAGTAGTCCAAGTGGCAGCGTGAGGAAATATAAAGGCCAATAATTATTGTTTATGGCCACATTCATAATATAAATGCCCAAAATAAGTGGAGCCAGGGTCATTGTCATTTCAACAAAACCACGCCAATTGTTGATTGAATTGTATTTGTAGAAATTGAATTGAAGACTTTTCAAAGGATACTTCTTTTTAACCAGAACTCTATATTACTAATTATAGAGTGTATTTTATAACTTACTATTTATAAGAAGCATATATTCTGATTCCTATGGGAATAATGCATCCAGGTTCATTAATTCGTCATAGGTGCTCTATAATTAATCAAATGGATTTGATTTGAGAACGGGAATGATTTTAATTACCAGAATTAAATGGATACTTTTCATCTTTTTGTTCATCCTTTTGGGACAAAAGGATTTAAATGCCTGTCAATGTTTTAACGCTTACTTTCTTAATTCCGTTTTTTACACTAGCGCAGAAGTCAATTGTTATATTTCAAGAGATCATGGTGTAATCGTCAATGCCAGAATTTCTGATGGCAGGAATAATGCGGGTTCCTTTTTTTATGGGTGTTCTTTGAATTCTGTAAACAGTAACATCAATAGGGAATATTTTGACTTATATTCCAACGATAACGAATTATGTATTGATGAAATTATGCAGGCCTGCATGATGCTCAGAGCAGAGCTGTACTCGGAGTGATAGGCCTTGCTCTCATAGAGTGAATGCATTAGCGCAAATTCCTCATGATATAGAACCATATGCTATGCTTTAGTTATGTCAGATGAATCCTTAGAATTCCTCTATGAAAGTTACATTATTCAGAGATGATTATGAATCGATTTCACAAATAGTCAGAGATCAACTTCGGCAATTAATGCCTGATAATGAATTTGCTCAAACTGAATATTTGCTTTTTGGGCCTGAGTTCATGGCTCAGCCTCTGCGTATTTCTACACCATCAACTAATTTTGATTTTGATCCGGTGCATACAGGATATATAAATATTCTTAAGGATGAAATTAATTCGACTGATGACAGCCCAGAAAATAAGCAATTAAAAAAACAACAACTCGAAAGCATTATCCTCTTTGGCCAAATACTTTTTTCTCAGTCAGCAAGTCTTCATTTTTTAAATAAATCTGCGATAGACGCTTCGCTGGAAGAGGATAATCCTATTGCACTTAAGATAGAAAGATTAAGAACTTTGGTTCAAAAAGAAGGCATTCAATTTGAGTCTTCTAAGTTAGAGGCTTTATCAAGACGAAAGGAGTTTAATGATGAGCTTACTGATCTCAAGCGTACTATAAAAGATTCCTCATTAGATGAGGAGAATAAAGCTCAACTACTGGATAACTTGTCGAAAACTAAAGATTTTTATTATCAAGCGAATGATTTTAATTTTAAGTATGCGAATAAACCTTCAAGAAGTTATTCAAATTTTGTAAATAATTGCGAGCGTCTTGGATCAAAAATAGCACTTACTGCATCACTAGTAGCAATTGGAGCAACTGCTCTTTCTTTAGTTCCGGCTTTTGCCCCAGTGATGATTCCTATAGCGCTCGCCGCCAGTACTATTTCGCTGGTTATAGGATTACCCTTGGCACTGAAAAAAGTAGGTACAATGTTGTATAACTTAATTAGATTTGGGGCGGCGCCAACCCCAGGAGAGCTAATTACAACTGCTTTATTGGGTACCAGTCTGATTATGGCTGGAGTGAGTAATGTAATAGGTCAAGCTGTAAATTCAGGTGTTTTATCAAAAACAGCTCAATTGATTACTCAAGCAGTTGCTGCTGTAAGTAATCTGGGAAAAGCCGCTATAGGAATAGCCGGTCAAAATATTAGTGAAGAGCATTTGGATAAAGTGGAATTCTATAAGTCAGAGCTGGTTCGGCTTAAACCCCAAGAGCAAGGTTTAGAACTCAATATGCAAAATAGTGAAGAAGTTAACGAAGCTGAAAAAGTTGAAGCTGTTGAAGCTGTTGAGGATGTTGAAGAAGCTGATTCCCATTTAGATTCTGGTTCGCCTGGCATGCAATTGAGTTAATTCGACTACTCGTAATCATCGGTTTATCCAGGATTAGTTAATCAGTATTTGTGTTTCATTCCATAGTTTATCTGATCTGGAGAGACAATCTTTTGGTTCAATAAATTCCTGTATTCTGTATTTTTATTAACTAACCCTCTTGATTATGTTCTTGTTAGTGATCCTGTATTTTATATCTGCAACAGTTTTATTCATAGAGCAATATTAATGTTTGAATTTTGTAAGATAAATATGTACTGTAATAAAGCAGGACATTTTTACAAACACCGATCAAGAATTGGTACGTATTCCATGCCAATTCCTTGTTGGAGCAATCGAGTCTGTTTAAGGATACTGGATTCCGAATGCGTTTAGTAAAACATTGCGACATAATGGCGATTCAAGGAGAGAACCATGATGGGACGAATTAAGTTTGTTAGAATACCCTTGGCAAGTACTAATCCTGATACTTCTGTAACTCCTCGTGCAACAACTTCAAAATGTCCAACGCCAGCTCTTCCTCCTAAGGCCATATTCAACACGACACAAACGATTAAACCGGCGAACCATACTGCGCTTAGTGTTGTTGACCGAAAAATGAAATTTCCAGATTCGAGATTTTTTAATCAATTAAAATCTGAAGAACATAAACAGTTTTTTAACCGAAGACGGGAACGTTATAAATATTATGAAAATTATAGTGCGGCTCTTGCTTTGCCTTGTTCGAAATATGAATTGGTAAGAAAACAGAATGATCGAAGTGCGATGCTTGCACTCTCTAGAAACAATATCATCGAACACGCAAATCGGCGTGTTGATTTATTCTTTTATACCTTAATTGCTTATTATAAAACAGGCCTATTTCCTACAAATGGTCATACCAGTCTACAGCATGGACGAGGACGAACTTTATTTAGAGACGATAAAGAGTCAAATTTAACTCAGGCATGCCATAGTAGTTTTACTCCAGCATTACTCGATAAATCAATTTATCAAAAAAGCCGATTTGGAAAACAGCATAAAAGCTTACTCTCCGGCACTCACTTGATGGATAGTCTGAACTCAACTGTTGAGCTACCTCCATTTGTAAATGAACTGGATGATGTGCTAGAGCATCTGTGCAGACAAAAATCTTTGGAACTGGTAGGGCAGGTTTCGCAGGGAACATTAAATCCAATTGAGGGATTGGAACTTTTTCTTAAAATGATGAAGGACGCATTGACTGAACTGAAACAGTCAGCAGATAAGCGGATACCATCTGCTGTATTACAGCATTCTTTGTCAGGGCAAAAATATATAAATCCAAAATTGATAGATCTGGTTATGAGAGGGACGTTACGCACTACTTTTTTGACTGACACAGATACTGTTTCTGATGAGTACATTCAATTATTACTCAGGATGAACCCGGAGGAAAAAGCATTATCTGAACACAATAATGAGACCAGACAAAAATTATATCTGGATAAAATTGCAGACATGCAGAAAGAAATTCTGGAGACTAAGAGCGAATTAAATTACTCTACATCCAGATCTCACTGGAACAGATGACAGGGAGTTGACTCATTTACGTTACAGAACCCCATGGAGCCCACTTGATGAATAAAACTTTTCGATTTTCATATAGGCCTGTTGAACCAACACAAAAAAAATGGGTATGTGATGGGATAGTACAAAAACATATCAGCGAATGGCTGCATGGTGAGGGTTTAAAAAATACGTTTATCGACTTGGAACACTTTCCAGATCGTGGCTCATGGGGCATTCATTGGATAGCATATGATAATGAAATTCCTTTTGCCTATTTAATAACGTCGAAGCTTGAACAACTCTCTCCCGATGATAAAGAAGCGATTACTCTTGATTTATTTATATGTAATCTGGATTACCTTGGTAAAGGACTTGCAGTTCAGATGATTCATGAGTTTTTACTCAGCCAATACTCTTATGTTGACAGGGTACTTATTGATCCTGAAATAGCAAATCAACGAGCCGTTCATGTTTATGAGAAAGCAGGATTTCAGATTATTGAAGAATTTATTGCTGAATGGCATCCCGTCCCCCATTACAGAATGCAATTAGACATGGAGCATTTAAGAGGCTCGAAAGTAATTCAGGAGTAGGGTTATTAATTTGAACATCGGCCATTCATACTCTGTGAAAGATATCTGGAAGCCAAGACAGTGTCTAACATGAATAACTCAAGACACGAGATCTGGGGTTTTCCTGGAAATCATCTTTAATGTATGGTCATTGGGCTTTCTTGTTATAACACAAAGAGCAAGAGTAGCCATGCTAAAAATCAGCAGGTACAATAAATCCCAATATACTGGTATCAGATGCGTTCCGCCATAATTTCCATAATATGAAAACAGGCCGAGACCCACGAGATAAATCAAAAGCCAGGCTGCATTTGGTGCGTCAATGTCATGGGTGGATTTTTTTGCGATACGAGAATAAATCAGGTAAAAAACCAAACAAAGAAAAGTCAGAACCAATACTTTTTGAATACTTTTCAGACCGGACCAATAAATTCCAACAGTACATATATAAAAACCTGCCGATCCAACTATACCACTGAATCGTAGGCGAAAGGGTCTCGGGTGAGAGGGTAGTTGTTGGCGTAAACAAACCAGACTGATTGGGCCAACTGCATAGCTAATCATGAGTATTGCTACTAAAAAAGCAGAAATTTCTTGCCAACCATGTAACAAAAAGGACATTACTGCGGCAAGGAAGAAATTTATAATCAGACTAACCCATGGAACTTGATACTTATTCATTGTGTTAGTGATAGGTGGTGCAGCGCCTGTGGTACCCATACTGGCTAACATATGGGCTGCGGTGGTGCTGTATACTAAACCGGTAGAAAAAGGCGATATAAATGCATCAAAATACAGTAAAAAACTCAGCCAAATTAATCCCGCAAAAGTTACCAGGGCTGCAAATGGTCCAGCATCTCCAGCAAAGGAGAGCTTTGCCCAGCCTTGGGTAAGGGCCTGTCCGTTTAAACTGCCAATAAATGACCACTGTAAACCAGTATAAAGTAAGGTGGTGAGCACGATGGAACTTACAATAACTAACGGCACGTATTTGCCCGGTTTATCTATTTCTCCCATCATAATAATGATTTGTCTGAAACCTAAAAGAGAGAACAGTACACCACCACTTGACATTGCAGCCATTACACCTTCCCAACCGTAGGGCATGAACCCTCCGTATTGAGTAAAATTTTCACTATGGTAGTTGGTATACACTAATGCAATGATGGTAAGACAGGGGATGAAGAGCTTCCAGAATGTAAAACCGGCATTAATCCGAGCAAATAATTTAAGACCAAAATAGTTAAAGAATACGAAACTCATTAATAACACAATATTAACCAGAGATCCTATAGAGGTATTATGGTAATGAGTGCCAAAACGAGTTACCAGACCGGGTATGTAATTACTGGCATACTGGACTAACCCTTGTGTTTCTATAACAGGAATAATTGCCAGGGAAATCCAGCCCATGCCACTAATCATCACGCTGGTTAATCGACCATGCGTATAAAGAGGAAGACTCGCCAGAGCATCTGACTGAGGGAACATGGTACCAATTTCGGCGTAGGATAAAGAAAGCACCAGTAGTAAAAAGCCTCCAATTGGCCAGGCCAAAATTGCAGCAGGTCCTGCAAATTGCGCAGAATATAAGGTACCAAATAACCATCCGGAACCAATGATGCTGGTAAAGGATATCCATAATAAACCTAAAGGGCTCAGTTTTTTATTCATGTATGCTTTCTTGTTGTTTTAGTTGTTGGGTGTTGATATAAGTTTAGTCTAGCATTGTCCTTATTAATGAAAAACCCCAATTTTTTTGTTAAAAAGAATCGTGTTGTATTTCTGATAGGTTCCTGCTTATCGACTTGATTGAATCATCTTATTGCTGAAGATAATCGAGCAGGGTATGCTTGATATACTCTTAAATTTAGAAAGCAGAGAACCAATGAACTATATCCGAATTATTGTTTTGTTGATTAGTTTGATTGTTTTATTTCCTTATTCAACGAATTGTTTTTCACAAGCAATGACTCAGGAAGAATCAGATGCTGCCCGAATTTCAATGTTGGAACGCGCTTTGGCTCCTGAAACACCTGATGCGCTGGCATCGCTCTTTGCTTCAGCGAATAAACATAGGAACGCAGCGGTGCAGTTTATGTTATTTTCTGAACCGTTAAAAAATAAATATAAAGACAATTGGCCATATTGGGTCTCAGGTACTTCAAGTCCATGGATTACTTCGTTCAAAATTGATAAATCAGTGATAAATAAACATCAATGGCAATTTCAAATTACCTATCAATGGGCAACTGCTGATGGTCCATTTCAACCCTCTATGGTCCAGATGATTCGCGTAGAACCCGTTCCGAAAAATTTGAGTTCTTCACAAAAATTTTGGATTACACAATTGACTGAACAATAAAATTATATAAAAAAATAGTTTAAAAACAAATTTGTTCTATATTTCAGCCTATACTTTAGTTAATCAAATTTAAATTCTAACTGTATAGGTTATCACTCAGATGAATAATTTAAAAAGTGATCTAATTGTAGTTAGTAAGTTGGATTTATTTAATTATTATGGGGACTTTTTTTTATTGCCATTAGTTTGGTGTGGTGATGTATATTATATTTTTCAGTATTCTCAATTTGATGTGTCAGTAGTAATTGCTTTTATCATCGGTTTTATTCTATATGGTGGGGTACTTGAATATGGATTTCATCGATTTATTTATCACGGAAAACTAAAAAGTATTAAAAAAATGCATTTAATACATCATAAACTTCCTCAAGCATTAGTTTCTTCTCCTCCTTACGTTACTGCTATTTTGTTATTGATTTTGCATTTAATTTTTTTGAGTTTATTGGGATATCAATTAGGTTGTGCTTTTGTAGGAGGAATAGTCTTTGGCTATTTTTGGTATATTACTATTCATCACATGATTCATCATGTGGATAATGATCGATCAGTAATATTAGATTACTTCAAAGCGCAACATCAGATTCATCATGATCGTGCTAAAGAGAACTATTGTGTCAGCCAACCATACTGGAATAGCATTTACAGAAAATTCAAGTCAATTAAAAATTCATAAGGTCTCATAAATTAAGTAATGTTGAATATTTTTGTAACATCTCAATAAACCCATGAAAAACAATCATCCCGAGTGAAACGAGTGATCTCTTAAATGTGGCAGAAAGACGTGTTCATTACCCGTATATGGAGATCCCTCACGGTGTTTGGCAAGACGATAAAACCGATAAAACCAACCGTCATCCCGAGTGAAGCGAGGGATCTCCTGAAGGTGGCAGAAAATCCTGTTCAGTGCCCGTAGATGGAGATCCCTCACGGTGTTCGGGATGACGATAAAACCGATAAAACCAACCGTCATCCCGAGTGAAGCGAGGGATCTCCTGAAGGGGGCAGAAAGTCCTGTTCAGTGCCCGTAGATGGAGATCCCTCACGGTGTTCGGGATGACGATAAAACTGATAAAACCGATAAAACCAACCGTCATCCCGAGTGGAAGCGAGGGATCTCCTGAAGGTGGCAGAAAATCCTGTTCAGTGCCCGTAGATGGAGATCCCTCACGTTGTTCGGGATGACGATAAAACTGATAAAACCGATAAAACCAACCGTCATCCCGAGTGAAGCGAGGGATCTCCTGAAGGTGGCAGAAAGTCCTGTTTAGTACTCGTATATGAAGATCCCTCACGGTGTTCGGGATGACGATAAAACAGATAAAACCAATAAAACCAACCGTCATCCCGAGTGAAGCGAGGGATCTCCTGAAGGTGGCAGAAAATCCTGTTGAGTTCCGGTTTTAAAAGAGTTTATATGAGGTTAGGGCATTACTTGTTTTGTTGTATTAATCAGCTATCTAGAGATTTTATGGTAAAAGTGAGTGCCTTCGTCTGAAGCTGTATCAGAACGAAGGCTTGAAATTGCTCTATCGTCCATTAGTGGCAGCTGGATTCACTTCAGGAGTCTCTTTTGGATGGTGATGACGTGAACGATGTTTTCTCTTTTCTGCATGAAGTCCCAGATTGTTTATTTGATGCGCATGCTTCAAGGGGGGGGCTTCAGTTTGTCCATGTGTTGGTTTTACAAAAACTGCTTTGGATGATTTTTTAGCTGGAATTTCTTGTTCCAATCGTTTTATCACATCCCCTTGTCGATTTAACAGAGCTTGATACTTTTTCTGGAGGCGATCAAATTTATCCTGAACAATGAGAAGTTCTTCATTACGTTTCTGTATACGTTGAGCGACTTGTTCATAGCTTTTATCTCTGTCCGTTACAAATTCTGTTAACTTTGATTGAAATATTGTTCTATCTTGTTCATTTTTAATGGCTTGATCCGCATAAGATTCTACTACTTTTTGTAAGGATTGAACCACTGTATTAAGATTCTTTAATTGTTGTCCCATTTCAAGCTGAACTTGATTTAATTCCAAAGTTTTTTGAGACAATTCCCGCTGATTTTTTTCAAAGGCTTGAGTCACCTGAGTTATCTCTGTTTTGATTTGTTCATACAACCTGGTTTTTTCTTCTAGAGTGAGTTTTAGGTCTTGATCTGTTTTTTCTAAACTATGTTGAATGGATCGTAATTCCTGCTCTCTTTTTTTGAGCTCCTCGGCTTCATTTGAGAGTACAGAGACCTGCTCAGATAAATTACCGATCGCATCAGTAAGTCGCTCATTCTCCTGCTGAAATTTTTCAATTTCACCTGCTATTTGAACACCCAGATTTTCCATTGTTTGGATGAGATTGATCAAAGATTCAGCCAAACCTTCCATACCTTGTTTCAAACGATCAGTAATTTGTTCATCGTGGTTGTAATGATTATCCAGAACAACACTGCTTGGTATATAAGCAATCAGAGTCAAGGCACTGATGGCAATAAGCATGTATATCTGTAGTGCAATACCTAAAATCAGCGTAGGGGCTATCAATACAGTGCCCAAACCAATTTTTTGCCAGAGAGGCACTTTTCCCCAAAGAAGTGCTGCTCGTGTCAGCATGCTTTGATTTTTTGCCATATTATCGATTATTGAATTAATGAGGGCTTTAATCTCGGAAACACCTTTTTGAGTTTCTTCTACTTCTTTCAGGGATTTATTCACTTTTTCGACATCGATGATTGCGGATGACTGATCAAAGATGGCTTGTATCTTGGAGGCATGTTCTTGGGGTTCTTGTAATGCGTCCTGAGATAAAAGAGTGTTATCGATTTCTATGCTGGAAGAGGGCGTATCATTGGTAGCATCCAATTCTGTTTCATTGTTTTTATCAATACTAACCGGAGTGTCTGTCATATTCGATATCCTTATATTTTATGGTGACTTCATGCAACCGAACTCAATTCCTGGACAGGTTATTTCTATTGATTCTATCGGATAAATTTAAGTCAGTCATTGTTTTATTTAACCGACTTATTCTATTTTATTACCTATTGATTTCATTGAATTTTTTGCATATATCAAGACGTCAATTGAACTCATGGCTCAGATTTATTCAGATGAGGGTACTGTTATTTTAGGGTGGTCTAACAACCGATTGGTGTATGCAATAGCCAAAGCGGATATTATTAATGTAACATGAATTATTACTTGCCACATCACAGTAAAGTTACTTAGTTTTGAGGGATCGATAAATGTCCGTAACAAATGTATAGACGATATGCCAACTAATGACAGGGCTAATTTAATCTTCATAGCACCAGCATCGAGATGATCCAGCCATTCCGGTTGATCCGGGTGCGAATCGAGCTGCAGATGCGACACAAACGTTTCATATCCTCCCATGACCACCATAATGAGGAGGTTTGCTATCATGACTACATCAATCAGATCTAAAACTCCCAACATGATATGGGTGTCATCAAAACCATTGAGATGAATAATTAATTCAAATAACTCACCGATAAAACGATATACATAAGCTGCTAAAATGAGGATAAGCCCCAAATACAAGGGAAGTTGTAACCATCTCCCCATGAAAATCAAATTACTGATACCACGTTTAATGTTATTCATTACTGACCCGAATAAAACCCTAATGCTGAATATTGTTATGAATAGTAATCGTTCCTGTTACTTTTGTTAATACTTTTATTGTATTAATTAAAGGCAATTGAAGGTTGATGTGCGGAGTATGTTCCTCCGGTGAGTTAAGTCAAGGATAAATAAATAAAAATCAGTTTGTTAATTCTGTAAATATTTCGTAAAGAATTCCCTGCTTAAGTTTCTCTTAATGTTGAAAGACTAAGTTTATATAAAGATGTACATCAATTTTTCTTTATGCGCATTTACGCATCATGGAGAACTATATGACTAAGATAGTATTTTGTTTTGCGGGAACAGGTGATCCGGGTGATGGTTATGCAGATAGTTTAGAGAGTGCAAATAACTTTAAGCCTGACGTAATCCGAGTTTATATGAGAGGATGTCAACATGACAAAGTTGGCGGCGGTCTTCTTTTTCCCGATTTGGATATTGTTTCGAATAGTATACGCAAAGCATTTAATGGAAAAGATAAAACAATAGATCTTGATACACTGAAGGAATTGATGGGGGATGGAATTTGCCGTATTGAAGGGCCAACATACTTAAGTAAGCATCAAATAACGGATATTGGCTTACAAGGATTTAGCAGAGGGGCTGTGACAACCTTTGCCGTTGCAAAAAAACTCGATGATCTTAACATATCTATGGATATTATCGCCAATCAACCCGTTCCAGGTCAAATTGCTGAAAATACACCCGGTTCTTTGTTTTCAAAATATCATGATTTGACTAAGTGCAAAAATATCCGGGCAGCTACAACATTTTTGGCGTCGCATAATTTGGAAAATGGTGTTATTCAAAATTCGTTTTTTCAACAAATGGTCGCAAAATTTCCTTCTACCACGCGATCTAATACTTATATCATGCCACATCAAGCTCATCTAGAGTGGTTCAGACATTGGATAGTTCCTATTCATATAATCAGGCAATTTGCGCAGGCAGGTTATTCAACAGATCGTTGGACTAATTCAGCTGGAGTTTTGAAAACTCAGTATCGAGAAAACGATGTATATTTTACTCCTAAGGAGTTTTCTCAAAAGGTTTTTGGTATTGATTTGGCTACTGTTTCCAAAGATCCAGTTTATCTGGAAATGATTCAAGAAAAAGCCAAAGAAATATTACAAAACACTGATGTTCAAATAACCGATGAACAAGCAAGTGCTGTTGTCGCTATATCGAAAGTGAACGATCTGAGTGAAGAGCAAAAAACTCAACAGTTGGATTTAGTGTTGCAGGATAATGAGGCAGGAAAGAGTTTTACTCAAATTGTTAATAAAACTCATGATGTAGTTGAGTACTTATCTCATGTCACCAGAGGGGAACCAGGAAATCAATCAGAAAAATCAAGATTGATAGAAGAACATTCTAATGCGTATAAAAAAGAAATTTTTAGCAAAAGTTGTGAATATTTAAGTAAGCCGGCCCCTACCGCTGAAGATAAAAAATCGTTTTTGGTGGGTATTAATCAAGCAGATAAGGAATTTGAAGGAAAGGCTCTCAATGTTGATAGAGGAATTATGCGTAAAGCAATGAAAATCATTGCTAACACCATATTGCATGTCACTGGATTATTTTTGATTGCGAATACAATCAATATGGCTGTAACAGGTGATTGGTTTTTCTTTAATAAAACCCGTTCTGCACAGGTAGTTAATGCGGCTTCCAGTGAGATAAAAACATTGGCAAGTTCAACACAAGACACGATAGCGAAAAATCAGGATATAAAAACAAAATATCAGGATACGATACATGATGAAGTGCGACCAGATGATCTCCAAGAGCAACAAGGAAAATCTAATAAGTTATAACCCTGGTTATTGGTGTTAACAGAGTTCTGAAGGCATAAGTTAACTCTTGGATGGTTCTTGAGTTTTATTAGCCTTCACTCTGATGAACAGATAACCTATTACCACACCAGCTATAATTAATCCAATAGATACTAATGGCCTGGTAGCAAACCAGGCTATAGCCGTTGTGAGTAACCACACACTCAATCCACAAATAAAAGCGATAAAGCCAGTACCAAAACCAACAATAGTGCCCAGGAATGGCAGAACATCTGCCAGGACAACCAGTGGGTTAAGTATTAAGGAAAAGCCACCGATTAACATGATTAAACTGACCAGTCGTAAAATCCAGGCTATCATCTTGTTTTGAGATTGTGCTTCTTCAATCATCTGATCCGAAGAGTGCTGTCCCGTAGAGAGTAGAAATACTGGTTCACCAGCTGGAGCAAGAAAAGCCTGGAGGGTAGTTCCGGTTTGTTGCGCGATAATGCTGACCGTCTGTGGATATGCGGCAGTCAGATTGATGCGGAGATCACCTGGTTGTGGGGTATCAGGATTTTGCCCCAAATACAATTCGTTATTAATCAGATGAACAGGTTTGTCATATTGTGATTTTAACGTTTCCTTATTTACCTTGGATAAATCAACAGGTTGACTTACGTCAATTTGTTTAACCAATTCATATGGAAGTATGAAATCTCCCAAAGTTACTGATTGAGCATATTGTTGCGCTGATTGGATGGGCATGGATTCAGGATTTTGATGCCCTTGAGGGTTTTTAAATTGTGCGCTGCTTATCAGATTACTTGACCATATTTTATTATAGGAATAGGTTTTTGTTTGTTTTTCCGAGCCCCCCATTTGTGACTCTGTTTTCGTTTCTGTTTTTTCTTCCCACTGATACATTTCTACTTTACGGTTGAGGTTAATCGCATTGACAGACACATCCAATAGCGAATCCTTCAATTGATCTTTGGTCGTTGCCAATCCATTCAAATACACTACTTTCAAGTTATTTTGATTATTGATTGGTGATGACGGCACTGATATGAGGACTTTATGGGCTTGCTCCAGAGATTGGGCTGTGTGCAAACTATGCTGTTCATTCCAGAATATCAGCACGATAGCGCCTATTATTAATCCTATACCGATCAATATGCCTACAAAAGCATCTTTAATACGACTCCACCAGGAGCGAGTTGTAATTTCTTCAGTCATACTGGCTAACTCCTTTAAGCAAATCTTCCTTTAATTACTTTTAATAATAGTGCTAATTTAAGCAAATGGTTACTGTTGCGGGTACTTTTCTGTTTGATTTTATTTTGTTTCGAATGGGGTGAGTTATACTTAACATAAATGTTCCAAGTTTAGGAGCTTATGTGACTGTTTCATTAAATCAATATTCTTCCTTACCTGAGTTGATTGAATTGGGTGAAGAGGGGCTTAAAGGAGTTTTTGAAGAAATTACTAATGGAATACTAGTTACCAATGAGCATTCCCAAATTATTTATGTCAATCGCGCTTTTACATCCATTACAGGTTATGAAGCTCACGAAGTAATCGGCGATAATCCTGGCATGTTCCATTCCGGTCGTCATGATAAGCCTTACTATAAGAATATGTGGGATACTTTAAATCAATGCGGGCGCTGGCAGGGTGAGATATGGAATAGGCGTAAATCAGGAACTATTGTCCCGGAACTTTTAACGATTACTAAAATAGTTAATTCAAAACAACATGTATTTTACATCGGTATTTTTTCTGATATTTCATTCCTTGTTCAGGAAAATGAAATGAAAGTGAATCTTGCCTTGCGCGATCCACTTACGGGGTTATGTAACCGCACTTTATTCGAAGATCGATTTCATGTTGTTCAAAATGAGTATAAACGCCACAGTGCCGAAGTGCGATTTAAAAATAAACAGGTGGCATTACTTTTTATTGATTTGAACCGTTTTAAACAGATCAATGACTCCTATGGTCATTTGGTTGGCGATTCTGTTTTAGTTTTTGTTGCTCAAACTCTAAAAAAATGCGCACGAAGTATGGATACCGTTGCTCGGATTGGAGGTGATGAGTTCGCTGTTATTTTATCTGATATCACTAAAAATGAGCATGTAGAAGGATATTGTGAGAGGGTACACCAGGAGCTGAGTATTGGAACACTGAATAATGAGGTGCTTTTAATTCCTGAGCTGAGTATTGGTGTCAGTTTGTTTCCAACTGAAGCAATAGATTTTGATAAACTTATTGCCTATGCAGATAAAGCGATGTATCACTCTAAAAAGCTGGGTAGTTATTTAACCTTTTATTCTGATCTGGCAAAAAAAACTGGTTGCATTTGAAGCGGTGTGGCGTGCTACAATACATCCTTTATAATAAATGTAACTTGTGATTTTATTAAATATAATATGGCGACTCTTAATACACTGCTACAAACCTGTTCCGACAATGATGAAAAACTCGAGTTTATGTTTGATTCTTTTGAACGGATTAAGATAAAAGTTGATGAAGTACTTACGTTTGGTGCATTTAATAGTGCGGAAGTCATAAGAGCTCGCAATAAATATGTCGAACAAATGAAAATGGCAGAGCGGAATCGATTTTTTAGGGCACATTTTGAAGAGGCGGATTTACAAGCTATTCCTGCAATTTTGGCTGGTTATAAGATATTTGAGGATGACTCTAAATCCATAACATCATCCCCAGAGCTCCATTATGAGGAATTATTTAAGATCGGTTATCTGTATGGAACAGGAACATGTGAGATTTTTTCTATCGTTGGCGCTTATTTTATGGCTTTGGAATTTGAATTGGACTTGTCCCTTGAAACACTTTATTCAGATAGCAGTCATACTTATATCAGAGTACATACTAATCCTGAGTACATTATAGACTTCTGGGGGCCAATGCTTTGCTTCTATGATGATACTGTATCCTGGAACGAGTTTTTTGGACAGGATCTGTTGCGAAATGAAAAGGCTACAATTAAAAAACATGTTACATTTAACAGTGAACAACTTATTCAACTGGGACATAAGATTTTTACTCAGGACAATTTGGCACAAAGGTCTATAATACATAAAGAAATTAATGAGCAAGTTCATTTTGAAAGTCCTTCAACTTTGAGTTGCTGAATAAATATCGTTTCTTTGCTTATTCACATTTAAAAGAACGCATCCGGATGAATGAACAACTGATTTTAAAACACAGTACTTATCAAAAAACGTAGAAATACTAAAAATCTCTTGACAGTTTTGAGGTACCTCTTTAAACTGCGAGACTTATTTTGGGGCTATAGCTCAGCTGGGAGAGCGCTTGCATGGCATGCAAGAGGTCGGCGGTTCGATCCCGCCTAGCTCCACCATCAACATCTTTGTATGTTGATGGCAAAATAGTTCAGGGTCCCCATCGTCTAGAGGCCTAGGACACTGCCCTTTCACGGCGGTAACAGGGGTTCGAATCCCCTTGGGGACGCCATTATTTGGTGTTGTGTAGTTGTTAGTAGTAAAGTAGTACATTAAGTTCCAGGTCCCCATCGTCTAGAGGCCTAGGACACTGCCCTTTCACGGCGGTAACAGGGGTTCGAATCCCCTTGGGGACGCCATTTTAGTCAAGAGCTTTCTTGATTGGAATGACTGCAAAAACATCAAACAAATTCAAACCAAAAATCAGTATTCAATATCACTCTTTTAAACTAATCCAGCAGATTTTACTCAGTTATGTTGGGTACAATTTTTATTGAACTCATTCATAAATGTACCCAGCTCCTTTACACTCAATGTTGTTTTATTTTTAGCTATGTAGTCTAAGACGAGCTGATTAAAGCAGGCTTGATATCCCGTATTATCGTTGGACTTCAGTTCAGATAAGGTGTCTGGATCATTGGCAAACTGAATGGATGTTAATGTTGCTTTAGTACTGTCTTGTTGTAAATCAGTCTTGTATAAGGCTGTTGCAACACAGCAAGCCGCACAAGCATCCAGATCATCATATGCTTGTAATTTTTTAGGATTATTATTGCTAATAGAAAGAAAATCTCCTGGTGTAATATTGGAAGAAAAAGATAAGATATTTTTATTTTGCGTTACCTCATCCAAACCACCGTTACAACGATCTCCACCAAAAGGTAATGTTTTAATATGCAATTGGTCATGATCACGATTAACTAAATATATAGATGAAAAATGACCGCTCCCTCCTGTGTTGCTAATAGACAGAATGGTATAGAAGTGATTAAAGTAACCTATTACTTTATAATAACTGTAACTGGATGTAGAGTCTGACTCATCCTTCATTTTGTATTCAAAACCAACATATCCTTTATTTAGTAACTCTTTAGACTGTCCAACTACAACTATTGGTGCAAGACCACAGTTATTAGTCAATGACAGGGTTTTATTTGAACTTTCTTCCTGATCAAAGCATAAAGGATTAATTGGTTTATTGTCATACATTAAATCAGCGGGCATTGTTGGAGAGGGAGATGCGTTAATTATTGAGCTGATGCTGAATCCAAAAAAGAAAATGGGTAACAGTAACGTCGTAGTTAATTGATTCATCGGAATCATCTCCAGGGTCGATGTATTTTAATAGTGTAGTCCAGCAATTCGCTCTTAACTATTCCAGGGATCTTTTTTTCTAGCCCCGTTAATCAATAGATACAAGGTATTGAATACATCTGATCGATACAGCAATGCCATTTTGATTCTTCAATGATTGTGTAGCAGGCTTGTACTCTGTGGGCAGTTTATCGAGTATTAGGGGCTGTTGACAATTCAACTCCTCCTCCCTACGTGCCGCGCTTTATGCGCGGCATCCACTCATCCTGTATTAACATATTACAACACAAGATTCGTAGTTCAACTGGATACCGCGCATAAAGCGCGGTACGTAGGCGATTTGGGTCAATTGTCAACACGCCCTAGAAGCTTTTATCAGGCGGGTATTTATATTGGGGTAGTCAGGCTATACTCAATATTAACCTGATGAAATTATCCCATGCCATGATGCTTCGTAAATATAATAACAAGGGAGAATATACTCCTTTTCCTGGCCTTACGGTTGTGGCATCCGTGCAATCTGCTGATATGTGTCTTTGGTCCGAGGTCAACAGATTAATTACTGAATGTACTCTTCTCGATCTCTGTTATGCTCCTCTTTCTAACACCAGTTATCATATGACCGCACTCAATCTTTTTACAGAGCGGGCTATAGGAAGTGAGAAATGGAAGGATTTTATTATCTCGAACACACTATTTTTTAAAGCGATTCAAACTGCTTTTGAATGCAATGCTTTTTGTCCTGAAGTCAGAATTGACTCGCTTAAAGTGAGCAGAACCATTAAATTAGTTGTCAGTGTACCGTCAGTACAAAAGAAGGCTATTGATGACATTGCGAAACGGTTTGAGTTGAAAAGAAAAATCCCTCATCCTTTTCATATAACCCTGGCCTATCGTTTTAAAACAATTGATAAAAAAATAGAACATGAAATTGAACATCAATTAAACAAGAGTCTGGAGCATTTCTTGATTGGTCGTACTGTTCTACTGAATCCACCTGAATTGTGCTTCTTTAACGATATGAGCGCTTTTATACCTTGGGATGCATCCAGTTTTCCTTTCAAACCTTCTCTGCAATAAGCAATCGAAGAACTACTCTTTGTCATTAAATTGCATTTTGATTGAAGAAATCGTTTACGCCTTGTAATATAAGATTAATTCGTCATCTTCTGGCACATCATTAATAGTTTTAGATTCTCGGATTTTATTATCTATTAATTCGTGTTGCATTTTAGTCAGTTGAGCAAGTGTACCCCGACTGGTACTTGTCATAAACCATCCACGTTGGACAGAAAAAAATTGATTTAATGAGCTGTTAGAAGATAAACACTCTCTTAAAATGGTTTCCTGAGCATCGACGTCCAAACTTTTAATGCATTTGATGACCATCTCTTTAGCATGCGGATATCTGGCTAGCAGGGATATATGTTGTTTGCAGATTTTATCTTGTTGCAGATCATTTACCAGTTGCAATACACCCTCTTTATTAATTAAGTAGTCAATTAAATCAGGCGTAAACAATTTTCTTTCCCGGGGGGATATTTTACTTAAAGCGACTAATTCACTGCTCCGCTCAGGCTTATCCATTTTTAAAATGATCTCGAGTAAGGAGGTATTATTTCGATCTACAGAATCTGGATCTGCTCCATTTCGTACCATTACTATATAATTGTCTGCTGTAAAAGGTTGACTATGCCTTAGATTCATCATGAGCTGTATTGGTGTGCCTTCATTACTCGTGTAATGGATACTCTCTGGATGAATTTTGATGAGCTCCAGCGCATAGATGAATTTTGATCGTATAAACAAATGAATTGGTGCAGTTCCTGATTTGTTTCTTACATTCGGGTTAGCGCCCAGCTTGATCATATTGAACAGGGAATCAATGCTGTAATTTTCATTCAACATATAATACAAAGGCGTAAATCCGTATTTATCCTTTATATTGATATTGGCTTTATAGTGTTCAACCAGTTGAAAGGCTTCGGTCATGTGCTTATTAAAAATTAACAGATGAAGTAAACTGTACCCGCTAGCATTAAGAATATTGGGGTCTGCTCCTAATTCCACTAATGAAAAAGCGTCTTTGGTATAAATAGATTTATTGAGTAAATCCAGTAGTTTTGTATTTAAATCCATTTAAATGCTCGCAAGAAAAGCAGGCTATACAATAATAAAATTTTAGTTATTAATCCATAAACTTTTGAATATATTTATGATTATCTATGTGGGAGCTATCACTAGGGGCACTGTTATTAATCTATTGATTTTTCTTCCAATGTACCCTTATTCCATTCTGGCTGAAGTGTTCTCGTGAAAGTAATTATCTACTATTCAATGTAAATGTTCGTCTTTGCGAACGTAGTGAAGCCATCCAGAACCCAGCTCCAATTAGGTCCCGATGTGGATTGCTTCGCGTTGCTCGCAAAGACGGGGTTTTACAAGATCATTGAGACGTAAATAAATACTTCCCGGTTTTATAAATGATGAGACGATAATTATCTACTATTCAATGTAAATGTTCGTCTTTGCGAACAAAGTGAAGCAATCCAGAACCCAGT
>NZ_LNYR01000012.1:634410-717886 GCF_001467955.1 Legionella quateirensis | reverse complement strand
GTAAATAAATACTTCCCGGTTTTATAAATGATGAGACGATAATTATCTACTATTCAATGTAAATGTTCGTCTTTGCGAACGTAGTGAAGCAATCCAGAACACAGTTCCAATTAGGTTCCGATGTGGATTGCTTCGCGTTGTTCGCAAAGACGGGTATTTATAGGACCATGAAGACTTAAATAAATACATTTTCGGCGTGATCATTTATTAGAGGATTACTCAATCCTCAGCTCAAACGGATCAGGGCGAATTCCTTAATTTGATTGCAGTGTTCACTGGGCTTGTTGGTACTTTAGTTTAGTTCAACGGCTTATCATCGGCAAAAGATCTAAAGCCGTTCAAATATGGTTCTGGTATTAAACCCAAACAACCGTTCATGCATTCGGTAAGCATATTCATCTGTCATATTCGCCAGATAATCACAAACAACGCGGTAGGCTTGCGTTTCATCTTCGGCTTGCTTAAATAATTCCCGATTCTTATTATCCAACAGACTGGCCGGATTGGAACTGATGGCATCAAACAATCGGAGCACAACGGTTTGTCCACCGTATTCAAAGGTACGTGCTTCCTGTGAATCAATTACGTTGTGAAAAATACATTGCATTAAATACTTTAACAATGCGGCTGCTTCAGGGATTAGCGCGATATTGTATTTTAATACATTATTTTCAAATTGTTCATTCATAGTCACTATTTGGGTTGAGGTAATAAAATAATTAACCATTTCCCCAATGGTTTGTTTTCTTAAACAAAGCTCATTTGAAAATAATGAATTGATTAAGCGATCCTGATGTTTTGCCAGAGAGGTATTGCTAAGTAGCTCTCTGAATTCTGGTGTATCCAGATGAGAAGGATTGATGAGTCGTAAATGAATGGCATCCTCCAGATCATGAACCCCATAAGCTATATCATCCGCAGTATCCATTATGGAACAATCGAAACTATGGAAGGCTGATTTACCACATTGAGTATCCTGCGGCTGTTTGGATAACGATTGAAATAATGTTCTATCACTTTCAGAAAATGGGGATAAGAGCCAATCGATTTCAGGTTGCTCACAATCAAAATAGGCTTTAGGTGGTAACCAATCGTTAATTTTTATGGTTTTATGGATGGACTCATGGATAGGGGGTAGCTTTTTTGCAACCACATCGGATCGTTTTACGGGATATTTTAATATGCCCAATAATGCACGACGGGTTAAATCAAGACCGAATCCCCCGTAGCTGTTCTCAACCTTGGTGAGCAGTCTTAGAGTCTGGCCATTTCCTTCAAACCCGCCATATTCACGCATCATGTAATTTAAAGCGACTTCACCACCATGTCCAAAAGGAGGGTGTCCTATATCGTGGAGCAGGCAGATAACACTGATCAGATCATCATTGGGTAACAGGCTGGATAAAAACATAGGATGATTTTGATTAGTAATCAGATTACGAACTATGCTTCTGCCAATGGAATCAACTTCCAGCGAATGAGTCAAACGAGTACGATGAAAGTCACCTTCATCTGTTCCTAAAATCTGAGTTTTTCGTTGCAATCTTCTAAAAGCAGGACAGTGAATTACTCTGGTTCTATCTCGTTCATAAGGATCTCGATGATCCTGAGAACCTCGTTGATTGGTTTGACCAGAGCGTCGATGTGTCCACATAGTATTCATCACAGAGAAACAAAAAAGATACTTTATGCCATAGTCTGTCTGGAAACAACCGGATTTCTAAAGTTTTCTTCAAATCGGTAGATAACAAGCAATAAGAACAAAAGTAAAAAATATAAATCAGGGGGTTATGATGAATTATAAAATAAGATTCCTGTTTTTGGGGGTGTGTATCGGTAACTTATCCTCATGTATGGTTTATGAAGAATATAATACAGCAAGTTATCAGACTTATACTTATAATGATGCTCAATTATACCCGCAAGCCGACTATCGAATGTACAATTATGGTTATCAGAATGGACCGAGCCAGAGCGGGGTCAGTGTTCCAGATTCCTATCATGTAGGTGAATATCATTCGCCAGTATCTTTTAAGGACAGAGATAGAAACTGGGTCAGCGGTCAAAATCCCCAAGGATATACAATTCAGGTCGCTGATGATGAAAAGGCATCAAAAGTAGCTCAAAAATTATATAAAGCTCCTAAAAATGATCGTATGGCTCAGATTAAATATCAGCGTAATGGTAAAGCCTATTACAAGGGGTTATATGGCACTTATGATAGTCAGGAAGCAGCTCAAAAAGCATTGGATGAGCTTCCTCCTGAAATTAAGCAGGGTGCAGGCGTAACCAACTGGGGTAATGTCCAAAATAATTTGAATGAATAGGGCAGTAATTAGCCTGCTGCAGTAATAATAATCATCAATTTGGTAACTCCAGGGCTATTGGTATGTTCCACATCAAATTGTTTAATGGTTATGGTGTATTTATCATTTAGTTTAGCAAGCCATTGCATGAACAGCTTAAACGGGACCGTATCAAAGGTGAGCTGGATGTCTCCTGAACCGGTTTGTTGCAATTGATAGGGAAATTTCAGAGTTTCATTATTTTTCAATTGTGTAGCGAGTAGAGTGAGTAATTGGCTGTTATCAACAGATTGTTTTTTGGTAGCTGAATGTGCTTTTTGCCGTACCTGGTTCATCCAGGCCAAGGTTTCAGTTTTTTCAATGAGTTGAGATGATTTTAAAGCCACACTATTGCTTAATGGGGTATAAAGAAATTGATAGTAAAAGTAAATAACCAGGCTTAACACAGCGGCTATTACCATCCATTTTTCTCGTTCATTAAGCGAATTCAAATAGGATTTCACATGAGCTCCAGGGTAGCAACTACTTGTTGATCTCGAGTTGATGCTTGGGTTTGTTTTACTTTTAATTGCATCGTTTTTAATTTATTTTCCAATTGTTCCAAATTGGCAAAATCAGCACTGACCAGGGTAACTGATAATGTTTTATTTTGATAACGCAAATCTTCTATCGTGTTATGATTTTCATTCATGGCTTTGGCAAATTGATTTAATAAAAACCAAAAACGCGTCTGACTGTTTGAGTTATTATCTCCCAGAAGTTGGCTGATGCGAAATTTAGGACTTATTACCTGCTTGGCATCAGGAAAAAACTCATGATAAATAGTCGCAATCTGGTCATCCAGTTCTTTGTTTTGTTTATTCAACGAGTATAAGGATATGGCATTTACTAATAACAGTGAGACTAACCAAAAACAGCAGAGTATACCTGCGAGTTGATACCCTTTTTTTATCCAGTCAGAAGTATTCCCATGCTGCATTTCACCTTGACACAGGTTTAATGGTTTGGCGTTTAATAATTTTTGAGCGATCCAGGTGTATGAAAAATCATTTCTCTTTGTAATTGATGCTCCAGTGTTTAATTGACTGTCCTGAAATAAGAGAACCTGATCCAGCGGATGTTTTTTTAAATAATTCTGAGCAAGCTCTCCTGAGAGTGCTCCTTTAAAATCATCATGATAAACCAACAGAGAAGATTCCGTAATGATTAACTCCTGAGGAGACAGTGCGAACCAATCAAGGGTAATTCCTTCATAGTCGATAGTGTTTTCATCCAGGAGGTGCATGATGAATTGTATTCTTGTTTTACTTATTACGGTAATAATGTACTGGTTGTTTTGATATCTGAGTTTATCAAACGCAAAATGAAGTTCTTCCACTGGCTGAGCCAGTTTTTCCTCAAGAGCAAAAGGTATGGCTACTCGCGCTTTACGTTCTGGAAGCCAAGGAAGCTCCAGATCCAGGATGCTTGCACTGGCACTTGTTTCAACTATTAGCGTCGTACATTCATTTTGTAAGGATTTAATTTCGGCAAAATTACGTTGTGCTGGTGGAGCACTTAATACTCCTTCCGAAGAGAGTTTCAAACAAAAGCAACCATTATCATCAAGATGCTGAGTAAACAAGAAACATTTATCCATGAGTTAAACTCTATATTAGTTATCGATGTTAATGGTGCTTTTGATTTCAGTATATCTTATATAATGCAAATTAGAATCATACATAAGCCCTATGCTTTTTTGTATTTTGTACCGCCCATTGCTGTTTTAATTGTTGTGATAACAGATAAACTGCCATTGCATACTGAGGACTGGAGTTATAACGGGTGATTACAAAAAAATTAGGGTAAGCCAACCAATATTCGTTACCTTCATCAGTAAGAAGTTCAATCACACCTGCACGGCCTGGATGATATAACGATGCGGTAACCGGTTTGATTCCCGCAGCTTCCAGTTGAGCAAAATTATAATTAGCTGTTTTAGGATTCATTTGTATTTTTTTGTACTTCAATCCTGAAATTTTAGCTGGTTGCGCGATTCCGCCATTTAATTTCCATCCATGTTTATGAAGATAGTTGGCAATGCTTCCAATGGCATCGGCGTTATCCGTAACCAAATCTCGGCGTCCCTTATTATTAAAGTCCACTGCATAATATCGATAACTGCTTGGCATAAATTGTGGTTTACCAATTGCACCTGCATAAGATCCTTTGTGATAAGTAGCCGGTACTTTGTGTTCACGGCAAAGCAGCAAATATTCTTTTAGCTCTTTGGTAAAGAAAGGAGAACGTTTAGGATAGTTGAATGCCAGAGTTGCCAGCGCATCAAGAACTCGATAATCTCCCTGACGTTCACCATAAAGTGTTTCAACACCTAAAATTGCAATAATGATTTCAGGAGGTACCCCGTATCTTTTTTGTGCTTTGTCGAGATCTTTTTGATTTGCAGCCCAAAAATCTAAACCTCCTTTTAATCGTTGAGGTGTTAGAAATAATGCTTTATAAACATCCCAGTTTTTCTTCTCATAAGGCTTATCCATCGATTCAATAATCTGTGGTTGAAGAACCACTTGATTCATGACGTCCGTTAATTGTTTTTTGTTGAAATGATGTTGCTTTACCATGCTGTTTATAAAATTCTGTACGTCTTTGCGTTGGGTAAAGGCTGTGTCTGAATAGCTCGAGAAGGTTAGCAGAAAAAGTAGGGAATAACCTAACCAGATGATTCGTCGCATTGTGCATCCTATTAGTGAAGCGAAAGGAAGAATTTTAGTAAAATTGAGGGGCATTAGCAAATTTTCTTTACAAAATGAACCAATTAGTCCACAAAAATAACAGAAATAGCTTAGCCTACTTTCTGCACGGCCACATTTAAGATAGACTTATGCAATTTGCAAAAAGGGTTATTTCAGTTGAGCGATTTAAAGCGGATTCGTAATTTTTCAATAATTGCCCATATCGATCATGGCAAATCTACTTTGGCTGATCGATTCATCCAGATATGTGGCGGGTTAACAGAGCGAGAAATGAGTTCTCAGGTTCTTGATTCTATGGACATTGAACGAGAGCGGGGCATTACCATCAAGGCGCAATGCGTCTCATTAAATTATACTGCCAAGGACGGCAAGACCTACCTCCTCAATTTTATTGATACCCCGGGCCATGTCGATTTCAGCTACGAAGTATCTCGCTCTCTTGCTGCATGTGAAGGTGCCATTTTAGTTGTTGATGCTGCTCAGGGGGTCGAAGCCCAGACAGTTGCTGTATGTTATACCGCGATTGATCAATCACTGTCAGTACTGCCGGTATTAAATAAAATTGACTTACCCCAGGCTGAGCCAGAACGGGTAATAGAAGAAATTGAAGACATTATTGGTCTGGACGCGCATGATGCCATAAGAGTCAGTGCTAAAAGTGGTATCGGGGTAGACGACGTCCTCGAAGCGCTTGTTGCTAACATACCGCCTCCTGAGGGTACTCTGGATGCTCCTCTGCAGGCACTTATAATCGATTCATGGTTTGATAGTTACCTGGGAGTTGTATCACTGGTTCGTATTGTTAATGGTTCCATACGTAAAGGCGATAAAATGCGGGTGATGTCTACTGGCCGATCCTATGAAGTGGATCAGGTAGGTATTTTCACACCTAAAAGAACCAAGCTGGATGCATTAAATGCTGGGGAAGTAGGGTACGTTGTCGCCGGGATTAAAGAAATTCAAGGGGCTCCGGTTGGGGATACTTTGACACTCGATAGAAATCCTGCTGCACAGGTATTGCCTGGTTTTCAGCGGGTTAAGCCACAGGTATATGCCGGGTTATTTCCTATAAGCTCTGATGATTTTGAAGCATTTAGAGAAGCATTGGCTAAATTGAGTTTAAATGATGCTTCACTGTTTTATGAGCCAGAGTCTTCAGAAGCATTGGGATTCGGTTTTCGTTGTGGATTCCTCGGTATGTTGCATATGGAGATTGTGCAGGAGCGTTTGGAGAGAGAATACAATCTTGATTTGATTTCAACCGCACCAACTGTGGTTTATAAAATAGTGACTCAAAAGGGTGAAACGCTGCTCATTGACAATCCATCCCATTTGCCGCCATCACCGCAGATAAAAGAAATGTATGAACCTATCGTCAGAGCGAACATACTGGTTCCACAGGACTATCTGGGTCCCATTATTAATTTGTGTGTTGAGCGTCGTGGTGTGCAGGTGAATATGACCTACAGTGGGCGTCAAGTCTCCGTAGCTTATGATATTCCGATGAGTGAAGTGGTTTCGGATTTTTTTGATCGACTTAAATCAGTCAGTCGGGGTTATGCTTCACTTGATTATAATTTCCTGCGATTTGATGAGGCTGATTTAGTGAAAATGGATGTACTCATTAATAGTGAAAAGGTTGATGCCTTATCTGTTATTGTGCATAGAAGTTCCGCCAACAGTCGTGGTAAGTTAATTGCTGAAAAAATGCAGGAACTTATTCCCAGACAAATGTTTGATGTAGCAATACAGGCCGCTCTTGGCAGCCATATTATTGCCAGACAGACTGTTAAGGCTTTACGAAAAAATGTCACTGCAAAGTGTTATGGCGGTGATGTGTCACGTAAACGAAAATTATTAGACAAACAGAAAGCAGGTAAAAAGCGCATGAAACAGGTTGGACATGTTGAAATACCGCAGGAAGCATTTATGGCAGTTTTTCAAACCGATAGAAAGAAATAATTTGGTTGTACGCGGTATATGGATTTTTAGATTTGGTACATTTTAGGAAATTAATTTATGAACTTTGCTTTAATTTTAGTGGTTCTGTCCGCAATCAGTGGATTTATATATCTTTTGGATGTGGCTTTTTGGGCTAAAAAACGGGGTTCGGATCAAAAACCAGGCCGCATTATTGAATATTCTCGTTCTTTTTTTCCGGTGTTCTTTATTGTTCTTTTATTGCGTTCTTTTTTAATTGAGCCGTTTCGAATTCCTTCTGGCTCATTGGAACCTACTTTATTAGTGGGTGATTTTGTTGCAGTGAATAAATTTGCCTATGGGTTAAGACTTCCTGTCTGGGAAAAAAAGGTAGTTTCAATATCAAATCCTAAAACTGGCGAAATCGCAGTGTTTCGCTGGCCACCTGCACCTTCATATGATTATATCAAGCGTGTCATCGGTGTTCCTGGTGATCGTGTGGTCTATCATGACAAGAAATTAACGGTGAATGGCAAGGAAGCAAAGCAAACCTTTGTTGAGTACACTATTGATGAAAGTTCTGGAAAAGCGGTTACCAAATATAAAGAAGATCTGAATGGTGTAGTACACGATATTTTCGTCAGAGCAGATGTTCCAGCTGTAGATTTTGATATAGTGGTTCCTGAAGGGAATTATTTTATGATGGGTGATAATCGAGATGACAGCGCAGACAGCCGTTTCTGGGGATTTGTTCCTGACAATTATTTAAGAGGGAAGGCCTTTTTGGTCTGGATGAGCTGGAATGGTAAGACAGATAATTTACGCTGGTCAAAAATTGGAAGATTAATTAAATAAAGGAATATAGAATGCAAAAGCAGAAAGGAATGACATTAATAGGGATGTTGTTTACTGTAATTGTCGTTGTTATGGCAGCAATTGTGGTAATGAGGGTGGTTCCTGTGTATATACAACACTATTCTATAGTTCAGTCTATAAAAGGTTTAAATTCAACACCAGCCTCTACTTTAACCGGAGATTCTTATACTGATATTGATACGCTCAGAAAAAGTCTTACCAAGCGTTTTGATATTAATGGTGTAGACGATCTGAAGAATGATCAGTTAGTTATTTCACCGGATGGTCCTAATAAATTCAAAGTAAAATTAAAATACCAGGTTGTTAAACCTTTGGTATATAATATGAGCTTATTGGTCGATTTTGACGATACATATGAGGTGGTAGCTGGTAGTGAAAATTGATTTAGACAGACTGTGCAGACGATTAAACTATAAATTCCAAAAACCTGCTTATTTGAAGCAGGCTCTGACTCATTGTAGTGTAGGCAGTGATAATTATGAACGGTTTGAGTTTCTGGGTGACTCCATTTTAAGCTTTGTTATAGCTCATGAATTGTTTCATCGGTTTCCTTTGCAAAGTGAAGGACAATTGAGTCGTCTTCGATCATTTTTGGTTAAAGGCGAAATGCTGGCTGAAATTGCCAAAGAATTATCTCTTGGTGATTTTCTTTATCTGGGACAGGGTGAATTAAAGAGCGGTGGTTTTCGACGTGCTTCTATTTTAGCTGATGCATTGGAAGCCCTGTTCGCCGCTATTTTCCTGGATGGAGGTATCACTGCCGCAAAAGATGTTATCTTAAATTTATATCGTTCTCGACTCGATAGTCCCAATTTAAATGATTGTTTGAAAGATGCCAAAACACAATTACAAGAGTATTTACAAGCTGAAAAATATGCTCTTCCAGAATATACTTTAACGAAAGTAGAAGGCGATGAGCATGACCAGATCTTCTATGTTACCTGTTCAGTTGAAGGAATAAAGCATGTTTCTTATGGCCAAGGTGCTAATAGAAGAAAGGCTGAACAGTTAGCCGCCAAATCTATGTTAGAGCAACTACGACTAACAATACAAACCAGCTGAGACTAGGGGGCTGTTGACAGTTGGTTGATCCTCATCCCTGTTCATAAAATCAGGTGTTAGTGGTGATTTATAGGTCTAAACTCTAACATACAATTACTTCCATCACTTGAAACGACCAGTTCGTCTCCATCATCCGTAACAGTTATGGGCTTTGAGTAATATTGACTCATTCCTGAAATAAATTGTTTCTTATCTTCATCTTTGGTGGAAATTGATGGCAATAAATGAGTGAGAAACAGGTTTTTAACATTTGAATTATGTGCCATTTTAGCCAGCTCAATAGTGTCTGAGTGATAGGATTCTATGGCAGCAAGTTGACTTTTGCTGTCATTGGTTGCTGGCTTCTTACTCTCTGTATACATTGTGGTATTAAGGGCTTCATTTATCAAAACATCAGCATTTTTTGAATTGTCAGCAAGTGATGCAACTATTCTGGTATCACCGCTAATCACTATTTTGCATCCTTTATAATGAATCGTATAGCCTAATGCCGGGTATACAGGCGCATGATCGACTTCAAAGGCTGATACGGTGACACCATTATTGTTATATACCATGAGTTCTTTCGAATGAGGATTAACGACATGAGTTGTTGCAAATGCCGCATTGGGATCAAATTTTTGATTAATAGACCTGAATAAAACATCCTGACGATATGCTTTGATTATTCCGTTAACGACGTCTTTAACTCCATAGGGGCCATAAATATCTAAAGGTTTCGAACGACCAGCGTACCATGATACATTCATGACTTGGCCTAATCCTGAAAAATGATCAGAATGCCAATGAGTAAAAAATATTTTAGAAATCGATGAAATGGGTAATTTTAACGCAGCTAAAGTAATAATCGCAGCCTCGCCTGCATCGAATAGCATAAAATCATTATTAACCATCACTGCTAAACACGATGCTTTTCGTACGCTTTGTCTGATTGGATTAGGTACTCCAGTGCCGCAAAAGTAGATATGTAAGGAATCGTCATTGAGTAAGGATTGGTTTGAATTCAGTTGTGTTGTTTGTGAATTTTGACTGTATACGTTTTGCGAACAGGAAATAATAAGCAATAAGACCAGCACATAAAATTTTTTCATAGTTCGCTCTCCATAAAAATCTTGGTATTTCCATAAGTTAAAATCTCATCCAGAACAGTGTGATGGATTTTCTGAATGTGTTGCTGTTCCAGGTTTAAGAGATCCCTCTTTACATTCGGGATGACGATATTAAGTGTAATTGTACTTTAAAATTATACGATACTGATCCTAGGGTGTGTTGACAATTCATCTATTTATTTCCAACGTCCCGCGACTTGTTCCTGAGAGATCCTCACAAAATTTAAGCATCTTATAAGTGCCTACGTACCGCGCTTTATGCGCGGTATCCATAGTAATGGTAGTGCTATGCAAATACTTTTTTCCTTAGGAGCAAAGCCTGGATACCGCCCATAAAGCGCGGTACGTCGATTTTTAATTATAAATCAATTGGTTGCGCTCGCATTTTTGTGACCATCTCTCAGGACTTGTTCGCGGGATCCAGAGATCAAGTATCATTAACAAACATAATGTATTCATCAAGATCGAACTGGATCCCGCGATCAAGTCGCGTGACATCGAAATCGAAAATGTCAACAGCCTCTAATATAAATCTGTTATGAGTTGGATGTCCATCATCTCCTGAAATAATATTATGCAAGTTGTTCCAGCATGGTGTAGCAGTCCATCCACTCTTCTTCTGATTGATGTAAGGAAGACAGAGCATTATCTCTTTTAGCTAATAACTGTTCTAATTTTTGCTGTTGATTGCTGTTTTCATAAAGTAATGGGTCTGCCAGTTGACTATCCAATTTTTGAATGTCATTTTGGAATTGATCAATAAGCTGTTCCAGTTTTTTTATTCGATTTTGAATTACTTTTTTCTCTTTATAGTCGTTTGTTGATTGAACTGAGGTTGTTGGTTTTATATCTTTAGATTGCAGCCATGAATAATAATCATCCAGGTCGCCATCAAACGCGAGAACTTTTTGATTATGTACTAAATAAAAATTATCCACGCTCGTTTTTAGCATATGCCTGTCATGCGAAATAAGAATTAAAGCACCTTCATAACTTTGGAGAGCAAGTTCGATGGCTGAACGCATGCCCAAATCCAGATGGTTTGTGGGCTCGTCAAGTAAGAGCAGATTAGGTTTGAGCCAGACCAGTTTTGCAAGAGCAAGACGTGCTTTTTCACCGCCCGAAAAGTGCTGAATGGGTTGGACTGCCATATCGCCTATAAAATTAAAACCACCAAGGAAATTACGTATGGTTTGTTCTCTGACTTCAGGTGACAGGATTTGGATGGTTTCAACGGGACTTAATTTACAATCCAGTTGCTCTAGTTGATGTTGTGCGTAGTAGCCTATTTTTAAATGGGCTGAGCGATGAATCGTACCGTTTAATGTAGGCAGGACTCCGGTTAACGTTTTAATTAAGGTTGATTTACCTTCACCGTTGGGTCCTAATAAAGCAATTCTATCACCTGGATTCAGGGAGAGGTTAATTTTTTTTAAAATAGGGTTTTGATACCCTGCATCCACAAGATTGCATTGAATCAATGGATTCCCTGCACGAGGGCAGGGGAAAAAATCGAAAGAAAAAGGAGAGTCAGCTTGCGCCGCGGCAATAATCTCCATTTTTTCAATGGCTTTGACTCGACTTTGCGCCTGCTTGGCTTTTGTTGCCTTTGCTTTAAATCGATTGACGAAAGACATCATGTGAGTAATTTTAGCTTGCTGTCTCTCGTGCATAATCTGCTGCAATGCTAATTGTTGCGCGTGAGTTTTTTCAAAACAACTGTAATCACCGGTATATAAATGCAGCTGTTGATGTTCGATGTGCACGATGTGCGTTACAAAGGCATCGAGGAACTCTCTGTCATGCGAAATCAAAATAATAGTACTCGGACTTTGTTTTAGAAAACGCTCCAGCCAGAATATGGCTTCCATGTCGAGGTGGTTTGTTGGCTCGTCAAGTAACAGCAGTGAGGCTGGTTTCATTAAACAGCGCGCGAGACTCAGGCGCATACGCCAGCCTCCGGAGAAACTATTGACTGATTCTTGCTGTTGATCACCCCTGAATCCCAAACCGGACATAATAGTCGCTGCCTGAGCAGGTTTGCTGTAACCCCCGCTATGGCTTAATTCGTCGTGACAGGCCAATACTTCGGAATCATTACCGGATTGCTCTGCTTTAGCCAGACGTTGTAACAGTTTAATGTATTCTTCATCACCTGCGAGAACGAAATCCAGGGCCTTTTCATTACTGTCAGGCAATTGTTGCGATAAGTGGCTGATACTTAATTGTGGATTTATTAAATACTCACCAGTATCTGCTATCAGTTTTCCCAACAAGAAGTCAAACAGAGTTGATTTACCGCAACCGTTGTGGCCAATAAGACCAATTTTTTGTTTTTCATAAAGACTGACATCTGCTTTATCCAGCAAAATTTTATTGCCGCGCGAGAGAGTGATTTGACGAAGGGTTAGCATCATGAACCATAGAACTGATATTAATGATTTATTTTATCATATTTAACGGGATGATATAAATTTAAATGCGTGCACTGCTGATGTTTCAATCGCTTTTAATGACGCAACTCCCCCAATTCTAATTGCTGGGTTCAATTGTTTTTTTTCGTGCTGATTGATAACGCGCTTGTTTCTCTATATCAATATAACGATCTGTTGTTGCACTGGAACTATGTCCGGCATCATCTCGAACATGTTCTCTTGGCCGAATTTTGACATCTTCAGAAATTCCGGTATGCCTCAGCCAATGTACTGTTGCGGCAGATAAATTATCGGCTTCTTCTGTAAGTCCTTTTTGACGTAAGCGTTCACCGGCCAAATCAAAACAGCGTTGAATAATTCTGCGAATTGGAGCGGTATCACTCATTGGTCCATTTCCTCGAATTTTCGGTATTAAAGGTGAATTATCGGCAGGTGAGGGGAGGGCGGTTAAACCTAAAAACAAACGCCAGCGAGTTAAGCTTTCCAGCATCGCTTCGCTTACGGCAATCTGACGCTCCTTATTTCCTTTACCTACAGTAGTAAACCACCAGTGACCATTACTGTCTTTGGCAAAATCATTCATACTGGGAATCCATCGATCACTGGCCGCGAGTTCAGATATACGTAAATACATCCCAAAGAGCAAACTAAGCATAAATCGAGTACGTTCATGCTTTTCAGGCGAGTCTTCAGCCATAGATTCCGCCGCATTCAATACTTCATTCCATTGTACAAGACTTAATCGTCGGATCGGAGTATTGTGTTGTCTTTTGCGAATAAACTTACTTTTTTGACGGATGAGCGCAACGGGATTGGAAATGGCATACTCTTCAGCAATTAAAAAATTAAACAGAGTACTTAAAATGGCAAATATTTCCTGTGTTGCTCCTTGTGATAAGCTAAACTGTTCAACTGATGCATTGTGACCATTCTTAATAGACGTTTTACTGATCGTCACTACAAAGGGACGCCATTCAACATTGGGTATTCTTTTACCGTCCTTTTCTATGAATCGAGGAACTTTTTTTAAGCTGATCCAGGATTTGGGAGGATTTTGACAAAAATGAATATACTCTTCGATGTCATCTCGTTTTAATTCATTCAGCGTTTTATTTTTTACATGCCAGGTCCATTGAAGCAAGCGTTCTGCTTCCCTACGATAACTATTAAATGTTCCTTGACTTCCAGTGTAGCTTTTAAGAAAGCTTAGCGTGTAGTTAAAGTCATTTTGAAAACGGGCATCAGGTAACATCACGTGTTCATGATTTTTATGCAGATGAGTCAGATTATCAAAAATAGGAAGGAGTATAGTTTTCATAATTCAGTATAAAGTTCATGATTATTAATGCTAGCTGAAAATCACTGATTTAGATAGAAGGACAATAATATTCTAAAATGATATCTTTCAAATCAAAAGGATTAATAATTAAATTAAATTGAACTTTTAATTAAAAATTAGTGAATTAAGATATTGACCTTGAAGTTATGAACTAGTATTATCTGCGCTCTGTCCTTGGACGGGTAACGGGGTGTAGCGCAGTCTGGTAGCGCGCCTGCTTTGGGAGCAGGATGTCGGGGGTTCGAATCCCTCCTCCCCGACCAATTTAGCGCCCGTAGCTCATCTGGATAGAGCATCGGCCTTCTAAGCCGAGGGTAGCAGGTTCGAATCCTGCCGGGCGCGCCAGCCGTCATGTTGTATTAAGTTTACGCTGGAAAAAATTTTATGGTGAGCGTAGCTCAGTTGGTAGAGCCCCGGGTTGTGATCCCGGTTGTCGTGGGTTCGAGTCCCATCGTTCACCCCATTTGTAGAAAAAATAATAGTCTACCGCTAAAGATTCCATCTGAGTCTTTACAAGACTGAATTACTGATTGATAATCCAACCTGATTGCGAAAGTGGCGGAATTGGTAGACGCACTGGATTTAGGTTCCAGCGGGGCAACCCGTGAGAGTTCGAGTCTCTCCTTTCGCACCATTTCATGATAATTTCCAAGAGGTGAATTAATGCAAGTTTCTGTTGAGACCTTAAAAGGTTTGGAGCGTAAGGTAACAGTTTCTGTACCTACAGAGAAAGTTGAGGAAGAAGTGAGCTTACGTCTCAGAAATCTTGCTCGCAAAGTAAAAGTTGATGGATTTCGTCCAGGTAAAGTGCCAATGAATGTAGTTAAGAGCCGCTATTCTGACAGTGTCAGGGAAGAAGTCGCTCGCGAAATGGTGCAGTCTACTTTATTCGAAGCATTACAAAAAAATGAACTGGTTCCTGCAGGTTATCCATATGTTGAACCTGAACAGGTAGAGCAAGGTAAAGATTTCAGATACACCGCAGTATTTGAAGTAATGCCAGTATTTGAAGTTGTAGAACTGAATCAAGCCACAGTTGAGTTAACACGTTCAGAAGTTACTGATAAAGATGTTAACGATATGATGGATAAATTACTTGAGCAAAATAAAGAATGGCATGAAGCGTCTCATGCTGTTAAAAAAGGCGATAAAGTGGTTATTGATTTCCAGGGATTTCTGGATGACAAACCTTTTGAAGGCGGTAGTGCTGAAGGACATGAATTAATCATCGGTTCTGGAGCAATGATTCCTGGATTTGAAGATGGAATTATTGGCGGTAAAATAGATAAGCCTTTTGATATTAAAGTGAATTTTCCAGAAGATTATGGACATAAAGATTTAGCGGGCAAAGAAGCTACCTTCAAGATTACAGTTCATAAGGTAATGGAAGGTAAATTGCCTGAATTAAATGATGCTTTCGCAGAGAAATTCAATATCAAAGAAGGTGGTATTGAGGCACTCAAAAAAGATATTAAAGACAATATGGCTCGTGAGTTGGAACGCCGTGTCAGCATGATGAACAGAGAAAAACTGTTTGATAAACTGATGGAAGTAAATACAATTGACTTGCCTGTAGCTCTTATTGATAAAGAAATCGAACATCTAAAACATGATATGTATCATCGATTGTTTGGACATGAGCATAAAGAAAATGAACAAATTCCAGACTTTCCACGTGAATTGTTTGAAGAACAGGCTAAACGTCGTGTTCATCTAGGCTTGCTCTTTTCAGAATATGTTAAAAAACATGAAATAGTTGCAGACAAGGATAGAGTTAATGCTATGATTGATAAATTCGCCAGTGCTTATGAAAGTCCTGATGAATTGCGTGCATGGTATCAAACCAGCAAGGAACATATGGCTGAAATTGAAGCGCTAGTGATGGAAGATATGGTTGCTGATAAAATCGCTGAAGATGCAAAGCTAAAATATAAAAATAAGGATTATGATTCAGTGATGAATCCCAAAAAGGGCACTGAGAACAAAGGAGAGTAAGTATGCCGGGCTATTCAGATAACTTAATTCGAAGTGCTAGTGGATTAGTTCCAATGGTGATTGAGCAAACATCACGTGGTGAGCGCTCATATGACATTTACTCAAGATTGTTGAAAGAGAGAATTATTTTTCTTTTGGGTGAAGTCGAAGACCACATGGCTAATTTGGTAGTTGCCCAATTATTGTTTCTTGAATCTGAGAATCCTGAGAAAGATATTTCTCTGTATATCAATTCTCCTGGTGGTGTTGTTACTGCAGGTCTTGCAATTTACGACACAATGCAATTTATTAAACCGGATGTAAGCACACTGTGTATCGGACAAGCGGCCAGTGCCGCTGCCCTGTTACTATGTGCTGGTGCGGATGGTAAACGTTTTTGTCTTCCTAATTCACGAGTAATGATTCACCAGCCTCTGGGTGGTTATAGAGGTCAGGCTACAGATATTGAAATTCATGCACGTGAAACTCTGGCAGTTAGAGAGCGTTTAAATAGCATTATGGCCAAACACACTAAAAAAACACCTGATCAAATTATGCGGGATACCGAGCGAGATAATTTCATGAGCGCTTCTCAAGCAGCTGATTATGGGCTGATTGATAAAGTTCTTTATGATAGAGAACTGGTATCGAGTGCATCTGAGTAACTAAGCAAATAAATATTAATGCCAATTCCGCGTTTTTTGCGGGATTGGCATTAATTAATTGGCGTATCTTTTTCTGATTGACTAAAATTTTACATGTATATTACTAAATTATCTGGTAGTAGCTGTAAGAAGGGGTTAGGTTATGAGTAAATCCGGTAACGGAAGTGGAGATAAAGTTCTATATTGTTCTTTTTGTGGCAAGAGTCAGCATGAAGTTAAAAAACTAATCGCAGGACCCTCTGTATTCGTGTGTGATGAATGTGTTGAGTTATGTAATGATATAATTCGTGAAGAAACACATGAAGTTCAGGAAGAAACAGAAGCCCATTTACCTTCACCTAAAGAAATATCAAATTTTCTAGATGAATATGTTATAGGTCAGCCGCATGCTAAAAAAGTATTGTCTGTAGCTGTTTATAACCATTACAAACGTTTACAACATAAAAGTGAAGACGGTGTAGAACTGGGTAAAAGTAACATATTACTCATTGGTCCTACTGGAAGTGGTAAAACACTGCTGGCTCAGACTCTGGCGCGAATTTTGAACGTTCCTTTTGCTATGGCTGATGCTACGACTTTAACTGAAGCAGGTTATGTTGGAGAAGATGTAGAAAACATCATTCAAAAACTGTTGCAGAAATGCGATTACGATGTAGATAAAGCCCAGCAAGGAATTGTGTATATTGATGAAATTGATAAAATTTCAAGGAAATCAGATAATCCCTCTATTACTCGAGATGTATCTGGTGAAGGTGTGCAACAGGCTTTATTAAAACTGATCGAAGGAACAATTGCTTCTGTACCCCCTCAAGGTGGTCGTAAGCATCCTCAACAGGAATTTCTCCAGGTAGATACTTCAAATATATTATTTATTTGTGGTGGTGCATTCGCTGGATTGGAAAAAGTAATTCGAGAACGAAGTGATAAGTCAGGCATCGGTTTCTCTGCGCAATTAAAAAATAAAAAAGACAGCAGTCAAGAGGTTTCCAAAGTATTAGGCCAATTGGAATCTGATGATTTGGTAAAATATGGATTGATTCCTGAATTTGTTGGTCGATTACCTGTTGTTACAACTTTGCAGGAATTGGATGAAGCTGCATTGATCGATATTCTGACTCGACCAAAAAACGCTTTAACCAAACAATTCCAGTCGCTGTTTAAAATGGAAGAGGTCGATTTAGAGTTTAGAGAGGAAGCTTTAACTGCAATCGCCAAAAAAGCATTGGAACGAAAAATGGGTGCTCGTGGTTTGAGAGCTATACTTGAAAATATTCTTTTAGACACCATGTATGAACTACCTTCATTAGAAGGGGTGAATAAGGTTGTTATTGATGAGAGTGTAGTAAATAATTCATCCAATCCTATTCTCATTTATGAACATGAAGAGATGAAAAGCGCCTCAGGTAGTACCGAATAAATAGTGTCATCTGAATTCCATAGTGAGAACCAGTCACTATGGAATTCAATTCTTCATCCCTCATGGTTATAAATACAGGCGAACTTTTGTACTTGTGTTGACATTGTTCTATGTTAACAACTTCAAAGCATATTTGAGTTTGTTATCAGAAAATCAATAATTTATCACTCATTTAACGAATTGTTCACCGGCTCTAATATCTGTATACTCATAAAAAACGTAGCAAAATGCTAATTAAGGCTTTTCGTTTGAATAAGGGTTCATCATGTCTAGTGAAAATGAAATGATATCGAATGAGACTGTAAATATGTCTAACGTACCTGTTTTACCATTAAGAGATGTAGTGGTTTACCCTCATATGGTTATACCTCTATTTGTCGGACGTGGAAAATCAATTAAAGCTCTGGAAGCGGCAATGATTGATAATAAACAGATTTTTTTGGTCGCTCAACGCAAGTCTGCTAATGATGATCCAACACCGGATGATATTTATCAGGTAGGAACTCTATCCAGCGTTTTGCAATTATTAAAACTTCCTGATGGAACTGTAAAAGTTCTAGTTGAGGGTGAGAAACGAGCTCGGGTTAAAGAATACAATCAGGAAAAGGGGTATCTTGAGGCTTCACTTGACCCTATTGAAGAAGTGAATACCGAATTAAAAGAGCCTGAAATCGGTATCTTAATGCGTTCCTTAATGTCTCAATTCGAACAATACATCAAGCTGAATAAAAAAATCCCTCCCGAAGTATTGTCACCTCTGGCCAGTATCGAAGAGCCAGGACGGTTGGCTGATACTATATCTGCCCATTTAACTCTTAAAGTAGATGATAAGCAGGAGCTGCTGGAAACTTTGGACGTTGGAACTCGTCTGGAACGTTTAATGGCTGCGATTGAAAATGAAATCGATCTGTTGCATGTCGAAAAACGTGTCAGAGGCCGTGTTAAAAGGCAGATGGAAAAAAGTCAGCGTGAGTATTACCTTAACGAACAAATCAAAGCCATTCAAAAAGAACTGGGAGAAATGGGCGAAGAGGGCAATGAAATTGAACAACTGGAAAATTCAATTAATAAAGCCGGTATGCCTAAAGAAGCCAAAGAAAAGTCACTGGCAGAACTTCATAAATTAAAAATGATGTCGCCCATGTCCGCTGAAGCAACAGTCATCCGTAATTATCTTGACTGGATGCTGATGGTTCCCTGGAAGAAAAAAAATAAAATTCAATTTGATTTGCTCAAAGCAGAAAAACTACTTGATAAAGAGCATCATGGTTTGGAACGAGTTAAAGAACGTATTATTGAATATCTGGCAGTTCAACAACGTGTTAAACGATTGAAAGGTCCTATTTTGTGCCTGGTTGGTCCTCCTGGAGTTGGTAAAACATCCTTGGGACAATCTATTGCAAATGCTACTGGCCGTACTTTTATTCGTATCGCTCTTGGCGGTGTAAGAGATGAAGCTGAGATTCGTGGTCATAGACGAACTTATATTGGTTCCATGCCAGGAAAAATTATTCAAAAATTATGTAAGGCTGGAGTCAAGAATCCTCTGATTATGCTTGATGAAGTCGATAAGATGGCTATGGATTTCCGTGGCGATCCTGCGTCAGCATTACTTGAAGTTCTGGATCCTGAGCAAAATCATACCTTCAGTGATCATTATTTAGAAGTAGATTATGATCTAAGTGATGTGATGTTTATTGCAACAGCTAATTCGCTTGAAATTCCCGCACCATTGCTTGATCGAATGGAAGTAATTCGTCTGGCAGGATATACCGAAGATGAAAAGGTAAGTATAGCGGAACAGTATTTAGTGCCTAAACAAATCGTACTCAATGGATTGAGTAATAGTGAAATACATATAAGTGAAGGCGCAATCAGGGAAATAATTCGTCATTATACGCGTGAAGCTGGCGTTCGTAATCTGGAACGAGATATAGCGAGTGTCTGCAGAAAGGTCGTTAAAGAAATTCTATCTAATAAAAAAGTTAAAAAACTCACTGTAACTGTAAGTAATATCGAAAAATATCTGGGTGTAAAAAAATTCAGGTATGGTTTGGCAGAAGAGTTTGATCAGGTTGGACAAGTCACCGGACTGGCCTGGACCAGTGTTGGAGGGGAGTTATTAACTCTTGAAGCTTCAATGATGCCGGGTAAAGGAAAGGTTACACACACTGGCCAGTTAGGTGAGGTGATGCAGGAATCCATCCATGCGGCAATGACAGTAGTTAGAAGTCGTGCTAAAAAACTCGGTCTTGCAGATGACTTCTTTGAAAAAAGTGATTTTCATGTGCATGTACCTGAAGGCGCTACTCCGAAAGACGGTCCTAGTGCGGGAATAGGGATGGCTACGGTACTTGTATCCGTTGTGACTCAAATTCCAGTTAAAGCAGATGTCGCAATGACGGGCGAAATTACATTGCGTGGACAAGTATTACCCATTGGTGGTTTAAAGGAAAAATTATTGGCTGCTCATCGAGGTGGAATAAAACACGTACTTATTCCTGAAGACAATGTAAAAGACCTCGAAGAAATACCTGATAACGTTTTAAGAAAGCTTACAATTCATCCTGTTAAGACCATTGAACAGGTTCTTGAGCTGGCTTTACAACGCAGTCCTTGGTTAGATCAGCCAACAAATGTACAACCTGAGGTAATTGTGAGTAAGAGATCAAAAAAAATTAAAAATAATGATTTACATGCTCATTAATAACGGGTATATTTCTCTACACAGCCCGCCACTGGCGGGCACTGCAAGGATGTACGAACTTGACTGGAGCAGTTAAATCTGTTTAAATGCGCTCCGGAATATGGATGATTAACTGTAAAGGGGAAAAGATGAATAAGAGTGAATTAGTTGATGCTATAGCAAGCGGATCAGGTTTGACAAAAGCTGACGCAAGCAGAGTTCTTGAAACTTTTATGACTACTGTAACTGATGCCTTAAAAAGTGGCGATCAAGTTGTAATACCTGGATTTGGTTCTTTTTCAACAGGTAATCGTTCAGCACGTACTGGTAGAAACCCACAGACTGGTAAAACTATTCAGATCAAAGCATCTAGAGTAGCCAAGTTCAAAGCGGGTAAAAACCTGAAAGAAGCTGTACAACAAGCTTAAGTTTTCTGGGTGCTTAGCTCAGCTGGGAGAGCATCGCCCTTACAAGGCGAGGGTCGTAGGTTCGATCCCTACAGCACCCACCATGAATTGGAGTGGTAGTTCAGTTGGTTAGAATACCGGCCTGTCACGCCGGGGGTCGCGGGTTCGAGCCCCGTCCACTCCGCCAGATTAACGCGCCGAAAGGCGCGTTTTTTTTATCAGCTTATGGTACAATCTGTCTTCATCAAGCTTATTAAATATCAATAATGGATCTCGGGACATGTTGCAGAAGTTAAATGAACGCATACAAGGTGTTGTAGCTTGGTTAGTCATTATATTAATCGCTATTACATTCACTCTTTTTGGTGTTGATTATTATCTACAATCGCATCAAACATCCAATGCCAAGGTTGTAGTAAATGATCAACCAATAACCAACCAGTCATTTGAAACTAACTACAGGCGCACTCGAGCTCAGCAAGATTTGGCACAGATGACCGCTTCTGATGAAAAAAATCTGCAAAATCAAGTTCTTAATCAAATGATTACCAATGAGGTTACGCTCCAGGCTGCTCGTAAATACGGTTTTGAAGTGACCCCGGATCAAGCGAACTCAGCTATTCTTAATATTCCTCAGTTTCAAGTTGATGGGCACTTTTCGAGTGAACGTTACCAACAAGCTTTGAACGGTGCTTTATTTACCCCGGAAACCTTTCAGAATGAAGTAAGACAAGGAATGTTGCTCAATCAGCAACGTTTTGCTTTTATGGGAAATTCATTCGCATTACCTGATGAAATAAAACGTTTTGTCAGATTATATATGCAAACACGTGATTACGATTACTTAACCGTAGCTTCTTCACATTTTGTTAATCAGATTAAAGTAACCGATGATGATATAAATTCTTATTATAAAGCACATCAGAATGAGTTTATGACTCCTGAACAAGTCACGGTAGATTATATTACGCTATCAATGCATGACATTAAAGCGAATCTAAAGGTTTCTGACGATGATGTTAAACGTTATTATGAAGAAAATAAAAGTAACTATCTAACTCCGGCTCAATGGAAAGTCACACATATTTTATTTGCAATACCTGAGGGGGCGTCTAAGGAAGAACAAGACGAAATACAAAAGAAAGCCGATGCAGCTTACGCTCAATTAGAAGAAAATCCCAAGCAGTTTGATCAGTTGGTTTCTACAAGTTCCGATGATAAATTATCAGTAGCAGATAAGGGAGTATTGCCCTGGATTACCGCTGGACAAACTGAATACGCTAAAGTGCTGTCCAACTTAACTGAGCCAGGTCAGATTTCTGCTCCAGTAAAAACAAAACATGGTCTGGAAATTTTTAAATTGGTAGCTTACAAACCAGTAACTACAAAATCACTAGATCAGGTCGCTTCTACTATTAAAGATCAGCTTTTAACTGATACAGCGCAAACCCAGTATGCACAGGCTTTGGAACAGCTTTCTGATTTAAGTTACCAGACTCCTGATACTTTAAATCCTGTTTCGGATGCATTGAAATTGAAAGTTAAAACTTCTGAACCATTCTCGCGTTTAGGTGGGAAGGATTTAATTACCAAAAACAAACAAGTTATTAATGCCGCGTTCAGTCATGATGTGCTTGAGTTAAGCAATAACAGCGATCCTATTCAACTTGATAATGATTCTGTGGTTGTCATTCGTGTCAATCAGCATATCCCATCGAAGAAACAAACTGTAACAGCAGTACATGATCAAATCGAAAAAGCCATTGCAAAGTCTCGAGCTGATCTGAAAGCAAAAGAAGTAGGAATGAATTTATTAAATCCAGTTGAAGACGAACAGCAGAAGGCTCTTATGACTTCAAATCAATTGGAATGGAAATCAATCGTTCAGTCTTCTCGAGATAGTGATAAAGCAGATACTGTAATTAATGATCTGGCCTTTAATCTGTTAAGACCTGAAAGTCGAGATGGCGTCATACTTGATAATGGAGATTATGTAGTCGTTCGATTGAAACGTATTAATGATGGAAAATTAAGTTCTCTGGATAAAGAACAACGTGATAGTCTGATTCAACAAATTGAAGCAAGCTATGGCATGATGGATTATGACCTGTATGTCAATACGTTATTAAAACAAGCCAAAATTGAACGACATTAGAATTTAGGGTATCAATTTGATATTGATAGGCATTTTACTTCGGATTACTTTAATTAAATCAAAAGTAATTTGCCTAATCAATTGTAGACGCAGTTTAATTGTTCACATCTTCAATAAATAATTTTATATCTGTATGAAGACAAATCATTTCATCTAAGTTTGGATGAAATTATCCGCTTGTACAATCATCGACTATATATGTATAAATCTTTATATTTAATTTGAGAGCTGTAACTTATTCGTTCGGCTACCTAGCAGAATTTAGTCTTCATCAGACCTTGTATCTTATCCTATTGTCTTAGTAAGCCATTTAATACCAATAGTAAAATAACCAATAAAATAATAGGAATTATAATCATATGTTAACAATTTTAATCATCGGAGCAAGTCAAGGCTTAGGTTTAGAGTGGGTAAAACACTATAAAAAACAAGGAGCTGCAGTCATTGCTACAACCAGAAATCCAGACGCTGCAATAGAACTTAAGGAATTGCTGATCGGAGATAAAGATAAAATAGTTCAACTGGATGTTACAGACAAAACACAAGTTTCTTCGGTATTGGAGCAATTATCAGAAGCTCCTGATCTTACTATATATAATGCAGGTGTAAAAGGATATACAAAACTTCCTGAAACAAAGGTTACTTTGCTTAACGCAGCATTGATATGTAGTGAATCGGATTCAAGAGAGGCAGGACGTGAACTGGCATTTAAAGTTAATGCTCATGGATTTGATCAAATAGTATTTGAATTGAAAGATAAATTGTTATCTAAACCACAAGCGACAGTAGTTTATGTCAGCTCGGGAGTTGCTGAAACGTCACAAAATATTAGCGGAGGATATCCCTTTTATCGCCAAAGTAAAACTACGGGTGATTCCTACGCAAGAGGCTGGGATATCGATCTTTTTCAAAATACTACGCTAGAATGTCGTCCTAGAGTGTTTTCTATTGTACCTGGTCTTGTGGATACTGGAATGGGAGCAGGCATAGACGGAGCAGCTCCTCCTGCTACACGTATTGCAGAAATGGCGGAAGTCATTGCGCACGTACAATTGACAGGGGATACTCATGGGATATGGAAATATGACGGTACCAAGCTTATGGAATATCAAATACCTGAATTAATGAAGGACGTGACTCTGAATAAATTGAGCTATGCATCCATTTTAGCTAAAGAAGGGTTATATAAATTGAATGATAGCTCGGACGCCAAAGAGAGTTTAGAACCAGTTTGTGGTAACGTTTTGGGCTAGGGGTTGTTGACAGTTACCTTGAATAGTCTACATTCCGCGCTTTATGCGCGGGATTCATCAATAAATCTATTGTTAACTCAATCTGAGTCTGGATTCCGCGCATAAAGCGCGGAACGTAGGCTCTAGAATCAATTGTTAACAGACTCTGGTAATACTGATCGGTAATCAGAGGCATTCATGCCTCTCCATAATATCAGATTAACCTAACTCATTCATTGTTGATACTGCATGATAACCAGCGTCTACATGAACTACTTCACCAGTTATGCCTGATGCTAAGTCGGAGCAAAGAAAAGCTGCAGTATTTCCTACTTCATCCGCTGTTACGTTTCGTTGTAGTGGAGTGATGTTCGCGTAGGCTGCCTGAATTTTACGAAAATCCTTAATGCCTGCTGCAGCAAGAGTCTTGATTGGTCCTGCAGAAATGGCATTTATTCTTAATCCTCTTGGACCCAGACTTGCTGCCAGATAACGTACTGCTGCTTCAAGGCTTGCTTTTGCTATGCCCATGACATTATAGTTAGGTACTGCTTTTTCTGCTCCGTAATAACTTAACGTTAATATGGAACCTTGTGTCTCTTCCATCATGGGTAAGGCTGCCTGCGCTAATCCTACCAGGCTGTAGGCACTGATGTCGTGTGCTATTCTAAAGCCTTCTCTATTAGAGCATTCAATAAAGTCACCACTTATTTGATCTGCCGGAGCATAAGCTACCGAATGAATCAGTATATCGAGCTTATCCCAATGTGTTCTCAGATTGCTAAATAGGGAATTAATGTCCTCATCACGGGCTACGTCACATGGGAATGTTAAAGTAGAATTAAATTCTGCTGCCATGTTTTCAACACGAGACTGTAATTTTTCATTTTGATAGGTAAACGCCAGTTCAGCGCCTTGAGCATGAAATGCTTTTGCAATTCCGTATGCAATGGAACGATTACTTGCCAAACCGATAATTAATGCTTTTTTCCCAGATAAAAATCCCACAGTATTCTCCTTCCTCTTACTCTTTTTTAGTAGTATGTGATGCGAGTAACTCACGCATTTTTGCTTGAATCATCTCTATGGCAATTCGATTTTCACCGCCACGAGGTACAATGATATCGGCATAACGGCTCGATGGCTCTATAAATTGCAGGTACATTGGTCGAACAGTTGTCTCATACTGATGAAGTACTGACTCAAAAGAACGATGGCGCTCAACAACATCTCTTTTCAAGCGGCGAGTGAGGCAGACATCAAGCGGTGTGGACATAAAGATGCGAATATCCATAATTTCTCTTAGGGCTTTATCGCTGAACAGCAAAATGCCCTCCAAAACAATAATCGCATGCTGACCAACAGCTCTGGTTTCGGATAAACGCAGATGTTTCGAGTGGGAATAGATCGGTATATCGACTGATTTACCATTCCTTAACTGACGTAAATGGTCGCAAAGTAGGGCATGATCGAATGAATCGGGGTGATCATAATTTATTTTTTCACGTTCACCAAAAGGCATATGGCCATTATCTTTATAATAAGCGTCTTCAGAAATAACTACTACTTGTTCTGAACCGAGTTCGCTTACAATAGTATTTGCTAAAAGACTTTTACCTGAGGCTGATGGGCCGGAAATTCCAATAATTATAGCTTGCTTAGTCATAATGATATCGTTAGAAATTTTGAGCAAATAGTAAAGCTATTTTGCGTTAAATTCAATTGAATATAGGTTTTTTCATGATGATCAACTCATATTTATCTGGCTTTTTTCTTATATTGACTTAATTACGTGACATTCAGAATATTTAAATACTGATTAACTGATCAGCACTCAAGTCCTTTTAATAGTAATTTCTCATTAGCCTCTGGAATTTCGTCCACCTGAACGAAGGGAAGGAATTCCAAATTCAGGCACCGCACCACGTTCAGGAGATCCCTCATTACACTCGGGATGACGCTTCCCTGGGTTATAACGTCATCCTGAACGCAGTGAAGGATCTTCAAATGCAGGCACAGTGCCACGTTCAGGAGATCCCTCGTTACACTCGGGATGACGCTTCCCTTGGTTATAACGTCATCCTGAACGCAGTGAAGGATCTCCAAATGCAGGCACAGTGCCACGTTCAGGAGATCCCTCGTTACACTCGGATGACGCTTCCCTGGGTTATAACGTCATCCTGAACGTAGGGAAGGAGCTCCAAATGCAGGCACAGTGCCACGTTCAGGAGATCCCTCGTTACATTCGGGATGACGCTTCCCTGGGTTATAACGTCATCCTGAACGCAGTGAAGGATCTCCAAATGCAGGAACAGTGCCACGTACAGGAGATCCCTCGTTACACTCGGGATGACGCTTCCCTGGGTTATAACGTCATCCTGAACGCAGTGAAGGATCTTCAAATGCAGGCACAGTGCCACGTTCAGGAGATCCCTCGTTACATTCGGGATGACGTTTCTTGAGGCTATTGAGACGTTACTGATTTAACCATAATACATTCAGTCTTCAACTAGTATACTCTGATTTAAATTGTGTGTTAAAAGCCTCTAATGGTTCATTTAGTGGAACACCAACAGATCCGGAAGGTGATTTAATGAGTAATAAAGCGGATAAAGTCGGGGCTATGTCCGTAGTGTATACTGGTCGAGAGATCCGTTTAGGTTTAAAGTTTGGATTAACGAATAATAAAGGCACGTAACTATCGTATTGCCATGGCGTGCCATGGGAGACTTTATCTTCTTTTTTATCAAGATGTGACTGATAGGGCGGTTGAATCAAGTATACATCCCCTGATCGATAGGGATAGGCCATACGATTAACCTTTGCACTGAGCCAATCTTTTTCAATATCGGTGATGGGTAATGGATAGGCTTTATATATGCCTGGTTGCTGGATTAATGCATTGGCTATAAATCTGCTGACGGCGGACACGCTTAGTTTGTGCTCAGTGATGATGTGATGATCGAGATATAAATAGGGTGGGGAGATTGACATTAATGTCTGCTCAGGAAGCTGGTATTCTTTTTTTAATGTCTGTCTTATGAACTGTTCCAATTGTTCAATATTCACAGGGGCAGCTTGGGGGATATCATGTGCTTTAAGATAAGAAGGACTGTCACTTACGCCATGATCTGCAGTAAGTACAATTAGGATATTCCCGAGCCCTACCTCTTTATCAAGCACGGATAACAAGTGACTCATTGTCTTGTCCAGTTGCAATAAATTATCTTCTGCCTCAAGACTGTTGGGGCCGAATTGATGCCCTATGCCATCTACTGCTGAAAAACTGATTGCAAGATAATCCGTTTGATTGGTTGATTTCCCTAATTGTTCATTTACCAGCAATTGTTCTGCAAAATCAGCAGTTAATCGATCTGCTTCAGGTGTTCTGGATAAGCCTTTGAAATAGGATTCAGATGGTGGATTCGTGACATGATGAGGGAATGTTTGGTTGAAGTCACCATAATTTTGTTTAAATGGTAGTGTAGTTCTGTTTTGATATTGAGCTATGGGTTGGCTGAGAGTCCAGTCGAATGGTTCAGGCTTATAGTTTTTATTCCAATTTTGAACCCATTGTGGATAACTGGAATAATAATAACTGCTGGAAACGAAGCCGCCATTTATCTTGTCAAACCAAAAAGCTTTTCCTGAATGGCCTGCCATCGTTATCGCTGAGCGATCTTTAAATGAAACGGCATATACTTTTCCTTTTTTAGCAAGGCTCATTTCATCGCCCAAAGTCGTACCTTGCAAGTTTTCAGGCGATCGGCCGGGTATTGTGGTTTGGGTATGCACAGTAGGTAAAATAGTGGTTTTCAAATCTTCCATACAATAGATAATACCTTTAGATTTTCTGTCAAACCATTCATTATCAACGACTCCATGCAAAGAAGGATAACTACCTGTTGCTATAGTTGCATGACCGGCACAGGTTGTGGTGTTGGCGTGAGGATGATGTGCGTTTTGAAAGTCAATACCATGGCTTAGAAGGTAATTAAAACCATCAGGTCTAAATTGTTGCTGATGATGATGTAATAAATCACCTCTTAATTGGTCAACTACAATTTGTACAATTAGTTTGGGTTGAGTGTTATGAGCATATCCAATAAAAGTACATAAAATCAACAGAAAACTGCAGAGGATTTTTATCATTCTAATCACTGCTTAAAATTAAATTCCTGGTTAAATTACCGTAAAAAAGAGTCATAATGCAATATATAAATGAAATATAGAAATTTTTTTTTATTAAAATCAAACGGTTGAAATTTAAATAGTTAGTAAAAAGAAAACACATGACGAAAATAATTAATTAGTTTAAACTGATTTTCGGTGAAAGAAATTCACTAATCCTGTTAATGGAGTTTAAGGAGAAATTAAGATGGCTTTTGAATTAGTAGCATATGAAATATTAAAAACCAACATTATAGAAAGTATAATATCATTAATTAAATCTCATGATAGTAAATATAAAATTGATCCTGAAAAATTATGGGAAGCTGTAGAAATCCTTCCTGAAGAAAGAAGAGTTCAATCGCAACAATTGTTAAAAACCATAAATCTTCTTGACAATCAAAAGGAGCACATGGATAAGGATGAAGTGGCTCGAGTGTTGAATACATTGGCATTTTATATCTATGAAAAAATAGAAAATTCTTATAGTGGATTGTATGCTTTAGTATTAAGTTCTGATAGAAGTTCATTTAAACGATGTTTGGAATTATCGCTTGATTTAAAATTATCAAATAAGCCTGGTGATATTGAATTAGTTGATATGTATAAAAGTCTGGAGAAATTTTTATCTGACAATGTTTATGTTGGTGGAGATTGCAGAAAAGGCTATCTGCCGAATCAGCCTTTTGATATTAAAGGATATAAAGTTGAGGATGACATAAAGGATTTAATATCAAAAGGAAAGGACCTGCGTCTAAGTCTTATAGATGCTGCAGCAAGTAAAAAAGAACAAACTGCAAGCCCTGCCAAATCCAGTTCCACCCTGTTTGGCGGAAGTAGTTCAAAAGCTTCTAAAGAAAGAGCAGATAAAGCACATGCTAAAGACACAACACATTCCGCTGAAACTTCTTCTACAACGAATGGGCTAAGTTAGTATCTTGGGGGGATGGGCAGTTGATCATCGCTCATAACCTTTTAAGTAGCGCGGCTATTACTATAGCGCCCCATACTTTTAAACCGTCATCCTTGTTTTCGTGAGGATGACGATCTTATAAAAGCTCAAATTAAGATAAATCAATGTGTATCTTTAACGGTTAGCTGATCTCAGAGCGTAACCTGATTGGATAACCTGAGCGAACTGCAGTACCCAGGACTTTTGAATGCATCGACTCGATGAAATGCCACTCAGGCTTCGGGTCAAGGATAGAGTTGATGTAGCATTGCTATCACTGTTCAATTGGATAACCAAACATTGCCCACTCCATAATGCCGCCATCTACTGAATAAACCTCTTGATAACCAATATCCATTAAGCATTGAGCTGCATATAAGGATCGGACACCTCCTCGGCAATGTAAATATATGGGTTTTGATTTATCTGCAATGGAATCTTTAATTTTGATAGTAATTTCATCTTTGGGTATATGCAGCGCTCCCGGGATACGAATATCCTGCCACTCATCAATCTCTCGGACATCAATTAAACATAAGTCCGATTGAGCATCTATTCTATTTTTTAGTTCATGAACATCTATAGTTTTAATCTCATGCTTTGTCATAACGAATTTCTCTCATTGACGGTCTGGTTAATGTTGAATGGTGAAGAAACCAATAAATTGTTGCAGTCAGCACTCCACCTATTAGAGTGGCAAAAGCCCAGGTAGGCGCAGATACTAAAACCGGTTTTTGACCAAGTCTGTATAAATTACCAGCATCTCGTGCTACGGCACCTGCAAAGACAAAATGTAAAACTCCATTAATTAAGGCAATTAAATAAAAAAAGGTTTCTAATTGTGTACTGAATTGTTTTGCCAGTTCACTAATCATGAATCAGGCTCCTTTTATTTGTATTGATTGTCGCCATGATAACAGAAAAATTGCGGAAATTACTAAAACTACAGCCAGGCTTTGGATCGGTGAAGGTGTTTCATCGAAAATCAGATACCCCCAGAATAATCCCGTTAAGGCAACAACACCTCCTGTTAAACTATAAAATACAGGGCCAGCTATACGGATGAGGGTGAAAAAAAGTAAATAACCCAGGCTGGATAATATAATTTCCAAAACGATAATCTGTTTAACAAAGGTAAAAGGGCCTGAAAGAGAGTAAAAAGCACCTTGGGAAACAACAAGGGGAATCAGCAGGAGTGAGGCGGCCAGAAGCATGCCACTTGCGGCTTGAAGCGAGTTTATTCCTTTAGGTTGCTTTATACCTATGTATATGGAGCAAAGAGCAAATCCTAATGGACTTAAAAGTGCTAATAAAGTCCAACCAGAATATAAGCCTGTGGTATTAATTCCAATGATAAAAAGGATTCCAGTCATGCCCAGTAATAATGCTACGAAACGCCATCCATCCAATTTCTCCTGACCTGTCAGCAGGGCTAATGGATATACCAGGAGTGGGACAGTATTAACGAGTACTGCGAGTAATCCCGCAGGGATATGACTGGCGATGAAATACATATTGGTGTTTGGAATGGCGATTCCTATTAATCCACAAATAAAAAAATAGGGGTAATAGGATTGGTTAAACAGAGCGAATTTTCCTGTGGCAATACAAATACAGGATAACAGTATAGCCGGGCCTAAGGATTGCCAGAATGCATAACCGAGTGGGGATACTCCATTGGTCATAGCAAATTTAGCTAATGAGTAACCTGACCCCCAAATAAAGCCTAAAACAATGAGAAGCAAGAGAGCTTTTAGGGAGTTCAATTTATCCATAAAAAGGTATGCGCATTAAAATGATAGAATTTGAATTATGACATTCAAGTACTCAATTAATCAATGTGCGTATTTAAAAAGTGAAGAACGATTAAGGATATACTTCTCAGTAGGTGGGCGCTTCTAATGTGTCTAAATTGTTCTTATAAAGATAAAGCGCAGTACGTAGGCACTTATAAAATGCTTTAATTTTGTGAGGATCTCTCAGGAACAAGTCGCGGGACGTATACCTTGTCGGATGTCTAAAAAAACTTAAGAATAATTGGAAGAGTGGGCCTTTGTGGGTGATTGAAAAACAGATTGGGTGCAGATCTCAAATTAATTTATTTACCTATAATTAGAGGATTGATTCACGAATTCAGGTGATGAAAGAATGACTTTATCTTTCATTTTATCATTAACATAGGGTAACATCAGGCCATTCCCAAATTTAGAGAACAAGCATGAACGCTAATGAAATACCGGTGCCACATCTGACTACAGCTCATTCGGGTCCTTTATATCATGTAGAAAAAATACTATTAAATCATGTTGCTCCAATCGAAGCCTGGTTCAGGCAAAAATGGAAAGAGACCCCAGCACCATTAACCTCATCGGTAGATTTACGACATGCAGGATTTAAACTGGCCCCGGTAGATACTAATTTATTCCCTGCCGGATTTAATAATCTTAATCCTGATTTTCTTCCTTTATGTGTGCAGGCTGCTCAATCGGTATTGATTGAGTATATTCCGGACTGTACTAAAATTTTGATTTTACCTGAAAGCCATACGCGAAATAAATTTTATCTGCAGAGCTTAAATATTCTACGTACTATCTTTATTAAAGCAGGCTTTATAGTCCGTATTGGAAGTTTGGACCCTGAAATAAAAAGTCCCACAGAAGTGGTTCTTGAAAACGGTGACAGTTTACTATTAGAGCCTTTGCGAAGACAGGGTGATAGAGTGGGACTGGAAGATTTTAATCCGTGTTTCTTATTGTTAAATAATGATATGTCATCTGGTGTGCCTGAATTATTAGAGGGATTGGAGCAACGCATACGACCCACCGCTAAATTAGGTTGGGCATCTCGGTTGAAATCAAGTCATTTTCAATTTTTTGATGAAGTAGCCAGGGAATTTGCAGAACTGGTTGATATTGATTCCTGGCTGATCAACCCTTATTTCAGTGCCATTGATGGAGTGGATTTTATGGCCCAGGAAGGAGTTGAACAATTAGCACTGGAGGTCGATAAAATTCTGGGTTTGGTTGCCGATAAATATGCTGTTTATGGAATTAAAGAAAAACCATTTGCAGTAGTTAAGGCAGATAATGGCACTTACGGTATGAGTGTTATGATGGTTCACGATGCTAATGAAATCAGACAATTAAATAGAAAGCAGCGTACCCGGATGTCTAGTAGCAAAGGAAGTCGAAAGGTTGATAGAGTAATTATTCAGGAAGGGGTCTATACGTTTGAAACCATGCCAAATGGAGCAGTGGCTGAACCTGTTGTTTACATGATTGGACAATTTGTTGTTGGAGGATTCTACAGGGTTCATCAGGGGCGTGGAATTGATGAAAATCTGAATGCTCCTGGAATGCATTTTGAACCGCTTGCTTTTGCACAAGCCTGTAATATGCCATGTGACGAATTGGAAGTAGTTGATTGTCCCAATCGTTTTTATGTGTATGGGGTGATCGCTCGTTTGGCAGCTCTGGCTGCTGCAAGAGAAATCAGAGCCATTGGAGGTGAATAATGAGACTTGCTGTACTAATGGATCCCTTGCATCGGTTGAAACCCTATAAAGATACAACTATTGCAATGATATCCAGCGCTAAAGCTATGGGCTGGTCATGTGTCTATTTTACCCAGGAAGATATGTTTTGCAGTGCAGGGCATTCTTACGCTCATGTGCATGAGATCAGTATAGGTGATGTACACAGTTCTCAATGGGCAGAAATAAAGGATTTAGGTGAAAAACCATTAAGCGATTTTGATATAATACTCATGCGCAAGGATCCTCCCTTTGATTTAGAATACATTTATAGCACGTACGCATTGGAACTCGCAGAACGAGAGGGGGTTTTGGTTGCTAATAAACCTCAAAGCTTGCGTGATGCCAATGAGAAGTTTTTTACCTTGAATTTTCCTCAGTGTTGTCCTGATACCTTGGTGTCCAGAGACATCAAACGATTAAAAGCATTTTGGCAAAAACATAAAAACGTTATTTTTAAACCATTGGAAGGTATGGGGGGAAGCTCCGTATTTCATGTTGATGAGCAAGGAAGAAATTTGTCGGTTATTCTTGAAGTATTAACAAAAGGGCAAAGCAATTGCATCATGGCACAATGCTATATTCCTGAAATAGTAACTACAGGAGACAAGCGGATTCTTGTGATTAATGGTGAACCCGTACCCTATGCCCTGGCGCGAATTCCCGCTCAAGGTGAGTTACGAGGTAATTTGGCAGCTGGAGGCAGAGGAGAAGTTGTCCCTATCTCGGCTAGAGATCGCTGGATATGTGAACAAATTGGGCCTGTGCTAAAGGCTAAAGGTTTGTACTTTGTTGGTATCGACGTGATAGGCGATTATCTGACCGAAATTAATGTGACAAGCCCTACCTGTTTGAGAGAAATTTCAGCAGAAACAGGATTGGATATTTCGGGTGATTTTCTTCGCAGCCTTGAGAAGCTTCGTCAGTAATAATTGCTGTATATCGGATGGGGAATAGAGAGCAAGTTGGTTAGGTTTAGACCCATACTCGCTAGGCTAAGCATAATAGTAGCCCGATGAATTGCGAAGCACGTAATCCGGGAAGTCCCGCGAAGTGGGCACCGATTAAATGGTACTATGCTGCGCATAGCCTTCCCGGATTTCGCTGTGCTTCATCCGGGCTACTTTTTGATTTTTTCCTTAGCCTGACGACTATGATCTGATCGAAATTAATTTGACTAGTACCATTTGTTTGAGAGAAATTTCAGCAAATTCTGAGCATTCATCTAAAAAATCAGCACCATGCAACACTGTGGCATGGTGCTGATTTTCAGGATTTATTCATCAACATAATCGTTGGCTGCTGCTGATTCATCTGCCTGAACATCTTGAGCATAGAGAGAACCATTGTCTTGTTCCGCTCCGGTAATCAGGTACGTTCTATGCTGTAAATAGGCATCACGAATAAATGAATATTGATCTAATGCTTCATTCATTAAACGTTCCGTTTCAAAAAGTTGTGAACGCAAGTCAACATATCTTAACCCAATCAATCCAAAGGCAAGAGCATCATTGTTCATATAAACATAAGGACTCCAGAGGGCGAATTGGAACAGCCATCCCGAGCCGTCTCTGACTGTACTGGGACCTAGGAAGGGTATGACAATATAGGGTGATTTTTTATCACCCCACTTGGCAAATGTAAGCCCTAAATCATTATAATGAGGGGGCAGTCCGAATTTATTGGCCACATCGAATATCCCAACCACACCAATGGTCGAGTTAATGGCAAAACGCCAAGAGTCCCTTATTGCCCATTTTCCTTTAGCTTGCAATATATCATTTGCAACAGTGGGTATCATATCGAGGTTATTAAATGCATTATCAACCCCTTTACGAACTACTGCAGGTACAACCGCAACATAAAGTTTTGTTGGGGGTTTTAACATGGTCGCATCAAAAGCCATATTAAAGTTATGAACTTTGCGATTAAATGGCTCATAAGGGTCTATGGGATTAGTCCCTTTATGAGCACATCCTGTTAACAATAAAGAACTCACCATAGTTGCACATGTTACAATTAAGCGCATAATTTTTTTCTAATTATTAGATACTTAAATCGATGTTACACCAGTTTATGATTCTTGCAAACAGCTCTTATGATAAGAAATTCGTAAGTCCTGTAACTATAAACCAGGATGGTCTAATCGTGTTTGAGGTATGAATTATCTTGATTGGATTTAAAACTTCATTAAAAAGGTAACTGGTCCATCGTTACACAGATGAACCTGCATGTTGGCTCCAAAACTTCCACATTCTGTCTTGGGATAGGCCTGATGAGCCATGCTCAATAATTGATCGAAGAGTTGTCGTCCCAGTTCAGGTGGTGCAGCATTTGAAAAGCTTGGCCGGAGGCCTTTTTGCGTATCAGCCATTAAAGTAAATTGCGGTACTAATAAAAGCCCTCCATTGACCTCTTTCAGACTTAAATTCATTTTGCCCTGGCCATCATCAAAAATACGGTAGTTGATGCACTTATCGAGCATACGTTTTAATTGATTCTCAGTATCATCAGGTTCGAATCCGCAAAGGATCATCAATCCTTGCTCTATTTTACCTATCGTAGTTTTATTTACTTCAACTCGCGCCTCGGTAACACGTTGAATAACCGTTAACATGCATCCAATCCTTGTTTCGAAATCTCTTTGGTCGCATAAATCAGCGCATCAATTATTCCAGACTCTCTGTCAGAATGCCCTGCATCGCGTACAATTCTAAGATTTGATGCGGGAATTGCCTGATGAAGCTCCCACGCACTGGCTAATGGGCTCACCAGATCAAATCGTCCGTGTACAATATAAGTGGGAATGTGTCTGATTTTATTCACTTGTGCCATCACCTGATTTTCTTCGATAAAATAATGATTATTGATGAAATGTGATTCCAGGGTAGCAAGAGCAAGGGCAAAATGAGGATCGCTGTATTGATCAATGACGTAGAGATGCGGTTGTAAACTGCTGCATCGTGCTTGCCATAGTGCCCAGTTTTTTGCAGCACTCATTCGAATCAGATCATTGGAACCTTGCAGACAATCTGCATAAAATTGCGGAACATTATGGAGCATGTTCTCTGGAACCAGACTAATAAATTCTTGCCAATAATCAGGGTAAACGAGACTTGCGCCATGTTTGTAGAACCAATCAATATCCTGTTGTCTGCCTAAAAAGATTTGATGCAACAGTAATGCTTTAATTTGTTGAGGGAATTTTTGGGCATAAAGTAATGCTAATAATGAGCCCCAGCCACCACCGCAAATTACAAACTCGGATAGCTTCAGGAAATCTCTAATTGCATCAATATCATCCAGCAGTAATGACGTAGTATTTTCTTTAATTTCAAGATGGGGAGTAGAACGTCCACAACCTCGTTGGTCAAACAGGATTATTCGATAACGCTGCGGATCAAAAAAACGTCTTAGATGCGGATCCGCTTCAGCCCCTGGTCCTGGATGCAGGACGATCACAGGAATTCCTTCCGGATTCCCTGTTTCTTCAACATAGAGTACATGGGGTTTGCTTACCATGATCTCATGTTGGGCATAAGGTTTAATTGCTGGGTAGAGGGAATGCATATTAGTCCTTTAGAATTTTTGTATATTATACTTTAATTAACTGCAATACAGAAATCACATTATTCTGCGCTCTGTATAGCTTTAAAGCAATAGCAGTGTCAGCTGAAATTTATATCAGAGACCTGAATATTACCTTTGTCTTTATGAGTTAAATTGAAGATAATGCGCTCTCTATGTTCGATTGGAATTAATTTATGATCATGACAGCACTCCTTAAAGGCTTGAATGAAAGACAATGTGAAGCTGTTACCGCACCTTTAAACAACATGTTGGTTTTGGCTGGCGCCGGGAGCGGTAAAACGCGAGTATTGGTAAGTCGTATTGCTTGGTTAATCGAAAAAGAACATCTTTCACCACATGGAATTCTGGCCGTAACTTTTACAAACAAGGCTGCTGGTGAAATGCGTACACGATTAAGCAGCATGCTGACTGCACCAATAATGGGGCTCTGGGTTGGAACATTCCATGGCTTATGTCACCGTTTGTTGCGTCGTCATTATCAGGAAGCTCGTTTACCAGAACAGTTCCATATTCTGGATTCTGAAGATCAGGCTCGAGTGATAAAAAGAGTCATCGCTTCGTTAAATCTGGATTCTGATCAATGGCCAGTAAAACAAGCCCAGTCTTTTATTAATGGCAGGAAAGATGAAGGTATAAGACCTCAACACGTGAATGCCTTATCTTATGGGCCAACAAAAACTTTGGTTGCAATCTATAGTGCCTATGAGCAGGCTTGTCAAACAGCTGGTGTTATTGATTTTGCAGAACTCTTATTGAGGACCCACGAATTATTGAGAGATAATCCGGAGATTCTGGCGCATTACCGGCAACGATTTCAGGCTATTCTGGTTGATGAGTTTCAGGATACCAATACGATCCAATACGCCTGGATACGTTTGCTTGCAGGGGATAATACTCCGGTATTGGCGGTAGGGGATGACGATCAATCCATTTATGGCTGGCGTGGCGCAAAGGTAGAAAACATTCAGAAATTTTCTACAGATTTTAAAGATACTCATATCATCAGATTAGAACAAAATTATCGCTCGACTGCGACCATTCTTGAAGCAGCTAATGCATTAATTACCAATAACAACTCACGTATGGGTAAAGACTTATGGACTGCTGGGAGCACTGGTGAAAAAATAATTGTATACAGTGCATTTAATGAGTTGGAAGAAGCCCGCTTTGTCGCAGAGCGGATTATGATGGAGATTAACCAGGGATGTAGCGCTGATGAAATTGCCATACTGTATCGTTCAAATGCGCAATCACGAGTATTAGAAGAAGCATTATTGCGTTCAGGGATTGCATACCGAATTTATGGCGGAGTACGATTTTTTGATAGGGCAGAGGTCAAAGATACTTTGGCATATCTGCGTTTGCTGGTGAATACCAATGATGACACGGCATTTGAGCGGGTAGTTAATTTCCCTACTCGTGGAATCGGCGAAAAAACACTGGAAGATTTGCGATATCATGCCAAAACAGAGCAGTGCTCATTATGGAATGCCGCGAAGCATCTTTTACAATCAGGGGAAATGGCACAGAGATCCGGTTCGTCCTTATCGCGATTTATTGAATTGATTGAACGATTACAGATTAAAACGGTCTCTATGGAATTGGATGAGCAATTATCAGAGGTCATTCAATTAAGTGGACTTTATGCACACTTTAGCAAAATTAAAGGGGATAAATCGGAGTCACGGCTCGATAACCTTCAGGAGTTAATTAATGCGGCCAAACAATTCCGATACGAGCAGGATGAAGAAGATGAACTACCTCTGGTCAATGCATTTTTAGCTCATGCATCACTTGAAGCCGGTGAGATGCAGGCGGAGGAACATGAACGCTACGTCCATTTAATGACCTTACATGCAGCCAAAGGCCTTGAATTTCCCATAGTATTTTTGGTCGGTATGGAAGAAGGGGTCTTTCCAGGAAAGCAATCTCTAGAAGAGCCGGGGCGTTTGGAAGAGGAGCGTCGGCTGTGTTATGTCGGAATGACTCGGGCTATGCGCAAACTGATCCTGTCCTATGCTGAAGTCCGGCGACAATATGGGCGAGAGGAATATCATAGACCATCACGTTTTTTACGTGAATTACCCGAACAACTGATAGATGAAGTGCGTGTCAAGGCACGATTTAAGCCTGGGACAAGTTCACGAAGTCCAATTCCTTCGGCAGCCGAATCTTCAGGAATACCGATGGGACAAAATGTCGTTCATGCAAAATTTGGACAAGGTGTTGTTCTTGCGGTTGAAGGAAGTGGCGCTCATACACGAGTGCAGGTTAAATTTAGTGAACATGGGGTAAAATGGCTGGTTTTGGCCTATGCTAATTTAACAGTTGTTGGTGAATGTTCTCATTTTTAAAGTAACGGTTGTACCCAGGTTAACGAAAAGAGCATTAGTCTTTGTAAGTATTCGTTATTTAATGTTGAATTTTTCTCTTGTCGATGCTAGGGTGCGACTGGCTAAAGAAACTGGATTCAATTAAAATTCAGTGCGGTAGTGAATCTATTTGAGTAAACTGCCGATATTAACTTAAATTATTAGTTAACCATTAATAAGGGGAATTGTGTGAAATTTTCAAAATTTTTAACCGCAGGAGCACTGGCAACTTCTTTAGTATCACCCATGACCATGGCCGCTGATGCTACAACCACCCCTATGTCTGATGCTCAAAAAAAAGAAATTGAAAAAATAGTTCATGATTATCTGGTCAGTAACCCGGAGGTTCTGTTGGAAGCTTCTCAAGCATTACAACAAAAGCAACAACAAAATATGCAACAGCAGGCACAGTCCGCAATATTGGAAAACGCAGATCAACTCTTTCAAAGTAAACTGACAACGGTGGGTAATGCCAAGGGATCTGTCACCATAGTAGAGTTTTTCGATTATCAATGCATTCACTGTAAAAAAATGTCTCCAATAATTGATAGTTTAGTTAAAAAAGATTCTGATTTAAGAGTAATTTATAAAGAATTCCCTATTTTTGGCAAAAGCTCTGAAATGGCTTCAAGAGCCGCTCTTGCTGCAGGCATGCAAGGTAAATATCAACCTATGCATGAGGCCTTATTGAAAATTGAAAAGCGTCTTGATGATCAATTAGTCATGGATGCTGCTAAATCATTAGGCTTGAATATGGATAAGCTGAAGAAAGACATGGACAGTAAAGATGTAACTGATATTCTGGAAGCGAATCGACAATTGGCTGAAAAATTACACTTGATGGGAACTCCTGCTTTTATCGTTGCATCTACTCCTGATGGCAAATTTAAAACGGGAACTGAGCCTTCATTTATTCCCGGTGCAGCAAGTGAAGAGTCATTACAGGAACTTATAAAGAAAGCAGCTGGAAACTAGAGTAATTCAGTAACCCATCTGAGTGATGCGGGATCTAAAACCGTTGTCCCGAACGAAATGAATTACCAAAAGTACTGATTTATTGAGACTATGTTGTGCGTAGTCTCAATAAATTTAATTCGGGTTGATGATATGTATCATCAAGCAATAAGATTATTCGGGGTGTTACGCTAAACCTCGTACTTGTTAATTTTGAGATTTTCATGACAAAACCAACTACATTTCAAGAAATCATATTAACGCTGCAGCAATATTGGGCTGCTCAAGGTTGTGTTTTGTTACAACCTCTGGATATGGAAGTTGGGGCAGGTACTTTTCATCCTGCAACTTTTTTAAGGGCTATTGGTCCTGAACCGTGGTCAGCGGCTTACGTGCAACCCTCCAGAAGACCTACTGATGGACGTTATGGTGAAAACCCCAATAGAGTTCAGCATTACTATCAATTTCAGGTAGTACTCAAACCTTCTCCTCTGGACATTCAGGAAAAATATCTTGATTCATTGCGCGCTTTGGGTGTTGATCCACTGGCGGATGATATTCGCTTTGTTGAGGATAACTGGGAGTCCCCAACATTGGGCGCATGGGGGTTAGGTTGGGAAGTCTGGCAAAATGGTATGGAGGTTTCTCAGTTTACCTATTTCCAACAGGTAGGTGGTTTGGCATGTAAACCCGTCACTGGCGAATTAACTTATGGACTTGAACGAATATCCATGTTTGTCTTGGGTGTTGATAATTTGTTTGAATTACCCTGGTGTAAAAATTCACAGGGTATTGTGACTTATGGTGATGTATTTCATCAAAATGAAGTTGAAATGTCGGCATATAATTTTGAGCATGCCAATGTTGAAGAATTATTTAAACAATTTGATTATTACGAAAGTGAGGCACAAAAACTGATTTCTTTGCAGCTGCCCCTTCCTGCTTATGAAATGGTAATGAAAGCTTCACATTCATTCAATTTACTTGATGCACGTAAAGCAATATCCGTTACTGAAAGACAACGTTTTATTCTTCGTGTAAGACAGCTTTCAAGAGCAGTAGCTCAGGCTTATTATCAAGCTCGAGAAGCTTTGGGCTTCCCTATGCAAAAGGTGTGTGATGGTCAATGATTTTATTTTTGAGTTAGGGTGCGAAGAGTTACCCTCAGCTGCAGTCTGGCCTTTGGCTGATGAATTTGCTAATCAATTACTCGCTGCATTAGATAAAGCGCAACTAAGTTATGGAGAAGTGAAACGATTCGCTACTCCGAGACGATTGGCTGTTGTAATTCGAGATTTACAGTCAGAGCAAGAAAGTCAGACGGTGACTCGTAAAGGACCAGCTGCGGTTGCAGCGTATGATAAGGATGGAAATCCTACTCCTGCATTAACAGGTTTTGCAAAATCCTGCGGTGTCTCTGTGGAAGCACTGACCCGAATTCAAACGGATAAGGGCGATTGGATGGTTTGTGACATTCAAAACACAGGTTCACAAACAAAGACCTTATTACCATCATTGGTTGCTCAATCCATAGCCTCTCTTCCTATTGCTAAACCCATGCGATGGGGTGATGGTGATGAAGAGTTTGCCAGACCCGTTCATTGGGCGGTAATGCTTTATGGTGATGAAGTTCTTGAGCATGAGATTCTTGGTGTTAAGTCTGGACGTGAAAGTCGTGGACATCGATTTCACCATCCACAAAAAATAAAAATAACCAACGCTCGAAGTTATGAAGATCAACTGCGTGAATCGTTTGTTATCGCTGATTTTGCAACGCGTCGAAGTATGATTCAAGAGCAAGTGAATCAATTAGCTGAGTCGCTACATGCCAGTGCAATTATGCCTGAAGATTTGGTTAATGAGGTCACCTCTATAGTGGAATGGCCTCAGGCATTAGTAGCTAATTTTGAAAAAGAGTTTCTGGATGTCCCGGCTGAAGCATTAATTGCTTCAATGCAATCTCATCAAAAATGTTTTGCCTTGAAGGATAAGCACGGTACATTGTTACCGCATTTTATTACAGTAGCGAATATAGCCAGTTCCAACCCTCAGCAGGTAGTAGCAGGTAATGAAAAAGTGATGCGTGCGAGATTAAGTGATGCCGCATTTTTTTTCAGACAGGATAAAAAGCAACCTTTAAGTGAACATATACCTTCAACAGAACAGGTAGTGTTTCAGGTAAAACTTGGAACTTTACATGATAAGGCGTTACGGGTAAAAGCGTTGATGCATCATTTAAGTCAGGCTCTTAATTTATCAATTAAGCAAGCAGAACGCGCTGCGATATTAAGTAAATGCGATCTGATGACGGGTATGGTTGGCGAGTTTCCTGAGTTACAAGGATTGATGGGTTATTATTATGCGTTAAATGACGGTGAAGACCTTACGGTGGCACACGCTTTGAACGAGCAATATATGCCTCGATTTGCTGCTGATATGCTTCCTGAATCAGGATTAGGACTGGCACTGTCATTAGCTGATAGAATCGATACATTAGTTGGTATTTTCGCTATTGGCCAAAAACCATCCGGAGTGAAAGATCCGTTCAAATTGCGACGACATGCTTTGGCTGTAGTCCGATTATTAATAGCGACACCTTTACCTCTTAATTTAGCTACATTGATTGATGAAGCCATAGTAAACTATGGCGATACGGTCAGTATGGATAAGACCGCTGCTCTTGAATTAAAGGTATTTATCCTTGAGAGACTGCAATCCTATTATCAAGGCCAGGGAGTGAGTGCTGATCTGGTACAAGCTGTACGTGCTCGACAGGACGACTGGCTCTATGATTTGGATTTGCGACTGAATGCTTTGAAACTTTTTATTACCCTGCCTGAAGCCGCATCGCTTTCTGCCGCATGTAAACGGGTGAATAATCTATTGGCTCATGCAGACAAAAGCGATTTGGAAGCGGAGATCAATGTCAATATTCTAGAGGAAGGGGCCGAAAAAGCACTGTATACTCATATAAAATCGGTAACAGAATCTACTGATTCTTTATATAGAGATGCCAACTATGGTTCATTGCTTAAACAGTTAGCCAGCCTTAAAGAGCCTGTAGATGCATTTTTTGATCATGTAATGGTTATGGTAGAAGATACGGCAGTGAAAAAGAATCGTCTGGCCTTGTTATCAAAATTAAATAATTTACTACAAGGCGTTGCTGATATTTCAATGTTACAGTTGTTATGACTCAATTAATTTTACTGGATCGTGACGGTATAATAAATCAGGACTCACTACACTATATAAAGTGTGTAGATGAGTTCATCCTGATTCCTGATAGCGTAGAAGCTATTGCTCGTCTGAGCAAGGCAGGATACGCCATTGGTGTGGCTACCAATCAGTCAGGTGTTTCCAGAGGACTTTATACCGAAGATGAACTGGCAGCAATTCACTTGAAAATGATTCTGGCAGTCCAATCTGCTGGTGGCAAGATTGATGCGATTGAATATTGCATACATCTTCCATCAGAGCATTGTTGTTGTCGTAAACCAAATCCTGGAATGTTGTTGGCCTTAGCTAAAAGGTTTAATTGTTCTCTTGAGAATGTTCCTTTTATTGGTGATCGAGTATCTGATATTGAGGCTGCATATGCAGCTGGAGCAAGTCCGGTTATGGTGTTGTCTTCGATGACTGATCTTATCGGATTAAATGCATATCCTGAGGTGCCTGTCTACAATTCCCTGGCAGAGTATGTCGATCAGTTTTTGTCGCAATCATGAGTGCTATAACAACAGTTGGATATGAACGCGAGGAATTGAGAGAGGAAGCAGCTCTTCTGGCAAAGCAACTTGATTTTACTCTGGATAAAGAAGCCGCTACCTGTTTGTATGTAACTTCAAATAAGTTGGCTTTGAAAATACCCAATTTCTCACTTTTATCTGCAGATTTTAGTGCGTCGACCTGGAATAAAAGACGATCGGAGGGGAAAAAACAAGGTCTAATTCGTGCTTGTAAGCCTGCTCAAGGCGTTAAAATCCTGGATGCTACAGCAGGGTGGGGAAGAGATTCTGCGATTTTAGCCAGTTTTGGGGCACAGGTTGTAATGTTGGAGCGTAACCCGCTAATGGCTGCATTGTTATCCGATGCAATTCTCCATCAGAATGAGTTGGACAAACAAAAGTTAAAGGTATCACTTTATGCTTCTGATGCTCGTTTTTATTTAAATAATCTTGCCGATATGGATTATCCAGACGTTATTTATATCGATCCCATGCATCCACAGCGTACTAAATCGGCTCTGGTTAAAAAAGACATGCAGGCGTTACAGCAGATGATCGGAACTGATGAAGATGCATTAGACTTAATAAAAGTGGCCATATCTCATGCAAGACAAAGAGTTGTTGTAAAATGGCCACAAAAAATAAAACCTTTGATGGTGCCTGATAGCAGCATCGAAGGTAAGACTGTTCGATTTGATATCTATTTTAATAAAACAGGTTAAGTTATCCACGATATAATTGCCGCATAAGTAACTATACGGCTATCCTACTGTTCGGCTTCCTTACAGTCGCGGCTTGGTTATTTTGCCGTTGAATAAATGTAATGTCATACTCAGTACATTTAACCAAACTCTTCAAGTTCTTCTCTTAATCGCTTTTCTTCAAATAAATCTTCTATTTTTCTGCGTCGTTCCAATTTTGTAGAAGGACTTGGTTCTGGAATAACTGGTGCTGCCTCACTTACATCTTCAATATCTGTATCAAAGTCATCAAAACCACGAGTACTCATAGCCATCTCCCTAGCCAACCCGTTGAATTCCATTTCTGTAAAAGGAGTTGCAACATTAATTATTGATAATAGTTATCTTATAAAATATTCATATATTATAATAAGATACGAAAATTATTGTATCAACTTTGCCGTTGATTGCCTATAAAAAATAGCAGATTTTAGCTGTTTGGGACAGTGGAATTTTTTGTACAGAGTTGTGTGAGATAAATGTCACAGCTCTCTCGTCTTGAGTCCGAGAAAACTGTGATTGATGACCTTTGAAATAGATAGGAATTCTGGGCAGGTTAAACTCTAAATCTATTACTTAGGAGCTGCTCCTGTTCGTTCTTCTTCCACTTCCTGCTCTTCTTCTTTTTCTTCTGGAGGTGGATTTGCCTTATATTGTTCTTTAATATCCTTTATAGCAGCTTTTACTGTATCATTTTTTGCTGATTTGACTACAGGTGTGGGTATACTTGAAAGTTCCTGTTTTATTTCAGCCGCTCTTTGACTTATCCTTTTATAAGATTCAGGATCGTCTTTAAATATTTCTTCAAGCTTGAGTTCTTTACCTGACTTGTCGCGAATCTCAATTTTACCTAGTTCAAAACCAGCTCTTACAGATCCTTCAACAGCCTGTTTTGCTCTTTCCATCAACGTTTCTTTATTTTCAATTTCAATAGTCCAGGTGATCTTATCGTTGCCTTGAGCTCTAATCATTTGCGACACTAATAAAAAATCGGTAAGCGGTTTTTGCGCCAGGCTCTGGTAATATCTGGGACTTAACATGTCAAAGTGAAATCTAAATACACCAGGTTGAGGCTGTTCAATTTTCATCCCGGTCATCGATTTAAAGGCTTTTATATCTTCCAATTTGGCGTAAGCCAGTTTCGCTTTAATTTCAGTATCGGAATAAGTGGCAATACCATTTCTGGATCCATTAGCAGGAAGTGGATGTTTGGCTCTATTTTCTTCTGCAATTTGTTCAAGCATTGCAACGTTGTCTGCATTAGCCCTGCGTAGTGTTTCGATCAATCCCATTTGCTTGTATTCTTCAGCCGAAGCTTGATGAAGCTTATTGATTGCTTCAGTGGTGGATTTATCAAATTCAGCTAATTGCTTTTTGTGTGATGCAGAAAGATCATTAAGCATACTGGTTTTAAGATCGCCTATTCGTTTATCCGCATCCGTATCAGTTTTAGCAATGTTGTATGCCTTCATTAAATTGTCTTTAAAATCGTTGTCATCAAATTGAGCAGTTAACATTTGTTTATCAAGATCTTGTTGCGCTACAATAGCTGTTCTTGATTTATCAATATAGTATTTAAATGTACCTATTATATCTTCTGCGCCAAACTTTCCACCGGGAATTTGCTTTACCAAGTCTTTGAATGTTGCTAAATTCTCATTAAATTTCTTCATCGCTTTTTCATAAGCATCGCTGGGTACCAGAACTTCAGCGATTTTGTTTTTTACCTCTTTAGCTGCATTGGCTGCATCTGGATTTGAGTTGTCATTTATTTTATCAAGAAGTGACGCTCCGTATGGCCCTTTAGATTTAACGGGTATCTCATCATTATCCGAATTTCTTTGTTTATCCAGTGTTTTAAAAGCGCCACTTGCAAACGTGAGATTATTTCCCAGACCGATTAGATTTCGGTAGGTTTGACCGAGATTGTCAAGGGCAGTAGGCGTCAGTTTATTTACATATTCATTGGAAAATAGATGTTTCCCAATTAATGGTATTCTTGATAGTAGTGGGCCTGGCATAGTGTTCACCTAATAACTGGATGAGTTATTTGAAGTATAACATGGTTTAATTAAGAAAAAATTAAGTTAATTATCAGTAAATACCCCCTCAAATTCGAGGGGGTATATTGACCTTAAATTGGGCAGTTGGATCTATTGTAAGACCCGTCTGCACTGATTATTAATGTTATGATTACCAGGCAGGTATTGCTGCATCACCGAACAGTTTTTTGGCTTTGTCTTTGACTTCATCTGAATTCAGAGCTTTGACAAATAATTCCAGCTGAGGTCTCTTTTGGGTATCCTTGCGTATCACGATAATATTGGCATAAGGAGAGTCTTTACCCTCTGTATACAATGCATCTTTGCTTGGATTTAAACCTGCAGGCAGAGCAAATGTGGTGTTGATGACTGCTGCAGCAACATCAGGTAGTACTCTAGGCAATTGAGCTGCATCCATTTCTTTAAATTGTAATTTCTTTGGATTGCTTTCTAAGCTTGGCACACCCGCATTGGTCGCATCTTTTAATGTAATTAAATGAGAATCTTCCAACAATAAAAAGGCACGCATTTCATTACTGGGATCATTAGGTACCGCAATAATACTGTTCTCGGGAATATCTTCCAGAGATTTGTATTTTTTGGAATAAATACCCATTGGATAGACAAAGGTTCTTCCTATAGCTTGCAGATTATAACCATGCGCTAGAATTGCAGCTTTCAGATAAGGTAAATGCTGGTATACATTGGCATCCAGGCTACCATCTTGCAGGGCTTCATTAGGCAGATTGTAATCATTGAACTCAACAATTTTTATGGTTAAGCCATAGTCTTTTTCAGCTACTTCTTTAGCTGTTTCAATGAGTTCCGTTTCAGGCCCAGCTATGGTTCCTATGACCAGTGTATTCGGAGAGGGTTTGCTGCTACAGGCAACCAGACTTAATATTAAAACCAGATAACTTAGAATTCGCATTATGAATCTCTCAATTAGTGATGTAAAAACCGTTTTGCCAAATAGTCTCCACCCATTTGCATGAGCTGAACTAAAATTATTAAAACAACTACTGTTGAAAACATGATACCGGCGTTAAAGCGTTGATATCCATAGTTAATTGCTAATGTTCCTAATCCACCAGCTCCAACCGTTCCTGCCATCGCAGAATAATTTACTAGAGTAATTGCAGTTACAGTGATCGCATGGATTAGGCCAGGTTTTGCTTCAGGCAATAAGATATGATAGATAATCTGACCTGTGCTGGCTCCCATCGCATAACCCGTTTCGATCAGGCCAGAAGGTAAACTTTGGTATACATTATCTACCAGGCGTGCAAAAAATGGGGTAGCTCCGAGAGTTAAGGGTACTATTGCTGCATTCATTCCGATAGAGGTACCCACTATGAGACGAGTTAATGGAATTATAGCTACTAACAAAATAATAAAAGGGATAGAACGAAATACATTAATTATTGCGGAAAGTATTTTATGCATCTTGGGATTGGGTTTGATACGTTTACTTGAATAAAGCAACGTGCCTAAAGGCAATCCCAGCAGTACTGCAAAAAATGTGCTGGTGATCACCATATACAGTGTTTCACCGGTTGCATTGAGTAAATCATATACCATCGGGTAGGACATAACCTAAGATCTCCACAGTTAAATCGACTTGTTTACAGCGCTCCAGGAATGCGTCGAGCAATAATGGGTTTGCAGTTAACTCAACGACCAGGACTCCGCAGGTGACCGAATCGAAACGATCGATATTTGCCAGTAAAATATTGATGTCGATATTTAACTCACGACTGGTTTGGCTTATAAAAGGAACGGTTGCTTCTTCACCCTGGAAAAATAATCGAAGCAAAGGTTTTTCAGTTGCATATCCAGCCAGTCTGCTGGTCAGGCATGTAGGTAGTTCCGGGCTGAGTTGAGCATAAAGCATCGTGCGCGCCAAACTGTCCTGGTTGTTAAATACATTCGATAGGGCAGTAGTCTCGATTATTGAGCCATTGACCATAACAGCCAGTCTGCTGCATATTCGTTTCACTACATCCATTTCATGGGTAATTATGACGATGGTAATTCCGTATAAAGTGTTGATTTTTTTTAATAAGCTCAGAATTGAATCAGTTGTTTCAGGATCAAGGGCTGAGGTTGCTTCATCACAAAGTAGGATTTTAGGAGAACAGCTTAATGCGCGTGCGATAGCTACCCGTTGTTTTTGTCCACCGCTGAGTTGTGAAGGGTAAGCATTTCTTTTATCTGTTAATTCTACTATAGGCAACAGCTCATTAATTTTTGTACTAATGGACTCTTCATCCATACCTTGAATGCGCATGGGCAGTGCAATATTGTCATAAACATTTTTAGAATTTAACAGGTTAAAATGTTGGAAAATCATGGCGATTTTATGACGAGCCAATGCTAAGTCCTTTCTGGACATATTCATCAAGTTTTGTCCGTCAATGAGGACATCGCCATGGTCAGGCCGTTCCAGTAAATTAATACAGCGTAATAAAGTAGATTTCCCAGCACCACTTTTACCAATGATGCCAAAAATTTCACCTTCCTGAATAAATAAATTAATATCTTGAAGGGCTGGTTTGCCTGAGAAAGATTTAGTTACTCCACACAATTCAATCATAACAATAACCTGGAATATGCTGCGGAAGACTTAGAGGGATATAATAGACTGCCCGCTTTAGCCGTATTTTCAAAAAAGTTAACTCTTTTGAGCGTCCGCAAGCTGAGTTTTCAAATCGACGCTGGTTGATATTATACACAATCTGACTATGTATACAAAGTATTATCCTGAATTCACCAATTAAATAAAGATATAGACCGAAATAATGTCCTCTTATTGTATCAAACGAATCGCTTGATTAACGCAAGCGCAGGACGTTATTTCGGTTTCGATCTTAAATGCGACTAAATTATAATTAACTCTTCAACTCGTTACGATTTTTAAAATATTCCAAGGCATGAGGATTAGCCAGAGATTGTAAATTCTGCACAGGTAGGTCATGAACAACCTGTCTAACCGCTACTTCAACGATTTTTCCACTGATTGTACGCGGAATATCTGTAACCTGGAGTATTTTGGCGGGCACATGCCTGGGGGAGGCATTTTCACTAATGGTGTGTTTAATGGATTGAATCAACTCTTCATCGAGAATTGTCCCTTCGCGTAATTTAACAAATAGAACTATACGCACATCATCCTGCCAATCCTGTCCGATGACTATACTGTCTATAACTGCTTCTACCTTTTCAACCTGTCTATAGATTTCAGCAGTACCTATTCGAACTCCGCCAGGATTTAATACTGCATCAGAGCGTCCATAAATGATCAGGCCATCGTGTTCTGAAATCTCGGCAAAATCACCATGAGCCCATACACCAGGAAAACGGGCAAAATAGGCATTGGTGTAGGCTACTTTATCTTTATCATTCCAAAATCCAACAGGCATGGATGGAAAAGGTTTCGTGCAGACTAATTCACCGCGGGTTTGACGTACTGAATGTTCTTCTTCATCAAATACATCTACGGCCATACCTAAACCAATACACTGCAACTCGCCTCGATATACAGGAAGTATCGGGTTACCCAAGGCAAAGCAGGAGATAATGTCAGTACCACCAGAAATTGAACTGAGCTGGACGTCATTTTTAATATGTTCGTAAACAAAATCATAATTTTTGTGAAGTAATGGTGAGCCTGTAGAGAGAATGCATCTCAGTTGAGAGAGGTTGCATTCTTCTTTTGGCTTGACGCCTGCTTTTTCAATGGAAGAAATGAATTTTGCGCTGGTACCAAAAACGGTAATGCGTTTTTCATCAATTAATTTGAATAATCGATTGGTCTCAGGATAAGTGGGTGAACCTTCATATAAAGTGAGAGTAACACCAAGTGCCAGAGCGGAAACAGTCCAATTCCACATCATCCAGCCACAGGTTGTATAAAAACATAAATTATCGGTATCACGTAGATCGGTGTGCAATCCCAATTCTTTAATATGTTGTATTAGTGTTCCTCCAGCTCCATGGATAATGCATTTGGGTTTTCCAGTAGTACCTGATGAAAACAGTATATAAACCGGATGATCAAAAGGGAGTGATTCAAACTCGCACTCTGTGGCGGGTTTTATAAAGTCCTTCCAATATAAAGCATTGGGTATGTCCGTAAAATTAATCTCTTCATGGATGTTGGGGCAAACCACGATTTGTACTAAGGACGAAATCGCTTTTTTTAATTGAACAATTTTTTCAGCACCGCTGTGGATTTTTCCCTGATATTGATGTCCATCACAAATAAACAGTACCTTGGGTTCGATTTGTCCCAATCGGTCAATTGCTGCTTGTGCTCCAAAATCAGGTGAGCATGAAGACCAGACAGCACCTATTGAGGTCGTTGCCAACATGGCGATAATTGTTAACGGAATGTTAGGCATCAGAGCAGCAACTCTGTCGCCGGCAACAACACCTATCGCTTTAAGCCCAGCAGCGCATTGAGCAACGTGATCATATAATTGTTCATAGCTGATTACTTGTTGTTTATTATCCTCGTTAACGCTGATTATTGCTGGATGATCATCTCTGCGTGATAACAGCTTTTGTGCAAAATTAAATCGAGCGCCACTAAACCAACGCGCATCCAGCATGGTTTCATAGTAATTGAGTATCTGATGGGGTGGGGTATCGAAAGTCAGTTTAAAAAAATCGCATAAAGTTTGCCAGAATGATTCGGGATGTTTGATAGACCAGGAGTGGAGATCCTGGTAGTTTTCGAATATTTGACAATTCTGTTGTGCTGCGAACAGCATAAATTGTCCCATGCGCGTATTTTGTGGGTTTTTAGGAGTCCATACTATTTCATTCATGAATTGTTCTCTCTTGCTTCCTACTTCCCTGAATTGTCCTTTGGGCGGCAATCAGGCCAGGATGAGTCGTGTTAATTAATTACAGGGATTCGCCAGTAACGCATTTGCGACTTTGGATTGATTTTTACGTCCCAAAATCTTACAAATCATATCTCCGGCCGCTACGATTTTAAATATATCTACCCCGGTATTTATTCCTAAACCGTGCATTAAATAAAGCACATCTTCGGTAGCAACGTTACCGCTTGCTCCTCGGGCATACGGACAGCCACCAAGACCGGCAACGGAGCTGTCGAAACGGTACACACCGTGATGTAGGGATGCGTATATATTGGCGATTGCCTGACCGTAGGTATCATGAAAGTGCATGGCTAACTGGCCTAACGGGATGAGTTTTAGAACCTTATCCAATACTAATTGGGTTTGTCTGGGAGTTCCTACGCCTATAGTATCGCCGAGCGAAATTTCGTCCACGCCCAGATCAAGTAACTTTTGAGTGACTTCAGCAACCATTTCTGGTTTTACTTCACCCTGATATGGGCAACCCAGAACACAGGAAATATAACCTCTGACTTTGATTTCGTTGGCTTTAGCCAGTTCAAGGACGGGTTTGAATCGTTCAATACTTTCCTGAATGGAACAATTGATGTTTCTTTGGTTAAATAATTCACTTGCCGCTGTGAATACTGCAATCTCGCGAACACCGGCTTCCAGCGCTTTCATCATTCCGCGTTCATTGGGAACAAGTGCTGAATAAGATACAGAGGGATCTTTCATAATCGATCGATACACCAGTTCGCCATCTGCTAATTGCGGTATTGCTTTAGGGGATACGAAGCTGGTTGTTTCAATATGTTTTAGACCTGTTTGACTGAGTTTATTGATGAGATCAATTTTGTGTTCAGTGGATACAAAGGATGACTCATTTTGCAGGCCATCACGAGGTCCTACTTCTATAATTGTCACGTGTTGTGGATAGTCCATAATAATCTCAGTAGTTTATGACTCAGATTCACTGAGTGAAAGCAATTCCGCCCCTTCATTTACCTGTGCACCCACTGTATAGAATATATCTAACAGCACTCCATCGACAGGAGCATGAATAGTGTGCTCCATTTTCATTGCTTCCAGAACAATTAAACGCTCACCTGCTTTAACCGGTTCACCCGCTTTTTTCAGAATAGCAACAACTGTTGCCGGCATTGGGGCTGTTAATTGGCCTTTATGCAACGTTGTATGCGCGTCCAGTTTATTCCAACGAAATCGTTCAATACTTATCTGGCCCCGTTCAGAATATATGGTTAAATACGAATCCTTATTTTCAACAGTGACTTGATATTGATGTCGGTCCGTTTCGATTTTTAGATGGTTGTTATCAAGCTGAGTGGTTATAACCTGTTCATTATTATTTAAGTTGAGTTTGAAACTCGTTCTGTCAATCGGTGTAATAAGGGCTTCAGTAACGGTTCCTTCATGTTGATAACGCCATATCCAGTGTCCCTGAGTATGCATTTGCCAAGCAAAAGAGTCTTTAAGCAGAGGATCTTTGATGTTATTTACGGTATTCACATAATCATATGCAATTGCCATTTTTAACGCTGATTGTCGATCTGGAGTTGATAAGTTAATCTGTTCATTACTTAAAAAATCGGTACTTAGCTCGGCTTTTTTAAATTTGGGGTGACGGCAGATAGCTTGCAAAAATGGGATGTTGGTTTTAACTCCCCCAATGAAATAATGTGAGAGTGCCTGATTCAAACGTTGAAGTGCTTCTTCTCTATTCTGTCCCCATGCGATCAGTTTGGCGATCATGGGATCATAATACATGGTAATCTGAGAATTAAGCTTCACACCAGTATCAATACGAAGTCCATCTCCAGAAGGCTCTTGAAGAAAATTCAATTGTCCAATGGATGGGATAAAACCATTAAAGGGATCTTCGGCATAGATACGACATTCGATTGCATGTCCTTTGGCGATAATGTCACTTTGATCCAGGGGAAGGTGCTCATTAGCCGCGATTTTAAATTGCCAGGCAACCAGATCAATCCCGGTAATCATTTCTGTCACTGGATGTTCGACCTGGAGTCTGGTATTCATTTCCATAAAATAGAACTGATCTGTGTCATCTACCAGAAACTCGACTGTACCTGCGCCTCTATAATGAATAGAACGTGCCACTTCGCATGCTGCATCAGCCAATCTTTTTCGCATGGAATCAGTTAAATTGGGAGCAGGGGCTTCTTCAATTATTTTTTGATGCCGTCGTTGAATCGAACAATCCCTTTCAAAAAGATGAACAACAGCTCCGTGATTGTCCGCGATGATTTGTAATTCAACGTGACGAGGATTGAGTACCAGTTTTTCAATGATCATCGTGTCATCAGCAAAACTGGCCAGAGACTCTCTTTTAGCTCCTGCTAGACTATCACTGAATTCGGCTTCACTATAAACGGATCTCATTCCTTTACCGCCACCGCCATTGGCTGCTTTTATCAGTACAGGAAAACCAATTGATCGTGCTTCGGCCAGTAGTTTTTCTTCTGACTGCTCAAGGCCATGGTAACCTGGGGTTAACGGCACATTGGTTTTTTCAAGGAGCTGTTTTGCTAACTGTTTTGAAGCCATAGCCTCCATTGCTTCAATAGACGGTCCTATAAAGATAATTCCTGCCTGTTCACAGGCTTTCGCAAATCCGGGATTTTCAGATAAAAAACCATAGCCAGGGTGAATTGCTTCAGCGCCGCTCTCTTTTGCGGCTTGAATAATATGATCTATATTCAAATAGCTGTCTTTTGCAGCGGCTTCACCAACGTAACAGGCGCTATCAGCCAATTGTACATGCAAACTGTTTTGGTCTGCGGATGAGTAAATTGCTACGGTATGAATCCCCATGGATCGCGCAGTTTTAATGATTCTGCAGGCTATCTCACCTCTATTAGCAATTAGAATTTTATTAAACATGCAAGTTCCTAGTTCCAGTTAGGTGTTTCTTTATTTAAAAATGCATGAAGACCTTTTTGTCCTTCAGCGGAAACTCTCTTTTGAGCGATGAGCGTGGCAGTGTAGTAAACCAGTTCTTCATCGATGGGTTTATTAACAACATATCGAACCAATTTTTTGGACATTGTAACTGCCTCAGGGGCATTATTACTTATTTGTTTGGCATAATTGAGTGTAAAGTCCAATAAACTATCCTCTGGAACAAGATGCTGCACTAAATTCAGGGATAAGGCTCGTGCCGCATCAAAAATTTCAGCGGACATAAACATCATTTGTGCGGCTCGCTCCCCAATAGCTTTTACAACATAGGGGCTTATAACTGCAGGAATCAATCCTAATTTAGCTTCAGAAAAACAAAAGCGGGCAGTATGTGCTGCTACGGCAATGTCACAGGCAGCTGCAAGTCCTGCTCCTCCACCAAATGCAGATCCATGTATCATGGCAATTGTCGGTTTGCTGCTTTGATTCAACGAATACATTAAGTTAGCCAGTATCATCGTGTCTTTTACATTTTGTTCTTCGTCGTACCCAATCATGCTTTGCATCCAGGCTAAATCTGCGCCGGCACAAAAGTGTTTCCCATTTGCTTTAAGTACAATAACCCGTACTTTGTCATTGTTGATTGCTGAGTCAAGCTGAACTTGCATCTCGGCAAGGAGATGATTATCAAAGGCATTATGTTTGCTTACTCGATTTATAGTTAATAAACAAATCTGATCCTGAATTTCATTAAGAAGGTCGCTCATGAGTTTAATCCCTGTTACATACGAAAAACGCCAAAATGCGTGGATTCAATTGGGGCATTTAAGGCTGCCGATAAACCAAGTCCCAGAATCATTCGTGTATCCTGAGGAGCTATGACTCCATCATCCCAAAGTCTTGCACTGGCATAATAGGGGTTGCCTTGCGTTTCATATTGAGATCGCAGTTGATTTTTAAATTGTTCTTCTTCTTCGGCAGGCCAGACTTTACCTTGTTTGGCATATTTTTCACTGTTGACCTGAGCGAGTACGTTAGCTGCCTGTTCTCCTCCCATGACTGAAATACGCGAATTAGGCCAGGTCCAGATAAAGCGTGCATTATAGGCGCGTCCACACATGGCATAATTACCGGCACCAAAACTTCCGCCTACAATAACAGTAAATTTGGGTACATTGGCATTAGCAACAGCGGTAACCATTTTAGCGCCGTGTTTTGCTATTCCGGATGCTTCATATTTGGAACCTACCATGAAACCGGTTATGTTTTGCAAAAAGATTAACGGAATTTTACGTTGGCAACACAGTTCGATGAAGTGACTTCCTTTTAATGCGCTTTCACTGAATAAAATCCCATTATTAGCAATGATTCCTACCGGATATCCGTATAAATGGGCAAAACCACATACCAGTGTAGTTCCAAACAGCGCTTTAAATTCATCGAAATCTGAACCATCAACCAAGCGAGCAATGATCTCCCTTATATCAAAAGGTTTTCTTGGATCAGCAGGAACAATACCATTGAGTTCCTTAGTATCATAAAGTGGTTCAACGGATTCAATACGTGTAATGGATTCAATTTTTTTACGATTTAAATTGCCTACGGCAATTCGAGCCAGATGTAGGGCGTGCGCATCGTTTTCTGCATAATGATCAGCAACTCCAGAATGTCTGCAATGAACGTCTGCTCCACCTAATTCTTCAGCGCTGATAACCTCACCCGTGGCCGCTTTAACCAATGGGGGACCTCCAAGAAAGATTGTTGCCTGATTTTTCACCATAATGGATTCATCTGCCATCGCTGGAACATAGGCTCCACCTGCAGTGCATGAACCCATGACAACAGCAATTTGAGGTATATTTCGCGCTGACATTTGAGCTTGATTATAAAAAATACGACCAAAATGATCTCGATCTGGAAAAACCTCATCTTGAAGAGGCAAAAAAGCACCGCCAGAATCTACGAGGTAAATACAGGGTAAATGATTGATCTGAGCGATTTCCTGGGCTCTTAAGTGTTTTTTGACGGTTAGTGGATAATAGGTTCCACCCTTAACTGTTGCATCATTGACTACAATAACGCACTCAGTACCTGATACACGGCCTATGCCTGCAATGATCCCGGCGGCAGGAAGGGTATCATTATATACCTGATAGGCTGCCAGTTGGGATAGTTCAAGGAAGGGACTGCCAGGGTCTAATAATTGGTGCAGTCTTTCTCGGGGCAGTAATTTGCCATGTTGCAAGTGGCGGGCACGGGCTTTCTCGTCTCCTCCGAGGGAGATTTCATTGATTCGTGAACGTAGTTCATCAACCAATGCCTGCATTGTTGCTTGATTGTCTTTAAATTCCTGACTTCCAGTGTTGATTTGACTGATTAGTTGTGCCATGCCTGAGTCCTTAACGAATCAAAATAACGCTCAAAACGATGATAGTCCAGATTACCCAGACAATAGCAATAAAATGAGGCATTTCACGACCTTTGATTACTCTGTATAGAAGCGCAGGTATCCCCGTAATGATGATTGGCATTAACATTAACACCAAAACTTTTCTTATAATTAATCCCCAGCCGGTCTGACTGAATATTGGGGTTAATTTTAAGTTTACATAAGTGAAAAACAAATCTATATAAACAATAAGAAGGTGAGCGTATCTCGAGAAGACTACTATCAGAACACTGAGCAGTAGATAAATAAGACTTTGTCGTAGCATGTACATCCTTTATTTTTATTAGTAACGATTCGCCATGATTCTGAAGGCATGGTGAATGTTAGGGTGTGTTGACAATTCATCAATTTATTCCCAACGTCCCGCGGCTTGTTCGCGGGATCCATGAATTCAGTATCATTAACGAACATTATGTATTCATCAAGATCGAACTGGATCCCGCGAACAAGTCGCGGGACGTCGAAATCGGAATTGTCAGCATATCCTAGTGCTTTTATAATAGTTCAATAGCCATGGCTGTAGCTTCACCACCACCTATGCATAAGGAAGCAACACCACGTTTTTTACCTTGTTGTTTCAATGCATGCATCAAAGTAACCAGTATGCGTGCACCAGATGCTCCTATTGGGTGACCCAAAGCACATGCGCCGCCGTGAATATTAACCTGTTCTGGATTTAATTCAAGCTGAGTTATTGCTGCCATGGTCACTACTGCAAACGCTTCATTTATTTCATAAAGATCGACATCACTCTGATTCCAGGATGCTTTGTTCATTACTTTACGAATAGCGTCTACAGGAGCAGTGGTAAACCATTGTGGTGCCTGAGCATGACTGGCATGGGCAACTATCCTTGCCAAAGGTTTGACACCGCGTTTTTCTGCATTGGCTGCGCTCATCAAAATAAGGCTAGCCGCACCATCTGAAATAGAACTGGAGTTTGCTGCAGTAACGGTGCCGTCTGATTGGAATGCTGGTTTTAATTGAGGAATTTTTGCCAATTTTGCTGCATCAGGACCTTCATCTACACTTACGGTGATGTCTCCTTTACGAGTAGTTAAGGTGACAGCGGCAATTTCTTCGACAAATGCCCCACTTTCAATAGCTTTCAGTGCGTTTGACATAGAACGGATTGCAAACTCATCCTGTTGTTCTCTGCTGAAATTGAAATGTTTGGCCGTTGCTTCCGCAAAACATCCCATTAATTGTCCTCTCTCGTATGCATCTTCAAGTCCGTCAAGGAACATATGATCTTTTAATTCACCATGACCCAAGCGATAACCGGATCGTGCTTTTGCCAATAGATAAGGCGCATTACTCATGCTTTCCATTCCGCTTGCCAGGATCACCTGAGCTGAACCAGCCTTGATTAAATCATGTGCCAGCATCGCGGCTTTCATCCCAGAACCGCACATTTTATTGATGGTTGTTGCGCCAGCTGAATTAGGTATACCTGCTTTGATTGCAGCTTGTCTCGCTGGTGCCTGACCTATACCTGCCTGCAGGACACAACCACTTATGACTTCATCTATTTCAGCAGGAGCAATTCCTGACTGTGCCAGAGCTGCCATATGTGCTACAGCCCCAAGTTCTGGTGCTGAAAGAGCGGACAGAGTACCTAACATTCCGCCCATGGGAGTTCTTTTTGCTGCAACAATTACCACATCATTCTGTTCCATGTCACTATTCCTTATGCTGTTTCTTTAAAAAGTTCACGACCTATCAACATTCTTCTGATTTCAGAAGTACCGGCTCCAATTTCATAGAGTTTAGCGTCACGTAACAATCGTCCTGTTGGGTATTCATTAATATACCCATTACCACCCAGAGTTTGAATTGCCTGAAGTGCCATTTGTGTCGCTTTTTCTGCAGTATATAAAATAACACCTGCTGCGTCTTTACGACTTACCATACCGTTATCGCAGGCTTTTGCTACGGCATACAGATAAGCTCGGGAGGCGCTAAGTTCCGTATACATATCGGCTAATTTACCCTGAATAAACTGAAACTCCCCGATAGCCTGATTAAATTGTTTGCGTTCATGTACATAGGGTAGAACAACATCCATGCACGCCTGCATGATACCGACCGGACCCGCAGCCAGTATGGTCCGTTCGTAGTCCAGGCCACTCATTAAAACCCGGACACCCTGGTTAAGTTCGCCGAGAACATTTTCTACAGGAACTTCACACTGCTCGAAAACCAGTTCACAGGTATTGGAGCCTCTCATTCCCAGCTTGTCTAATTTTTGCGCCGTTTTGAATCCGGCCATACCTTTTTCGATAAGAAAAGCAGTAATACCTTTACTGGCCGCGTGTTTGTCCGTTTTAGCATAGACCACTAAAACATCGGCATCGGGTCCATTGGTAATCCACATTTTAGTGCCGTTAAGGATGTATTTATCACCGTGTGACTGTGCCTGAAGTTGCATACTGACTACATCAGAGCCTGAGTTTGATTCACTCATGGCGAGGGCGCCAATGTATTCTCCGCTTATTAGCTTAGGCAGATATTTTTCTTTTTGCGAATTGTTTCCATTTAAAAAGATTTGATTGACACATAAATTAGAATGAGCCCCATAACTTAATCCCACAGAGGCCGATGCTCTGGAAATTTCTTCCATTGCGATCGCGTGAGCCAGGTAGCCCATATTGGCTCCACCGTATTCTTCACTGACCGTTATACCTAATAATCCTAAATCGCCCAATTTGCGCCATAAATGATTTGGGAAGGTATTCGTTTCATCAATTTGAGCTGCAAGGGGAGCGATTTCTGTACGGGCAAACTGATGGACCGTGTCTCTTAACATGTCATAGGTTTCACCCAGTTGATACTTTAGTCCGTTGTGCATGGATTATATCCTGTTGATTGTACAAATACACAAGACTATACCCAATCGATTCGGCCTTGTCTATTCACTGACAGTTTCTAACACAGTGTATTTTAAAAAGACTCTTTACCCAGGTTAAAAAATAACCTAATCTTAAGCCGGAGCGAAACTTAATTGATTGCTATAAGTTTTTCCTGAATTCAGAGCAGGTTAATCTGCAATTAAATTGAGCACAGAATTCGGGTTTATATAGGAGAGTTGCTCATGCGTAAACTGGTTTTATGGGGTCACGGTGTTGATGAATATCGAGAAATGTTTGATTTGTCAGACAATGAGATTAATTCCAAAATTCTAGAATATGGATGTGGACCTAGTGCGGTGAATTCTCAGATAACTCAAATGAATAATCAGGTGGTCAGTTGTGATCCTTTGTTTGTTCTGGACAAGGATACTTTATATTCAAAGTCAGTGATGATTTTTTCTCAAATGGCTGAAGAAATCAAATCCGAGCAGGAACATTTTGATTTCAGTCGAAGCGGTAGTTTTGATAAGTTGCTTGCAGAAAGAAAAGTGGGATTTGAACAGTTTTTTGCTGATTATATAAAAGGCAAGACTGAGGGAAGGTACCTTGGCGTTACCGATTATCATTTGCCTTTTGCAGATTTTACATTCGATTTTGCTCTATGTTCACATTATTTATTTGCTGATCTGGACGATCAAACCGTAGATTTTCATTTGAACGTGATCCGTGAACTGGCTCGAGTGGCAAAGGAAGTCAGGATATTTCCATTAATAGATAATGACGGACAAACCTCTTCATTTCTGGGACCAGTATTATTGGGTCTTCAACAAGACAATTATGGGATCGAAGTTCGCGAAGTCGCTTTTCATTTACAAAAGTCTGGAAATGCCATGTTAAGAGTCTGGGCCCAGCAATGTATCGTATAACGTAAGTAGGGAACCGAATGAAACAAAATCCCTTTTCCGGAGTATTTATATGTATTCGATGATACGTCCATTGCTTTTTAAACTGGACGCTGAGACAGCTCATCAATTAGTGCTATCCACCCTTGATCACATGCCAGGGTGGTGTTTCAATAATATTGAAGGTAAGTCAGTCCATGCTATGGGACTTCATTTTCCACATCAAGTTGGATTGGCTGCAGGTCTCGATAAAAATGGAGACCATTTGGATGCCTTGGCTAAACTTGGATTTTCTTTTATTGAGGTCGGAACAGTCACTCCAAGACCACAGAGTGGCAATCCAAAACCGCGATTGTTTCGATTGCCTGAGGCACAGGCCATCATTAACCGAATGGGCTTTAATAACCAGGGAGTAGAGGCTCTGGTTGCCCATGTTAAAAAAGCTAAATACAAGGGGATTTTAGGGATCAATATTGGTAAGAATAAAGATACCTCCTTGACTGATGCTGCGAAGGATTATTGTTATTGTTTACAAAAAGTTTATGAGCATGCATCCTACGTAACCATCAATATTTCTTCTCCTAACACTCCTGATTTACGGCAGTTACAGAAGGGGGATTATCTTACTCAATTGTTATCTCAATTGCATAATGAACAAATCAAATTAGAAGATCATTATCAGCGTCATGTACCCTTGGTTGTTAAAGTTTCCCCTGATGAAGATGATGAAACATTAAAACTAATGACTGAAGTGATCTTGAATCATGGCATTGAAGGGATTATTGCTACGAATACGACCTGTACACGTGATTTGGTCAAGAACCTGCCTTATGGAGAGGAACAGGGTGGATTGAGTGGAAGACCAGTAGAAGAATTATCGACTCATTGTCTGACTTTATTAAAAAAGTATGCAGGTGATGCTATCACTTTAATCGGAGCAGGCGGTATCGTTAGTCCTGCCAGCGCTCAAAGAAAAATTGCAGCTGGAGCATCATTGGTACAGCTTTATACAGGATTAATTTATCAAGGCCCAGGATTGGTGAATCGAGTAATTGCAGGATTGAGTGGCGCATGATGTATGTTACTAAAGAATTGACTGCGCGCATGGAAGCGTGCATTAAACAAACCCATATAGAAGTTACCAGACAATATGCTCACGGAACATTCTTGGATGTTAACGGAGGTACCGCGTGTTTTTCTGGGTTTGATTCATTTTTATCCCAGGTAGTTGGATGGGGGTTTCATACGAAATCCAGATACTTTAAGACGGAAATTGAACTTATAGAAAATTTTTATAAATCCCTTGCGCATTCGCGCGTTGATATTGAGTTATGTCCCTATGTTGGTAATGATTTAATGATTTTCCTGAGTGAACGAGGATATGCAGTAAGCGAAATAAATAATGTTTCGGTATTGGATTTGTCGTCCTTGAAAACAGGGGAGCATTTAGATAGTCATTATACGATCAGGGAGGTGTCATCCATTGAGGTGGATGAATGGGCCAAAAGAGTGGCTATGGGTTTTGGTTATCCCGAAGCACAAGAACAGTTTTCTCATTATGCGAGAGCCAAAGGGATTCGTGCATTTGCTGTTTATGATGAGGATCAGATTATTGCTGGAGCAACCATAGCCATGCATGGAGATGTCTGTGATTTGGGAGTTACCAGTACTTTACCTGCATTTCGAGGTAAAGGTTTGCAAAAAAAATTGTTGTTGACCCGATTACAGTATGCAAGACAACATGGATTAGCTATAGCAACAGTAACAACTGAACCAGGAACGATCTCTGACTTGAATGTACAAAAGTCTGGATTTCGGTGTGCCTATACCCGTATTAAATTGACCAGAAGCGACCTGCCTTAATAGATTGTGCTTCATACTTGGGTATGATGATAATTCAGATTTCGACCGCTTTTGGTTCACATTCCTCCTTCCTGATTAAATTAGACTATAATTGTGTTATTGGCGATCCAACTGGTTTAATTGCGTTCTTCAGGGGCTTATATGGATATACAAGCATTCCAATATATTCTAGGACAAGGATGGAGTTTAAATACATTTCCTGATCTGGATTCAGAAAATACATTAGTGATGGTTTTCGCATCTCCGGAATTTATAAATCATGTTAATCCGATTATTGAACTTGCAAATTTTTACTCCAAGTCCAAGTTAATTGGATGTTCAAGTGCTGGTGAAATTTTTGGCTCCAAAATATTTGATCAAAGCCTGTCAGTCGTTGTTGTACGATTTAACACTACCTTATTGAAAATTGCCAAAGCAAAAGTAGAACATGTCACGGATTCAAACAGCGCAGGTATTTCAATCGCGCAACAGTTAAAAGACACGGAATTGAAGAGTATTTTTGTCCTATCTGATGGGTTGAGCGTTAATGGTTCTGAATTGGTTAAAGGTCTGAATACTGTTACAGAAGACAAAGGTTTAGTTATAACAGGTGGTTTAGCTGGTGATGGCAGTGATTTTAAACAAACATGGACCATCGTTGGCGGAGAAATTCTTACAAATTATGTCGTTGCTGTGGGGTTTTATGGTTCTCATATTCATGTTGGACATGCCTCAAAAGGCGGTTGGGATAAATTCGGTCCGGTCAGACGTGTGACTCGTTCAGAATCCAATATTTTGTATGAACTGGATTATCAACCTGCTTTACAATTGTATAAAGAATATTTGGGTGAAAAAGCGTCTGAATTACCTTCTTCAGGATTACTTTATCCTTTGGCAATCAATGAAATTGATGGTAACGAAAGCATCCAACTAGTACGTACTATTTTAGCTGTCGATGAGAAAGAACAATCGCTGATCTTTGCTGGAGATATCCCTAGCGGATGCTATGCTCAATTAATGAGAGCTAATTTTGATCGCCTTATTGATAGCGCTAATGAAGCTGGGCAATTAGCCAATCAACGAATGATGAATGATCATTTGGCAACTATCGGCCCATTGTTGGCTATTGATATCAGTTGTGTCGGGAGACGATTACTCTTGGGTGAGCGAACAGAAGAAGAGATTGAATCAGCGTTGATTTCTCTGCCTAAGGGTTCAACTCAGGTTGGTTTTTATTCATATGGTGAATTGTCACCCTACACGGTTGGTAAATGTGAATTGCACAATCAGACCATGACCATTACAACTTTTTATGAATACTAGGAGCTAATCTCTATGTGCAGGGGCTTGTTCTTGCAGACCTGAAGTTCTCTGGATCTTGGGATCTCAGGAATTATTTAATCAATTGCGAACAGAACACCAGGAACATGATGTTTTGAACTGGTTCAAAAATATGGGTGTATATGGAATTTCATAAACTATTATTAAGACAACTTGAAAAAGTATCTGTTTCGGTTGATAAAAAACCTGAAACGGATGAGCAATGGCTTGCCTTCCTTAAACGGATTAATAACTCCTACAATGAAGCAGACCAGGAACGGTATATGCATGAGCGTTCAATGGAAATTTCATCTCGAGAGATGATGAGCCTGAATATGAAGCTTGAAAATGCTCAAAACATAGCGAAGCTCGGCTACTGGACCTATGATGGCATCGCGGATCATGTGATTTGGTCTAAAGAGTTGTTTTTCTTATTTAATCTCAACCCTCTGGATAAAGCGCCGACTTATAATGAATTCATCGAGTTGGTGCATAAAAAAGATCGTTATGAGCTGGTTAACAAGATCGAGACAGCATTAAGTGATCGAATAGATTATGAATGCGATGTCAGGGTACGAAATCCTGATGGTGAATATCGATGGTATAAGATCGCAGGCCGTTGTCGTGAAGGTGAAAAACAGCTTGAAGGTATTGTTATGGATATCCATAACGATAAGATCGCCGAGGAAAAAATTCAGGAGTTGAATAACCAGATTTCATCAACTGCTCGCCGAGCCGGAATGGCCGAAGTGGCGGCAATTATACTGCATAACATTGGTAATATATTAAACAGTTCCAATGTGTCCATCACTTTAATAAAAAACCGATTGAATCAACAATACAAACAAAAGTTATTAAAAGTATTGGAAATGCTTCTTCAACATGAGAATGATTTGGTTGCCTATTTGGTCAATGACGAAAAAGGAAAATTAATTCCCCAATACCTTGTATCGCTTTCCAAACTTATTTTAGAAGATTATAAAAAAAATCAATTAGAAGTGGACAATCTTATTAATGATCTGAGACATATCTCTCAGATTGTTGACATGCAAAAATCTGTAAGTGGTACATCCAGTTTAATAGAGAAGGTTTATTTACCAGAGATAATTGATATTGCATTAAATATGTCTATGAATACACCAATGACTGAATCAATAGAAATTGTAAAAGAATTCGAGGAGTGTCCTTTAATTGATACCGATAAGTCTAAATTATTACAAATAGTGGTGAATATTATCCAAAATGCACGCGATGCGCTACTACATAGCACATCAACCCATGCTAAAGAAATTGTGATTACGATTAAAAAAATCGATGCTGAATTTGTTCAGTTATCAATAAAGGATAATGGAGTAGGTATTAATCCCGATAATTTAGATCGTATTTTTTCTTTTGGGTTTACCACTAAAATCAATGGACATGGTTTTGGATTGCATAGTGCGGCACTATCCGCTAAAGAAATGGGCGGATCGCTTTTAGCTGAAAGCTCGGGAGAGGGTGAGGGCGCTCAATTTATTTTATCGTTACCTACAATAACAAGCTGTCGCGGGTATAAAGGAGGTTCTAATGAGTGATGTAGAACTTCATATTATGATTATTGATGATAATCCAGCGATTCATCAGGATTTTATTAAAGTCTTAACTTCTACAACTCGTGTTGAAGAAGTCAGTGATTTGGATAAACAGTTATTTGATGATGACTTACCTGGGGTAGTCGATTCTGAATTGTTTAATTCTTTGCCTAAATTTATTTTTGAAACGGCCTATCAAGGAAAAGAAGGCGTAGAAAAAATAAAAAAATCGCTTCTGGAAGGTCTTCATTATTCATTAGCATTTGTTGATATTCAGATGCCTCCGGGTTGGGATGGTATTGAAACCATCAAACACATGTGGAAAGTTGATCCGGATATTCAAGTAGTCATATGTACCGCTTATTCTGATTATACCTGGGAAGAAACTGTTAAAGAGCTGGGAATTGGTGATAACTATTTAATTTTAAAAAAACCTTTTGATTTAGTTTCAGTGCGACAGCTTGCCTGCGCCTTATCCAGGAAATGGACGCTGGCACAAGCTGCTAAAAGAAACACTGAAATGTTACAAAACACCATAGAGCAACGAACTGAATCGTTGCAGCAATCATTGTCTCTGTTGCGTTCGACCATTGAATCGTCTGCAGATGGAATCCTGGTAGTCGATTTAAATCGCAAAATCATTGATTATAATTCCAAATTTCAACAGGTTTGGAACATCCCTCAATCCATGCTGGACACCAAAAACGGTGAGCTGGTCAGGGACTATATGCTCAATCAAGTTCAAAAAGCCAATAATTATCTGAGCCAAATTAATCATCTAGAGAAGGCGATTGATGAGGTGAGTAGAAATGTAGTGCATTTGAAAAATGACACAATCATGGAGTGTTATTCACAACCTCATCGATTGAATAATATTACTATTGGGCGAGTATGGAGTTTTCGAGACATTACTGAGCGGGCAAATCTGGAGAAAAAACTGGAATATCAAGCGTCCCATGATATGTTAACTGGATTACCTAATCGCTCATTGTTAACAGATCGGATTCAACATTTAATTGAGTATTCACAACGTAATTCAAAATGTTTTGCAGTCCTGTTTTTTGATTTGGACCGATTTAAATTAATCAATGATAGTCTGTCGCATGAGGCTGGCGATAATTTGTTAAAAATGGTAGCTATGCGATGGGAACATCTTTTGCGGAAAGAAGATACCATCGCGCGCATTGGTGGTGATGAGTTTGTTATGATAGTTCGTGATTTTTCATCAGATGAGAGTGTCATTACCGTTGTTGATAAAATCATACATTCTCTTAAAGAACCATTCAGGCTTGCTAAACGTGATGTGATTATTACAACCACAATTGGCATTAGTCTTTATCCTAAAGACGGTTCTACGGTAAATGATTTAATAAAGAAGGCCGATTTGGCAATGTACCAGGCAAAAGAACGAGGTGGTAATCAATTTCAATTCTATAATGAACAATTGAATGATCATGCAGAGAAAACTTTAAAACTTGAGACGGAACTTCGTCAGGCACTTGTTAACAATGAGTTTAGAGTTTTTTATCAACCTCAATTTGATATGGAAAAGAGAAGTTTATTATCTGCCGAGGCTTTAATCCGTTGGCAGCATCCTCAAAAAGGCTTATTGCTGCCTATCGACTTTATTCCTACTGCTGAAGTTTGTGGGTTAATAGTACCTATAGGCGAATGGGTAATTGACCAGGTTTGTCAGCAGATAAAAAGATGGCACGATAAAGGATTACCTTGGGCTAGAATAGCCGTTAATGTCGCAACCCAACAATTAAAACAAGTTAATTTTGATACGGTAATTACAGAGATACTAAACAAATATCAGATTGACCCACAGTATTTGGAGTTGGAAATCACCGAGAATGTAGTTATTACTAATTTGGATATATTCCAAATGATTAATAAACTAAAGGATATAGGTCTCAAAATTGTCCTTGATGATTTTGGAACAGGAAATTCCAGTTTAAACTACCTTAAACATTTAAATATAGACCGATTAAAAATCGATCAATCCTATATCAAAAACATTACTTGTTCGCGAAGTGATGAGGTGATTATTGAAGCAATAATTGCCATGGCTCGCAGTTTTAATTTTAAAGTGCTTGCTGAGGGTGTGGAAACATCCAATCAAATGAACTATTTGAAAAAGAAAAATTGTGATGAAGTACAGGGTTATTTATTCAGTAAACCAATATCAGCCAAGGCACTTGAAAAATTTTTAAAGTAGAACTGTCTGGATAATGACCTTGTCTATCCACTCTTCAGTATAAACTTCCGTCATTGCGAGCAACGCGAAGCAATCCAGAGAGGATCTTTATTGGATGTCTGTTCTGGATTGCTTCGCGTTGCTCGCAATGACGGGCATATGATCATTTTGGTCCAAGTAAATACATTTCCGGCGTTGTCATTGATGAGGAGATTTCTTTGTACTCAGTGCCTATTGTACCTGCAGATTTGTTCTCAGTTTAAGAGTGTTGGCACTAAATCAGAATACGGGGTACAATTTAATCCATTTGCCAACCTTTGACTCTCTAATCAATGAAAAATAATACTCCAGTTAAAACCAGCCTTTTATACAAGCGTCTGTTATCTTACGTTAAACCATTTTGGCCGGTACTGCTTCTGGGGATTTTTGCCAATATCCTTTATTCAGGTATAGATGCCACCTTTACCTACATGACCAAACCTTTTCTGGATAAAGGATTTATCAGTATTGACATGACTTTTGTCAAAAAGATCCCGCTTATTGTTTTAATTGGTATTACTTTGAGGGGTATAGTCAGCTCACTGGGCAGTTATTGTATGACCTGGGTTGCCCGATCTGTCGTTAAGGTATTGAGACAAAGAGTATTTTCTCATATTTTACATCTTCCTGCTGATTTTTATGATGAAGCTACTTCGGGGCAAATGCTTTCCAAAATTCTTTATGATGTAGAGCAGGTCGCTCAAGTCAGCGCAGATGCTTTAACTGATTTTGTTCAAAACACCTGTTTGGTTATAGGACTACTTACGGTCATGATGGTTATTTGCTGGCAACTTTCATTGATGTTTTTATTAACCATTCCTTTTGTCGGATTAATTGTAAATTACACCAATAAACGGGTTAGACGGATCAGCCATCGAGTTCAAAAAACCATGGGAGAAGTCACTGAAATTGCAAGTGAGGCTATTGAGGGATATCGAGTCGTCCGTATTTTCGGGGGTGAAGGGTACGAAGCAGGAAAATTTAATGACGCGACGGAACATTCGCGTTTAAATGATATGAAGGTTGCTGTAAGCAAGGCTGTTAACGTCTCTGGAGTACAATTTGTTATTGCTGTGGGGATAGCCATGATCATCATGGCTGCCATTCAATTATCAACGGTGATTACCGTCAGCGCAGGTTCCTTTTTAGCAATTATTGCTGCTATGTTGCAATTGATTAAACCAATGAAAACCTTAACCACTCTGAATGCTACCATTCAAAGAGGATTGGCTGGGGCGGAAAGTGTATTTAACCTGCTTGATTTGCCTGTCGAGTCAACTCAGGGTATTGAACTGGCTCATAAAGCATATGGAGAAATTCAGTTTAAACAGGTTTCTTATGCCTATAGGGATGGACAAAGAGTATTGCATGATGTGAGTTTTACCGTTGAGGCAGGAAATTGCGTCGCACTTGTTGGTCATTCAGGTAGTGGTAAAACCACGATCGCCAGTTTGTTACCACGATTTTATGAAGTATCCGAAGGCGTCATTACACTTGATGGCATCCCAATTAATCAGCTTAGTTTAAAAAGTCTGAGAGAACAGATGGCTTTAGTAAGCCAACATGTCACCCTGTTTAACGATAGTTTAGCGAATAACATAGCGTACGGTCGCAGTGATGTAAGTCGCCAACAAATTATCAACGCTGCAAAATTAGCCTATGCCGACGAATTTATTTCAAAATTACCTCATGGTTATGATACTCGCGTTGGTGAAAATGGAGTTTTATTGTCTGGCGGCCAACGGCAAAGAATAGCGATAGCCCGAGCCATTTTAAAAGATGCGCCAATTTTGATTCTTGATGAGGCCACTTCAGCTTTGGATAGCGAATCAGAACATTACATACAGGCAGCATTGGAACAGGTCATGCAAAATCGAACAACGCTGGTTATTGCGCATCGATTATCGACCATTAAACATGCTAACAAGATTATTGTTATGCAGCATGGGCACCTGGTAGAACAAGGCTCTCATCATGAGTTACTTCATTTGAATGGCCATTATGCCCAACTGTATAAAGTGCAACAATTAGGGATGGTTCAAGAGGAAGCGCTTAGTTGATGACTTTTTTTATCGAAAAGCTGTGGTATGGGAATCATCCCCTAAGATGGCCTTTACTCCCTTTATCCTGGTGTTACCGTCTTATTACGATGATCAGACGCAAGTATCTTGAATCCTTTTGTCAAATAAAACCTTCAGTTCCAATAATTGTAGTGGGTAATCTGTCGGTAGGTGGAGTAGGAAAAACTCCACTGGTTATTGCCCTGGCTAGAAGAATGCGTCAAAAGGGAATCAACGTTGGAATAGTCAGTCGTGGGTATGGCTCGAAAATCAAACATGTACCTTATGAAGTACAGTTGGACGATTCTGCAGAGCAGGTCGGTGATGAACCATTAATGATTGCACACAAGACAAATTGTCCTGTTGTTATAGCGCCTAATCGGATGGATGCTGTTCAATATCTTTTGGATAAATGTAAGGTGCAATTGATTATCAGCGATGATGGTTTACAACATTATCGGATGGGGCGAGCCATAGAGATTGCGGTAATTGATGGAGTTCGTGGCTTGGGAAATGGATTATTGTTGCCAGCAGGTCCTTTACGGGAATCTGCGGCTCGATTAAGCGAAGTGGATTTTATTATTGTAAATGACGGTATTTGGGACAATGCCTACACAATGCAGTTAACCCCTGGAAAAATAATAAAGTTGGCTACAGGGGAGGAAATTGATTATGAAGTTTTTAAAAAGAGGGATGTAGCTGCGGTTGCTGCGATTGGAAATCCACAACGTTTTTATTCCACTTTAACTCATTTAGGGATAGAATTTAAAACTTATTCTTATCCTGATCATTATCGATTTGAGTCCCATGATTTTAATCATCCAGAATCTCTTATTATTATGACGGAAAAGGATGCCGTGAAATGTCGTTTCTTTATTTCTGACAAGATGTACTATTTACCAGTTGAAGCAACATTGAATGAGGCCTTTTGGGACGCATTATGGACGCACAAACTATTAAAAGGTTATTGTTAATATGATACCAGTACGAATTTGGATTGTTTTATTTTCCTTTATTATGTTGATCAGCAATACAGTGATTGCCGCTGATACTGAAGCAGAAGACGTAAGTGAAATTCTGCAACCAGTAGAACCTCTGGTAGGCAGTTGGACTTTTTCAGGTATGGTGACCAATGAAAGCGGCGATCGCTATGGTTATTTTTTTCAGATTCAAAGACAAGGTACTGATTTTCATACAAAAACAGCATTAATTGACGGCCAGACAAATAAATTAGTACTTTTTTATGAAGGCAATGAGAAAATTGAAAATTCAACCCAATTGAACTGGCAGGTCGGACGTTCCTTTATTCGCTATAATCCAATTAATGACAGTTGGATATTTGGCGTGAAGGCTGAAGAAGATAAAGGGTTTAATTTTAAAGTAGATATGTTAAAACAGGCTAATGAAGCCAAAGAAACATTAATTTTACGCCCTGGTGTCGAGTTACAGGCATTACAAACCAGTCGATTAAACGGGCATATACAAACCGGAACTGAAACTAAAGAGCAGTTTGTTACGGGTAATAATGCCTGGTTTGGCAAGGTATGGTTTAGTAAGGATCAAACTTCTTCTCATGACATCAGCACTACCTTTTGTAGATTGAGTGATGATAATGGATTTTATTCAGCCAATCTCAAGGAAGCGGATGCTACCGGTGCTGCAGTTGCTGGATGGCGTGACCCAGCAGGTAATAAGGTTAAAATGTCACAATTTATTTCCATTAAATCAATCGATCCGAATCAATGTTTGCTGAGTTTAGGGTTTCCTAAAATCAGTTTAAGAGTATTAAATACATTAAATACTGAAGAAAATACTGTATTGAAGCCCTCTTTATCGGTAGCTGGTTTTTCTAAAGATAATCCTAAAGGATTTTGTTTTATTAATGAACAATCTTTTACTCAGGTTAAGGAAGCAGCAGTTACTGCAGTATCATCTACGGCATAGGTTTTTCTGGCAGATACTGGGCCAGTACGCTTGCCAGGATTAATGCAGCAGGAATGATCAACAAGGCCTGTTGGTAGTCGCCGAGAGTATAGATACCTGGCTTGTTGCTGAACGCGTCCATTAAATACCCTATAAGTGGTTGTAACAGTGGGGCGGAGAGCATGGCCAGAGTATTCGTAAATCCAGTACAGGTTGACAGCGATTCTGCTGGTGCTAACTCATTTGCAATCGAATAGGCAAGCATGTACGCTCCACAACAGAGACCTATAGTAAACAGCAGGACTCCTATTAATGCGATGTTGTGAGTTGGCAGGAACAGCGTCAGGAGAAGCAACGTTGCTGTGGATAAACAAGACGCATGGATGAGTGGCTTGCGTTTAACAAAATATACGGATAGCTGACCAAAAACAGGGCAACTTAAGCCCGCTCCTAAAAGTATCATCGATGTGAGTATGCTGGCGGTCTTGATGCTGCAATCCAGTTTTAATTGTAAGAAGGGTACTGCCCATAATGCCCCAAACACAGTGATTACAGAAAATTCAAGGCATACGAAAATACCGTTAATCCAGGCCAATTTATTCTTTAAAATAAGAAAAAACTGTTTTTGATAATGATGATTTATCTGCGCTCCAGGTTTATGGCTGGGAATGAATTTGTAACATAACCCGGTAATTAGAAGACCTAAAATACCAGCCCCGGTGATAAAGTATCTCCAGCCAAAACTGCTTATAAAAGCCCCCATTCCTATCATTCCAAAGACCGTTACAGTAAAGCCCAGGGTTTCAGATAGACCGATCATGAAAGCATACTGCCTTAGGGGATAGTGTTGACGTAATAAATGTGAGAGACCAACGAAGGCAAAGGAAGAACCAGCTCCAATAATCAAACGTCCTAAAAATAAATAGGGAAGTGTGTGTCCTGCTGCAAAAATAAAACATCCTAGAGCGCATAATGCTGCATTTAAGGTTAACAACGTTCTGGTGTTATAGCGGTCAAACAGTAATCCAACCGGGATCTGAAAAGTGGTATAAACATAATAAAACGCACTACTCAATAAACCTGCTGTAAGTGCGGAAAGATTTTGTTCATGCATAATCGCACCTACAATTATTCCAGAGGATAATTGCAGAAAGAATTGAAACAGTAAAAAAAATACTCCTACTAACCAAATGATGGTTCTAGGAGCTTGATGTTGAGTCGAAATAGTCAAAAGTAACCAGTTGTATTGATAAAAAAAGCGAATATATAGGATAAGCTGGATACTGTAAATTTTTTTTAAACTTTGTCCAGATTAGCTCTGTATTTTTATAAAAATCAAGATAACAAGTGATCAATTAATGATTTCATTGGGGAGTAAACGTCGCACTATAATTATTTGAATTGGTAGTCATTAAACGTAGCCTGTATTAGACGAAGTCGTAATACAGGGTGGTTTCTGTACCAATATCAGAGCAGGAAATTGTTGAAGGTGTTGATCTTGTATTACGACTTCGTCTAATACAGGCTACGGCGCTACGGCTCTGTTATCAATAGATAATAACCAGCCATTTGTACTATAATAATAGATATTATTTATCAATTCGGTGCTCTATGAATTTAAGAGATTTGCATTATTTTGTTGTTTTAGCAGAAGTGAAGCATTTTGGTGATGCAGCAAAAAAGTGCTTCGTCAGTCAACCTACTTTAAGTATGCAAATTAAAAAATTGGAGGAAACTCTTGGTGTAACATTGTTTGAGCGCACCAATAAGCAGGTGTTGTTAACGGATCAGGGCGATGTATTGTTGTCCAGGGTAAAAAAGATACTTATGTTGATTGATGAGATGAAAGATGTCGCTCGCCATTCGCATGATCCCTTTGCCGGTAATTTACGCCTGGGGGTGATACCTACAGTCGCACCTTATCTTTTACCTCTGGTTATGCCGGCTATCAAAGTTCATTTTCCTGATTTAAAAGTCTGGTTGATAGAAGATCAGACACGGCGTTTAATTGATAAATTAGAGCATGGTGAAATCGATGTTGCACTAATGGCGCAACCAATTGTCGGGAATTTTACCAGTTACACTTTATTTGAAGAAGCGTTTTATTTCGTCTGTGATGAGTCTAATGTATTGGCTCAGTCCAGTTCACTATCAGTTGATCAATTAGTCAATCAACCCATTATGTTACTTGAAGAAGGCCATTGTCTGCGTGATCAGGCTATGGCAGTTTGCCAAATGGCCAAGACTCATGAAGTAGCAGATTTTACGGCTACAAGTCTTGAGACCCTTCGATTAATGGTGCAGTCAGGAATTGGCGTGACTTTGTTACCAGCACTGGCTGTAACTGTAGATCCTTCACGGCGATTGAAGTACATTCCTTTTGAATCACCAGCACCATCTCGAACATTGGCTTTATTTTGGAGGAACGGAACTCCAAAAATCAAATGCCTTCAGGCAATTGGAGAACAGATTTCTCACCTGATCAGATCACATTTAACTTAGCTTAAGTTAATTTATGAATTTTGATCAGCATTCCAACCTGAGGATGATCCAGATAATAAACTTCACTTCCTTTTAATCGTTGTTTTTGAGCAATGGTAAAGGACGATTGGGGATTATTGGACGGCGCTAGATGTAAATCAGTATCTAATAAATAATAATTGCTTTGTCTTACCCTTAACGTTCCCTGTACTATCCAGCCGTTATGATTTAACTCGGGCAATGCAACAGTGCTTTGATTATTTGCCGGTTGTCTCCATGAGTAGTGACCTAATACCTGATATCTGGACTTATGGCTGAGCAAATAATATTCATTCTTTAATCCGGATTGAGAGGGTGGCAATAAACTGTATGAGTTAATGGTTTTACCCGTACTTCTTTTTAGGGTGATTGCTTTTTGATTCACTGGTATTAAAGGTGAGTTTAAATCAAGCTCGTTATTTTTGGATGCATTTTGTGGATGAGTAAACAGGATGAGATCGATCTGATAACTTGATTGAGCTAAAGTGAAACCGGAATATAAGATATTGATTGTTATTATTAAAAATCTGAGCATGGCTGTGTCACTTGATGTTTTTGAGTATTATACCTATCTAAAGAGAATAATACATCGTTGCAGCAGGAGTATTCATTAATTTTCCCTAACTCAATGAAATACTCCTTAACAACTACTATTCAACAACAATATTTGGAAATTTGTCCGCATAATTTATTGGTTTTTTAGACAGTTCAATGGCGCTGATTAAAGCAGTTTTTATAAAGGCATCTGTTAATTCACTTCGTGGTTGAGTAGCAGTTGGTACTCCTTCATCGCATTGCTTTCGGATGTGACTGTCCAGAGGAAGTTGACCCAAAAACATGCTGTGGTTGGCTTCACATATGTTTTTTGCTCCTCCCTCACCAAATATTGCTTCCTGATGACCACACTGGCTGCACATGTGGGTTGCCATATTTTCAATAACACCCAACACGTCAATCCCTGTTTTAGCAAACATAGTTAGTGCTTTTTGTGCGTCCAGGGTCGCTACATTTTGCGGTGTTGTTACTACTATAGCCGCAGTTAAAGGGATTTTTTGCACCAAAGTTAATTGAATGTCGCCAGTTCCCGGCGGTAAATCAATAAATAAATAATCCAATTCATCCCAAAGAGTGATATCTAACATCTGGATCAACGATTTGGCAAGCATGGGGCCTCGCCAAATCAGTGTCTGATCCATATCCGTGATATAACCAATGGACATCGCTTGTACTCCATGTGCCTGAATGGGTAGATAACGTTCCCCACTGATTTGAACTGGCTTGGTCGGCCCCAGCATCAGTGGCATGCTTGGTCCATATATATCAGCATCCAAAATACCCACTCTGGCACCTGAGCGAGCAAGGGCGGTGGCAAGATTCACCGTAACGGTTGATTTGCCTACGCCACCTTTACCTGAAGCTATGGCAATAGTATTCTTTACTCCGCGTAAGCCTTTTCCGGGCATCTGTGTTTTATGAGCTCGGATGAACTGAGTTATTTGTAATGTTATTTGGTGATGAGGAAATTGAGTATTCAGAGCTGACAAAGCGAGATCTTTAAATGTATCTTCCAGAAGTTTACAGGGAAAACCTGTTTTGACAGTGATCATGATTGAATCTGAAGTAGTCTCCAGGTTGTACTGTAAATTCATTTCTTTGCCATTAAGACCGAGTAACGGGTCTTTTAGATTATCCAGCAGGTTTATTACCGTATTTTCAACTGTCATATGATTAACCCTGTTTAATTCAAAAACAGGATGATAACGCAGGAGCTACTGAATCACTAGTGTTGCTGCCAAATCAAGGAATGATCAACTCCAGTTTTAACAGGTCAGTAAATCAGGGAATTTTGTCATTCAGAATGTAATGCTGGTTGGAGGCATTTTATTCGGAATGACATATATCGGGGTATTATTGAGAAATTTCCTCGACTTCATATTGCCAATGGATCCAATGATTATTGGATAGATAATAAAGTCCGCAATGGATAGGAAGAGAGTATTGGCTTGATAAATAATAACCATATTCATTGAGCTGCTTTTGATGTTGAGTCAATGTAGACTCTTCCTCTTTACCGGTTTTGAAGTCAATAATCCACAGCTTGGATTGATCAATAAATATTCGGTCTATAATTCGAGTCACCAGACGGTTTTGATCTTCTACTATTAATTCATATTCATTCTGTTCGTTTTCATGTTTTGCGATGATCCACAAACCAGTTTTATCCTGAAACAATTGAGTAATCTGGGTTCTAATTATTGATAATGCTGATAACTGCGCCTCTTCATCAAATCCCAATTTTTTTAATTCAAGCTGTGCCAGATTCCAGGGGACCTGATCTGCGTTTTGAGGGTGATGGTCACAAATCCATTGCAATAATTGGTGAGCCGTGATTCCTATCAGTCTGGGTATACCCGTTACTAATTCATTAGGTGGCGGATTCATTGGATTACTGAATACAGGATTGGATCCCTGATAACAGTTTAAAGAAAGCTTGCTTAATTCCGGTACAGGATATTCGGATTGTTCGGTGCGCTCTTCTTCCTGACATAGATTAAACTCCTGATTTTTAAGCAGACCACGAAATGAAGATTTTGATACTCTTGATGAGCTATCGAATAAATACAATCTGGATTTTGCTCGGGTCACCGCAACGTAAAGTACTCTTTGTGCCTCATAATGATTCTTTTCTTCATCCAGCTGGTTTAAATAGTCGTATAAGGGGCATTGTTCCTGATGAGCCGCCTTGATGGGCGAGACCAGTAAGAGATCATTCTTATTTTGGGTTGGCAGTTTAAGCCATCGCAACATGGGTTGATCTGCTCGTTTAAGTTGGGTACCCAAGCCCGGTAAAATAACAGTATCAAATTCCAACCCTTTGGATTTATGGATGGTCATTATCTGTAATCGTGAGGGTGTGGTTTGCTGCGAATAGAGTTTATTGAACTCCAAAAAAAACTCATTCATATCAGGTAACCGGCCTTTTTGTTCATACCGATCTATTAAAATCCAGAATTGTTCCAGGTCATTTAATTGATTTTGATTCAGAATTTTATCAACAAAAAGTTGGGTTAATGTTTTTGCCACCCATTCCGAAAGTTTGTACTGATATCGTTGAGCGAGTGATTGGTGCATAACCTGAGCAAAATATTGAGCGCGAGTTGTACCTTCTTCACTTAAACCATGTATTTTATCTAATTGTAATAATGCGCTATAGATTGATTTCTTAGTATTAAATTGCGCGATTAAATGAAGATCATTCAGAGATAAACCACAATAGGGGCTGTGAAGCATTGACAGCCATGCCAGTCTATCTCCTGGATTTAATAAGGATTGAGTTAAAGACCAAACGTCACGTAAATGAACCAGTTTGGCTAACAAATCTATATCTGTTCCCTGATAGGGTATTCTGTGGTGACGAAGCAGATTCATAATATCAGTTAATTGCGATCGTGAACGTACTAAAATGGCGACACTCTGATCCGGATGTGCTTTTAATTCATCTTGAATTACCTGAATCAGCAGGGTAGCTTCGTGTCCTCGATTGTTGCATTGCATGGCATGAATTGCACTTGGTACCTCATTTTCTATGACATGTACTGAAGGATGAAAGGAAACCGCTCCGGATTCGATATCAATGTGCTGAGGAAAAATTTTGGAAAAATGAACATTAACCCAGTTGACTATAGGCGCGCTGGAGCGGAAATTACAGCTTAGTTCCAAAGGCTCTAGTGGTACAGATCCAATGCCTTGTTCTTTTGCACGGAAAAATAATCCGACCTCAGCCTGACGAAACCGATAAATGGATTGCATGGGATCACCTACTAGAAACAAGGTTTTGCCATCATCCGGCAACCAGCCCTGGACTAATCTGGTAATCAGCTCAAATTGTGATATGGAGGTATCCTGGAACTCGTCAATCAGTAAATGATGAATTGCATTATCCAGATATAAAGCCAAATCTGTTGGATTATCAAGTTCGCCTAAGGCAACTAACGCTTGATGTGAAATGGTTGTAAAATCCACTTCATTTTGTTCACTAAACATAACCTGTAGATAACTGGCCAGCAAAGGTAACAAGACAAACAAAGCCTGAAGAACCTCCCACTGTTCTGGGTCATACTCTGGTTTTGGTAACGTACTGACTTGTAACAGCGCATCCAGGAAATCCGGGTACTCTTTTAACTCAGCAAGCAGCTCAACGCTTTCTGCTTTTAGTCTCTTGTATTCCTCGGCACTATAATGGGGCTTCAAAAAACCAACATTATGATCAAAGCTGTTGCGAATCGAAAGGGTGCTATCAAGTATCAGTTTACATAAAGCAGCGCAAGTATCCTGATTGGATTGTGTGAAATCATACCAGTCTCTTAGAATATAACGCGGTGAATCAGGATTATTTTCAGTAGCAGCCACTGTGCGTGCAAGGAGAGTTAACTTGTCTGCCAGGATGAATGGCAGACTTTCTCTAAAGCGAGATAATTCATGTTGTTCAATGAATCGTAAAGCATCTTCAAAAGTGGCTTTATCTTGAGCCCGGGCTTGGAACAATGGGGTAAGCCATTGGTCTCTTTGTCCTAATAGTGATTTAAATAAATCAATCAGTCGCTCTTGCCTGTTATCTACATGAATAAGTAAGGTTTTGATCGCATGCTGATATTCAGGAGTTTCTATGGCAAATTGTATGCAGTTACGCGCAGCTTTAAGATAATAGCGTTCCGGAGTATCTGTTATCTGAGCGTAAGCAATTTGTTGTTCCAATAGAGGGATGGCTTGGTTAATACTTTGGCACAAAGAGTCTATGGTAATAATTTTTAAGCGATTGGGTTGTTCCAATAACTCCCAATTAAACTGGACGCTACGACTTAGAGCTTCCTGTGCGTAACTTAAAGTGAGCTGTTGGTGTGGACTTGTAGCCTTTTTGTTTAATGCCGCTTGCTGCAGCGCCAGGATTATTCGTTCACGCATTTCAGTAGCTGCTTTACGGGTAAATGTTAACGCAACAATTTGTTCTGGTGAACTGACAGTGCTTAATAATCTCAGATAGCGCTGGGTCAGTATTTCTGTTTTACCAGACCCAGCAGGAGCCTGTACTATAAAAGAGGAGCGAGGATCCGTGGCCCTGCTCCTTTGGTCGCTATCAATAAGCGTCATGCTTCTATTCCAATACAATTTCCTGAGCAGGTGGCCTTAAATTATAATGAGAACTCATACAGTGACCGTATGCACCAGTATTGGCAATCAATAACACATCACCTTCTTTGGTAACTGGTAATAGACGGTCATAACCCAGAGTATCACCAGATTCGCAAATGGGGCCTACGATATGTGAAAAACCGGCTTTTTCTTCATAGAGACGGGTTAAATTAACGATTTCATGATAGGCGCCATACAAAGAAGGTCTTATCAATGAGTTCATACCTGTTTCTATGCCAATAAATTTAACTTTTCCTTTTTCTTTGCATTGGGTTACTTTTGCAAGAATGACACCGCTTTCTGCGACAAAGAAACGTCCTGGCTCTAACCAGATTTGTAGCTGGGGATAGCGCGATTTAACAGCAAGTAAAGAGGCATCAAGTGACGCAAAATCAATGGGATGTTGTCCCGGTTTTTCAACAATACCCAAACCACCACCTAAATTGATGGATCGAACCTGAGGAAATTGATCGGCCAGTGATGCCAGCATCAAAGCGGTTTGTTGCCACAAATCAGGAGTGAGAATTCCACTTCCGGAATGGGCGTGAAGGCCTATGACTTTTATATTATGTTTTTTAGTCAAGGAAATGATTTGTCCCACATCATTTTGGGTTATACCAAATTTTGATTCATTGCCTCCAGTTGAGACATGTTTGTGGTGACCTGCTCCAGTACCTGGATCGATTCGAACGATTACTTCCCGATTTTTAAATAACTCGGGCCAATTTTCCAAAGGATATAAACTGTCAATAGTGACATAGCAACCAACTGAAAGAGCAAACTCATATTCAACCTTGGGAGCAAAATTGGGTGTAAATAATATTCTCTCTTTGTTTATATCGGGAAATAAATTAAGTACTAATTCAAGCTCTTGAATGGAAACACATTCAAAACCGATCCCTTCTTGTTCAAGCGTTCTCAATATAGAGGGGTAGGGATTCGCTTTAATGGCATAAAATAATTTATCGATTGACTGCAACTCCAGTAACAGTTTCGCACGATTAGCTTGGGTAGGGCTATGATAAACGTAGCATGGGGAATAGAGCGAACTTGCTGATAACAACCGGTCGCGCTCCGATTCCCACCATGGAGTAGGTCGTACATTGGGTTTGCCAAATTCCTCATGCCAGCTTTTGGAGTAATAGAATATCTGTGGATTGCTTTCGATCAATAAATGATGCAATTTTTGGCAGAGTTTATCTGCTTGCGATTCATCTACCACAAAAGTCAGGTTTAAATCATTCGAAGCCAATGACATTAAATAGACTTGTTTTGCGTCGAACACTTCCAGCGCTGGGCCCAGATGAGGTAACACAGTTCGTATATGATGACCTACAAGACTTACTGCACTGCAGGGTTCAATCAATTTAGCTCGGCCAAACTCATTTAAATCAGACAGTAGGGCATTAATAGCAGGCCTATCATACAATTTAGCATTGGTATCAAGAGATAAAGTGACGTTAAATTCCGAAGAAGACAATAAATCAACTGAAAAACCATGATTTTTAAAGGTTGCAAAGACGTCCGCCAAGAATCCTACCTGTTGCCACATGTTAAGTGTATCAATAGAAATTAACAGAATACTGTGTTTAACCTGAATCGATTTTATTAACGGAGCTGATTCATCAATATCTTTTGTTATTAAAGTACCAGAATGTTCTGGTAGTTGAGTGAATTTAACAACCATGGGTATATTGGCTCGTCGCACTGGGGGTATGCAATTGGGATGAAGTACCTTTGCTCCCATAGAGGCAATTTCCTGAGCCTCGTCATAATTCAACTGTTTCAGCAATCGGGCATGGGGTAATTGATGGGGATTAGCTGTATAGATACCAGGAACATCTGTCCATATTTCGCAGGATGAAGCATGCAATTTTCCAGCAAGAAGTGCTGCAGACGTATCCGATCCCCCTCGACCTAATAACACTGTTTCACCTTGAGAATTGGAAGCAAAAAAACCTTGGGTAATTATTGCCTCGGCTCCACTACTCAGGAATTTTTCTATCAAATCAGGGTCGTATTCACTGTCGCAGCGAGCGGACAGATAATTTACGGATTCGCCACCATGAACCGGGGTGCTGATCAGAAGTTCCCTTGCATCGTACCATTTGTTATTAATTCCCTGATTTTGCAAAAAGACATGTCCGAGACGCGTCATCATCAGTTCGCCAAGACTTAAAATCTGAGCATGCGTTTTGGCAGGAACCTGTTTGAGTAAAGCAATTCCGGTTAACCATTGTTCTAATTGATGTAATTCATCGGCAATCAGATCAGGACTCACTTCCAACTCTTCGGCAAGTTTAAAGTGACTGTTCTGAATATCGATAAGTAGGCTGTGATGTCCGTCCAGTAAAGCGGCTTCAATTGCTTTTTCCAGTTTGTTTGATATCTGGGTGAGTGCGGAACAGACAATAACCGGTTGTACACCAGTCTTTAAGTGTTTTTTGGTAATTGCTGCAATATTATTCCAAGTGGTTCGTGATGAAACACTTGTTCCACCAAATTTAGTGACGATGTGTTGCATGATTGTATTCCGCACAAAAATAAAACACATTAGCATGGAGTAAAGGAGTTACACAAGTATTTATATAAATTTGCCTGATACTTGATTGGAAGTAATTGATCATCATGAGTATATTGCGCTCACTGTGGGTTTATTTTTATTACTTATTGAATTTAAAGATAAAAATTTTAACTGAAACGTTTGAATTATGAGTAAATTCCTTTATTATCGAATTTGATTTAAATTTTGGAAGCATTTCAAATTAACGAGTGTGGAGTGAAAAACATGCACAAACCCCTAAGAACGCTAGTAAGTGCTTCAATACTTGGAGTTCTGGCGACAAGCACCGTCCATGCCGGTGGATTTTCTCTGTATACTGAAAGCAGCGCAGCTGCGATAGGTAACTATGGTGCCGGTATTGCTGCCGAAGCCGCAGACGCATCTATTGGATGGTATAACCCTGCTGGTTTAGTATTAATTCGTAATCAACAAGCAGTATTTGGTGGGGTTGGAGTCTTTCCAATCGCAAAATTGAATGGTACTTCAACATTCCATACAAATGGATTGGATGATTACGTTCAAACATTTAATAATTTAAACGGTGCAGAGAACGGCTTTGTTCCTTCTTTCCATTACGCTCGTCCTTTGGGCGATAATGCAACGTTTGGTTTAAGTCTTGTGTCTCCTTTTGGCTTAGCTACCAGTTGGGATCCTTTATCCCCAGTTCGTTATGAAGCAACTTTTACAGAATTGATTACTACCAATATTTCACCTGAAATTGGTGGCCGATTGACAGAGAATTTCTCAATAGGTGGTGGTATTGATTTGCAATACGCACGAGTTAAATTTAATCGCATGCTTGGTACACCTACAGCATATCAAAATTTACCTGTCCCAGGACTTACACCATATATACTTGACTCTCAAAGTTATAACAAAGGTCAATCATTTGGTGTTGGATTCCATGCGGGTGTGATGGCAATGTTTAATGACAACCATACACGTCTTGGTTTGAACTATCAGTCCAAAATAAGACATCATTTCCATGGTTTCAGTATCCTTGGTGGAAAACTTGCTGATCCTAGATTGACACTTGCCAATCCTTTTGCGGCAAATGTTAACTCCATGTTCAGATCGAATGACTTGAACAGTAACATCATCGATTTACCTGATATTGTTACTATAAGTGGTTACCAGGATGTTAATGAAACGATTGCATTATTGGCTTCTGTTGTATATACCAACTGGAGTACTCTTCGTACAATCGAACTAAATAATGTTGCTGTTCCAAATACTGCTGTTAATCCTGTTAGACAAACAAAATTGAACAGTATTTCAGCACAAAATTATTCAGATACCTGGCGTGCAACAGTAGGTGCGAATTACCATGTTAATCCAAATTTAATGTTGCGTGTTGGTGGTGGATATGATGCGACGCCTACTAACGATGTTGATAGAGACATACGTTTACCAGATACTGATCGTTGGGCTCTTTCTGTTGGTGCTCATTATCAAGCACGTCCAACTATTGGGGTAGACATAGGTTATACTCATTTATTTACTGGTAGTGATCCAAAAATTAATCGTACAGATTTTATCGGCACAACATCTTACTATAATGTTAATGCTGGTGGAAAAGCTGGTGCGAATCTTGTTGGCGCGCAATTGGTATGGACAATTGATCCAGCAATTCCAGTTCCAACAAAATAACATGTATTCATGTTTAGAAAAGCCATGCTTTGCATGGCTTTTTTTTTCTTTAAATAAATCCAATGGCTTCGACAAGCCTGCATGACTGGGAGTTCCGTCAAGTACAGAAACGTGAAGGATCTCCAAATGCAGGCACAGTGCCTCAATCAGGAGATCCCTCATTG
>NZ_LNYR01000012.1:633867-634269 GCF_001467955.1 Legionella quateirensis | reverse complement strand
GGCACAGTGCCACATTCAGGAGATCCCTCATTGCATTCGGGATGACGTTTCTTTTGAGAATTTCGTCTTGTTTGAGAATCTCGTCATCCTGAACGTAGTGAAGGATCTCCAAATGCAGGCACAGTGCCACATTCAGGAGATCCCTCATTGCATTCGGGATGACGTTTCTTTTGAGAATTTCGTCTTGTTTGAGAATCCCGTCATCCTGAACGTAGTGAAGGATCTCCAGATGCAGGCACAGTGCCACAATCAGGAGCTCCCTCATTGCATTCGGGATGACGTTTCTAATCCCAAGAACCCCGTCATCCTGAACGTAGTGAAGGATCTCCAAATGCAAGCACAGTGCCACAATCAGGAGATCCCTCATTGCATTCGGGATGACGTTTCCAATCCCACGAATCC
>NZ_LNYR01000012.1:513298-633758 GCF_001467955.1 Legionella quateirensis | reverse complement strand
TTCGGGATGACGTTTCTTTTGAGAATTTCGTCTTGTTTGAGAATCCCGTCATCCTGAACGTAGTGAAGGATCTCCAAATGTAGGCACAGTGCCACATTCAGGAGATCCCTCATTGCATTCGGGATGACGTTTCTTTTGAGAATTTCGTCTTGTTTGAGAATCCCGTCATCCTGAACGTAGTGAAGGATCTCCAAATGCAGGCACAGTGCCACAATCAGCAGATCCCTCATTGCATTTGGGATGACGTTTCCAATCCCACGAATCCCGTCATCCTGAACGTAGTGAAGGATCTCCAAATGCAGGCACAGTGCCACAATCAGGAGATCCCTCATTGTATTCGGGATGACGTTTCTTTTGAGAATTTCGTCTTGTTTGAGAATCCCGTCATCCTGAACGTAGTGAAGGATCTCCAAATGCAGGCACAGTGCCACAATCAGCAGATCCCTCATTGCATTTGGGATGACGTTTTCTTGTGTGTGTGTTGCTCGTGTTGAGTAATGAATTATTTCGATGAGTAGTTGCCCGCCAGAGCGGGCTTTACAGATTGTTTGTTATTTAGTAATTAAAACAAAAAACTGGTTATACGAAGCATAATTAATCTTTAGTGATAGTTGCTTCACCAGGACCATTTACGGTCAGAGTAAATCCTTTGGCTGAAAGTACTTTAGGAGTGATATCACCAGTATCCAGTTCCATAGAAACATAACCGATATCAATAGGGCTTGATGTATTGGTTGCCATTTTTATTAGCGCAGAACATCTTCCATTTGAACTATGTCCATAGCAAGCCATTTTTACCATATTCCAATATATTTGGCGAGTGGAGTTCGCTGGAGTAGGGTAAGGGGATGGAATTGTGCCTGCAACATAGGCATTAGATTCAACATTTGTTTTGTTGTGTGTTGTTAAATAAACTGGAACTGCTAAAGCGGTTGCGGCACTTAGACTTAAAGCTATTGCCGATATACTTTTAAGCATTAAATTCATTAATATCTCCATTAAAGATTGTAAGTGATTGGTACAAACCAATCCATTTAACTATATGGGATTGTATACTTTGAGGCAAGACTTAACCTCTGCAATCTGATTTTATAGTTCTTGTTTTGATTCATCTGGTTCATTTTAGATATAAAACTTATTTTAATATTTTGGCAATATCCTTGGCAAAATAAGAGATTATGAAATTAGCTCCGGCTCTTTTTATTGCCGTTAAGCTCTCAACGATAGCTTGTTCTTCATTTATAAGATTGTTTTGAGCCGCTATTTTTATCATCGAGTATTCACCGCTGACTTGATACGCACAAAGTGGTACCTCGGTGAAATGTTGTTTGAGTTTATAGATTACATCAAGATAAAAACCAGCGGGTTTGACCATAATCATATCAGCCCCTTCTTCAAGATCCAGGGCTGTTTCTCTAAGCGCTTCATCGCTATTGGCGGGATCCATTTGATACGCTTTTCGGTCACCAAATTGTGGCGCACCCTGAGCTGCTTCTCTAAACGGACCGTAAAGACAGGAACAATATTTGGCGCTGTAGCTGAGAATAGGAACGTGTTGATATCCAGCGGCATCTAATGCCATTCTAATGGCGCTGACCATGCCATCAGTCATACCACTTGGAGCAACCCAATCAGCTCCTGCTTCGGCATGACTTACGGCCTGTTTTCCTAATAAATGTAATGTGTTGGCATTATCAATTTTCTTATCTTTTAAAACCCCGCAATGCCCATGGTCTGTGTATTCACAAAAGCAGAGATCAGTAATGATTAGTATTTCAGAGTTGACTGAGCGAATTTTTTTTATCGCTTTTTGAATGATTCCGTCCTTGTTAAAAGATTCGCTTCCGCATGCATCTTTTATTTTGGGGATACCAAAAAGCAAAACTGCAGGTATACCTAAAGCACTTAACTGTTCTATTTCTTTTGGCAAAGAATCAATATTAAGTTGAAATTGACCCGGCATGGCCGCTATTTCTTTAGGCGAATTTAATTCTTCACTGATGAACAGGGGGGCAATAAATTGCTGCGGATGCAGGCGAGTTTCTTTAATCAGAGCACGTGACATCGCACTGCTTCGAAGACGAGTTAGTCGCAAAGGAATAGTATAATCATTCATGAAAAAATCCTTACTCAAAGATCTGTGATTTAGATTAGGATATGTTGACAATTCATCAAATTTTTACCAACGTCCCGTGACGTCGAAATCGGAATAGTCAATACGTCCTAATATTTATTTATTCGAAGTATATAAAATATCAATGCCACTACCCGCATCACTGCTGCTTACTTGAATACTTAAAAATTTATTTAGCAAATATTTAAGCGTTAAAACATTAGGATCCGCTTGTGATAGACCAACGTTATAACTTAAATACATGCGTTTGGATAGTGATTTTCCAACGACCAGGGCAGTGTTATCGCTTACCTGATTTGTAACCAGATTAAAATTGCTGTTGGTTTGTACATTAAGATCAAAGCCCAGATTTTGTTTTAATTGATCCAGGAGTTGTGCTCCATTGGTTCCAGTTCCCAGATTCATTGACGATATGGCAGCTAATAATAATTGTCCACCAGCTTTATTGGCTTGACTGGCCGGACGGCCCAAAACCAGCATGGACAGTATATCCGCTTGTGACAGGATTGAAGGAGTAGAAAATAGTTGGATTTTAGGGGTACTCAAGCGTCCGGTTACTTCAACTCCTACACGGATATTACCGCGTAAGTTCGCGTTTTGCAGATTGTTGTTATTAAAATCAAAAAGTTGATTTGAACTGGTGAGCGATGTTGATGTTGTATCAATTTTTTTTGAGGCTCTAAGATTAATGCCTGGATTATCCAGACGGCCACCAGTAAAAATGAGTTCTCCCTGCTCGATTGCTAAATCCTGGCCATAAGCTTTATATTCGCCTTGTACTACATTCAGTTCACCAATCGCATTCATCGGTCCCTGTGGCTGTTGTTTTAAATTCACTGCCCCTGCTAATGTAGCATGCAGTCCTTTAAATGTGAGTTCGACTTTTTCCCCCATTTCTACTTTAATGTCGACATTGGTATTTAATGGGGCAGGAGGCTTTTCTTCTTGTTTGGTTTTAAAGATCACGTCTTCCGAAACAGTCAGGCTATTGGAAAATGATTGCGGTTTTATCTGCGCATAGGGTATGACAACAGTTCCGGCTATAGTTAAGTTCGAAGGTGTGATGGACAGTTTGAGTTGTGGTGAGATGTTTATTTGATATTCTTTGGTGTTTACGATAGGAAAGTCAGCTCCTTCTAGCGTCAGTTCACTAACTCGAGTTGTATCAAGGCTTCCTTGACCTTTGACCAATAGCTTTTTGTTGGAAGCGCTTATTGTTCCATTAGCTTCCCATTTTTTCTTTTTAGCCAGGGCAGTGATATCGATAGCGTTAAGATACAGGCCTAGTTTAGGAATGGATACACTGGCTTTAGCTAATCGTAATTTGCTTTCAAAAAGCAGTTTATTCAGAGTTCCTTTGGCCATTAGTGAGGCCGTTAAGTGTCCCTGCGGATTACTTATATCAGGACTAAATGATTTTACAAAATCAAAGGAATTAACTAACAAAGTCAGTTCAGCTGAGATGGGCTGTATACCCGAAAACCCATTGCTCAGTTTAAAATCAGGAAGATTAAAATTAAGATTCATTTGGGTATTTGAATCTATTTTTAAAGAGCCTTTCCCCGATAGCGCTTTAGGAGTCAGTAATGCTTTTACTGTACCTCCTGAAAATTGAAGGATGGGCAGACTGCTGTCTTTTGCCATTTGATAATGGCCTGGAGCTAAAGTCAGGTTTACAAAGCCTTTATTAAGATCCTGAAGTTCTCCTCTAATGTTCAGACTTGAATAAATACCTTCCGTTGTAGATTCAGGAGGCTGTGTATTAGTGACTGTTGCATTAAAGTTCCATTTTTGGGGAAGAGTACCATGAATACTTGCGTTTATTTGCAAATTGTCTTTGTGATTTTGGTTCACTTTGGTCTTAATTTCAATATTCAGTTCGGGGAACGTCCCTGATATTTTTAATCTTCCTTCCGGACTGTACACCCGATTCTGTTCCGATAACGGCCAAGAGCCATCGCGCCATTTAATCATTTGCTCGAACTCAGATAGATTGTTCAAGCTCCCATTTACAGACACTACCGCAGGCCCTTGAACATCTCCAGTCCATCTTAATTGATTCAAATCACCACCAAAATTAAGTGTTCCTTTCAGTAGTGATTGAGTTGGATTTTTTGGATTTAATCTGATTGATCCTGTAAGTGCATGTGGCCGCTGGAAATCAACCTGCATACGACCAGAAATTGTATCCTTTAAATATTTAAATCGGAGTGAGTCTACTTTTAAATTATTTCGAGTTATTGAACCTGTGAACGAAAACTTCTGTATGGCAATCTGCTCATTGAGTTCTATGGATTTTGCGTTGAGCTCCTTAAATTGCAATTGAGGATGCATCAAAGAGTTCAGACTCCATTTTACCTGTAACTGGTTTATTTCGATGTGCGTTGTGTTGTGCTGATAATCCAGTGTATCAATTGAGAATTGATCCAACAAACGACCCTGAATATGATGTACTTTAATAGTACCTGGAAGATATACCGTACTTAATCGGACCAAGGTGTATAAACCTGGAGTTGTCGACAGGAAAAATGAGAGTAAAGCAATCAAACAAATGAGCAGAACAAGACTGAAATAAAATAACTTCTTTAGAAGCTTCATCATAAGTCTGGCCCCATGTTAATGACTAAACGAGGATTGGTACCCACTCTTTGCAATTGACTGTTTACTGATTGGGCTAATCCAACTTTAATCGGGCCTATTGGAGAAACCCACATTAAACCGACACCCACATCGTATAACATAGTTCTGGCGGCAGGATTATATACATCTCCAGCATCATAAAAACCAAGCAGATACCAGTTTTTATAAGTTTCCTTTTGAATTTCAAAACCGCCGTAACTTATGATTCTTCCGGGGCCTATAGAGTTAAAACTATAGGCTTTTAAATTGTCAGTACCACCCAGGAGTAATGCCAAGGATAAAGGCAGTTGATTAATATTACTGGTTGCAGTGATTCCTTGAATTGTATGTCCATAAAGCCGTAATCGCATCGAGTCTATCATAAGCGCTACTTTAGCATCTATCGACAGTTGCCCAAAATCAAGATTGGAGAAGGTGAATTTATTGGCCCCCAGAGCATTAATACTGATGTTATAGCCAGATGGGGAGAATAATAGATTTTTCGTTCTGGTGAACGTGAAGGTCGCTTTGGGGTATAAAAGGAACTGATTTGCTGTTGGTTGGTAGGCATAATGAAAGCTCTCATAAAGACTGTTTACAGATAACGACCTCTGGAAGTTGTCTCCATTATGCAGTTGACCAAGTGACAATAGAACGGCATTACTGTAACCGGTATTGTAATTGAGATTGGAAAAATTACCGGTAAGACTGTATTGATCAGCCACTGGATTTTTTCCAGGAACTACATATTGAGCTTGCAGAGCATTCTGGGTAAAGGAACCTTGAGCCAGTGCATTAAACTTATGCCCTTTACGATTGACAGGAATCACATGCAGTGCTGCTCGTCCTCGAACGCCTGTGTCAGTTCCATAACCCGCCCCAATTGAATACGAATACTTTGACACAGGTTGTAAATGTACTTGTACGGGTACAGTCTGACTATCCCCAATCTGCGGTTTCACCAGAACGGAATTGAAGTATCCACTGTTTGAAAGGTTATCGTTTAATTTAAGGATTTCATCGGTTGAATAGGCTTGCCCCGGATGAAATGGAACAAAACGATGAAGTAATTCGGGACTGATGTATGTTGGATCAAATTGTACCTGACCGAAATAATATAAAGATCCAGTATCAAATATAAGGGTAATTCGTGCCGTATTAGTCTGTTCATCAACCAAAACCTCTGATTTTTGGAAGACTCCATGCAGATAACCCAGATTTTCTGCCGTATTGATCAGACTTTGTTTTGCCTGATTATAGCGTTCGCTAAACAAAGGATCGCCAGCTTTTATAGGTGACTCTTTTATAATTTTGAGCAGCAAAGGGTTTTGGCGACCTTCGCCAAGAAGTTCAATATGGATAGAGGCAACATGAACCTGAGGTCCAGTATTAATGGTGATCGTTATGTTTTGATTGTTTATAGACGCGAGATAAACTTCAGCTTTGAAAAAACCATAAGGTTGTATGGCCTTAATAATCTGTATTCGTAACTCATCCGAGCTGAGTTCGGTTAATGGTTTGACTTCTTGCAGCTCTTTTAAACGCTGCTCCACATTGGCAAGAACTTTACCCGTAATACCATTTATCTTCAACGCAGGAGCTTTGGTGCTCTCAGCCAACAGGGGGAAACAAATAAGGATAAGGATTAGATATACTAATTTTTTCATGCGGCAGCTGTACTAATGTGTAGCATCCACTGCCTCCATTTCTTTCAATTTATAAATCAGATCCAGCGCTTCTCTCGCTGTTAATCTGTCCGGATCAATGCTTGCCAGTTTGTCTAAAACAGGTGAGCGTGCCGGATTGATGATTGGCGATTCAGTGATCGAGTGTTGTTTATGTTCCTGAATATGGCTTAAATAGTGATTTGCCAGTGAGAGTACCTCAGCGGGGATGCCAGCAAGGGCGGCAACTTCCAGACCGTAACTGCGATCTGTAGAACCTTCTTCGACACGATAGAGAAATATAATTCGTCCAGTATCGAGAGAAGCTTTCAAATGAACATTTCGTATGCAGGGTAATTCTTCCGGCAATCGCGTCAACTCGAAATAATGAGTTGAAAATAAGGTATATGCTTTCAGTGTTGTTGCAAGGTATGCACAGCTTGCATAAGCCAGAGCCATACCATCATAGGTACTGGTTCCGCGCCCAATTTCATCAATAAGAACCAGACTTTCATGGGTTGCCTGTCGTAAAATATGAGCTGTTTCAGTCATTTCCACCATGAAGGTTGAGCGTCCGGAGGCCAGATCATCGCTTGAACCGATACGCGTAAAAATGCGATCAATAGGCCCAAGTACCGCTTTATCAGCAGGTACAAAACTTCCAGTGTGCGCTAACAATACTATCAGAGCAGTCTGACGCATGTAGGTTGATTTGCCGCCCATATTAGGACCGGTAATCAGTACCATATTGTGTTCGGGATTCAGCATGAGGCTATTAGAAATAAACTGTTCCTGTACGAGCTGTTCTATAACGGGATGACGCCCTGCATGAATGGTGATTCCTGATTCCTCTACCAGTTCCGGACAATTCCAATTTAAACTTTGCGCCCGTTCCGCAAGAGTGACCAGAACATCCAGTTCAGCAAGAGCCTGAGCAAGTCCGGTTAATTCGTTAATATAATGCTGTATTTCTACCAATAAATTGTCATACAGCCATTTTTCCCGGGCTAAGGCCTTAACCTGAGCTGAAAGTACCTTTTCTTCAAACACCTTGAGTTCGGGAGTAATATACCGCTCTGCATTTTTTAAAGTTTGTTTTCTCAGGTACTCTGGCGGGGCTTTTTCTGCTTGTGTTTTTGATAGTTCAATATAGTAACCCTGTACATTATTGAATCCGAATTTCAGAGTAGAAAGACCTGTACGTTGTTTTTCCGCTTGTTCCAGATGGACCAGTTTTTCGTTTGCATGGGTACTTAAAGTGTTTAATTCATCAAGTTCTTCATCAAATCCAGGAGCAATTACGCCTCCATCCCGGATTAACACAGGGGGATTATCTATTATTGCTGCGACCAATAATTCCTGAAGTATGGGTATAGGGCTGATCTGTTCCTTTAATTGATTGATTAATGGAGATTGATTGTTTTTCAGAGCTTCCTTTAGATCAGGAAGCAATAACAACGTGTTGCGTAAGGCAACTAAATCACGAGGACGCGCAGATTTTAACGCGATACGAGATACAATGCGTTCTACATCACAACAGTGTTTAAGAATATGATGAAGTGCTGCATCCTGTTGCTCGTTTATAATTTCTTTAATACTCTGTTGACGAGCTTGAATCAGGCTGTGCTGTTTCAATGGTCTTCCTAACCATCTTTTTAATAATCGGCTTCCCATGGTGCATGCAGTATTATCCAGAATGGATAACAAGGTATGATTGCTGCCGCCATGAACATTTTCAATGAGCTCCAAATGTTTTTGAGTGGCTGCGTCAAGTTGCAGATAGTCCTGGGAATGTTCCAGGATCATTGAAGTAAGATGGGGTAAAGCCTGTTTTTGAGTGGTTTGTAAATAAGCGAGTAAAGCCCCAGCAGCTATTAAAGCTGTAGGATGTTCCTGTTCGCCAAACGCGGACAGATCCGCTACTGAAAATTGTTCTCGTACCTGTTTGAGCGCGCTGTCAGGACTAAACTCCCAACCTGGTCGGCTTTTGACAGTAAATTCGCTGCAGTAATCGTATAGTTTTGATGATTCCTGTATGAGAATTTCTGCAGGTTGTAAACGATTTAGTTCCGCTATAAGGTGGTTTTCTTCATCTAATTCAAGCAAATGAAAACGGCCACTGCTTAAGTCTACCCATGCCATGCCTGTTTTATGTCTGTGCTGATGCAAGGCTAACAGTAAATTATCTTTTTTGGCATCCAGAAGCGCTTCATCGGTTACCGTGCCGGGTGTAATGATTCGTGTTACTTGTCTTTCAACAGGTCCTTTACTGGTTGCTGGGTCGCCTATCTGTTCGCAAATGGCTACTGATTCGCCTTTTTTTAACAGTCTGGCCAGATAGTTTTCGACTGCATGATAGGGAAGTCCTGCCATCGGAATGGGCTTGTCTGCCGACTGCCCTCGGTGAGTCAGAGTTAAATCCAATAATTGTGCAGCACGTTTGGCATCATCAAAAAATAATTCATAAAAATCACCCATGCGGTAAAACAGCAGCATGTCCGGATAGTCTGATTTGATGCGTAAATACTGCTGCATCATTGGCGTGTGTGATGTGGTCATGAAATCGTGTCAAAATAAGAATGTCGCGATTTTAACAAAACTGTGGTTGTAAGTCAGTAAAGAGATTTTTTGTTTCTAAAAGGTACATTATGTGTCCGGATTAAAATTTTATTTTTTATAGATTGATGATAAGTCCTTCACTTAATGTGAATATTTGCTAGAATTAAGGTGATTTTATATAAAATCTAAATTTAATAGGGAGAATGGTTATGAATCGTTTAGCTATGATAGCTGCAACTGGATTTTTAGCAGTACTGTTAACCGCTTGCGGTGATAATGGTGCTTCTAAACCAACCGATGGTAAAACAGATACTACTGTTGACCAAACACAGACTAAAGGTGATGATGCAGGAAAAACCGATACTGGTACTGCTCAACCATCTACTGATGGTCAAAGTCACTAAGAGTTTTTAACTCTTGTTGATGCCTTAAGAAGCCCCATAAACATATGTTATGGGGTTTTTTCTTTATCAGGATCTACACGTGAATCACCTTAATGTATTAATTAAAGAAATAGCCTCTCATTTACGGGCATCAGAACAACAGCTGGTTACCGCTGAATCCTGTACGGGAGGTTTAATTGCTGGTTATCTGACGGAAATCCCGGGCAGTTCAGTATGGTTTGAACGAGGCTTTGTTACCTACAGTAATTTGGCTAAAAAGGAAATGTTAGCGGTTCCTGGTGAACTATTGGCTCAGTTTGGCGCTGTCAGTGAGGAAGTCGCTTCAGCTATGGCTGTTGGCGCACTGCGACATAGTGCCGGTCATGTTGCTGTATCGGTCACGGGCATTGCTGGACCGGATGGGGGTAGTATTGAAAAACCTGTTGGAACTGTATGCTTTGGCTGGGTTACACGTAATTCGTCTCCATTAACCCTGAAGATGCAGTTTGCTGGAACTCGGCATGATATTCGTGAGGCTGCTTGTCGACAGGCTTTGCAAGGTGTTCTTTCTCTGATTAAACCTTAAATCTTAAACAGTAACAAATGGTCTATTCCTGCCTTTCACTATGATTCAATTAACGAATTCAGGTTAATTTCTTTTCTTGATAATCACTCTGTTGGAAATAGCAGTGCGGACATGATGAATCAGTTTGCCGGCCGCACATATCTGTGTGATAATTTTGTCCTTGCACACTACTACTTGGAATTAATTATGGAAGAGAATAAACAAAAAGCATTATCAGCAGCCTTGTTGCAAATTGAACGGCAATTTGGCAAAGGTTCTGTAATGCGTATGGGCGATAGTACAGTATCTCGAGATATTGAAGCCATTTCTACAGGTTCATTGGGGTTAGATATTGCGTTGGGAATAGGTGGTTTGCCTAAAGGACGTATCGTTGAAATTTACGGTCCGGAATCATCAGGTAAAACAACATTAACTCTGCAGGTGATTGCCGAGTGTCAGAAAATGGGCGGTACTGCTGCGTTTATTGATGCTGAACATGCATTAGATCCTGGTTATGCTCAAAAATTGGGGGTTAATGTTGATGATTTAATCGTCTCTCAACCAGATACAGGAGAGCAGGCTTTAGAAATTACCGATATGCTGGTTCGTTCTGCTGCGGTTGATGTGGTCATTATTGACTCGGTTGCCGCCTTGACACCGAAAGCTGAAATTGAAGGTGAAATGGGGGATACTCATGTTGGTTTACAGGCACGATTGATGTCACAGGCTTTACGTAAACTTACAGCCAACATTAAGCGTTCCAACACACTGGTCATTTTTATTAACCAGATTCGTATGAAAATTGGCGTTATGTTCGGCAGTCCTGAAACAACAACAGGCGGTAATGCATTAAAGTTCTATGCTTCAGTTCGTCTGGATATACGAAGAATAGGTTCAATTAAAAAGGGCGAAGAAATATTAGGTAGTGAAACACGGGTTAAAGTAGTTAAAAACAAAGTTGCGCCACCTTTTAAAATGACTGAATTTGATATTCTATACAATGAAGGTATTTCACGTGAAAGTGAAATTATTAATCTGGGTGTTCAATTGAATCTGATTGAAAAATCTGGAGCCTGGTACAGCTATAAACAAGAAAAAATTGGTCAGGGTAAGGAGAATGTCCGCATGTATTTGAAGGAAAACCCTCAGATAGCTGCCGTTCTGGAACAACAAATTCGTACTGAATTGTTAGAGAAAAAGCTGCCTATGTTAGCGCCAGTGACTGAAGACAGTTTTGAGAGTATTGATGACTAAAGCATTTGATAGCGCCATACGCCTGTTAAGCAGGCGTGAACATGGCGCTATGGAACTCTCCAAAAAGTTAGAACGCAAAGGTTTTGATTCGACTGAAATTAAAGATGCCCTGGATGCCTGCCAGCGTCTTGATTTGCAAAATGATCATCGTTTTGTCGAACAATTTAGTCGGGCACGAATTCGTCAAGGATATGGTCCATTAAAAATCATTCAGGAATTAAAGAGCAAGGGAGTGGATCAGGAACTTATTCTCACTGAACTCGCTAAAGAGCGTGATAATTGGGTCGCTTATGCTTTGGATGTCTGGGAGAAAAAATGTAAGGGACGCACGGATTTGAATTTTACTGAACTACAGAAACAACAGCGCTTTTTGCTTTATCGTGGGTTTAGTATGGATATTATTGACGCGGTGGTGAAAGAGTTGAAGTGATTTTTGATGCATTCTTTTTCGACAGAAGAGGGTGTCTGCATGTGTCTGATGAAAGTGAATCAATAGATATAATTCAATTAACTTAAATGGTAAGTCGTAGAAAATGAAAAGTTCTGAAATTAGAAAGGCATTCTTTGATTATTTTGCACAACATGGTCATCAATTAGTTGAGTCAAGCTCATTAATACCCGCTAATGATCCTACTTTGTTATTTACGAATGCGGGAATGGTGCAATTTAAAGATTTATTTTTAGGGCTTGAAACCCGACCTTATCATCGAGCGGTGAGCGCTCAGCGTTGCGTGCGGGCTGGCGGCAAGCATAATGATTTGGAGAATGTAGGTTATACCGCCCGGCATCATACTTTTTTTGAAATGTTAGGAAACTTCAGTTTCGGCGATTACTTTAAAAGGGAAGCCATTAAGTTTGCTTGGGATTTTTTAACTCAAGTATTGCGGTTACCAACAGAACGCTTATGGATTACTGTCTATAAAGAAGATCAGGAAGCGGAAGATATTTGGTTAAAGGAAATGGGTGTTTCAGCCGATCGTTTTTCTCGTTGTGGAGAAAAAGATAATTTTTGGTCTATGGGGGATACCGGACCCTGTGGCCCATGTACCGAAATATTCTATGATCATGGTCCTGAAATTGCTGGTGGACCACCGGGTAGTCCCGAGGAAGATGGCGACAGATATATAGAGATATGGAATCTGGTATTCATGCAGTTTAACCGGGATAAAGACGGGATCCTCCATCCATTACCTAAACCCTCTGTAGACACTGGTATGGGATTGGAACGGCTGGCTGCCGTAGTGCAGGGTGTTCACAGTAATTATGAAATTGATAGTTTTCAATACCTGATTCATGCTATTGCCAAATTGGGTAGTGATATTGATATCGATCATACTTCATTAAAAGTAATTGCAGATCATATAAGATCCTGTTCTTTTTTAATTGTAGATGGCGTGGTTCCCGGCAATGAAGGACGCGGTTATGTGTTAAGACGGATCATCCGCAGAGCCGTTAGACACGGTAATAAACTGGGTTTGCCTTCTCCCTTTTTCTCTCAATTGGTACAGCCATTAATTGATGTGATGGGTGATGCTTATCCAGAATTAATTACATCTAAAGTACACATAGAAAAAATATTGCTTCAGGAAGAAAATCAGTTTGCACGAACTCTGGAACAAGGTTTAAGGTTATTGCAGGAGCAAATGCAAACAATTAAGGGCAAGCAGTTATCAGGTCAAGTAGCATTCAAATTATACGATACCTATGGCTTCCCTATAGATCTTACCGCGGATATTGCACGTGAGCATGGTTTGGAAGTTGATATGGATGGCTTCAATCACTTGATGCAACAACAACGAGAACAATCACAGGCAGCGAGTCAATTTACTGTAGATTATCATGCCAGTACTCAACTGGATCATCAGTCAGAATTTCATGGGTACGAGCAGGAAACCATGAAGGGAACCATTATTGCGTTGCTTCAGGATGGAACTGAAGTGAGCAGCTTGAGCAAAGGAGCAAAAGGGGCTGTTGTTCTTGATAGAACACCTTTTTATGCTGAAAGCGGTGGTCAGGTAGGTGATAAAGGGTATCTAACCGGCAAAGAATTTAATTTTCGGGTGGATGATACGCAAAAAGTGGGGCAGGCTTTAGTTCACTATGGTGAGGTGGTTGACGGTAGTTTAGCCTTGAATCAATCAGCTGATGCTCGAATTGATGTTCAACGACGAGACGCAATACGTCTGAATCATACAGCAACCCATTTATTGCATGCAGCTTTAAAAGCGGTTGTTGGTCAACATGTACAGCAGAAGGGATCATTAGTTGATGCCGAAAGAGCTCGTTTTGACTTCTCACATTTTGAACCATTAACCCCCTTACACATTCAACAGATTGAATTATTGGTTAATGATCAAATTCGCGCGAATAATGAAGTAGTGACTCAGGTGATGGATATAGAAGCCGCCAAACGAAGTGGTGCTGTTGCGCTGTTCGGAGAAAAATATGCCGAAGCAGTGCGCGTTTTATCTATGGGTGAGTTTTCCAAAGAATTATGCGGTGGAACACACGCGCGCCGAACAGGCGACATAGGACTATTCAAGATTATTGCTGAATATGGAATCGCAAGCGGTGTCAGACGCATTGAGCTGGTTACAGGCCGTTATGCTTTGGCATGGGTCAATGAACAACAGGCACTTTTAAATGATCTGGCGTCACAATTAAAAACCACATCAAGCAGTTTATCTGAGAAATTGTCACACTTAATTCAAGACAGTAAAAAGCAGGAAAAGGAAATCGCAAAACTGCTCAGTGAAAAAGCACAAAAATCAGGTGCTGATTTACTTGCTGAAGTGGAGCAGATTAATGGAATTAATGTACTGATCAAACGATTGGATGGTATGGACAGCCAAACCATGCGCACCACGCTGGATCAACTTAAATCCTCATTGGAGTCTGCAATAATTGTATTATTTGCTGTAGATCAAAGCAAAATGAACGTAATCGCCGGTGTAAGCAAAAATATTATAGGAAAAGCGCCATCTGCCGCTATGTTAGTTAGACATCTTTGTGGCAAAGGAGGCGGTCGTGATGATATGGCTCAAGGCGGGGGAATTGTTCCCGATGATCTGGATGCGAAAATAAAGGAAATCAGAGCAATGGTTGCTGGCTCATAAACTTTATAGTTTGAAGCGTCATCCCGAATGCAAGGAGAGATCTCCTGAACCTGGTACTAAGCCAGTATTTGGAGATCCTTCACAGCGTTCAGGATGACGAAACTGGGAAGCGTCATCCCGAATGCAAGGAGAGATCTCCTGAACCTGGTACTGAGCCAGCATTTGGAGATCCTTCACTTCGTTCAGGATGACGAAACCGGGAGCCGTCATCCCGAATGCAATGAGAGATGTCCTGATTGTGGTACTGAGTCAGTATTTGGAGATCCTTCACTTCGTTTAGGATGACGAAACCGGGAGCCGTCATCCCGAATGCAATGAGGGATCTCCTGATTGTGGTACTGAGTCAGTATTTGGAGATCCTTCACTTCGTTCAGGATGACGAAACCGGGAAGCGTCATCCCGAATGCAATGAGAGATCTCCTGAACGTGGTACTGAGTGAGTATTTGGAGATCCTTCACTGCGTTCAGGATGACGAAACCGGGATGCGTCATCCCGAATGCAATGAGGGATCTCCTGATTGTGGTATGGTTCCTGTATTTGGAATAAGGATTATTTAAGATCAGATGTATTCTGGGAGGAGAGTAACATGAGTTTTCTAAAGGAATTTAAAGAATTTGCCATGCGTGGCAATGTGGTTGATTTGGCCGTTGCAGTGGTTATTGGTGCTGCCTTCGGTAAAATAATATCATCCCTTGTTGATGGAATTGTCATGCCTTTAATTGGTTTGATCATTGGAGGCGTTAATATTGCTGGTGAGTCCCTGACGGTTGGCCATGCTGTGATTAAATGGGGCGCATTTTTACAAACCATCATAGATTTTACCCTCATCGCATTCTCTATTTTTCTGGCGGTTAAATTTATTAACTTATTACGGAAAAAAGAAGAAGAGCAAGAACCAAAATTGACCCCGGTTGAGGTGTTATTGACTGAAATCAGGGATTTAATGAAAGAAAGAAAATAGAATAAATGATCGGAATCGGATATTTTATATCCCTCTCAATCCGCACTTGTATAATAATTAATCAGTTGATTCTTTTTGTGCTATAATTTTGTTAGTTATTTAAATAATAAGGATATTTATGAACGACCTAATGAATTTAATAGCATTAATTATTGTGTTTGGTGTAGGTCTTTGGATAATTAATGCATTTATTCCAATGCCAGGTGCTATAAAGAGTCTTTTGAATCTTTTGGTTTTAATCGTTTTGATCATCTATATTCTGCAGTTTTTTGGAATAATCAAAACAATATTACCGATGATCAGAATATTAAAATAACTGCATTTTAATGACTGTATCCTTGACGCGCTGAATATTCCTTCGAAAAATGATAACTTCTGGAGACTCTCGGCAAAGGTTAATCCTCAATGCCATGAGGGTTATCCAGAGTGCTTGTATTTAGAGAGTCTCCTTGCCTTCGTGATGATGGAATTCTCTGATCTAATGAGATGTTTCGAAAAAAAATATGCATCCAGGGTTTGTTGACAATTGCTCTATAACCTTTTCGTGGCACGGCTTGTCCGTGCAAACCAGCAGATCTCTGGATACCGCGGACAAGCCCTGAATCTTAGTCACAAATTAAGAATCTTGGGGAAAAGTCATATTTGTGCACAAGAGTCAGGGACAAGTCGCGGTACGTGGGCATTTAAGTAGAATGAACAAAATAAATTGTCAACAGACTCTGGTATTTGAACCGGGTCATTTTATTTCTCAAATTAGAATCTACAGAGTATAAATTTTTTTCTCTTGACTTGGACTGTTTGATTTGATGTGCTTGGATATAGCTCTCTATATTGTATCGGATTATTGTTGAGAGTGATGTAACCAGGATGTTATTTATTTATACCAATGTATTAATATAAAGGGAGTTGTATTATGCCAAAGGTACACGATGTTGATAAAAATGCATTTGAGGTAGTGTGTAAAAAATTGGAAGGCATCAAGGACGAACTGAAACATTCACACAGTCTTGATATATTGAAATCCATTATTATTCGCTATGATGAAGTTAATTTAAAATCAGAGTCCATAACTCGTCATACTCAAGCAGATCAAAAGGCTGATAAAAAGCTGAACAGACTTACCTACCGTATTGATGAATTAATTTTTAATTCTATGTGTAATGCACTCGAGGCTATGAAACATGAACTGAAACACTGTAACAGTTCTGATAATTTAAATACCCTGATTCAGCACCGTTCCCAAATTAATACCGATACCAATGCGGTTTTAAGACATATTACAAAGAATCCAACCGCACAAGATAAAATTATCAAATTAGAGATAGGGATAGCCGATCATCTACGAAGAAAAAAACAGGAATTTTCTCTATCAGATGAAAAAAGTACTCAGAAAACTGATGAGAACAGCATCCCAGAACGTGTTAATCATTCGGGTATGAGCGAATTAAACAGGGATCATCAATTGGAGTTATCCAACAAAGATCATACGCAATCAGATAAAAAGGCATCAGAAGCCAATGACTCAGTCGTGAAGCACATTGTAACCAAAATATTTACCAGGCAAAAAATTAAAAGAACCTCTTCGGTGTCGTTTAATTTAGATCCTGTCTTAATCCCTGAACATGTTTCACCGGATCCATTGGATAGTACAGAGCATAGAGACCAAGAGCACTCGGTGGACGCTTCAGTTAATGAGCAGGACCTTCATTTCAAACAAATGAAGGCGAGGGAATTGCAACTGTCTCAGTTTGATAAATTAGTAAATCAGTTAATGAACAAGCGAGATGAGTTTCATAAACGATATCCTCTGGATCTTGATGATGATGGGAAAAAACCATATGGAGCTGCGTGTCAATTAGTCCATAAGCTAACGAGTTATTCTCAATCGTATAAAGATGGAATGATCGATCTTAAGGGATTCAAAGATCAAGCAACCAAAGAAATTCGTGAACAACGTAAAGGAGTTTTAAGTGAACACAGGGGGTGTAAAGAGGTAATGGCTAATATATTATTAGCCCTTGGTACACTTGGAGTAGGTTATGTTTTGGCTGCTTTATTTACGCAAAGTTTCACGCCGATCAAGCTAAATACCAGTACGGTAAATCAATTGGATGAGACCTTAAAAGCAGTTGAACAATCCGAGCGAACCTTTGAGGTCAGCATCCGCTGAGAATGTATTGGTACAGATGTACGCAAACGCCTACGTACCGCGGCTGGTCCGCGGTATCCAATATTCTTATGGATGAAGCAAACACACTCTGATAGCTAAAAATTACAAATACACCAGTCAGTTGGAGCTTTAATGCAGGAATTAACAATAAGAAATTATAAATTTGATAATGCGAAATTTGTTCTGATATTCTGTGTGGTATTACTGCATTTTATTTCACCTCATCGAAGTGGAATATTGACGCAGAGATTTGTTTTTACCTCTAATGTGTATGTTTGTCTGCAGTTATTGGCTATGCCTTGTTTTACTGTTATTTCGGGATTATTCAGTCAAGGTAAACTAACGGATAGTTCCATGGCTAAAATTCTCAGTAATTTAATTGCGCCCTATATTATCTTTGAATTAATTTATTCCTATGTAGCTCGTGATTACAATACCAAGTTATTGATAATAGAACCATTTTATATACTCTGGTATTTATTGTCTCTGGCAATTTGGAGAACAGTGCTTCCTTATTTCCTGCAAATAAAATTCCCTCTATCTACGGCAATTGTTGTGGCTTTGCTTATTGGCTTTTGTGGTAAAATGGGCGATGTATTTGCTTTGGGAACCACTTTTTTATATTTCCCATTCTTTATTTTGGGATTTAAGATAAATCAATATAGAGAGCGAGACTGGAATATAATTTACAAAGGAAGCGCTTTTTTAGTTCTATGTTGTATTGTGTACCTGGTATTCCAGATATCACCTAATAATGTTAAACAGTTTGAACCTATTTACCCTTATTATTCTATTTATCATTCCACCTGGAGCAAAGCGCTTTTTTTACGTTGTTTTTGGATGATGATTTCGGTATTTTTTAGTTTGGGTTTTCTTATCTTGATGCCATCGCGGCGCACTTTTTGGTCAGATTGGGGGCGGCGAAGTATTTATCCCTATTTGTTACACGTGTTTATTTTACTGGGTCTAATTGATTCAGGTTTATATCAGCAGGAGAGTTGGTATTATGTGTGGTTTGTAATTGCTCTTGCATTGCTGACCACCATTGCTTGTTCGATGAAATGGGTTACTCGTATAACCCATAAATTGATAGAGCCTGATTTAAAATGGCTCATAAAGCTAAAAAGAGAATAAAAATCCAGTCTTAAACAGAGCTCATTCGTTTATAAATAAAAAATGGAATACGGGTAATGACAGCCATGATTACATGCCAGAATTTGGGGAAATAAATCAATCGCTTATTTTTGTTTAGCGCGCTCCAGCATTCCCTGGCACAGTCCTTGGGTTGAGCCGCATGGAAAATACCCGGTAGTCCGAAGGTTTGTCTCGTATCAATAAAGCCCAATCGAGCAATAGTAATATGCTGGTTTTTTGTTGCTGATTGTTGTAAACCTTCAAGATATACTTCAATTGCAGCTTTGCTGCCACCATATAAACTGTTTTTTGCTCGGCCTCTACAGGCTGCCACAGAACTTAAAAAGAGTAGGTGATGCTGAGTTTGACTCATATCTAAATACGCTTGAATGAGCAAGGTTGTTGCCAGAATATTGACCTGTACCAATTGTGTAATGGATTGAGCTGTGAGGTGATTATTTCCAGTAAAATCACTGTGCGCTATAAATAAATCCAATTCGTGCTTATCCTGTTTTAAAACAGTCAATAATGTGCTGGCCGGTTGTGTCATATCCATTAATGCAATTTCACAAGGGATTTGATATCTGAGCTCTATATCTCTGGCGATAAGATTCAGTTGATCGTGATCACGTCCAACCAAGCGCAGAGCGTTCCCTTCCTTGGCGGCACAATGAGCGAATTCTTCGGCGATAATTGATGTTGCACCTATAATAACCCAGGTTCGTACAGTCATTCTGTTATCCTTAGTCTATTAGCAAGATCCGAACGCATAGGAGATTGATAGTGTTTGAGAATTTCTGACATATGAACATGATGTTCATACTGGCTACGAAATTGTTCTGGTGTAAGTAATAAATCCTTGGCTAAGTAAATACGGCCATTCAGTTCAGTAATGAGTTGATTCATTGCCATGATGGCTTTTTGAGCTTGGGGATTATTAATAAAATCAATGGCGAGTGTAAAACCAGGTTTACAGAATGATAGCAACCCCTCACCTGATTGAATGAATAATTTCAGTACAGCAAGCGTAGGAATAGCCTGATGGCTTCTAATAATCTGAATTAACTGTTCAATAGTATGATGTGCATTATCCTGATTGAATACTGCCTGAAACTGAATGAGTCCTTTGGGTCCATAAAGTCTATTCCAGTGCTTAATTTTATCCAGGGGATTATTAAATTCCAGTAGTGATAATTGTTCGACAGGTTTTTTACTATTGAAATATAATTTATTGAATAATTTCATATTCCATTGTTTTATTAAACCAAAGGGGAATTTACTGACGCTGTGTGATTTCTCTTCTTTGTAAGGAATGGACTCACAATGATTTGCCACGGAGAGGAGTGAACGTGGTTCTGAGTTTAATAGATCCAACCATGCTACTTGATACTGATATTTAAGACCGTAAGTCGACATGGTTTCAGTGAGTGATTTTATCGAGTCTAATTGTTTATGTTCTACCTGAACACAACGAGTTGCTTTTTTAAGTTTGATCCCAATACGGGTGATAACGCCTGTTAAACCTGCGCCACCAATGGTCGCAATAAATAAATCCTTATGTTCTTCACGGCTGCAGTGATACTTTTTATTTTTTAAAATTAAATCAAACCAGAGTATGTGGTGTCCGAAGCTGCCTTCGTGAGGGTTATTTTTGCCATGAACATCATGGGCAATACCTCCTGCAAGTGTGCCGTGTACTGTGCCAGGTAGTACGTAGGGAATGTACTCTGGATGGAGCAGAAATAAATCTTTTATAGAGACCGCGCCTTGGCACACGGCACTACCTGTGTTGATGTCAAAACTTATCAGATGGTTTAGTCTTGAGCTGTCAATTATAAGACCGTCCTGGTTGAGGCAACTGTCGCTATAACTTAATCCGGCACCTCTTACAAGCAAGGGTAATTCGTGATCATTTGAACAGTATTCTGCTAGTTGTTTTTCATTATCTGGCCGTAAACAGAGTGACTCGCTGTATTTTGCCCGGCTAAAGTTAGTCAATATCGTTTTTTTGCTGCGCATTGAGAGTTCATCAGATAATCATTTTGATTCCAGAGTTTCTCATGATTTATTTATTAATGAAACCCGATCAATGGATAATTTTTTGGCTATAATTTATTTAGAAACCTACGGTTAAGGATAAATTATGAATGATTTAAGCTCTTGGTTGATTGCAGTATTTCTTGTACTTTTTTCTGTAATGGTGAGTGCTGCAGATATTCCATCTGAAGTGGAAGGAACCCAGGATCTGGATCAATTGAGCTGTGTTGATGAGGCCACCCAAAATTGCATTGATAATGCGTGCTTAACTTCTGATGATATTGATTGCGAAGACAATTGTGGAAAATTGGCACAACAGAAATGTCAGGACGCAAACAATGAATAGATATAATGGGTTGACGCAAAAAGCTTCTTTGCAAAATATCAGTAAATTATCCTGAAATATCCTATCATTTCCTATGTTCTTTGGTAGTATTGCATGAATATTATTCTTTTTTATCAAGAACAAGGCTTACGAAAAACCTTAATATTCGGTAAAAAAACCTTTTGTGATTTTTGAAATTATTAAACCAATTAAATTATTGAAGTAAAACAAAAAGAGGTGCTCTCAATGTCAACAGATAAACCCGTTTTTAATAAAACAAATTCAAACAAAAAGAAAATTATGCCCTCCGAACAGAATGAGCCCAGAAAAAGAAAATCACTGGATCTTGATGGTGAAGATACTTCCAATGATAAAAATAACGAAGATCCTCTGATGGTTCTTATGGGCAAATTGCAGCAAAGTGTTGAGCGTATTGACCATTCAATAGAACAGATTAGTGGTATCAATTCAATAAAAAAGATGAGCGAGAGTCTTGCTGAACAGGCTGTTTCCGCTCTTGGCTCGTTCATTTTTGACAAGCAAAATGAACCCAGCTTAACATCTGAGCCAGTGAAACAAAACGTTAAAGCATCAAGACCTTTTAATTTATCACCCATGGCCGATTCTCTTAATGAGGACTCCTTTTTAAATAGCGTGAATACAAATCATCAGGTTAAATCTTCCAGTTCTGCTGATCTTGTATCACCTGAACTGGAATCCTCAACTGAACTCACTATGTCTTAATTGGTTCAGAATGAAGAAACTGTTTGTGATTTTTAAACATCAATTATTAGGAGTGAACTGATGAGCTTGATGGTTTTGGCGCAAAATGAGATTCAACAATCCATTAATATGGAACAGGCAATAAAGATAATGGAGTCTGCTTTTAAAGAATATCATGAGAATAAAGCGTTAACTCCTTTAAGAACTGGCATTTCCGTGGATAAAGAGCATGCCTTAATGTTAACTATGCCCGCATATTTAAGCCAGCAAAATGCCTTGGGATTAAAAGTGGTCTCGGTATTTCCTAAAAATAGAGAGCGAGATAAACCGGTGATCACAGGCGCATTACTGGTTATGAATGAACAGACAGGAGAACCGCAAGCTATTATGGAAGCAGGATATTTGACTGCATTAAGAACGGGAGCTGTTTGTGGGCTGGCGACACAATATTTGGCTCGACCTGATGCCAGACATGTTGCCATTATTGGCAGTGGTGTGCAGGCAATGACTCAATTGGAAGCGGTTTCTTGTGTGCGAACCATTAAAAGGGTCTCTATATGGTCACGTAATTTTGAAAATGCCTTAAGTTTTGCCCAAAAAATAAAATCACGCTTTGAAGTGACGTGCTATGAACAACTTCAGGATGCGGTGAGTGAGGCTGATATAATCTGCACTGCTACGTCAAGTACTGAGCCATTACTCTATTGGTCTCATTTAAAGAAACAAGTTCATATTAATGCCGTTGGTTCTCATACACCTGAGATGCGTGAAATAGCCAATGATGTGCTGGCTAACTCCATCGTCATTGTCGATCAAATGGACGCAGCGCTTAAAGAGGCTGGCGAGGTGGTTTTTGCATTACAGGAAGACTGTATTCAACTCAGCGATATAGTGGAGCTGGGGGCTGTAGTGAGCGGTAAAGAACATCAAATGAATTCTCGTACTACGGTATTTAAATCTGTAGGACTCGCTATACAGGATGTCAGTATCGCGCATGCCGTTTATGTTAACGCATTGGCAAAGGGATTAGGAACTCAGGTTAATTTAATGTAATTCTTTTTTAATGTTGTTGATGGTAAAGAAATCTGTTTTGGAATTCAGTTTTAGTGCACTTGATTTGAGTAATGATCTTACAATTCACTGACTCTTTATATTCAGCGAATATCCTGATCTGTTTTATATTTACGTCAATTCATTGACAGAGTAGATTTTGTTATGCCAAATTAGATGTTCATTACCTAACTTATTAATAAATATCGAAAATGTCATCCCGATTGAAACGAGGGATCTACTGAACGTGGTGCTGTGCCTGAATTGGGAGATCCTTCACTGCGTTCAGGATGACGAAACTTAACCGTCATCCCGATTGAAACGAGGAATCTCCTGAACGTGGTGCTGTGCCTGAATTGGGAGATCCTTCACTGCGTTCAGGATGACGAAATTGCCGGAGTTGGAAACGTCATCCCGAATGTAATGGAGGGATCTCCTGAGTGTGGCGTTGTGCCAGTAATGGGAGATCAACTGCACTGCGTTCAGGATTTAGGCATTTCGGGGTTATTGAGAATGTACTTCTTTATTATGTAGGATATTGATTTCACATCATAATTTATGATGGCATGTACTTTGCATAACTAAAAGGTGGAACTACTTAAATCGTACTTGAGCTAAAAGTACAGATACTACTGTCGAATTCGAATGGATTGATTATGGCTGAGAAAGATGTTTTATCACAAGAAGAGATAGATGCTCTGCTTGAGTCAGTTGATGACAGCTCTGAAGAAGCGTCTCAGGAGCCTGAAGCTCAAAATTCGGCGGTAAAACGCTCATCCAAAAAAAAACCTGTTAATACCGCTGAACACACTATCCAATCAGAAGAACCTATAGATACTCCAGTTGACGAAGGAGTGAAAACATTAAATTTTACTGGACAGGAACGTATAGCTAAGGGCCAATTACCTGTATTGGATAAAATTTATGACAGAGCGGTACGTATGTTTGCTACCGATATCTACCAGCTGACAGCTAAAGATTTTGAGATAAAACAGGAGCCGCTTTTAATCGTAAAACATCGGGATTTCATGGGAGGATTACCCAATCCCAGTTTAATGAGCATCTATAAATTTAAACCCTTGCGTGGTAAGGGAATTATCTTATTTGACAGTACCTTTGTGTACGATTTGGTTGATTATTATTTTGGTGGAAGCTCACAGTTCTATGCACAAAAAGATAAAACCGATTTTACTGCTACGGAATTGCGGGTTATGGAAGTGGTAACTAAAAAGTTGATTTCAAATTTGGTTCATGCCTGGGAACCCATAATTCAACTCGATATTATGAAGTTTAATGATGAAACCAACCCACAGTTGGTTAATATAGCTGAACCCGATGAAATGCTGCTGGTTGCGAGGTTTATTCTAAATTTCGGTAAGGAAACCGGTACATTCTATTTTATTTTACCCTATTCAATGGTTGAGCCCATTAAACAGCAACTGGAGTTGGGGGCTTCTCGGCCTGATGATGAAATCGATCCTGACTGGATTAAATCGCTAAAAGAAGAGTTGATGGATGTTGAGTTAACGGTCAGTGCTGCAATGGCTGAGACCGTTAGTACTCTGGGTAAGGTTATGTCATGGCAAGTCGGTGATTTTGTACCTTTGGAGATGAGCGAAATTGTTACTCTGGACATAGAGGGTACACCAAGTTTCACTGCGACTTTAGGAAGCACTAATGACAAACGAGCATTAAAAATAATAAAAAATATTAGTTATTAGGGGATATGAATGACTCAAGCCAAAGTAACAGCAAATGATCAAGCACAACAAGCTTCTAATGGGGCTCAGGATGCAGATAATGAAAAAATGGAGTTGATATTAGATATACCGGTATCGGTGACTGTTGAAATAGGTCGGACTAAAATGACTATTCGTAATTTACTCCAGTTAAACCAGGGGGGTATTGTTGCCCTCGATCGATTGGCAGGTGATCCACTGGATGTATTAGTGAATGGAACTTTAGTCGCTCATGGTGAAGTGGTCGTAGTAAATGATAAGTTTGGGGTTAGATTAACTGACATAGTCAGCAAAGCAGAACGGATTAAGCGTCTCAAATGATAAAAAAAGCATACTCTCTTTTAATAGTAACGTTCTGTCTGGTTAGTACTATGGCTTATGCTGTTCCGACAGATACTTCCAATATGATTTCTCAAGGCGAATTGACGCGAGTGATTTCAGGATTATTGCTTGTATTACTGGTGATAATCCTGCTTTCGTGGATTATAAGGCGTTTGCAAGGAGCTAATTTCTCCTCTTCAAAAGGCTTTCAATCCTTGGCGAGTCTGACTCTTGGGCCAAAAGAGCGAGTTATATTACTTAAGGTCGGTGTACGGTATCTATTAATGGGCGTGGGCTCCAGTTCCGTAACTCTGTTATATGATTTTGGGGAGCAGTTACCTTCAGGCTTTGATCCGGATAATAAATCAACTTTTGCCGATCTTCTTAAATCTGCTGTCGGAAAATCAAAATGAAAAAACAGTACTCAATTTTTATTACCTTGTTTTTTTGTTTGGTTCCGATGATCGTCTGCGCTGATCCTCTCTCATTACCTGCTGTAACGGTAAATTCAGGAGTAAATGGGGCGCAATCGTACAGCGTGAATCTGCAAATTCTTATTTTTATGACGGTACTGAGTGTCTTGCCTGGACTCTTAATGGCAATGACTGCTTTTACACGAATTATCATTGTTTTGTCTATTTTAAGACAAGCTATAGGTATGGCGCAGACGCCAACCAATCAAATATTGATAGGCATCGCTTTATTTATGACGTATTTTGTAATGTCTCCAGTATTTAATACAATTAATGAGCAGGCAATACAGCCTTATATGGCTGAAAAAATGCAATTTCCCGAAGCATTGACTAATGCCCAAAAACCTCTTCGCGAATTCATGCTCAATCAAACAAGAAAAAATGATTTGTCATTATTTGAAAAGTTTGCAGGTAACAATCCGGCTACTCTGGATGAAATACCGATGAGTGTTGTTATTCCGGCTTTTATTACCAGCGAGCTGAAAACAGCTTTTCAAATCGGTTTTATTTTGTTTTTACCTTTTTTGATTATTGACTTGGTTGTATCGAGTTTATTAATGGCTATGGGTATGATGATGCTATCCCCTTTAATCATTTCTTTACCATTTAAAATCATGTTGTTTGTGATGGTGGATGGCTGGACTTTGGTATTGGGCTCCCTGGCTTCAAGTTTTGCCATGACCTAGGAGATGGTATGACACCGGAAACTGTCGTTTCGCTTATGAGCGAAAGCGTTTATGTCATTTTGTTGTTGTTAAGTGTTCTGGTCTTGCCCGGGTTAGTTGTTGGATTGGTGGTGGCTATGTTTCAGGCGGCAACTCAAATCAATGAATCCAGTTTAAGTTTTATTCCGAAATTATTTGTTACTTTTCTGGTATTGGTGTTTGCTGGACCCTGGTTATTAAAGACTTTAGTAAATTATACAGATTCTTTAATTACCAATATTCCTTTTTTAATTGGATAAAACTGTTCAGAGTAAAAGCAGGGTTATGTGTGCTGAACAGACGATTACATTACAGAGTTTAAGGGATTAGAAATGAATCTGGATTATCAATCAATGATTCGTCTGTTTAGCCAGGTCATTTGGCCAATTGGGCGTATTGGCGGTTTGATGCTTACTGTTCCAGTCTTTTCTTCGGGATTATTGCCTCCAAGAATTAAAATATTTTTTCTTTGTGCTTTATGTTGGACTTGTGCTTCCTTCGTTCCCGAACAATTATCCTTTCTTCATTTTAATGGCCTTTATTTGGTTTATATCCTGCAGGAATTATTTTTAGGAATGTTAATGGGGTTTGTTCTTCAGCTTGTTTTTCAAGTATTTGTGCTGGGAGGTCAAATTATTTCGATGCAGGCGGGATTGGGATTCGCCATAATGGTCGATCCAGCAAGTAAAGCGAGCGTACCATTAATCAGTCAATTTTATCTTATAATGATGACTTTGATATTTTTGGCGTTAAATGGTCATTTGGCATTACTCGATGCACTATTGGAAAGTTTCAGAATGATGCCAATAGGACAGATTCCCCAGGACAACACTATGGTATGGAATGTTATCCTGTTTTCTGGTTGGATGTTTAAAGAAGCTGTATTAATTTCGATTCCCGCTATTTTGTCTTTATTAATAGTCAGTCTGTCATTTGGAATCATGACTCGGGTTGCACCACAGCTCAATATTTTTTCATTAGGATTTCCCATAACTTTGTTAATGGGCTTTGTGGTGATTAAGATTGGGTTATCTACTGTTGGAACACAAATGATTGAGAGTATTCAACATGGAATGCACTTTATTACAGGGATGCTGCACTGATGGCAGAAGAAGAACAGGCTCAGGAAAAAACAGAACAGCCCTCGGCTAAACGTCTCAAAGAATCGAGAGAAAAAGGGCAGGTTGCTCGTTCTAAAGACTTTAATGCAACGGTAATACTTTTATGTACCGGAGTTGGTTTTCTGATTTTTGGAAAACAACTGTCCTATCAACTGATTGATATGATGCGGCAGGCTTTTGAATTTGATGCTCAGATACTTCTAACTCCAACAGTTGCATTTGAACGACTCTATTTATTGGCAAAATCCGGACTGTGGTCATTAGTCCCCATTTTAGTAGTGATTTTTCTGTTGTCCTTAGGGGCTCCCTTACTTATGGGGGGATGGGTTTTTAGTGGTCAAGCCTTACAACCTAAATTTTCTCGATTGAATGGATTAAAAGGTCTTAAGCGAATGGTTTCTCTTAAGGGCTTAGTCGAGATGCTTAAGTCTTTTTTCAAGTTCATTTTAGTGGCTTCTTTTGCAATATTGGTGTTAAAAACTCAAATACCTGCATTATTGGCCTTAGGCAATGCATCCGTTGAAACCGCAATCGGAACCGGGGCTTTTATCATAATTAAGTCATTTGTGTTGATCTCGGCAAGTTTAATTTTAATTGCTGCTGTAGATGTGCCTTTTCAATTGTATGAACACAGTAAAGCAATGAAAATGACAAAGCAGGAATTAAAGGATGAATATAAGGAAACCGAAGGTAAACCGGAAATAAAGAGCGCAATTAGAAGGGCGCAACACGAAATAGCCAGACGCCGGATGATGAATGAAGTTCCCAAGGCGGATGTGATTTTAACGAACCCGACTCATTACGCTGTAGCAATATCGTATAAAAAAAAGGGAAACAAAGCTCCCGTTGTTGTAGCTAAAGGTAAGGATTTGATTGCCTTTCAGATTAGCAAGGTGGCCAAGTCTCATCGTGTTCCTATTATTGCAGTCCCATCACTGGCGAGAGCCATTTATTTTTCGACCAAATTAAATTCAGAAATTCCACGCGGATTATATGTTGCTGTAGCACAGGTTCTTGCTTATGTGTTTCAGTTAAAAGACAGACAACATTATGATTATAAACCTGAAATCTTGCAAAATGTCCCAATCCCACCTGAGTTGGTTCGTGAAGCAGAGGAGGATATTTAATGAATAAAGCGCTTAATTACTTGCATTATTGGATGCGTCAAGGCCTGGGTACACCCTTAATGCTCATCATTATGCTCAGCATGATGATGTTACCTTTGCCTCCTTTTATATTGGATATATTTTTTACTTTTAATATTGCTTTATCACTCGTTGTTTTGTTAGCCGTAATCTACAGCGAACGACCACTTGATTTTGCAGTTTTTCCGACGGTTATTTTACTGGCTACTCTATTACGGTTGGCATTGAATGTGGCTTCAACTCGGGTGGTATTGCTTAATGGTCATAATGGGACCGATGCTGCAGGGCAGGTGATTCAATCGTTTGGAGAAGTCGTTATAGGGGGAAATTATACTGTTGGTCTGGTGGTTTTCATCATATTGGTCGTTATTAATTTTGTCGTTGTAACGAAGGGCGCAGGAAGAGTGTCCGAAGTCAGTGCTCGTTTTACTTTGGATTCATTACCCGGAAAACAGATGGCAATTGATGCGGATCTTAATGCCGGATTGATTAATCAGGAACAGGCTATCAAGCGTAGAACTGATGTTGCTCAGGAAGCCGATTTTTATGGTTCAATGGATGGTGCCAGTAAATTCGTACGCGGTGATGCAGTAGCCGGGATATTGGTCTTGGTCATTAATATTGTGGGTGGTTTGATTATTGGAATAGTTCAACATGGGATGAGTTTTACTGATGCGTTACATAATTATATTTTATTGACTATTGGTGATGGTTTGGTCGCTCAGGTCCCTTCTTTGGTTTTATCTACAGCTGCCGCTATCATTGTTACACGTGTATCCAGCGCTCAGAACATGGGACAAGCCGTGCTTTCCCAAATTTTTGCTAATCCACGCTCCCTTATAATTGCTTCTTCGATTATAGGTTTGATAGGAATTATTCCCGGCATGCCTCATGTGGCATTTCTCATATTAGCGGCAGGCTTGGCTGGTATTGCTTATTTATTTATAAATCAGGCGAAAGAACAGAGCAAAGCTCAGGCAGACAGTCAGGTTGATCTGAGTCAGGTTAAAGAAGCTGGTGTGAGCGAGTTATCATGGGATGATGTAAATCCGGTCGATGTGATCAGTCTTGAAGTGGGTTATCGGCTAATTCCTCTGGTAGATAGTGCTCAAGGTGGAGTGTTACTTTCTCGAATAAAAGGTGTCCGTAAGAAGATTTCGCAGGAGTTAGGTTTCTTAATCCCCTCTGTTCATATTCGTGATAATCTTGATTTGAAACCGAACCATTATCGTCTTAGTCTGGCCGGTGTTGTGATGGGCGAGGCCGCCATCCACCCTGATCGATGGATGGCTATAAATCCTGGTCAGGTTTTTGGTGAACTTGAAGGAATACAAGGGAGGGATCCCGCCTTTGGCATGGAAGCCGTATGGATTAATGAAAGTCAAAAAGAGCATGCTCATACACTTGGTTATACCGTTGTCGATGCTTCTACTGTAGTAGCAACGCATTTGAGCCATATCCTGGATCTGAACAGCCAGCAATTGCTTGGATATGAAGAAACGCAGCAACTTTTGGATAAACTGGCAGTAAGCTCCCCTAAACTGGTTAAAGAACTGGTACCTGACGGTCTTTCTTTAGGAATGGTCAGCAAAGTACTTCAAGGTCTGTTATTGGAGCATATTCCATTAACTGATATTCGAACTATAGTCGAAACTTTGGCGGAAAATGCGCCAAAATCAAAAGATACTGAATTTTTAATCAGTCAGGTTCGGATAGCACTGTCCAGATTAATCACTCAAAAAATCAGTGGGTTAAACGAAGAACTGCCGATTATTACCTTAAAACCAGAGTTGGAACAATTATTGCAGAATACAATACAAAACAGTGGAGTCGGTGGAGTGAGTTTTGAGCCTGGAATGGCGGACAGAATACAACAATCCTTGTCTCAGTTTGCGTTACAACAACAAGCAAAACAAGAAAGTTCAGTATTAGTGGTTCAGCCAGGCATAAGGAGTGTGTTGGCACGATTTGTGCGTAACATATCCAATGACTTCCATGTATTATCCTATCAGGAAATTCCTGATAACAAACAAATAAGAATTATAGGTACAGTAGGTTAGACATAGTTAATGTAAGTAGGTTTCAGAAGCAGGAGGCTTTATGAAATTAAAACGTTTTGTCGCAGCGGATACGCGAAGTGCGATGCAACAAATCAAGGCAACTTTTGGTCCTGATGCCGTTATTTTGTCCAGTCATCATGTTGAAGGTGGTGTAGAGATTGTTGCAGCCATGGATTATGATGAATCCATATTAACTCCTAATGCAGCAGTTGCTGCCGCTGAACCTGCGAGTCAAATTGATCGATATGGAGTACACACCCCTCTCGATGATATGAAACAGGAAATTTTAACCCTGAGAGGCATGCTTGAAGCGCAACTAAGAGGTACTGTGGGAGGAGGAGATCCCCTTCACACCGTACTGCTGCAAAAGCTCCTGTATTTGGGGGTGAGTCATACGACTGCTGCTCTGTGGGCGAGATCTGTACGATCTGACCTTAATGAACAACGCGCCTGGCAATCTATATTAGCTCAAGTCACAGAACAAATACCGATACGTGATACGAACAGAATCGAAGAAGGCGGGGTTTATGCATTTGTTGGACCAACTGGTGTCGGTAAAACAACTACGCTTGCCAAAATTGCGGCACGTTTTAGTTTGCGATTTGGCGCTGATAAACTGGGCCTGGTTACTATGGATACTTATAGAATTGCCGCTCAGGAACAACTGGTTCTTTATGGAAAGATTCTTGGCGTTAAAGTATGCGTCGCACAGGATGAAGTGTCTTTAACCAGGGTATTGCGTCAATTAAGTGATAAAAAACTGATTTTGATCGATACGGCAGGAATGAATCCTGCCGATGAACGTGTTGCACGACAAATGCATGTCTTAAGTACCTATCTTCAATCCATTTCTAAAGTTCTGGTGCTTCCTGCTACAAGCCATTATCAGGTACTGATAGATGCTATTAAACGTTATCAGGCAAATAAAGTCGATCAATGTATTCTAACAAAGTTAGATGAGTCTCTTGCTGTAGGGGGTGCATTAAGTGCCGTCATAGAGTCGAGGTTAGGTGTAAGCTATTTGACACATGGACAGCGCGTTCCAGAAGACATAAAAATGGCTACACGACATCAACTTGTTGAGCTATTTGCTCAACAGGAAATTCAACTGTTCCAGAGTGATAAAGGTTTTAGAGAGGAACGGTCGCGTGTTGGGAGAGAGCATTATGTCGAAGCATAGCAAAAGCATCAAGGATCAAGCTTCTGGTCTGAGAAATTTATCTCGAACCAAGCCTGTAACTGTCATTGCGGTCAGTGCTGGAAAAGGTGGTGTCGGTAAAAGTAATGTGTCGGTAAATTTGGCAGTAGCTTTGGCTCAATTGAACAAAAATGTGATGCTGCTTGATGCAGATCTTGGATTGGCCAATGTTGATATCATGTTGGGTTTACATACTAAATATAACTTATCGCATGTCATTCAGGGCGTATGTCACCTCAGTGATATAATTCTGCAAGGCCCCAATGGAATCAGTGTCATTCCTTCCGCATCAGGAACCGAATTTATGACGCAGCTTACTCAGGCAGAACATGCTGGAATAATCGATTCATTTAATGAACTAACAGATGATTTGGATTACATGATTATTGATACTGCTGCAGGAATATCCGACACAGTATTAAGTTTTACCCGGTCGTCACAAGAACTGATCGTTGTCGTTTGCGACGAACCTACATCCTTAACGGATGCCTATGCTTTAATTAAAGTAATGAGCAAACGTTATGAATGGACGCATTTTCATATTTTGGCAAATATGGTGAGAAATATAAAAGACGGTCGTGAATTATTTAATAAATTATTCAGAGTTTCCGAGCAATTCCTTGATGTTCATCTAGACTATTTAGGAGCGATACCTTTTGATGAGCATATACACAAGGCTGTAAAAATGCAAAAACCGGTTCTCACTGCTTATCCTGATTCGGAAGCCGCTGAAGCATTAAGGGAGTTAGCTGATGCAGTAAGTAATTGGACATATAAGCCTGCATTGGGAGGAAATACGAGCTTTTTTTTAGAACGATTAGTAGCAGGTGATTTTTAAATTATTCACTATACTTAAGTTAGTGTTAGTGGTTTTGTTTTAGATTCTCATAGTTTTAATTATCTTGTGCTGTTATTGTAAGGAGAGTGTCGTGGATGCTTTAGCTGCATACAGCAAAGTAAATCAACAAACCCAGGAAACACTGGTAAAAAGTCATGCGATTTTGGTGAAACGAATAGCTCATCATTTGCTTGGACGATTACCACATAGTGTGCAACTAGATGATTTAATCCAGGCCGGGATGCTTGGCTTACTTGAGGCTGCAAGACATTATGATTCAACAAAAGGCGCTTCATTCGAAACTTATGCCGGAATTCGAATCAGAGGGCATATGCTTGATGAAGTACGACGAAATGACTGGGTGCCGCGTTCAGTATATCGTAATTCAAGAATGATATCTGAAGCAGTACGAAGTCTTGAGCACCGACATGGGCGTGAGGCCAAGGATTCAGAGATAGCAGAAGAATTGGGTTTACCCATAAACGAATACCATGACATGTTGCAGGATTCTGCGAGTAGTCATTTATATGGATTTGATGATTTGGGTGTAACGGATGACATTTTGCATAGTGAAGGCGCTGGGGAGTCCACTGAGCCACATATTAATATCATGCATAAAGATTTAATGAATCGTTTGACTCAAGTGATCGATGGACTCCCTCATAAAGAACGGATGGTATTGTCATTGTATTATGAACAGGATCTGAATTTGAAGGAAATTGGAGAGGTTCTAGACGTTAGTGAGTCTCGAGTTTCACAAATTCTAAGTCAGGCAACCCTACGCATCAAATCGCGGATAACGGAATAAAGAATAACAATGGATGCATTAACTTTAATAGGTTTACTTACTGGTTTTCTGGCGATTATCATTGGCCAAATTCATGAAGGAGGAGACATTAACTCCTTACTTAATTTGTCCGCGTTGTTAATCGTCTTGGGAGGAACTCTTGGTGCTGTCATGGTGCAAACACCAATGGTTACGTTTAAAAGGGCATTTAGGGTCTTACCCTGGATATTCAAACCTCCTAAACTTGATTTTGAAGAATGTAGATCCTTGTTGATTGATATGGCAAGGAAAGCGCGTCAGCTTGGATTGTTATCTCTGGAGGATCATCTTGACGTTGAAACAAATCCCTTGATTAGTAAGGGCCTGGAGTTATTGGTTATAGGTGTTGATAAACAAACGATAAGACAGGTTTTGGAAACTGAGATCGAGCGAAATGAACATCAGGATTTACGTGCCGCGCATGTATTTGAAAGTATGGGGGGATATAGTCCTACAATAGGAATTCTTGGGGCCGTAATTGGTTTGATCCAGGTCATGAGAAATCTGGCAGATCCCAGTGAGCTTGGTCTGGGAATCGCAGTTGCTTTCGTTGCTACAATTTACGGCGTAGGGCTTGCCAATCTTATATTTCTTCCCATGGCAAATAAATTAAAAAGTTGTATTTCTCATAAGGTGCATTTTGATGAGATGATTTTGGAAGGTTTGGTGGCAATAGCGAGTGGCGAAAGTCCTAATATGTTGGAGTTGAAACTTAACAATTTCGGGCGGCACAAGCATCATGAAATCAAGACGAAATAAACCAGAAGAGCATGTAGATAACCACAGATGGGTGGTTTCTTATGCGGATTTTATTACTTTATTGTTTGCCTTTTTTGTGGTGATGTACGCCATTTCTTCAGTAAATATTTCAAAATATAAATCTTTGTCTGACGGGATGAAATCCGCATTTGATAAAAAAGATAAAAATAAGGCTACTCAATCGACTGATGTAATGAAAGATGGTCCCGAAGAAAAAAAAACAAAAGGTACTTATAATGATGGACTTGATGAGTTAAGTAAGTCTTTGGCCACTTTGGAGGACGGTAATTATAAAATTAACCGACAGGATGGATGGATAGAACTACAGATAAAAGCCGGTTCTTTATTTGACTCCGGTGAAGCAGAATTAAAACCGGAAGCATTAATTAAATTGATGCAATTAGCTGAAAAGATTAAGACTTATCCATATCCTGTTGTGATTGAAGGGTATACTGATAACGTACCGATCGAAACGCCGCAATATCCATCCAATTGGGAGCTTTCGGCGACCAGAGCGGCTACAGTCGGAAGAATTTTAAATGGTTATGGAATTGATACAGGGCGTATCCTGGTTACTGGATATGGAGATCAATACCCTATAAGTGATAATTTGACTGAAGTGGGTAGAAGTTTAAATCGAAGAGTTAATATAATAATCGCTGCGAATCGAAAAATCGACAGGCTGATAAATCCTGAAATGGGGCAAACGCATAATGTCAGTTTTGGAGCCCCACTACTGACTGCGCCGCTGAAACAACAAGATACGGACAAAAAGGAATTGAAATGATCACAGCTATTTTATGTATAAATGTTCTGATTTTGATGTTTATTGGACATTATTTATTAAACCAACGCAAACAACTCATAGCTCTTAAGGAACAATTAGGTGTTTTGGAAAAAACTTCAGAACAGATATCTCGAGATCATCCTGTATTGATTAATGCCGATTTATTGTTCTCAAAACAATTAAAAGAAATTAACGAACAGCTGATCAGTATGGATAATCAATTACAAAATCTGGAAAACATCAGAGATAATGATGGAGGATATCAGCATGCGTTACGTATACTGGAAATGGGTGGGAACCAGGAGGAAATTGTGAACAGCTGTCATTTATCAAATGCAGAGGCTGAGTTGTTAATGAATTTGCAGGCTTATCGTGCTGCTATCAGGGCAACCTGATGTTCATTAGTTCGGTGATTGATTTACTAGTATACCATTCTTTAAATTCACTTTAGGCTGTGTTGACACGTTATCAACTTATTCTCAATGCCTAGAGATTTACTCCTGATAGCACCTCACTTTTTAAAAAAGATCATTGATTCAACTTAATTTCAATTTCTATAAGGTTGTCATTCATCATATCGCTATATACCGTGTTTTTATTGTTGTAATATTTTAACTACTATGATATTTTATGTCCTCTATGTCTAATTATGACTCAATTGGAGCTCGGAATTATCAATGAAAGATAAAGCAAAAAAATTAGTTAAAGCAGCTGAACGTTTCCTAAATCAAAAACGTTATGAAAAGGCTGAAGCAAAACTTCAAGAAGCCTTTAAACTTTCTCCTGATAGCGATATTGCCTGGTATACCAAGGGTCTTGTTCATTTGGCTAAAAAAGAATATGCGGAAGCTGTTTATATTTTTGAGAAGGTGGCTGACAGTTATCCTGTATACGAAGTCAGGGCAACTCTGAAAATTAACTTGATCTGTTATGAAGCAAGAAATTTTAGTCCTGAAGAGCTGGAGGAGTTAAAAAAACCTTCTGTTCAAGTGCTCAGGGATGTTTATTGTACACCACAATATCAAAATGAGTTCAATGATTTACGACGAAATCATCAAAAAATAAAAGACTTTGATTACAATAAAAAAATTGAATGGATTCTTTCATTAATGAGATTCAGCTTCAAATATTATTCTGCAGATAACAAACATTTCCCATTTGCAAACGCGTCACTACTAGGATCAACAACTGAGGCAATACAAAAGAGATTCAAATATGTTGGGAACAATGTTGCAAAATTTGTGATAAATAAATTCAATCCTCAAAATATTTCAGCCAGTATTGACAATTATGCGCTGGAGGTATTGGGCAACCTTGAAGATGATGTGTTTTTGGATGAATCACAAGTTATACTTCGTATGATTTTTGAAACCATTCATCAACTTCCCAGAGAGAAACGGGGAGCCTTATTGGATTTCTTACCGTGGGGTGCTAATTCATGGTACTTCCTGGAGTTTTGTAGTACTTTTTTTCGCGATTCCGAAGAAGACAGTTCCGTACCTTTTATGTATCCCGTTAATCATGGGGAGAGCGATGCTTCAATAATGTTATATAATGAGTTTCAAAAATCACTCATGATAGATAATTGTCTGGTTAAGGTTGTTATTCCGGATCTGCTTAAAGAAGATTTGCATCGTCTTTATCACTTTTTCACTACCGTTCAAGCGAATCTGATTGACCCACTAAACAGTATCAAACCTCTGGAAGAATTACCTAATTTGAAACCGCTACTATGGTATTTTAAACATACGTATCAATTTGCTCGTTTAACCGCATTACTTCCAGCCCCAATGGATCAAAAAACCTATGTGCATCATATTGATGGTGCGCAACCTTGTGAAATATCCCCATTAGTGCATTTGTTATTGCTCACACCTACAGAAGACAGTTTGGTGGGTAATTTAAAAAGTAAACTGGCTTTAATTCGTCGGATACAAATGGTTGGTGAAGTCTTTACTCGAAGAGGTTGGGGGAATCAGTTAGACACTATAGATTATGTTGATGCTGAATTGCTTAATGAAATCAGAAATGGATTGTCTCATCTTGAAGATCTGCATTCATTCGCTCATATCTTTGAACTGGAACATAATAACGCACAAATAATTGATCTTTATAAGGAATTGAACCATTTAAGGGATAAAATATATCAGGTGATAAAGAACAGACAAATGCAATTTAACACCTTACCTGATGTGACGTCTCCATTTAAAGTATGGAAAGGCTCCATGACAACGTACTGGAATAGAGTAAAGGATTATTATAAGCAACCAGTACCCTTTAATCCCCAAACCTTTGTTCCTTCTGTTCCATTGCTCGAAAATCAAACTCTTACAAAATTTTTAGATTCGATTAATAAGAACTCTCAATATTATAAAAAAGTATGCAGTATGCTCCGTGGAGAAATACCAATGGAGCAATTGTCCTTTGATGAAACAAAAGATCTTTCGACCCCTGCTGTAAGACAGGCAATAATTAAAAAAACATTGAAAACGGCCTCCAAAAAATACACTGAACTTAAAAATAATTTTATAAAACAAAAATCCGCAGAAAGAAAAGCAGAAGAACAGGCATTGCTCAATACCAAAAAAACGGTGATGCAAAATGATTATCCCCATCTCCGAGCTTTGGGTTTTACATCTTATGACCAATTACATAAACCGGAAAAGATGTCAGTACGATCGTTGTTGCATACCTTGCAGTCGCGGTTTGAATTTCTAAGAAAAATTCTGATCGATTCAGGTGTTAATTTTGATGATACTACATCTGCCGAGGTTGTTAAGTCTCTTATAACGTCTGATGTCGAAGTATTATTAAGTTGCTCCTATTTAATAACTCAGATAGTCAGTATCATGAATAAACTCGATGGTCTTGAGGCATTGGAAGTGATACATCCTCAATTGCCAGTCCGTTTACCGTGTTTTATCGCTTTAAGAAATGCGCTTGAACATAATGATCCGGTAATAGATAGCAAAGACAACAACTTCATACAGATGCAAAGCAATACCAATATTCTGATGGCTCAAATTACTCATGAGTTAATTGATCAATTTTTTGTAGCAACTATGAAGGCAGATCCGATATTAATGGCTGATAATCCGGATGACTTCATTACTGAAAAGGAAACTCCAAGAAGTAAACAGGCCGCAGCGATTGACTGTACGACTTTAGAATATCCTGATTTACCTGTCAGGATGATACCTGTTTATGGTGTTGGAGCGAGAGACTTGTTTTTTAATACAGTTACGTTTAATAGCGAGTTGCATCCTGCTGAGGTACAAGAAAGCAATACAATAAAAATTGGTTTAGACTAGGATGTGTTGACAATTCATCAATTTATTTCCAACAACCCGCGACGTGTTCGCGGGACGTCGAAATCGCAAATATCAACAGCCCCTAATAATGCAACCTATTCAATAGGGATTAATTGTTTTGAAGCACTATGAAATCAGTCAGAGCTATTGTTCCTAAAAACGTGAACTTGTTGCTGATTTTTTAATTTGATATAGTGCTTCTGTCTCAATTAAATGGATTTGATAATGAAATTAATTCACAGTTTATTGCTATTGATTGCAGTAATGCCGGTGTTTGCCCAGAGCGCCAATCCAGTTTTGGATGATCAAGTTACTGTTGTGCAGGGAAAAAATGGAATAACCAGGCATTATACCAATTCTGAACAGTCATTGTCTAATGACAGAACAATAAACTACCCTACCCAAATAGTACGGGTTGTTGGCACTATTGATACTCCAAATACTACTTGTGACGAAGTATTCAGAGAAATCGAGCAACTGTATCTTGATTATCTGTCACATTCCGGGATGTATTATATTAACAGTTACAGCTACTGTGGCTATGATCCTAAAACCGAAATGGCCAATCAATTTATTATTTCCAGTTATTTTGATCCGGTTAATGATAAAGCAGTCAGTGAGTTAACGGACTGGCTTGAGAGCATGAAAGGTGCTGAAATCTATGGTGTACCATTTACGGTTGAAAGTGCTAAAGAATTGATTGTTTCCTTAAAAATTTCTTCAGGATATAAAGAAGGGCGTGACGATCCTAATTTACTGGTTTACAGATCCGATACAACCAATCTTCTTTTTGCCAGTAATTATCAAATGAAAAAAGAATTAATAGATGATATCAGACTGCGATTTTACAGTTATGAGCCTAAAGTGATTTTACCCTTCCTGGAACATTGGTTTTTTCCAGGATCGGCCGACATTTATAAACAGGTATTAGCTTCGTCAAATTATGTTCTGTTAGAGCCTCATCGTATGTTCATTATGAACAAAGAACCGCAACTGTTCACTCCTATGTTAAATGTTGATTTTGCCCATCAATGTTTTGAGTCGAAAACCAAATTCTGTTTATAGTCCGTTTTTTTGCTGTTTTTTTAAGAGCAGGGACAGTCATGATGTTGCATTGCGCAGCATCATGATGTTTCTATCAGGTTCTTTAATAAAACAGATTCATCAATATCAATTCTTTATTGTACTTACACGTCACTTCCTATAGCTAGAAACTGACTTTCACGGTAAAATCACCTCTTTATTTTAGAGAGACACTTATGTTGGAAGTGAATCAAATCAGCCTTAGTTTGATCGATCTCGATAAGCGTATTGAATCGCTTAGGGGGTACCTTTGACTTTGAAGCTAAAAACGAACGTCTGGAAGAAGTAATACGAGAATTAGAATCTCCAACTGTTTGGGATAATCCTGAACAAGCGCAAGCATTAGGGCGAGAAAAAACACAATTGGAAGCCGTTGTACTTTCATTATCTGAATTAGGACAATCTGTTATTGATCTAACAGAGTTATTTGAACTTGCCAAAGAAGAGAACGACGAACAAACCATTAATGAAATTGGTGAGGAAGTTAAAGGCATAGAGCAACAGGTAGCCGGTTTAGAGTTCAGAAGAATGTTCTCCGGAAGAATGGATAATTCAAATGCCTATCTTGATATTCAATCCGGTTCTGGTGGAACAGAAGCTCAGGATTGGGCTGAAATGTTATTGAGAATGTTTTTGCGCTGGGGGGAACAACACGGCTTTGTTACCGAACTGATCGAATGTTCTCCTGGTGAAGTTGCCGGTATAAAAAGTGCTACAATCTATTTTAAGGGTGAGTATGCTTTTGGTTGGTTAAGAACGGAAACCGGTGTACACAGACTAGTCCGTAAATCTCCTTTTGATTCAGGAAACAGACGACACACTTCTTTTGCTGCGGTATTTGTTTCACCAGAAGTTGATGACGATATTGAGATTGAAATCAATCCGGCTGATTTACGTATCGATACTTATCGTGCGTCAGGTGCAGGTGGACAGCACGTTAACCGTACCGATTCTGCGGTTCGTATTACCCATATGCCTTCAGGAATTGTAGTACAATGCCAGAATGACAGAAGTCAACATAAGAACAAAGATCAAGCATTCAAGCAGTTGCGCGCAAAATTGTATGAGTTGGAAATGCAGAAGAAAAATGCGGAGCAACAGGCTTTGGAAGCGACGAAATCGGATATTGGATGGGGCTCCCAGATTCGATCGTATGTATTGGATCAATCGCGGGTAAAAGATTTACGTACTGGTGTTGAAACAAGTAATACGCAGGCCGTATTAGATGGAGCACTGGATCAATTTATTGAAGCAAGTTTAAAAGCAGGAGTAGGGTAGCATGACTGATGAGCATTTAGATGAGAGTGAAGTTTATCATATTCGCAAACAAAAATTAGCTGAGTTAAGAACAAGTGGTTTTAATTTTCCAAATCAATTTCGCAGGGAGAATCTTGCTGCGGAATTGAATAGTGAATTCAGTGAGTACGATAAAGATACTTTGGCTCAAAAACAAATTAAAGCAGTCGTTGCTGGACGAATTGTTCTTAGACGTATTATGGGTAAAGCAAGTTTCTTTCATATTCAGGACGTATCAGGCCGTATTCAGGTATACATCAGAGCCAATGATCTTCCTGAAGTCTATGAGCAATTTAAACATTGGGATCTTGGAGACATAGTTGGTGTCAGAGGTGAATTGTTTATAACCAATACTGGTGAACTCACTTTGAATGCAGAACATGTGGAACTGCTGACCAAATCGTTACGACCGTTACCTGATAAATTCCATGGTTTAGCGGATCAGGAAGTTAAATATCGTAAACGTTATGTCGATTTAATTGCTAATGAAGACAGTAGAAAAACCTTTTTAATTCGTTCACGTTTAATTCAGTCCTTCAGACAATTTATGGATAATAATCAGTATCTTGAAGTTGAAACGCCGATGATGCATCCAATTCCTGGGGGTGCGGTGGCTCGTCCTTTCGTTACCCACCATAACAGTCTGGATATGACCATGTATTTGAGAATCGCTCCGGAGTTGTACTTAAAGCGATTGGTTGTTGGTGGTTTCGAACGAGTATATGAGATAAATCGCAACTTTCGTAATGAAGGAATATCAACACGCCATAATCCTGAGTTTACTATGATTGAATTTTATCAGGCTTATGCTGATTATCAGGATCTGATGAATTTTACTGAGGAATTATTGCATTATTTATGTGATAAAGTATTAGGTACTCGTCAGGTTGAGTATCAAGGTCATCTCCTTGATTTTAACCAGCCTTTTGCTCGTATGTCTGTGAAAGAAGCAATTCTTAAACATCATCCTGATATTAAAGCCGAGCAATTGGAAGACATTGAGGGGTGCAGAGCAATTCTGGATCGTCTGAGTTTGCCTTATAAGGATTCTGATGGACTGGGTAAATTGCAAATGATCGTGTTTGAAGAAACAATTGAGCATCAGCTATTTCAACCTACATTCATTACTGCCTATCCAACGGAAATCTCTCCATTGGCCAGACGTAGTAATGCTGATCCTGAAGTAACTGATCGATTTGAGTTTTTTATAGCTGGCCGAGAAATTGCCAATGGCTTCTCCGAGTTGAATGATGCGGAAGATCAAGCTGAACGGTTTAGAAAACAGGTTGAAGAAAAAGATGCTGGCGATCTGGAAGCAATGCATTTTGACAGTGATTATATTGAGGCACTGGAATACGGTTTGCCACCAACTGCAGGAGAGGGTATAGGAATAGATCGTTTAGTGATGTTGTTTACTAATTCTCAATCCATTCGGGATGTTATTTTATTTCCGCATTTAAGACAGTAATTTTTCGGTGATTTATGGTTTTAGGTATCGTTCAGAAAGCAATAGCCTACACAAAGGAAGTGCAGGATATAGGTTTGTTTGGTGTTATGGCTGATTCACGCTTGTTCGCAGCATTTAGTGGATCTCCTTTTTATTATGTAATGCTTCCATTTATAGGTATTTTGCTGACTCTATCCGCGGCAATTAGCGGATATCAATTAGCACTTGCTGAGAATAAGAATTTCGATAAATGGTTTGGATTCATTATGTCTGGAGTGGGTGCTGTTCTTGCTAGTGTTTCGCTTTATGGGTCTGTTATAGCCTCTGCCCTCAATCTTACTTTTGCTGCAGGACCCTGGCTCTTTTTGAGCAGTGTAGTTTTAGCTGGATTGCACCAGGGAATTATGCTGGGTATTAATGCATACAGAGCATATGAGTCTTTATCCGGGTCTGTTCAACGCATGCATTATATCCAGGCTTCTTTGAATAATGCGTTTATTTTGGGATTATTAACTGCAGTTTCCGGGGCGATTACCTTTGTTATGCTGACTCCTGTTGCTCCGGTTCTGGGTACGGCCTGTGCTCTTACTGCACTTCTTATAACCGGGGTAAATTTAGTCTGGAGAATGATTCCCCATAATTGGAAGCTGTCCATAAAAGAGTTCTTCCATTTAAATAAACCCATTGTGATCACTATTGACCAGCTGGATCTTTCTTCAATAAAAACTGACATTCCTGATCTCAGGGCTACTCTTAGTATTTCTAGCCAGCGTTTATTTAGTCAAATTGAGTACTGTAGTGTATTGAAATCAATGGAATTATCACAAGCCCATGTATATATAAAAGATATTATTAACAGGAAAATTGAATTGCTTAATTCAAGTTCGACACCTCAAAATGAAAAGAATATTCAAAAAGCAGATTTATTAATGCACCTATCGACTCAACTGGATGGCAAACAATCAATTTCCAAGGCTGAGTTATTAAGTGCTTATCCTCTGGCTTTCCAGAGTTTCTGGGCTGAAAAGGGGGAAGTAGAACAGATATTCGATGCCGTAATGGTCTTACAGGATAAATATGAGCCTGTTATAAACGATGATGATGCACATCAATCTGAATTTATACAATCTTGTGTTTAGATGTTCTGAACGATCCTCAGTTTTATACGTGATTCTCGTGAACGTGTTGATTAATCCTGGCATTTAATTGCTCATCAGGCTAACAAAAAGCTAACAGATCATCATTTGCATCATCCTCGCGAAAGCGGGGATCCATGCATCAAATTAGCACCTGATTGTGTTTGTTCAATGGATCCCTGCTTTCGCGAGGATGACGTCATTGTGCTCAGTGTAAATGAACATAACCTATAAAATGATTAGATAAATGTCAGCAGTCCTTAGCGTTTTCACGAGAATGACGTATAAAATTGAGTATGGTTCTGGAACAAGTCGCGGTATGTAGGGGTTATAGAGCAATTGTCAACAGCCCCTGGTATTCTGGATATTCTTGTAAGGAACCGGGTTTATAGTGCTCTTTTTACCCGGTTCTAAAGTAGTTGGTTAATTCAAATGATTACCTATGATGATGCACTGATCCGCCGGTATGTCCGTGATCATTGGAGCCTGAATGACTGCCATGATGGACCGTTCCCCCACCACCAAATATCCCGCCACCACCAAATACGCTGCCTCCACCAAATCCACCTCCGTGTCCATGATGATGGTTATGATGATGGTTATGATGATGTCCACTGCCAGGTGTAACAATAATTGGAGGAGTAAAAATTGAACTACCAAAGAATCCACTATTTCTATATCCAGGAGAGCCACCTACAACGTAGGTACTTCTGCTTGAAAATAAGAAAGGTAAAACACAAATTGAAGCAATAATCAGAGCGGCAATTCCGACAATAGGTATTATTGGTGTGAAAGTAAAGGCAGCTGCGGTAGCCCCAACTGCCATACTTGTTGCAGCTGCTGTTTTAGCAGACGTTGTTAGGGCAATAGCTGTTATAATTCCTGCAGCAACTAATGCTGCTCCTACTCCAGCCATACACTTTAAAAGGAAGCTGTAATTGTTGTTATCATCAGCTTCATTTTTTTTATTTGGTATAGTATTCATTTTTACCTCAAGTTTTGTATCAAGTTAGTAAAGTCATTGAATGCATATATTTTTAAATTATTTTTATATTATTAATGTGCCGAAAGGATTGTACCGGATCAGCGCTAAAAGTCATCACTATTTTATCAATTTTGTGATTTATAGTTTTAATATTGTTCATATTGATAGTCATTGAAATAGTGTCATTATAGGGCTTGTGAAAGACCAGTTTGTTTTCACGATCAGCTAATGTTAGAAAAGTGTAAATTTTCGTTAAAAGAACCTGCTATAATAAAGATGTGTGGTATCTTCAAAATATATATAAAATATTCATATTGAACAATTTATTGAGTCGATTAAACAGATATAGGTGCGAATATGTCAAGCAAAGAAGATGAGATTAAGAAAAATCTACAGGCTGAGCGACTTAAGCAAGAGGCTTTGGGTCGAGAAATCGAACAGATGCGTCTTGAAGAAGAAAAGCGCAAAACTGCGGCATTGTTAGATGAGCAGCTTCCAAAATCGCAACCTGTTGAGGAAGTGACTCGATTCAATCTTCAACCTACTGGAATAGAGTCTGACGATTGGAAGAAAATCGTTGAAGATTTTAAGAAAAAATATCCCAATTCTCCAGTTGAAAATAACGTATTAATTTTTCCGACTAAAGATGATGCCATTGTATTTTTTACTGCTCAGGCCTCCCAGGAGCCGCCCCGCAAATTTCTTGCTTCCGAACTGGACCAAAATGGTAAACCCACGGGTTTTAATGTCTTTTCATGTGGCGATGGTACACTTTATCAAGGCACTTTAAACGAAATTGAAGAGCAATTAAAAACGGAACTGAAGGATAATCCTGATGATCCCAATTTAAAACAAGGTTTAGCGACTATTACACGGTTGTTAAATCCTGCCAAAGGTTTTAGGGAGACCTTGATGCAGGCTAAAGATTCTGAAGGTGCCGATTTGAAAGATGGACATCAGGCAGATCATGGCTCAGTCTCTCCACAAAGATCCAAATCGTAGAGTGACGAATGATTTAAATGTGTTCTCAAAATTTAAGGTTTCGTTGTTCTGCAGCTTATTCTGGTCTTATCTGTAGGATATCAGCATGCAGGAACTCGTTTTGACTGTGGAAGAAGGCTTGAAATATAGTTACTGAATTTCTTTGAATTAAATCGAGAGTTTTGTCCAGTGCTTCTTTTGTACCTAAGCCCTACTTGATATACCCTTTGGAACATAATATTTTGCCAAGGATTCTACTTGAGCACCACCTTCGGCTAATGCTTTTAGAAAAAAGTCTTCATCCAATTTGTTTGTATATTCTTAGGCGCGCCCATAATACCAACGCTTTGTTGGGAATTCGAAAGCTTTCTAAAATTGTGTCATTGATAAATAGTAATTAGCCCACATGATTAATTTGAATCCATGTGGTTAATCTGTTATCATGCAGGTCTTTTTTTAAACTAGACCAGTAATGTTGGTTTAAAATACAGGAGAAGCAACCTCACCATGTCCAAATCTCTACTGACTAAAGCTAAAAAAATCGTTGATATCCTCGAGCGGGAAAGCAACCATTCTTTTGATCCTGAAAAACTCATCAAATTCGATGAAATACCCACATATCATTATTTTATGGGAAAAGGTAAAAAGGATAAGGATGTTTATATCCCTGATGAGGATGAATTAAGAAATGAACATGAGTTACAACAACTCTTGGCGTCAGTGCTTTTTGCAGAAGAGGACCGTATTTTACAAGGTGACACTTTTGTTTCTAGTGAGTATTTTAAAGAAAAACTAACTCAAGCCTATCATTATGTTTCTACAAAATATGCCTCTCAAACTGAAGAGTTTCGTAAGTATAAATTAGACGCCATTGAATTTTTGCTGTGCCAAATAATTGGCCTGCGAGTATTAAAAGAAATTCGTTACAAAAATCTGCCTTTTCCATATGAGCCTATTACTGAAGAAATGGCTGATAAGGAATTTAACGGTCTGATTGATAAAATCGAAAACACACCAATAACCATGGCATTTACTTCTACTATTCCCAATTCTTACGTTGGCTGGTCAGTGTCTGATCGTGTGATGCAACATCAGCGATATGAGGTAACCAATAGTGCTTTTAAAAATAAAGACGGAAGTTATCGTACTCCTGTATCATCATGGCATGCCGACACATTGTCATCGGTTATCAATGGCTTTCTGCGCCAAATAGCAATGAAAAGCCGAAATAGGGGGAATGATTATCATTTTGAGAATAAAAATATGGCCTTAACCGGGCATGTCGTGCGAACAAAATTAACACGAAAATTTGGTGCCCAGCAACACAAACCTTTTCATATACCCTGTTTGATCAATTTTCTACAAACTAACTATAAAGACAGTTTCGTGATTGAAAGCTATCTTGATCTTTGTGCTGGCTGGGGTGATCGCCTGGTTGGAGCATTAGCCTCTTCCTCTTTAGGATTAAAGCGCTATGTCGCTACTGACCCCAATACAACCATTCATGCGGGGTATCAAGAAATAACATCCCGTTATAAACCTGCCGGATTTGAAGTCATCATCCATACGAAACCAATGGAGGATTGCGATATTACAGAATTATGCCCGGATGGAAAACCAAATCAACTCATGTATACCTCACCACCTTATTTTGGCTTGGAAAAATACCAGGGAGCGAATCAATCCTATCTACGTTACATGAGTTATAATGTCTGGAAAGAACAATTTCTCTATGTATTAGTGCAACAAGCAATCAAAGGACTTGTTCTTGGCGGCTATCTGGCAATCGAAATGGGTCGTGATAAGAATATTGATATTCCGGGAGATTTAAACTCTTACCTTAGTAAATGTAAATTTTTAACAGTTTTACATAGTTTTTATCAAAAAAATCATCAAAATTCCTGTACCTATTTGGCACGATTTACTGGTGATTATTCTATAGAGAAACCATTTCTTCATGTTGATGAACCAAAAGCAATCAATAATGTTCAATCTGCTGTAAATCAAAATAGTGAACCGGTAGAACAGAATGAGCTTGTTGTTGCCAGTAATTCAAATCTGTCATATAAAAAACGAAAGGGAATAATTTCTTTTTTTAGCCAAGATGAGAATAAAATAGTCTCTCAATCGATGAAAAAAATTGCATTAGAAAATAATCCAGGTTTTGATGCACGCCTTTCTTTTTTTGAAGTGCGAGAGGGAGCAACAAACACAGAACAAGATCTTCAGAAGCATACTATTAGGTTACTATAGGATTTATTCTCAATAAGACAACTCAGTGTTCGAGTTCTATTTTAGAATTAGGGGCATTGGGTGTCATCTCTTCATTTATAGTAGATATTAGGGTGTTGACAATTCATCAATTTATTCCCAACGTCCCGCGACGTGTTCGCGGGATTCAGGAATGCAGTATTATTAATGAACTTTATGTGTGCATCAAGTTCGAAATGGAGCCCGCGAACAAGTCGCGGTATTTGGGTGTTTAGGAGGAATTAAACAAGTTGAATGTTAATAGATCCTAAAAGTGAATCGGGTCTTAATCATCTTCCCAGCTTAAAGTACCTCCAGCTTGATATTCGATGACACGAGTTTCAAAGAAATTTTTCTCTTTTTTCAAGTCCATCATTTCACTCATCCATGGGAAAGGATTTTCAGCACCAGGGTATTGATCTGCCAAACCAATCTGGTTTAAGCGGCGATTTGCTATGAAATGCAGGTACTCTTCAAACATTTCGGCATTCATTCCCAGTATGCCATGAGGCATTGTATCTTTAGCATACTGATACTCCATCTCTACAGCCTCTCTGACGAGCTTGATAATTTCATCTTTAAACTCAGGCGTCCATAAATGAGGATTTTCAATTTTTATCTGGTTAATCACATCAATACCAAAATTCATGTGCATGGATTCATCACGTAAAATATATTGGAATTGTTCTGACGTACCTACCATTTTATTGCGACGACCCATAGATAAGATCTGAGTAAAACCAACGTAGAAGAATATACCTTCAAAAATCACGTAAAAAGCAATCAAGTCACGTAATAGACGCTGATCATTTTCAAGAGTCCCTGTATGGAAGGATTCATCACCTAAACTTTGAGTGAAAGGTAATGCCCAGGCTGCTTTAGTAGCAACTGACGGTATTTCCCGATACATATTAAATACTTCAGCTTCGTCAAGTCCCAGACTTTCAATTACATATTGATAAGCATGTGTATGCAGTGCCTCTTCAAATGCCTGACGTAATAAATATTGACGGCATTCTGGATTGGTAATGTGTTTATAAACTGCAAGAACCAGGTTATTCGCAACTAAAGAATCTGCAGTTGAGAAAAATCCTAAATTACGCTTGATTATTAAACGTTCATCCTCAGTAAGACCATTAGGATCCTTCCAAAGCGCCACATCGGCGCTCATACTGATTTCATTAGGCATCCAATGATTCGCACAGGCAGTAAGGTATTTATCCCAGGCCCAGCGGTATTTAAAAGGTACCAATTGATTGAGGTCAGCACGACAATTGATTATTTGTTTATCATCAACATGAATACGTGCGGCGCCCATTTCTAAAGCTTCAAGTCCTGTCGCGCCCAGAATTTGAGCCGCGACATGCTCCTGATTATTATATTGCATTAAATTTCTCCTGATTATTGGCACGCTTCACAGTCTGGATCAAGAATAGAACACACTTTCGGTTCTTCATCGATCAGCTTCACTGCGTTAAGAGCACCATCGGTAACTGTTGATTTTTCAGCGTTACTTGCACCTAAACTTCGTAAGTAATAGGTGGTTTTTAAGCCACGTATCCATGCGTGCATATAGAGTTGATCCAGTTTCTTGCCAGAGGGCTGAGCCATATAGATATTAAGAGACTGAGCTTGATCTATCCACTTTTGGCGACGGGATGCAGCTTCAACCAACCACATTGGATCAATTTCAAAAGAAGTAGCGTAACGTTTTTTCAATTCTTCAGGGATTCGGCTAATGGGTTGAACGCTGCCATTAAAGTATTTCAGATCATTGACCATCACTTCATCCCAAAGATTCAAAGCTTTTAAATCTGCAACCAGATAGGGATTCACTACGGTAAACTCACCTGAAAGATTGGATTTAACATACAGGTTTTGGTATGTAGGCTCAATCGATTGTGATACGCCGCAGATATTGGAAATAGTTGCTGTAGGAGCAATAGCCATCACATTGGAATTACGCATACCCTGAGTACGAACTTTAACTCTTAATGTTTCCCAATCCAGTCTTTGCGAACGATCCTGTTCCAGATACTTGTTACGTGCCTGTTGTAACAGATTAATTGAATCGATTGGTAATATACCTTTGCTCCACAAAGATCCTTCATAAGTAGAATAATTGCCTCTTTCTTTGGCCAGATCACAGGAAGCTTCAATGGCATAGTAACTGATTAATTCCATGGACGAGTCAGCAAATTCAATTGCTTCTTTGGAAGTATAATCAATTTTCAGTTCATATAATGCGTCCTGGAAGCCCATGATGCCTAAACCAATTGGCCTATGCTTCAAATTGGAGTTACGTGCCTGCGGAACTGAATAATAGTTAATATCAATGACGTTATCCAGCATACGGATAGCCGTAGTGATGGTTTTTTTCAATTTCTCTTTATCCAGTTTCCCATTTTTTATGTGAGCAGGAATATTAACGCTGCCCAGATTACATACCGCTATTTCTTCTTCAGAAGTATTTAATGTAATCTCTGTACACAGGTTGGAACTATGAATAACTCCAGCATGTTGTTGTGGCGAGCGAAGATTACATGGGTCTTTGAACGTCATCCATGGGTGGCCTGTTTCAAACAGCATGGAAAGCATTTTTCTCCATAATTTAACAGCCGATAGCGTTTTCGCATTTTTAATGATGCCCTGACGCGCCTTTTCTTCACTTTCAACATACAGGGTTTCAAAGGCTTTACCGTATTGATCGTGTAAATCAGGTACTTCATCTGGAGAAAACAAGGTCCAGTCGCCTTCTTCACGTACTCGTTTCATGAACAGATCAGGTATCCATAATGCAGTATTCATATCGTGAGTACGGCGTCGGTCATCACCTGTATTTTTTCGTAACTCAAGAAACTCTTCAACGTCTCTATGCCAACATTCCAGATAAGCACAAACAGCACCTTTACGTTTACCGCCCTGATTTACAGCAACAGCTGTTGCATCAGCTACATTAAGAAACGGAACTACTCCTTGTGATTTGCCATTGGTTCCTTTGATATGTGAGCCCATAGCACGAACTGGTGTCCAGTCATTGCCCAGTCCACCAGCAAATTTTGAAAGCAGGGCATTATCTTTTATTGCACTATAAATACCATCCAGATGATCGGGAACGGTTGTTAAATAGCAACTGGATAATTGAGGTCTGACTGTACCTGAATTAAATAGAGTAGGTGTCGATGACATATAGTCAAATGAAGAAAGCAATTGATAGAATTCAATGGCTTTGGCTTCCTTATCTTTTTCACGAATAGCAAGACCCATGGCGACTCTCATGAAAAATGCCTGCGGTAATTCATAACGAACGCCGCGATCATGGATAAAATAGCGATCATACAAGGTTTGCAGACTTAAGTAGGTAAACTGCATATCACGTTCAGGCAGCAAGGCTTTACTGAGTTTATCCAAATCATAGTCAGCCATTTTGGTATCAAGCATTCCCTGGGCAATCCCGTGCGCTATATAAGCTTTAAAGTATTCAGGGTAGAGCTTGCTCATTTCATCAAAAGTTGCGTCAGATTTGATTTTTAGCTTGGTTAGCGCTTCCATACGTAAGCTATCCAATAGCAGACGAGCACTGACGAATGTATAGTTAGGCTCTTTTTCAACAAGAGTACGCGCGGACATAATCAGTGATTTATGAACGTCTTCAAATTTTGCCTGATTGTATAGGTTACGCAATGCGTCCTTAATTACAGGTTCTGCTGTTACATGTTCCAGATCGCGAATTGATTCATTAACAATAGTATTGACTCTATCCATATCCAGTGGTTGTAACTCTCCATTGGGCATGGTAATCATTAATTGTTTGCTATCGCTGGGTTGTTGTTTTATTTCACTTTGACGTGCCTTGCGATGTTCTTCACGGTACAGAACATAGGAGCGAGCCACTTTATAATGACCGCTACGCATGAGAGCCAGTTCAACCTGATCCTGAATGTCTTCGATATGTATTGCACCACCGCTGGGTAGGCGACGTTTGAATACTTGAGATATTTGACGAGTCAGCTCTTCAATCTGTTGATGAATTCTATCAGATGTCGGCGCGCTTCCACCTTCGTCTGCAATAAATGCTTTTGTAATAGCAATTTTAATTTTAGTGTCATCATAGTTCACTACTTTGCCATTACGTTTAATTGTTTTAAGTAAACCTGGGGCATTAGCAGTCAATTCCAGTTGACTCGTTTGCGGCACATCTTTTACCGGATCAAGAATTTCGGACATTTTTCCTCCACGAAACATGTATTTGTCAACAGTTGATAAGGCTTAATTTACTGTTATTTTAATTATAGCAGAAACCCAACATATAGGATTTTTTTTGAAGCTAATAACAAGATAATGTGTTTTCGTCTGATGATCAAGAGAATAATTTGGGAATATTTTGTGGATAACTTGTGGGTTAAAATTTATAAACTGAGGGAATAAGCGAATATGCGTTTATTTTCATGAGGTTTTCAATTTATAGATTGTTATATTTTTTTTACAATAATTGCATCACTTACATTAGAAAAACCATGGACGTTAAGTTGGAATGAGTCAATATGTGCATACAATTGGCTTGAACTTCCTCCGTCAAGATTGATGGCATCAGTGCAAGAAAGGGGTGGGGCTTTTAACAACTGTGCCAGTTCAAAGGTCGACATGGCTGCATTCGTTGAAACCAGAATAATTACCTTGCCATCCTTTGTGATTCCTAATGCAGAGCGGTCTGCAACGCCGGGTTTGAGACTGGGGATTTGTCCTTTAATTAATAACCTGGGACCGCTTTGAATAGCGAACTCAATGTGCTCATCATGATTGAAGTGACTAATATTAGTTATATGTGGTGTGTTGTTTTTTACATAAAAAATGCCCCACCAACTGATTCGCTTCAATGGATTTTCCAATTTTTTATTATTTATTCTAAGCCCAAGAGGTTTAAATTCATGATCAAAAAATCCACCGTTGATACTTAACAGGGCTTTGCTGTGTTCGGCAAATTGATCGGTGGATGCATTTTTAAGAGAAAGCGATTTGGCATTTACCAGCGCCAATTGATTTTTATTTAAATCGATGCGAAAAACATGAACATGCGACCACGGAGTTAATAGTCCGCCCTCAAGATCCTGGTATTCTATTCCTGGTGATAATTCCTGCCATCGATCCGCTGAACAGGAATTGAATGGAAGTGTTAAACAAATAATCAAAAAAAGAATACGCAATAAATAAGTTATGTTTGCAGGATAAACATTGGTTTGCGAAGACATGTTATTGTATCCTTATGTACATCATTCAACACCACGGAATCTCATATGCAAATTAAATCGCAACATAACAATAGTGAAGTATATAAGTCAACTATTGAATTAACTCAATTGATGAATCAAGTATTGGAAATCGCCAAACAAAAGGGTGCTACAGATGCGGCTGTTGCTGTCAATAATGACAGAGGATTTTCTGTAGATGTCCGTATGGGCGAGGTTGAAACAGTTGCATTCAGTGAAGATAAAGGTGTTGGATTAACGGTATATATAGGTCAAAGAAAAGGTGGAGCAAGCAGTACGGACACGTCACCCGCTGCACTTGAGTCATTGGTACAGGCTGCATGCGATATTGCCAGGGTTAGTGCGGCAGATCCTTGTTTTGGTCTGGCTGATCGCGAGTTAATGACCAAAAAACATCCTGATCTTGATTTATTTCATCCCTGGGATGTGACACCACAACAGGCAATAGAAATTGCTTTAAAATGTGAAAAGTATGCTTTATCTCTGGATAAACGAATTGTTAATTCCGATGGGGTTAGTGTGTCTTCTTATGAGTCGCATCATGCTTATGCAAATACTAATGGTGGGGAAGGTTATATTCATAGTACTCGACACAGCATCAGTTGCTCTGTGATTGCAAAAGAAGGCGAGGAAATGCAAAGAGATTATGATTATACAACGGTGCGAAATGCAGCGGATCTGGTCGATACTGATTTGATTGCGCGAAATGCCGTTGAGCGTGCATTGAGTCGCTTGGGATCCCGGCAGATTGAAACTCAAACGACACCAGTTATATTTTCATCCAGAGTGTCAAGCGGTCTGATTTCCAGTTTTGTTAGTGCTATTAGTGGCTCCAATTTATATCGAAAAAATTCATTTTTGCTTGACTCCATAGGCCAACAGATATTTCCCGAGTACATTCGTATTTATGAACAACCTCATATACCCGGCGCTTTAGGTAGTTCTCCTTTTGATGGGGAAGGAGTTCCAACTCGACCCAATATCCTGGTTGATAAGGGGCGTATAGTGCAATACGTTCTTGGCAGTTATTCAGCTCGAAGAATGGGATTAAAAACAACTGCCAATAGTGATGGCGTGCATAATTTGACTGTAGATCCGACTGCTGGTGGTTTGCCTGAATTATTAAAGACAATGAATAAAGGCTTATTGGTAACTGAACTGATGGGGCAGGGAGTTAATGGTATAACCGGTGATTATTCACGAGGCGCAAGCGGATATTGGGTGGAGAATGGTGAAATTCAGTTTCCAGTTGATGAAGTGACCATCGCTGGAAATTTAAAAGAAATGTTTCACATGATACGTGCTGTCGGTAATGATATAAATCCGAATATTCCAACTCGATGCGGTTCAATATTGATAGAGAAAATGATGGTGGCCGGGAAATAAGGAGAGTTTGGACTTAAGCCTATGTAGTTCCTGGGATATGATGTAGCGATCTTTTTTATAGTGGCACTGTACTTGGTTTCTGCCACATTGAGGAGATCCCTCGCTTCACTCGGGATGACGGCGATTTATTCGTCATCCTGAATTTATACGTCATCCTGAACGCAGTGCTGAGATATCCCCTCATAATTCTAGCGAAGATAATTATCTACCATTCAGTATAAACTGTCGTCTTTACGAACGAAGTGAAGTAATCCAGAATACAGTTCCAATAAAGCTCCGTTCTGGATTGCTTCGCGTTGCTCGCAAAGACGGAAGATTAAATTGACCACTGAGCCTTAAATTAATACATTTCCGGTGTTATAAATTATGAGGAGATACTTCAGAACGCAGTGAAGGATCTCCCATCAAGTGATACGGCACTCGTCTTCCAGCCACATCGAGGTGTTCATTCGTTCCACTCGGGATTACGTTTAAATTAGTTGGTTTGATGATTATTAGTTGGCGATTCAAGTGTGGCGTGAAGATTTAGGATAAAACTCACTCATTACGCTTAGATCGCTTAAGCGTTTCATGTCGCGAACTTAGAATAACTTGATGTATTGCCATTACCTTTAGCGCAGGCTCTACCTACGCCAGATGACTGCAAATCAAGAGATGAATTTCAGATATATTAAATACGATTGACGAATTAAATTAATTTTTATCACGGAATATAATACGGCCTTTGGATAGATCGTAAGGAGTTAATTCTACCTTAACTTTATCTCCTGTAAGGATTCTAATGTAATTTTTACGCATACGACCTGAAATGTGGGCGGTTACAACGTGGCCATTTTCTAATTCCACACGAAACATAGTGTTAGGTAAGGTATCTATAACGGTGCCAGCCATTTCAATATGATCTTCTTTTGCCATAAGTCTCTCAATGATGTTACAAGTTCATAAAGGTGAAATAGTGCACTAATTTGAGAAAAATGGCAATCCAAGCGTGTGATTCATTTAAATTATTAGCATTTATTTCTGGTTTTTATATGGACTTATCCATCAAATTGTACATTTGTGAAAAAAACACGCGTTATTTCTAGGGGCTGTTGACCTTTCCGATTTCGACGTCCCGCGACGTTGGAAATAAATAGATGAATTGTCAACACACCCTGTTTAATATACCTGAGTGTATTTAATCGGTGTAGTTTATTGGCACCTGCACACGGTTTATTTTTGGATGGGATAACCTGCATCCATCCAACTGCGCAACCCACCATTAAGTGAATAGATGTGGGTGTACCCCATTTTTTGTAATGCATCAGCAACTAAAGCACAACGAAATCCACCACTGCAATACACTAATATGGGTCTATGAAGATCCGGGATTAGTTGTTCAATATCACGTTCAATAATTCCTTTACTTAAATGAATTGATGTAGGGATGTATCCATCAGATAATTCATGATCTTCCCGGATGTCTATCACTGTGATTTGTTCTTTGTTATCAATCATTCGTTTCAGATTGTGTGGGCTTATTTCTTTAATTCGTTTTTTAGCATCGTCTACTAAACTGAGGAATCCAGGGGAATGATTTTTCATAAACAATATTCTTCAAATTATTTTTGTTAAGCTTATCTTATTCTAATTAAAGTTGATATCAGTACCATTTTAAATTACAAATCAAGAGACTTAGGCTGTCTTAGAAGAAGTTATAGTAATTTTATACTATAGGTCTGAAAATCAAGTTGGAGAGTATTATGTTAAAAATTACAACTCATGTTTTTATACCTATAGAGGAAGTTGAATTAACCCCAATTCGATCTCAGGGCGCAGGCGGGCAACATGTAAACAAAAATTCTACTGCCATACATTTACGCTTTGATATTAACAAGTCTACTCTGCCTGAGGAATATAAATCGCGTCTTATGCTTTTGAATGATTATCGAATCACTGCAGAAGGTTTAATTATTATTAAGGCTCAGCGGTATAAAAGCCAGGAACAAAACAAGTCAGATGCTTTGCAGCGATTAATTGGAATAATTAAAAAAGCCAGTTATGTGCCAAATAAACGTAGAAAAACAAAACCCTCAAAATCATCAATAACCAAAAGACTGGATAGTAAAACGTTGAGAGGAACAATTAAAAAGTTAAGGCAACCTCCGCTATAAAAAGTCTTCGTTAAGTGGGTTTATTTGTATATTTAATCGAATAATGATGTACTGTAACGTACCGATTCAGGATTGATGGAGGTATCTCAGTGTTATGGATATCGGCACCCCATTTATGGGTTGCATTAGCGGCTACACTTTTTTTAGTGATATTCCACTATTTAAGTCCATGGTTTGCAAACCATTTACCTGGCAATGGAAGTGCTTTTGTCTCTTTTGCTGGCGGTGTGGCCGTAGCCTATGTTTTTTTGCATATGTTGCCTAATCTGGTTGAGTACAATAAACCCATAGGCCGTTTTCTTATGGCTAATCAATGGCTCACTCCGTTTACCGAGTTGTTGATTTATATTGTCGCATTACTAGGATTTCTGATTTATTATGGTTTTGATCTGGTTGCAGAGCGATATCGTGATGAAGGGGACGATGACGGCATGGTTTATGGATTACATCTTACCATGTTCTGTCTCTATAATTTTTTGATTACCTATACCATGTCGTTACGGGCTTTAACCAGTATCTCTGCTACAGCCTTGTTTACTTTTGCTATGGCGTTACATTTTGTTTTGACGGATCGTAAATTCTGTCGATTTTATAGTACACAATTTAATCATTTAGGGCGTTTTATATTGATAAGCGCCTTGTTAGTTGGCTGGATGTGTTCTGTAATTTTTGACCCTGTTAACGTATTAATTGCTGCGTTCATGTTGGCATTTCTTGCCGGTTCTGTTTTATTAAATGTGTTCAGAGAAGAAATTCCTGTATCAGGTCTGGCCAGTTATTATTGGTTTTCTTTCGGTGCCTTGCTCATTATGTTTTTGTTATTATTGCAAACATGGATACTTGTCTGGTATCCCGTATCAATTAAACCAGAACTGGCGAAGTTGACCTCTTCATTATATTAAATGCAACCTCCTAAGGAATTGCCAACATTCTCTATTGAGTACAATTATTTAATCCCTGTGTAAATTATGTACTATAATAAGTGAAGAAATCATAAGCTACATGGAGGTCTTATGGGCTATGTTATAGCTGTCAGCCAATCAAAGGGTGGAAGTACTAAAACAACTACAGCCATCAATTTATGTGGCGCTTTATTAGAGAAAGGCTATAAAGCAATAGTTGCGGATATGGATAAAGATAAACCTGATGCTATAAATTGGGCTAAACAAGGGGAACACATCAATTTCGTAATTGAACTTTTTGAAGAAAAACCCATGGATACAATGGAGTCATTAAGAAGAAGTTATGATTTTATTGTTCTGGATACTCCTCCCAACTACATGCCTGCAGCATTTAAAGCAATAATGCTTTCAGACTTAATCATTTTACCGTGTTCTCCAAGCTTTTTGGATCAAAGTAATCTGACGGATGCTATATCCATACCTAGAATGGCACAAAAACCTTTTAAAATTTTGGGTTGCAAAATCAATAAACGACATAAATTATCGGAAAAATTATTGTCTGAACTCATTAAATCTGGACAGGCATTTGAAACGTCCATATCCACTAAAGCAGCTGTATTGGAAAGTCCATTTCAGGGGAAATGGCTAGGAAATTATCGTCCTGGCTGTGATAGTCATAAAGAGTTTTTGTCTTTAGCAGACGAGGTCATTAAAATTGCTAATATATGGGCGAAACCTTATCCTCCTATTCATTCTCAAAATGCAGATACAGTGGCACAAAGAGTAAGTCCTGTATAGGCAATTGAAGGAGCACAAAATGCAAAATTTTTGTCTATCTGATGCGATCCTTGAACGATTTAAAGCTGTTGAACAGGAATTGGGATATTCTGAACATATTGTAAAGCTAGACTGTAACACCATTGATACATGGGAATATCGCGAACGAAGCTCTTTTGATTTAGGATGTATTGATTCGTTAGCTTTAAGTATTAAACATGCGGGGCAGTGTCAGCCTATCATTGTCGTCAGAGTCTCTGAGATTTTCAAACCTAAAGATAATCCATCGGCACAATATGTTGTCATTGCAGGGTACAGGAGATGGATGGCGTGCAAGACTCATCAGCTTGAAGTTCAGGCAGTGATTAGAAGTTTAAGTTTTGAGCAGGCAATAACTGTTCTTATAAGCGATTATGAGAAAGAAACGGTTTCTGATTATTCTAAGGGAATGTTATATCATACTCTATTAACTTCAGCGAAAATTACTCGTGATCAATTAAGTCACCGATTAAATATGAGTCGACAACAACTTGAGAATTACCTTGCATTCGCTCAGGTACCTTCAGAACTTTGGAGCGCGGTAGGTGACATGTCCAAAGTATCTGCCAGGACAGCAAGTACAATCAAAACCATATCTGATAAAGGAACCGTCTATCTTGATGCCTTATTCAGTATTGCAAAAAAAATTGCTCAAGGCTTTGGTGAAAAGCGAATACTCAGGGCAGTTGAGGCTAATATTAATGATCAGCTGAAACGCAGATCACCCGAGAACCTCGGCGATCATCAAATTGAATTTAATGGAAAAATTTTGATGAACCTGCATCAAGGGCGAATCAAATTGGATAAATCGCTGGTAAATCATGGTAATTTTAAAGAGTTGGTCGGAACTCTGGAGAAAAATATAACTGATTTTGCCAATTATTATTTTAAGGATAATTTCAAGGGATGATCCCAGTGACCCAGTTTATTGGGATTTTTTAGAGTTAACCCCAATAAATGAAGAAATTCTTTTCTACTGATGACGGTGGCGCCCAAGCGGAGTAAATGATTGGTTGGCATTTGGCAATCTATGAAATCAAATTCCCAATCTTTAAGTGTCTGGCATAAATAATATAAAGCAATTTTTGAGGCGTCAGTCACTTTATGGAACATGGATTCACCAAAAAAACCTTTTCCCAGACTGATACCGTATAATCCTCCAACCAGCTTATCATCTTGCCATACTTCAAATGAATGGGCATAGCCCATAGTGTGAAGGGTAGTATAGGCAGTAATCATTTCATGGGTAATCCAGGTATTATTGAAACGTCCTGAACAAGTAGCGCATGAAGTTATGACCTGTTGAAATGCGGTATCTATGGATAATCTAAATGGTTTTTTTAAAGATTTATTAAGACTCCTTGATACGTTCAATTGGTCAGGAAGCAGAATCAATCTGGGATTGGGTGACCACCACAGAATAGGACATCCTGGTTCAAACCAAGGGAAAATACCTTGAGTATAGGCTTGAAGTATGCGCTGTGGACATAAATCACCGCCTATAGCAAGCAATCCTTGTTTGTCGCTGGTTTCAGGGTCCGGGAAAATATAGCCAGTATCAACCAATGTAGTCCTTAATCCTTAAGGTAATATTATAAAGAACACAGCCAACAGAATGCGTTGGCTGTATCGTTCAGAGTACTGTTTTTATTGTGAATCCAGATATTTCTCTGCATCCAGAGCAGCCATGCAGCCAAAGCCTGCTGAAGTAATTGCTTGTCTGTATACATGATCAGCAACATCACCACAAGCAAATACACCGGGTATCGAGGTGCTGGTCGCCATACCATCCAGACCGGATTTTATGGTGAGATAGCCGTCTTTCATTTTTAATTGGTCGGTGAACAATCCTGTATTGGGAGTGTGGCCAATAGCTATAAAAACTCCATCTAAAGTTAATTCTTGTTTTTCATCCGTAAGTACATTGCGGATGGTCGCTCCAGTAACTTTTTTTCCATCACCCAGTACTTCATCCAGAGTTGAGTTCCATATCAATTTAATGTTACCAGTACGCGCCTTCTCAAACAGTTTATCCTGGAGAATTTTTTCAGAACGTAAACTATCTCTTCGGTGAATCAACGTAACAGATGCAGCAATATTTGATAAATAAAGTGCTTCTTCAACCGCTGTATTTCCACCTCCAATGACGCACACTGCTTTGTTACGATAGAAAAATCCATCACAGGTTGCGCACGCTGAAACGCCTTTTCCCTGATATGCTGATTCTGATTCCAGTCCCAGATATCGAGCAGAAGCACCTGTCGCAATGATTAACGCGTCACAGGTATAAGTCGTGCTGTCTCCTTGTAATGTAAATGGAGCTTGCGCTAAATCAGCTTTGACAATATGATCAAAAATGATTTGAGTATCAAAGCGCTCAGCATGCTTTTGCATCCGCTCCATCAGAGCAGGTCCTTGCAGACCTTCAACGTCGCCAGGCCAGTTATCTACCTCGGTGGTAGTGGTTAATTGACCACCTGGTTCCATGCCAGTGATTAACACTGGATTTAAATTGGCTCTTGCGGCATAGACTGCGGCGGTGTAACCTGCTGGACCAGAACCAAGTATGATTAAGCGGTGGTGATTGCTTGTGCTCATCGTCTCTGCCTTCCTTATATTTTGTGTTAAGATGGCAAATATTATGACAAAAACGAAAATAATAAAATACCTATGGCAAAACAAGACTCGGGAAAACAGGCTGGAACCCCTAAAAAATCCATGCCGAATTATGTTGCAAAGCGCTTGAGTGAAGGCGGTTTCATACTCATTTTATCAATTGCACTTTTTGTGCTGTTGTCATTATTTACTTATAAAGTAAGTGATCCGGGGTGGTCGCATGCTACCCGGCCTGGAGTCGATATTGCCAATGCTGGTGGGCAAGTTGGTGCTTATCTGGCGGATGCATTGTATTTTGCTTTTGGTTATTTTGCATTTTTGCTACCAATAGCTTTTGTATACGTTGCCTGGGCGATATTAAAGGATTTTCAAACTTTAAAATTCATTGACAGAACAGTTCTGATGCTTCGTTCAGCTGGATTTCTATTGATGGTACTTGGTGGTTGTGGCCTGTTAACTCTTGAACCGGAAATTAAAGCAGTGGACTCTATTCATAGTGCAGGGGGAATTATAGGCCAGGCAGTAAGTAATGGATGGTACCACATGTTGAATTTCCAGGGCGCTACCCTTGTTTTATTAGCCATGTTTTTAGTAGGGACTACCTTATTGACTGGCTTGTCTTGGCTTAAATCGATTGAATTAATTGGCAAGTATACACTTGTGGGCATTAATGCCACGTATATGGCTCTGAAAAAAGTAATTAATTCAGGTAAATCCAGAGTGGCATCTATTAAATCCAGTGAAATAGCTCCGGAACCTGCTGAAGTATCCAATAAAGAAAAATCCCTACCGCAATTATTCAGACCAAAAAAAGAAAAAGAGAAAGAAAAAGATCGTGAAAAATCCCCTCCAATTCTCATCGCTCCCGAGGAAGTTAAACCTGAGGTGATAAAAAATGTACGTGAATCCAGAGAAATTCGTCCTGCCAAGTTAATTACATCGGGCACCTTACCGGGATTAAATTTATTGGATAAAGGCCAGCCGGGTAAACCTATGGGTGGTTATACACATCAGGAACTAGAAAATGTATCGCGAGATGTAGAGCAACATTTATTGGATTTTGGTATACAGGCCGACGTAGTGGCTGTCCATCCCGGACCGGTCGTTACTCGATTTGAATTGCAGCTTGCTGCGGGTGTTAAAGTCAGTAAATTGACCGCATTAGCCAAAGATTTAGCCCGTTCACTCTCTGTGATTTCTGTTCGTGTTGTAGAAGTTATTCCAGGCAAAACGGTGGTTGGCCTTGAATTGCCAAATCACTCGCGGGAAGTGGTTCGATTATCAGATGTTTTATCTGCTGATGTATATCAACAGGCTCATTCACCACTCACATTGGCTTTGGGAGTGGATATTGCCGGGCATCCTATGATTGTGGATTTAGCTAAAATGCCTCATTTATTGGTAGCTGGTACGACTGGTTCAGGAAAGTCAGTGGGTATCAACGCGATGATATTAAGCATCTTGTTTAAAGCAACACCTGAGCAAGTTCGTTTGATTATGGTGGATCCCAAGATGCTTGAATTATCTGTATATGACGGTATTCCGCATTTATTAACACCCGTTGTAACCGACATGAAAGAGGCAGCCAGTGCATTGCGTTGGTGTGTTGAGGAAATGGAACGAAGATATAAACTTATGGCTGCTATGGGAGTGCGTAATTTAGCAGGTTATAACTCTAAAATCGCGGAAGGAATTGCTAATGGTACACCATTTGTTAATCCTTTATGGAAACCAGTAGATTCTATGGATGATACAGCGCCTCAATTACAAGCACTGCCTTATGTTGTTGTTGTGATTGATGAGCTTGCTGATATGATGATGGTGGTTGGCAAAAAGGTTGAACAATTAATTGCACGTATCGCTCAAAAAGCTCGAGCTGCAGGGATTCATATGATTCTTGCTACACAAAGACCCTCTGTTGATGTATTGACCGGACTGATTAAATCTAATATTCCAACACGTATTTCATTTCAAGTATCATCAAAAATTGATTCTCGTACTATACTTGACCAACAGGGCGCAGAACAGTTATTGGGGCATGGAGATATGTTGTATCTGGCTCCTGGAAGTGGGGCACCTTTACGTGTCCATGGCGCTTTCGTGGATGATAAGGAAGTCCATCGAATTGCTGATGATTGGCGAGCCAGAGGTGAGCCTGACTACATTGAAGACATTTTAAAGATGACCAGTGATGGGGGCGAAGGAGGATTTGACGAAGAAGGGCAATCAACAGAAGATGATGATCCTTTATACGATCAGGCCGTAGAGTTTGTTATTCAAACTCGTAAAGCAAGCATTTCTGCGGTGCAAAGAAGATTAAAAATTGGATATAACCGTGCAGCACGAATGGTTGAGGAGATGGAGCGAACTGGAATAGTTGGTCCACTTGATGGTGGATACCGGGATGTCCTGGTTTCATCAGTAACTGAGGAATGAGAATGAAAAAATTAATTTTAATGATCCTGTTTTGTTTTACCAGTAGTTTGTTCAGCCAGACTTCGGGAGAATTATTACAAGAGAAACTTAATGCGATCAGAACAATGACTGCAAATTTTAATCAGATAGTAAAGGCAAAAAAGAAGGAAGTATCTCGTTCTTCAGGTACCATGGCTTTACAGAGACCTGGACGTTTTCGTTGGCAAACGATCGATCCAATGGAACAGCTTGTTGTTGCTGATGGAACAAAAATGTGGGTTTATGATGTCGATTTAGAGCAGGTCACTGTTAAAAAGCAGGAAAAAGGGTTAGGTGGAACTGCCGCGTTATTTTTGAGTGGTTATGATGATACAGTCACCAGAGATTTTGAAGTAACCCAGAAAACTGTTGGTCAGGTCACTACCTTCGATTTAAAATCGAAATCCCCCAAAGAAAATTTCCAGCAGATTAAATTGATTTTCACTGAGGATAAGTTAACAGGTCTGGAGTTGCACGATCAATTAGGACAAGTAACTACTGTTAAATTAGTTCAAATAAAATCGAATCCTAAGTTACCCACTAAACTGTTTCAATTTAAGCCGCCAAAAGGGGTCGATTTAGTCCAGCAATAAAAAACAGACCGTTTTGATCTGTTTGCGGATTCAAATCGGTCAGCTTTAGCTAGTTTAGATAATGGCAAAATTCATAATGGTATTTACCAATGAGCTTGTTTAATACAGAACCTGTCCCTCCTTTAGCTGAATTTTTAAGACCCAAGCATCTTGATGATGTGATAGGACAAAGTCATTTGCTTGGTGAAGGTAAACCCTTACGACTGAGTTTTACCGGCGGGAAACTTCATTCCATGATACTCTGGGGGCCACCCGGGGTAGGCAAAACTACAATTGCACGTTTAACAGCTCAGGCGTTTGACTGTGAATGGATAGCATTGTCTGCCGTATTTTCAGGTGTTAAAGAAATACGCGCTGCCATGGAACAAGCGCAGGAACATTTAATTCATGATAAACAGACTATTTTATTTATTGATGAAATTCATCGCTTTAATAAAGCGCAACAAGATGCATTGCTTCCTTATACTGAATCAGGGCTGGTAACCTTTATTGGAGCGACCACCGAGAATCCTTCCTTTGAAGTAAACTCAGCACTGCTCTCACGCGCTCAGGTTTATGTTTTAAAGTCTTTAACGGAGGAGGAGTTAAAGGAGTTATTTCAACGTGCCTGTACAGCTGTTTTATCTCATTTGCAATTTGATGATGAGGCTGTGGACGTCATTATCGCTTGTTCTGACGGTGACGCAAGAAGGCTTCTTAATTTGCTTGAACAAATTAATACTGCGTGTACTGCAATGAATGTTACTGCAGTAACTAAAGAATTTGTAACGAATGCATTGGCTCCAAATTCCAGACGTTTTGATAAGGGTGGCGATAATTTTTATGACCAAATTTCTGCATTACATAAATCGGTACGTGGTTCTGATCCCGACGCAGCATTGTATTGGTTATGTCGTATGCTTGATGGTGGAGTAGATCCGCATTATCTCGCAAGACGCATCGTTCGAATGGCATGGGAAGATATTGGATTGGCTGATCCGAAGGGGATGCAAATTGCCAATGATGCAGCTACAACTTATGAACGGTTGGGTTCTCCCGAAGGGGAGTTAGCTTTGGCTCAGGCTGTTATTTACCTGGCGGTTGCTGCGAAAAGTAACGCAGGTTATGTTGCGTTCAACCAGGCCATGTCTTTTGTAAAAAAAGATAAGTCCAGGGAAGTTCCTGTCCATTTACGTAATGCTCCTACGAAGTTATTGAAAGAGTTAGGACATGGACGTGAATATCGTTATGCTCATGATGAACCTCAGGGTTATGCCGCTGGTGAACATTATTTTCCAGATGGAATGAAAGATCCTCAATGGTATAAACCCGTGCCAAGAGGATTGGAAATCAAAATCGCTGAAAAGCTCGCATTTTTAAAAAAACTGGATGAAGATTCAAAAAGTTAGGCAGTTACGGGTTACTACTCAAAGGCTCCAGGACTTTCGTCAATTCTGAGTACAACGCCACATTCAGGAGATCCCTCGTTTTACTCGGGATGACGGGTGTAGTAGTACGTCATCCAGAGCGCAGCGAAGGATCTCCAAATTCAGGCACAGTACCACATTCAGGAGATCCTTCCTTTCACTTGGTATGACGGGTGTATTAGTACGTCATCCAGAGCGCAGCGAAGGATCTCCAAATTCAGGCTCAGTACCACATTCAGGAGATCCCTCCTTTCACTTGGTATGACGGGTGTATTAGTACGTCATCCAGAGCGCAGCGAAGGATCTCCAAATTCAGGCACAGCACCATATTCAAGAGAGCCCTCATTTCGCTTGGGATGACGGATGTAAAATTAAAGGATCTGCAATTCAGGGCATTGTGCCGGCGATTAAGCTGTTTGATATAATGATTCACGGGTTATTGAACAAGTGAACACTACAGAAACCGTATTAAAACTTGCTCCAATCCAATGTTTTTTTTATTGATTTATTTCACTTATTTCATGTATAACTATTATTCTTTAAAATTAAAAGGAATTAAGTTCATGAAAATATGTAATAATTTCGTTTCAGCTTGTCTTTCATTAAGTATTTCCTCAATAGCTGTAGCTGGAACAATGGGACCCGCTGTACAGCCAGAATCCTGGTATCTTGTTGGTGGAGCGGGTTATTCCTGGTCAAACGATGCCGATATTGCTGTTGATCCCGCAATCTGGGATTATTCCCATCAAGGTTATTCAAACAATATAGACTCCGCGGCGCTCTTATTTTTTGGAGTAGGTCGTTACATGACCGACTATCTTCGTCTCGACGCTCGTTTTGAACACAGGGGTGATTACGACTATTCAAAGTATCAAACCGGAGCAAACAATGGAGTTGCTGGATTTACCGGTGATGTACGTACCCGAAAATTTAAAATGGACAGTAACAGTGTCATGGTTAATGGTTGGGTTGATTTGGGCACTCTCAATTCAAAGTTATTATGGCAAGTTGGTACTTTTTCAGTTCAACCCTTTGTTGGTGGTGGAATTGGGGTAGACTATTTGAATGTTAAAGATTTTAGAACCATAGCTGCTCCTTTTGGAGTTGGTCGAACAGAGATCGCCTCAGTCAATCAAACAAGCACTGATAGTGAATTTGCCTGGCGGGTTGGTGCTGGTCTCTCAGCTCAATTAACGCATCGAACTTCACTCACAGTGGGCTACGATTACTTTGACGGAGGAAAGATACCATTTCCTAACTACATCCTGTCATCCTTATCAGCACCAAGTGGAAGAACCGGTGTGAGCGTGACTCCCTGGAACGGTTCGTTTACGGCAAATGAGGTCTATGCAGAGTTACGCGTACTGATTTGATGCTCATATGTTGATTGGTATAATTTATAAATAAGTACATGCTGCTGAATCATCGAAGCATGCACTGAATCGATTTCATGATATTGCACTGAACAAGGTCATGAAATCGATGCTGCTTGGAATCTTGCTCTGCCAGTGTCAAAGTTATGACTAATATTTTCACTATGTATTAAAAATTATTCTGTTTTCCAATGAACGTTCAGTAGTGAATGCACTCTACAGAGAGCCAATGAATAGCCCAGAACAGCGGCGCTGACTTAGACTTTTAAATCATCATTACTTCATGACATGTCAAAAAAACCTGGAATTAAGAGATTATCTTGCACAAATCTTAAAAAAGACTGACTTTAAATTATTAATTATTTGATTTTAAAGACATTTTCATTTTGGCGTGAAATTTGCTAAAGTCATAATTATTTATCTGATTAATTAAAGATTTTATGCAATATTGTAATTACCAGACTTGTGCGGTAAAACCACAGATTGAATTTTCTGAATGGGATATCTTATCCAGTTTACCTATTGCGCTTGTTATCTTAAACGCACAAGGACGTGTGGTATGGTTAAATCCTTGCGCTGAAGCCATGCTTGGCTACGGATTAACAGGATCCTTATGGTTGGATGTCATTCAACGGGCATTTGTTCCTCGTGCTGACGATGGTCATGAGGTGTCTTTGGCTGATGGTCGACGGGTACATGTTGCTATTTCATCTCTTGATAGTTTACCGGGTATCTTAATTACACTATCGGATATTACAGCGACACGGGATTATGAGAAAGCGAGAGAAAATGAGAAACGATTGGTATCTATCGGAACGATGACTGCCCAGCTGGCTCATCAAATCCGAACTCCTTTATCTTCAGCTATTTTATATACCGAGCATTTAAATAACTTACCTGAACTTGATCTTCGCATAAAAAACTGGATAAGGCGATTACAAGAGTGCCATGCAAGTATTGAACAACAAATTCATGATTTACTCTTGTTTGCACGAGGTACATCAATTAAACCGACATTTATAGATATGACCTACTGGTGCTCTCAATTAATGCAAAGAGCACAGCCTTACATAGAGTCATCTTCAGCATTATTTAAAGTAAACAATCAATTGATAACTCGTGAATCATCCATTCACGGAGAGTCATTAATTGGAGCAGTTTTGAATCTTGTAATCAATGCTTTGCAATCAGAAGCTACAGAAATATATTTAACACTTGCATCTATGGATGATTCAGGTATACAAATATCAGTAGAGGATAATGGAAAGGGAATGAGTGACGAGGTAAAAACACAAGCCTTTTCACCTTTCTTTACTACTAAAGCACAAGGCACTGGTTTAGGATTAGCGGTTGTTTTTGCAGTTGTGAAAGCTCATGGAGGTAAAGTGACCTTAGAATCTGTTGAAGGCGAGGGTACACAAGTAAATTTGTATATACCAGGTATGAACAGAGTCGAATGAAACGAGAATAAAGGATATTTATGAGCCATGTTTTAATTGTTGAAGACGATCCCGTATTAAGAGAAGCTCTAGCTGAAACTATGACTATTTCCGGTCATACCTATATTACAGCCAAAGACGGCAAAGAAGCATTAACTTTGCTTGAGTTACATAATCCTGCAGTGGTATTAACTGATATCAGGATGGATAAGCTGGATGGCAATCAATTATTAACGGAAATCCATAAAAAACGTCCTGGACTTCCGGTTATATTAATGACGGCTTTTGGTTCTGTAGAGGATGCAGTCAATGCCATACGTCATGGTGCTGTTGACTACTTACAAAAACCATTTAGTGCTCAGGTATTAACTGAAAAAATCAATCAATACATTAAAATTGAAGTGGATGATAGTGGTGAACCAATAGCCCAGGATCCCAAAAGTCAGGCTTTACTCACTATGGCATTAAAGGTCGCTCAATCAGATGTTGGCGTCATGATTAGTGGAGAAAGTGGAACTGGAAAAGAAGTATTGGCTCACTTTATTCATGATCATTCTCCACGTAAAAAAAATCCGTTCATTGCGATTAACTGTGCAGCAATTCCAGAACAGATGCTCGAAGCAACTTTATTTGGGTATGAGAAAGGTTCATTCACCGGAGCCTATAAATCGACTCCTGGAAAATTCGAGCAGGCCCAGGGCGGCACCTTGCTTCTGGATGAAGTGAGTGAAATGTCTTTAAGTTTACAAGCTAAATTACTGAGAGTATTGCAGGAAAAAGAGGTAGAGCGTATCGGATCGAATAAAATGATCAGTTTGGATGTTCGTATACTTGCAACTACAAACAGACAATTGAAAGATGAGGTGCAGGCTGGCCGTTTTCGAGAAGATTTGTTTTATCGATTAAATATTTTTCCTTTGCAATGGCATCCTTTGAGAGAAAGGAAAAATGATATTATTCCATTGGCTAATTATTTAATCAGAAAACATTGTCAACACAAACAACCGGTTGTTCCGGTAATTAGTCCAACGGCACAAAAACTCATGTTGTCCTATCCCTGGCCAGGTAACGCAAGAGAGCTTGATAATGTGATACAACGAGCTCTGGTGTTGCAAACTCAAGGGATAATTGAAGGAGAGCATTTACAGTTATCATTAACCTCCACGATGACGCCTGAAACAACTGCAGCTGCAAGTAGTAAAAATTTACAAATTCATGAATTTGAATTGATTGAGAAAACTCTATTGGAGCATGAAGGAAACAGGCAACAAGTGGCAGCATTATTAGGCGTAAGTGAAAGAACATTAAGATATAAGCTGGCTAAAATGCGTGAAGAAGGATATGTCGTTTAACCTAGAGTAAACTCGATACAGTATTTTTTGATGGTTGAGTTGATTCCAATGGATATGATAAGGGGCAGGGAAGTGAGTGAAATAAATACTGTAAATTTAATGAATCAAATTCGAACGATGGCTGCTCAGGCAGAAGGGACAGTCAATGAGACGGATGCACAACAGACACCCTTTAGTCTTGTTTTTCAAAAGGCTTTGAGTCAAGTAAATGATATGAATCAAACTGCAGATGCCTTGAAAACACGTTTCGAGCTTGGTGATCCAAATGTAAGTCTTGGTGAGGTAATGATCGCCAGTCAAAAATCCAATTTGGGTTTTGAAGCAACTTTACGGGTTAGAAATAAAGTGGTTCAGGCTTATCAGGACATAATGAATATGCCTGTATAATACAGGTATTTGAATGGATCAGGATCTACAAAATACCCCCAGATAGAAGCAAAGGGATTTTTTAACGAAGAGATGGGGTGTTTTTCGTAAGTCCTTTGGAATCCTTGGGCTAATTCCTTGGGTACAGAACAAAATTACAGGAGTTTATAATGGCACTGGCTGATAATGCTTCTACTGCAGCGGCAAAATTTGCAAGCTTATCTATCCCTCGCCAAATTGGTTTGCTGGTTGGTTTAGCCGCAAGCGTAGCAATAGGTCTGGCCGTTGTTTTATGGTCACGCGAGCCCAGTTATATCCCTCTCTACAGTCAATTGAACCCTCGAGATACTTCGGACGTACTGGCTGTTCTGGAACGGAGTGGAATTGAGTATAAAATTGATCAAAATCATGGCGCGTTGTTAGTTCCTGCTGATGAGTTACAAAGTGCGCGATTGAAACTGGCTGCAGAAGGATTGCCTCGTGATTCCAGCGGTACAGAAGCGATGTTTGCAGGAAATGGAACATTTAACAGCAGTCAATTTATGGAAAATGCGCGTTATAAACAGGCTCTTGAAACAGAGTTGGCACGTACCATCAGTAAATTTAATGACATTAAATCAGCACGTGTTCATTTAGCCATTCCAAGAGAATCTGCATTTGTCAGAGACAGTCAACAACCTAGCGCCTCGGTATTTATCGACGTGTATTCAGGGCTGGAACTTAAAAAACACACGATTGCGGCTATAGTCAATCTGGTCGCTTCAAGCATCCCAAGTTTGAGTGCAAGCAGAGTAACTGTAGTGGATCAGGATGGCCAGTTACTGAATGAGGGGGCAGGGCAGACGTTATTTTCAGATACAGAGCGGTTTCTTGATTATCGCCAAACGTTGGAACAACAATATTCGCAAAAAATTCAGGAAATTTTAACTCCGATTTTGGGCTACGGGCGGGTACGAGCGAAAGTTTCGGCGGATATCGATTTTACCAGTTATGAACAGACACAGGAATTGTTTAATCCTGAACTGCCGTCGTTGCGAAGTGAGCAAACCATGCAGGAACAACGAAGTGCAACCAATGACGCTAGTGGCGTTGCTGGCTCTCTTTCAAATACACCACAACCGAATCCTGCCCTTGGTCAGAAAAATATTCCACCTAAAAATGCGGCTAATGGAGCAGTACCCCAGCAAACAACAACAGATCAAACTAAAGCGAATGATACTCGTACACAAAGTACTAAAAACTTTGAATTAGACAAGACAGTCAGTCATACAAAAAACCAACCTGGTACTATCAAGCGATTATCTGTAGCTGTTTTGGTTGATAATCGTGCCGTGATGAATGATAAAACTAAAAAAATGGAGAAAAAGCCATTAACTCCACAGGAAATCGAGCAAATAAAACTGCTTGTATCCGATGCTATAGGTTTGAATGTTAAACGTGGCGATAGTTTGAATGTTATTAACAGTAATTTTGTGAAACCAGATCCCATTGAACAGATACCCGATGAACGTTTTTGGCAGAAGGATAGTTTTTGGTCAATCATAAAACAAGTTTCAGGTGCATTATTTCTACTTGCCCTGATTTTTGGTGTGTTACGCCCCATGCTCAAAACTTTGGCAAGTAATAAGGATCAAGAACAGGCTAATTCGAAAGTAGCTGGAGAATTAGGTTTGGATGGCCAAATGTCTTTAAGTGATGCAAGTGATTATGAGTCTCAATTAAGTTTATTACGTCAAGTGGTAGATAAAGAGCCCAAGCGGGTAGCACAGGTTGTTAAATCATGGGTTGACAGAGGATAACGATGGATGGAATAGAACGCGCAGCAATTTTGTTACTCAGTATGGGTGAGAAAAATGCTTCAGAAGTATTAAAACATCTTGAACCCAGACAGGTTCAAAAAGTTGGCATGGCCATGTCTACATTAAGTTCCGTCAGCAAGGCTAAAATGCAGACTGTTTTAATTGATTTTATCAGTGCCATCGAAGATCAAACCAGTTTGACTGTAGATACAGAACATTATTTACGAACGGTGCTCATTGAAGCATTGGGCGAAGAAAAGGCCACTCCCTTTATAGACAGGATTTTAGTTTCTGATAAGGACAGTGGTCTGAATCGACTAAAGTGGCTAGATGGCCGATTAATTGCAGATGTTATCCGTAATGAACATCCGCAGATTATAGCCACCATATTAATTCATCTTGACAGTGAACAATCAGCAGAAGTAGTCAGCTATTTCAGTGCAGAAAAGCGTGCTGAGGTTTTGTTACGTATGTGCAATATTGACACTGTAAAACCAGAGGCTATTTCTGAATTGGGAAAGGTTATTGAAAAACAGTTGAGTGGCCAAACGGTAGGAAAATCAGCATCCGTAGGGGGAATTAAAACTGTTGCTGATGTGATTAACTTTCTGGATGGTGCCATGGAGGAAGAGGTTCTTGACAAGATTAAGGATTGGGATGAAGAGCTGAGTGATAAGATTCGCGATAAAATGTTTGTTTTTGAAAATATAGTCGATATGGACGATCGAAGCGTACAGACATTATTGCGGGATATTACCTCCGAGCAATTAAAATTGGCATTGAAAGGTACTACTGAAACGACGAGAGATAAAATCTTTTCAAATATGTCTAAACGTGCTGCTGATTTGTTGCGTGATGATATTGAAGTACAGGGTCCGGTTAAGGTAAGTGACGTTGAGCGCGCACAAAGAGATATTCTTGCTGTTGCCAGAAATCTTGCTGAAGACGGTAAGATATCACTCGGTTCTAAGGGTGGCGACGAAATGATTTAATCGTGGCAGAAACGTTTGTATTGCGTATATTCAGCACGTTATATACCTATAATCCTGCGAGGATAATTGACGTGTTATTTGGAGAGTTCAATAGTTCTCGCCAGATGGATGTCACTACTCAATAGCATCATGAGTTACGTCACTTATTGAGCAGTTACAGATTGAGTAATTAACGGTGTATTCCTATTTAACTTTATTAAGGTATTTCATCCTATGTCTAATGAATTTGAACCTTTTCATATGGAACGTAAAAACACTGACTTTAATGCCTGGGATTATCAGGGAACTAAAGGTGATGAAACGCCAGAAGTTAATCTGGAAGAGCAGTTGGTTGATGAAGTGGCGCTTATAAAACAGGAAGCAATTGAACAAGGTTTTGCTGAAGGAATGCGACAGGCGCAAGTCGAGATTGATGAGAAAAAAGCGGAACTGGTTCAATGGATAGAATTATTTAAAAATCCCGTTCAGCTGCTTGATGAACAGTTAACCCAAGAGTTGATTCAGACGGTTATTTGGTTAAGCCAACATTGTATTGGCGTTGAACTCACAGTGCATCCCGATAAATTTAAAAGACTGTTCAATGAAATCAAGAATGAATTACCTTCATTAAGTGGATCCAATATTCTGGGTCTGAATCCTTCTGATGTTGAGTGGGTTAAAACTGAAATCGGAGATAAAGAGGTCCCTGGAATTACCAATGCTTTATTTGCCGATCCTGCTTTGCATAGAGGTGATTTTTATTTAAAGGGAGAACATAGTGAATTGGATGGCAGACTACATACCCGAATGATGACTATATTTGCTCAATATATTAATAAAGACAACCTTAACGCTTCTTTTGAGCATCAGGACTAAGTAATGACTCTTTATAAGTCAAAATTACATCAGATCATTTCGGATATCACTCAGAAAAAAAATTCTGGATTATTGCATTGTGGCAGGATAAGTCGAGCTATAGGATTGACTCTTGAAGCTAAAGGATTTATTCAGCCTGTTGGTGCACGTTGTCTTGTGACTATAGATGATTCGCGATCAGTTGAAGCCGAGGTGGTAGGGTTCAGTAGTGAGAGTGTTTATTTAATGTCTATTGGAGCAATACAAGGTCTTGCTCCAGGAATGATTATCACTCCAACTGGGCGAACTGCCCAGGTAGGAGTTGGTCCTCAATTATTAGGACGTATATTAAATGGTTCAGGGGAATTAATTGATGAAGGACCTTCGCTGGAGTTGATTCATTCCTACCCCCTTATAGGTCCAATTATTAATCCTTTAAAAAGAGCCCCTGTGGACACTCCGTTGGATGTTGGTGTTCGTTCAATTAATGGCTTATTAACTATAGGCCGGGGGCAACGTATCGGGTTATTTGCTGGAAGCGGGGTAGGAAAATCCGTGTTGTTAGGGATGATGACTCGTTATACAAATGCCGATGTGGTCGTTGTCGGTTTAATAGGGGAGCGAGGAAGAGAAGTAAAGGAGTTTATAGAGTTTAATCTGGGAGAAGAAGGCCTTAAAAGGGCAGTGGTCGTTGCAGCACCAGCAGATGAAAGTCCTTTGATGCGATTGCATGGTGCAAAGGTCGCCACCAGTATCGCAGAATATTTTCGTGATCAGGGAAAACATGTGCTGCTGCTCATGGATTCATTGACTCGATTTGCTCAGGCACAAAGAGAAATAGCTTTATCAATTGGAGAAGCACCAGCAACTAAAGGTTATCCTCCATCCGTATTTGCCAAACTTCCCAAATTAGTTGAACGGGCTGGAAATGGCATGCCAGGAAAAGGTTCAATTACGGCATTTTATACCGTATTGACTGAAGGAGACGATTTGCATGATCCCATCGCTGATGCTGCCAGAGCTATCCTGGATGGTCATATTGTCTTAAGCAGAACGCTGGCTGAAGAAGGACAGTATCCCGCTATTGATACAGAGGCGTCAATCAGTCGAGTGATGCATTCTGTAGTTACTGAAGAACATATGAAAGACGCATTATCATTTAAAAAACTGGTTTCTGTTTATGAAAAAAATAAAGATTTGATATTGCTTGGAGCCTATGCAAAGGGAAGCGATCCTTTGCTGGATAAAGCGATTTTGGTTATAGATCGATTTAAAGAGTATATAGCCCAAGGCATAGACGAGCAGGTGAATTATAAAGAAAGTGTGTTAAAACTTTCACAATTGATTTCAACCTCTATTGGAGGTAATTAATGAGTCAGCGATTAGAACGTTTAATTCAGTTACTTCAGCTAAAAAAGGAAATAACAAATCACGCTTTAATGGAATTAATAAAATCCAAAGAGCAATTTAATCAAAATAAATTACGGCATGAGCAGCTTGTAGTTTATAGACAGGATTATTTGCATGAATTGGAGCAAATTGGCAATGAGGGCAGTACAGTAGGGCGTTTAAGGAATCGTATCGATTTTATTAGTCATTTAGATACAGCTCTAATACAATTGAATTCTCATTTGGCTCATTTGGCTAAAACCAGAAGTAAGCTGGAGTTGAATTACAAACACGCGAAAGCTGCAGAAGAAGGTGTAGCCAAACTCATTGAACGGGTAAAAAAAACGGAACAAATAAAATTAGAGCGTCAGGATCAAAAAGAAAGTGATGAGTATGCTCAAAAGCAATGGTATAGTAAAAAATCTTATGATCAATCGAATCCTTTCGGTGAATAATATAATAAAGAAAATCTGGATAGCGCTGGCTATCTTAATTATATTAGCGGCTGTTTTTTCAAGCATATTCCGCTCGTTAACCCCATGGGCGAAACAATATAAAGGTGAAGTAGAACATCATTTAACTCTTCTTTTAGGTCAACCAGTTACTATTCAAACGATGGAAACGGGATGGTATTGGTTTCAACCGGTGCTCAAGTTAAAGCATATCAGTATTATTGATGGTAAAGAAAAAGCATTGCAACTGGAGCAGCTGCTGGTAGGGATTAACTTATTCAAATCACTTTGGTATTGGCGTATTCAACCCGGAGTACTTTATATAGATGATATCCATCTTATCTTCCGGGAAAAAGACGGTCATTGGAACATAGATGGTATTTCTCCCGCTTCGATTCAAGATAATGAATTTACCCCAGAACGGACACAGCAAATTCTTGGTTGGCTTTCCCAGCAGGAACGATTAATAATTAAACATGTTTCAGCTCATTTTTATTTTAGCGATGGTGGAATTATTCCAGTTAGCGGGCTTAATGTATCCATAGCTAATCGAAGTGGTCGTTACAAGATAAGAGGTGAAGCACGGCTTCAACAGACAGACAGTACTGATTTTCAACTACTGGGCGATTTGCGATTTGATCCCAATCATTTTGAAAAAACTCAAGGACAAATCTATTTTGCAGCAAAACATATAGTCCCCGCTCAATGGCAAACTGTTTTTCCAAAAACCACTGAACAATTGGAAGGGGGGAAAGGTGACATAGCTGTATGGCTGGATCTGGATAAAGGAACTGTTTCTTCTGCTCAGGCTCAGGTGAAATTTAAACGATTAGCCTGGCGTTTAACCAATAAGAAAACGAGTGAGTTAATCCAATCCTTCCAAGCAAATCTTGCCTGGAAACCTAAGGATAAAGGATGGGAATTTCAGGCCGATCATATTAAATTGCGTGCTGCCGGAATCATTTGGCCAGAGAATCAATTGTTGATTAACTATAACAAACCAGCAAATCGTTATCAGATCTTTGTCAAATCAATAATTATTGAATCGTTGTTAACAGAAGCAATAAACTGGCCTTCTTCGCTACTTGAGTTATTACAGGCAAAGCCACACGGTGTATTGACAGATACTCAGGTCGTCATAAAGGATAAAGAAGTAAATTATATCCTCACCCGATTTGATCATCTGGGTTGGAGTGCAATAAACTCTATTCCAGCGGTGGAAAATCTCTCCGGCGCAATAAACTGGCAGCCAGAAGAAGGTCGACTTGAGCTGGATTCAGAGAACGCTACTTTAAAACTAAAAAACTATCCCTTACAGCAATTGGATCTTTTTAATGGTGCGTTTGAATGGAAGGATCTGAGCAATGGATTAAGGGTAAGTATTGAACGATTAATTTTAAGCAAACCTGATTTGACGATTAGCGCACAGGGAGTTCTTGATCAGGTAACTCGACAATCTGTTGGACATGTCCGTCTTGATGCTGATTTTTCTGGCAAAAATTTAGAGCAATGGACTGCGTACTTGCCTAAAGAATATTTGAAACCCAAATTGTATCTATGGTTGACCACTGACATCAAACGAATAGCTAATGCAACTGGAACAATTCGATTGAATGGTTTGCTTAGTGACTTTCCATTTGACAATAATAATGGGGAATTTTCCATAACCAGCCATGGCAGTGGAGGCGAATTGTTCATTACTTCCAAATGGCAGTTAATTAGAGATTTGGAGGGTTATATACGCTTAAAAAATCGCAATCTTGAGATTGATTTGGTGCATGGTGACTTTCAAGGAGTACCCGTGAATCAGATGAATTTACGTATTGATGATATTGGCAAAGATAAGGAAACACTGTTAATTCATGGAATTATCCATGGACAAGCGCAAAAAATGATGAACTTTGTCATGGCATCTCCATTAAAACAAAAACTTGCAGCATTAAAACGTCTGGCAATTGATGGATTGGTATTATTGAATTTGCGTTTGGAATTGCCTTTATATCCTGAAAATGATGATAATCTTGTAAGAGGTGATCTTTCTTTTGAAAATAACACGATTTCAATAAAACATCAGGTGGGATCAATTAAAGTTGAGGATGTGCACGGTGATTTATCTTTTGATGAAGAAGGGGTTACCCATAGTGCTTTGGTGGCCAATGCATTTGGCTTTCCATTAAATATCAAAATTCAATCCGTTAAAAAACCAGAACCCGAAACCTCGGTACTCGTTGATGGTGAGTGTACAGTGGATTCATTAAAAAAACAGTTTAATATCCCCTTATTATCTGTTTTTAAAGGGATGTTTTCAGTCAATGCGATAATCAAAATTACTAATGATCCTAATGATATGGATAGTATAGTACTCAAATCCAACTTACAGGGATTAGCCATTAATCTTCCCTCGCCAATGGGGAAACCTTTTAATACTCAAGTTCCGTTGGAAGTTAAACTGGATTTTAACCCTCAAAAAGCAATACGATTACGCTCGAACTATAATGGTCGCTTAAGCTCGGATGTATTGTTACAGGAACACAAAGGAACATTTGAATTTAAGTCAGGACAAATTAGATTAGGGAGTTCACAAGCCGTCTATCAAGATAAACCCGGTTTGTCTGTTGTGGGAACTTTAGCTGGTTTTGATTTATATGAATGGAAAAAAGTATATGATACCTTTGCCACAGAGCAGACAGGAACTTCCTTATTAGACCAAATACGAATAATTAATGTTAAATTGGGTAAGTTAAGTTTCCTTAATCAACATTTTGATGATATGACAGTGAAAGCTAAGGTCCTGCCTGGCAGTGATTGGTCATTTACCCTGAATCAGAAAAATATATCAGGTGATTTAACTTATCGTTCTGCAACACATTCACTGAGCGGATTTATTAAGTACTTACATTTGGCTTCGTTTGAAAAAACGGGTCGTTATTCTGAGGGCTCAGATAAGTCGAGTCCTGATCAAATTCCTAACCTCAATTTACGTATCGATAATTTCTCGATAGGGACAAAGCAGATTGGTAATATGACATTGAAGAGTCAATCCTCTCCAGAACGATGGTTTATTGATTACTGTAGAATTGATTCATCATTTTATCAGGTTAATATTAATGGTGAATGGACTCAAAAAGGAACGGTCAATCAATCGAAATTGCAGGTTAAAATGCATTTAAAAGATTTGGCCAAAAGTCTGGAGCTATGGCAGATTACGCCCGCGGTTGATGCCGGCAAAGGCGATATGGAATTTAATGGAGGTTGGAATGGTACTTTGTATGATTTTTCTTTAGCTTCATTAAATGGAACCATGTACCTGCAGCTTAAAAATGGACGAATAACTCATTTGAGCCCTGAAACCGAGGAAAAACTGGGTTTAGGAAAGCTGTTAAGTATTTTGAGTTTACAAACCATTCCAAGACGTTTGAAACTTGATTTTAGTGATCTCTCGCATCAAGGGTACAGTTTTGATGTATTTAAGGGTAATTTTACGGTTAAAAAAGGCATCATGAATACACAGGACAGTTATATTGATGGACCTGTAGCATACGCCAGTATGAAAGGGGATCTTGATTTGGTTCGTCGTTTGTATGATTTGAATTTGAGCATTTCGCCGCACATCACTGCCAGTTTACCAATAGTTGCTACCATAGCGGGTGGCCCTATCGCTGGGCTTGCTGCATGGGTAGCGAATAAAATTATTAATCAAAGTATGCAGAAAATTACTGGATATAGTTATAAGGTTTCTGGTCCATGGAATCAACCTATAGTTCAGCAGTTGAGCATTGAAAAGAAAATTATCAAGAAATGATTTAATTATGCTGGCATCATTATTTTTAGTCTATTGGAAGCTTATCCGGTTTCAGGAAACTCCTGACAATACCCCTTATTCGCATTTTTTATTAGGTATCAGTATCCTATTTTTAACTTTGGTGATGACCCTTCAATGGAGATTTTCAGAGTTTGAGTTCTCTGATGATTTGTTAATTACCACTTTGATTGCAGTAAGTTTGGTTTTTTCATTTGTATTTTATACTTTCGCCCTTCTTTATTTTAGAGGTCTGGGTTCGCGATGGGTGCAAACAGTGACTTGTTTATGTGCCTCGCATGCAATTATTCATCTATTGGCCAGTCCCTTATTTTTAGTAGATCCCTACCTCGCGCATACCACTTTAAAAAATCCAATCGTTTTATTTATTGCTGTGATATATTTATTCGTGACTCTGGGTTTATCTGTATGGCAATTTGTAATAACTGCCTATATCTATAAATTTGCAATGAACAGTACTAATGTTCAATCTGTTTTGGCTGCTTTTGGCTTAATTGCAGTTAACGTATTAACGGTTTCTTTTTGGCGATGACATTATGACACATTTACATGTATTAGGTTTAAGTGGAACATTCATGAGTGCTTTAGCTTTGCTTGCGAGGGATGCTGGATTTAAAGTGACCGGAAGTGATGCTAACTGTTATCCGCCTGTGAGTGATTTGCTTGCAGCCAAAGGTATAACCTGGACAGAGGGATATGAAGACAGCACACTGGCTTTGCAAGCAGATTTGGTGGTCGTTGGCAATGCCATCAAACGTGGAATGCCGGTTTTGGAAGCCGTTATTGAAGCAGGTAAAAATTATACTTCGGGTCCACAATGGCTTGCAGAGAATATTTTACCTCGGTATCAGGTTATAGCCGTAGCGGGTACTCATGGAAAAACAACAACTACGTCGATGATTGCCTGGATACTCGATCAGGCCGGATTAAATCCAGGCTTTTTGATTGGTGGCGTCGCAACAGATTTTAATACCAGCGCATGTTTGGGCAAAGGAAAATGGTTTGTCATCGAAGCGGATGAATATGATTCTGCTTTTTTTGATAAACGCCCCAAATTTATGCATTACCGACCAAGAGTCGCGGTTTTAAACAATCTTGAATTTGATCATGCGGATATTTATCCTGATTTAGCCGCTATTCAACAGCAATTCCATTTTTTATTAAGAACAATACCAGCTAGTGGTGTTGCGATAAAACCACGGGATGACAAAGCGTTGAATGAAGTTTTAGCTCGTGGTAAGTATTCTCGAGTAGAAGAGTTATCCCTGACGGGTGAGGCAGACTGGACGGTTGAACTGTTGGATGAGAGTGGCTCTGCCTTTAAGATACGTCATTCAGGAAAGGTAGTGGCGGAGATCCATTGGAATTTGATTGGACAGTTTAATGTGGAGAATGCTTTAGCCGCTATTGCTGCCAGTGCTAATGCCGGCGTGAGTCCGGAGGTTGCAGCAAGAGCTTTGGAGTGTTTTACACCGGTTAAAAGACGTTTGGAGGTAAAATCCAATCGTCATGGCATCACGGTATATGATGATTTTGCTCATCATCCTACGGCCATTACCAAAACTATTGATGCTTTAACCCGCAGCAAAAGGCATCAGCGCATTTTCGCAGTCATGGAATTTGCTTCTTATACTATGCGTACTGGTGTTCATGCTGGAGAAATGGCGCATGCATTGGCCCCTGTAGATGGTGCTTATGTATTGGAGCCTCATGATTTTGATTTGAACGAATCAGTGTCTTCCTGGACTTGCCCTTATAAAATTTGTAAAAACAACGATGAAATTGTGAAGGAAATTACTGGAATCGTAAGGGAAGGCGATGCTGTTTTAGTGATGAGTAACAGGGGATTCAACGGAATTCATCAGCAATTGGTGCACTCGATAGATCAGCGTTATTTATGATTTCTAACGCTTTTCTATCATAACAGTTTGATAATTATCTCATCCTGTATTTATCCGTCGTCGTGAACGCAGTGAAGGATCTCCTGAATGTGGCAAAATAACCATACTCCTGCCACATTCAGGAGATCCCTCGTTGTACTCGGGATGACGGGTTATTGTTCGTCATCCTGAACTTATCCGTCATCCTGAACTTATCCGTCATCCTGAACGCAGTGAAGGATCTCCTGACTGTGGCACAATAACCATACTCCTGCCACATTCAGGAGATCCCTCGTTTTACTCGGGATGACGGGTTATTGTTCGTCATCCTGAACTTATCCGATATCCTGAGCTTATCCGTCATCCTGAACCTATCCGTCATCCTGAACCTATCCGTCATCCTGAACCTATCCGTCATCCTGAACGCAGTGAAGGATCTCCTGACTGTGGCACAATGACCATACACCTGCCACATTCAGGAGATCCCTCGTTGTACTCGGGATGACGGGTTATTGTTCATCATCCTGAACTAATCCGTCATTCTGAACTTATCCGTCATCCTGAACGCAGTGAAGGATCTCCTGACTGTGGCACAATAATCATACTCCTGCCACATCCAGGAGAACCCTCGTTTTACTCGGGATGACGGGTTATTATTCGTCATCCTGAACTTATCCGATATCCTGAGCTTATCCGTCATCCTGAACCTATCCGTCATCCTGAGCGCAGTGAAGGATCTCCTGACTGTGGCACAATAATCATACTCCTGCCACATTCAGGAGATCCCTCATTTTACTCGGGATGACGGGTTATTGTTCGTCATCCTGAACGCAGTGAAGGATCTCCTCAACGTGGCACAATCATAATCAGGAGATCACTAAGTTCGGAATGTCGTCATTAACAGTTACTTTCCTGTGTTAATTTAACGATTTGAAATATTTGTTGTCAAATAGATAAATTAATAGTTGCAATATTTTTTATAGGTTGATATAAAAAATGAAGGTGTCTTGATTATCACGGACAAATTACTCGCTGCAGTTTTTGCGGGTGAACACCAGCAGGAGGAAAGCCATGCTCGAGTTTGCCGTATTTAAGCAAAACGCAATGCTACTTACCAGAAAGTTAACGCGAAGCAATTCTCAATATCTGGGCTGCATGGGCTTCTTTTCTGCGTTAATACCTAATAGTGGTTCTCTTGATGACTCGATGACTATTGGCATGATAGCTGATAGTTTTAATACAGATCTTGATGATAGTTTACTTTTATACGTAAGATCGTTTTTTCGACATTCAGTAGTCAAGCCCGAAGAGTTTATAGACTTTAAAAACAAGGTGCTAATAGGAATATACATATTGATGCTGTCGCGTTATAGTTCAACTGTATGTTCTTATGTAAATAAAAATTTTATTGATCTATTGCAACACGATTTAGGGATCAGCTCACTGTCGGATCTTACTAACGATCTGTTTGATCAAAGTTTGACAGCACTGAGCCAATATTGCTCCTATGTTTATGAGCATAGAACAGATAAAAAAATTTATAATGATTTAAATAATCGTTTGGGCACAATGATACAAGGGGATATTGAAGAAGTTCGAAATTCCAGATTCATTCCAGATGATTCATGGTATGGTGCTTATTGTGGTATGTTTTGTTCAATATGGATGACTAATAAGTCTTAAAGGAGGTTGTATGCCATTTACTCCACCCTCATTTCCGAGCTTAAGAGCCGATACTCTTAATTTGGATGAAAAGCTTTCAATTACGCTCGGCAGGTATAAAATTGTCCCCGTTTCTCAACCTTCAGCAGCTTCATCATCAATGCAGGAACAAGTTGTACCAAGCGCACTGGAAATTCTCCTGGCCAGGACTGATGGTGTTATTAATTGTAAAAGCGATCGAGATACTGCCAAGGATGCTTTAAATCAGTTATGTATCGAGTTGCGGGAAATATTGAAGGAAGGTAAAGAAGATAAATGCAAACAGGCTACTCAGTTTTTGCTGGGTGCTTTGTTGCATCGATATTTTAGAATATTAAAAGAATACGATAGATCGAATTCATATCTCTCTTATTTGTTTAAGCCTTATGATGAACGAAATTGCCAGCTCTTTGTTGCAGTAAGAAAAGCATTGGGGCTTCCTGATGAAATGCCGAAGGATTACAGAAAGAGTGATTTAGAAAAACTTGATGTATCCACTGTAGTCACTGCTTTAACCGCATTTCGAGAGAATATGAAGTTAAATGATCGATTTCTCAAATACCCACATTATGCTAATGATGCAAATTTTCAACCTTATCTGGAAGACATTATCAAAGACCATCTGGCCCGGGGACAAGGGGTTTTATTACAGTTTAAAGCTATTAGATTTATTCAATCTTTAGTTAGACAGGTCGATGCCGATCAGAAGGAAACAGATGAGACTCTAGTAAAATGGTGTAAGCAGTTAGCTAAAGATCACCGTGATTTTAAACAATTAAAAATTGCAGATATAGAGCAACATTTGATAAGTAATGTAGAGTCAAAACCAATTAGAGAGAAGATTGCTGATCTGTTATATACCCCTATGATAGAGGACAATCTTGAAACTATGGATCATTCCGTTTTTGTCTCTTATATGACAAAAGCTAATCTAGATACAGCAACTTATACGGTAGTTGGTGGTTATTCATTATTGCTATTATCAGGTAGTATACAACGAGAGTTAGTCTTTGAACTTCATAAGGCTTTGGGTATTTCGAGGTCACCAGACGATTTAACTTTTAAAGACATGCTAAATGGCGCTGATTTTTTTCAACAATATATGAAATATAATCCGTCGGTCGTTTTAGATTATGAATACTTTAATGATCGCTCCGGATTGGATACTTATCTTAGCAATTGCATCATTAAATTAACTGAGAAATGTAAAGTACATGAAGTAGAGAGTACTGAAGAGAAGAAATTTGTATTGATGTAGTCTTGCTGTTTAAGATGAATGGTTCACTTGATGTATTGTCATAGCATTGACATTCCAAGGACAATCCGACGCTGTTGAAGACTTCCCCCTCACCCTAACCACTTCGCTGAGGTGGGGCGAGGGAAAAGAGAAAGAGCAGGGGAAATCTGCAACAACGCCGGACAAGCCCTGAGAGTGCCTCACTTTTTTAAAATGCATATTGATTAATCTTATTTTGCAATTTTTATAAGATTGTCATCCTCACGAAAGCGGGGATCTATCCTAAAAATTAGCACAATGCCTCATTTTTGCATGGATCCCCGCTTTCGCGAGGATGACGTATAAATAGTGAGGATCGATCAGGGACAAGCTGCGGAACTTCGGTCTTTATTCATCCAAAATTCCCGCACAATAGTTCTGAACATAAAGTTCATCATTCTAATGTGCGGTAAACTGCAGTTGTCCATCCTTATAAGTAACCTTTATAGTTTCTCCTGAACGGAATGTTCCATTTAATAAGGATTGAGCCAGTGGATTTTCCAGCTTTTGTTGAATTGTTCTTTTTAAAGGTCTGGCTCCATATACCGGATCAAAGCCTGCTTCAGCAAGATAGGCCAAAGCTTCTGGTGTAACTTCAAGATTGATATCTTGCTGTTTCAACCGATGATGCAGGTATGCTATCTGAATTTCAGCAATTTTGGCGATTTGTTCCTTGAGCAAGGAATGGAATACCACAGTTTCATCAATACGGTTAATAAACTCTGGGCGGAAATGTTGTCCTACCATCTCCATTACAGCCGATTTTATTTGATCGTAATCAAATTTGCTGCCCATCTCTTGAATCAACTGAGATCCTAAATTAGAGGTCATCACAATAACGGTATTACGAAAATCCACTGTACGTCCCTGACCATCAGTGAGACGACCATCATCCATTACCTGTAAAAGAATATTAAAGACATCGGTATGAGCTTTTTCCACTTCGTCCAGAAGAATTACGGAATAAGGTCTGCGTCGTACTGCTTCTGTCAAATATCCTCCTTCTTCATATCCTACATATCCTGGAGGAGCGCCAATTAATCGGGCTACAGAATGTTTCTCCATGAATTCAGACATGTCGATACGAATCATGGCTTCTTCAGTATCAAAAAGGAATGAGGCAAGAGCTTTACATAATTCTGTTTTTCCTACTCCGGTTGGCCCCAGAAAGAGGAAAGAACCAATGGGACGATTCGGGTCTGACAAACCGGCTCGTGACCTTCTAATTGCATTGGAAACAGCATCAACCGCCTCATTCTGTCCAATTAGTCTATTATGGAGGGCTTCTTCCATCTTAAGTAGCTTTTCTTTTTCGCCTTCCATCATTTTTGAAACGGGAATCCCGGTCCATTTTGAAACCACTTCGGCAACTTCATCTTCAGTTACTTTATTGCGTACTAACTTGGTTTCCACACTATCCAGAGCAGCGACCTGACTCAGTCTTTTTTCCAGTTCAGGGATTCGGCCGTACTGTAATTCCGACATTCTGCTCAAATCACCGGCTCTTCTGGCTGTTTCCATTTCAAGTTTGGCTTGTTCCAATGCTTCTTTAATCTGAGTGGAACCTTGCATGGTCGCTTTTTCGGCCTTCCAGATTTCCTCAAGATCAGAGTAGCTTTTTTCCAGTTCATCGATGCTGTGTTGTAAATCAACCAAACGTTTTTTGGACGCTTCATCATTTTCTTTTTTCAAAGCTTCTCTTTCGATTTTTAACTGGATTAATCGTCTGTCCAGCTTATCCATGCTTTCGGGCTTGGAGTCTATTTCCATACGGATTAAACTTCCCGCTTCATCAATCAAATCAATCGCTTTGTCAGGTAACTGACGGTCACTGATGTATCGATGAGACAGTGTTGCTGCAGCAACTATCGCTGGATCAGTAATTTCAATCCCATGATGTACTTCATATCGTTCCTTTAATCCTCTGAGGATCGCTATAGTATCCTCAACACTGGGCTCATCAACGAGCACTTTTTGGAATCGACGCTCAAGCGCTGCATCTTTTTCAATATATTGTCTGTATTCATCAAGGGTTGTAGCACCAATGCAATGAAGTTCACCACGAGCCAGGGCTGGTTTAAGCATATTTCCTGCGTCCATTGCACCTTCAGCTTTACCAGCGCCCACCATGGTATGTATTTCATCTATAAATAGAATAATCTGGCCTTCCTGTTTCGACAGATCATTGAGTACTGCTTTCAGCCGTTCTTCAAATTCTCCACGGAATTTTGCTCCAGCGATCAACGCGCCCATATCCAGAGAAAGCAATCGTTTATCTTTCAACCCCTCTGGAACTTCTCCATTGATTATTCGTTGAGCTAATCCTTCGACTATCGCTGTTTTACCAACGCCTGGTTCACCGATGAGAACCGGGTTATTTTTGGTTCTTCTTTGCAGAACCTGAATGGTACGACGGATTTCATCATCACGACCGATGACCGGATCCAGTTTCCCTTGTTCAGCTCGTTCAGTCAGATCCAGAGTGTATTTTTCAAGGGCCTGGCGTTGCTCTTCAGCGTTCGCGTCATTTACTGTTTCGCCGCCTCTTAAATCATCAATGGCTTTCTCAATGGATTTTATGTCTCCACCAGCCTGTTTTAACATTTTAGCGAGCGAACTGTCCTCAGTAATTGCCGCGAGAACAAATAATTCACTGGATATAAAATTGTCTTTTCGTTGTTGAGATAGTTTATCCGTTAGATTAAGCAGTCGATTGAGGGCATTTGATATATGTATGTCTCCGCCAGTGCCTGATACTTTAGGTAATTTTTCCAATGCCTGATCTAACAGAGTTCTTAAGAGCGCGATATTGACTCCTGCTTTAGTGAGCAGGGGTCTACAGCTACCTCCCTGTTGATCCAATAAAGCTTTCATTAAGTGTTCAGGTTCTATAAATCCATTATCTCTACCTAGCGCCAATGACTGGGCATCGGCCAAAGCCATTTGAAATTTTGAAGTTAGTTTGTCCATTCGCATAGCTTCACCTTTATAGTTATTTTAGGGTATTATTTCATTTCTTACTGCCGTAAAATGGGGACAGTTTTAATTTTTTCAAGAGCTTAAAATGAATAATGATTTAACTGATTCTAATGTAGATTCGCAAACTTTGCTTAATCAAATTGTTCTTGATTATATGAAAGAAAAAAAGAGAAAGCGCAGATGGCGATGGATTTCACGAACTCTGTTTGTTCTTATTATAGCTTATATAGGTTATAAAATTGTCTCATACAGCAGTGATAGCACGGGTACGAATATTAAAGCTCATGTCGGTTTAATCGATCTGAATGGTGAGATTTTTGATTCAAAGAACGTAAACTCGGATAATTTTGCCAAAGGAATGCAAAGCGCTTATAAAAATAAAGGATTGAAGGCTTTGATTCTCAGGATTAACAGTCCTGGCGGCAGCCCTGTTCAAGCTGAGTATATGTATAACACCATCAAGTATTATCAAGCCCGATATCCCAACATCAAAATCTATTCTGTCTGTGTGGATATGTGTGCTTCAGCCGCTTATTATATTGCTGTAGGCGCTGACAGTATTTATGCCAGCCCCTCAAGTCTGGTGGGATCTATAGGCGTATTATACAATGGATTTGGTTTCGTTGATGGTATGGAGAAAATCGGAGTAACACGAAGATTGGTTACTTCGGGTTCTAATAAAGGATTTTTAGATCCGTTTTCACCGATTACTGATACTCAGAAACAAAAATTGCAAACCATGCTCGATATCATTCATCAACAATTTATCAATCGGGTGAAAGAAGGAAGAGGCAGCCGTTTGCATATTGATGAAGACACGTTTTCTGGCTTGTTCTGGACAGGTGAGCAGGCACTGGCAAATGGTTTGATTGACGGTTATGGCAGTAGTGGCCAGGTGGCGCGTGAAATTATCAAAATCGATAATATTATTGATTACACTCAAAAACAAAATTTGTTTGAACGAGTAACTCAAAATATTGGTACTGCCATGGCAGATGAATTACCTTTAAGTTTTGGAATTAAACCAGGTTTTAAGTAAGAGTTGTTGCCAATTTCTATAGTGCTGTTTAGCGATGTGTTTCTGAACGATCTGTCATACTCGCGAAAGCGGGGATCCATGCAACAATGTGGGAAAGAGCAAATTTTATGGGCGGATCTCTTCATTCGCGAAGATGACACTATGAGGATGTGTTGACATTTCCGATATAGACGTTGCGAGACGTTGGAAATAAATTAATGAATTGTCAACTCACCCTCATTTAATCGTATTATTTCAATGCGGGAGCAATGGTCTGTAACAGTGATTTGAATACTTTAGGAGTTCCAGCAACCACATCACCGTTTTGCAGAAAATCTTCTCCGCCATGAATATCGCTAATTAAACCACCTGCCTCTCTAATTAATAGAGAGCCTGCTGCGATATCCCAGGGGCGTAAACCCAATTCCCAGAATCCATCAAGACGACCACTGGCAACATAAGCTAAATCAAGAGCGGCAGAACCGGTTCTTCTAACACCTGCGCATTTACCCATTAAGGCTTCAAAAGTCGGTAAATATCTTTGAGCCAGACTGAGGTTACGGAAGGGCACACCGGTTCCAAGGAGTGATGCGCTCAATAGCGTTTGTTTGGACACTCTGATTCGTCTATCGTTTAATCGAGCACCGCGTCCTCTGCTGGCAGCATAACATTCATGACGTAATGGATCATAAATTACACCGTGTTCAATTCTGTTTTTAATTTTTAACGCAATGGAAACGGAGAAAAATGGAAATCCATGTAAATAATTGGAAGTACCATCTAGTGGATCAATAATCCAGACTGATTCACCATCACCCTCCTGGAAACCACTTTCTTCTGCGAGAATTCCGTGTTCTGGATAAGCTTTATGGATTGCATTAATAATGCTTTGCTCTGCCTTTATATCCACTTCGCTAAAATACTCTTGACTGTTTTTAGCTGTAATCTTCAAACGGTCCACTTGTTCCATGTGTCGGATAATGATTTCGCCGGCTTGACGTGCTGCACTGACTGCTATATTTAAAAGTGGTTCCATGGATATACTCTTTATCTACAAAATCAGCAATTCTACCACAAATTTTTTGTACATAGAGAAGTCCAATCAATAAATGCTGTGATATAGTTAGAGAAAGTATTAAATATAAGTTTTTTTTATGAAGTTAAGTTCAATTCGTATTGTTTTAGTTGCAACCTCACATCCAGGAAATATAGGCTCAACAGCACGTGCCATGAAAACCATGGGCTTAAATTCCCTCTATCTGGTCACACCCAAGTCATTTCCAGATTATAAAGCAAAGGAAATGGCAGCTGGGGCAGATGATATATTAGAAACAGCCGTAGTGACCCATACTTTAGAGGAAGCCCTGAGTGGATGTCAGTTGATTCTGGCAACCAGCGCGAGACCGAGAGGTCTTTCCTTGCCAGGGTTACTTCCTGTTTCAAGCGCAGAGCTGATTGGCCGGCAATCTGATAACACTCAGGTTGCAGTTGTATTTGGCAGAGAACATGCAGGACTTACAAATGAAGAGTTATTGAAATGTCATTATCATATCAATATTCCAAGTAATCCTGAATACAGTTCACTTAATTTGGCACAGGCAGTTCAGATTATTGCCTATGAAATACGAATGAATCTGTTATCACCAAAAGCGGAGGTTTCATCACGGACTGATGAATATGCGACTGCGGATGAAATTGAACAGTTTTATGATCATTTAAAAGATGTATTTATTGAAATTCAATTTTTGAAAGCAGCTAATCCCCGAAAATTAATGCAACGTGTTCGGAGATTATTTAATCGGGTTATCTTGGAAAAAATGGAAGTCAGCATTTTACGGGGGATGTTGAGTCAGGTTCAAAAATCTCTGGAATGGGCTGGCAAAAAGAACAGGAGTGATATTGATGTCTAATTTGCCAATATATTTGGATTATATGGCTACTACACCCGTAGATCCCAGAGTTATAGAACAGATGATTCGCTATTTAGGCCCAGATGCTCATTTTGGTAACCCTGCTTCCTCTACACATATTTATGGCAAGACAGCTGCCATGGCCGTTGAACGAGCTCGTTTGCACATTGCAGATGCAGTAAACGCATCAGCACAAGATATAGTATTCACCTCTGGTGCCACAGAGTCTGATAATCTGGCGATTTTAGGTGCAGCGAGATTCTATAAAAATAAGGGAATGCATCTCATCACCATGAGTACTGAACATAAAGCAGTGCTTGACAGCTTTCATCAATTAGAAAAAGAAGGTTTTCAGGTTACTTATCTTCAACCTGAGCCTGATGGTTTACTCGATTTAAAAAAACTTGAAGTTGCACTCAGAGAAGATACCATTTTAGTATCCATTATGCATGTAAATAATGAAATCGGCGTGATTCAGGATATCGCGGCAATTGGTGAATTATTGAAAAACAAAGGCATCATTTTTCACGTTGACGCAGCGCAAAGTGCAGGGAAGTTAGCCATCAATTTAGGTACGCTTCCTGTAGATTTAATGTCCTTTTCTGCACATAAAATGTATGGACCAAAGGGGATAGGGGCTTTATACGTTCGACATAAACCGCGAATCAGATTACAGCCTCAAACCTTTGGTGGTGGCCATGAAGGTGGTTTGCGCTCTGGTACACTGGCTACTCACCAGATAGTAGGTTTTGGAGAAGCGTTTGCGTTGGCGGAACAGGAACGTGAAGAGGAGCAGGCCCGTCTCCTGTCTTATCGACAGCAATTATGGGCTGGCGTCAGGCATTTAGCTGGAATTCAATTAAATGGTAATGAGGATATGCGTATCGCCGGGAACCTGAATATGTCTTTTTCGGGATTGGATGGGGATGCTTTATTATTAGCATTGAGGGAGTTGGCTATTTCTACTACTTCAGCCTGTACGTCGGCAAGCATACAACCTTCGTATGTCCTTAGAGCTATTGGTCTGACTGATGATATGGCGCAAAGCTCCATCAGATTATCTATAGGACGATTTACTACAAAAGAGCAAATTGAAAAGACGATATCAGTAATTTGCCATCAGGTGAATCGATTGCGTGAAATGTTACCAATATGATATATAATAAAATAGTGCAGGATTGTTTTTTTCAACCTAGGCATGTTGGAGTTATTGATTTAGCAGAACCGTTGGTTAGTTATTATAGAATTGAACAGCAAAAGCCGACAGCGATTATTGATTTATACATTCAATGTTCACCTATTGGATTGATCAGTAAGGCGTGTTTCAAGGCGAATGGAAATCCTTTTATTATTGCCGCTATGGAATGGTTGTGTCGAAGGGTTGAAGGCACTGATGTATTGAAACCAGAGTCCGTTAATTATCAGTTGTTAATTAATGAGTTGGAAATTCCGATAAGTCAATATCCTGTTGCTTTACTCATAGAAGATGTTTATAAAGAGAGCTTGAAATTGATAAAGAAGAAACTTGAGGGGTATGAATCATGAGCGTGGTGATGCAACACGTCAGCAATGTTGATCCGGGGATTACTTTAACTGATTCCGCAATTAAGCACCTGGTCTCCTATTTGAATAAAAACCCTGATAATCGTGGTGTGCGATTGTCTGTCAAAAAAACAGGTTGTTCAGGTCTGTCTTATGTAGTGGATTATGTAAAATCACCATTGGAAGGGGATGTTGTGATGCCTCTGTCTGGTGATTATTTAATCTGCATCGATAAGTCCAGTGTTCCTTTTCTTAAAAATATGCATGTTGATTATGTCAAGCAGGGATTAAATTATAAGTTTATTTTTAATAATCCTAATCAAACGGGCCAGTGTGGTTGTGGAGAGAGTTTTACTGTTGTTTGAAGACTCCTAAGTTTTAAATTAAGTACTTCATGCCAGCATTGGTCTAACATAGAATGCGTATCGTGTTCTATGCCCATCTTTTTTGTTAAAAAACATCTTGTCATATGATGCGCCAGGCTTATAAAGGGAGAAAAGCTAACGTGTATGAATTAAGATTTTATAAAAGTGGATATTTGGTAAAACCATCTATAGACCTCAGTTTTGAGTATCCTGTTAAGGATAACTATTACTATATAGGGGAGCGTGATACTGATTGCATCAGAGGTTTAATCATTGATCGGCACAGTAAACATACAGTAACCCTGTTGGCCTTGCCTCTCATAACATGCAGCGCCTATATTTTTTCATTTTCAAATTATGATGGTGTTGAAAAAGCAATTATATATCATACGACCTCTATTGGTCCTAAACATGCCGGATGGATTGCTTCGCAAATCGCTTCTGAAACTGATTTGTCGACTGTATCTATCATTATAGCAACTCCTGCAGATGACCTGATTAATCCTGACAGTGGTGCAAATTTAATTGATATCAGCGAGGATCATTCGGTGTATTTACAAAAAGTGGGCTTCACGGGCAAAGTTCAGATTCTGTTTGGTTGTAATAATTATATAATTAACAGCAAAGGCAAACATGGGTGTGGTAAATGTACCTATGATTTGGTTTTTCATAAAGCAACACGATTTGAGGCGTATGCTGATCACCAGGAGGAAGAACAGGGCCTTGATGAAAACCAATGTACTTGTCTGCTCCTTTGAATTGCCAATCACCTTTAAATATATCTTTAATTTCAGCGGCGATATTAACTAAAAACATTGATTTTCATTCACACCTTGTGAGGTATCCTCAAGAACAGGTCATAAGGCGTTATTATTACTTTTAAGAATAGTCAATATGAAAAAAAAATAATGAATTTTTTTTAAAACTTATTAAATGACTATTTTATTAAATAAATCATACAATTATTTTAACAATCCTTTCGAAAATGATACAATAAATCTTCTTAATATTTCCTTAAGAAATGAATATCATTGAAACAATGTTTACACTCTTTGAGATATTTGTTATTATATCGGTCATGGTGTTCGGTGCGTGGATCTGCCGAACATAATATATTATTCATTATTTTGTACTAGGAGATTAAAATGAATGCAGTTATGCAAGAAGTGGTTCAAGGTAACGAAGCACTGTCGCATCAAGTTATTAGTGCAGTAAAAGGTTATTTAACCAGCGTTGGTAATAAGGATGCTAATTTAAATTTATATCAATTAATTGTAGAAGAAGTAGAAGCTCCTTTATTTCGCACAGTTATGGAACTAACACGTTACAACCAATCAAAAGCTGCTCGAGTTCTTGGTGTTAGCCGCGGTACTTTACGCACCAAATTGAAGCGTTATTTTGATGATGAATTTATTGGAACTCGTGATTTCTAATTTGGATATTTATTATCTGGATACAGCACTTCTTTATTAGTTTTCAGTATTTATTCATCGGTATATGTGGTCTTTGGCTAAGCACTCTGCTACTATTGATAACAGAGTCGGTCAGGCAATCGCTCTTTGTTTCGACAAAGGGAGGAAAGTCCGGGCTCCAAAGGGCAGGGTGCCAGGTAACTCCTGGGAGGTGTGAACCTACGGAAAGTGCCACAGAAAATATACCGCCCGCTTGTTCTTCTTTTTGAGGCTGGTCCTTAAATTGATTAGAGCAAGCGGGTAAGGGTGAAATGGTGCGGTAAGAGCGCACCGCGCGATTGGCAACAGTCGTGGCAGGGAAAACCCCACCCGGAGCAAGACCAAATAGGAATCCAGTTGACTGCAAAGTCATATCGTGCGGCCCGCACGGGATTCGGGTAGGTCGCTTGAGGCGTACGGTGACGTGTGTCCCAGATGAATGATTGTCCGCGACAGAACCCGGCTTATCGACCGACTCCATTTTACACATCATATAGTTTTTATACCTCACAAAATTGCCTGTACCAGTAGTAAAGGTCTCGCGTCCTGATGTTTGAGTATTCGTCTTTTGATGTAACATAAAAACCTTTTAAACAACGCTTCGTATTGATCTAAATATTCTTAATTCTGACTGAATCGAGTTACTATTCGATAAACTTGTAATCCACTAAACGATTCAATCAAAATGTTTTGGTACTTTTGATTAATTCAATTAATGTGCTGTTAACGTAGGATGTAATCCTTCTGTTGAATCTTCATCCAGAACAGACAGATCTGAAGGCTCAGTCTGCTCTGAGTGATCCCACTCGTTTAGCTCATCATTATTTAATTCTTTTTCATATCTCCTGGTATTTAAATTCCATGGAGTCTTATCATAATATACGTTTTCAATTTCGATATCTGAATTGATCTTAAAGTAATTCATTAAAAATAGGATAATTTTTTGAAATATATTCGCCTGGTTTGCTTCCAGATAATTAAACGCATTTATTGCTTCTGGAGTTTCAGTAATCTGAGTAATATTGCATGTATCGATAGCAACTCTATTTGGAGTAATATCAACTTCGACTCTAGCGCTTAACTGGGGCTTAGCGGTGGATTTGGTAATATCTCGCCAACTAGCCAAATAGATAAGTTTCACTCGTTGATTATTTTTTACTTCAATATTGAGATTGTAATCAGAAGTTAAATAAAACGGATGTTCACTACCTGCAAATAAAGCATTGAAGGCAGAACCCAGGCCAAAGTGTATTCCAGCTTTATTTTGTAATATCAGAGACAGTATTTTGTTTTGAAACGTAGGATCAGAAATACCCCGCAGTTCCAAACTAGCTCTGAAGTTATCGATTGTGATTTGATGTTCCTGGTTAACCAGCTGCTTTAATTCTGGAAATACAGCATATGAGTCAGATCTTCCTATTTCTGTTTCATCATCTGAACTAAAATCATTAATTATGTCCTCTTTTTTAAATTTGAGGACTATATTATTCATCTGTTTAATTTTGCCAAAAAAATCTGAGGGCTTACTCGTTTTGGTAGAGTAAATTAAATTTAAAGATCGGTTTCTCATTTTTATTACCCCTCGATACTGCTTTAGTTAAGATTATATCGAACTCACATTAACTCAATATTAAGTGCTTTATGGTAACAAAAGTGAATAGAGCAGATAGGGTGATTAGGTCGTGAAAGCAATGCCCGACATGGAATTTTTATGTCGGGCGTTGTTAGAATTATGCAGGATTGTCAGTGAGTGCCAAGATGTTTTTTAACTAAGTTATTGATTTGCTCTGGATTGGCCTGACCCTTGGTCTGTTTCATTATTTGACCGACAAAAAAGCCCAGTAGTTTTTCTTTGCCTGCTTTATATTCTGCTGCCTGATCTGGATATTGGTGAATGATTTTTATGATCAGTTCTTCCAGAGCAGCACTATTATCCATTTGCTGATACCCTTCACGCTGTATTATGGCGTCAACATCATCTTTGCCATCCCAGAGTTTGGTGAAGATAGATTTCGCTATATTGGAGGAAATTGAATTATCCTGGATTTTATCCAATAACGCAGCCAAGGTTTTTGCTGAAATTGGCAGGGTATCAAAAGACAAACCATGTTCATTGAGCGAAGCAGCATACTGTCCTTTTAACCAGTTAATAATTAATTTATCAGTACTTTTGGTGTGTGATTTTATAGTCTTATAAAATTGATATGCTTCAGGGGATGATAATATAAAATTTATATCCTCATCATTTAATGAGGGAATATCATTTAATTCCCGGATAATTTTTTCGGGTAAGTCAGGTAAACTGTTTTTAATTTCAGCTATTTGAAATCGAGTAACCTGTATGGGTAATAAATCAGGATCAGGAAAATATCGATAATCGTTTTCATTCTCCTTATCCCTCATCGTATGCGTTGAATTCGTATCAGGATTATAAAGACGAGTTTCCTGAATTATTTTTTGACCACTTTCAAGTACATCCTGATGTCTGGAGCGTTCAAAGGCGATTGCTTTTTCAATAAATCTGAATGAGTTCAGGTTTTTGAGCTCCGTTCTGGTGCCCAGAACTTTGGAGCCTTTGGGTTTAATGGAGAGATTGACGTCGCATCTGAAAGAGCCTTCTTGCATATTACCATCGCAAATACCCAGAAATCTCACGAGTTGATGAAGTGTTTTTAAGTATTTAATTGCCTCTTCTGCTGAATACAGGCAGGGAGCTGTAACAATTTCTAGTAGGGGTGTACCCGCGCGATTTAAATCAATCCCTGTATAATTATTGTGAGCTTCATGCAAGGATTTTCCTGCGTCTTCTTCCAGGTGAGCACGAACAATGTCTACAATTTTATGACTGCCATCATCAAGCTGGATCTTTAATTGTCCATTGCTGACTATAGGTTTTTGAAATTGGCTGATTTGATAACCTTTAGGTAAGTCAGGGTAAAAATAATTTTTTCTTTCGAATATGGATAAATCATTGATATCCGCATTGATCGCCAATCCTAATTGTATCGCCATAACCACTGCTTGTTGGTTTAATACAGGCAATACTCCAGGTAATCCAGAGTCAATAAAACAGGTATGTGAGTTAGGTACTGCGCCAAAAGCAGTAGATGCGCCTGAAAATAATTTGGATTTTGTTTTTAATTGAGCATGTACTTCAAGCCCAATTACGGTATCCCATTCCATAAATCACCCTATGTTGTTTGGGCTGGACAAATGCCAGCTGGTATGTTGTTGGTATTGATGGGCTATGTTAAGCAGGTGACCTTCACTAAAGTGTTTACCCATTAACTGCAACCCGATGGGTAATCCATTATCAAACCCTGTGGGTATTGAAAGAGCTGGTAATCCAGCCAGGTTAGCCGCTACAGTAAATACATCTGCAAGATAATTTTGAATCGGGTCGGCAATTTTCTCCCCCAGTTTAAACGCACAGGTTGGTGTGGTCGGGCCAAGGATAACGTCTACTGAATTCAAGGTTGTCATTAATTCTTCCTGAATTAACCGTCTGATTCTCTGTGCTTGAACATAATATGCGTCAAAATATCCAGCGGAAAGAACATGGGTGCCGGTGAGGATTCTGCGTTTTACTTCTGCGCCAAAGCCTTCACTGCGTGAATGAGTTATTAACTCCATGAGGCTGTTTGATTTCTTACTTCTGTGACCAAAACGTATCCCATCATAACGAGACAGATTGGATGATGCCTCCGCGCATGCGAGGACATAATAACAAGGAACCCATAATGGTTGCAGTTTCAGGTCCATTTCAACAATGTGCGCTCCAAGGCTTTTAAATACCTCGACTGCTTCCAATATGGCATGCTGAATTCCTGCATCAACTTCTGGCTGAAAGAAACAGGATGGTAGACCAATTCGTAATGCATGCAATGGCTTATTAATTTCAGCACTATAATCCGGGAGAGAATGATCAACTGAAGTAGAATCCCTATGATCGAAACCAGCCATTGCCTGTAAAATCAACGCAAGATCCTCTGCACTTTTCGCTAAAGGTCCTGCTTGATCCAGACTTGATGCGTAGGCGACCATACCGAAACGCGAGACTAATCCATATGTTGGTTTAATTCCGCTGATTCCGCAAAATGCGGCTGGTTGTCGTATGGAGCCTCCTGTATCAGAACCAATAGCGTAGGACACGAGACCTGCAGCGACAGCCGCAGCTGAGCCACCCGATGAACCACCGGGTACGCGTTCGTTATCCCAGGGGTTTTTTACTGCCCCAAAATAACTGTTTTCATTCGCGGATCCCATGGCGAATTCATCCATGTTGGTTTTGCCTATCAGTATCGCTCCATGTCCTTTTAATTTTGTTGCTATGGTCGCTTCATAAGGAGCTTTGAAGTCTGCCAACATTCTGGAGCCGCAGGTCGTCGTCATGGTTTGGGTACAGAAGAGATCTTTAAGTGCCATAGGAATTCCTGTCAGCACGCTGCCTTGACCCATTTTTATTAATTGATCTGCCAGTTGCGCTTCAATGAGCGCTTGATCTGCGTCAACACTGATAAATGCATTAAGATGCTGATTTGTCTGGATTTTATTAATGCAATTCTGCGTCAGTTCGACACTGCTTACTTCTCCGTTACGGAGGGCTTTGGAGAGTTGGTTCAGAGAAAGTTGTTCCATGATTATTTACCGGATTCTATAACTTTAGGGACTAAATACAGATTGTCTTCAAACATGGGGGCAATTGCTTCCAGTTCAGCGATACAATCCTCTTCTGTAACTTCATCAGTTCTTAAGCGTTGATGCAGTGCGAAAGGATGAAAAAGTGGGGCTACTTCAGTGGTATCAACTGCCCGAAGTTGATCCACAAAATCCATTATTGAGCTAATTTCCTGAGTTAATTGGGTTGAATGTTCAGCATCAATTTCCAAATAAGCCAAACGCGCAATTTTTTCTAAATCCTGGGTCGAGATAGTCATAATGGCATCCAAATCGAAAGTTCCCCATTATAGCGAGATTGTAATGAAAATGAAGTCTTGGAGTCATTGGAAAACGAATTATATAGATTAGAACTCACTATGTGCCGATTCAGTACTTTGCTGGATTCTTCATAATAGGAATTTTACCTATTATCAGGACTGTTGAACGATTTAATAAATCACTTTCTTGCAGAAGGATTTAATTAAAGTAGAATGAATAGCAGTTCATTATTATAGAGTGTTACAACCATGTTACAGCATTATAAAACCCAAGGGGGTGTTCATGTCGAGTTTTCTCAACATTCTCTGGATTATCGTCAGGGAATAGAGTCATTGCTTGAACGCATCGATTCTCATCGAGGCGCATTGTTTGCCTCAAGTTTTGAGTTTCCTGGGCGTTATACCTGTTGGGATATTGGATTTTATAACCCTCCACTAGCGATAGTATGTAAACAGAATTTAATTAAAATAGAAGCGTTAAATCAGCGTGGGGAAGTTTTATTGGCTTTTCTTCATCCTTTATTAACAGCGCAGGATAATCTGGAAATAAGCATCAATACGAATGTTTTATGCCAACTCACAATTAAATCAACTGATAGGGTATTCAGTGAAGAGGAGCGAAGCCACCAACCCTCAGTATTTAGTGTTATCCGATTAATTCTGGCGTTTTTTAAATCGGAAGAGGAGCACTATCTGGGATTATATGGTGCATTTGGTTTTGATTTAATTCACCAATTTGAACAATTAACCCAACATAAAAAAAGAGACGATGCTCAAAGAGAAATGGTGATCTATTTACCTGATGAAATTTATATTGTAAATCACCGTAAAGAAGAGGCCTTTTTAAGGCGTTATGACTTTCAATATCAAGGTAAATCAACAGAGTCTCTAGCTCGAGATGGAGTTTATTCACCCTATAAGTCACCGAATAAACCTCTAAAGGAGTGTGATCATGCTCCTGGGGAATACGCTCAGGTTGTTGAGAAGGCGAAGGAACGCTTTGCTTGTGGCGATTTATTTGAAGTGGTGCCCAGCCAGACTTTTTACACCCATTTTACTGATCAACCTTCTTCATTATTTAGTAAAATGCGCCGTACCAATCCATCTCCTTATGGTTTTTTCATTAATTTGGGTGAAGGAGAATATCTGGTCGGAGCATCACCCGAAATGTATGTACGAGTACAAGGCAGGCGAGTAGAAACCTGTCCTATCTCGGGGACTGTTAAACGAGGTGCTGATGCTATTGAAGACGCACAGAACATTCAGTTTTTATTGGATTCTGAAAAGGAAGAATCTGAATTGACCATGTGTACTGACGTCGATCGCAATGATAAATCACGCATATGTGAAGCAGGGAGTGTCAAGGTTATTGGACGACGTCAAATCGAAGTGTATTCACGGCTTATCCATACTGTAGATCATGTTGAGGGCATTTTAAGGGAAGAGTTTGATTCCGTGGATGCTTTTTTAACGCATATGTGGGTGGTTACTGTAACAGGCGCTCCAAAGATTTGGGCGATGAACTTTATAGAACAGCATGAAAAATCACCTCGGAAATGGTATGCAGGTGCGGTAGGCTGGTTTGGTTTTGATGGCAATTTAAATACGGGCCTGGTATTACGTACAGTGCGAATCGAAAAAGGTATTGCTGAGGTCAGGGTAGGGGCTACTTTACTTTATGATTCAGTTCCCGAGTCAGAAGAACAGGAAACTCGCTTGAAAGCTTCCGCTTTTCTGGATCTTCTGAGAAATTCTGAGCCACAACTTAATAAAAATGTCCTATCATTCCCTCAGACAGGCAAGAATAAAAAAGTATTGCTTATTGATCACCAGGATTCTTTTGTTCACACTCTGGCGAATTACCTTCGTCAGACAGGGGCTTCAGTAAGTACTATTCGTTATGATAATGCACTAAGCTATTTACAAAATAGTAAGTACGATTTGGTGGTTTTATCACCTGGACCAGGAAGACCTGCTGATTTTAATTTATCGGCCACCATTCAGGACATCATCAATCGCGGCATTCCATTATTTGGTGTCTGTCTCGGGCTGCAAGGAATTGTGGAACACTTCGGCGGAACTTTGGATGTGCTCGATTATCCCATGCATGGAAAATCATCCCAGATCACTATTTTAAAATCGGATGGTTTATTTAATGGCATGGGTCATTCAATTAAAGCAGGAAGATATCATTCTCTTTATGCCCGATTAGCAGCAATGCCAAAAGAATTATTGGTTACCGCAATGAGTGATGACGGGGTAGTCATGGCTATTAGTCATCAACATCTGCCGGTGCACGCAGTGCAGTTTCATCCAGAAACCATTCTGTCTTTAACCCATCAGGCTGGTCTTAGAATTATTACTAATTTAATGGATATGGTGAAATGAAATGGGCAAAAAAATACTGATTCTTTATGCTGTATCCATCGTTTTAGGGGTGATAACCGGTACTATAGCATCCTTGTTTCAGTTAGCTATTGCCGGCCTGGTATCCTTAATGAATTCATTTTATGGTGTAGTCAGTGCTCATGGTTGGCCTGAAGGATTAATTTCTGCGCTGGTGACTATGATGATGGTTCTGCTGGCTTTTTTAATGGTTAAATTCGTTGCTCCAGAAGCTTCGGGTAGCGGAGTTCCTGAAATAGAAGGTACTTTGCTTCATATTCGCCCAATATTTTGGAAGCGTTTAATTCCGGTAAAGTTTTTCGGTGGAATTTTGTCTATATCTGCAAATATGGTTATGGGACGTGAAGGCCCTACGATACAGATGGGCGGAAATCTGGGGGACATGTTGGGTGATTTACTTCGGCTCCCACGTGAGAGACGAGATACTTTAATTGCTGCGGGATCTGCCGCCGGTCTTGCTGCAGCATTTAATGCACCGCTTGCTGGTGTATTATTTGTTATGGAAGAAATGCGTAATCAATTTAATTATTCATTTACCAATTTTAAAATGGTTATTATTTGTTGTGTTATGGCAACGATTACCTTACATGCGATTATTGGGCCAGATCCAGCAATTAAAATGCAATTATTTGAATTACCCAGTTTGAGTGCTTTGTGGTGGTTTTGTTTGTTTGGCATTGTAGTGGGATTCGTGGGTATCGCGTTTAATTTAGTGTTAATGGGAACACTTCGTCTACTGGATACTCTTCATCCCAGGAATAAAATGATCTATGTGCTGATTGTTGGATTTTTAGTAGGATATCTGGCCTATATTCATCCTCAAATGGTCGGTGGTGGTTATGACATTATTAATCAGGCGCTGACCATGTCTCCTGCATTCGGTGTTTTATGTTTATTAATAGTTATCCGATTTTTTACAACGATGATGTCTTATTCTACAGGCATCCCCGGAGGAATTTTTGCCCCGATGCTTGCTTTGGGAACCTTGCTGGGTTTGGCTGCTTACCATTTATTTGGATATTTTAGTATTGATACATCAATACATCCGGGGATGTTTGCTGTTGCAGGAATGGGGGCTTTGTTCGCTGCCTCAGTACGTTCTCCAATAACCGGCGTCGTATTGGTTGTAGAAATGACCCAAAATTATTCATTAATACTGCCTTTGATGATTACTTGCATCACGTCAACAACAATAGTGCAATTAATGGGTAATGAACCCATTTATACGCAATTGCTGGAGCGAACTTTAAAGCTTGGTTCAAAGACTGAAGAAAAGAAAGTTGATATGTCTGAATAATTGTGTTCATTTTAGGGTTTGAAGATCATTCCAATTTTGACGTCCCGCGGCTTGTCCCTGAGAGATCCTCACAAAATTGAAGCATCTTATAAGTGCCTACGTACCGCGCTTTATGCGCGGTATCCATAGTGATGGTAGTGCTATGCAAATACTGTTTTCCTTAGGAGCAAAGCCTGGATACCGCGCATAAAGCGCGGTACGTCGATTTTTAATTATAAATCAATTGGTTACGCTCACATTTTGTGACCATCTCTCAGTGCTTGTCCGCGGTATCCACTATGATGCTAGATCCGTTCCTTATCTCTGGATACCGCGGACAAGCCGCGGTACGTAGACATTGTCGGATGTAAAGTAAAACTCAGGACAAATTGGAAGTCCTCGTTTTAGCGAGGATGACATATAAAATGTGTCGTTAGTTCAGGAACAAATAGCTGGAGATTGATAATTAATTGATGACGGGTTTAGACATCCTTTTAATGTTGAATCAATACCACTTTAATCAATAAGAACCACTATTTTTCCAAAGTGTTTTCCTTCTTGCATGCGTTCATGTGCCTGTTCAATTTGATTGAAATGAAATTCCGAATCTATTATTGGTTTGAGAGTAAGGTTTTGCAGATGATTAAACCAGTTTTGATGCGCTAATCTCCATAATCTGGCTTTTTCTTTAACACTTTGTGCTCTCAATACAAATCCAATGATTTGCAACCTTTTACGCATTATCAGAGCCAGGTTGCATTCAACGCTGCTTCCTTTCAAGCAGGCGATTTGTACTAATTTTCCTTTGGGCTTTAATAAATGAAGATGCTTGTTAAAATAATCCCCACCTATAAAATCTATAATTAAACTAATGCTGTGATCTTCAATTAAATTTTCAAAATCATTTTCTTTATAATTTATTACTAAATCAGCTCCCAATTCCAGTGCCTTTTGTCGCTTGCTCTCGTCTCCAATAGTGGTAATTACTTTTGCTTGGCTGAGTTTGGCCATTTGAATTGCCAAAGAAGCGATGCCACTTCCTGCGCCATGAATCAATAAAGTGTGTCCCTTTTTTAAAGAACCCAGATCAAAAAGAGTCGCATAGACAGTGGTTAAAGCCTCAGGAATAGCCGCTGCCATAGAATAGTTCCACTGTGCGGGGATACAATGAGCTAATGAAGACTCAACAGCACAATAGCTTGCATAGCCTCCACTGCCAACCAGTCCATATACTCTATCTCCAGGTTTAAACTGTTTTACATTGGCTCCAATTGCAATCACTTCTCCTGCCACTTCGAGACCTGGAATATCTGATTCACCGGTAGGAGGCGGATATTTGCCTAAACGTTGCATTAAATCGGCTCTGTTTAATGCGGTAGCATGGACTTTAATGAGTATTTGATTTGGAGAGAATGCAGGTTTGGCTCCCTCAGTCATAATTAATTGACTGTGTGAACCTGGATTTTCTATATGAATATATCGCAAAAAATATCTCCCTTTGTGAACCTAAGATCTTAATAACCCTGAGAAACGTCATTCCGAATGCAATGAGAACTCTCTCGAACGTAGTGCTGTGCCTGCATTTGGAGATCCTTTACTGCGCTCTGAGTGACGAAATTCCCGCATGAATAGAGAAGTTGCTTATGAACACTCTAACTCAATGATACTAATATTAATAATTTATACTATATTATCGTTATTAGCGCTCGCAAATTGATTCAAAATAGCTATATAATCTTTATTTAGAGAGTTGTAATTATTATTACATCATTTACCGCTCCATGGTTGGCTAATGGCTAAATTTAATCACCAAAGTTTCTATGCTTGGCTATTTATAGTACCGCAACTTTTTATCACAGTAGTGTTTTTTATTTGGCCTGCTTGTGGCGCATTGGTTCAGTCATTTTACTATACTGATGCCTTCGGCTTGCATCAGCATTTTGCAGGTTTAAGCAATTTTTCAGATCTGTTTGATGATCCCAGCTATGTTAAGGCAGTTTGGGTTACCTTTATTATCGCAATCAGTGTTACAGCAATTACAATGAGTCTTGGTTTATTGATGGCTACGCTAGTTAATAACAGAGTCAAAAGTCAGGGTGTATATAAATCTTTGTTAATTTGGCCTTATGCTATAGCTCCGGCAGTTGCAGCCATACTCTGGCGCTTCCTGTGTCACCCGACTTTAGGTTGGATGACTCATTTTTTAAATGCAATAGGAATTCATTTTGATTATGTAAATAATGCGAATCAAGCATTGCTGGTTGTAATTTTAACAGCAAGCTGGCAACAATTCAGTTACAATTTTTTATTTTATTTTGCTGCCTTAAAAGCCATCCCTCAAACCTTAATTGATGCCGCGATAATGGATGGTGCTTCTTCCTGGCAACGATTTGTGCAGATTATACTTCCTTTATTATCTCCAACGACCTTCTTTCTCTTAATTATGAATTTAATATATGGTTTTTTTGATACATTTGGGATAATTCAGGTAATGACGCATGGTGGACCAGGGAATAGCACAACCAACTTGATTTATAAAGTATATGAGGATGGATTTGAAGGAATGGATCTGGGAAGTTCATCAGCCCAATCGGTGTTATTGATGGTCATTGTAATTCTCGTTTCATTAGTTCAATTCAAATATCTTGAAAAAAAGGTACATTACGAATGAGCCATTTAAATCGCTTCTTCTCTCATGGTCTTTTATGTGTTTTTATTCTTTTTATGTTATTACCTTTATACCTTGCAATAGTTGCCGCCAGTCATGAAGGTTCTGCTATGATGCAATCCCAGCTTCCTTTACTACCCGGCACTTCTTTTTTTAAAAATCTGAAACTGGTTTTAACTGAAGGAATGGCTGTTACTGGGGGCGAACCAATTACCGTGATGCTTTTGAATAGTCTGCTCATGGCTTTTGGTATTGCTTTTGGAAAAATTATATTGGCTTTAGGATCTGCCTTTGCTTTGGTTTACTTTGATTTTCCTTTTAAAAAATCATGCTTTGCACTTATTTTTGCAACAATGATGTTGCCTGTTGAAGTCAGAATAGTTCCTACTTTTCAGGTTGTGGCATCATTCGGATTATTGAATTCATTTACTGGATTATCTCTGCCATTATTAGCATCAGCTACAGGTACATTTTTGTTCCGTCAATTTTTCAAAACTATTCCCAAGGAACTGGTTGATGCCGCAAAACTCGATGGCGCAGGGCCAGTGCGATTTTTCTTTGACATTGTATTACCGCTATCCCGTACTCAAATTTCCGCTTTATTTGTCATATTATTTGTATATGGATGGAATCAGTATCTCTGGCCTCTGGTAATTACTACAGAAACCAAAATGGCCACTATAGTTATGGGCATTCGTTATCTTGCCGGTGTCGCCGATCAAGTTCCTGAATGGCATTATATTATGGCCGTTGCGCTTATCGCTTTAATTCCACCATGCATGATCGTCATGTTAATGCAGCGTTGGTTTGAAAAAGGATTAAAATAACTATGGCTACAGTCGATTTAATTGAAGTCACTAAAAAGGTAGGAACAACATCCATTTTGGAACAACTGACAGTCAGTATCAAAAAGGGTGAGTTTATGGTGGTTGTTGGACCATCGGGTTGTGGAAAATCGACATTATTACGACTAATTGCTGGTCTGGATAATTTAAGTTCTGGAACAATACGGATCAATAACCAATGTGTAAACGACATCCCGGCAGCCCAAAGAGACATGGCGATGGTATTTCAAAACTACGCCCTCTATCCGCATATGACGGTATTCGATAACATGGCCTATGGATTAAAAATGCGGCGGCTGAGCAAATTTGATATTAATCAGCGAGTTAGAGATGTCGCCAAATTACTGCATCTGACACCGTATCTTGAACGAAAACCTCAGGAGCTTTCTGGTGGCCAAAAACAAAGGGTGGCTATGGGGAGAGCCATAGTACGATCACCTTCCGTTTATTTATTTGATGAACCACTATCCAATTTAGATGCCAAGTTACGTACCGAAATGCGTCATGAAATAAAGAAACTGCATCAACAATTCAACACAACCAGTTTATATGTTACTCATGATCAAACCGAAGCAATGACTATGGCAGAACGCGTATTAGTATTGAATCAGGGAGTAGTCGAACAACTTGGTACGCCGCAGGAATTGTATCAAACTCCTGCAACTGAGTTTGTTGCAGGATTTACCGGTCACTATCCGATTAATTTCTTTACTGGTATTTTTAACAAAGGCTCGAAGACTATTCAGACTGGATTGGGAGTTGATTTTCCTGCTCCAAAATGGATAGAAACTATAGAGGACAATGCTGCGCTTACTTTGGCTGTCAGGCCAGAACATATCCAACATTCCAGTGAAAACAATACACATTCCATAGCACTAAAGATTGAATTTATAGATGATATGGGCGCGGACAAACTGATTCAGGCAAAAAGTATTCATAATGGAGAGCGTATTAATTTACGTTTACCTGCTGATTATTCATTTCCTGATGGACAAATCTTTGTAGAGTTACCTAAAATGAAATTACATGTTTTTCATCAAAAATCTGGTAAGCGTATTGGAGAATGGTGTGGCGAAAATTAAAGATAAAAATAAATTAAAACCTTTTGATGCTCCGGTCTACAGCTACTGGTCAGCACTTTATATGTCCTTTTATTCAAAGAGATTATATATCGATGTAGGGAAACGTTGGCGAGGAATCGGGCTACTTTATCTTTTATTAGCTATCTTGATTGGCGCTATTCCTTACTCTTTAAAAATGAGCGCTGAATTTAATACTGATTTTCATAATCAGATGATAGCACCGATACTCTCGTTGCCTACTATTTATATTCAAAATGGAGAGCTCAATTTCGATAAACCAATGCCTTATTTCATTAAAAATGATAAAGGACTTGTATCTGTTATCATCGATTCAACAGGAACCGTAACTGAGTTTACCAAGGAATACCCTTATCTGACCTTGCTTATTAATAAAGATAAAATGTCGATTAAAATTCCTTCTCCTTCAATAATGGCTATTGGTACTGATCAAACAATCAGAGGACCTGTAATTGTCCAGCCTTTTGATAAAGGCATGAATATGATGTTTGATGGTAAAAGCATCATTAATAGCAGTTCCATATATGGTTTAAAATATGCGGCACAATTAATGATTTATCCCGTAGTTGTTGCAATTTTTTACTCTTTGTTGGTGGTTTTTTTCCTTGTTCTGGCTTTTTTGGGACAGGTTTTTTCAAGAATATTTTTCTCATTTAAACTAAAATTTAGCCAATCTTGTCGTTTATTTATGGTATCGGCTACCCCAATGCTGCTTGTCTTGATGATGTTTATCACCTTGAATGCCATATTCTATGGATTTGGATTCATTTTATTGGCTTTGATTGGTGTTTATTTCAGTTTTGCGATCAGATCATTACGCTCTGACAGTAAGAAAATGGTGTCATGATGAAGGAGTTAATCCATTTTGCTCATGGAAATGGATTTCCTTCATTATGCTATAAGCAATTTTTAGATCAGTTGGCTGTCCGTTTTGATTTGTGCTACGTGGACAGGATTGGGCACAATCCAGATTATCCTGTGACTGAAAATTGGCATAATCTGGTAGAGGAGGTTATTGCCAGTATTGAACAGCAAGCGAATCAAAAGGTGATTGCAGTGGGTCATTCTTTAGGAGGAGTTTTAAGCTTGTTGGCGGCGATTGAGCGACCTGATTTATTTAATGCAGTGGTATTACTTGATTCACCTTTAATTGGTCCAATTAAATCGAGTATGGTTCGGTTGGCAAAAGCTTTAGGTGTTATTGACCGGGTGACACCAGCTTATAGAACAAAAGGCAGAAGGGTTTATTGGCAAGATCATGATCAATTGCTTCGATATTTGAAAACAAGAGATTTATTTAAATCATTCACGGATGACTGTATAAATGATTACATCACGTACGGTCTGGATTTAAAAGAAGATGGTTATTATTTGAAATTTGACAGGCATATTGAATATCAAATATATAGAACGATCCCGCATGTTATTCCCAGTTTTGAAGGGAGGTTAATGGTTCCAGCTGCTTTACTGTATGGAGATAAGAGTACTGTTGTTGATCGTCTGGATGTACGTTATATGCGGAAACACTTTCATATAAAAAGTTTTAAAACCAAGGGGACACATTTATTTCCAATGGAACACCCAAAGTCTGTTGCTAAGCAGGTTATTGAGGCTATAGATGCTATACTTCTAAGATAACCACAAGTTACTTTTAATTGGCTGATAATAAGGAGAACTCTGTGTTACATGTACTATTAATACTTGCGACAATAGGTGCGGCAGGGATATTGATAACCCGTCAGGCGTCAATATCGGTATGGGCTATCAGCTTTACAATTTTTATGAGTTTGATCCTTCATTTTGGTTCTCCAGGTTGGTTTGCGCAATCTCTGTTATGGACAATTGAACTGATATTAATCGCAGGAACAGTAAAACCGTTGCGAAGAGAGTTAATTTCGAAACATCTGTTTAAGGTGATCAGCAAGACAATGCCGGCAATGTCCAGCACTGAACGAGAAGCATTGGAAGCAGGGACAGTGAGTTGGGAAGGCGATATCTTCAGTGGTGCTCCTAATTTTACAGAACTAAGAAGCGCCCCCGTCGTTCATTTGACTGCAGAAGAACAAGAGTTTCTTGATGGACCAGTAAATATTTTATGCTCCATGCTCGATGATTGGGATATTACGCATAATCGCACTGATTTACCTCCTGAAGTATGGCAATTTATCAAAGATAATCGGTTCTTGGGCATGATTATTCCTAAACAATATGGTGGTTTAGAATTTTCTGCAACCGCACAAATGTCTATATTGGTGAAAATTTATGGTCGTTCAATAACTGCAGCAACAACAATCTCTGTACCCAACTCTTTAGGCCCAGGTGAATTATTACTTAAATATGGAACTGAAGAGCAAAAGAATTATTACCTCCCACGATTGGCTGATGGTCGTGAAGTCCCCTGTTTTGCATTGACTGGGCCAAATGCCGGTTCTGATGCTGCTTCTATTCCGGATCAGGGTATTGTTTGTCGTCAGGAGTTTAATGGTGAAGAAGTGATTGGGGTTCGTTTGAATTGGGATAAGCGCTATATCACTCTATGCCCAGTTGCAACTGTAGTAGGCTTGGCATTCAGAATGTTCGATCCGGATAATCTACTCGGTAAAGGCGAAGATATAGGTATCAGTTGTGCTTTAATACCTGCAACAACACCTGGTGTGATTAAAGGTAGAAGACATTTCCCGTTAAATACAGGTTTTTTAAATGGACCTACTCAGGGTAAAAATGTATTTATTCCTCTGGATTATTTAATTGGTGGCGCCACTATGGCAGGTCAAGGCTGGCGCATGTTAATGGAGTGCCTCAGTGCTGGCCGGGCTATTTCACTGCCTTCAAGCGCAAGTGGCGGTGCTCAGGCCGTGTCTCTTGCTTCTGGCGCTTATGCACGTATTCGAAAACAATTTAATCAACCAATTGGTAAGTTTGAAGGAATAGAAGAGCCCTTGGCTCGAATTGCAGCGAATACTTATATTATCGATGCGTCCTTAACCATGGCTGCAGCTGCTATTGATCATGGGGCTAAACCCTCAGTTGCTGGTGCAATTCTAAAATATCATACTACTGAACGAGCCAGAGCAATCGCTTTGGATGCTATGGACATTCATGGTGGAAAGGGTATTTGCCTCGGTCCTAATAACTATTTAGGCAGAGGTTACCAAGGATCTCCAATTGGAATTACGGTAGAGGGTGCAAATATTTTAACGCGCAGCTTAATTATTTTTGGTCAAGGTGCCGTTCGTTGTCATCCTTATGTATTTAAAGAATTGGAAAGTGTGCGCAATAATGATTTGGAGCAATTTGATAAAGCATTTTTTGGTCATGCAGGATTTACTATCGCGAACTTTACCAAGTCACTCGTGTTTGCCTGGACAGATGCCCATATGTCAAAAGCTCCGGCCAGTTCAGTAAAACGATATTATCAATTAATACATAAATACAGTGCGAACCTTGCCTTTCTTGCTGACTTTTCAATGGTCGTGATGGGTGGTGAATTAAAACGAAGGGAAAAACTCTCTGCTCGCCTGGGTGATATGTTAAGTTGCTTGTATATGGCATCCAGTGTCCTGAAACGCTTTTATGAAGACGGTGAGCCTCCTGCTGATCTGCCTTTGGTGCAATGGAGCTGTCAACAATTATTACATGAATGTGAAGATGCAATGCATGGTGTGATTATTAATTTCCCAGCACGTTGGGCTCGAATTGTCTTGCCATTAATTTTAAAACCATTCGGTAACCGAAGACATATACCTAACGATCGATTAGGGCATCAATTAGCCAGAATGTTAATTGAACCCAATGAAACACGTTCACGATTAACACGCCTGGTTTATAGTAAGCCTGGCGACAATTGCCCATTAGGTCGAATGGAAGAGGCTTTTCATAAAATTTGTTCTGTTGAAGATTTGGAACGCAAGGTAATGAAAGCTGCCAAAGAGCATGTGTTGAAATCATTGACCTTTAAAGAGCAAATTGAAGAAGCGTTAAATTGCGGAATACTGAATTCTGCTGAAGCTAAAGAGCTGGAAGAGGCTGAACTTGCACGACAAGAAGTGATTAAAGTGGATGATTTTGCTGATGATGAACTGAGACGTGCACCTTTATCTTCTGAGAATAAGTCTGTAAAAAGAAAGACTGTTAAGGACACTATAGAAAGTGAAATTGTATAAATAGATTTGATGTTCTCCACCTTGGGGCACTGCCATTTTGACTGGGTTATTCTTTGTCTAATGGTAGCGCCTTATCAATTTAATTAAAAAGTAGTGATACCTTAATTTTAGATGTTCAATCAATTGAACCATTTAGTGCTGCTGGCATTCATTTTTTGATTCCTGTCGTTTGCTCCTATTGCAAAGACCTTTAGATATTATGACTAACCGAATACTCTTAATTGTATAAAAATCCATAAGTTTAAATAACCACAATATGTGATTAGTAAAGAAGTATTTTACTTATAAATTAGCGTTTAAAATAATTACTATATATTGATGATATCAAGCATTGAATTGGCATATTCTATACTTTTAAGGTAGAGCTTTGTAAGCTCTTCTTCATTTATAGGCAATGAATTAAGACTGGTAAAATTTGCCTGTTCATAGTCAATTGAAAATTTAAGGAATGAACCTAACTCTCCTTTCTTATAGAGTAATGCATCATTTAGCTTCTCACTCAAATGAATTTTTGATAAGAGCAAACCTAAAGGCTTATTTAATATGCCATCCAAGGTAGATAAGATCCCTACAGTATATGCTTGATGAGGGGTTGAATGTTTCATTGTTTGAGCCAATGATTCGCACATTTTAGCTCGGATTAAGGTGCGCTCTAACAGGTCAGGTGCTATCTCATCAAAACTCGCTAATAACAATAAATTCAACCAGTTACGAATTTGTATTAGCCCTAACTGGCCAATTGCATCAAGCAATGAATCAAATTTTCTACTGGAATACATAGAAGGTGAATTCGCTAAGCGCAAAATTCGATAACTTAATTTGGGAATTTGTAAAATAATTTCTTCAATGCGCTCAATACTGACATTATCGTCATTCAGTTCAGTCAATAGACGTATGAGTTGCGCTTTATTTTCAGTGATCACTGTGCCTTCAACTGATTCTGGTTTGTTTAGAAAAAATCCTTGAAAATATTGAAATCCAAAATCTTGACAGATTTTAAATTGCGCTTTGTCTTCAATTTTTTCTGCTAAAAGAATACCCTTATAATTGTTTAATGGCGCTAATTGATTCTCTATTTGTTGCTCATTTTGGTTGAGAACATCAATTTTTATGATATCTGCAATTTCAATAAGCTCTTCAAGATTTTTATTGTACACAAAATCATCTAAAGCAATTTGATAACCTTTATCTTTGAGTGTACGTAAATTGTGTACTATTTCTTTGTCCGCTAATACTGTTTCAAGAACTTCAATAACAACTCTATCTTTGGGAAGTAACATAGGTATTTGTTGAATGATATTATTATAAGTAAAATTGATGAACGCTTTTTTTCTTCCAATGAGTGCATTGAAGTCCAGGTTTGTAAACAGTTGACTAAGTACTGAGGAGGTTGCTGTATCACCTTCATGGTGATTGTTATTATTCACTTCTGCCGAGAGTATACTTCCATTACGGTACAGTATTTCGTAAGCATTTACGATGCTGTTTTTATCATATATTCCTTGACGAGCGAGTAATATACATGGTTTGTGATCAGTCATTATAATATTGTTCCTATTCTATAATTTTGTTGATTGTTCAACGGACTGATTTACTTTTAAATGAGCTGTATTATTCTTAAAAAGACACCATCAATTAATCTAAAATGTTCTCTCGTAAAGTAACGTTCATTCTTTGATTTTAATTATAGCTGATTTAATTGGTTATTTGATTTTATGTTCCTATATAAAGTGAAAAATAACAGAACAATTTCTTATTTATAATAATCTAATGATGTACTGTTTTGAATTAAAGTAAGAATGCAATTTCAATAATTGTGACAGCTTGAGATCGTCTAAAAATCTAATAAAAATCAATAAAATGCAGTTATCAATAGGTTGATTCTGATCAAAGATTTAAGCTTGTTCTGCAACATCAGGCATTGTGATATTTAATTCCAGAACCGCATTATCACCCATACGTTCCAGATTAACACTAACCTGATCACGGGTAATATGTACGTATTTTGCTATAACTGCAAGAATTTCTTCTTGCAGTTTAGGTAAATAATCAGGTGTATTACGTTGAGAACGCTCATGAGAAATAATGATTTGTAGCCGTTCTTTAGCAACTGATGCGGTAGAGTTTCTTCTACGGAGGTAATTAAAAATGCTCATATTGTCACTTCCTCCTTGTTTTTACCAAATAAGCGACGAAGTAATCCTTTACGCTCATTATTAATAAAGCGCATTGGTCGCTCTTCCCCGAGAAAACGTGCTATAGCATCCTGATAGGCAATACCTGCATCACTCGCTTCATCAAGTATTACTGGTGTACCTGTATTCGATGCTCTTAAAACGGATTTAGATTCGGGTATTACTCCAATTAATGGAATTGCTAAAATTTCTTTGACATCAGTAACTGACAGCATTTCACCACGCTCAACACGCTCGGGATCATAGCGAGTTAGCAAGAGATGCTCCTGAATTGGCGCTGCATTTTCAATAGCTCTTTTAGTCTTGCTGGCCAATATGCCTAAAATTCGATCTGAATCTCTAACGGATGATACTTCCGGATTGGTCACAACGATCGCATGATCAGCAAAATACATGGCCATTAAAGCGCCAGTTTCAATTCCTGCAGGGGAGTCACAAATGATAAAATCAAAATCTTTAGCTAATTCATTTAGTGTTTTTTCTACGCCCGCAAGGGTTAATGCATCTTTGTCTCGAGTTTGTGATGCAGGTAGAATATACAAATTAGGGACACGTTTGTCCTTAATAAGCGCTTGATTCAAGCTTGCTTCACCATTGATGACATTAACAAAGTCATATACTACACGGCGTTCACAGCCCATGATGATATCTAGGTTTCTTAAACCTATGTCAAAATCTATAACTACAGTCTTATGCCCTAATAAAGCAAGACCCGAAGAAATAGCCGCAGATGAAGTGGTTTTTCCCACTCCGCCTTTACCTGATGTGATTACTATTATTTTAGCCAACGCTGAACCCTTCCTATTCTTCGATTCAACACAATATTTAACCAACAGTGTACACGCTAATCATTCCTCAGTTCAAGATGTCAAGAGCTACAAAGAGAATTAAACCTGAAATTAATAATAAAGTGTAATAATTATGATTTAAATGTTTAACTTTTCTTACAAATGGAGTAAACTATTCGGTTAATTTAACTACTGGAGTGAGAACAACATGGCTCTTTCCATTGTACAGCAAGCTTTGACTTTTGATGATGTTTTACTGGTACCTGCCCATTCCCTTATTCTTCCTAAAGATGTAATTTTAAAAACCAAATTAACGCGCTCAATAAACTTGAATATGCCTTTGCTTTCAGCTGCAATGGATACGGTTACTGAAGCACGATTGGCTATTGCCCTGGCTCAGGAAGGTGGTATTGGTATTATTCATAAAAACATGAGCATTACAGATCAGGCTGAAGAAGTCAGACGAGTTAAAAAGTTTGAAAGTGGTATGGTTAAAGATCCTATTTCAGTAACACCCGATGTAACAGTTAAAGAATTGCTTGATGTGATGACCAAATATAACTTTTCGGGTGTTCCAGTTGTTGATGGACAAAATCTGGTTGGAATTGTAACCAGTCGCGACATTCGATTTGAAACCAATATGGCTCTTACTGTAGCACAAGTAATGACCCCCAAGGACAGGCTGGTTACAGTCAAAGAAGGAGCCAGTAGAGAAGAAGTGCGTAGCTTGTTGCATAAGCACCGAATTGAAAAACTTTTGGTTGTAAATGATTCCTTTCAATTAAGAGGTTTAATTACTGTAAAAGACATTCAAAAAGCTAAAGATAATCCTTACGCGTGTAAAGACGGATCAGAGCAGTTACGTGTCGGGGCGGCTGTTGGCGTTGGCGATGGTACAGATGAACGTGTGGAAGCACTCGTTGAAGCAGGTGTGGATGTTCTGGTTGTTGATACTGCTCATGGGCATTCTCAGGGCGTATTAAACCGGGTTAAATGGATAAAACAGCATTTTCCGGAAGTTCAGGTAATTGGTGGAAATATCGCTACGGCTGCCGCTGCTCGCGATTTATACGCTGCAGGTGCTGATGCTGTTAAAGTAGGTATAGGCCCAGGTTCCATATGTACTACACGAATTGTGACAGGAGTTGGAGTACCGCAGATCAGTGCAATAGCTAATGTAGCTAATGAACTTAATGGCTCCATTCCGGTTATTGCTGATGGAGGCATACGTTTTTCAGGTGATGTATGTAAGGCTTTGGCTGCTGGTGCAGATACCGTGATGTTGGGCGGCATGTTTGCCGGTACTGAAGAGTCGCCTGGTGAAATTGAATTATATCAAGGACGTACTTATAAAAGTTATAGAGGAATGGGTTCTATTGGAGCGATGTCCTTGGCACAAGGTTCCAGTGACCGCTATTTTCAGGATGTTTCGCAAGGTGCGGAAAAACTGGTTCCTGAAGGAATTGAAGGGCGGGTACCTTACAAGGGGCCAGTACAAACAATAATTCATCAATTACTGGGTGGACTACGATCCTGTATGGGGTATACAGGTTGTTCAACCATTGATGACTTACATTCCAAAACAGAATTTGTACAGGTTACCAATGCGGGAATACGTGAATCACATGTACATGATGTGAGTATTACCAAGCAGGCGCCTAATTATCAGGTGGATAATTAATAATGATTGATTTAAAACAACGTCCTTTACTTATTCTGGATTTCGGATCTCAGTACACGCAGTTAATTGCACGACGAGTTCGTGAAATGGGAGTTTATTGCGAAATATATCCCTATGATATTAATCAGGATCTGTTCAAGCAACGAGATCCTTGCGGCGTGATTTTATCTGGTGGTCCTTCAACAGTTACCCATGATGCCAATCCTCGAGCACCTCAATGGATATTTGATGCTGGCATACCTGTATTAGGTATTTGTTACGGAATGCAGACTATGGCTGTACAACTTGGAGGCGAGGTTCAATCGTCTTCAATAAGAGAGTTTGGTTATGCTGAATTGAGCCTGCATGGGAAGAGCAAACTTTTTGAAAATATTGAAGATCGTACATCAGATAAAGGGGAAGCGCTTTTAGATGTATGGATGAGTCATGGAGATAAAGTTACTCAACTACCCTCAGGTTTTAAAATAATCTGTGAGACTCGTAATGCGCCTATTGCTGGAATGGCTGATGAGTCACGTCAGATGTATGGACTTCAATTTCATCCCGAAGTTACCCATACCTTGCAAGGATTACGTATTTTACAACGTTTTGTTGTTGATATATGCAAGGCCTCAACTACCTGGACTGCAGGACATATTATTGATGAAGCAATCAGCAAGGTACGAAAACAGGTAGGTCATGATAAAGTGCTTCTTGGCTTATCTGGCGGTGTTGATTCTTCCGTTGTTGCTGCTCTATTACATAAAGCCATAGGCAAACAATTAATTTGTGTTTTTGTTGATACTGGGTTGTTACGTTTAAATGAAGCAGAACAGGTGATGACCATGTTTGGTCAACACATGGGAATCAATATTATCGCTGTTAATGCTGAAGAGAAATTTTTATCCGCTTTGCAGGGAATTACTTGTCCGGAAGAAAAACGAAAAATAATCGGCAGAACGTTTATTGAGGTATTTGACGAAGAAGCTCAAAAGATCCAGGAAGTGACCTGGCTTGCTCAGGGAACTATTTATCCCGATGTTATTGAGTCTGCGGCAACAAGTACAAATGGAGCATCAGTGGTCATTAAATCGCACCATAATGTAGGTGGATTGCCAGAAACGTTGAATTTAAAACTATTAGAGCCTGTTCGTGAATTATTCAAGGATGAAGTGCGTAAAGTGGGTCTTGAACTAGGGTTACCTCATGAAATGGTGTATCGACATCCATTTCCGGGCCCCGGATTAGGCGTTCGTATTCTTGCTGAAGTGAAAAAGGAATATGCGGACATCTTACGTAAAGCAGATGCCATATTTATTGAAGAACTTCATGCGGCGCAACTGTATCATAAAGTCAGTCAGGCTTTTGCGGTATTTTTACCAGTAAAAAGTGTTGGCGTAATGGGTGATGGACGTCGCTATGATTACGTGATCTGTCTGCGTGCTGTAGAGACAGTAGATTTCATGACCGCTCATTGGTCTCAATTACCATGGGACTTTTTAGGTACAGTATCCAATCGTATTATCAATGAAGTAGAGGGCGTGTCCCGAGTTACTTACGATATTTCAGGCAAGCCTCCTGCAACTATAGAATGGGAATGAACGATAAATTCTGGATGCAAATGGCTTATGAACAGGCACTTCTTGCTCAGTCAGAGGGAGAGGTGCCGGTTGGTGCCGTATTAGTGAGTAAAGACAATGAATTATTGGGCATTGGTAGAAATGCTCTGCAAAACAGCCACGATCCGTCAGATCACGCGGAATTCATGTCCATCAGACAAGCCTCTCAAAAACTTAAAAATCACCGGCTTTTGGATACCACCCTCTATGTGACGCTCGAACCTTGTGTCATGTGCGCGGGACTCATTGTTCAGGCTCGTATCAAACGTTTAGTCTTTGCAACTCGAGATTTTAAAGGTGGAGCAGCCGGATCTGTATTTAATCTTCTTCAAGGTTATCCATTGAATCACAAGGTATTAATAGATGAAGGACTGATGCAACATGAATGTTCTAATCTATTGTCGGATTTTTTTAAAACGTGTCGTTAAGAGTATTACTATTGCGTTAATTCAGATCGTTAAGAGTATTTTAATATCAATCTGATATACTTCTATAATTAAACCAAGGTCTATTTCTGATATAGAGGTAATTGAACTGTGGTCGCATTTAAATGTTTAGGTAATAAATCAGTCATACAAGCGCAAGTTTCTGATCATGAACCCATTATCGATGGGGCTGTCTGTGTATTTAATTTGATGTGTCGAGGGAGTGGCTCCAATAATTATTTCAAAAAATCAGAGTCAACTACGGAATACGTACAACGATTGGATCAACTAATCAATGTCATCAGGGAGCTGAAAAACTCAGGAGTTGATGTATTTATATTTCAGGAAGCGCCTCAATACAATAGTGCTGATGACAGAAGCAACTCGTTTTATAATAAATTAAAACAGATTCCTGGTTTTGAATCCCTTAATATAAATAATATAACGAATACAACGGGCACCCGTTCAGCATTATTCACTATTGCTGATTACAATCGCTATCCAAAACAAATAAATACTACGGCTAAATCCAATATTCCTATTCCAGGGCGGGTTCAATCGGTACAGATTACCTCTCTTGATTATCAAACTATGACTGTAGTTAATATTCATGGTGATTACATGAAGCAGAGTGACACTCGTAATGCGCTTCGGCAGTGTGTATCACGGGATTCTGCTGCTGTAATTGGAGGTGATTTTAACATCAGTACTGGTGCAGCTGATTTCAATGAATTTCAAGGAGCTGGCATCTATCAAAAAGCAGATTTGTTTGGTACTTGTGATGGTTTACTTGCGAGTAGTAATGGCAGAGTACAGGATTTTGTGCCTGTGATTAATAAGCAACAGGATTCAATAGGTATAACGGTTAATAGTCATGAAGCGAAAACCTTATTAGATAATTTTAAATACAGTCCTTATTTTCGAGCACTTCATATTGGTTTGAATCAATCAGGATATATACCCAATATACAATTAACCAGCCCCCCCGAATTATTAGCTAATAGAAAGTCACTGATTACTTTTACAGGTACTCATGCAGTGGCTCTCAGTAATGCTTTTAATAGTTACTGTCACAATCAGGTTAATAAGGAAAGCACGCACAAAACCCATCATACCTCAACAGATACTGATGTATCCAAAGTTGAGTCTGCGAGAGCGCTTTTTTTCAAATCCCATCGTGAAGCGTTTAAGAAATCCCAATCAGGTTGTTTTGGCTTTTTTAGAAGAACTGAAGTGCGTTCAAATATGACATTAACTGAAATCATTGAACATGCTCAGAAGCATGATAATCGAAGTCGTAAAGTATGTGTGGCTTTGGGATGGATGGATAAAAATGGAGCTTTGAACGAGGTGGCCAGGGAGTTGATTCAAATAGACACCCCAAGATTGTCCAATCAGCTTTTTTAGCTGGTCTTTATCCATATATCTTTAGAATGTTTTGGTAAAGCGAGTTAATATAAGTTGAGTAGGTATTTGTATTAATAAATGGTTAAGCTACCTCAATGACCTGAGGTAGTGGCTCTGTAAATGACTGAACTGACGGTAGTGATTCTAATGTCAGTTCAACTTCATTTTCAACTGATTGTCTGGGCGGAGTGTCTTGGGAGTTTGATTGAGTATCACTTAAAAAAGTGTCCAATGAATTGGCTTGATTATCCAATATAGAATAGTCGTTAATCACTTCATACGTAAAAGCTACATCAGCGATTTTACCGATAGATCCATCACTATAATTAAAAGTCCCTTGTCCAAATTCAATAATGCCTGTATCCGTGATTTGATATTGATTATCAGATTCCAGTTGAATACTTAGAATGTTTAATTCATCCAAATTCATAAATTGATTATTTTGAGTTACTCCAAAAGAAGCCCAATCTTTATCATCCTGATCCAATTGGTTATTATGATTTGTATCAAATGCCTTTAACCCTTCCAAATCAGTACGAGCTCCATCACGATAGCTTATAAATGAAATTTCACTGGTGTCTGTAAGACTTCCATCGGCATTTTTATCAAAAGTAAGTATTCCATCTTCCATACCTATCCATTGCGTCCTATCCAAAAAGCCATCACCATTGGCATCAAAAAGTATTGGTTGGTTTGAGTAATGTATGCCATCACCATTCAGGTCAAGCACTACCGGGGGAATTACAGGCGTGAATACACCTGCATTGAATGAATACATAACGCCATTGAAGCTATAAAATTCAAAGTTTACATAAGTATCTTTTTCCAATCCTTCTACAGTATTGGTCACTGTGAGAATTTGAGTTCCAACATTGTAGCTGAATGTATAGTCACTATAATTGAAACGTAGTAAGGCGGTATCGATGTCAATTCCACCATTTGACACATCGTTTCCTTTTCCATCGTTCACGACATCGTTACCTGCGTCTCCGAATAGAGTATCGTTGCCATCATTTCCGTTTACATTATCATTGTGTTCATTACCATGAATGGTATCGTTACCAGCGTTCCCGTAAAGAGTATCATCGCCCAGATTGCCATTGATGATATCAGTACCCAGGCCACCATCGACGGTATCATTTCCTGTTGAACCGGTAACTGTGTCGTTACCACTGCCTGTTTGGATGGCATCAATGTCAGTTAATGCGGTAGTGGAAAAATTCCAGTTTTCATTAACACCATCCCGGCCTTGAATGATGTTGGTACTGGGATTGCTTGCGCCATTGATTTGTTCTATGGAATTCGCTGCGCTATAAGTAGTACTTAAAAAGACGGTTGCATTGGTTGCTGCAATTATTTGATCCGTACCTGTACCGCCCTGGAAGGTATTGACCCCAGATTCACCAGCATTCACTCTAAAGGTGTCATTGCCTGCGCCCCCATCCATGGTATTGGTACCATTTCCACCTTCAATGCTGTCATCACCATCATCACCAAAAATAGAATCATTACCCTCATTGCCATACAGCAGATCATTGCCATTACCACCTCTTAAGGTATCATTACCCAAGCCACCGTCGATGGTATCATTTCCTGTGGAACCGGTAACTGTGTCGTTACCACTGCCTGTCTGAATGGCATCAATGTCAGTTAATGCAGTAGTGGAAAAATTCCAGTTTTCATTAATCCCATCCTGACCTTGAATGATGTTGGTACTGGGGTTGCTCGCGCCATTGATTTGTTCTATGGAATTTGCCACGCTATAAGTAGTACTTAAAAAGACGGTTGCATTGGTTGCTGCAATTATTTGATCCGTACCTGTACCGCCCTGGAAGGTATTGACTCCAGATTCACCTGCATTCACTCTAAAGGTGTCATTGCCTGCGCCCCCATTCATGGTATTCGTACCATTTCCACCCTCTATAATGTCATCACCATCATCACCAAAAAGAGAGTCATTACCGTCGTTGCCGTAGATCAGGTCGTTATTTTCATTACCATGAATGGTATCGTTACCGGCATTCCCGTAAAGCGCATCATCACCCAGATTGCCATTGATAACATCAGTACCCTCATTGCCATAAAGGGTATCATCACCATTAAAGCCATTGAGTGTATCATTGCCCAGGCCGCCGTCGATGGTATCATTTCCTGTGGAACCGGTGACGGTATCGTTACCACTGCCTGTTTGGATGGCATCAATATTTGTTAATGCAGTAGTGGAAAAATTCCAGTTCTCATTAACACCATCCTGTCCTTGAATAATATTGGTACTGGGATTGCTG
>NZ_LNYR01000012.1:466328-513288 GCF_001467955.1 Legionella quateirensis | reverse complement strand
GTATCATTTCCTGTGGAACCGGTGACGGTATCGTTACCACTGCCTGTTTGGATGGCATCAATATTTGTTAATGCAGTAGTCGAAAAATTCCAGTTCTCATTGACTCCATCCCGGCCTTGAATGATGTTGGTACTGGGGTTGCTGGCGCCATTGATTTGTTCTATGAAATTCGCTGCGCTATAAGTAGTACTTAAAAAGACGGTTGCATTGGTTCCTGCAATTATTTGATCCGTACCTGTACCGCCCTGGAAGGTATTGACTCCGGATTCACCTGCATTCACTCTAAAGGTGTCATTGCCTGCGCCCCCATCCATGGTATTGGTACCATTTCCACCTTCAATAATGTCATCATTATTGTCACCGAAAATGGAATCATCGCCGTCGTTGCCATACAGCATATCGTTGCCGTTACCTCCTCTCAGGGTATCATTACCCAGACCTCCATCAATGGTATCATTTCCTGTGGAACCGGTGACGGTATCGTTACCACTGCCTGTTTGGATGGCATCAATATTTGTTAATGCAGTAGTGGAAAAACTCCAGTTCTCATTGACTCCATCCTGGCCTTGAATGATGTTGGTACTGGGATTGCTCGCGCCATTGATTTGTTCAATGGAATTTGTTGCGCTGAAAGTGGAACTTAAAAAGACGGTTGCATTGGTTGTTGCAATTATTTGATCCGTACCTGTACCGCCCTGGAAGGTATTGACCCCGGATTCACCGGCATTCACTCTAAAGGTGTCGTTTCCTGCGCCTCCATCCATAGTATTGGTACCATTTCCACCTTCAATAATGTCATCATTATTGTCACCGAAAATAGAATCATCACCGTCGTTGCCATATAGTAGATCGTTGCCGTTACCGCCTCTCAGGGTATCATTACCCAGGCCTCCATCAATGGTATCATTTCCTGTTGAACCGGTGACTGTGTCGTTACCACTGCCTGTTTGAATGGCATCAATGTTGCTGAGGGCAGTAGTAGAAAAATTCCAGTTTTCATTAACACCATCTTGGCCTTGAATGATGTTGATACTGGGGTTGATTGAACCGTTGATTTGTTCTATGGAATTCGCCACGCTATAAGTGGAACTTAAAAAAACGGTTGCATTGGTCAAGGCAGCTATTTGATCCGTACCTGTACCGCCCTGGAAGGTATTGACTCCTGATTCACCAGCGTTCACTCTAAAGGTGTCGTTGCCTGCGCCTCCATCCATAGTATTAGTACCATTTCCACCCTCAATAATATCATCATTATTGTCACCGAAAATGGAATCATCACCGTCATTGCCAAACAGCTGATCATTGCCGTTACCGCCTCTCAGGGTATCATTCCCCAATCCTCCGTCGATGGTATCATTTCCTGCTGAACCAATAACTGTGTCGTTACTACTACCGGTTTCGATGGCATCAATGTTGCTGAGGGTAGTAGTAGAAAAATCCCAGTTATTGGCAACATCCTGGCCTTGAATAATATTGGTACTGGGGTTGAGCGCGCCGTTTATTTGTTCAATGGAATTTGCTGCACTATAAGTGGTACTTAAAAAAACGGTTGCGTTGGTTGCAGCGATTATTTGATCTGTTCCAGTACCACCCTGGAAGGTATTTACCCCTGACTCACCTGCATTTACTTTGAACGTATCGTTACCTGCACCTCCATCCATGGTATTAATACCTTGTCCACCTTCTATAAAGTCGTTTCCATCACCTCCATAGATGATATCATCGCCGTCATTGCCTAGGATATTATCATCATTTTCATTACCACTCAGGATATCATTACCATTATTTCCAGCAAGAAAATCGTTTCCTAATCCACCATCAATAATATCGTCATCATTATTACCTGAAATAGTATCTGATCCTTCTCCACCATTAAGAGCGTCATTTCCATTTCCTCCCTCTAGAAAGTCATTTCCATCATCTCCAAAAACAGAATCATTATCGTTATTACCATCAATGTGATCGTTACCTGAGCCACCCATGATCACATCATCTCCGTCGCCACCTGAAATAACATCATTACCACCCCCACCAAGGGCGATATCTGATCCCTGACCTAAATTGATGTTGTTCTGGCTTAAAGAGGTGGAGCTGTCGACAAAATCATTTCCACTGTCTGTATCAATGTGATTGATGATGTCAAAACCGGAGTTAATATTGGGGATGCCGTTGACGGTATAAATAAACTGGGAAGGCTTGATATAAATCATATCGTCACCCGCTAACGTATCGATTTGAAATACTCCCGGAGTTCCATCATCATTACTGGAGTGATAGATGATAATATAATCATTTACTGAGGTGGCTTTAACGGATCCTTCTTTTGCGCCATCTATTGAGAGATTTAAACCTATCTTGGTTAAATGATCATAGAGTAGTGAATCAAACATCGCGACATGTACGGCTTTAAAATTGGTAAAGGACAGTTCTTTTCCGCCGAGATCAAAAGCATCACCAGTAAAAAGTATGTCTTTGATAGTTCCCCATTCATCTGGAGAACTAAAGTGTACCTGTAAATCGGTAATAACATAGTTAATAATTTGCCCACCAACTGAGTATTGAGTAAATGATGTGGTATCTCTCGCTGTTGTATCTTTAAATAAATTATAGTTTTGATCGATTTCAACCCATGCCGATAAGGTATATAGGGTCTCTGGGGCTGGGCCAGGCGTAGGGGGTATTATGTCTGTCAAAGAGGGAATTTCGGTTGGTAATTTATAAAAAAATACTTGTGGACTCACATAATCAGTGGTGTTTGCGGAGCCTGGATTTAATGTTGAAATAGAAAAAAATGTATCAACACCGGGTGAGTGGAACGCATTAATTAAAGGTACATATACCAAAGGGCCAAAACCTGAGCTAAGCGTTTCAATACCTGAGGCTGTGGAATTTAAAGATTCAATATAGGATTCAATTTTCTGATTTTGTTCTGTATCAATAGGATTTATAAAGGACTCTTTACTGATTTCAATTATTTTAGAGAGTTGAATCATTATGTCCATCAGTGAACTTGGGGCAAAGTTCATCAAGAGCTGAATCAACTCAGGTTCTAATACTGATGTAATAATTAACTTATTATAATTATTCATATAGTTTCAAAACCTCCACTACATATATAAATTATAGACCTATATCTTTGATATTATTATTGAAATGGTTCTTTTTTGTAATAAATGTGCTATGCATCTAAAACCGAATGGGAAGAGGAGTAAATTCATTATTAAAATAATGAATAAAATCATATTATTACAATGTATGTAACTAACTTTTAAAAATTATGGGAGTTGTTATATCCTAAACCTGATGATCTCCAAAAGCAGGCAATAAACTGATTTCAGGAGATCGTTGGCTAAAAAAATCTGATTAGGGAATAATTTCATTAGCTATTTAGTACTGGCTAAGTCCTGAACTAATTTTTGCCGTAGCTCTTCTTTTTCTTCGCTAGATAATGGCTGACCTTGATGGTTAGTAATATAAAACATATCTTCGACCCGTTCTCCAGCTGTTGCAATTTTCGCATTATGTAAATGGATGTTTAAACTTAGAAAAACTCTACTAATGGCTGCCAGTAAACCGGGTCTGTCATTAGTTACCAGGAATAGACGAGTGTGGTGATTCAGATTATCTTCGCTGTAGTTAATTTGTGTTTTGACATTAAAATGAGCGAGTACTCTGGAGAGTCTTTTTCGAGTAACCGGAGGAAGATGGTCTTTGTCTGCAAGATGGATACATAAAGCCTTTTGGATGTCATTTGATCGTTCTTCATCAAAAAATGCCTGGTTCTGTTCATCTAAAATAATATAGGTATCCAGGTCAAATTGATTATCGCAGGTTGTAATTGCTGCTTCCTGAATGGTTACATGATGATTACTCAGAACAGTGGTGGTGATCGTAAACCGCTCATCTCTATGGGGTGTATATATAAATACTTCTGTTCCTCCCTGGCTATGATGAGGCATGATCATGACCAAGGGAAATTGTTTGCAGGACAGAATTGCTCGGGTATGACGTGCGATAACCTCAGGTGATTCATGAAGAAAATATTTACTCTTAAATTGACTCCAGAGTTGTTGAATGGATTCATCTGAAATGTGTTCTGAAATCAGTATATCCCGTGCGAGTTGTTTACGAGTATTAATGAGTTCGGTTTCATCCATCAGCTCTTGTTCTTTGTGCAACATGTGTTTTGCAGCACGATAGAGTTCTTTTAATAATGAGTCTTTCCAGGCATTCCATAGTGTAGGGTTGGTTCCGCATATGTCAGCGACGGTCAGTAAATACAAATAATCCAGATACCGAGGTTGAGGGAGGAGTTGACAAAAATGCTCAATGGTTTTGGGATCATATATATCCTGCCGTTGAGCCGTTTGTGACATTAATAAATGATATCGTACCAACCAAATCAATAAGTCACTGTCTTCTCTATTGATCAGATGTCTTTCGGTGAATAATTGCGCTTCAATAGCACCCAACTCGGAATGATCTCCTCCTCGACCTTTGGCAATGTCATGAAATAATGCACTTAAATACAAAATTTCCGGTTTATCAAGGGTTGGCATAATTTTGGCGCAGAGCGGGAATTGTTTTATAAAGGCATCTTGCTTGAAACGAGAAATGTTGCGAATAACAAAAAGTGTATGTTGATCTACTGTATAAACATGAAATAAATCATATTGCATTTGTCCGGTAACTGTGGCGAAACAATCAAGATAATGAGCTAATACACCATATCGATTCATTCGCTGCAAGGCTTCATAGGGATCATTACCTGTTCTGAGAATGCTGATAAAAATTTGTGTTGCTTCAGGTGAGTCTCGAAATCGTTTACTCATTAAAAATAATGATTCCCTTATTAATCTGATTGTACTGGCTCGTACTCCTTCAATGTCAGGACGTTTCGCTATCCAGAGAAAGAGTTTAAGAATGGAATAGGGGCGATGTTTGAATACCTGGGTATGACGAACTTCAATATAGTTATTAGATAGTTGGAATTCATTATCAAGGTGAATAATTTTTTGTTTTTGATGATGAGCAATCGTCTCTTCAAACCATTGCAGGAGCATTTCATTTAATTCGCGATTACGTTTAATGACTTTAAAGTAATCTTTCATAAATTGTTCGATTGCCAATGAATGCGGTTGATCCTGATAACCAAAAACCTGAGCTAATTTAACCTGATAATCGAAGGATAAGCGTTCCTCTGCTTTCTCCGCGAGCATATGCAAAGCAAAGCGTACTCTCCAGAGGAAGTGTTGGCAATACATGAGTTTTTCATACTCTTTTTCTGTAATAAATCCATATCCGATACCGTCAGCCAGCTTTTTCACATTGAAGTGACGTTTGCCAATACTGAGGAGTATTTGAAGATCCCGTAAACCTCCTGGTCCGTATTTAATATTGGGCTCAAGGTTATAGGCTGTTTCTCCATATTTTGCATAACGATTTTTTTGTTCTTGCTCCTTGGCATAAAAATATTCATTGCTAGGCCACATGTGAAGAGGATGAATTTGGTAATTTAATTCCTCCATTAATGTTCCTTTGCCGCAAATCAGAAACATATCCATAAGGGTAGAGATAACGGTTAAATCCTTGCTGGCTAGTTCAGCGCAGGAATTTACACTGGTAATTTGATGGCTTACTTCCAAACCAACATCCCAGCAATCCTGTATAAACGTTTGTGCCTTCTGCAATTGAGCTTTTGATATTTTATCGGTATGCAGAATGAGTAAATCAATATCGGAATGGAGTTGAAGCTCTCTGCGCCCATAACTTCCCAAAGCAAGCAGGCAAAAATGATCGCCTTGATCCATTTGATTTTTAGTAAAGAGGTCTATTAGAAGGGTATCAATAAATGCAGCCAATTTGCGGGTAATGGAAATAATATTGGCTTTTTGTCTGAATTCATCACACAGTTCATCCTTGAACTGTTTAATAATATTTTTAATGGTACGATTATCGTTCTTCATTACGCAGAGTCAAAATTTCTACACCGTTATCTGTAACAAGCAAGGTATGTTCCCATTGAGCAGAAAGGCTATGATCTTTTGTAACTACGGTCCAGTGATCGGGCAATAAACGCGTATGGTATTTACCAACATTCACCATAGGCTCAATAGTAAATGTCATTCCAGGTTCCAGTTTCATACCGGTACCAGGCACACCATAATGTAATACTTGTGGATCTTCATGAAACACTCGACCAATTCCATGACCGCAGTAATCTCGCACTACAGAACAGCGATTTTTTTCAGCATGCTGTTGAATTGCATGGCCAATGTCACCCAGCTGTACTCCGGGTTTAACCATATCTATTCCAATGAACAGGCAATCATGAGCGATTTGGACTACGTGTTTTGCTTTGATGGATGGCTCGCCAACAATAAACATTTTACTGGTATCACCATGGTATCCGTCTTTAATTACAGTGATGTCAATATTGATGATGTCCCCATCTTTTAACGTTTTTTTACCAGGAATTCCGTGACAGACTACATGGTTGATTGAGGTACATATAGATTTGGGAAAACCGTTGTAATTTAATGGCGCAGGAATTGCCTTTTGGACATTAACGATGTAGTCATGACATAAGGTATTCAGTTCATCGGTGCTAATTCCTTCTTTTACATAAGGCCCGATCATTTCCAGAACTTCACCTGCCAGTCGACCTGCGACACGCATTTTTTCTATTTCATCAGGTGTTTTAATTGTTACTGCCATTATCGATTTTCCAAAAATATTAATGTTAACACATGCAAAAGGAGAGAAACAGTATAGCTGATTTAATGAGGATATTCATTTACCAGGTGTTGGCAATATATTCATTTGTAAGGATAAATTGAGTTGAGTATAGTCGCTCAGCTGGATTTACCCTCCAAAGCAAATACTGTGAGACCCTGGGTTTTGAACCATTCTTTGTCTTCACTGATAACCAGAGATTCCAGACCGGGGATGGATGCAAGAGTTGGATATTCTGTAGTGACAAAATAGGTTTGTCCTAGAATATAAAATTCCTTGTTGTTCTGAGTGGGGCTTACCAGAACATGACCTGATGGTACCAGTTGCATTAATTGCGTAATAAATTGAACGATTTCTTCCTTTTTTTCTATTCCATTAGTTACACCTAATAAATAAGGAACGAAAGCCGTATCAAAGACAGGTTTATTGTTATTATTCATCAGATGTTTTAATTCTCCAGCATAAAAGCTGATATTTTTTTCAAATTCGTATCGTTTTTGATCTTTATTTTGAATGGCGTTACGAACCAGCGATAACATATAGAAAATATAATTACGGCGTAACAACCTGGGATTCAGAAGCCAAAGAATTCTATGGGTAATGTGTCCTGTAGGTAATTTAAGCAGAGGCGGATACCAGCATGTGAGTGCAGTCAATAGTTCTCCAACCGAAGGGTAGGGGTTCCCAGCTTTATCATACTCTCTGTAATGATAATATTTTTTATAAGCTTTCATCCAGGCAATGGTCACGGGATCCTTATCATAAACAGTAATGGACTTCGCTCCAGCCTGGGCAAATATAAAGCTGCTATTGCCATAACCCGGGATGATCAGGATGTTTTTATTTTCTATGTCGACTTTAATATTATAACGTTTCGGATTTTCACCCGATAAAACTGAGAACAGATAACGTTCGGCTCCCATTGGATAAATCAAAACTTCTTTTTGATCCGAGATTCGAGTAATGCGTTGCTCCAGGATCCAATTTTTTTCCTGCTTGCTTAAAATGGTTGTATTCATATCAGAGGCTGGCATGGGGTATTCCTTAACTTGGAGATTTCTTCAGTTTTTTCGTTTCAGGATTCTTTGAGCAAAGTATCAAAATTTTCTCCCAACCGCCATCTTATCATTATTAAATATAGATTTGGCCTATCACAAGGATAGGTTGTTCTGGATTTACACAATTTATTTTAAAGATTACAGTGTTTTTGTTTTAATTAATTACAGAGGTATTTTTATGCAGCAAATGAAACTTTTGTCCCTGATCCTGCTGATTACAGGTGTATCGTATCAGTCCATGGCCGCCATTGGTACGGACGATCCATTCTTATTAAAATCGAGACAGGAAGTCATTAAACAGTATGTCGATGATTTGGCATCAGGCAATGCTGAAGAAATGAAAAAATTATTCGAACCTGATGGTATCGTTGTATCTACTTCACGAGGAACTGTTAAGGCTGAGGAATTCTTTGATTCCTTCTTACCATTAATAAATCAGGCCAATACACAAATTCATGCTCGATATTCTGTTGATTCCGATCTAAATCGCTATGGCGTTCGATTTCATTTTGATTATGTTCTTCATGATGGCGAACAAGGTGGTGGAGAGTATGTTGATGAATTTGTTTTTTTAGAAGGAACTTCAAAATTATCAGCAGTTTATATGTTCGAGAACTTAAAATTTCCAGAGCATAATTTAATGTAATGTTAGTGGTTGAGCTCTGGTTAAAGCTCAACCCCATTTAAATATCCCCAGGATTATTGCTGAGTACATTGAACAACCACGCAATTCTTGGCAAATTCTGAGCCTTCTGAACATAATTCCATTGCGGTTCCCAGGGCGGATGCTCTGTCCGGACCTGTACCGTTGAATACTTTTCCTTTTGCGTCATTGACAATACATAACCAGTTGGCACTTGCATTGAAACTTAATGTAATTATTGTTAATGCCAGTAAAAATTTAAAGGTTTTCATTGAACTATCTCCTTATGGACACTCTTTTCAAGTTGATGTTGGAATTATTGCCGACATCAGTACTCTGGTTTTCATCATCGTTCTCGACAAGATTGGGAATAACTTTAATTAAACGGATAAAATGAGAATAAAATCCGAACTTATTGAATCACATTTTAATTACAGTGCAAAAATATCTAAATAGTGTTAAACTTGCTCAATTAATTGTACTTAATGGGCATATTTTGCTCATTTAATTCGACGCTAAAATTAGGAACTATTGATGCATACAGGAATTGTAAATCGTTTTAATAAAATTAAAGGATATGGATTCATTACACCAGATGAAAGTCAAAAAGAGATATTTGTTCATTTTTCTGAAATTCAGTCTGCTGGATATAAAGAATTAAAAGAAGGGCAACGGATTAGTTACGTGTTGGGACATGGTGAACGAGGCGAGTTTGCTACCCAGGTTATGATTATCAGTTAGAATTGTTCATTGATTATAAAATGAGGCTGGGCAGATGTTAGAAGTAAAAAATATCAGTATGCAGTTTGGACCTAAATCGTTATTCCAAAATGTGGACTTAATCTTGTTGCCTACCCAGCGTTATGGCGTTGTCGGAGCAAACGGTACCGGTAAATCGACTTTTTTGAAAATATTGGCTGGAGAAGAACAAGCTTCCAACGGTACCGTTGAAAAAGCTAAAAATCTTAAAATTGGTATATTAAAACAGGACCATTTTCGCTATGAAGAAGATCGACTTGTTGATGTAGTGATTCGCGGAAATTCAAACTTATGGGATGCTCTGGTCGAAAAGGATAATTTATATTCGAAGGATGTTTTTAGTGAAGCTGATGGGTATCGATTAAGTGAATTAGAAGAAATAATCATGAACCAGGGCGGTTATGAAGCAGAAGCCACTGCCAAGAAGCTATTATTGGGCCTGGGTATCGCCGAAAAATTTCATTATGGTCCTCTTAGCGCATTATCAGGAGGATATAAATTACGTGTTTTATTAGCTCAAGTACTCTATCAACAACCGGATATCATGTTACTTGACGAACCGACAAACCACCTGGATATCGTATCTATTGCATGGCTTGAAGAATTTTTGAAAACCCAATTTAAAGGGTTATTGATATTTATATCTCATGATCGCAGTTTTCTTAATAATGTCTCGACGAATATACTCGATATTGATTACGATACCGTACTCGATTATCCGGGGAATTATGATAAATTCTGTAATTCAAAGGAAGAAAGTTTACGATTAAAGCAGAGTGAATTAAAAAATCAGGAAAAAAGAATTGAAGCCTTACAAGGTTTTGTTGATCGATTTGGGGCAAAAGCAAGTAAAGCGAGTCAAGCTGCTTCACGTCAAAAAATGATTGATCGGATTGAATTGGTAGAAATTAAAGAGTCCAATATATTCAAACCGTATTTTAATTTTCATCAGAAAAGACCATCAGGTAAATCAGTAGTTAAGGTAGAGCAGCTTCATAAGCGATTTGATGAGCGAGTTTTATTAAAAGACGTCTCATTTACTATCCAGCGTAGTGATAAATGCGCAATCATTGGACCGAACGGCATCGGTAAATCAACTTTGTTGAAAATCCTTTTGAATGAGTTGCATTCGGATCAAGGCACATTTGAGTGGAATGACACGGTGAGTATTGGTTATTTTGCCCAGGATTACCGTACTCAATTAGTACCTGAACAAACAGTATTGCAATGGATGGAAGATCAGATTGCCGCTCCGTCACAGGAAATCAGAAAAGTTCTGGGGCAAGTGTTATTTCGAGGTACGGATGTAGATAAAAAAATTGGGCTGTTAAGCGGGGGCGAATCCGCCCGTTTAATCATGGCTAAATTAATATTGGAAAAACACAACGTCCTCATTTTTGATGAACCAACCAACCATCTGGATTTGGAGTCTATTGATGCATTAATTGAGGCGATTCAACTTTTTCAAGGCGCTGTCTTGTTTGTAAGTCATAATCGTTATTTTATTGATAATATTTCAACACGCGTATTGGTTCTTACGGAACAATATGGAGTACAGAATTATCTGGGTAACTATAATGATTATCTGGAGCAATACGGTGAAGATTATCTTGCTACTGCATAGGTAAATTTTTTGATCCTGAGGAGCAATTCATGAAACTTAAACAGTTGATTTTGTTCATCTCTATTTTTATATTATGTCATGCAGTGACGGCAGCTCAATCAGATGCGGATAAGAATTTAGACCTCCTGGTACATTCGATTACAAAACCATTTATTTCTTCTCATCAGATTCCCGGAGTTTCTATAGCTGTTTATTATCATGGCCAGGATTACTTTTATAACTATGGAGTAGCCGATAAACAAAAAGGAACTCCAGTAACCAAAGATACTATTTTTGAATTGGCTTCGATTACTAAAATATTTGTGAGTACATTACTGGCTCTTGAAGTAGAGGAGGGTAAGATAAAATTATCTGATTCTGTTGCTCACTATATACCGCAGCTTAATAACACTAAAGGCTTGCCTATAGATCGAGTTGAAGTAGTCAATCTTGCGACACATACTGCAAGTTTTCCACGCCAAATGGAACAATTTGGTGTAGCCAGAAGTAACAGAGCAGCGTTTATTAAACAATTAAAATCATGGCATCCCAAGGTACGGATTGGTACGCAATATAAATATTCAAACATTGGCTTTGGTTTTTTAGGTCTGATATTGGAACAAGCTACCGGGACTCCTTTAACTACTTTAACAGCTCAAAACATCTCTGAACCTTTAGGAATGACTCATACCTATTTTAATGTTCCACAATCTTTGAAAGTGAATGAGGCACAGGGTTATCGAAATAATAATAACAAAGCACCCTATTACGTTCCTGCCAATTATTTAGGTGGGGGCGCATTACGATCCTCTTCAGCTGATATGTTGAATTTTATGAAAGCTAATTTGGGTATCAAAGTAAATGATGCTTCTTCAGAATTGCTAACCGCCATGAAATTGGCTCAACAACCTGTTTTTGTAGTCAGGCCGAAGTTTATTATGGGATTAGGCTGGCAGAGAGTAATTCGTGGAAATAACCTGCTGATAACCAAAAATGGAGGGAATCAGGGGTTTAATACCTTTATTGGGTTTTCGCCTGAGAAAAAAGTTGGAGTTGTTGTTTTAACGAATAAAGCAAAAGTAAATGCTACCCGGTTGGGTAATCTGATTTTGAATGCTCTTGTTAATTAGGGTGTGTTGACAATTCAGATTTCGAAGTCCGGAAACAGTATGTGGGTGTTTAAGAAAGTGAATAGTTTACAGACCCTAATGGTATGGATGATTTTGGGGTGACCTATGATGATAGGCGGTCTTTCCAGGATAACTAAGGATGAATCGCTGGCACTGGTTGACTCTGTTGTAATTCAGATACTTTATTATCTAACTCAAGCATCGCTGATGCAAACGATTTAATTTCAAAGAACACTGATTGTATGGGAAAGAAGCAACAACTTCCGATTTCTTTATCAGGTAATTGTATGTCTAAAGTAGTGAATAACAGTACGGCAACATCTGAATATAAATGTGATTGACGAGGCCGATCATAATCTTTCAAATATTCATACAATTTAATAATAATTTCAGTTGGCGTATCATTGTCTATACCTTTTACTATGTGATTCAGTCTTTCGATGGTTGGGTACCAGCTATACTTATATGCTAAATCCCATATTTCTTTACGTAATTCTTTGCTTGATTTAGTAATTTCGATCATATGTATTCTCCAGCAGGTTATTAAAAAGTTTGAGTTTTAACCATGACTTTGACATTAGCAGAAGTGAAGAAATGCTAAACAGCTGAGAGGAGGTGGTCAATTATAATAGGGATTGATTTTATAATAATGAATATTCATTTTTATTATAGTTGTCATAGCCTTGCTGATCTGTCGTGGGGAATAAAATTATATGCATCCCTTTCGGTGATGTTTCGTCCGAACGATTTCTAAAGAGTGGTTACAATTTTTCTGAATTTTCAGCAGAATTTCGTCTTATCTAAAACCGATTGGTAAAACACTGATGCTTCTGATTTTAGTTGAAAAATAAACTATAATTATGGGTGAATACAATAGATTTCATGACGAACGGATAATTCCATGAACAGCAAAGTTAAGAAAAATGCGTTACGAACTCTTGTTTTTGCATTGTGTATTATTGCCAGTGCCGCTGCTGCAGCATATGGAGGTTGGCATGCTGTAGGTTGGCATGGTGCCGTAGGTGGATGGAATGGTGTTGTATGGCATAACAACGGCTGGAATAATAGAGTTTGGGGCGGTACAGTACTCACTGGCACTTCCGGTGTCGGATACTATGCTCCTATATGCCAGCCAGTAAGGTTGTGTAATTTAGATGGTGAATGTTGGACACAACAACAATGCAATTAAATCAATCGTGTACTGTATTTTGATTACCCCAGAGCTCACTGAAATTAATTTCCTCAAAGGAACTAAGGTGAAGTTGGAAACAAAACCTTAATTTAATGGCAGTGAGCCCAGAGCTAGGGCAGCATTTATTTGATAGCACCCAGGTAATCTGTCTTTCCAATAGCCAGACCATTGTGACGAAGAATGGCATAGGTCATGCTGATATGAAAATAAAAGTTTGGCAGAACAAAATGAGTGACGTAATCCAGTCCTTTAAAATGAAGTTCATGATGTTGGGTTTTGAACGTCACTTCCCTGTTTTCGCTGCTATCAATATCAGATGAATTGACGCTTTGTAAAAAATGGATGGTTTTTTGGATTCGATCTTCCAATTCTGCAAAGCTGGATTCAGTATCGGCGTAAACAGGGATTTCAATATCCGCTAGACGAGACGCACAACCCTTTGCTGTATCAGTAGCGATTTGTATCTGGCGAACCAACGGGAACATATCCGGCGCTAAACGAGCGTTAAGCCATTCAGCAGGATCAATGTGTTCCTTGTCACAATGAGCTTCGGCTTTTTTAAGAATAATTGATATATTATTAAACATACGAATGAATATCGGTATGGTAATTTGATGCATTGATAAGGACATGTTTTCTTCCTGATTGAGTTGATAATAAGTTTATTTGCCCAGTGAATTTATAACATGTTTTGCAGTAACTTGGGGATAGTATATTTCGTTAAAAAAATCGAGTTCGAACGCGACGGATCTGGAAAAAAATCGTATCAGTTCTGAATGGCTTATTTGATTCGCATCTCCCACCATTAAATTCACGGTTGCTGCGAGATCTTGTGTAACCTGTACGAATTCAGCTCCTGAATAGGTGGCTATCCAGTCATGATATGGATGTGGTGTAATTCTGGTAGATGTTTGTGTCATAGTGCCTAGTTGGTAATATATCCAGAAGCAGGGCAAGATACTGCAAAGAGCTTCAGGTACCTTGGCTTGTGTGGATGTGTTAACTAAATATTGTGAATATTCTGATACAGCGTATCCCATTTGATGTTCATTAAAATTATTAAAATGAATTTGATAGTGTAACTGCATCTTATGTTCATTGTTTATTACATCATCTGCCAGGTTGTTGAGTTGTGATGATAAATCGGGATTACTCTTTATTGTTCGTTTGGCAATATGATGCAGAGCGGATGAAAATTGACGTAAATATAAAAAATCATCGCGCAAATACTGTCCGAATTTTTCTTGGGGCAGAGTTCCTGAGAATAACTCCTGATTGAATGGATGATCGTAAATTGATTGTAAGGTGTTCCGATTAAGACGAATTAGCCTCGATAAAAAACTGTTATCCGGCTTTTTTTTATAAAATAAATGGCAGTACTTCAAATACGACATAGTTCACTCTTCCTTCGCAGGTATTATCCAGATCAGGTACAAAGGGTTTTTCTCAGCCAAACCAATTAACGGTTTAGCACCCCTGGTGATAATTTGATGGTGATTCTAGGCCTGTCTCGATTGAGTGTCAAGGAAGGGATGTTGCACTGTTGAATCGCTATTCAACAGTGCATGAGGAACATGAAAATAGTGAGATGAATCATTATGCGTGATGATGTTCATGCTTATTTTTTATTTCCTGATATTGTTGTTTTTGTTGAGCGGTCAGGAGCGTGTAGATTTGATGGCGCATCAGGATGTGGCTTTTTAACAGAGCACCTTTAATTTTACTTCTTTGATTGATCAAAGTATCCAGTTTTGCTTCGTCAATTTTCTCAGCTTTGATTAGGTCATTTATTAGAGCTCGAATCAATTTAAGTTGTTTGTAGTTAGACTTTAACTGAGTTTTGGCCTGAACGCGTATCGCTTTTATTTTCGCTTTTTGATCAGGGGTCAAATTTAAATTTTGGGATATTTTATTGCTGTCATTACAATGACATGGTTTGGATGGGTTTTTTTCCGCTGGACAAGCATAAGATGGTTGACCAATAATCAAGGCTAAAGTCATTACCGATAACCAGATAAGTTTCTTACTCATTATCATTTCCTCTTGTTCGTTAAATTTATATTCCTGTGGGTATAATTAGCTCATTCCATCCATGATGGGCGCAGTATAGACCGAAAAGAATAGATAAATACAGTGTTATCTATTAATTTCATTGCTGAAATTACCTCAATATGTTATAAATAACGCGCTTTAAATACACACACGTTTCGTCACGTACGTTAGGGTCCCTTGTGGGTTTCGTATGGGAAATGTGGAGGCATAACCCTGGAGATATAATATGAATGTAAGTATGCGTGAACTGCTCGAAGCTGGAGCACATTTTGGTCACAGAACCCGGTACTGGAACCCTAAAATGGGTGAGTACATTTTTGGATCAAGAAATAAAATCCACATCATCAATTTAGAAAAAACCATGCCTATGTTAAGCGACGTGGTAAATTATGTTGGTCGATTGGCATCAAATAAAGCAAAAATATTATTTGTTGGAACGAAGAGAGCAGCACAAGACAGTATTCGTGAACATGCGAGACGTTGTGGCATGCCCTATGTTGATCATCGTTGGTTAGGTGGTATGTTGACCAACTATAAAACAGTTCGTCAATCTATATTCCGATTGAAAGAATTAAAAGAAATGAAAGAAAAAGGTCTGTTTAACGACATGATCAAGAAAGAAGCATTGATGTTGACCCGTGAACTTGAGAAATTAGAGCGTGGTTTAGGTGGAATCGAACACATGGGTGGTTTACCTGATGCTCTGTTTGTAGTTGACGTTGGTTTTGAACACATTGCGGTTGAAGAAGCACGTCGGTTAAAAATACCTGTTATTGGTGTTGTCGATACCAACAACAGCCCAGACAATATTGATTACGTGATTCCTGGAAATGATGATTCCATGCGAGCTGTAGATATTTACGTTCGCTGCATTGCGGATGCAATTCTGGATGGAAAAAACAGCAATACTGTTGGTGGTATGTCCTCTGACTCTGAATTTGTAGAAATTGCTACTGGTTCCGATGAAGCTGATAAAGCTGGGGAATAATTAATATTTGAATAAAGGGGGCGTTAATTTTAATTAGCCCCCTTTTTGCTATGTGGAGAAATGAATATGTCAACAATTAGTGCTGGATTAGTAATGCAACTTCGTGAGCGCACAGGCGCAGGCATGATGGAATGTAAAAAGTTTCTAATTGCGACTAACGGTGATATAGAGCTGGCTATAACTGAAATGCGCAAAGCAGGTCAGGCTAAAGCAGATAAAAAAGCGGATAGAGTCGCTGCTGAAGGTATCGTTGTTGTTGCTCGTTCTGCAGATGAATGTTCCGCAGTAATGATAGAAATCAATAGCGAAACAGATTTCGTAGCACGTGATGAGAACTTCACCAACTTTGCAAATGCTGTTGCTCAAGCTGCTTTAAACAGTTCTGTGTCTGATATTGCTGCATTATCCGATTTAACATTATCGGGTGGAGTCATAGTTGAGCAAGCCAGACAACAGTTAGTTGCAAAAATTGGCGAAAACATTAAATTACGACGAATTGAACGAATCAGTTGTGCTGGTGGAGTTATTGGTTACTACTTACACGGCTCACGAATTGGTGTTATGGTTGCTTTGAAAAATGGTTCAGAAGAATTAGCCAAAGACATTGCAATGCATATTGCAGCCAGCAAGCCAATCGTTGTAAATCGTGATCAGGTATCTGCTGAAGCGATTGAAAACGAAAGAGAAATTTTCACAGCTCAAGCTAAAGAAAGCGGTAAGCCACAAGAAATTATTGATAAAATGATTGAAGGACGTATTAATAAATTTATTGATGAAGTCAGCTTATTAGGTCAACCTTATGTTAAAAATCCCGATGTTAAAGTTGGTCAACTTCTGAAAGAGAAAAATGCTGAAGTGGTTTCTTTCATTCGCTATGAAGTGGGTGAAGGTATTGAAAAGAAAGAAGATAATTTTGTTGAAGAAGTGATGGCTCAGGTTCGTACATGATGAATGAAAGTCACCCAAAATTAAAATACAAACGCATATTGCTTAAATTTAGCGGCGAAGCCTTAATGGGTAAGTCGCAATTTGGCATAGATCCTTCTGTTCTTGATACTTTAGCTCGAGATGTTGCCGAGTTAATTCAAATGGGAGTCGAAGTAGGTTTGGTTATTGGTGGCGGTAATTTATTCCGTGGAAAAGCCCTTTCTCAAGCTGGGTTAGGGCGGGTTACCGGTGATCATATGGGAATGTTGGCGACGGTAATGAATGCTTTGGCAATTCGAGATGCCTTGGAGCGAATCGATTTGCCTGCACGTATTATGTCAGCCATTCCTATGATGGGTGTAGTTGATTCTTATCATCGACGTAAGGCAATGACTCATTTACGAAATGGACAAGTTGTGATTTTTGCAGCGGGAACCGGTAATCCTTTTTTTACAACGGATACAGCTGCTTGCTTAAGAGCAATTGAAGTAGGTGCTGATGTTGTATTGAAAGCTACGAAAGTGGATGGAGTATATTCTGCTGATCCTCTTAAAAATCCAGATGCTGTTCGATATGATTATTTAACTTATAAAGAAGTATTAACCAAGGGTTTGGAAGTCATGGACTCTACAGCAATTTGTTTGTGCCAGGATCAAGGCATGCCATTACAGGTTTTTGATATGGCTGCTCCTAATGCGTTAAAACGAATTGTAACCGGAGAGCGAGTAGGTACTATAGTCGGAGCGAATCATGATCAATGAAATAAAACAAGACTCAGAAAAGCGTATGAAGAAAACAATTGAATCATTGCATGTGGATATGTCAAAAATTCGTACTGGTAGAGCTAATGCAGGATTGTTGGATCATGTTCAAGTCGACTATTACGGAACTCTAACTCCTTTAAGCCAAGTAGCAAATATTAGCGCCAGTGACTCAAGGACCATTACAGTTACTCCATGGGAAAAATCTATGGTAGCTGCAATTGAAAAAGCTATTTTGACTTCTGACCTGGGTTTGAATCCGTCTACAGCAGGAAGTGCGATACGTGTTCCAATGCCTCCTTTAACAGAAGAACGACGTAAAGAACTGATTAAAGTAGTACGTAATGAAGGTGAACAGGGACGGGTATCAATTCGTAATATTAGAAGAGACGCAAATTCTCAATTGAAAGATTTAGTTAAAGAAAAAGCGATTTCTGAAGATGATGAACGTCGTGCAACTGAAGTAATTCAAAAACTTACTGATAAATATATTGCTGAAATTGATGCAATTCTCGTTGTAAAAGAAAAAGATTTAATGGAAATCTAAATCAGGTCACCTTAAATTGTTCTCTAGAACACGATTTATCACATCATATTAAAACCCGGAGCTCCCGGGTTTTTTTTACTGCGCTACTTTATTGACCTATATTGTACACTTGCCCAATAGGTGTCCCACATGTGTACAGTTATTTTTGAACTGGAATAATTCCATTAATAATCCTAAACTTAAAACAATAATAATAAAAATAGGGTACTGCTATGAAACGCTTACTGGGGTATATGTTATTGTCTTTAATAAGTACCATGGCTTGTTCTAATGATTTGGGAAAAAAAACCTATGAGATTGCCTGCCAAAATTGTCATTCACCAAAATTAGCTACCGCAATTAAAGCCCCCGCCGCATTTGACAAAAATGCCTGGCAAATACGATTTAATAAAGCAAAAATTGAATCGGAGAAAAATCCCTCTTATTTCAAAACTCCTATAGATTATCTTCTTTACAGCGTAAAAATGGGTAAAGGCTTGATGCATCATGGAGGTTTATGTAATGAAGCAGATATGCCCAATAAGGATTGTTCTGATGAAGCTCTTATCGCCGCAATTAATTATATGAGTGAGCAACAAAGTGAGTAAATAGAGTTGATACCAATATAATTGGATTGAGATAGATCTTCTTTAAATTGGGCTCTATTTAAGTGGACAATGTCTAATATTCGCCAAGGGTTCCCCAGGATTGGGTCCATGAAATATTTTTTATTTCCCCTGTTGCATTAATTTGCTCAATAAACAGCTCTTTATTTGGATTTTTGGCTGCAACTAGAACAAGATTCGCACAGTGTTTAATGGGTATAACTATTGCGGGATTAAATTGCTTTTTAATGGTCTGGACGAGCGCCCATTGCTCTTTATAATTAGCCAGATTTACCGCAAGAAATCCATCTTCTGTTAGACGGTTATGACACGATATAAAAAATTCATCCGTGGTACATTCTTTGGGAAAATGATTAGCATCATATAAATCTACAATAAGATGCTTGTATAAAGAAGAATTGCCTTGAACAAATTCGCAGGCATTTTGGTGGATTATTTCAAGATTGGATAATTGATTTACCATAAAATAGTTTTTGGAGATTTGAATGACCTCTTCACTGCATTCTACAGCAGTGATTAACTGCTTCGGTGTAATGCTCTTAAGCATATGGGGTATGCCCGCACCACCCAGACCTAATAGACAACAATTATCAGGATATTTCCGAGCCATAAGCGTCAGTGCAGGAAGATAATGTAAAATTGGATTTTGAGGTTTACGTCGATTAATTACCGTCTGTAATGCGTCGCTACCTAAAGTCAGCCAACGATAAATAGAGTTTTGAAATACTTTATATCCTGATGGAGAAGTATAAATACACTGCCCCAGTTTTGTTTTCCACATGAGTTTGTTGATCCTTTTATCAATTCCAAACATTGAGTGTTTTTAATTGTTTAGTTGTATTTCTATTAAACCTCTGTTAAGTTGAATTTGCAAAGTTTAGCCTAAAATAACATATTTTTCAGACAGGGAGTCAGACGTATGGATGAAAAGCTTGATACGTTATTAGTTAAAAAAGATGTAGTGCTTCCCCCAAGAGCTCGCAGCATCGAGGAGGTACAGCCGATAGAATCGGATGATGAGTCTTTGTCCAGGAAAGTCATATTAGTCCGAAAAATCAAAGATGAAAGAGAACCAGGACAACGCTCCTCTTATTATTTAAAACGTCATAATAATACTGGCCTTGCAGAACTTGAAGCTTATTGCGGCGCAATTTGTCAATTTATAGCTACCTCACGGTATGTTCCTAATACTCGTCCTTATTTTAATCGGAATGGTAAAACAAACAGTGTAAGTTCAAAAGAAATTGTTGGTTTTCGTTCAAATTATGATGATCCTCTTTGTCCCGGAGATCTTTTAATTTGTAGCCCGGCAATTGATACGGAATTCAGGCAACGGAGTTTAATACTATGTACTGAAAATCTTCTTAAATTGTATAACAGGTATAATCCATCGGGAGGATTTAAATACTATGCTTCTTTGAGTTTTGTCTCTTCATGGTTGAGGAGTACTCCTACGCAAAACTCTACAAGAGCTGTTCTGCTGCATTCTCTTAATAATCCTGAGCAGTCCTCAATTGACACTGTATTAAGCGCTTTAAAACAAAGAAGAGAATATTTAATGGCTCAAGCAGTACGGGTACCTGATTTTTTGAATGAATATTATCAATTAAACCAGGTTATTCGCCAACTTAAAGCCTTCAAAACCATTGGAAGGATTAAAGATCCCATAGAATTGTCAATTAAAGAATTAGAACAATTGGATGGAACAATTAAATCAAAAGGAATTGATCTGAAACAATGTGAGGGGAATCTTACTGAAGAAATTGACGGTATTCATTACACGGTACCTGTTAGAGAATTAAATAATTATCGTACGATTAAAGGATTGGGAGTAGGTTGGACTACTCGTTACATCTTTAAAGAAGGGGATGGTCATAATTCAGATTCGTCAAAGGATGGCGTTATTTTAGATTTTGATTGGACAAAAATAAATATTACCTATGGTTACCAACCGCATGATGCGTTTAATCAGTTACTCAGACATCCTGATAATGTTAGTTTTGCCTGTAATGAATATAATATGGAACATTTCCCTGATATTAATGAGCCTAATTTATTTTACTGGCCTACAAAACAGCCCGATTTAAGAGATATTTTGTTAACTAATCTCACTGAACTATTATCAGCTATAGACAAGGAGTTGGTTGAAAGCAATTTATTGTTCAATCTTATACCGATTAATTTAATAATGGCCACATTTAATCACATTGAAAATGAGTATTTAGAACATAATAATATAAGTTACTATGAACTAATCAGTAAATTTTTTCATGGTGTTCATCTCCAGATCAATGGATTGATAACTAATCAGCCCATAGATCAATTAATTGTTAAAGAGAAAATTAAAACTTTATTCAATGGGCTTCTGGAAAAAGTAGGCCAAGTAGCCGATCTCTTCTATTTAGGTGAAAAGCCACTGGATGCAAGGACAGTTGGTGCTCAATTACACATCGCAGAGCGTTATCTCTCTTCGCTTCTTAAGAATTATCAAGAATTGCGCTCAAATTTTCTACTTTTTTCTCAAGATCCATTATTTAAAGTATTAACCGGTATTGACTCACCTGATAAGCAATGGTTAGAAAAAATACTCGAGTTTAGTGACTATTTTATTAATGTTCTCAAAGATCGTATGGATGTTCTTGGTTCAGAATTTAGAAAACGATATGAACAGTTTGAGCGAAATTCATTTACGGTTGACGATAATACTCATTATAAGTTATTAGCGGGTCATCCTGTTTTTATTTTTCACAAATATAAAACTTTTTTGAAGTATATATTGACTGAGCCTGAGGTTTTTCGGGTATTTGCAGAGTTGAATATCGCTCAAAATGTTGCTGATTCTGCGAACGAACCTGAAAGCACTCTACATGATAAATTGATAACGGATGAGAAGAATCGCATTCAGGAAATACGAGAAACTTTAGTAGCAATGCCTGATTTTAAAAGATTTTTAATCGAACATGGTCAATTTGCTTTTGATTTGATAAAGGAAGAGTTTGCAATAGCGCGGGAAAAATACAGTAAGAAAACAAAAAATCATGAGTACTATGAGAGACTGGTTCAAGCGTTGGATTTAGAACTGATTGAATCAAAATTCAATGAACTTTATGAGGTCTGTACCGTGGAGGAAGAGGAAAATCCATCTGATGATGATATGCTGTATTCATTGTATATTTGACCAATAGAGAGATGGCAGATTAGTGATTAAAGAGTGATCCCTATAGATCCAAATCTAATCTGCCAGCTTACATATACCAGGCAATCAATGGATTTAGAACCATTTAAAATAGCGTTCCATCGCTTAAACAGTTAATAAATTGATCAAACTATCTATTTTAATCAGGATTGAAATGGATAGATAGATCCCAATTTTAAAATTTGAGTTAACTCATCCAATGCCTGCAGGCTTTCATTAATTAATTGTGGATCTGCAAGATCTGTTGCCAACAACTCGGTTCTATAGTGTTTTATAACCCATTGATCCAAAACATCCAATAGGTGATTCGTCACTAATACTCCCGGGTGCATGGCATCTATTTCAAGTTCATTTAACGGAACACGGAGCCTGAGACAGGCTGGCCCACCGCCATTACGCATGCTTTGTTTCAGATCAAGGTAATGTACGGAGTTAATTGGATTGCTGTTATCATTAATTAGTTCATCAATACAGTTTTTCACTTTAGTATTATTTTGACATTCAAAAGGTGCCATTAAAATCATGCTTTTTTGATTAGGCAGGCTTATCAGTTGGGAGTTGAACAGATAGGACTCTACTGCATCCTGCACGCTGATTATTTTATTTGAAATTTCTATCAGAGTAAGGGGAAAATCGGCTTTTTCCCTTAATGTCTGAAGTACCTGTGCCTGATTGCTAAAAGCTTCTTCATGCAGCAGAAATACAGATTCATTAGCAACCCCAATCACATCATTATGGAATACTCCCTGGTCTACAGCTGTTGCATTTTGATAAGCGAAAATAACCCGATCTGCGTTTAATAAATGACTGCGGGCTATGGCTTCAGATGCTTCACGAGTTTGTCTTGCTGGATATTTAGACGGTTCGGGATGATTGATTTTAGAACCCAAGGCTTTTTTGCCAAAAACAAACAGATTGATTCCCTTATCTGCATGACTTTTACACAAACGATTATGATTTGCAGCGCCTTCATCACCGGTCACACTGGAACGGGGCAATACTGGATGATGAGTAAAGAATTCTGGATTGGCAAAAATAAAATTTAATAGTTTTTTGGAGAAGTCAGCCTCCTGATGTCGATGCAAGTTACTGACTAAATTGGCTGCCGTAAAATGTACCTTACCATCTGCAGTATCTGCACTTGCTGAAACCGTCGCTGCATTAGCTGACCACATGCTTGATGCTGAGTAACAGGCACTAAGTAACTCAGGGGCTGCTTTATTGGCTTTATTAATTTGCTCTGTTGGTGATCCGGTAAAACCTAATTGTCGAAGCAAATCAAGGTTAGGGCGTTGATGCGGTGGCAATAAGCCTTGCTTTAAACCCATATTGTGTAACAAACGCATTTTAGCTAACCCTTGTCGGGCTGCCGCCTGTGGATTCGACGGAGTTAAGGCATTAGTGGTAGATGCTATATTACCTGCAGAAAGACCGGCGTAATGGTGAGTCGGGCCAACCAGACCATCCATATTTAATTCATATACGTTCATATGCGTTATTCCAAAACAATACCGGGTAAAAGCTGCGCCGGTGTAGATAAAACGGGTTGTTCCATACTGGCAACAGGGTAGGAACAATAATCAGCAGCAAAGTAAGCGCTTGGTCTGTGATTGCCGCTGCAACCAACACCACCAAATGGAAGGCTGCTTGCTGCGCCTGTAGTGGGTCTGTTCCAGTTAATCAATCCCGCACGAATCTTTTGATAGAAGTGTAAGTAGTTCTCTTCACTGTCGCTTAATAATCCAGCGGCTAAACCATAACGGGTCTGATTGGCTAATTCAATTGCTTCATCAAAACTGTTGTACCTGAATATCTGAACAAAAGGAGCAAAAATTTCTTCATCAGGTGGATTGTTGACGCGAGTCATGTCAATGATTCCAGGAGATAACAGGCCTGTATATTCTGCCTTCAGCTCCATAGCTAATAAAGATTCTCCACCTGCTTCAATGAGTTGGTTTTGTGCGTGCAGATGCTTCAATGCCTGTACATGGCTTATCACAGGTCCCATAAAAGGTTCGGGTTGATTATCAAACGGACCGACCTGTACCGATTTACACGCTCGAATAAATCGCTGGAGGAATTCATCACCTTGATGTGTATTGGGTATCATGACCCGTCGAGCACAGGTGCATCGTTGTCCCGAGGTAATCAGGGTAGATAGAATGGTGTGATAAACTGCCGCGTTCAGATCAGCAATCTCATCAACAACTAATGGATTATTACCCCCCATTTCAAGAGCCAGAATCACTTCCGGTCGTTCACCAAATTGTTGATGTATCCGTTTTCCGGTAGGATAACTTCCAGTAAAATAAACACCCTGAATGTCTTGAGACAGCAGTGTTACGCCACAGTGATAATCACCTTGTAAACAATTAATGACGCCGTCGGGTATGCCACTGTTATGCCAGCATTGCATGATCAGTTCGGCAACAGCGGGTGTTTGTTCGCTGGGTTTGTAGAGAACGGTATTTCCCGCAAGTAATGCGGGTACTATATGTCCATTACTTAAATGGGCTGGAAAATTGAATGCTCCCAGTACCACAACCACACCTTGTGGTTTGAAACGCAAACAGGCATTTGCTTCTGCAGTGGTTGATTGTTTTGATCCGGTTCTTTCTTGATAAGCCTGTATGGATAAATTGATTTTACCTACCACAGCGGTTACTTCAGTCTGAGATTCCCATAAAGGTTTTCCAGTTTCCAGGCTGATTAACTCTGCGAGCTGAGCACGATTTTTTTCAATCTGTTGGGCAAATTCCCTGGTGTATTGAGCACGTTGTTCAAAAGGGGTATTGGACCATGTTGAAAGTGCTTGATGAGCAGCAAGACTTGCCGCAATAATTTCTTCTTCAGTGGCGCTTGTTCCTTGCCAAAGCAAGGTACCATAGGATGGATTAACGGACTCCAGAGTGATTCCTTTGCCTTTTTCCCATATTCCATTGATATACTGACCTTTGCCTTGCATGATAGCTGATTTAGACATCTTTTTTCCTTATTACAATGGGGGCGCCTCGTTGATTCTTATAGGTGAGATACGGAGGCTGTCACCGCATTTTACATTCAGTAAATTAGCTGTTTCCTTACTGATAATACAGGTGTTTTCCTGTTCATTAAATACGGCGTAGTTAATGGTTGAGCGAAAATCCAATTGAGTATTAGCCAGTAAATATTCATTGCTGCTGACTTCGTCACTGATGCTTTTAATCACCATAATGCGACTTAGGGCAATGGATCTAATTTCTGTAATGGGTGCTTCAATCGTTGGACCTGCATCAAAAATATCAACATAGTTGTTATAACGAAAGCCCTCCTTTAATAAAATATTCATTGCGGGTACAGTGGATTGATGGGGTTTGCCTATTACAGCCTGAGCTCTCTCGGATAATAGTTTGACGTAGATTGGATTACGCGGCATCAAATCTGCGATAAATTGTTTATTGGTCGCTAAGGTAAGCCGGTCTGCCTCTGCAAAAGGCATATGAAAAAAATGGGCTCCGATATTTTCCCAAAAAGGGGAGTGGCCTTGTTCATCGGAAATTCCACGCATCTCTGCAATAACTAGTGAAGCAAAACGTGCAGGGTTGTGGGCCATGAATAAAAAACGTCCTTTGGAAAGCAATAATCCATTATTGTTCTTTCTATATTCCGGATCGAGAAAAAGAGTGCATATTTCACTGCGCCCCTGATTATCATTAACCAGACTTAATACTTCATAATCACTTCTTATTCCCAGTGAATGACATATTCGAGTACGTTTGGATACTTTATAGGAATAAAATGGCGTTTCATGCCCTGTTTTTGCTTCAATGGCTGAAGTACCTACAATCTTTCTATTCTCTTGATCTTCCAATACAAAAAGATAATATTCACTGGCCGGCTTACTTACGTTTTTTGCATAGGAATTACACGACCATTCAAGCCGTTTTTTAAGTAATTCTTTATCTTTGGGCAGGGTAGTCATCCCTATACCGCTTTTCTCTGCCAGTTGGTGAATCGCATCCAGATCTGATTCACGTACGCTGCGAAATAGCATCATTTTTTTAGATCCTCTAAGCCGCCTTGTGCCAAATCCGTCAAGAGCAAGGCACTAAGAGCTGCGCGTTCTGATAAACTATCAAGCAAAATATATTCTTCGGAGCTGTGAATATTTCCACCTCTCACACCCAGGGTATCCAGGACTGCTAATCCATGGCGAGCCAGATTATTCCCATCACAGCAACCACCACTGTCTTTCCAGTCTATAGATAAACCTAATTCTTTTCCAATGTTTTGCACTCGTTTAAACAAACGCTCAGTCGCATCACACACTCGTTTTACAGGTCTTCCAAATCCACCATGAACAGTCAGGGAGTAATCCGTTCGTTTCATACTATTGATTAGTTTATTCAGTTCTTCCCTGACCCAAAACTCATCTTCTGGAAGGCTGATACGAATATCAAGTTGTGCTACTGCTTTATCTGGAACCACATTTAAGGCTTCGCCACCAGCTATTTTGCCTACATTAATAGTGACCCCGTCACGTTGTCCATTTAAGGCGTGAATGGCGGTAACTGCTTCTGCCAGGTAGCAAATAGCATTTCTTCCCTCATCAAAAGATCGACCAGCGTGAGCCGCTTTACCCGTAGCAATCAGAGTTAATTTCCCACTGCCTTTACGGTTTTTTGCTAAAGTACCTGTTGCTGTCATTGCAGGTTCATAGACCAGGGCTGCCTGATAGTTTGGCGCTAACTCATCAAAAAGCATACTGGAAGCGGGCGAGCCGATTTCTTCATCGGAATTAATGACGACATCCCAGCCCAGTTCTGAGGCCATATCTGTTTGTTCGAAAGCAGATAATGCGTGTAACATGACAATGAGCCCGCCTTTCATATCGGCTACTCCAGGTCCATTGACGTAATTGTCATTGATGTAGGTTAACTGTTGAAAGGGATTATTAGCCGCATATACTGTATCCATATGTCCGCTTAGGAGAATTCTGCGTTTTAAATGAGGGCGTTTACTGATAAGCAATGCATCGCCACAATGCTGTGTTGTTGTGCTTCCACTCATATTGATTACTGAAAGAGCTTGCAGTTTTTTAAATTGAATGGAGTCCGCAAGAGGTTTATAGGCATTGTATAACGTGGTAGCCATAGTTGCCAAACCTTCAAGATTAGTGGTTCCAGAATTGATTTCACAGAATTCATGAAGCTGAGCCACCATGATTTTTTGATTGGATTGTATTGTGTTAATTAATTCTTTATAAGATAAAACCATGGTATATCACTCTAAAACTAAAGCTTAAACAATAGCTTAATTAATAGTCTGTAGTCAAACGGCCTAACCTGGTGTTGAATTTCTCATGAATAGAATCTGAGCCCCCTTATCCATTTCATGAATAACTATTCCCCTCAAGCTCTTCTTCATAAGATGAATCAGCAGAATCTGTAGAATGTTCAGAAATATCCGTTTCCTCGCTGTCTTGTTTTGTTTCTTTAGGGGCTGGCACTTTAGTATCCAGGATGGATGATTCTGAAAAGGCAACAGGTTCTATTTCCTTGGCCTGATTAAATGCTTGTAGTGCTTTGGTTTGCGAACTTTTAAGGGAAAGGATTAAATTGTCTCGTGCAATTTCGTCCTTTTTGATTTGTGCATTTAATGAAGGGATGGTTACTGTTTCCAATGTTTTGAGATGTTGCTCATTTCGTCCCATATGTTTGGAGTTCATTTCAATTGTGAGTAAATTGGTTTTAATTTCAGAGTCATTCATATGAGCTTTGATGCTGTATACAAGTGCGGCTATTCCTACACCAAGAGTAGCTATAAATAAAGCGGCTGGAGGTATGGATACTAATGAATAGAGTAAAGCTGGGCCTATAAAGAAGGGGATAACTCCGCTAACAGTTAAAATTAAGGGAATACAGAAAGCAAAGGTCAGTGCAACCAAAAGCAGGGCTGGGTTACCTAAACGATCGCGTAATTTAATATAATTGGCCAGGGAAATCGAAAGCTCCAGATTTTTGGCTGCTAACTTTTGGTTGGCAGACTTTAAGTTTGGATTGCTTTCTTGCAGCGATTTTAATTTGGAATTCAATCCTGCTAACTTAGTAATTTGAGTACTTATAAATTGTCTTTTAATTTTCAAACTGCTTTCGGTTGTTATAGCTTGATGCTCAAATTCCAAATGCTTTTTCATCAGTTTTAAAATGGTCGTTAACGCCTCAACTTCCTGTGATGTAAGCTTGGGTTTTGAGCTGTTTAAATATTTAAGCAGCTCTTCCAGAAAATAGGGGAAGTTGATTTGTTCTGAATCCTGGATTAAATCGGCGTACTTTTTTTCAATCGCATTACGTTGATCTTTGATGCTTTTCGCCAATAAATTACGATTTTTAGTTGATAGGGTTTCTTCTATGCCTTCACCTGTAGTGCGATAACCTATACTGGCTTGTGTACGCAAGGTTCTTTTACCCTGATGTATTTCTCGAATCTCGCTACGTTTCTCAATTTCATTCAGTCTGATCTGGCTGGATTGTTGCTCCTTTAACAAAGCTTCAATTTTCATTTCATAATCAAGTATTGAATTTCGTATTTTTTCTATAGCCCGATTATGTTCATTCAGGGTTGATGATTGTAATTTGTCTGAGTTGGATGATGATTTTTGAGTTACATCGACTTGAGGTGGGGCTTCAATAAGCCGAGCCAATTTTCGTTGAAGTATCCGACATTCTGTTTCATGACTGCTGATCTGGGTTGGAATATGTTTCAATTCGCGATTCAGGCGTTTTTTTAATTCTTCATCTTTTATTTCTTCTGATTGATCTTGTTTTTTTTGTTTTTCATCTTCAGCGAGTTGATTTTTATGTGCTTGAGCTTCTAGCGCTTTTTGAACTGTATTGAGATTCGTGTATCTGGATTCAGTCAGGATAGTTACAATATTGGAGTGAACCTGTGGAATAGGCGCTTTACTTAGAATCAGTGTTTTTAATTCTGAAAAGGCCGGTGTGTTATCTGATAAATACAGTTTAATTTGTTTCGTCAGTAATTCCGGTATATTGAAGTTGGCCAAAAGCATAATCACTCCTGATTATCATTTTGATCGATGTTAGAATAATTTAATAGTTCAAGCAACAAGCCCTGCGCTATTGTTTACCGAAAATTCAAGCAGCTCATCACAGAGGATTGTTCGTTCTGAAGCAAAAAAACCTGTTTTGGCAAGAGATATCCCCTGGTTGATGAGTCCAGTAGAATAACTGAAGGAGGGTATATAGAGTATCAATCCTAATAAGGCTTCCATGAGTCCTGCGATTATATGTAAGATGGGGTGGTTTATTCTTAACTCAGTAGCCAGTTGTTTATATTCCCGGATGGACTCATCAGTTGGAGCTGCGTTCAACAGATGCGATGTTCTGGAGACTACTTCAAGTAAAAGTCGTTGCCCATTTACTTTTTGGTCATATTGTTGATTAATACGATGAAGAAGTCTAAGACCGGAGTTTTTTAAAGCCTGTTGATTTGTTGATAAATCATAAAGTTGTTCCTTACATTGTTGGATTCGAATTTTGATTAAACGATCGACACGAGAATGAGGACAATTCATATCTCTCCAGTAGATTAACCAGGATAATCGTTCATCCTGCTTAAAGGCTTCATAATTCGCATTTACCAGTGTATCCAGGGCATTCCAGATAATTTTGCGATGAAAATTCATGCCTCTGGCTTTAACGTTGGCCGCAGCACTATCCAGAGCTCGTTCAAATTCTTCTCTTTGTATGGGTTGATCCATTTTAATGGATTTAAGTAAATTGTAATAAACTGAAGAAACAGCACCTCTGTCAATGGCATCACGACAAGAGAAATTATAACCGATTGACTTGTTATTAGGGTTAAGGGTGTTGATGATAAAATCAGTTAATTCGTATTTAGTAAAATGCAGCCATACAGCTTGTTTTTGAGCGGTTGATAAGACATCATCCTCTATAAATCCCATGTATTCAAAACTTTGGGTTAGTAGTTGTTTTAATACTTGGGATTCATTTTCTTTCTCTGAAAACAGTAATGCTCTGATTGTAGGACTTATTCTGAAATCTGAGACGCCACTTGCATGCATTTTGCCTTCAGCGACATCCAGTAGTTCAGTAAATACTTGTGCATACGGTAACTTATCATCCAGTTTCTTATAAAGTTCGGCACCCATAAGCGCTGTATTTGCAGGGAGAGTGATCACCGCAATTTTATATTTTGGGTTTTGTTCCAGTTTGTGCAGTTCAAGGCTCAACTGTTTTTCATTGTTACCAGGTATATCCAGAAGATCATTCCTATCAAGCCCCAGATTATTAAAATATATGTGACAAATGGGTTGCTCAGGTGGATATTTCTTGGCATTGATCTCTAACCAGCGTAAAAATAATGGACTAATTCGCACAGAACCATTATGACGTTGCGCCTGAGTACTGAAACGGAACTCAATATTTGGAGAGTATTTGTTAAAAGAGAAATGCTTGATTGATGGGAGATTAGTATCCAGTTGCGGTTTAAAATTCGGAGTAAATAAAGTTAAAAATCGATTGAGCAGACTCTCAGCCTTCGTAGGGGATAATTTATTAACGGAGGTGTCTTTATGATCAGCTAAAACTTTGGCAATTTCATTAGCTATATCGACTTGTCTTGGTCTTGTTTTCGCTCCAATTTTATTGATCCACTCAGTATTTTCTAGAATATGATTGTCATTGTGATAGATGCTGAAAATAAGCTTGTCCAGCTTCTTCGCTTTCCTTTGACTCAATGTTTTATATACATCGTCGATCTGATCCTCCAGATAGGCAATGGTAAAGCTATATAAATTACCGTAGGGATATTTCGGATCATACTCTTCATCCAGTTTTTCCAGAGCGGATAAGCCAGGTAGAACAGCGATTAGTTTATCTGATATAAAGGGGTGCAATTGGCGTAGATAAGCGTAGCAGTTTTGATTATGGAGCATATCACTTGATATATTCTCATGACGGTTCAAAGCAGTACTCACAACGAATTAAAAGAACAATATTTGATTGCATTGTAACAAAATAGGTCTAGTAAAGATAGGGGCTACGTCATTATTTATATAGAGATTGATATCATCCTGGAGACACACAGGTGTATTTATCAATGGAAATTAATGGCATCAGTCAGTATGGTCTAAATGAGCAAGATTATTTATATAGCGAAATAATGGTAGTGAATACGGCAGTAACTCTTTATAATTTAAAGCAGTCTTCATAAAGCAGTTTCAGGTTGTGTCATGAACCCTCATTTTCCTTTAGATAAATGCCATCCTGAGTGGCAACCGATTTTAAATACCGCAATTGAAGTGATGGATAAGAATTATTTAAACCAGTTGCTGGACGATAAAAATTGGTTGCCTGGAGTCACAAATCTCTTTTCCGCCTTTAGTTTACCTCTTTCAAGTACGCGATATATCCTTTTTGGTGAGTCTCCTTATCCACGGATTGAATCCGCAAATGGATATGCATTCTGGGATAATTCGGTTCAGGAACTCTGGAGTAGTCAGGGGTTGGCTAAATCAGTAAATAGAGCCACTTCTTTAAGAAATCTGATTAAAATGTTATTAATTGCTCGAGGATCTTTACAGGACGACACGTCACAACAGGCAATAGCGGAAGTGGATAAGCAGAACCTGGTACACTCAGCAGAAGAGCTTTTTCGAGGAATGTTGAATAAAGGGATTTTATTACTGAATGCCTGCCTGGTGTATAGTGAGGGTAAAATACCTTATCATGCACGATACTGGCATCCCTTTATGATTAGTCTATTGAAGCAGTTGTTGTTGCTCAAATCATCAGTTCAGTTAATTTTATTAGGTAAGATTGCCAATAATATTCCACAGGATATATTATCTGTAGGCTTAATCGCTGAACATCCATATAATGTCAGTTTCATTACCAATCGACGTGTCATTGAATTTTTTAAACCACTGGACTTATTAACTTATGATAAAAAGTGAATCAACAATAGATGAACAGGAACTGCATAAGTTCGCACAGCATGCAAAGGCTTGGTGGGATACTGAAGGGCCTCTTAAAACGTTGCATGATATTAATTTGACTCGCCTTGATTTTATTACACAACAAATCAATCTGACCGGTATTCGCGTTCTGGATGTTGGTTGCGGAGGTGGGATATTATGTGAATCTATGGCCAGAAATGGTGCAGAGGTTACAGGTATCGACGCTGAAGCCGAAGCAATTAAGGCAGCCGGAGAGCATGCTCGGAACGATGATTTGAATGTTCGATATCAGTGTACGCCTATTGAGGATTATGAGGACAACCTCTTCGATGTTATTACCTGTATGGAACTGTTAGAACACGTACAGAGACCGGAACAAGTATTGCACCATTGCAAGCGTTTGCTAAAACCTGACGGTTTATTGTTTTTATCGACGATCAGCCGTACTCTTAAAGCCTATGCCAGTGCTATTATTGCTGCAGAATATGTATTAAATCTCTTACCTAAGCAAACTCACGATTATGATAAATTTATAAAGCCCAGTGAACTGGCGTCAATGGCACGCTCTTGTGGTTTTATTATGATCGATTTGAAAGGATTAAATTATAATCCGATAGCCCGAACTGCTTCTCTTGGGGCTGATGTCTCGGTAAATTATTTAATGGCTTTGCGCGGTGAACAGTAATAGCCAATAGACTTCGGTTGATTCCCATCGATAAAAGTGTGTTCTGAAGAGGAGAAAGGAACATTGATTTCCTCAAGATGATAATTCAATCATTATCATCTTGAATCTTTAGACTGTTGCTGAGACAACTAACTAATTACAGTAAAGTGATTAAGCTATTTAAGTTCTTAAAAAGCAACTTATTCAGTTTCTTTCTTTTTGTTATATCGTTCCTGAAAACGTTGATGAGCATATTTTGCCTGGTCGGGAGTAACAACATCAATTTCATTTCCATAAATATCGACTCGAGCAATGCCTGGTTTTTGGCAGTTAAGATACGCTGGTGATGCACTATAATAACTTAAGGCTTCTCGCAGTGATTTTTTACTGAACGGAGGAGAGTCTAATCGCTCATAAAAATCAATAATATCGTCAAAGATACCTATTTTAAGTGGTTTTACCTGATTCCCTTTTTTAAAAAAAGCATTGGGGAAATGTTCAATAAGCCAATCAATAATTTGCAACTTATCTTTTTTAACTGGATTTATCTGTTGGTTCATAGTCCTACTCGGATACATTTTTAACTTGAATAAACTATCATAACTTATAGCATAATCAAGCATCAAATACTGCTGTTCACGTTAAATCATTATAAAATTGAGATTTCGTGTTTGTTTTTTGTTCATTAAGAGTAAAAACGTTGATTATTTATAGTTCAATTAATGTTGCTCAATTGTCCATTGCATCAATAATTGCCATCGATGAAGTGCCCAGATGCCCCCTTATATTACTCTATCCTCGTCTCCCTCCGCGCAGGCGGAGGGTCCATTCTTATTCTTTTGGTTGCGATCCCCATAATCCCATTATTCCTGAATTCACCAATTCGTTGTTGCGGGATCGAGGATATCTCGAATTTAGACCGGTCGGTCTACCCATAGTACCTATGCAGTGGATTCGTGCTATGAACAGTTAATTAGTATTGAGATTAATTGCTCTATTTCGTGTAAGAGATTTCTCAATTCAGATGCAGATAATGCCAATTTTTTTGACATCCGATATCCCGGTATTTATCTAAGTTCATGTAATTAAATGATTTTTACTTTTCTGCATGAGGTGGTTTTAATTTAAGAATACAGTAAATGTCTCAAGTACGTCCTTGCGATTAGGCTAATCCGTTGCTACATTATAAACATGACTTGTAAGGATATAAGTCAAGCAAAGGGATTTGTAATCAGATGGAACTGATTTGTCAGGATGACAATAAGAACTGGAAGTTCTTATACGGATGACTGCGAAAAGCCAGGGCTTGCCCTGGCTTTATTATTTAGGCTACCAGATATCCTGAGTGTGATAAGAAGTTTTTGTCAGGATAATATGCAAATATTACTGAGCCATTTTTAATGGTGTTGATTACGGGTTTAGCCAAAGTCTGAGCTATAGCTGGGCATCCCCAGGACAGACCAGCACGACCAGCTCTTTTGATAAAATCTGGCTCTACATACCATGCGCCATGTATCACAACACGTCTGTTGTATGCGTTATCATTAAAACCTCGATCCAGTCCCTGTAGGTTTAATGAATATCCTTTATGACCTATGTACGTATTTTTAGTAATGTAAGTACCAAGGCTCGATTGTTTGCTTGATTCTCTATTCGAAAAATGGTTGGCAACAACACCAGAATTTTTGCCATGAGCAACATAAGTGTTATATAAAAGTTTTTCATTTCGAACATCGAATACCCACATACGTTGCTTATTTGATGGTAGTGAGTAATCAATTACGGTTAGAACTGGCTTTTTAACCGCGCCTCTTTTGTTCGCGTTTGTATATGCGGTTAAAGCAAGCTTTAAAACATTTCTGTTCAGCTTGGGCGCTTTAGTGCTTAAATGCTGAACTTGCGTATTTAAATCTGGTCCAGGCTTCGCAAATGAAGGGGTGCTGGATGTAATATTACTTGTTAATATGACGGTTGAGATTAGAGTTAATAATGTATTCATACTGCTCCTTTCTTCTTGTTAAATCACCGTTATTGGTCATCGAAAAAGATGGTGATTATATTAACAAATGACGCAATTGTAAAATCATAAGGGTTTTCCTTGCCCATCAGGGTAAAATATTATTCAATTCATGGGCTTATCACCCGTATGAAAAACGCAAATGATTGATTTTTGTTCAAATTGCATCAAATTTATTTCAAAGCACATGACTTTCCTTTGTCAATTTGTATTAAATTTAATCTTTTTGAGATCAATTTATCCTGTAAAATACAGTGTCAGAACGAGTTTTTACTTTATTAGACACGATAGGAGGCATATAATCCACTACAATTTTTAACTAATTTATTTCATTTGTATTAGTTCTGAACTATGATCTTTTGTTGAAACTTATTATTAGAAATCGGAGAATATTATGCTGGAAAAGCAGTCCATTCATGTACCAGAAGGTTTACGAGCTGCTATTAATAAAGCTTATCGCGCTGATGAGCTTTCTTTAATTACCGAGCTTTGTGAAAAAGCGGCAATCGAACCTTATCAACGGACTGCAATTCGAGCTAACGCAATGAAGCTGGTAGAGTCAGTACGCGCAGAAAGAAAGAAGAGTACAGGTATTGATTCATTTCTTACTGAGTATGCTTTATCCAGTGATGAAGGTATTGCCTTGATGTGTTTGGCCGAAGCCTTATTGCGAGTACCTGATAACGCCACTATTGATAATCTAATTAAAGACAAGCTGGCCGGAGGAGACTGGAAATCTCATCGTGGTCAAAGTGATTCTTTTTTTGTGAATGCTACCACCTGGGCTTTAATGTTAACCGGCAAGGTATTAACACCTGAAAAAGCTGAAAATACGCTGACAAAAGCATTGATGAAACTGGTCAATCGCAGTAGCGAAGCCGTTGTTAGAACAGCTGTTGATAAAGCTATGCGTATAATGAGCAAGCAATTTGTTATGGGACGTACTATAAATGAGGCCTTAACTCGGGCGAAGAAAAAAGAAAGCAAAGGATATCGATATTCCTATGATATGTTGGGTGAGGCGGCTTTAACGTCAGTGGATGCCATACGGTATTTTGAGGCTTATAAAAAAGCAATTGAATCCATTGGCCAACAGGCAGATAAAAACTCAAATTTATATAAACGCGCGGGTATTTCTATTAAATTATCTGCAATTCATCCACGTTATAATGAATCTCAATACGAACGGGTTATGGAAGAGTTGCCTCCCAGATTATTGGCTCTTTCACGTCTGGCAAAAGAATATGGCATTGCTTTAACTATAGATGCCGAAGAATCAGAGCGTCTGGATTTATCGTTAGATGTGATTGAAAAAGTGTTTAATGATGAAAGCCTGGACGGTTGGGATGGATTTGGTCTTGCTGTTCAATCGTATCAAAAAAGAGCATTTTATGTTCTTGATTGGGTTGCTGCCTTAGCCCGGAGTAAAAATCGCAGGATAATGGTTCGATTGATTAAAGGCGCTTATTGGGATAGCGAGATCAAAAAATCTCAGATGCAAGGCTTCTCAGAATACCCCGTTTTTACTCGTAAAGTGTTCACTGATGTTTCCTTTCAAGCCTGTGCAAAAAAAATATTAACAATGACCGATGCTATATATCCTCAATTTGCTACTCATAATGCCTATTCAGTAGCAATGATTTTGAATCTGGTTGGTGACTATAGGGATTTTGAGTTTCAATGTTTGCATGGAATGGGTAATGAGCTCTATGAGCAAATAGTTCCTGCTGATTGTTTTGGTATCCCCTGCAGAATTTATGCCCCTGTTGGCAGTCATGAAGATCTTCTTCCTTATCTGGTTCGTCGTTTATTGGAAAATGGCGCTAATTCTTCATTTGTGAACAGAATTGTCGATGACAATGCGCCAATTACCGATTTGGTAGAAGACCCGATTACCAAAGCCAAGTCTCTGTTTAATAGTATGAATAAGAACATCCCTTTACCTGAACATTTGTTTTTACCTGCGCGTATGAACTCAAAAGGAGTTGACTTTACTAACCGCCACGAGAGAGCATTATTGCAGCAGGAATTAGCAAAGTTGAATTTAAATCAATGGAGTGCTGGACCACTGGTTGCTGGAAAAACAACCTTTGATAATCAACAGACAGTAACTTCACCCCAACAACCGTCACGAGTAGTGGGTTCAGTTCAGAACTCAACTTTGGACGATGTTGAAAAAGCATTAGCGCAGGCTGAATTAACCTTCCCAGTCTGGAGCAGTATTCCCGTTGAAGAACGAGCTGCCTGCATCAATCGGTTTGCTGATTTATTACAAGCTAATATGATGGAGTTTTTATCCTTAGCTTGCCTTGAGGCTGGAAAAACCTGGAATGATGGTGTAGCAGAAGTTCGTGAAGCTGTAGATTTTTGTCGTTATTATGCCCATATGGCTCAGCAATTAATGGCGAGTCCAACAAAACTTCATGGGTATACTGGTGAGTTAAATGAGTTAAGTTTGCATCCTCGTGGAACGATATTGTGTATCAGCCCCTGGAATTTTCCTTTGGCTATTTTTACCGGTCAAGTCGTCGCTGGCTTGGTTACAGGTAATTGTGTTATTGCCAAACCAGCAGAACAAACTCCTTTGATTGCTGCTTATGCAGTTAAATTAATGCATCAGGCCGGAATTCCTGCTGGAGCGATTCAATTATTGCCCGGTGCTGGAGAGACAATAGGAGCCGCTCTGGTTTCAGATAAAAGGATAAAAGCAGTCTTGTTTACCGGTTCAACCGATACAGCAAATCTGATCAATCGTACCTTGGCTACTCGTGGTGGTGAAATAATCCCCTTAATTGCAGAAACCGGTGGACAAAATGCCATGCTTGTTGACTCATCAGCTTTGTTAGAGCAAGTAGTTGTTGATGCAGTAGTTTCTGCATTTGGCAGTGCTGGTCAGAGATGCTCCGCGCTGCGTGTACTATTTGTTCAGGAAGAAGTTTATCCACGAACCATAGAATTACTCAAAGGTGCCATGGCTGAATTGGTCGTAGGTGATCCACGTTGGTTGGCAACAGATATTGGACCTGTGATTGATAAAGATGCATTGGCTATTTTGACAAATCATGTCGAGAATATGAAAAAAAGGTATGAAATTCTGTACCAATGTAAACTGAGCGATGAGTGTGAATCAGGATACTTTATGCCTCCAACAGCGATTGCCATTGATAATATTGATGCTTTGGAAAAAGAAGTATTTGGACCAGTGCTGCATGTGATTCAATTTAAAAGAAAAAATCTGGATCAAGTAATAAACCAAATTAATAAGACTGGTTTTGGATTAACTCTGGGGATACATAGTCGTATTAATGAAACCGTTGAATACATCCGAAAGCGAATTCATGCCGGTAACTGTTATGTGAATCGTAACATGATAGGCGCGGTTGTTGGATTGCAACCGTTTGGAGGCGAAGGACTATCAGGCACAGGACCTAAAGCAGGTGGCCCTAACTATCTGGTCCGCTTGTGTCACGAACGGACCTATACTGTTGATACAACCGCCGCAGGAGGCAATGCCAGTCTAATGTCTTTACCCGAAGATATTTAGTCTGTTTTTATACAGTTTACTTGAGTTGATCTTGCTTAAGGTCAACTCAATAGGTTTATCGCGTTATTTAATGCATTATTCTATTCAGCATCACTATTCTTATCTATCAATAATAGAGATCAAGTATTGTCGACTAAATTATATACATTTATTCATGTGCTATAATTTACACATGTCCTATGGCATGGATTTTTGAAAGGGAGAGGGGCATAAACCTATATTGGAGTAAATCATGAATTATTTACCTGATGATGACCTCGACCAGATTGTTGGGGGCTTTTCACCCATGACTATAAGAAGAATCAATGGTATTAAACCGCCGCTAGCTGAACGAAATGCTATTGCTCGTGCGGGAACGGGCGTAACTCAAGTACCGCCTATAAATGCTACAAATTCAGCCGTTCCCAAAATTGCTTCTGCTGGAGCTATTGCCAATGAGCGCAGTTTTGGATTCAGAAGAAAAAAAGGAAAGCAGCTGTTGTAATCAAAACAAAGGTAGAGCAATTACAGTAACATGATCCTAGGTTTTGTTGATGTTTCCTGGTGCAGGCGACAAGTGATTTATTTGTAATACTGGCCAAATGTCAACAAAACCTAATCATAATTCTCTAATAATTCGTTATATAAATCCAACCATTCAATGGATCTCAATGAGAATTTATACCCTTATTCTTATGCTATAATTTATATATGCATCATTGCATGGATTTGTGCAAGGGAGATGGATAGTACCCTTTATTGGAGTGAATCATGAACTACTTGCCTGATGAAGACCTGAATCAGATTGTTGGAGGTTTTTCCTTCTCACCAGTTAGAAGAGCTTATATAAGACAACCCACACCACCTTCGGAATCATTACCCGGAATCTTGGATATTAGTAAACTTAGAGTTTCACCTGCAACCACAAATAAAAATTTGAATATTAATGAATTAGCAAAATTAAAGAGTGCAACTCGCATGACTGCATTCAGAATAAAAAACAGACACGGATTTTCATAATAAAAGAACAATCGATAGTGTATATAGATATCGTAAATTAAGTTCTGTTGACAATTCATTTAAGGAAGGGAAGCTTTGTCAAGGCGAATAAGGTTTCGTAAAGAAGCTCTAAAACAGCTTTCATCACCAGAACAATTAGATCAATTGATTCAAGTGGTGACTCCTCGTTCATGGATAATTGCTGGAACGTGTTATCTGGTACTGTTTGTTGTGTTCTTATGGTCAATATTTGGAAGCATACCGACCCGAGTTGAGGGGCAGGGTATCTTATTGGCTGGAGGAGGAGATATCTATAATGCAGTTGCTCCTGATGGCCCTGCGTTTCTTGTCGGATTATTGGTTAAGCCCGGTGACCAGGTTAAAAAAGGACAAGTAGTTGCCACTTTATCTCGCCCCGATCTGCTTCAAAAAATTAAGGTTCTTGAACATTATCTTAAAGAGTTAAAAAATACCGAATCTCAATTAAAAATTCAATCTGAACAGGCTATTGCAAAAAATAAGGATGAAATTGAAGCGCAGAGAGCCTCTTTAAAGCAGGTAATTGCATCAACCGAGCTTAAGGATGAGCATTTATTCCAATTATTGACAATCAGGCAGGCAGCCTTTAAAAAAGGGATTGAAAGCAGGCAAAATCTGGAAGATACCTATCAAGAGTATTACAGTGTCAAAATTGAGCTGGAAGGAAATAAAGATAAGTTAGTTGAACTAGATAAAGAAGAATTTAATTTCAAAGATCAGTGGCTGGAGCGACTCCGTCAGTTATCATTAAAAATCACAGATGAAACCCTGGCATTGAATAATCTGGTAATCCAATTGAAGCTCTCCAGAGATGTGATTAGTCCGATTAATGGAGTAGTTACCGATATTCGTAGCACACTCGGCAGCATTATTAACGTAGGGAGTCCTATTCTGGCAATTGCCAGCGAAGGAAAAGGACTTGATGCTCTGGTTTATTTTCCACCAGAAGCAGGAAAACAGATTAAAATCCAAATGAAGGCCCTGGTTTCTCCTACTACAGTTGAAAAATCCGAGTATGGAAGCATTTATGGAACGGTAATGCATGTAGCAGAATTCCCATCTTCCTCACAAGAGATGATTTCAGTTCTGCAAAATGAAGAATTGGTAAAGCAATTCTCAATTAAAGAGGTTCCTGTTGCTGTACGAATTCATCTTCAAGATGATTCTTCGGTTTTTAGTGGTCTGAAATGGTCTTCCTCAACGGGTCCTAAAGTAAAAATCACTTCAGGTACTTTGGTCAATGCGATGATTACTATTCGTGAGCAGCCTCCCATAACATTAGTTATACCTGCATTTAAAAAAATATGGGGTCTGGAATGAATCATCCACACAGGGTAAAAACCCCAGTCATTTTACAGATGGAGGCCGTTGAATGTGGCGCAGCTGCTTTAGCTATTATTCTGGCCTATCATCATCGTTATGTGACTCTTGAAGAATTAAGATACGTTTGCGGTGTTTCGCGTGATGGCAGTAAAGCGCTTAATATTTTACGTGCGGCCAGAAGCTATGGTTTAAAGGCTCAGGGTGCTGAGGCGGATCTGGCTGATTTATCTAAACTTTCTTATCCCTGTATTGCATTTTGGGAGTTTAATCATTTTGTCGTTATTGAAGGATTTGATAATAACAAAGTATACATAAACGATCCTGCTGTTGGCTTACGATCATTGACTTATAAGGAATTTAGCCTGGGATTTACGGGTGTTGTCTTATTGTTTGAACTCACCTCTGATTTTGTTCCTGGTGGTGTTAAAGATACGTTATGGCACAATTTGAAATCACGGTTTTCCGGTACTCGAAAAGCATTTTTATTTATTATATTGGCCAGTCTTTTTCTTACGATACCCAATATCCTGATGGCTGCGTTCGCAAAAATATTTATAGATGAAGTGCTCATTCGTAACCTTTCGGGATGGTTGTTGCCTTTACTTTGGGGGATGTTACTTACAGGGTTGATGGCCGCCGTACTGACATGGATAGAACATATTCATATCATAAGGCTTCAACTGAAGTTGGTGATGACAACTTCAGCTCAATTTTTATGGCATACATTACGCTTACCGATGTCCTTTTTTTCGCAACGATTTTCAGGTGACATTAGTTCTCGTATTGCATCTAATGATCATATTGCAGAACTCTTGTCTGCAGATCTTAGTTCAAATGTGGTTGGACTAATTAATATGGTGATCTATGCCCTGATAATGGCTTTGTTTGATTGGATGCTTGCTGTTATCGGAATATTTATTGCGCTGATCAATGCGCTGGTTTTTTTCTTGATTGCAAAAAAAATTGCCAATAGAAGCATGCGCTTATATCAAGAGGAAGGTAAGCTGACTGGTATGGAAATGGCGGGCTTACAGGGTATTGAAACCCTGAAGGCTTCTGGAGTTGAAGAGGATTATTTTCAGCGATGGGCTGGTTATCATGCAAAAACCATCAATAGCCAACAGAGTATTGAACTCTATACAACGTTTATGTCCGTTGTATCGCCAATTTTAGTAGGAATTTCTACTGCATTGATATTAGGGATTGGAAGTATACGTATTATGGACGGGTATTTAACCGTTGGTGGTTTGATCGCATTTCAATATTTATTGCTGAGTTTCAATGAACCGTTAAACGAATTGATAGGGCTTGGGACAAAACTTCAGGAAATTCGAGCTGATTTGTCTCGTCTTAATGATATTTTAAATAATCCAGAAGATACTGAATTAATGAGTAAAAAACTGAATAAGGCCAGTACTTTGGATGCAGTAAATCAATTGGATGGTACTTTAACCATGAAGAATATTAGTTATGGTTATTCTCCATTAGACGAACCCGTAGTTAAGGAAATTAATTTTTCACTATTATCGGGAAAATCTTTGGCAATTGTGGGGTCCACTGGAAGCGGCAAATCAACCATCGCGAAATTGGCTTGTGGCCTATATAAGCCATGGTCTGGAGATATATTACTTGATAATCATAGATATTCAGAGCTATCTAGAGAGTTGATTAGTACTACATTATCCTTTGTAGATCAGGATATTTTTCTCTTCGAAGGAACTATTCTGGATAATTTGACCTTATGGGACTCAACTGTTTCCACTAAGGCATTAGAACAAGCAATTGAAGATGCAGAACTCATCTCATTATTAAAGCAACGCGGGCTGGGATTAACAAGTCCGGTGCATACTCAAGGTGCTAATTTTAGTGGGGGAGAGCGCCAGCAGTTGGAAATTGCAAGAGCCTTGGTAACCAAACCCAATTTACTCGTTCTTGATGAAGCTACATCCTCACTGGATGCCCTTACTGAGGCAAAAATTTTCGCTAATTTAAAGAAACGTGGTTGTTCTATACTCGTTGTGGCTCACCGTTTAAGTACAATCCGTTCCTGTGACGAAATTTTAGTTATTGAGCAAGGGATAATCGTTGAGCGTGGAACGCATGATTCATTATTACAACTCGGCGGTGTTTATAAACACCTTTTGCTGGAGGTGAATGATGGATAAAAACAATGATCGCATCATGGATGAAGCCATGGCTCAAATAGTATCCGTTTTTGATTTGAACGAAGAGGCGTTCACTGGTAAAAATGAAGATGAGCTTTGGATAGCCTGCCAGTTAGTGACACAATATTTAAAAATCCCTTTGAAGAAACCGGATGATATCTCATCGGAGTACACCAATCATGAAATGCTTCGAGCTATAGTAAAAGCATCGGGTTTTCGGTTTCGAACTACGTTATTAACAGGATGCTGGTGGGATTTTGATAATGGCCCGATGATTGTATTTGAAAAAGATACAGATAAACCTCTGGCATTAATACCGGGTAAATCAGGTAAGTATCGCTTTTTTAATGTTCAGTCAGGTGTCTATGAATCAATTACTCCAGACTTTATCGAGGGTTTATCGCCCAGAGCTTATACTTTCTATCGCACCCTCCCTGATCAAAAAATCAATCTTGGTCGATTGTTTCAGTTTGCAATGATTAATCAAAAGGCTGATTGCTTCCGCATCCTGTGCATGCAAATTTTAATTGGCATTTTTGGCTTGGTAGTACCCGTTTTAACAGGAATTATTTTGGATGATGCAGTACCCGGAGCTAATTTAAGTATCTTGTCTCAAAGCGTATTTGGGATCATTGCCGCGTGTTTTGGAATTGCATTATTCAGCCTGGCTCAGAATTTTTCAGCTCTTCGTGTACGATTTAAAATGAATTCAACGGTTCAGCCTGCTGTATGGGATCGATTGCTTAGACTTCCTGTTTCATTTTTCCATCGATTTAGTCCAGGGGATTTAACTTTACGTGCTGCCGGGATAGATGCAATGCAAGAGGAACTAACCAATACTGGATTACATGCGCTTTTAGGCGGCATTTTTTCCTTTATTACGCTGATTTTAATGTTTTATTATTCGCCAATTCTTGCGTCATGGTCTATTTTACTTATTTTAATGGTTGTTATTTTAATCACTATTTCAAATATAGTACTCCTAAAATACCAAAGACCAATTATTGAATTGCAGGCTCAACTGACTGAATTGTCCTTTCAATATTTGACCAGTATCAGCAAGCTACGGATTAGCAATAGTGAGTCACGTGCATTTGCGATCTGGATAAACATGTTTTGTAAAAAAAGCAGATTATCCCTGTTTTTATCGCTTTGGGAATTACGATTTGAACTCATCCGAGGTTTTTTCTCCGTAGTCATTTTTATCTTTCTATATGCAATGATAGGCAGTGGAATGGTTACCCTGAGTTTTGGTGCTTTTATCGCATTTAATGCTGCATTTGGACAGTTTTTCAGCGCGTTGCTAGCGCTATCTGAAGTGCTTTCAAAGTCAATAGAATTAATTCCGCTCTACGAACGAATTCGCCCCATTTTACAAGAAACACCAGAGATGGAAGGCGTTGTACTTAAAGAGTTGACTGGTACAATTCAACTTAAAGACATTAGCTTTCAATATAAGGGGGCTCAAACACCTGTATTAAATAGTATATCCCTCTGTGCTGAACCTGGTGAGTTCATAGCAATAACTGGGGCTACTGGCAGCGGAAAATCAACTGTGATCCGATTGTTATTGGGTTTTGAAACGCCGACTCAGGGGGCTATATATTTTGATGGTCAAAATATAAATACTTTAAATGTACGTTTACTCAGAGAGCAATTTGGTGTTGTTTTGCAAAATGGTTCATTATTTCCTGGAACAGTATTTGAAAATATTGTTGCTGGAAGTTTATGTACTGTGGATGATGCATGGCAGGCTGCCAAACTGGCTGGTTTCGCAAAAGATATTGAAGCAATGCCTATGGGAATGCTAACACTGTTGACTGAAGGTGGAAAAACCTTATCTGTGGGACAAAGGCAACGATTAATGATTGCTCGCGCGTTATCAAGAAAACCAAGAATTCTGCTTTTGGATGAAGCGACTTCTGCTTTGGATAATACAACTCAGGCAGAGGTAATGCATCATATTGAACAACTGAACATTACCCGAATTGTTGTTGCTCACCGCTTAAGTACACTGATTAACGCAGATAGAATCTATGTAGTTGCTGAGGGAAAGATAGTACAGACAGGGAATTATCAACAGTTATTGAGAGAGGGTGGTTTTTTTAGGCAGTTGGTAAAAAAACAAATGCTATGATGGTTCGTTATTTAATCCAATTTATAGTGTTTACTCATTCACGCTGAGTAGTATGATGTACAAAAGCGAGGTACATTCAGGCAGCCGTCGCGAGGTATTAGGAATAAAATAATGAATTATCAATACCCGTGATGACGAATGAACATTTAATCTTCATGTCTTTTTGCGAATAACCAGGGTACCAGGACAAATAAGATTAAACCGCCAATCAAGAACGCTTCGAAGAGATATACATTACCTATGGGTATTTGAGATGGCGGTATGAAACCGACTATCATCGCGATGACACAGCATATAATTCCGATCCCGGCGACAAGCCACATAACGATATTACCGCCAGGAATGGTATAACCGCGAGGATGATCTGGTCTGGAATACCTTAATTTAATAGCAGCTGCAAACATGATGATATAAACTAATAAAGCCATTTGCGCACTTAAATCGCTTAATATCCAATAAGCAGCATTAATGGAATCAAGCAATATAAAAATACTACTCAAAATCGTAAATATTACTCCTTGAGTAACCAGAATAGTAACAGGTGCTCCGAAGCGATTTACACGAGCAAATCGTGCGGGAAGTGAACCATCACGAGCCGATACTAACAATCCTTTGGTTGGACCAATAATCCATGCAGAAACACCACTCAAGCCACCTAAAATGATGAGTACGGCAATAACTGAGGTCATCCAGGGCATATTATAGGATTTGAAAAAAATGGCATACGCATCAATTAATCCAGATACCACGCTCAAATGATCGTTGGGAACGACAATGACGATAGCTAATGATCCCAGCGATAGAGTTGATATGATCACTAGTGTAGAGTATAGCAGTGCTCTGGGATAATCTCGCTGCGGGTTCTTAACTTCTTCGGCATGTACTGCTGACATCTCCATGCCAATCAAACCAAACAATACTGCTGAAAAAAGTGCCAAATTTCCTAAAGAGCTAAAATCGGGAAACCAGGAAGAGGGATAATTAACCGCCATTGGTCTGCCTTGAAACATCCATACAACACCAAGTATTATTATGATAAGCATAGGTAGAACGGTACCTATAGTTGCGCCTAATATACTTACAATGCTTGATAATTTCATGCCAAAACAATTTAACAGGGTAAACAGCCAAAAAAGGCTTAATGCAGTTCCTAAAAGATAGAATTTGTTATTTGCTAAATGTGGGGCGATTAAATAGGATAATGTTGCTGCAATAAAAGCCAGCATGGTTGGATACCAGACGACATTGTATATCCATTGCAACCATATGGTTATAAAACCCGCTCGTCTGCCAAAAGCTTCTCTAACCCAGACATAGATACCTCCGGTATTCGGGTAAGCGGTGGCCAATTCGGCGGCTACCAGGGCAACAGGAATAAAAAAAGCAAACGCTGCTACTACGTAATAGGAGATTAATGATAACCCGAGTTTGGCACTGATGGGGAGAGTTCTTAAACTGTCTACAGCAATTATGTTAATCATAACCAAAGAAAAGACGCTCAACACTTTTTTTGAATGATTCATAATTGGATCCTTAATGGGTGCAGAAGTAAGGCAAATTGCTAGACGGATAACTGTAATAATGTGAGTTTAGTTGAGTTAAATAAAAAATGTCCATGCACCTGGATTCATCATAAATAGTTAACCATCAAATGTAACATTTAATGGAAAAACAATCAATGAGTCGCATGATTTCTTGTTTTTATGGCTCCATTTATTCGTTCTATTAATACCAAACTACGTCATCCTGAACGCAGTGAAGGATCTCCCTCAAAGTGGCATTGTATCTGTTTCGCAGTCGCACTCAGGAGAGATCTCGCTGCACTCGGGATGACGGTTTATTCGTCGTCATCCTGAACTGAGGTATCCCCTCATAATTCTAGATCGGATAATTATTTATTATTCAGTATAAACGT
>NZ_LNYR01000012.1:419206-466318 GCF_001467955.1 Legionella quateirensis | reverse complement strand
CTTCGCGTTGCTCGCAAAGACGGGTATTAAATTGATTATTAAGACTTAGATAGATACATTTTCGGCGTAATAAATTATGAAGGGATAAATATCTACCATTCAGTATAAACTATCGTCTTTGCGAGCAACGCGAAGCAATCGAGTGTACTTATCCAATAAGGCTCCGTTCTGGATTGCTTCGCGTTGCTCGCAAAGACGGGTATTAAATTGATTATTAAGACTTAGATAGATACATTTTCGGCGTAATAAATTATGAGGGGATAAATATCTACCATTCAGTATAAACCATCGTCTTTGCGAGCAACGCGAAGCAATCGAGTGTACTTATCCAATAAGGCTCCGTTCTGGATTGCTTCGCGTTGCTCGCAAAGACGGATATTAAATTGATTATTAAGACTTAAATAAATGCATTTTCGGTGTAATAAATTATGAGGGGATAAATATCTACCATTCAGTATAAACTATCGTCTTTGCGAGCAACGCGAAGCAATCGAGTGTACTTATCCAATAAGGTTCCGTTCTGGATTGCTTCGCGTTGCTCGCAAAGACGGGTATTAATTTGATTATTAAGACTTAAATAAATACATTTTCGGTGTAATAAATTATGAGGGGGTACCTCAGATCCTGAATGCTGTGAAGGATCTCCCTCAAAGTGGCATTGGATTTGTTTCCCAGCAACTTTCAGAAGATCCCTCGCTTTACTCAGGATGATGATTTAAGGTTGATAGCCCAATCGAATGATATGGGCTAAATTGCTTTTAGGCGCAAAGATTCCTCAATACGTACTGAAGAATACCGCCATTTTTGTAGTATTCCAGTTCGTCAGCCGTATCGATTCTGCAAAGTGCATGAAGGTGATCTACTCGACCGTCTTCACGTTCAATTTTAACAGATACTTTTGCGCCTGGAGTTAAAGAGTCAGATATTTCAATGCTGACTCGCTCACTGCCATCAAGTCCCAGAGTTTTACGTGTCATACCTTCCATGAACTGAAGTGGCAGAACCCCCATTCCAATCAAATTAGAACGGTGGATGCGTTCAAAACTCTCTGTAATTACTGCTTTTACACCCAGTAAATTGGTTCCCTTGGCTGCCCAGTCTCTTGATGAACCTGTACCATACTCTTTGCCTGCAATGACAACCAAATCATGATGCTCTGCCTGATAAAGCATCGATGCATCATAAATAGGCATGACATCTCCAGTAGGAATATAGCGAGTTATTCCACCTTCCTGACCTGGGGTCATTTCATTGCGAATACGAATATTGGCAAATGTACCTCTCATCATAACTTCATGATTTCCCCGACGTGAACCATAAGAGTTGAAGTCTTTTTCATCAACTCCTTTTGATTTTAGATACAGTCCAGCAGGTGAACTTGCTTTGATGGAACCAGCAGGTGAGATATGGTCTGTCGTTATTGAATCACCAAAAAGAGCTAGAATATAAGCCTGTTTAATGGGTTTAATTGCGTCAGGTTTCGCTTTGAGGTTTTCAAAGAAAGGAGGGTGCTGAATGTAAGTTGAATCTGGATTCCATTCATAAGTTTTACCTGTACTTGTTTTAATGGCTTGCCAATGACTATCACCCTGAAATACTTCAGCATATTCTTTACGGAACATTCCACCCGTTACTTTTGCAACCTCAAGAGCTACTTCTTCATTCGTAGGCCAGATATCCTTCAGAAAGACATCTTTTCCATCGGAATCTTTTCCTAAAGGTTCCTTGCTTAAGTCCATAGAGGTTGAACCGCATAACGCGTACGCCACGACTAATGGAGGTGAAGCCAGCCAATTCGCGCGAACCTGAGGATGAACACGGCCTTCAAAATTGCGATTTCCAGATAGAACTGCAGAAACAACGAGATCATTTTCAGTAATACAGTGAGCAATTGCATCAGGAAGTGGACCAGAGTTACCAATACAGGTAGTACAACCGTAGCCAACCAGATTAAAGCCCAATTGATCCAGATAAGTTTGTAAACCCGCTTGTTTCAAATAATCGGTCACTACTTTAGAGCCGGGAGCTAAAGAGGATTTTACCCAAGGCTTACGTTGTAAGCCTTTTTCAATTGCTTTTTTGGCAACGAGTCCTGCTGCCATTAGTACGCTAGGATTCGATGTATTGGTGCAACTGGTAATTGCGGCAATAACTACATTGCCATGTTTCATTTTAAACTCTTTGTTTTTAACTTCGAACTCAGAATTACTCTCTGATTCTTTACCTGTTTCTTTTAAGAAATGATTGAACTCAATAGGCAACGAGGTCAAATTGACTTTGTCCTGAGGTCTTTTCGGACCTGCCAATGATGGCTCAACTGTATCCAGATCCAAATGCAGAGTATCTGTAAATACGGGATCTTCGCTGTTTTGGTCATACCACATGCCCTGAGCTTTTGCATAAGCTTCAACTAAAGCGATAGTATGTTGATCGCGACCTGTCAATTCCAGGTAACGGATGGTTTCTTTATCGACAGGGAAGAAACCACAGGTTGCCCCATATTCTGGCGCCATATTGGAGATGGTTGCTCTATCAGCAAGTGGCAGGTCATTTAATCCAGGACCATAAAACTCTACAAATTTACCGACTACTCCTTTTTTTCTGAGCATTTGAGTGACAGTGAGTACCAGATCGGTAGCGGTAATGCCTTCTTTTAATTTACCGGATAACTTAAAGCCTATAACCTCGGGAATTAACATGGAAACAGGTTGTCCCAGCATTGCTGCTTCTGCTTCAATACCACCAACTCCCCAACCAAGAACCCCTAAACCATTGATCATGGTTGTATGTGAGTCTGTACCTACTAATGTATCTGGATATGCGTATAAATGACCTTCGCTTTCACTGCTCCAGACGGTTTTCCCCAAATATTCAAGGTTCACCTGATGGCAAATGCCTGTACCTGGAGGGACAACCTGAAAATTGGAAAACGCTTTTTGCCCCCAACGGAGAAACTCATAGCGCTCATTATTTCGTTCCATCTCAATTTCAGTATTTATTTCAAGAGAGTCTTTAGTACCAAATTTATCCACCATAACGGAGTGATCTATGACTAAATCTACTGGCGAAAGTGGAGAAATTTTATCGGCGTTTCCACCCATTTTGACAATCGCAGTGCGCATGGCGGCTAAATCAACTACAGCGGGAACCCCAGTGAAGTCCTGCATGAGAACGCGCGCTGGTCTGAATGCAATTTCATGCTGTGATGTTTTCGTTTGCAACCAGTCTGCAATAGCTTTGATATCTTTGGTTGTAACGGTATTATCATCTTCGAAGCGTAATAAATTTTCAAAGAGTACTTTAAGCGAATAGGGTAATCTGCTAATCCCTTTGAAGTTTTTGTTTTCCGCTGCTTTCAAGCTGTAATAATGATAGGTTTTACCATCAACTTTTAATTCACTTTTTGTTGATAGACTGTCATGACCTACTTTCATAAAAGAACTCCCAAAATCAAAAAAATAATAATAGCTTAAATTTATGAATTTTTCATGAGGTCTTTTAAACTAGACCCTATCTATTTCAGAACAACGGTACAATAAATTATCTTTACGAACATTAGTGAGTCAATCAACTGTGATCGTTAGAATTTTGTATCGGATTTATTCACTCCATCAGTAATGGCGAACCATTGATGGCGTTTATATCACTTACGTTGCATAGATTGGTGAGGAAGACTCAGGAATGTCATATACATCATTAAATATAAGATCTGGCTTCATGAGCCGAGCAGCCATTTGAAATATCGTTTTTTCTTCGGCTTTCTTTCGAGTTGTATCTGGAGATTCAGGCGTCATTAGATAGAAGCAGCTTGGAAACAGCAGGGTTATGGCCATGGAAAGAAATATGGCGCCTATAGCTGGATTGAATATAAAAGCAGGAATTGTGGCCGCCAATAAAGCAACTCCAATTCCCATTGTGGTGATTGCTGAATTCTGCAGCAAAGGATTAGGCTTCATTGTGTCCTCTATTCCCACTGGATAATATTTAAATCGATGATAATAGATAATAGAGGCAGATGTATTTTCGGGAGATTTCAGGCAATGCAATAATGTTTTTGCAAATCTATTGTATTGGATTAATACGTGTTCTTTCTCATAAATAGTGAATTGTTCACTTAATAGTTCTGTTTCAAAATCGCTTAATCTACTCTTCAGCTCACTCAGAAACAGTACTTTTTCCTTTGAAGGAATGTTTTTGAGTAGGTTGATTGCTCTGCTGATTTTATCATCAACTTCTTGTTTCGTGAGCACATGTGAAAATAAAAATCCATTCATATTGGAATACTCATAATCTATTTTTAAATGAAGGCTATCATTAGTTTTTCAGGTACAGTAGATGTCTTTACAGAGATTTACACCGAAGAAATATTACTTAACAGTACTTTGATTTTTTTTGCGTAATGTTTGCAATTGGTATGAATATTGCAGTTAAAGGGAACAGTACACAAGGAGTGTCAATATGATTGATTTGAATAATCTTATTCTGGATTCATTTAAGTTATCGGATGTTAGTGGAGCAACTCAGGAACAAATAAAATCAATTGAGTCACTGGAAACTAAAGAAGAACAAAAGGATGAACAAATAAACGAGACAGTAATCGATCCGGGTTCGTTTATATTATTGTTTACTGAACTATTGTTAAATGATTCTGTTAAAAAAGATGCTCTTCCCGAAGGAATGAACTCTAAAAATATGGATATAATTAATGAGAAATTGAATGAAGCCAAATTAGATTCCGTCAGTGTGAGTTGTTCCGGTAATAAAGATCAGGCTGTGCTGGAGGGTATCAGTCAGGTTCTACCCCAAGACGATAAATTGACTGAATCAGTCAATTTATCGCCTTCACCAGCAGACAGTATGGATTCTAATATTGCTCTTACCTGGATAGATTCGGACCAATTTGAACCACCATTGTCTGCCTCTACAGATCCCGTGATGTCTTTGGATTCCGAAACTGAAGGTGTCGAGCTGTCATTCGTAGATAAAAGCAACAGGCATTGGGAGCAACAGTTCTTAAATGATCAATTCAGTCAAAATAATTTAATGTCTGCTGAGAAAATTGATGCTCATCAGGTCGAAAATACTCCAATAATCGAAAGTAATGAGCAATTTATCAATGAATTAAAAAATGCTTCTAATGAATCATTAATTAATAAGCCAGGCAGTGATCGGTTCATTGCGGATCTGAACACTCAATCAGAACCTACTCTATTAAATAACAACCAGCACGTTACGGCTCAACCTGAATTATTCAATAATCAGTACTCCAATTATTCTACAGATGCAGATAAAACGAAACATATTGACATATCATTGCCCTTAAGTAATGCTCAATGGGCTGATAAATTTTCTGAACACATCATTTGGTTAGGGCACCATGGTGTTAAAAGTGCTGTAATCAAACTTAATCCTGAAGATTTAGGGCCATTGGAAATTAGTGTTAAAGTAGTTAAGGATTCCGCCTCTGTGAATATTACCAGTCATAGCAACCATGTACGGGATATTGTTGATCAGGCCTTACCGCGGTTAAGAGAGCTGATGGCAGATCAAGGGCTGGATTTGGCTGAGGTCACTATAGGAATGGATGGGAATTCACGTCAGTCAGAACAAAACCCAAATGGTTTTGTGAAAGAAGAAACGAGACAGGAGATTGAAGATGGGGCATTAATTACCCCACTTAAAAAACAATCATCCAAAGGATTAATAGACTATTTTGCATGATGCAGCTGGTCTTTAAAAACGGATTTATGTTGTTAAAAGGGAGTTTACAACAATGCGTAGTAATAAATTTCGAGATTGGTTGAACCAAATGGGTAATCAGCAGTTTGTTTTCAACCCGATTTGTTCGGAACAGCTTGATAGGGTATTAACAGATAAATCAATTCAAAAATCAATAGCCAGATCTAAAAAGAATCAACTTTTGTACAGTTATGTTGAAAGTAAAATTGTATCTGACTATGCATCGATTATTGATTGCAAGTTAAGAGACGTATTTTATACATTGAGCTTAGACGATTTCAAAGATCCCAAAGGGTTTGAATGTAAGGATAAATCCAGCTCCAACCAATATAGTTATTTCGATATAAGAAATAAGTTGGAGTTTTTTCTAAAACAGGACATCCAGCAACATCATGATCAACCCGATGCAAAACTGAATGCGTTCAGGCGATGGATCGGAATATCGGATGTGCTGTTAAGACGTCATTGTTATGAAGGCTTTTTGTTAGTTTTTACCAATTTACAATTGATAGCAAGCCCTAATTTAATCAAAGGTTTACCTCAAGGAATTCAAAACACTTATCATGAGTTATGCCAGTTAAATTCACCACATAAAAATCATCTTGCTTTAAGAAATTTTATTAAAAACAATTCAAATGAAACCAATTTTTCACCATTAATTTTTACTTATCATGCGATCGCTGTGATCAATGAATCCATCCTTCACATCAGAGAACAGGATATTGTATTGAAAAGCAGGAAAAAGGAAGTACGCAGAGAAATTCATCGTTTGCAACATGAAATGGATTCCAGTGACTTCAAAAAACTCCATAAATTAGTCGAGAATCGAGAGCATATTCCGAGAGATTTGAAATATGGGAATCGTTATATGATTAGTTTGTTGCGAGAATTCAAAAGAATACCTAAAGCACTGCAAAATAATCAAAAGATATTGTGTGAGCAAAAAGAACAGCGCACGGATTTAATCAATACAATAGCAAAAGAACAGAGTTTTAAAGGTAAAACTTTACCTGCTTATCTTGAGAAAACCTTTAATCGTATAAGTTTTCGTTATAATAAACAAAATCTTGAGCGAAATCTGGGTATAGTAACCAAGGAGCCAGTTAGCCATCGAGATACCGCTCCATCCAGGTTATATTCTCACTCGTTACGGCCTTCATTTTGGAACAGAAAAGGCAAGTCAGCTGAGCAACATTGGAATGAGACCTTTACACCAAGTTGTTTACATTCCAGGTAAGCTTGGGACTTCTGAGTAGGACGGGTAGGAGCAATTCGATTAACAACGCTGTCTGCATTGAATAGTGAGACCTGTCCATTTATCGATTAAGCAACTTCGCTGGCAGCTATAACCAATGTAGCTCCATCTTGTCCAATAAGCGCCTCGTATGGGTTGTACAGGCGTTACATGGATCACCGCTGGATTTCTGCTGTAACTATGATATCCAATAAAATAAGCCAATTGCGTGCCTTGAGGGGTTAAGGGGCTGGAGTTTGCTTTTATCTGATTGCTATAACCAATACTGAATAAAAGAACTAAAAAAACAATAACCATGTATCCCTGATGGGTTTTAAACATCCTTTTATTATTCATAACTGGTTCCTGTATATTATTGTTTTATTGAAATTATAGACCAAATTGATTCGTGTAGTTCAAAAATCGATCATTTAATCCTTTTTTACGTGTTTGGGTGCAACAGTACAATACATATCAAGGGTATTTCATTTCATGGTCGAGGCGAGTAGCATAACTTCATTTCAAATTTAAGGTGATTAGCATGCCAGGGAAAATCATTTTTATTACTGGATGTTCGAGCGGAATAGGATATGACGCTGTTTTTGCTCTTAAAAACAGAGGACATCGAGTTATTGCTTCATGCCGTAAAATGGCAGATGTGAACAAACTGATTGAAACAGGTGTAGAAACACTTCATATGGATGTGAGTGACTCATCATCCATCACAAGTGCATTTACTGAATTATTAAAAATCACTTCAGGTCGTATCGATGTTTTAGTCAATAATGCAGGTTATGGTCAGGCAGGTGCCCTGGAGGATATCAGTCGAACGGTCATTCGCCAACAGTTTGAAACGAATGTCTTTGGGTTATTGGAACTTACAAATCTGATTGTGCCTATAATGAGGAAACAGGGTAGTGGACGAATTATCAATATAAGCTCAATCCTGGGAATTATCAGTATGCCTATGCGAGGCGCTTATAATGCATCGAAATATGCTGTTGAAGGACTAAGCGATACGCTTAGATTAGAACTCCAATCATCAGGAATAGATGTCATTTGTATTGAGCCAGGTCCAATTGACAGTCGATTTAGAGAAAATGCAGTAGATCTAAGCTTGCAACATATTAATCGAAATAACAGTTTTTTTAAAAAACAATATGAGGTTATGCTAACAAGCTATAAACAAAATAAAGCCGACTCAGTGTTTACCAAAAAACCTGTCGCTGTAATTAAAAAACTGGTTCATGCCATTGAAGCAAAAAGACCAAAAGCAAAATATCCGGTGACTTTTCCTGCGTATTTATTTATCGTTTTGAAACGAATTCTCAGTACCCGATTACTTGATAAAATAATACTTAAATTATCGAAGAAGGAATTATCCTAGATTGAAATGGAGAATAGTATTCACAAGAAGCTTAAACATGTTCTATTGCAGATAGGCGTATTAACATTAAATTGGCTCTTATCAATAGGTGGAGAAAATGAACACATAATTCATGCATCCAGCTTTGTCAGGAATTATTGTTAGTCAGAACTCATTATTAAGGTACTCCAACTCTGCTCTTTATTGCAGGCACGGAAACCTGGTTTCCGAATTTGATGCAGCAGGTTTATTCAGCAGAATGACCTGTTTAAATTCCTTGATAAAGCTCAGATTTTAACCTAAATCTGCAATAAACACGCTTGATATATTTCTAATTAAAAACGCAGTCAAGCCTTCAAAAATCATGTAGATTATAATTTAATCAATCTATTTATTAAATAATCAAAAAATTTTATTAAAAAAGGAAGAAAAATATTGATTTGTTTGCTAATATCTTAATGGGTCAAAATAAAAACCTTTAACTATCAAGGAAGTAATATTATGAAAAAATCAACAATGGCTGTAGCTGCACTGTTAACTGCTTTATCTTCAGCTCCTATGGTTTCTGTAGCATATGCTGATGATACATCTACTCCTGCTGCTGCAACTTGTACTGGCTGTAAAGGCTGCAAAGGCTGTCAAGGTTGCAAAGGTTGCAAAGGTTGTGGCGGTTGCAGTGGTGACTAGTAATTAGTTTGTTCAAACAAAGAGGTAGTTTTAACTACCTCTTTCTTTTATGTAGTAATGAATATGACAACTGATTCAAATTTTGTTTTACCCCAGTTAAGCAAATGGCGGAAGAACGTTTTTTTGGGTTATGCAACCCAGGTTCTTGAAGCCCAACAACAAATGATTACTCCGAAAGGAAAAAACATACTTCATTATACGCTCAGAAAGAAACGCAAGCATGAGCGAATGAGTCATTACCCAAAGGGTGATCGAATTGATCATTCAACAGGTTCCCAGTATTTTTATCATTGCCATAGAGAAAATTTTGAAAGCACTGAACATGGACATTTTCATTGTTTTATCCGATACAAGCACATACCCAAACGAATTAAACCGGCTGCTTTGTCAGACTGGGATAAATATATAGATAATCCCATGACTCATCTGGTCGCAATAGGGATGAATCAATACGGATTACCTATACGACTTTTTACGGTTAATCGATGGGTTACTTCTGAAATATGGTATGACGCAGAGCATATTTCCTATTTTCTGAAACGTTACAAGATGACTTTGACGGACGATCCTTATTGGCAGGTTTTAGATAGATGGCTCGAAGGGATGCTGCATTTGTTTTCTCCTCAGATTGAGTGGCTTCATAAAGCTCGAGATGAGCAGATGAAACATCATCTGGCTAGAGATCCATCGGCTAATCCTTACATGGATTATGAGCTTGAAGAGTTATCTGAAATTCATATTGATTTGAAAAAACAGATTGAATGGATAATTAGTTGAATAGGTGATAAAAATAGTTACGAAAAATCTGAAATTTAATTGCTTCAAACCCAGATAAACCGATACAATATGCGCAAATTCCGAGATAAATAAAACAGTATTGTTTTTCTGGGTATTATCAGAATGACTTTATCGTTTGAATATTGGGGGAGCGATTAGTCAGACTAATCCTTCATAGGTTAATACTTTCTTGTCTAAGGAATTCATGCAAAAGCCTACTGAAACTCTTGATTTTTCCATGTTATCGCGAGAAGAAATCGCGCAAACTCTTCGTGACCATAATCTTAACCTCTCAGTTGATGAAGCCTTAACTATTCAGAATGAATTTCTTAAACGAGCACCCAGTCATGCTGAATGTGTTTTATGGTCTATTCAAGGTTCAGAACATTGTTCTTATAAAAGCAGTCGTGTTCATCTAAAACAGTTTGTTACAGATGGCCCAAATGTAATCCTTGGCGCAAAGGAAGACGCAGGTATTGTATCCGTGGTACGGGATAATCAAGGTCATCGTTACGGCATTATTATCAGTCATGAATCTCATAATCATCCTTCTCAGATTGTTCCTTATGAAGGTGCTGCTACTGGAGTTGGTGGAAACGTGAGAGATGTTTGCTGTATGGGAGGAGAGGTTATCGCTGTAGCGGATAGTTTACGGTTTGGTGATATTAATCGCTCTCACACACACTGGATTCAAGATGGTGTAGTAGCCGGAATTGCTGGATATGGAAATCCATTAGGTATCCCCAATATTGCTGGCGATGTGTATTACGATGCTGCATATAATGAAAATTGTCTTGTTACCGTAGTCACTTTAGGAGTAGTTAGAGAAGATCATATTATTCACTCTTATGCTCCTGAACATGCAGATGATTATGTGTTCATCCTTGTGGGGAAACCTACTGATAACAGTGGATTTGGAGGTGCCAGTTTTGCTTCAACCACTTTGGAAGAGGATTCCTGTGAGAAAAACAAGGGAGCAGTACAAGAGCCTAATGCTTTTTTGCAACGCCATATACTCAAAGCGAATTATGCTTTGTTTCATATTCTTAGAGAAAAAAATCTGATTGATAGAGTAGGATTTAAGGATTTAGGTGCTGGAGGTGTCGCTTGTGCCAGTATAGAGCTGGCTGAAGCCGGTGGATCATATGGCGCTGAGATTGATTTGGAACAAGTTCCAACAGGTATGCCAGGTTTATATCCATCCGTTATTTTGTGCTCTGAAACTCAAGAGCGCTTTATGTGGGTTGTGCCTCCTGATCTGGTTGACATGGTCTTGAATCACTACAACCAAACTTTTGCTCTTCCACAAGTTTCTGATGGTGCTTGTGCTGCAGTTGTTGGTAAAATTCGAACTGATGGCCTTTATGTAGTTAATTATCAGGGAAAAGAATTGGTGAGGGCAAAAGTACCTGATGTGACCAAAGGCATAGTGTACAATAGACCTTTTGTTTCCAGACAACAAAAAGGTACAGAGCCAGATTTGCCTAAGCCAGCAGATTTGAATCAGATTCTATTATCATTATTAGCGCATGAAAATATCGCCTCAAGAGCACCTGTATTTGAAACCTACGACAAACAGGTACAGGGACGAACCTTTATCGAGGCAGGTTGGGCTGATGCAGGTGTAATGCAACCCTTCAATGAAGATAAATATCCTGAGGAAATTCGCAAAACAGGAATCGCTTTATCTCTGGATCACAATCCTCGTTATAATAAAATTGATGCTTATTGGGGAGCCGTAAACGCGGTTATTGAGTCAGTTCGCAATATTACTGCGGTAGGTGCTAATCCGGTAGCGCTCACTGATTGTCTGTGTTTTGGTAATCCTGAAAAACCCGAACAGATGGGGGAGTTTGTTGACTCAGTTCGTGGGATTGTTGATGCCTGTGCGGCAATCAAATTAAAAGAATATCCTGAGTCTTCATTACCGGTTATTGCCGGGAATGTTTCTTTATACAACGAGTCTTCTAAAGGTTCTATACCACCCAGTCCCATGATCAGTTGTCTGGGTACCCTGCCTAATATAGATTATTCAATTACCTTCGATTTTAAAAAGACTACAAGTGTGCTGATTTTAGTTGGTGAACGAAAAGATGAGTGTGGTGGCAGTGTTTATTATCAATTGTTTGATCAACTCGGGTCTCAGGTACCTCAACCTGATTTAAAGACCATCACTAATGAAATTCAGGCAGTATCAGAAGCCATCCAGCGAGGACTGGTTTTGTCTGCTCATGATATTTCCGATGGAGGTGTAGCAGTAGCTTTGGCTGAGATGAGCTTTAAGAATTCAATAGGCGTGAACGTCGTAATCCCTGGAACTTTACCAGTGGAAAAGCTTTTATTTTCTGAGAGCGGGGGATTTATTCTTGAAGTGGCTCCGGAACACAGCATGCAAATTGATACGATTTTTAGCAAACATCATATTCCTTATAGGACTATAGGTCATACTGTGGAGAAGCCTCATCTCTCCATAAACTCTGAAATTAACCTGTCAGTTAATGAAGCAAAACACGCCTGGGAACATGGTCTTAGAGAGAGATTATTATAATGACTACTATCAATTATAAAACTGCTGGTGTCGATATTGAAGCAGGTAATGAGGCTGTAAGACGAATCAAACGTAATGTAGAGAAGACTTTTTCACCACAGGTTTTAACAGGTATTGGCAGCTTCGGGGCTATGTATGATTTAAAACCATTGATGGAGCATTACAAGCATCCCATCATGGTCCAAAGCATAGATGGTGTTGGCACCAAAATGATTGTAGCTCGAATGATGCAAAAATTTGATACTATTGGCATTGATTTGGTAAGTGCTACTACAAATGACATCATTGTGCTTGGTGCTAAACCTTTAACTCTTTTGGACTATATAGCAACAGATCGCTTGAAGCCGGAAAATATCGAAGAAATAATTATTGGCATGACTAAAGCATGTCTTGACAATGAGATCTCTCTGGTTGGTGGCGAAACTGCAGAAATGCCAGACACTTATTTAAAAGGTGAGCATGATTTGGTTGGCATTATCACTGGCGTTGTTGAAAAAGAATCCGCTGTTCTTGGTACTGATATTGTACCCGGTGATGTAGTAATGGCATTTTCATCCAGTGGATTGCATACCAATGGGTACTCTCTTGCACGGAAATTATTTTTTGATTTAGGTGGATATACTGTTGACTCTAAAATACCTGAGTTGGCTCAGACGGTTGGTGAAGCATTATTAGCACCTCATATCAATTATACTAAGCCTGTCCTTCATATGTTAAACCAAAAAATCAACATCAAAGGGATGGCTCATATTAGTGGTGGTGGCGTATTAGAGAATATCCCCAGGATTTTGCCTGCTCACTGCGCGGTAGAAATTCAGAAAAATAAATGCCCGGTATTACCTGTTTTTAATGTATTAAAATCTTTGGGGCATCTGGATGATCATGAATTGTATCGAACTTTTAATATGGGGGTTGGTCTGGTAATGATAGTAGCCCCGGATGTTGTTGATGAAATGCATGTCGTATTAAAAACGCATACTGATTTCTCACTATTCGAGATAGGTAAAGTTGTATCCGGTACTTCTGCTGTGAGATTAATCTAATGAAGATTGCGATAGTTCAATTTCCTGGATCGAATTGCGAACGGGAAACCATGCTTGCCGTGAAGCGAGCAGGAATGATACCCATTGAATTTTTGTGGAATGAATCACATACCAATTTGCGAGAGATGGATGGATATGTGATAGTGGGGGGCTTTTCTTATGAAGACCGCTCCCGAGCAGGAATCATAGCCGCTCTGGATCCTGTAATGAAGGAAATTCGAAAACAGAGTGAGCTGGGTAAACCTGTATTGGGAATTTGTAATGGCGCTCAGATATTAGTTGAAACAGGAATGGTACCTGGATTAAAAAATAAACAACCAGGTATAGCTCTTACAGAAAATCGACGTATTCTTGATGGAAAGATACTGGGAACCGGTTTCTATAATACCTGGATCCATATGCGTCCAACCACTCAGTCACGAAGCAATGCGTTTACACGGCATTTAACAGAACAGTCTATATTATCCGTACCGATAGCCCATGCTGAAGGTCGATTTGTAATTCCAGAACAACTGGCACTGGAAATTGTGGATGAAGGACTGAATGTATTTCAGTATTGTGATGAAAAGGGAAATATTATTGATAACTTTCCCGTTAATCCCAATGGTTCAGTATTTAATACAGCAGCAGTGATGAATAAGTCCGGGAACGTAATGGCCATGATGCCTCATCCCGAACGAACATCAGCTGGAGATGCTATTTTTTTATCGATGAAAGAGTACATACTGGATCGTAAAGAATTTATTCCTAGTGAGTTGTCTTATATACCAGAATCAATACCAGTACGTACATACCCAAAAGAACAGCCAGGATATGAACTGTTGGTACGCTATATTATTACCGATAATCATGCGTTAACTGTACAAAATACCTTAAGACAATCAGGCCTGCCAGTGCGAGTCAGCAGGATTGTTCATTGGCAGATTAATTGTCAATCATCAGAACTTTTAGAACAGATAAAGCAAACTGGAGTTTTATATAATGTGCGTAAAGAATACCTGGTTGAACCTGAACAGGTATCCAGAGATTCCAATCTCGCTCTTTTAGTTAAGCCTAAAGATGATCTATTCGGACAGCAAAAAAAACAAATGCTTTTGGATCATTTTTCCCTTGATGGTATAGAAGAGATACAGCACGGTATTTTGTGGCTTTTTGAAAGTGAACACGATAAGATTGCCGACCTTAAGGAATTGATATTCAATTCAAATATTATCTTTAATCCATGTGCCCATGACTGCTATGAATATGAAAACTCCTGATAAAAATGCTATAACTGCTGCAATGCCCTATTGTTTAACCGAAACGGATTTTACTTTTGGTACAAAATATAAAGGAAAAGTTCGTGATACTTATGACTTGGGGGATAAATTAATTCTTGTAACTACTGACCGACAAAGTGCATTTGATCGATTACTGGCTTCAGTACCTTATAAAGGCCAAGTATTAAATTTAACTTCTGTCTGGTGGTTTAAAAATACTCAATCAATTGTTCCAAATCATTTAATCGCTGTTCCAGATCCCAATGTGGTAATTGCCAAAAAATGTAAAGTTTTTCCTATTGAATTTGTAGTAAGGGGATTTATTTCTGGTACAACAAGTACTTCTTTGTGGACTCAATACCAAAAAGGAGTCCGCGCGTATTGTGGTTTGTCTTTTCCAGAAGGATTACAGAAAAATCAAAAATTACCTGTACCCATTCTGACCCCAACGACTAAAGAAACGGAACATGATCGTCCAATAAGTCCAAAAGAAATCGTTTCAGAAGGCTGGATGACTCAAGCCGATTGGGATGAAGCCAGTTCTTATGCATTGAAACTATTTCAACATGGAATGGAAGTCGCTGCTCAGCATGGGCTGATTCTGGTTGATACCAAATATGAATTTGGTCGTGATCAGGACGGCAATATTGTTCTGGTCGATGAAATTCATACTCCTGATTCAAGTCGTTACTGGTTGTCTTCCAGTTATAGAGAGCGATTTGATGCTGGAAAGGAACCTGAAAATATAGATAAAGAATTTCTGCGATTATGGTTTGTTGAGCATTGCGATCCTTATAATGATAAAGAATTGCCCAAAGCTCCCAAAAAATTAATTGTTACTTTGGCTGAGCGCTACATTCAGCTTTATGAAATGATTACTCAAGAGGCGTTTGAATACGAAAAAACTCCTGGACCGATGCAACAGAGAATTTTTAACAATATTGAGCAGTGGCTGAGTTAGTATTCTTGACATTGAACGGTTGTTGACGTGAACAGCAGGGTGTCAGCTGAACGCTAACTTAGGAACAATATTCTTAATTATTCCGAATGTGCATGAGACTAGATTGACTCTTTTCGTAGCCCGTATTAGCGAAGCGTAATACGGGATCGAAATGGCAACAAACTCCATTGTTTCCCCGTATTACGCTTCGCTAATACGGGCTACTAAGGTTTAACTTAATGACAGTGATACGACTGCTCATCAATATCAAGCTGGATGTTTCTATCTGAGGGAAAAAGACTTATGTGTGGAATAGTTGGTATTTACAGTCATGAACCCGTTGCTGCTGAACTTTACGATAGTCTTATTCATCTCCAGCATAGAGGACAGGATGCGTGTGGCATCTTGACCTGCGATGATAGATTTTACCCTAAGCATGGTTTGGGATTGGTCAGAGAATCTATTTTTTTGGAGGATCTTCATCGCCTGAAAGGAAATGTCGGCATCGCGCATGCCAGATATCCTACTGCTGGTGGTTACAGTGAAGCGGATATACAGCCATTATGGATAGGGAGTCCCAGAGGCATCGCTTTGGCACATAATGGGAATCTGGTTAATTACCAAGAGCTGGTTGATGATATTTGTGGCAAACAACACCGTCACTTGAATTCAAGTTTGGACTCAGAAGCATTATTATTACTTTTAGCAGACAATTTGGCAGTAGGCTCCTACTCAGATAATGATGAGGAACAGTTTTTCAACCTATTATGCAATGCCGTAAACACAATCTATGAGCGTGCGGAAGGATCTTATTCAGTAGTCAGTTTAGTGATAGGGAAGGGATTAGTCGCTTTCAGGGATCCTCATGGGATTCGTCCCTTGGTATGGGGGGAACGAGTACGGCAAGATGGTACTAAAGACTATATTTTTGCGTCAGAAACAACTTCCTTTTATGCTTTGGGTTTTGAACCTAAAGGGGATATTAAAGCCGGTGAAGTGGCCTATGTAAATAACCAGGGACAATTGTACCGCAGAGTACTGACCGATAAGAAATTCACTCCTTGTATTTTTGAATACGTCTATTTTGCCAGACCTGATTCTACTCTTGATGATGTCAGTGTCTATCGGGCACGATTACGCATGGGACAAAATTTGGCGAAAAGTTGGAAAGAGACCTATCCTGATTCAATTCCTGATGTTGTAATCCCGGCTCCGTCAACTGCAAATACTGCCGCTCTGGCCTTTGCTAATGAGCTGGGGATTCGATATTCAGAAGGTTTATATAAAAATCCTTTTATTGGCCGAACGTTTATCATGCCAAATCAAGAGTCTCGTTCTCGGCAGGTACGTTATAAATTAACACCACAAAAAACTGAAATTAATAAAAAGAAAGTTTTAATCGTAGATGACAGTATCGTACGGGGAACTACTTCGCGTGAAATTGTCAAAATGATCCGTGAATTTGGCGCTTTGGAAATTTATTTTGTATCGACTTGCCCACCAATAAAAAATCCCTGCTTTTACGGCATTGATATACCCTCACGTAAGAAATTGATTGCAGCTCATAAAAGCGAAGAAGAAATCAAAACGTTTTTGGGCGTTGATAAATTATTGTATCAAAGTCAGGATGATCTTATAGAAGCGGTTACTCGACGGGGTATGCACCAAATGAGCCGTCCTTGTATGGCGTGCATGGATGGCAATTACATTTGTGGGAAAATTACCGAAGATAAAATAAAATCGCTTGAAAAAAAGAGAATTAAGGAAAATGGCATTGAGGCTGAAATAGGAGAAATATCGTAGTGAATATTCTTATTATTGGTTCTGGTGCACGTGAGCACGCCATCGCAAAGGCATTGAGTATATCAAAGCATAAGCCTTCCATATTTTGTTGTGGTACTTCCTATAATCCCGGCATACAAGAGCTTTCTCAGGGGTTTTGGGTGGGTGATATTACTGATATTGAACCTATCACGGATCAAGCAATTCAATGGCGGATTGATTTTGCAATTATTGGTCCTGAGGCACCATTAGAACAGGGTTTAGCTGATATTTTATGGGATTCGGGCATTCCTGTCGTTGGACCTAAAAAAGCATTGGCGCAGATAGAGAGCAGTAAAGGGTTTACCAGAGATTTAATGAAAAAATATCAAATTTCTGGTTTACCCAGGTATAAAGTCTTTTTAAATCATGAAGGAATTTCCGAGTTTTTAGCAGAGTTGGGTGAGGATAACTATGTCGTTAAAGCGAATGGCTTAATGGCAGGGAAGGGTGTCAAGGTTGCTGGGGATCATCTTCATTCCTTTGCAGAGGCACTTGTTTTTTGCAGCGAAATTTTTGCTCAAGGACAAACCCTGGTTATTGAAGAAAAATTGATAGGGCAGGAATTTTCTTTTATGTGCTTTTCTGACGGCACTTCATTAATTCCTATGCCTCTAATTCAAGATAATAAACGGGCATTTGAAGAAGATAAAGGTCCTAATACTGGGGGAATGGGGAGCTATACTGCAGCAGACCACAAATTACCCTTCCTGAGTCATTCTGATGTAGAACAAGCGTTTAAAATAATTCAGAGTGTTGTAAGTTCATTAATGACAGAAATCAAAGAAAAATATATAGGAATAATATATGGTGGCTTTATCGCAACAGCTACTGGTGTTTCAGTAATTGAATTTAATGCACGATTTGGCGATCCTGAATCACTTAATGTGCTGAGTATACTGGAATCTGATTTTGTTGATTTGTGTGGTGCTATGATTAAGGGATCCTTGCAATCGGAACAGGTTCAGTTTTCTCAAAAAGCTACTGTATGTAAATATGCGGTACCTGAAGGTTATCCAGATCACCCACTCCGTCATGTTGAAATTGATATTACATCGGTTGTTGATGGCCATTATTTATATTTAGCAGGAGTTAATGAAGAGAAAGGACTGCTTTATGCGACTGGCTCTCGAACAGCAGCTTATGTAGGAGTGGCGAATAGTATCCCTGCAGCCGAACAAATAGCGGAACAGGAGTTGTCACAAATCAAAGGTCCATTATTTCATCGCAAGGACATTGGAACCAGCTCCTTAATTAATAAGCGCATCGAAGCTATGTGTAAGTTGCGTTCATTATGATTCGATTAGGTATATTGGGTTCCACGAGAGGCACTAATCTGTTACCCATTATTGATGCAATTAATGAACATAAACTGCTTGCGGCTATTGAAGTAGTCGTCAGCAATAAACCGAAAGCTCTTATCCTTGAACGTGCTCAACATAATGGTCTTCATACAGAGTATTTAAGTCCCGAAGGTTTGAGCAGAGTGCAATACGACATGCAGATTAGTCGTATATTGCAGCAACATCAGGTGGATTTTGTCGTTTTAATCGGTTATATGCGCATTTTATCCGAAGAATTTGTAACACTTTGGAACAACAAAGTAATCAATGTTCATCCATCACTATTGCCCGCGTTTGCTGGAAAAATGGATTTGGAGGTACACCAAGCCGTCCTTCAAGCCGGTGCCCGTGAAACAGGATGTACTATTCATTATGTTACCAAGGATGTTGATGAAGGACCTATTCTTCTCCAAAAAAAATGTCCTGTATTCGAAAATGATACGCCGCAATCTTTGAAGGAGAAAGTGCAACATTTAGAGGGTATCGCTTTGGTAGAAGCCATCCAAAAGATTGCAACTCAATAATTGAATCTATTTAGGGGGTGTTGACAATTCCAATTTCGACGTACCGCGACTTGTTCGCGGGGTCCATTTCGATCGTGATGAAGACATTATGTTCGTTAATGATTCTGAATCCCTTGATCCCGCGAACAAGTCGCGGGACGTTGCGAGTATCTTGGTGAATTGTCAACTCACCCTAATAATATATTTTTAGACAACGTCTTTATAGTGTTTTATGGTTTCTCAGATTTAAGCTGAGAAACCATAAAAGACATACAGGAAGTTGGTAATAAACTAATCCGTTGTCAATACCACCTTATTCTTTATCCTTTTAATCTAGAGTGTTCCAATACATTCTTGGCCTGTTGTTCCAGATAATTTTTAATCGCCAATTGGTATTCAGGATATTTATTTCCGAGAAAGCGCGCCGCAAGAAGTGCTGCGTTAATTGCCCCTGCTTTTCCTACCGCAAGAGTACCAACAGGTATTCCAGCTGGCATTTGAACTATAGACAGTAATGCATCCATTCCATTAGTAAACGTTGATGATGGCATGGGGACTCCAAGAACCGGGAGTATGGTTTTTGCAGCAACTACGCCGGGTAAATGAGCCGCTCCGCCTGCTGCGGCTATAAATACTTCGACTCCACGAGATTCTGCGGATTTGATGTATTCAAAGAGTGCATCTGGTGTTCTGTGAGCAGACAGGGCACGTGCCTCATGTGGTATATTTAATTGATCTAACATGCGACTGGTTTCTTCCATGATCGTCCAATCTGACTTGGAGCCCATGAGTATACTAACAAGAATAGTTGACATTTTATTACCCCCAAAATTAATGCACAATTTTACATGAGATGGCATAAAAATCTCTAGTTAAATAAAAAAATATTCGGACCGAGCAGTTCTTTGATACCCGCATGCAGTACTATTTATAAATTAACTATTGGGATATTGAATAGCCTTAATACACTGTCCTTTGTTACACTCTCGCTAGTTTTTTATTATGTTTCATGTTAATTATTAAGAAGATCAAGGATGATCTGGATGTTGAAGTCATCGTTCTTCAATATCATACTATGAATAGGAGTTGTTATGAGATTAATAGTTTCTTTGTTAATGCTATTCCCGTTTCTAGTTTTTTCAGCAGCCTCCGAGCCGAATATCTCATCCAAACGTTCACCACATGAACCATTCGCTCAGGCATTAAAAAGGGTACAGGCGAGCGTTCCTGCAGTTCTGAGCAATTCATTAATAGCCAGAGATACGCCTATTGGAAAAAAAGTTCCCATCAAGCAGATGGATTTCAGCCTGGTTCCGACAGTAGTTGCATATGATGAAATGATGACTTTATTTAAGGTAGTTCGTGATACACGGTTTCTTTTCACTGATGATAAACCTGAGTTTGAACGAAGAATCAGTTGGCTTTATCCTGATGACGGCTGTTTTGCGCGGGCTGCACTTTCTATTATTAAACTTGAACAGGAGAATTTGATTAAACCAGCCAAAATTTTTGCTTTTGGTGATTTGATTCTCCAAACAACATATTCTCCTGATGGTTATGTCAGTTGGTGGTATCATGTTTCAACAGCTGTAAACTATATGGGCTCAATCTATATACTTGATCCGGCTTTAAACCCAGCGGGACCGCTGCTTGTTGATGAGTGGTACAGCAAAATGGGGAATGAGATGGAGTTAAGTGGTGTGATTTGCAGTTCGTATACTTACGGCCCTTTTGATAATTGTTATCAGGTAAGTGGAACGAGTAATGATCGGGCAATAAAGGACGAGTCAGGATATCTGGGGCTGGAATGGGATAGAATCAGTTCCCTAGGTTTAGATCCAATAACTCTATTAGGTAATAATCCTCCCTGGATTGTGGGGCTGTTACGCTAATTAGTATTACCGCTCTTTATAGGGTGTGTTGACAATTCCGATTTCGATGTCTCGCGACATTGGGAATAAATTGATGAATTGTCAACACAGCCTGGTTTAAGAGCAATTTTGTATTCGAGTATTATGTTTCACTAGGTCAACTTACAAGGAGGCACAACTTATTATGCGTTTATTTATTATTATTTGTTTATTGTGTAGTGCTCATTGGGTATCTGCAAAACCCTATTGGGATCCGAATAAGGTGCCCTCTGATAACAGGTACACCCATTTGAGCCATCCTGAACTTAAACTCTCCTCATTGAAATCGGTAACTGGACAATCAGGTATTCCTGTATTGCGAATTCAAGTTGATTGGCTGGGAGAGGATGAACTCTATGCAGTAAGTGGTTTAGTGATTGAGGCTTCCGGAACACCCGCTGTATTGGCTCGAAGCATCCATAAACCTAAGTGGGGTAGTTATCTGGGAATTTTGAAAAACAGTAAAACCGGAGAAGCAATATATTTCGATTCTATTGGAACAGGTAAAGAATACCGAAAACTTGCCCGAGCCATTAATTTACGTTTTCCCCTTCCAACTGAAGACATGATCTTTGAGTTGTTTGCTGAGAACCCTCAGTCAGGTCAGATGGAAAAAGTAGTTGAAAAAAATATCAGCCCTGATGAATTTAAGGCAGCAGATAGAGTGTTTAATGAACTGGAGATCAAAGAGCTGGCGCGAGCGACTAAGAGTCCTTCCTTAAGAGTTAATATTTATGCGGAAGGGTATGCGCGTGATGAAAAATCCTTGTTCTGGCGGCATGCTGTGAAATCGGTTCAAGCCTTATTGGATGCTCGTTTTCCTGGTGTTGAGTATATGGATTTTTATGCAGTATATAATCCGTCTGAAACTAAATTGGGTGAAGCAGAGGATCTGGGTACTCCTGTTCCAGAGTTCAATTCATTTTTAGGATTGTACTACCCGTATTGGGATAATTTTGGACGTTGGTATCACATTGTGTATCCGACACGGGAAAATAAATTTCGTGAGGGAATAGCTTCCGCACCTTATGATTATCCTATTGTTCTTGTCAACAGTACTCGTTATTGGGGTGTGGGGAACTATATGTCTCATACAGCGGTACCTGCAGGAAATTCCAAATATTTTATTTATATTTTATTGCATGAATTTGGACATTTTTTTGGTCTTAATGAAGAGTATGAAGGCGGTGGCCGTACAGAGCTTGAATTTGCCGCGGATATGGATGAGCCCTGGTCACAAAATATTACTTTTTTAAAGGAACCCACTTATTCAGCTATAAAATGGAATGAGTTTTTAAGTCCGCAAGTGATGATTCCAACGCCATACAGTGATTGGCACTCAAATCCTCCTGTTTATGGAGCCTATCAAGGCGGTTACGCTGATTCTCCCAGTTCAAAAGGACTAAGTCATAAACCCGGCATGAATTGCGTTATGGAATCGCATGAGTCGTTTTGTCATATCTGTACCAAGGGAATCCTGGATGTGATTCATTTTGATTTAGGGTTAGGATAAATCGGTGGAGGGGATAACATCCTGTGCTATCCCCTCCAGCGTTTTGATCAGGTCAGCAGTTTTGTCTTTATTCTGTTCTTTTGTGTTTTACGCCTTTATAATTTACAACCAGTTTATGATTGGATCCTCATGAGCGTTTGTCGATGGGTGTCTAATTTTATGTTTGTATTTTATTTTATCAAGGAAATTTCATGAACTATAAGTTAGATTTTTTTTCCGGTGTTAATAAAGTTGCAAAACAAAAGGCTAATTCAGCTATTTCACTTAAAGCTCAATCTGAACTAATGGAAATAAGTCAGGATAAAGCGCGTTGGAGTGAGCTGACATCCTGGATTTCAGACTTAGATATGGAAGATATTTGTGCCAGTGAAAATGAAGATACGGCTTTGGCTTTCTTAATACAAGGCTTAACTTTTGACAAGGTGATCTTCCAGCCTGATTCCGTTAAAGAGATACTAAGTATCGGTATCAAAAGTATTGAAAACTACCAAAAAGCCATTCAATTATTTGATGAAGAAAGCCAGTCTCTAAAACTACTAACAGAATATTTATTAGAGGAAAAAATTAACTCCCGACAGGAGTATCGAGAATACTTGAAGACACGAGACTCAGATGAGGATTTGGAACTCACAACCAACAATGGCACAAAATGTCCATAAAACAGTTTTTGTGCAGTCAAAGGATGTGCAATACTCATTAAGATGAAATGAATTTTGCACATCCCTGGATTGATGGTTAGAGACCCAGATAAATAGAATCATGAGGATGTCCAAGAAGAAGGTCACCGAGAAAACATGGTACGGTGACCAATTCTTTAAAAATTATGAAAGAAGGCATGGTTTCTTTCTATGAAATTGACATAGTTCCTGTTTTGACATAATGCTATATCTATAGATTTAAAATAATTGAGTAGTATATGTGTCTCGCATTAATCGCCATTGATCAACATCCTTTATTTCCATTAATCATAATTTCTAATAGAGATGAGTTTTATAAACGACCCAGTTTGACGGCAGATTATTGGCATGAGAATCCAAACATCTATTCAGGCAGGGATCTGGTCGGAAACGGAACCTGGTTAGGTGTGCATGGAATGGGAAGTTTTTCTTTGGTTACCAACTACAGAAACCCGAGCATGTATCAGCCATCAACGAGATCTCGCGGGCAATTAGTTGCACACTATTTATTGGAAAGTGAACGGATTTCACCAGAAGATTATATAGATAAAATCAAGTTATCCGCTGATCAATATAATCCATTTAATTTGTTAGTTGGGACTATGCACCATGTTTATTATTATTCCAATGTATCCGGTGAGGTAAAAATATTATCTTCCGGACTATATGGACTTAGTAATCATTTGCTGGATACTTCATGGTATAAGGTGACCAGAGCAAAAGAATTATTTAGAAATATAAAAACTAAACTGATTGCTTGTACTGAACCAGAGCAAGTAAGTGAACTACTTTATCCCATCTTATTTGACACCATTAATTCGCCAGAACATCTATTACCTGACACAGGTATTGAAACCCATCTAGAACAGTTATTAAGTTCTATCTTTATTAATATACCTGAGTATGGCTATGGCACAAATCAATCTTCAATTGTTGTATTTGCAAAAGATACGATTTCATTTTCAGAAATAAAAATTGAAGAAGGGCGTTGTTTGCCATTAAAATCCACAAAAATAAAACAGAGTTTCTCCTCGAAAGGTTCGGGCTGAGGACTAAGTAATCTCCTCATTATTTATTACGCCGGAAATGTAGTTATTGAATTTTTAATGGTCCTATAAATACCCGTCATTGCGAGCAACGCGAAGCAATCCACAACGGAGCTGTTTTGGAACTGTGTTCTGGATTGCTTCACTTCGTTCGCAAAGACGAACGTTTATTCTTAATGGCCACATAAATACCCGTCATTGCGATAAATACCCGTCATTGCGAGCAACGCGAAGCAATCCAGAAAGGAGCTTTATTGGAACTGTGTTCTGGATTGCTTCACTTTGTTCGCAATGACGAAGGTTTATTCTTAATGGCCACATAAATACCCCTCATTGCGATAAATACCCCTCATTGCGAGCAACGCGAAGCAATCCACAACGGAGCTTTATTGGAACTGTGTTCTGGATTGCTTCACTTCGTTCGCAAAGACGAAAACTTATACCAAATAGTAGATAATTTACCTCACTAGAACAATGAGGGAATGACTTAGTCCCCAGCCTGAACGAAGCGAGGAACGCAGGACGATTCAAATAAATATCCGTCATTGCGAGCAACGCGAAGCAATCCACAACGGAGCTTTATTGGAACTGTTTTCTGGATTGCTTCACTTCGTTCGCAAAGACGAAAACTTATACCAAATAGTAGATAATTTACCTCACTAGAACAATGAGGGAATGACTTAGTATCCAGCCTGAGCGAAGCAAGGAACACAGGACGATTCAAATTAAATATGGTGGGTAGAAACCCACCATAAGATACTTAACTAATCACCATTCGTGACTGTAATTTCAGAGGCAGCGCCTTGAGCTTTAATCATGGGATTATACATTGATTCTGCAAAAGCAGGAGGAACGATGTATTTTCCAGGATTGACTGCCTTGATTTTGTATACTATTTCTTTGGCAGTAGAGTCGATACTTCCAAAGTAATTCACTCTGTCTTCTCGGGCGTCAGAATAATCCATAGTGTCTGTTTTGACAGAGTCTCTAACCACCTCAAATCCACCAGGCAGCAGATCTTCAATTACAATATTAGAGTGATAATTGTCATCCAGAGAGCGAATTTGGATATGAACCTCAATTTCGCTTCCCAATGCTACTGACTGAATCACATTCCCTTTATCATCTCGATATTCCCGATAGAGTTCCATACCTTGTTTTAAAGGCGTTGAAGGGAGCTTTTTATCAAAGCCTGCCTGTACCAGTTGATAAAAGAACGTGAGCTTATCAGGATTATTAAAGCTGATTTGTTTGACGTCAGAGTCTATAGCCAGTTTTTGATAATTAGCTTGTTCAGCCGGTATGGACTTGGTTTGATTATTTATCAAAAGTTCGCTGATCGACAGGGTCGGTGTAGTGGTTGAATCCACCTGAGGATAAGCTGCCAGAGCCAGGCTTGCATAACCGGACAATATTGTATTGATGTCATCATTACTTATCGCTTGCACCAATTGCATTAATAATTTATCACCCACCTGGGACAACAGGTTAGGGAAGTGTTTTGCTACAATGTATAAATATTGTGCGTCTGCAATATTGCTGTCATAGAAATCTGTATCATAAGGTTTCTTGTTTTGCGGTTGGTACAGACTAATTAAGCGAGATGCATCATTATAGCTTTTCAGTATTTGATAGGCTCCAGCAATATAGACTGCAGTGATGTCTTTTTTCCAGGCTTGAGAACTGTCCTTTTGTAAGTACAGTTGCAGATTCGCCAGATAATTGGTTGTCACAATCTCATTCCTGGTTAAAATGTAGATGGCATAAGCTTGAATTCGTGCCGCATCCATATCAGAGACATTTTGGCTGGCCAGTTCCTTCAGATAATTAATGCCATTAAAGAATAGTTCATTCGGAACATTGAATCCTTGGCCTCGGGCTTCAGTCAAAAAGTGCATGGCATAGACTGACGCGAACGTGTTGCCTTGATTATCTCCCAATCCTGGCCAATAACTAAATCCACCATTGGACATTTGCCTTTGGCTCAACATTTGAATGGTCGTATTCACCTTTTCATTTATTTGACTGCTGTCCTTGGTAAACCAGCTTTGACTGTTCATTGCAATTAAAGGCAAGGCTTTACTGGTTAACTGTTCAGTACAACCGTAAGGGTAATTATCCAGATAACGCTGCAATCCAAATACAAGAATTAATGGACTCGTCGACATTGTCGCATCAACAGTACGATATTCCGGATACAGGGTTTGCATGATATCCAGAGTTTTTGCAGCGTCTTTGGATTGACCGCTCTCTATATGAGTAAAGAACGGTGTTGCTGGTCTTACACTCAGCGTTGCATCCATTGAGCTGGTTTTATCACCGGCACTGGCTGTAAAAGTAACCTTGGAAGCACCCAATGCTGATTTTGCACGCAATTTAAAGTGCACTGATTGTTCATGTCCTTCTCTGATTTCCAAGGTCTGTTGGGCATCACCAATAATTTCAAGTTCAGACGCAGCAGTTAAACTGACGGTAATTTTAGTATGGTCACCGGAGTCCTTGATATTATTTGCGACACTGGAGCTGATTTCAAATTCGTCACCGGGTGCAACAAACGTAGGTACATTGGGATTGATAATAAAATCACCTCTGACTTCTGATGTAGCATCATTTGCGCCAACAGAATCCGCCGAAACAGCTACAGCCATAACTTTTATTGACCCATTAAAATAATTGGGAACCTGATAAGTTAACTGACGACTGGTTGTGTCCGTATCAATGATTCCTGACCAGTAGACTACAGGTAAATCAGTTTTTCTTTTGAATGGATTGAGACGGCTGGCTAAATCTGCTTCGCCATCATCTCCTCCCGCAGCAGACAACTCTCTATCCTGTATAAATTTAGGCAGGATTTGATCGACTGTTTGCTGAGTAAATACTTCCAAAGCATGCTTTTGAAAAAAGAAAGACAGGGGATCAGGGGTAATGTATCTTCCAACCTGTAAAATTCCTTCATCAACTGCATAGACGATGATTTTTCCGGGTTTATCCGTATGATAGTCAATAGTTAAGGTTTCGCCAGGACGAACAACCTTAGGTGTGTTCAGTTCTATTTTAATATCATGATTATCATGGTTCACTGTGAAAGGGACTACGCTGTAGCTTAGCGGGCTGATAAATAATTCTGGAGATTCCCAGTCCCGAACGAATGCGACATTGATGTACCCATTTCCTTGGAAGTCTGCTGGAATATGAATAGTCTGCACTGAGTTTGTTGTTTCAGTTTTAAACCATTGTGTTGCATAAACCTTATCTCGCTCAATGGTGATTAAGCCTGAACCTGTGTAGGGAGCGGTAATCTGAATTTCAATATCATCATTAGCGAGATATTCTTCTTTATTCAGTTTTATTGATAACTCTGCATTTTTAGCAAGAGGCTGCTGGCTTGACCCTACGATACTGAATTTTAATTGGCTCAGTACAGTATTGTCTTTATCAAGAATATTTAATGAATAATCACCAATCTGTTGTGTTGGTAAGGAATAATCAGTTCCTTGTTCATTTACAGTAAACGGTTCTGTGCTGATAACAGTTGACTGAATAATGGATTGATATTGATAGGTACCATCCGCTTTTTTAATCAGGGTTGTCACTGGATGTAACGAAACGAGCTGAATTTTTAAATCCTTAACTTCTTCCTTGGTTAATTGAGGATTAATGGCTATATAGTTTATCGTTCTGGTACCATTTTGTTTGATAAACGATAAATCACCATCAGGTTTGTATCCAATAAAATAGGCGAGAGGGCTTATTAAGGCTTTTGACTGAGTGGTTACACTTCGACCGCCTTCTGCTTCAAAACCTTCGGCAAAAAAGGTCAGTTTATATGTTGCCTTGTCAAATCGGTCAAGATTTAAATCAAATTCTGCATCCCCTTTATCATTGGTTGTTACATCAGGCAGGGATTCCGTAAAAACCTTTGGCGGTTTTTTGGGGTCGAACAGTGGATCTGCGAAGACATAGTCTGGATAGTCATCAAAATCAATTTCCTGTGGGGTCAACAAAATTTTTGCACTGATCTTTCTATCTGTTGCAGGAGCACCATATAAATTCCAGAGGCTGACATGCGCTTTCAAATTATCGGGAGAACTCCAGCCATCCAGGGGTTTGGGAGTCAGATTTGAGCTTATCCGCATCCTGTCAGGTTGAAACTCCGAAACATTAATACTTGTAGAACCTAAAAGATTCTGTGGATGTCCATCTTTTACGAGAAACAGATTGACCATATATTGTCCCGTAGGGGAGGTTTGTGAGGTAGTGAAATCAAGTTCCATATACCCGGTATCATTCAGGATCAAGTGTTCATCTTTTATTGTTGTTCCCCGTGAGTCGACAATGGTTGCCTGTAAGGGAAGACCTGCTGGTTGTGCCTGAGCATAGGCTTGTTTGACTATCATGCCCACATGGACTGTGTCACCAGGTCTGTAAATACCTCTATCTGAGAATAAATAAGCGCTTAAGCTTTGTAAATCCTGATTGTAGGTATAGATACCGCCTATATCAAATTTGGAAAAGTTCAATTGTCGGTTGTAATTACTGTATGGAATAAACGAAACATCGTTATTGAGGCTAGCAAGGTAAACGATAGGTTCTCTGTCTTCCACAAAATCCTTCAAAGATGGGAAGTTAACTCGACCTTGATCATCACTGATCCGGGTCAATATAGGTAAACCATTTTTACCTAATATCGTGACTGTGGCTCCAGTTACTGGAGTTCCCTGAGTGATGGAGTTAATAAAAACATCATGAGTTCCATCGTTGTTATCTTTTACTATCATTCCCATATCAGTAATTAAGATTAAACGACTGGCTTTTACATCAAGGGCATATTTATTAGCAACATCCCATCCAGTTGCCTGTAATAAAAAGAGACCCTGTGGACCAACAGCATCGGCATTGACAGTTAGATACTTACTTAAATCAAGAGCGGTATATTGTTGCTTGGTTAAATCGCTGCTATCAAATTGTTGAATATCCGAAAAGATCTGGCTGATATTCTGCTGATTGAACGTTGGGTTAATGAAGTAGGGATTATTAAAATCTCCTTGAGTTTGTGTAACCAATTGATTGATGTTGTCAGGTAATACTCGGGCAAAGTCAAACTTTACAGCGGGCACACCACGAATGAGGACGGATAATTTTTTCTCTCCTGCCAAAGCTAACAAAGATCCTTTATGAAGAAAACTGATTTCTTTTGGGTATTCTGGAACTGCGATAACGGCTGAATAATCAGTGTTTAAGGTGAAATCACCAAATCCTTTCATTCCCTTATCTATTTTTATATAGATATATCGAGGAGTTTGTGCTGCAAATTTGAAACTGTGCAGTGTTGAGTAATTTTGCTCTGATGGTATGTCTACTTTCGATAAAGGGGTGGCCAGAGAGAGGATGCTATTGGTTACTTCTCCTGGATTCTGCCATTGATAATTGGTTTTGGCCGCTTCTAAAGAGGTAGCTGGATAATCTTGTGGAAGCAAATACACGTGAACCGATTTATTGAAGTCATTTTCATTCACGCCCAGGCTTGTTTCTACCGTAAGGACCTGTTCAGGTCGATCTTTTTCATTTCTGATGATAGACGCTGATGCTGAAAGTACTTTGAGGAAGTTGCTCGCATCGGGAATGAGCAGGCTTGAGTCCAATTTAGATTTAAGTGTTGCTGAGTTGGTTGAAGAGGCTACATTTTTATCTAAAGTTAAAATTACTAATTGTGCATTTTTTTTGATTTTTATATTTTCAGAATGCAGATAGGCTATACGTTTGTGCTCATCATAAGTGTAGTTGAATTTAACAGGTTCGCCGCCTTTAGTTGTAGAGCCTTGTTGGTTATCCTGAAGTGTTAAAACAGTGTTTTTTTCAAGACTTTCCGGGTTGACTGGAAAATTAAATTGCAGGGTAGCTTCTGCTGTTCTATTTTCGGAGTTAACTGGATCCTGGTAAAATCTTAATTCAGAGATGGACGCTTCAAAAGGTTTTGTTGAAAAAGAGACATCATAGTGTTCCATTTTTGTATTGGTCGAAAAGAAGTTTTTAGCAAAATGGATGGTGTATTTTTGATCTGCAGGCCAGTCTTCAGAGGGAATAAACACCAATTGACTGTCACTATTCCAACTCCACTCACCAGGCATTGCTGGAGTCATTTCTATACCTTCTGTAACGGTTTTTCCTATCAAGTTGATTGGAGCCACAGATTGCGTAATGAATTCATTGGTTCTGATACCAAAATCGATGATAAGATTATTAGGTACTAGTGTTTCTTCATTTGCAGTGATATCAGGTATCGTAATCGATGCCGTAGTATAAACAGGCTTAGGCAGGTTTTTATACCAATAGGTTGCATAGGAGCCTGTACAGATTAAAGCGACAATGATTAAGGATGTCCCCCAAAACGTCTTGGGTGATTTTTGTGCTTTTTGATGTAGGTTGACCAACCATGGAGGGCTATTCCAGTTCAATTTACCGAATACATTCGTAAAAATTGAACCTATAACGTTCAAAACTGAAGAAATTGGATTTTTGTTCATGATTTTAGTTTTTCCCACTTGGTCTGTCTGGTCGTTGATCTGGTATGAGTAATGTGTGTATATTAATGCCTATTTGATTTTTATTTGATCCAATGCAGTTCTATTTCGTGTAATCGATATAAAAATTGATTATAATTCAACCTTTAAAATGCACAATATCAATTATGAAAAAAATAATCAAAATTATAAGCATAATCTTAGTTTCACTGTTTGTCAGTGGCTATTTGATATTATTTTTTTCACCCAAGCCTTTATTACTTGATGGAATCAGTTTTTCAAATGCAGTGTACGATGATCACCATCAATTATTGAGGTTAACGTTGAGCAAGGATGATAAATATCGTCTGTTTACTCCCTTGTCCGATATCTCCAGTGAATTAGTTGAGGCTACTTTATTACAGGAAGATCAGTATTTTCGCTGGCACCCTGGTATTAATCCGTTCTCATTGTTCAAGGCTGTTTGGCAGACTTATGGTGTTCAATCGCGTCGAGTTGGCGCTTCAACGATAACCATGCAGGTAGCTCGAATGCGTTTTGGAATCAACTCCAGGACTATTTCAGGTAAGTTAATGCAAATATACAGGGCATTGCAACTGGAAATGAACTACAGTAAGGATGAGCTGCTCGAAGCTTATTTGAATCTGGCTCCTTATGGAGGGAACATAGAAGGAGTAGGGGCGGCCAGTCTGGTTTATTTCAATAAGTCAGTAAACAAACTCAGTCTGCCTGACGCATTGACATTAAGTATTATCCCTCAGAATCCAGGGAAAAGAACACCTGATAATAAAAGCTTGAAAACAATTCGGGATCATTTATATGCCCGATGGTTGGTCAAACACCCTGAGGATGCTAATAAAAGGGAAACTTTTGGTCTGCCCCTGGTGATGCATCAGATAAGTAATTTGCCATTCAGTGCCCCACATTTTGTAAATATGGTATTGAGTGATCCGTCAATACATCAACAAAGTATTGATACATCTCTAGACTCAAGAGTACAGGTCATTATCAATCGAATTACCAAAAACTACCTGGCGCGGAAAAAATCAATCGGCGCTTATAATGCCTCTGTATTATTAGTCGATACACGGGATATGACCGTGAAAGGTTTGCTGGGATCAGCTGATTTTTTTAACAAAAATATTAGTGGACAGATCAACGGGATCGACATTAAACGTTCGCCAGGCTCCACATTAAAACCCTTTATTTACGGCTTGGCTTTAGATCAAGGATTAATTCATCCTGATACCGTTTTAAAAGATGTTCCTCACAGTTTTAATGGATATAATCCGGAAAATTTCGATTATGATTTCATGGGGCCAGTTAAAGCGAAAGATGCCCTTGTATTAAGCCGCAACATTCCTGCAGTTTATCTATCCAGTCAATTAACCAATCCGACTTTACATCAATTATTAGAAAAAGCGCAGGTAAGTCATTTAAAGCCGGAGTCTTATTACGGTTTATCACTTAATCTTGGTGGTGTCGAATTGACTATGAGAGAGCTGGTAGGGCTTTATGCCATGCTCGTTAATGATGGGGTATGGTATCCAATACGGTTTTACCATGATGAAAATAAAGGTTCTGGTCGTAGATTATTAAGTCCTGAAGCAAGTTTTCTGGTTTTGGATATGTTAAAAAGTACTCCTCACAGTGATTTTGGCAATAAATCTGCTCAACATCTTCCTGTATCATGGAAAACAGGTACCTCATCGGGGTATAGGGATGCTTGGGCTGTCGGTACTTTTGGACCTTATGTCCTGGCCGTATGGATTGGTAATTTTGATAATAAAGCCAATCCGGCATTTGTAGGTAAGGACATAGCTGCACCATTATTTTTTGAGTTAATTGATGCAATCAAGCATGAGCGTGGTCCTTTATCTGCCATTACTAAAAATACGGCTTCGATGAATCTTGAGAAAGTAGAAGTGTGTAAAGCATCAGGGATGTTACCTACACGTTATTGTCTCGATACGGAGTGGACCTGGTTCATTCCGGGGAAATCACCGATTAAAACTGATACAATTTTTAGAGAAGTGGCTATTAATAACAGAACCGGGTTGCGTACCTGTCATATAGATGAAAATACGCGCTTTGAAATATTTGAATTCTGGCCATCTGATTTATTAAAAATTTATAAGCGTGCAGGCATACAACGTCGTACCCCTCCATTTTTTGAAGCAGATTGTGCATTATCCGGTAACTCTGGAATTAATCCGCAGATCACATCACCCCAGGCTGGAATCAGTTATGTGATTCGAGCCAATTCGCAATTAAATAATAAAATCCCCTTGTCAGCAGTTAGCGATGCAGGTATCGCTCATTTGTACTGGTTTATTAATGAAACTTTTGTTGCCAAGACCAAAGCGGGACAAACCTATCTTTGGGATGCGAAGCCAGGCAAATATGTAGTACGAGTTGTAGATGATCATGGTTTATCTGATGCGCGTGACATTCATATTCTGATGGATACATAAAAAAGCTTGGTGATTTAAAGAAACAAATGGCTGACGACCGCTGTCCCTCTAGGGTTTGTTGACAATTCCGATTTCGAACTCCCGCGACGTTGGGAATAAATTGTTGAATTGTCAACACACCCTTTTATTTTCATCGACGATTCAGATCGATATTATAGCATAGGGCTTTCAATTGGGAGGATCGCTGTACTAGCATAGGATCGACTCACATTGAAACGTTCATTTTCTTCATCGAACTCGATTGAGTGCTCTGAAATCGTTTTAACAAACTCAACCATTGCAGAAGATAATTGAGTCGGTTTAGACATGGCTCCTGTATGATTCTGAATGTCCTGAACAAGCGAATAGATGCCTTTAATTGTTAGTAAAAAGGCTATAAGGTCAATAATATAACCAAACTTCGGTTCAATCATTGCAAAAAACATGACCCACCGAGTCATTTCAAGAAAAGCAAGTGTATCTATTGCTCGACCAAAATAGACCGCTGGAAGTGGTTTTATCCGATGTCTAAAAAAGGACGATTGTTGAAGATAGTTTTTGTAATCGGCCTTATCTGAATCTTTTGTAAGAAAGCTTTGAGTCGCATTCAGCACGTCAGTGCACATTTTTAAACGGTGAGGACGTTTAATGACGCGTCGGATTGATTCATCAACAATGGTTTGCGTTTGAACCCGTATTTGGGGATTTGTCTGTAAAATAATCTGCGAGTTTAATTGATCAACCAGTCTGTTAAAATGAGTGGCTAGAGCACTGCTTTGTAGTTGCTGAACTTTATAATGTCTCGCGGCTTCAAACAGGGTTAGTGGCGTCAAAGTAATACCCGGAATTCTTAAAATGCAGGAAGGCTCAAAAAATCGTCCAAATTGTATCAGAGGTAAATCCAGTTTAATGCCGGCCAATTGTAGTGCGACCCGTGCTCCATTAGCACAATTATGAGTCAATAGGTGATAAAAGTCTGGATTATTGTATTCGGAATTAGAAAATTCTTCACAAAACGTAACAAACGGTACCGTACTTTCAAATGTAACACAATTATCATTATCGTATTGGTGCTTCGGTAAGGTGCCGGGACCCAGGCTGCGTTCGTCTTTGTTATGCCATATTTTAACCATTTCCATATCATTGAATAAAGGTTCATTCACCGCAGCTTGAGCATAAATTTGAGCGCAAGTACCAAGACTTACAACGTTAAGCATAATATACAACGATTTAATCCTTAATCTATATAAGAAAGGGTCGCATAATACAAAATAAAGTCAATTTAGTCAATTTTTGTTGATTGCAATTGGGCTTCGATTATCCATTTTTGAGTTGGTAATGAATTATTCTGGAGTACTTCGTTAGGGGCTGTTGATACGTGCTCTATATTCCATATGTGGCGGGGCTTGTTCCTAACGATCCGCACTTTTTTATACGTCATCCTCGCGAAGGCGGGGATCCATACTAAAATTTAACACAATACCACAGCGTTGCGTGGATCCCCGCCTTCGCGAGGATGACGATCTTAAAAAAATTGTATATCAAGATTAATTATTGTGCATTTTTAAAAAAGTGAGGAACCCTCCGGTCTTGTCCGCGCCATCCAGAATAGCGCGGTACGTAAGCGTTCTCGGGTAATTAAACAAGTGAATTGACAACAAACTCTGCTACAAATGATATTCATTTTTTAATGATAAAAATGACTAAAAGTCATTCTTTTGGATAATGATTATACTGCAGGCGCAGGTAATGGATCGTAAGGTTGTTTGGAAAACTCGCTCGGAAACCAGCCTACACCCAAGGTACCATTATATAACACTTCCAAATACAATGAAGCCAAACACAGATCTCTATGGGAAGATAATCCACAGGTTGTGCCATTAAAGAGTAGCGCGGTTTGAAGCCCTAGTTCTGCGCCTGCAATGGCTAATTGTAAAAGATGGATTACTTTTTCAGGAACTTTTGTGTCAGCACGAAACAGGGAATAGAATGAAGTGATGCATTGTCCTAATTTAGTTGCTATAACGGCATAGGGTTGCTTCTGAAAGGTGTATGATATCAGCTGAGCTCCAGCATTTACTCGTTCTGCATTACGATGACCGGTAGTTGAGGTATAGGGGTTCATCGCCATAGCGCCTAAACAATCTGTTAACCATTGGGGCATATTAATCCTTAAATATGTATGTAAAACGAATTTGCACCTTATCATATTGGAGTAACTTTGCAAGAGCAGCTGAAAGGTAACTTGCTTGTTTATTAAGCTATTTTGAACTACGGGAGTGTTCTATTATTTCTATTGAGTCGGTGTGTACTTTTTAAGTAATTTATTCAGGTTGAAACGACGAATAATCTTAGGTTTTTCCAGATAAATAAGCCTGCTTACATAAATTGTAGCGATGAGTTGAATAAATCCCATAATAGTAAACAACATTTCGAATGAGCTGTTCGCTATGATCAATCCCCCACAAAGCAGCGCAATACCTGTATAGATACTTGCCAGTCCATTTGCCAAACCCCAGGTTAGTCCTTCGTGTGTTTTGTCTTCGCAGCGAGCATACAAGGCATACCAGGTTGTTGTAGATAGTCCTCCTGATATTCCCAATCCAATTTGTAATAGAGCTAATTGATGTTTTGTACTCACAAAGATATAACAAAAAGTAAAAATAGTTTGAAGTGCATATCCAACAATTAACAGTTTTTCTTTATAAATAAAATCAGACACATAACCTAAAGCTATGACTACTATCCCTACTGAAATTAAATAGAGTGCCCATACCCAGGAAATATCCAATGGGGACGATTGAAATTTAGCACAGAAAATTCCAAAGAGTGGTCCTAACATTCCCTCGGATAAATACCAGAGATTATTAGCAAAGAGTAGGGTACGTTCTTTTTTATTAAACATGCGGCTAAATCAAAATTATAGTTAATCCTAACATACAAGGTTCATTTCGTTTTTTATATAGTATTTTGAAATTAAATTCCGGCTCTTTTAATCCTGGCTTTTTATCTGATCTTTATAGTGCTAATCTATTCTTTTTTAACACGCATGGGACTTATGAAAAAACCTAAGGTCGAACCAAAGGTAATTTTTAATAAGGGATATTAAGTGTACTAGGACTCTCTTAAACAGACTAGGATGTGTTTACAATTCTGATTCGATCTTGACGAATACATTATGTTCGTTATCGGTTCTGAATCTTTGGATCCCGCGAACAAGTCGCGGGACGTTGGGAGTAGTTTGATGAATTGTCAACACAACTTAAAATATTGAATGTTTAAATGCGTAACTATTTTTGATTGAACTATATCGAGAGCTTATGACGGTCATATCAAACTCAACACAGCGAATTGCATCTCTGGATGTTTTTCGTGGTCTAACGATTATATTGATGATTTTAGTGAACAGTCAGGGAAATCAATATCCCTACCCAATCCTTGAGCATGCATCATGGAATGGGTGTACTTTGGCGGATGTAGTGTTTCCTTCTTTTCTATTTATTGTTGGTTTAACCAGTGTTATTAGTCTAAACAGGAATAGAGCGAATCAGGATGATAATGTGTATGGAGCTATAGTGCGGCGCAGTCTTTTACTGTTTGCCCTGGGGTTGTTTTTAAATATTTTTCCTACGCATATTTATTTAAGTTCTCTTCGGTTTTATGGCATTTTACAGCGAATTGCATTCTGCTATCTGGTCAGCAGTATGATTTATTTAAAAACCAGTACCAAAACGCAAATGCTGATTTTCCTCGCAATTTTATGGGGTTATTGGCTTATGATGACTCAGGTACCCGTACCCGGATTTGGGGCTAATCAACTAACAGTAGAAGGTAATTGGGTTTCCTATGTTGATCAAATGATCTTTTCAAGTGCACACCTGTTAGGAAAGGTTTATGATCCAGAAGGTTTGTTTAGCACGATCCCATCAATAGCGACCACTTTATCTGGAGTCTTAACGGGTAATTTGTTGCTCGCTTCAATGTCCAATCAAAAGAAATTTTACTTGATGATGATGCTTGGCATTATTTCTATACTGTTGGGTTGGTCCTGGAGTTACAGTTTTCCAATTAATAAAAATTTATGGACCAGTTCATTTGTTTTATGGACCAGTGGTTTTGCTCTTATCGTATTTGCATTATGTTATTTGTTTATCGATATTTTAAATTATAAGCGTTGGTCACTACCATTTAAAATATTTGGTATGAATGCGTTATTTGCTTTTACTTTTCATGTTATTTTGTTAAAGCTGCAGTTTGTTTTTTATTTTACTTTAAATGATGGCAGCAAAGGTAATATGAAAGCCATGCTTACAGAATATTGGTTTGGTAGTTACAGCAATCCAAATGCTGCATTATTTTATTCAATTCTGTTCTTATTTATTAATTTTCTGGTGGTTTCTTTTTTATATAAGAAAAAAATATTTATTCGTTTATAGGATCTTTGGGCTATTGCGTTACAAATCCGACATCGTCTAACTTAATACTGAAGTTCTAAGAAAATGAGAATTTAACCATCTGCTGGATAGTAAATCCTGCGTAGTGGTTTATTCTCGAACCCTCTACGCTTTTGACATTTTCTCCAGCTTGATGTGCCGCATGCAGAGAATGGTCCTGACAATTAACCCTATCAGAAAACCACGTGTTTAGCTTAATTGTAATGAAGACTGCTCACTTTCTAAATGTTCATCCTTTATATCCGCGTTTTGATTTGCAACAAAGCCATCTTCCTGGTTGATAGTTATTTGATTAGATGCTTTATTGTCAAGTAGTGGCTTCTGAGGAGTCGTATTAATCTGTTCATAGAATTTAGCAATCAGAGGTTGCAGTCCATCGATATGCTCCTGAATTTGGATTTTATAAATGATTCCAAATATGGTGTCCAAATGGAAATTAAGATTAACAGAAACCAGGCTTGAGTTGGCCATTATCGCGTCCCCCAGCATCTTGAATTGTTCAATATTGGTTTTCTGAACAAATCCAAGCTCCTCCAATTGACATTCAGGATCTTGTAAAAAAGTACAAAGAGCATTGATGGTTTCATTTGAAAGAGCGTATCTGCAATTATGCGACATACTGATGGAAGTAATTTGCCTGTTGGTTTTGAGTAAATCGATGATTGATTGCAATCCTTCGTTTTCAATATAATTGTAATCAATAATCAATTTCTGAATCGTGTTATTTTTGGCCAAAACTTCAGCCAGTTTTTTAGCATCACTGGCCATATACGTATTATGAGTCAGATCAAGCTCAATAAGATTTTCGGGATCATCAGCCAGATAGACGCATAAATCATCAATATTCAAACGACTCAGATTGTTTTTTGATAAATCCAGATAAGCCAGTTTACTACAGTATTTGAGGGAGTTAACGAGCTGAGGACTGGCAATTTGACCAATATTCGTATTAGACAATGCCAGTAGCGTCAAGTGTGTATTTGATTTAAATACAGTTTCCAATAATGGGATATCGCTTGCGTCAAATACCATGTCATCCAGTAGCAAGACTCGGAGCGAGTGAGTATTTTGCAGGTACTGTACAATATCTTTGCCATACGACATTCCCTGCAACTTTAAATCAACCAAAGTAGTATTTGGAATTTTTTTATTCAGAATTGGTAGCTGTGCATTTTTATCAACTGCAAAGTTTAAATCCAAAAATTTAAGAGGGGATTTTTGTATATTTTTAGCGAATTTATAACATTGACTAGTACTTGCCGATGTCTCGATTAACTCTAAATTAACAGATAGTTTTTCAAGCAATGGTTTGTCCTTCACCATAGTGACCAGTGCATCATAGACCATACCGTTCATCGTTCTTACTTGGTTGTTACTAAAATAATTTAAAATACTAAGTATCAGATTATCTCGGGATCTTAGATGAAATTCAGTGCCTTCTACAGTGAACTTAAGCTTGGTCAACTGAGTATTTTGATTGACCACTTTGCTTAATTCACTTAATCCACTGACGTTTTCTACCGTTACATCCATAGACAGATCAAGTTCAGTAAGCGGTGTAATTCTTAAATATTCAGATAAAAAAACCATATCATCATAAGTTAAGGGAGAAGCCAGTTTTAGATCGGAAGTTTTGAACGAACCATTTTTTGTTGCATTAAGACACTTCGCCATTGAAATCGTTAACATAATTACTCCTCACAAATCCTTTTGAATTGAAATAATATAGAACAGATCTATCATCTACTTGGAAGGATGTGAATGTAAATAGCTGGCAAGTAATTTATCACTATTTATTTTTGGAGAAGAGGAACTCTTTAAATAGAACGAAATCAGCCATGAGACTATAGACAGGGTGTTGAAAGGTGGCTGGTTTGTTGTGTTCAAATACAAAATGGCCAATCCAGGCCAATCCATAACCTGATAGTGGACCTACAATAAGCCATATAATATTTGAAGTGATTAAAAAAATGATAAGACACAGTATAAATAAAGAAGTGCCGGTGTAATGAAGGGCTTTACACACCGGATTCTGGTGTTGACTCAGATAGAAAGGATAGAATTCTGCAAAATTCTTAAATTTAATTGGCTCAGGTGATGTTTTATTCATTATCATCTCTTGCCTCTAGTAGATCCTGAATCGGTTTTGGAAGTATGGTTCTTATTTTATGAGTCAATATTTTTTCATTTTTTTGCCACAAAATACCTAAATAGATAATTCCAAATCCGATTGCAGTTAAGGCAACTGGAAATAAGTAACTCAAATTAAATACTTGAAAGGCAAGATATCCTAAATAAAAACAGAATCCTAACGCTCCAAAAATAACGAACACTTTTCTGCTGAGTATGACGCCAATTAGAATCATGAGTACATTGATGCACATATATAAAAATTTTGACAACTCACTGTCTGAGTGTTGGCAGGTAAGTCCACCCCAGAAGGTCATAACTCCAAAAATATAAAGCCAGAACGCATAGTCTGCCGTTTGACTGGATCGCACATCTACCCAAAATGCGATTAATACAGAAATAATCCCAAAATACATAGAGACCATGGCGCTGAGCTCATAAGTATAATGTTCCCCACCAATCATACTGGTCAGATCCATTGACATATACCAGAGAGTGACAGCTATGGGCATGATCATAAAAGGGTAGCGGTATATCCAGGCCAAAATAACACCAACAGCCAAAGTACCCAGCTCCATAAAAATCCAGTTCCATTTAATATACATATTGTAATCATGATAAACGCTATTATCAGGCCACCATCCCATACCTTGTTGTAAACCATAAATAGCCAGGGGAGTAAGACAGATGACAAAAGTAGCGCAAATACCGGCAGGTATAAAATATCCTTTTTCATCCAAAGAATGGGTTAAAGCAATGCCCAGAATGGCATAGGATACAGATAAAAATAAAATTCCCCAGCCTCCATACATTTCCCAGCCCAAGTTCATGAACAAGGTCATGGCTCCAATCGCTATGAGACCGCCAAAATAATACAACACATTAGTCAGGTTAAATCCGGGACTTTGTTCGGGAAGATTTTTTACGAATTCGAATAATTTATCTGATTGCTCCTTGGTGAGGATATGGGCATCTACTGCTTTGTCCATCATAGTCCGTGATATTTTCATCGTAGCTCCGTGAGATGCAGTATTTAATGTATTAATTATATTATAGATGATGCATTTGGAATTAATGGTAAGTTCTCAACAACCCCGTAAACGTCATCACCAATAAATAGAGTGGTTTTCTGAATGTGGCGCTGTGCCAGTATTTGGAGATCCTTCACTGCGTTCAGGATGACGAAAATCGTGGAGTTGGAAACGTCATTCCGAATGTAATGAGGGATCTCCTGAATGTGGAACAATGCCCGTATCGGGAGATCCTTCACTGCGCTCAGGATGACGAATAATCTGTGTTTTTCATGCTTCAAGCAGACCGAATTTTTTTCTTTGTGTCCAGACAGGGATTAAAATGATGAGTATTAAAAATAACCCGCCAGAGAGCGCATAGATGAATTGAGATTGAAACTGTAATGATGGCGGTGGTGTGAGACTAACAATAAGGGTTATTATCACTCCGAACAATCCAAAACCAGCTGAACCAATTATTTTTATTTGCGAGGATAGTTCTTTTGTAATGACCAGTTTAATTGCGCTGATAAAAAGTAACAAATACATCAGTAAATTAACCTGAGTCGCCGCATTGAGCATGATCCAGTATGACGCGTTCAGAGAAGGAACAATTAAAAATAAAGTACTGATAATCGAGACACAAACAGCCTGGATGATCAACAATCTCGCTGGCGCTTTATTGTTATTAACCTCTGTAAGTCTACTATCCAGGAAACCTTCTCCTGCAGCAAATCCCAAGCCTTTGATTGGTGCAATCAGCCAATTGTTCGCCGCGCCTATGCAGCCTATGGCAATAAGCCCATTGATGATAACTGCCAGTTTGCCACACTGCATTTTAGTAAAAAACAGTTGAATTAATTGGGGAATACTGCTGATGAAACTCAATTGTTGTGGTGGAATGATCATCGCCAGTATGATCGAGCCGAACAGCATGGAAAGGAATACCACAAAAACTGAAATAAATACCGCTTTGGGAAACGCTCCTGGTTTACTGTCTTCAGCATGAACGGCCGCTAATTCTATGCCGCAAAATGAAAGAATTATTGCCGTTAAGGAGGTCCAGGAGTAAGAGGTATTCTGAGGAAGAATGGTTTGTTGAGGATGTGTTTGTGTTAACCACCAATACAATCCCATAATGATGATGATACTGAAAGGAACCAATAATCCCGTGATGGAACAAAATGAGTTAAATCGACTGGAGAGTTGAATTCCCTTTAAATTAATCCATGTTAATACCCAGATAAGCGAAATAATAATGATAAAAAGTATGGTTTTATTATCAACCAAATCGGGGGAAACGCTGTAGAGCAAAGTACCTGCAATAAAGCTCAATAAAGTAGGATATATCAATACATTTTGAATGCATTGAAACCATATGGCTAAAAAAGCCGAACGTTTACCCAGTCCCTTTTTAACCCAACCATAAACACCTTGTTGTGATTGATTTGAAAACCACATCGATACAACAGCGCAGGGAATTAAGAAGAAAATTAAAGCCAGAATAAAGTAATTCACTAATTGACTGCCAGCTAAGGCGGCGGCTGGCAAATTGCGTATGCTATCTACAGAACATACGGTGATCAGAGTCAGGCTAAGAACAGATAATCTTTTCTTCATTAAAATCTCAAAGACAAACAGCTTAAGCCACCATCAATTTTTTTGAATTCACTGACGTCAATTTCAATACAGGGAAATCCCAGCGCACTGATTTGTTCTTTAGTTTTAGGATAGCCTTTAGCCAATAGAACCGTCCCATTAATCATGATGCAATTAGCGGCATAAGACTCATCCGGATCTACGATGATCTGTTTTAAATGATTGAAGGCAGGATGATTCACTAATTCACCACTGACCAGCAAATAACCCTGATCCAGGTAACTCACACCGGTTTTTAGATGTAGAAACTCATTTAATTGTATGGTGGAAGCTGAATACCCTCGTTGTGTCAGCTCATGAATCATTTGACTGGCGCCATCTTCATTGGTTCTGGCTGACAGGCCGATATAGAAATGGTTATTCACATTGAGTACATCACCCGCTTCAATTGTACCAGGAGCTGCAATCCGAACACTGGTACCTTTGTAAAAGGCCTGGATGGTTTGTTCTATTTCTTTGACTTCTCCTTGCCTCGATAAAGCTCCTGGTCGGGTAAGAAACGCGCCTTGATGTGTTAACAAAGCAACATCTTCAACAAAACAACTGTCCGGGAAGTGATCAATCGGAGGAAGTACGGTGACTTCAAGTCCACATTGAGCTAAAGCAGTGATGTAGTTTTGATGTTGAATAAGCGCTAAGTCATAATCAGGGACTCCCAATGTCGCAGAGGTTGTTAAACCATGAATCAGTGACGCCGATGGGGTTCTGACTATAGCATTATGAAACATGATTCACTCCCGGAATTTAAAAAAATATCTTATCATATTTTTTAATCGGTTAAACAGTGTGCTTTTTAATTAGTTTAATTGACATTTAAAGAACGAGGCTTTGAGATATCTTTGTTGAGTATGGATTTAGGTTTAAAAGATGGTTATGCTAACTTTTTTCTAAATGGATTTTGTTAAATGACTGCCAGTGCTTATGATATTGTCTTGCTGACTCAAAAAGAGTACGTTGATCCTGTTGAAATAACTCCTTATATTAATAATGTCCTCACTGAAGACAGACTATTAACTGAAGCGCTCGAACAAAGAGGGCTACGCGTTACGCGAACCTTTTGGGATAATTCTGATTTTGATTGGGACAATAGCCAGTTTGCATTATTCAGGGCTACTTGGGATTATTTTCATCGATTCGCGGAATTTCATCAGTGGTTGAACACGAAGTCCAGGAATATAAAATTCATCAATCCCTATTCAGTCATTCGATGGAACATGGACAAACATTACCTCGGCATTTTGCACAGCAGAGGAATTAATATTCCTCCAACCATTTTTCTAGAAAAGGGAAATGTAACCCCATTAAAACGTCTACTGCAACAAACTGGTTGGGCTAAAGCCATTTTAAAACCAGCAATAGCAGGTGCCGCACGTCATACTTACCTTTTTGATAAATCCAATGTCGATGAATATGAACCCATCTTTCAGAAATTGATTGCTGATGAAGCCATGCTCTTGCAAGAGTTTCAAAGCCAGATTGTATCCAGAGGCGAAGTTTCTTTTATGGTTTTTGGTGGAAAGTACAGCCATTCAGTTTTGAAAAAAGCAAAAGTCGGAGATTTTAGAGTCCAGGATGATTTTGGAGGGACATTACATTCTTATACTGCTTCAAAGGAGGAAATAGACTTTGTTGAACGGGTCATTGCTCAATGCGATGAGTTACCTGTTTATGCTCGTGCTGATGTGATGTGGGATAATAATAATGAATTGTGTTTATCTGAATTGGAGATGATAGAGCCTGAACTGTGGTTTAGAAAAGAAGCTGAATCATCTGGTTTCATGGCAGATGCAGTGTGTCAATACATACATCAATCGCTTTCTACCCCTGGTGAAAAAAATAAGGTCTGTAGCTCATTATTGTATTGACGGACTATTTGATTGATGTGATGCTTTTCTGGGAGTATTTACTCTCATACATTCCCTGAAGGAGAATTTTTTTCATAAAAAACCATTCATCCCTTGAGAGAGACGTTAGGTGCTAAAGGATTTAGCTCTGTAATAATCAATTAGGAAGATGTCATGAAAATACGGATAATTTCGTTATTAGTCATCAATTTATTTACTGCAAATACACAAGCGGCCTCAGAACAGTTGATTTGGGGAAATGGACATCAAATTTTATCTAAATACCATGCTGCAGTATCGGATAAATCGGGATTACTGAGGTCAACAGTTCCGGTAAAACAATTAAACTATCAGATAAACCCAATAGAAAAGGATTCTAATTCCATTTCTAATCATATTCGTTACCAAATATATTATAAAAATATACCTGTATGGGGGCACGAATTAATTCTCCATAAAAAAAACATTGCGGAAGAGTATCTGACAGGAGTCGATGTTTCTGGAGTTGAGGATGATATACGTGAAACATCAGGAACATTTACGGCTGAAGAAATTGAAACAAAGTTGTTGGCAACTAATACAGATAAGATTTTGTATAAAAATATAGAAAAAATAATCTATCTGGACTCAAAAAACAAAGCACATCTTGCCTATCACTTATCATTGTACACCAATAATTTAATTCATTTTGTAACGGCGCCAAATTATATTGTTGATGCGAATACGGGGAACGTTCTGAAACAATGGGATGACTTGACTCATAAAAAAATAGGGCAGGGTTTGGGAGGAAATGTTTTTATATTGCCTTATAGAGCAGGACTGTTTCAGCACGGTACTGTTCAGGCTGGAATTCCTTCTCTGGGAAAATTTGATGTAACCGTTAAGGGCGGTAATTGCTATGTGGAAACACCAGACATCAGAGTGATCAACGTAGCGAAAACAGACATGGATCAAAGTTCGTTTCCTGTATTGAGTCTGGTAGAAGTATTTAAGAAACCACCCACTTTTTTTTATCCATGTAATCAAAAAACAAATTATGTGAATAATAATGATGGTGATACTGCTCCAGCCAATTTCAGTTTTTCTTCAGTGAATGACACCATGTATTTTGCTGGAGTTACCATGGATATGTATAAAGAATATTATGGGGTAGCAAAGCCTCTTGGTGATGATTTACCCTTACGTGCATATACCCATCTTAAAAACTTCGATAATGCCTTTGCCGTTCCATCCATCAAAGTGAAAGGGTTGTATTTAATCCATCAACAGATCGTTATCGGAGATGGAGATACACTGTTAACCGCTCCAGCTCAGGGAACGCTGTCGCATGAGTTGACTCATAATTTTACTCGATTGCATTCCAATCTTGTGTATGAAGGACAGTCTGGTGGAATTAATGAGGCATTTTCAGATATGGCTTCAATCGCCATGCTGGACTATTTGCGTAAAGATTACCCTTGGTATTGGGATGGATTTGATTGGGCAATTGGCCGAGAGGCGACTATTGGCGGATCACCTCTACGGTTTATGGATGATCCGGTTAAAGATGGAAAATCAATTGATAATGCTCAGTCATTTAATGACACACTGGATGTACATCAAACCAGTGGAGTATTTAACAAGGCATTTTATTTATTATCACAAAAAACGGGTTGGTCAATTCGCCAGGCTTTTCAGGTAATGGTCGACGCCAATATGAACTATTGGACATCAGGGACTCATTTTGAAGCCGCTTCCTGTGGAGTAATTCAGGCTGCTATTGATAGAAAATACAACAAGCGCGGTGTCGTTGAAGCATTTGCTGATGTGGGTGTGGTATGTCCTTTAAAAAATCTGACGGATTAAATTTCTGAGGGATTAAATTATGGTATGTTGACAATTCAGATTTCGACATACCTCGACTTCTTCCTGAACGCTCCTCATTTTTTATATGCCACCGACGGTGATTTCCCGAAACCCACCGCGATCTCTCCTCACGCTCCGCTGGTTCCCGTCACGCTCCGCTGGTTCCCGTGACCCTCTGCTGGTTCCCGTCACCCTCTGCTGGTTCCCGTCACGCTCTGCTGGTTCCCGTCACCCTCTGCTGGTTCCCGTCACGCTCCGCTTGTTCCCGTCACGCTCCGCTTGTTCCCGTCACGCTCCGCTGGTTCCCGTCACCCTCTGCTGGTTCCCGTCACGCTCTGCTGGTTCCCGTCACGCTCCACTGGTTCCCGTAACCCTCCGCTGATTCCCGTCACCCTCCGCGAAGGCGGAGGGTCCATGAGTGGTAAGTTCAATACTGAATAACCAGTAACATGTATTCATATCAGCATATTTCAACATACCAAAAAGGGAACCTTATATTCTGGTATAAAATCAAGTCTCATCAATAGGCTTGGGAACACACGAATAATGCGATTATGAAAATCACACACAAAATGATAAAGAATGGACCCTCCGCCTTCGCGGAGGGTGACGAAGATGACATCTTCGTCACGCTCCGCTGGTTCTCGTCACGCTCCGCTGGTTCTCGTCACGCTCCGCTGGTTCTCGTCACCCTCTGCTGGTTCTCGTCACCCTCTGCTGGTTCTCGTCACGCTCTGCTGGTTCTCGTCACGCTCTGCTGGTTCTCGTCACGCTCCGCTGGTTCTCGTCA
>NZ_LNYR01000012.1:419115-419196 GCF_001467955.1 Legionella quateirensis | reverse complement strand
CCTCTGCTGGTTCTCGTCACGCTCTGCTGGTTCTCGTCACGCTCTGCTGGTTCTCGTCACGCTCCGCTGGTTCTCGTCACG
>NZ_LNYR01000012.1:418638-419105 GCF_001467955.1 Legionella quateirensis | reverse complement strand
CGCTGGTTCTCGTCACCCTCTGCTGGTTCTCGTCACCCTCTGCTGGTTCTCGTCACGCTCTGCTGGTTCTCGTCACGCTCCGCTGGTTCTCGTCACCCTCCGCTGGTTCTCGTCACCCTCCGCTGGTTCTCGTCACCCTCCGCGAAGGCGGAGGGTCCATGAATGGTAAGTTCAATACTGAATAACCAGTAACATGTATTCATATCAGCATATTTCAACATACCAAAAAGGGAACCTTATATTCTGGTATAAAATCAAGTCTCATCAATAGGCTTGGGAACACACGAATAATGCGATTATGAAAATCACAAACAAAATGATAAAGAATGGACCCTCCGCCTTCGCGGAGGGTGACGAAGATGATATGCGGAGGGTGACGAAGATGATATGCGGAGGGTGACGAAGATCATATGCGGAGGGTGACGAAGATGATATGCGGAGGGTGACGAAGATGATATGCGGAGGGT
>NZ_LNYR01000012.1:408132-418553 GCF_001467955.1 Legionella quateirensis | reverse complement strand
GAAGATGACATGCGGAGGGTGACGAAGATGACATGCGGAGGGTGACGAAGATGACATGCGGAGGGTGACGAAGATGACATACGGAGGGTGACGAAGATGGCATACGGAGGGTGACGAAGATGACATACGGAGGGTGACGAAGATGGCATACGGAGGGTGACGAAGATGGCATAATGAATTGGGGATCCCGCGAATAAGTACTAAGAGATGGCCATATAAAGCGACCATCTCTCAGGAATTAGTCGCGCGACGTTGGGAATCATTTGATGAATTGTCTACATACCTTGTATTCAATAATTTTAATTACATTATATTTTTATTCGAACCGGACAGTGATAACATCCTTTGCGTTAGCGTGATAAATAAGGAAATCAGATCACATGAGTAAGGGAATGAACTCTTTTGTATTGGTAGTCGCCGTTATCGCGGGTTTTGGTGGCTTTTTATTTGGCTTTGACTCAAGTGTTATAGCTGATGTAAAAGATCAGGTGATGGGGCAGCTGGCACTTTCTGAATTGCAATGGTCCGTGGTAGTGAGTATCAGTTTATTGGGTTGTATACTTGGGATTCCGTTAAGCGGGCTTTTTGCAGATCGAGTGAGTAGGCGTTCTTTATTGAAATCAGTGGCTTTAGGGTTTGTTGCTGGAACCGCGATTTGTGCTTTAACCCATAGCCTTTATCCTTTATTAATCGGTCGCTTTATCATTGGAGTCTGTATTGGTATCGCTTCTTATATTGCCCCTTTATTTATATCAGAAATTGCTCCACCTCATCGTAGAGGAACTTTAGTTTTAATTAATGGATTAACGATTACTTTTGGCCAGGCTATAGCCTATTTAATCGGATATCTGCTTCATGATTATTCGTCAGCCAGTTGGCGTTATTTATTCTGGATGGGCAGTATTCCCGCGCTGATACTATTTCTTGGAATGTATTGTGTGCCTCATTCGCCACGATGGATTATGAAAAAACAGGGCAGGGATGAAACCTTGAAAGCCCTCAGTCGTATCAGACCTTCTGATTACAATATTCATAAAGAGCTGGATGAAATAAATATTCACTTAGGTACTAGCAAACCCAACTTCAGCTTGCTCTTTAAAGTTCCAATTGTATCTGTTTTATTAGTAGGCATAGGCCTTGGTATATTTCAACAATTCTCTGGTATCAATGCAGTGATGTATTATGGCCCGGTTATTTTTGAATCTGCAGGTTTTTTTCCTGTTAAAAATGCAATCCTGGCAACTTTTTGTATGGGAGTAATTAATTTTCTATTTACTCTAATCACCTTGTTTTGCATTGATAAATTAGGCAGAAGATTATTACTTTTAAGCGGCACCTTTATTGCTGCTCTGAGTTTATTTGCGGTGAGTATTGTTTTTAATTACAGCATACCGGGACAAAAATTCTGGATACTCGGATTATTCTCCACCTATGTTATTGGATATTGCATCAGTGTTGGTTCTTTATTTTGGGTTTTAATCTCCGAGATTTATCCACTTCAGGTTCGAGGGATGGCAATGAGTATCGCAACAGTTGTGCAATGGGGCGCCAATTTTGTGATTTCCATTTCTTTTTTGACGGTGTATCAATCTTTTGGTCAAGTTCTTACTTTTTCGATGTTTGGCTCGTTCTGCCTTTTGGCATGCGCATTCGTTTATTATTTTGTACCTGAAACAACAGGTATTTCACTGGAGAAAATCGAAGAACAGCTGATGACTGGTAAAAAAGTTAGAGACATTGGACAACCTGTGTCAGATAAAAGAAAAACAAAACAATTTGAACTACTTATGGATTAATTATGATGAACAATAAATTATGTCGTATCGGGATAATCGGGGCGGGAAGAATAGGTAAGCTGCATGCGGAGCATATTAAGTATCATTTGCCACAGTTTGATTTGAAAGTAATTGCTGATCCCTGTTTGGATAAGCAATGGGCTCAACGACTCGCTATACCCAATTTATCCCATAAAGTAGAAGATGTTTTGTTTAATCCTGATCTGGATGCGGTGTTGATTGCTTCACCGTCTACTCTGCATTTGGAACACATCAAGGCGGCAAGCGAATCCGGTAAAGCAATATTTTGTGAAAAGCCCATAGGTTTGGATGAGAATGAAATTATTGATGTGCTTCAGCTGGTCAAATCCAATAAGACATTGTTGCAACTCGGTTTTAATCGACGATTTGATCCCAGTTTTGCCAACCTGCAGAAAAGAGTCCATGCAGGTGACATTGGAGCAACTCATATAGTCAAGATTACTTCGCGTGATCCTGCTTGCCCGTCAAAAGAGTATGTCGCTACTTCAGGCGGCATGTTTATGGACATGACTATTCATGATTTTGATATGGCGCGGTTTTTAGTTCAATCTGAGGTTACTGAAGTCTATGCTACAGGAGCTTTGCTGATTAACCCCGATTTTGCAGAATATGATGATGTAGATACTGCAATTATTCAGTTACGCTTTGCCAATGGCACTTTAGCAGTTATTGATAACAGCAGGCAGGCTGTTTATGGTTATGACCAAAGAATAGAGGTTTTTGGTGAGAAAGGGATGTTATTGGCTGCGAATCAGCTGGAGAACTCAGTACATCATTATTCTAAAACGGATACGGGTCATGCTAATCCCCAGTATTTTTTCCTGGAACGATATCATCAGGCGTTTATTGCTGAGCTGGCATCATTTTATGATGCCTGGGCAAATAATAAACCAAGTCCAGTTTCTGGAGAGGATGGCTTACAGACATTGCGTATTGCCAAAGCGGCAAAACAATCATTGAACACCCGATTGCCCGTATGTCTCGATTGAGGAAAAAAGATGTATAAAAATTTTTATTATGACTCAAAACGGCCTGTGGACTTAATCTGCATGGGGCGTGTTGCGGTTGATCTGTATTCTGAGCAAATTGGTAGCTCATTAAAAGATGCCAGTAGTTTTAAAAAGTATTTAGGTGGTTGTGCAGGAAATATAGCGGTCGGAACATCACGATTGGGTTTAAAAACCATGATGTTTTCCTGTGTTGGTCAAGATGAAATGGGGGCTTTTTTAAAACAGGAATTAATAAAGGAAGGAGTAAATATCGATTTGCTGTATGAAACTGCACAGCATTTAACGGGACTGGTTCTGTTGGGGGTTAAACCACCGAATGATTTCCCGCTGATATTTTACCGAACTCAGTGTGCCGATATGCAGTTAATGCCACAACATATTTCCAAATCTGATTTGGAGAAATCCAAAGCGCTTTTAATTACCGGGACAGGTTTATCTACGATTTCTATGCGAGAAACAACACAACAGGTCATCAATCTCGCCAGAAATGCTGAAACTTTAGTAATTCTGGATCTGGATTATCGACCGGTTCTTTGGGGTTTAACCGCCGTTGGGAATGGCGAGACACGCTACTGTCATAATACTGAGGTGAGTAAAGCGTATCAGGAGATATTGTCTCATTGTGATTTGATTATTGGAACTGAAGAAGAACTGTGTATCGCGGGAGGAGACGATGATCTTGCTGTTTCATTGGCTCACATCAGATCAATCACTCAGGCACCTGTAGTAATTAAACTGGGTGAACGGGGTGCCTCCGTGGATTTTGGCAGAGATACCAAGGTATTAAAATCGCGACCTTTTCCGGTAGAGGTGCTCAATGTACTCGGGGCTGGTGATGGTTTTATGTCTGGTTTATTGTCAGGACTATTACAAGGAAAATCCTGGGAAGAGGCAACTACTTTGGGTAATGCCTGTGGTGCATTGGTTGTTACTCGACATGGATGTGCTCCTGCCATTCCTTTTAAAGAAGAGCTGGAATATTTCATTAAGGAATACGACAACGATCCCTCCGTTTGGAAAAGCAACTATTTAACGCAACTCCATGAACAGCATACCCATGCGGAATCCTCCTCTTGCCTGATAAAGAATCCGCTTGGTTTTATCTATGGCCGAAATTCTATAGTCAGTATGGATCAACCTCACCACAATACTGGAATGAATTTCAGTTCAGTCAAACTCATTATGGGGCAACAGTTCCAGTTTAATAGTCACTATGAATTTGCCGCCTTATTGCTTACAGGCAGGGTACTATTTCAGTTTGATAATCAAAGCATCGAAGCAGAACGATCTGATAGTTTTTCTCAGGCACCTGTGGTCTTGCATTGCGCAACAGGTGAAATTGCTTCTGTTGTCGCGCTGAGTGATTGTGAAGTCTTGCTGATTGAAACAATCAATAATCACTATTTCGCCCCAGTACTTTTTAATGAGTCCAATCTATTGGAACTGGATGATAGAGGAAAAGATATTCTGGATGATACCTCCTATCGCATCGTCAGGACCGTATTTGATAAACGAAACAGACCTGAGTCCAATCTTGTTGTTGGGGAAATTATTACCTTTCAAGGGCGATGGTCGAGTTATCCCTCTCATTATCATGATCAACCAGAAATATATCATTACCGTTTTTCTGAGCCACAAGGTTATGCTTTTGGCGAGAATGGGAAAGAGGTATTGCGAATTGAGCACTATGATACCTATCAAATAGCCAATGGTCAGGAGCACGCTCATTGTACTGCTCCAGGTTACGCTTTATATACCCTGTGGTTCATCCGTCATTTAAAAGATAATCCTTATGGTATACCTACTTTTAGGAAGGAACATGAATGGACCAGGACAAACAGAGCCAATCAAAGAGTATGGAATAATAAATAAGATTCAGGAGTTCAAGTGATGAAAGTCAGATTAACTATGGCTCAAGCTTTATTGAAATTTTTAGCGAATCAATATGTAGTTATTGATGGAAAAGAGTTTCAGTTCGTTAATGGAATATTTGGTATTTTTGGTCATGGCAATGTAACAGGTCTGGGTGAAGCTCTGGAATACGGAAATTACGGAATTACTTATTATCAAGGTCATAATGAACAGGGAATGGCCCATGCTGCAACTGCTTATGCCAAACAAAAAAATCGGTTGGGTATCATAGCCTGCACTTCTTCTATAGGCCCCGGCGCTACCAATATGATCACGGCTGCAGCCACAGCGACAACCAATAGAATTCCTTTATTATTATTACCTGGTGATGTGTTCAGTTGCAGACAGCCCGATCCGGTATTACAGCAATTGGAAGTTCCTCATGATTACACGGTTTCTGTGAATGATTGTTTTAAGCCGGTGAGTAAATATTGGGACAGGATTACACGGCCTGAGCAGTTAATAACCGCGTGTATGAACGCAATGAGGGTGTTAACTGATCCAATAGAAACTGGGGCTGTAACCTTGTGTCTACCTCAGGATGTGCAGGCTGAATCCTATGAATATGATAGTTCGTTCTTTGATAAGCGACTTTGGCATATTGAACGAGAGAGTCTTAGTGATCGAGCGCTTGTAGAGGCGACACAACTGCTCTTGAATTCTAAACGGCCGTTGATTATCTCGGGTGGTGGAGTACATTACTCTCTGGCTACAGAGACTTTATCTGAATTTGCCCTGCGCCATGCCATCCCTGTTGCTGAAACGCAGGCAGGTAAAAGCAGTTTATCAAGTGACCATCCCATGAACGTAGGGGGGATCGGAGTAACCGGATCTGAAGTCGCTAATGTATTGGCTGCGCAGGCTGATGTTATTTTGGTGGTAGGTTCCCGCTTACAAGATTTTACTACCGCGTCAAAATGGGGATTTAAAAATACTCAGTGTCGATTGATGCATTTAAATATATCACGCCTTGATGCGATGAAAATGAATGCCTTGATGTTAAAAGGTGATGCCAGAACCGGATTGGAACAGTTAGACAGCTCGCTGGGTAATTATCAAACTCATTCGGAATATCAACGAATAGTTCAACAGTACAAATCAGAATGGGAGCAAGAACTGAAACGTGTGTGTACGCCCCCTGATTCGGGCAGCAAAGGTTTACATCAAACTGCTGTGTTGGCTGAGTTGAACCGTTTTGTCACTGAAGACGATGTCATTATATGTGCAGCTGGCAGTTTACCGGGTGATTTACATCGAATCTGGAAATCAAGGAAACCTAAAGATTATCATTTGGAATATGCTTATTCCTGTATGGGTTATGAAGTTGCGGCGGGTCTAGGTGTTTCATTAACAAAAGAAAACACGCCCGGTGAGGTTTATGTATTAGTAGGTGACGGCAGTTTTATTATGATGCACTCTGAATTATTAACCTGTATTCAGGAGCAAAAGAAAATTACGATTATTATTTTTGATAATCATGGATTTCAGTGCATCAGGAATTTACAGGAAGGCAATGGCAGTAATGGCTTTGGTAATGAATTTCGTTACAGAAACACAGAGACAAACAGTTTAACAGGTCAATATTTGCCTATCGATTTTTGTCAATATGCTGCCGGATTAGGTGCTAAAACTTATTTTGCAGATACTTATCAGCAGTTTGGCGAGGCCCTAATAAAAGCAAAAGAAGAACCTGTCGCTACCGTTATTGTTTTACCGGTGTTACCAAAGACTATGAGTCAGGGTTATCAAACCTGGTGGAGAGTTGGAGTAGCGGAAGTATCCAGTTCTGATGCCGTAACTAAAGCTCATCATCAAATGAATGAGCAGCTCGATCTCGTAAGACCCTACTAATGTTAATGGAGGGAATCGGGACTTCAATCTGATGCTACCTGTTTTCAGAGGTTACGTCAGGTGGATATTAGATAGCGGGTAGATAAACAGACTTTGAAATAAATGACTACTAGAGGATGTTGACAATTCATTGCGTTCTTTATCAGTAACCGTCCGCGTACCGCGGCTTGTCTGCGGTATCCAGAGATCTACTGTATGGCGGGGACAAACCCTGAGAGTTCCTCTCTTTTTATACGTCATCCTCGCGAAGGCGGGGATCCATGCACCAATGTTGCATGGTGCTAAATTTAGGATGGATCCCCGCCTTCGCGAGGATGACGATCTTATAAAAATTGCAAATTAAGATTAATTAAAATGCAATTTTAAAAAGTGAGGAATTCTCAGGGACAAACCGCGCCAATTAGGGGGTATTGAGCAATTGTCAACAGTCCATAATAAGAAAGCAGACCTTTATCGTTAAGGAATACATTATGAATATTAAATTAGGCATCGCTCCAATTAACTGGTGCAATGACGACGACCCCAATTTAGGTAAAGACATCAGCTTCGAGCAGTGTATCAGGGAAATGTCTTTGGCTGGCTATGTTGGTACCGAATTGGGAAATAAATATCCTCGAGACGTCAAGGTGTTAAAAAATGCTTTAGCAGGGCAAGGACTTCAGTTATCGAGCGCATGGTTCAGTACCTTTTTTACTGATCCCAATCAATACCAAAGTACCTTATCTCGATTTTTGGATCATCTGAGTTTCATGCGTGCCATGGGTGCTACTTATATCAATGTGTGTGAATGCGGTCATGCTATACAGGGAACACCATTAGCAATTATGAGTCCTTATAAACCTGAGTTCAGTCAGGAGCAGTGGGAGCATTTAATTAATGGACTTCATGCATTAGGTAGAATAGCCTATGATTTTAATATGAAAATTGTCTATCATTATCATGCAGGAACCGGTATTTATAATGAACATGAGATAGATCACCTGATGCAGAATACCAGTCCTCAATTGCTTTCTCTTTTGCTGGATACCGGTCATGCAGTATTCGCGGGTATTGATCCATTAAATTTAATCGAAAAATATGGAGACAGGATTCGTTATGTGCATCTTAAGGACATACGACCAGAAGTTTTAAAACAAACTGAACAAGAACAATTGGCTTTTATGGATGCGGTCAGGGCTGGGGTATTTACGGTTCCAGGAGATGGAGCTATTGATTTCGCCCCAATATTGAGAGCATTGAATAGTATTCATTATGAGGGATGGATGATAGTTGAGGCAGAGCAAGATCCTGTGAAAGCACCACCATTGGAATATGCCAGAAAAGCTTTTGACTATTTAAGCGCGATTCTATAACGTATTAACATTATAAGTTTGTAATGATTTTTTGATTCAGTTACAAAGAGGCATTATTAAATTAATCAGGAGGTTAGGGATGACACAGTTAGATAAAATTATTCATACAGCCATGGCAGCATTTTTTGTTCTGGTCTCAGCAAATAGTGCTTCGGCAGATACTACAGATACGGCTCCAGCTACTGAAAAATGCTACGGAATTGTCAAGACCGGTATGAATGATTGCGCGACAGCTACAGCATCCTGTGCTGGGTCAGCAACCAAAGACAACCAAAAAGACGCGTTTTTACTTATGCCAAAAGGATTATGTGAAAAAATCGTTGGCGGCTCTCTTGAGGCTGGAAAATAAATCACATTCAATATTATGTTAATAATTCATAAGGAATTCCAAATGAAACGATATTTGTCTTCTTTAATCCTTTCTATCCTGTCTATATGGGCATGCTTTAACGTAGCGTATTCAGCTCCAGAAGCCTTTACTTTAGATAATCAACACACGTATATATTATGGACTATCAAACATTTGGGTTTTTCTACTCAAGCGGGCAAATGGTATGCTAGTGGGGAACTTGTTCTTGATAAGGATCATCCGGATCAAAGCAAGGTTAATGTTACCGTCAATGTGGCTGATGTTGTTACTGGAATTCCTGAATTAGACAAACACTTGAAAGGGAAATTATTCTTCGATGTTGCGCAATTTCCCAAAGCAACCTTTGTAAGTAATAAAGTAGATGTATTAAGTGATAAAACAGCAAAAGTAGAGGGTACATTGACTTTACATGGAGTAAGCAAACCACTAACTCTTGATGTGACACTTAATAAAGTCGGTGTGAATCCGATTAATAATAAAAATACAGTAGGGTTTACTGCAACGGGGACTATAAAACGTTCTGATTTTGGTATAAACACCTTACTGCCTGATCTGGGTGATGAAGTCACCTTGCAAATAGGAGTTGAGGCATATCAGGATAAAAAATAAGGGAATGTTATGCACATTAAAAACAGCAGTTCAGGTTTTGGAGTGGTTGCGATCTCATTGCACTGGATTATTGCAATTCTGATTATTGGATTATTGATTTTGGGGTTGTATATGGTCAATCTTCCAATCAGTCTGGAAAAACTGAAGCTCTATGGATGGCATAAGGAATATGGCTTTCTGGTACTGTTCCTGGCAATAATCAGATTGATATGGCGTTTGAGCAATCAAATGCCGGAGTTGGCATTACCGCTATTGGAAAAAATAGCCGCACGAAGCATGCATTGGGCATTTTATTGTTTTATGTTCGCCATGCCAGTCAGCGGATGGCTAATCACTTCATCAGCCGGATTACCCGCATCATTTTTTGGTCTGTTTACTTTACCAAATCTCGTAGCACCTGACGAACACAACAGAGTATTGTTTGAATGGATACACGAATGGTTAGGGTATGTTCTTATTGGTGCGATAATGCTGCATACTGCCGCAGCTTTAAAACACCATTTTATAAACAAGGATGATATATTAAGGAGAATGTTGCCATGAAATCAGGTTTATATAGATTTTTAGGACTATTATTTGTTTGTCTTTCGTTTACTGTTAAGGCTGCAACTCCTCCTCAATGGGACATAATCCCGGCAGAAAGTGAGCTGACTTTTACTGGTACTCAAAATAATGCTCCAGTGACTGGCTCATTTAAAAAATTTACCGGTGAGATTTTCGTTGATCCTGATAATTATAAAGCAAGCTCAATTCATATCGTTATTGATATGACTTCAATCACTGCTTCATATGCTGATATTACCGCAACATTAACTGCTCCTGACTGGTTTGATGTGAAAGCGTTCCCAAAGGCGGAGTTTAAAGCAACTAAATTCAACAAGATTAGTGATAAAACCTATGAAGCAGATGGAATTCTGACAATTAGGGATAAGTCAGCGCCAGTTACATTAACTTTTACTGCGGAAGAATCACCGAAAAACCATGCCTTAGTGAATGGCAGTACAACTATTAAGCGAAGCACTTTTGGTGTTGGTCAAGGTGAATGGGCCAGTACTGATGAAATTAAAGATGAAGTGACTGTGAAATTCAAGATAACTGCAAATCGTAAAAATTAAAGTATTTTTTGCATAATAGATCGCTATTAAGTTAAGGATTCTTTATTGTAGATTAACCATTTTGTAGCCCGTATTAGCGCAGCGTAATACGGGAAGCAATAGAGTGTGCTACCACTTCGATCCTGTACTACGCTTCGCTAATACAGGCTACTATGGCAGAAAATAGTAAATAATAGAGTATTTCTCGCATAATAGACTGCCATTAGGTTAAGGATTATTTATTGTAGATTGACCCTTTTGTAGCCCGTATTAGCGAAGCGTAATACGGGAAGCAATGGGGTGTGTTACCACTTCGATCCTGTATTACGCTTCGCTAATACAGGCTACTATGGCAGGAAATAGTAAAAAATAGAGTATTTCTCGCATAATAGACTGCCATTAGGTTT
>NZ_LNYR01000012.1:372877-408009 GCF_001467955.1 Legionella quateirensis | reverse complement strand
AAGCGTAATACGGGAAGCAATGGGGTGTGTTACCACTTCGATCCTGTATTACGCTTCGCTAATACAGGCTACTATGGCAGAAAAGAGTAAAAAATAGAGTATTTCTCGCATAATAGACTGCCATTAGGTTAAGGATTATTTATTGTAGATTGACCCTTTTGTAGCCCGTATTAGCGAAGCGTAATACGGGAAGCAATGGGGTGTGTTACCACTTCGATCCTGTATTACGCTTCGCTAATACAGGCTACTATGGCTGAACAGGGCTTGGTGCCAGGATCTTGAGTTCCTTCACTTTTAACATTATGACCTGAATTCGGAAGTGTTTAATTAAATAACTAAGCTAAACTTTAATAAACAGAATCAGAACCAAGAGTTTTATTATGACTGTTGTAAATAAACTTGGTGGAAGTTGCTTACGTTCAGCAGAGGATTATCTTAAGGTTGACCAAATAATCACTTCTACGCCTTGCATATTAGTGGTTTCTGCATCCAAAGGTACTACGGACGTTTTATTAGAGTGTCTTAGATTAGCCGCTACTGGTAAAAATTATCTTACCAAATTGCATCAATTGATCACCTTTCATCAATCGCTAAACAATAAAATAACTGACGACGCGCAGATTCAGATTTTATTGCTGAAAGACAAAGAGGATATTGTGTCTTTACTACACAGTGTATCCCTTTTGGGTGCTTATTCGGAAGAACAAAAAAACTGGCTATTGGGTTATGGAGAATACTGGTCAAGTAAAATAATTGCCGCTATGTTGGCTGCGCCATGGATTGATTTAGGCCAAATCATCACAGTTGATTTTCATGAAGGGCTTATTAATATTGATTGGGTAGAAACTAAAAAGAGACTGCATCGATTGATGAAAGGAGTTGATGCACCCATTGTAGTAATGCCAGGATTTGTCGCTCGAACACATCAAGGATTGCGAGCTTTGTTAGGTTTCAATGGTACGGATTTTAGCGCGGCGATTATTGCCAGACTGGTGATGGCTGAACGATTGTATAAATGGACGGATATTGATGGAATTTTTACTGCGGATCCCAAATGGGTCAAATCCGCATTTGCTATTCCTGATTTAAGTTATCAGGAAGCCTCTGAATTAGCCTATTTTGGCGCTACAGTACTTCATCCTCAATCTGTTCAACCCGCAATTGAAGCCAATATACCTATTCATATTAAAAATTTTTTTAAATTAAACAGTCCTGGAACGATAATCAGTTCCTCTTCAGAGTGTTCTGAATATCTTATTAAAGGATTGAGTTCGATATCTGATTTGGCACTTATCAATATAGAGGGAACTGGGTTAGCCGGGTTGTGTGGCGTAGCGGGACGCTTATTTCAATCTTTGGCAAAAGGCAATATTTCAGTAATCCTTATCAGTCAGGCAAGTTCTGAGCATTCAATCAGCATCGTTGTGAACGGAGCGCATGGAAGTCACGCTGTTAAACTCATTCAATATGAATTTATATTTGAATTAGCTCATGGAGTAGTCCAAAGCGTTGATTTGATTGAACATTGTTCTGTTGTGTCAGCTGTTGGGGATCAGATGTCAGGTACTCCTGGAGTAGCAGCTAAATATTTTGAAATGTTATCGAAAGCCAATATAAATGTTCTTGCGATTGCACAGGGTTCGTCTGAACGAAATATATCAGCGGTAATTAAAACGGAACAAACCCAGAAAGCGTTGCGTGTGTTGCACGGCGGTTTCTATTTATCGAGTAAAACTTTATCGATTGGCTTAATCGGACCTGGTGGAGTTGGAGCAGCATTGTTAAGCCAGATTAAAAAAAACAGAGCGCGATTAAAAAGAGAAATAAATGTTGATTTGAAAGTCAGAGGTTTAATGAATTCCCAAAATATGATAATTCATGAGCAATCCATAGACTTAAAAGATTGGGAGGAGCAATTAAAATCAAACTCGGTACCCAAAAATTTAATCGAATTTGTGACTCACATTGCCAGCCCGGAAATTCCCCATGCGGTAATCGTTGATTGTACTTCATCAGCAGAGATAGCGAGTCAATATCCGCGATTTATTGAATTTGGTTGTCATGTTGTGACCCCAAATAAAAAAGCAAATTCCTCGGATTTACAGAACTATAAGCAGTTAAAAGATGTCATTAAATCGAATAATCGACACTATTTATATGAAACTACAGTGTGTGCCGGCTTACCCATATTAAAAACCATTCAGGATTTGCTCGCAACAGGTGACAGCATCAAGCGCATCGAAGGTATTGTATCTGGAACTTTATCATTTATATTTCATCAGTGCGCCAAAGGATTGTCTTTCGCTGACAGTGTGATTCAAGCTTATGAGTTGGGATACACAGAACCCGATCCTAGAGAAGATTTAAATGGTCTTGATGTTGCCCGAAAATTTGTCTGTCTGGCAAGAGAATTGGGCTATGATTTAGTCCTTGAGGATGTAAAATTATTGGATATGGTTCCCAATGCATTAAAAAACGTATCAATACCCGATTTTTTAAAGAATTTGGTGCATCATCAAAAAACAATTGAAGACAAGATTAAAAGACTGTTAAAAAATAATGCGGCTCTTGCTTATGTTGGCATAATTGAACACGGAAAAATAAGTATTCAATTAAATGCATATCCTGCATCACATCCCTTTGCAAATACAACCGGAACAGATAATATTCTGCTAATCCAAAGTCGAAGATACAATAAGCAACCTTTGATCATTCAAGGACCAGGGGCAGGTAAATATGTAACTGCAGCTGGAGTTTTTGCAGATTTGTTAAAACTGGCGTCAATGCTATGATAAATCAACTAAATACTGTAACAGTTTTTGCCCCTGCAACTTGTGCAAATGTGATTGTAGGATTTGATGTCCTTGGATTTGCAGTAGATGGATTGGGTGATGAAATTACATTAAAAAAATCAAAAGAACCTGGTCTTGAAATTGAATCGATCACCGGTATAGAACATATTCCTTTTACAGTAAATAAAAATACAGCAACAGTAGCTTTGAATGCCATGCTGGAATTTTTAAAAATGGAACAAGGTTTTAAAATCCATATAAAGAAAGGAATTCCATTAAGCTCTGGTTTAGGTGGGTCTGCTGCAAGCAGTGTAGCAGCATTGATAGCCTTAAATCGTTTCTTAATCAAGCCTTTGCCGATTGAACAATTGGTTGAGTTTGCATTATTAGGAGAGCATACGGCCTGTGGATCCAAACATGCTGATAATGTGATACCTTGTCTTTATGGCGGGATGACCTTGATTGAATCTACTGATCCCCTGCGATCAATAAATTTACCACTATTACCCCTGCATGCCGTGTTCATTCATCCACACATCCAATTAGAAACCCGTGATTCCAGAGCAGTCTTACACGAGTCAATCAGTTTATCTTTATTTACAAAACAAAATGCGCGCATGGCATCGTTTATTAGCGCTTTATACGAAGAAAATTATGAACGATTGGAATTGTCCTTGGTTGATGAGTTAATTGAACCGATGCGAGCTCATTTGATTCCTTTTTATTATGATGTTAAATCAGTGGCGTACCAATATGGAGCATTGGCCTGTTCTATTTCAGGCTCTGGACCAACACTTTTTGCCTTTGCTAAAACCGAACAAATTGCTCGAAAAGTGGCGGATGGAATGGTATGGAAATTTAAAACGAATGGGATTCAATGTGATTCTGTTATCACATCCATAGCTAAAACTGGGGCTAGAGTAGTAGATGAAGAATAATATGCGCAGTACCCGAAAAAAGGAACATGCAACAATTGACGAGGCCATTTTATGTGGATTAGCTCGGGACGGAGGGTTATATGTACCCGAACAATTTCCTAAAATATCAGTAGAAGAGTTTTATGATTATTCAGATTTAATTTATTTTTCATCACATCTCTTGAGCCCTTTTTTTGCAAACAGTGTACTTAAAATAGACCATGAATTTTGTCAGGATGTTTTTTCATTTCCTTTGCCACTTAAGGCATTAACAGACACTCAATATGTGCTCGAATTATTCCATGGTCCTACTCTTTCCTTTAAAGACTTTGGAGCACGATTTTTTGCTCAATGTTTGCAGTATTTGTCTCAAGATAAGCCGAAAAAAGTGCTGGTTGCTACATCCGGGGATACCGGTAGTGCAGTAGCAAGCGCCTTACATGGTAGAGCGGGAATCGAGGGCTATATTTTATTTCCAAAAGAAAAAATAAGTTTAAGGCAGCAGGCTCAAATTACCTGTTGGGGAGATAATATTCATGCTCTGGCAGTTCACGGTACATTTGATCAATGTCAGCAGCTAGTTAAGATGGCCTGTTTAAGATCAAAACATCAAGGTCAATTGACTACAGCAAACAGCATCAATATAGCCAGATTGTTACCGCAAATGGTGTATTATGCGTATTCCAGTATCCTGTTGGAAAAACGTCATCAAAAGCCTGCCAATTTTATTGTGCCAAGCGGTAATTTGGGAAATGTTACTGCCTGTTATTGGGCCAAGGTTCTCGGTTTTCCAATAGATGAAATATTAATCGCCAATAATGCGAATAGAGTGTTAAGTGATTACTTGATTACCGGCACATATAAGCCGAAACAGAGTATAAAAACTTTGGCAAATGCAATGGATGTTGGCGATCCAAGTAATTTAGAGCGTTTAATCGATTTATTTGGAGACTTTGAGCAATTTAAACAGAACCTCAATGTTGAATCCGTGTTAGATCATGACATTATAGAGGCAATTATGGACTGTTATACCCGGTATCATTATATTCTTTGTCCTCACACAGCCACATCTTATCATCGATTGAATGCAGTTGATTCATCTAAAATCTGGGTACTTGCAGGAACTGCTCATCCAGTCAAGTTTGATGAATTGATCGAGCCTTTACTGAACATCAAAATTCCTGTGCCAAATCAATTAAAGTTGATGCTTGAAAAAAAGCAGTGTTTTAATGAACTACAATGTAACTTTGAATCATTTTACACCATGTTAAATCAATAGTTCGTTCTAATAGTTCATTAATTAGCTTCTTCCTGGTCGAGGATTTGCATTCTGGATACTGTTTTCGATGTCGTCCAGTTTTTTGGAAGAATCCGTTTGGTGAACGGCTAAAAAACTTTTATTATTTGCGAGATTTACTGCTCCTTTTATAAGCAACCCAACACCCAAAGTGGTGATCCCAATTGCTAAATTCACTAAAAATTCAGACCATCCTCTATGTTTGTCAAGAACTGTTCGCGCGGTATTAATATGTTCTTTACAGTTCTTTTCAAAATGTTCATAGCTTTCTGGGGTTATTTGTTTCAGATAGGTGTCTTTTTCTTTATTCAATTTATAGTAAAGCGTATTAGCACTGTTTAGAGCTTCTTTTAATAATGTGTAGTCTTTTGAGTCAGGTTTAAGTTTGTCTCGTCGAGATATAAGATCGTTAATTTTGTCCATAAACAAATTCATTTTATTATTAAATTCTTCTAATAAAGGTGACTCTAATGCAGTTTCAGCTTTTAATGTTACTTTTTCTTGATGTAGGGTAGACAATTTTGGAATCTTTTGTTGCAAATGCTCTATCAAAAATGTTTTATGTGGATGAGACTCCACAATGGGAAGCAAGTAATCCATCATGTTTTTGTTTGTTGTGTCCTGTTTATAGATATTTGCTCCATGATCGATAAGGGTATTAATGATGGTGCAGGCTGTTTTTAGCTCATCTAAATGTTTTGTTGTGCCGATAAGACGTGCTGCTTCAATCAGGGCGGTAGTTTTGGGTTGATTTGGTAAAGGTATAGCGGGACGTCCGGGTAAGTACACGTTATGTTCCTGTTCTAAATTAACTCTTTTACCAAGAAGATAGTTAACGACATCGAGGCGATTATGTTGTACCGCCTCGACCAGATAACTTTGAACTTTAGAGTTTAGCTTCTTGACATCTACAGAACCTTGTTGAATTATTCTTTTAATTTCATTTAGGTCTTTATTTAACATAATTGCCAAGGATAATTCTAATTCTGGATTTATTTGGGGAGTAGAACGCGTTATGGGTGTTTGGTTAGTAGGAGAAACATTAGGTGATACATTGCTCACTACATCTTTCAAAGAATTTTCAACTTGTTGACTCCCTTTGTTTAAGGGGTGTTCTGATGTTGTAGCTACTGGCTTGGGCTGCACTAATCCCTGGGGCAGAAGAGAATGTCTCGGTTCATTTTTATCTAATGCAGCCTGAGCTGCTGTTTTAGCTACTGGCTTGGGCTGCACTAATCCCTGGGGCAGAAGAGAATGTCTCGGTTCATTTTTATCTAATGCAGCCTGAGCTGCTGTTTTAGCTACTGATTTGGGTTGCACTAGTCCTTGGGGTAGAAGAGAATGATTCGGCTCATTTTTTTCTAATGCCGCTGTCTCGGCGGTCTTTAAAATGCCCACAATGTGTGTATGCTTTCTTGAACTTGCCCATTCCGATGGACTCAAGCTTTGTATCGGAGGCATACGTAGTTGGGCTTGATTTTTATGCAGTGGATCCGCTCCTGCGTTCAGAAGCTCTTTGACCATGTGTTCATTCCCTATGGCTGCAGCAGCAATTAATGCATTGAATCCTTTATTATCAACAGGATTAACATTAACGCCTTTAGCCATTAACTTATCAAATAGGGCGTTATTATTTGCAGCAATTACAACCATTAAAAGAGAAATACCGTGATTGGATACACAATTAATATTTGCTCCTGCATCAATCAGGCGATTAATGATGTTCATATCAGGAGGTTCTTTTATCATTTCTGTTCGAAGTTCTTTATCGAGTGTTGCTTGAATTGTCACAATGGGTTGATTAGAGGATCGCGACTTAAATAAATCAGAATTGCTTGGATCATTTGGCATTTCTCATTACTCCCGCTTCGAATCATAGTACCTTGTTTGTATTGGTTATGTGGAGGGGTATACCAGGTTAATTCATCCAAATATCTTCATAAATACCTTTAATTGACAGTAGACCTCATATACAACGGACATAAAATACAAGGCGATAAGATTCCTTTTTAATGAAACCCATATAAAAAGTATAGACGAATTACATTTAAATTTTACCTCTATATTCCCTAAAGTTATTGCTGCCAGAATTGTAATTTGTATATCGTTATTCATTGTTCAGGTTCATGGTATTTAACAAAAAATGTTCATCTGACCTGCTTTGGAACGGAGGTAAGATGGGTCTTTTTTACCATGCACGGTGAAAAATTCAATATTATCCTATACTTTTTTATATCAAAGTGCGTACTTTTTTATTGATGATGTACTACAGGGAATTGTTGAAATGAAGCATACTTTTTTAAGTATCGTTTTTTGTTTTTTAATTTATGAAAATGGATGGACTGAAAAAAGGGTGCCAGAACTCAATGATCTGTATCGTATTGCTGATGTAAGCGAACCGGATATATCACCTGATGGAAAGTGGGTGGCCTATAGCGTCAATCAATTAAACGCAGAAACTGATTCATCATACAGCAACATATGGCGAGTATCCATTGATGGAAAATACACGCAACAACTTACTGTGTCTCGCGAGTACTCAAATTCTCATCCGAAATGGAGTCCGGATGGTACCTGGCTGGCCTATCTTTCGGATGAAGGGGAGCAAGAGACCAGCCAAATTTGGTTAATGCCTGCAAAAGGAGGAAAGGGTCATCAATTAACTCATACTCAGGGTGAAATTAATGATTTTATCTGGTCACCCGATTCCAAGAGCATTGCTTTCGTTGGTAATGAAACAGAAAGTTCCGATGATGAGTTAGTTGATAAACCGATTGTAATTGACCGATTTCAATTTAAAGCCGATGGCAGTGGTTATCTTACAGATGTTTATGATCATTTATATGTAATTAATGTTGCAACGGGAACTACAACACAGCTTACTTCTGGAGAACATGATGAATACTTGCCATCATGGTCACCAGACGGTAAATACATCGCTTACGTGACTAAACGAGGAAAAGATGCTGACAGGCATCTTAATTATGATATTTACATTATTGAACCCACTTCCCATGCAAAAGAACGACAACTGACTCATTACTTGGGTAATGATATGGATCCTGATTTGGAGTCAAATTTGTCATGGAGTCCTGACAGCACGAAAATTGCTTACCTACGCAGTAAAGAAGATAAATGGGTTTATTACTCACCAACTCAACTGGCTGTTGTTCGTGTCGCTGATGGGAGTGAATCGGTTGTTGCACCGATGGATAAATGGTTTTATAAACCTAAATGGTCACCGGATGGATTAAGTATTTATGCCTTAATAGAAGAGAGTAGAACTACTTATTTGAATAAAATAGACAGTACAACGGGACAAGTAACCAAAATAACACAAGGTCTACGTACTGATATGGATTTTGCATTAGGTCAAGATAAAGTGATTGTGTTAAGTACAGATGATGTACATCCCGCGGAGTTGTTTCTGGTCGGTCCAAGCCTGACTCCTTTAACTCAGCAAAATAACAAACTATTGAGTGAAGTGACATTCCAACCTGCAGAGGACATCCAATTCAAGAGTTTTGATGGCGTACTCATCGAGGGATTATTAGTGAAACCCATTCAGTATCAACAAGGTAAAGCTTTTCCAGCACTTTTAAATCTTCATGGAGGTCCTGTTTATCAATTTAGTCATGAGTTCAATTTTGAGTTTCAATGGTTTGCAGCAAATGGCTATGCAGTTATTGCACCGAATCCACGTGGAAGTTCGGGTAGAGGATTTGATTTTGCCAGAGCTATATATGCTGATTGGGGGAATCTTGATGTTAAGGATGTTTTGGCAGCAGTTGATTATGTCGTTTCTATAGGAGTTGCTGATCCGGCACGATTGGCGGTTGGTGGTTGGAGTTATGGTGGAATGCTCACCGATTATGTTATAGCCAGTGATACTCGTTTTAAAGCGGCACTTTCTGGTGCAGGAACTGCAAATATTTTATCGGGTTATGGGGTTGACCAATATACTTTGGAATACGAATTGGAATTAGGAAAGCCATGGGAGCATCCGGATTTATATTTGAAGTTAAGTTATCCGTTTATGCAGTCGTATCGCATTAAAACAGCTACCTTGTTTATGTGCGCTCAGCTTGATTTTAACGTACCTTGTGAGGGGTCAGAACAATTATATCAGGCATTAAAATCATTAAATGTTCCTACCCAATTAGTAATTTATCCTAATGAATATCATTCTTTATCTGTTCCCAGTTATCTGATAGACCGACTGCAAAGATATAACGATTGGATGAATAAGTACTTGAAATAAATATCATTTATTTTTTAATGCCTTCGTGTCAAGAATGAATAGATGAACCAGGCCCCGCATATAAAGTGTTTGGCTTCCCAGGAAAAAATGCAATCAGTGATTGTTGTGAGTCTCATAATGCAAACAATATGCAAAAAATAATAATGTGATCTAGACTAAATTATATACTTACAAGGATTGTGAGCATTGATATGGAAGAACTGCAAAATAGTTATCACGAATTAATTAAAACAGAATCTAACGTTCCCCACCATCATATTTTGCCCGCATTATTCGAAGAACAGGTAACCAATAACCCAAATCATACTGCACTTATATTTAATAAAGAACAACTGACTTATTCTGAGTTGAATGCAAGTGCAAATCAACTCGCCCATCACCTTCGTCAGCTGTGTGGCAATAAAAAATCAGTGATCGTCCTGTGCATGAAACCCTCCTTTGATTTGCTCATCAGTATATTGGCAATACTAAAAGCAGGAAGTACCTACGTTCCGTTGGATCCTGACAACCCCGTTTCTCGCATCAGATTTATTTTGGAAGATACCAAGGCTGATGTGATACTGACACAATCTAGTGAGAAAAAATTGTTTGAAGGTATTAATGCGCATCTATGGTGTTTTGATAAACAGCGTTCCGAACTAAGTAATTATTCAATAAATAATCCGGTTCATGTGAATCAACCCGATGACTTGGCTTATATCATTTACACCTCTGGATCAACTGGAGTTCCTAAAGGTGTCATGATTACACACAATAATGTTTTGTACTTTATTCATTGGTTCAGTAAGGCATTGGCAGTACATCATGAAGATATTTTTGATTTTTCTTCTTCTATTTCATTTGATTTTGCCGTAGCCAATACTCTTTTTCCCATGATGCAAGGGGCGCAAATAGTAATCTGTCCTACTGAAACCAAAAAAGATCCGTATTTATATATGGCTCATTTAGCGCAGCATCGTGTGACCATAATGAAATCGACTCCAGGTCATTTTAGAAATTTAAAAGAGGCTGTATTAAATGAAAAAAAATGCCTGTACTTAAGGTATATTGTATTTGGTGGCGACTCACTTTTTGTTAAAGATCTCGAAGATTGGTTGCAACAATTTCCTGAACAAATCATGTTTTGTGAATATGGACCAACAGAGGCAACTGTTGCGACATCATGGCTTAAAGTTGACATAAATAATATCGATCAGTTTAAAGATAAAATACCTATCGGCAGGCCGGCTTTGAACACTCAACTGTATATTCTTGATGATCATCTGAATCCTGTACCACCAGGTGAAATAGCGGAGCTGTATATTGGTGGAAAAGGTGTTGCAAAAGGGTATTTAAATCGTAAAGAGAGCACTGAAAAAAATTTTATCAAAGATCCCTTTAGTGATAATAGTTCTGATCGCTTGTATAAAACAGGGGACTATTGTCACTTTTTACCCGATGGAACTATTGAATTTGTAGAGCGTAAAGACAATCAAGTTAAAATTCGAGGTTTTAGAATTCAAACAGAGGAAATTGAAGCGTGCTTGATGACTTATCCGGGCATGAAAGAAGTAGCTGTTATTGCAAAAAAACGAGACAATACGCCAACATCAGAAAAGCAATTGATAGCTTATTGTGTTCCGCAAAATTCAATCGAATTAAATCAGAACAGGTTACGACTTTATTTGCACGAGCATCTTCCTGAATACATGGTTCCTTCCTTCTTTGAGATTTTATCGGCTCTTCCATTATCTTCCAATGGTAAAATTGAACGTCAAAAACTCCCTGAAATAAACTCAATGATCACTCATCAGAACGTGTTTACTGGTACCGAGTTAGAATACACTCTTAAAACGATATGGGAGCAGGCGCTTAATGTAACAAATATTGGTATTGAACAGAATTTCTTTGATTTGGGCGGGAATTCACTGGCTGCTGCACGTATTCTTACCAAGATAAGATCCAGTTTAAAAAAGGATATTCGATTAAAGGATATCTACAGTTTTCCAACCGTTGTTGAATTAGCTAAATGGCTTGAAAAAGCACATCCTATTTCTGATCCAGATGAGAATAGCGCTCATGTCTCATCGGATTATCACGTCATTCCTTTAAGTGAATTACAGTTTTTATTTTGGTTAATGAGAGCATTTTATCCTAAAGCCAAAATACTCAACATTATCGATAGAAAACGATTTCGAGGTGCACTCGATATAAACTGTCTGAATGCCGCTTTAGGTTGTGTATGTAAACATGATCCAATTCTTGGTTATCGTATTCACCGTTTTGCTCCAATTCAACAAGGACAACAATTGCCCCCTCCTAAAATAGAGGAAATCGATATCCAGGATTTGTCTTCCGAGCAACAAGAAGATGCCTTGATTCATTCTCTGGATGTATTGCAGCATTGTTCCTGGAAAAAAAACAATCATTTATTCAGGCTTCGATTATTTCGACTGGGCGATGAACGATTCGAACTGCAGATAGCACTTTCGCATTTGATCAGTGACGAAGTATCTCCCGGAATATTTTTTAGTAACATGTCAAATTTTTATCTGGCTTCGTTGCACAATAAAGAGATACCCATTTATTCTGATAGAAGTCAGTTCAAAGATTATGTAGTGAAGGATATTCACAGAACCCAAAATGAAATGAAAAAAAATATGGACTTTTGGGAACAGTATCTGAACGATATACCGTACTTATATTTTCCTAAAGAACATATCATTAAAAAAGGTGGCTCTGTAAATACCTGTCAGTTTGATATATCGGACGCACTGATTGAACAACTGGAAACATTCTGCTCTCAACATCGATTATGTCTGACGGATAGTTTGACTGCGGCCGCTTCGATTTGCGTAAAACCTTATATATTAAAAAACAAGAAGCAACTGATATCAATTAATCTTGTTAAATCCACACGTGATAATGAAGAGTACGATAGGGCAATAGGTCTTTTCGTCCGTTCAGATATTCTCAAGATCAATTTGGATCATTCATCAGATTTTCTTGCGTTATCACGGGCAGTCCAACAATCAATTACTGATACATCGCCACATCAATCGTGCCCAATCATAGTTAAATTGGGATGTTTATTAAAGAAAGGTTGGAAAAATAATAAGATCAGCAATGCATTAACCAGTGGTTTATCGAGGATTTATACGCGATTTTTCTCAAAGTATCAGTTGGATTATCGAGTATTGAGAATGTTCTTCAGAGTCTTCACTGCAAGCAAAACGAATTGTTTTTTTATTAATGTTAATATTATGAATAATTTTATTTCAAATCAGAACGATAAAAAAATATTTGCTTTAGATTTGGAACCAGTAAAATCACATCAAGGTGATCGAATGGTCGATAAAAATATTTTAAATATTTGGTTCGAACGAAATAAAGAGAATAAAGCGCTTCTGATTATTTCAGGCAATCTTAGCGCCCCCTTTCTTGAAAGTCTGGGTCAGGACATTATTCAGTTCATGACACAGGTTAAAGTATAATTCTACGCTAAATGGTCAGGGCGGTTAATATTCGGCGCTTTCCTTTAAACGGTGCTCTGCCATGCATTGCGAGAATATTATCCAATACCATTACATCACCATTTTGCCAGGGATAGGCAACGGTTTTTTTATCTAATACATCGAGAATATGATAAAGATAATGACGAGGAATAGGGCTGTCATCGCCAAATCGTATTTCATGTAGTGATGTTGAGGGGCGACAATAAAGAATTTTCGCTCCAATATAATTCAGCAAACCGAGTAATCTGGGATTGAAATCAAAAAGATGAGCCTGATTGAACCATACCGTTTCATGAGTGATGGGATGATCCATCACTGCTGGTCTCTTTTGTTTTAACTCAATCCAGTCGGAACGTAACCAACGGAAAGAAACCTCATTATTTCGACAGATGTCTTCAACCTCAGCTTTATCATGCGTCTCAAAAACTTCCATCCATGATTTGTGTGAACGAGCAAATCGATTCAGGGTTCTCAATAATTTGTCTTTGTAATAGTAATGTGACACATAGGTTAAGCCCTTTTCCTGAAAACACTGTATAAATTCTGGTTTAAGAGACTTATAAACCTCTCGTGCATCAGCAATAATGGTCTCCCCCTGATGTTTTGGCGCAATTTGACAAAAAAAATAAATATGTCGAGGGAACTTTTTAATATAAGAAAGCTCCTGATGCAGTGGGAGATGGATTGCTGCCGGAGTTTCTGTAGAGGTGTAGACTTTATTTATTACCTTATCACGAGGGCTGTCCCCCAACTGGTAATTTACAAAATTACCCAGTTTGAGTGTTTCTATAAAATGTGAAAACTGTTCCGGAGTATTGACTGGGAAGCCCCGAAAAAGTAATGCACCATTTTTAAGAAGTAATTGTTCTATCTTCGGTTTATTGGCTTGAAGTTCCTCAATAACGTCATTAAATTTTGAGTGTTTTTTGGGGGTAATAAGGGTTGGAAAAGATTCTTCGATTTGGAAGTCACTCATTTAATTAATCCTTGTTCTACTCCTTTTATTCGATAGTAAACTATGGATCAAATTTTTTTTAAAATCAAAGGGTGTCTTAAGATAGGTTTGTGATTGCATTCAATGTGTACACATTGTTCTACACATCGGGTAAGTGCCGCTTTTTCTAATAAATTTATTATTCCGGTAGCTTAATTCTTATGAGCGCTACGATTTCATGAATTATTTAAACATCAATATTCACTTAAATGAAGTGAGATGTGTTTGTATTTAACCTTAATTGATAAAAAATCGATCTTGTTGTTGCACTCCAGTCTATAATTATATTATCAGAGCGGGAGACAAAAAAATGCCCAAAACAGACGAAATAGGCACTTCGGCTGAAGTTGTTAATACAAAACCAGGAGTCGATTCAAATAATCCGGTTGATTCACCTCCTATAGCTTTAACATTGTCACAGAAAATTAATACAGCCAGAAACTCATTACTCCAATCCTTGCAAAGTCAATTAGAAAAGTGCCTGACTGACAAATTAAAACCTAGGAAAGAAGGTGAACCCTTTATTGATTTTGCAGATGATCCAGGACAAATTGCTGCAATTAAAAAAGTCATTAATGCTTTATATCATGCTGAGGAAGCATTAAAAATTTGGGAAAATACAGATAACTCTACCTTCTGGGCCAAAACAAAAGCAGCTCCTAAGCATGTTAAAGCATTAATTCAGGTATATAAATCTTTAGCGTCACTTAATGACGCCACACCAGAAATACAATCTTTAATCGCTGAAAATTACAGTTTAATTGAGCCGGCATTTACGGCAACTTATGATGCAATAAAAAAATCGGGCTGGGTTAGTGAATTTACTGAAATGGAAGTCACTGAGCAAGCAAGTTATATCATTAATCAGGGAACAGAGTTAATCGGACCTATTACCACAGAAACTGAGACTAAACCGAATCCACTTTTAGATGCACTTTCCAAATTGTCGCGAGTAATGAATTTTGCAGCTGACTCTAAAAAATCGCAATTAACCCCACAAGAAAAGCAAGAAAGATCTGAATTGGTTATTTCATTATTAAAGGATCTAGAAGGAAATTTATTTCTCCAGAAATTAAGCGTAAAAACTCTCGAAGAATCAAAAGCGATTAATGATTTATTAGGATGGCTAAAATCAATTCAAGATAATGATTTTGAATTTACCAGAGACTCAATGCAAAAATACATTTCCTGGTCAAATCATTATTTAGGTTCATTTATTCTGACCATAGACCAATTTGAACGTCAAAACTACCTGAGATCAGGTTTGCTCAGTGATAACCTATGTGAGTCAGCAGATCGGTTAGCAAAGGAGATAAATAAACAATTATCTGAATCCTCACTTGATATTGATGATCGAATTCAGACTATAGACGCTTTAGCACCAATCAGAGAGCAAAGAATTGAGGCCAGTCAGGTTGAACATTTAGAGGCTATTTCTGTTGCACGTAACAATATGGCATCTGTTAAGCGTTTTTTTACAATTTTGGAACAATACAAAGGAAATTCATTCAGTGACATTACAGAGTCTGATCGTATTGAATTAAGACAAATATATCCTGACATCCAAATTGCATTAGCTCATGCCAATCTGGATCTTGAAAATAAACTCACCGGTATTTTAAATACCGTTGGTCCGAAAAGTTCATCATGGTGGAGCATGGCGACTGGGGCTTTATCTAAATCAGCTGCAGCTGTTACAACTATAGCTGCTTCATCCTTCGTTTCCAACGCTATATCTAATGGAGAGATGTCTCTTGGTGTTTTAGCTTTAGGTGCTTTAGCTACGGGTGCAGCAGGTTATGTTGGAGGTTTTTACGGAAATGGGGATATTGATAATCTTTTTCTTCATGAAGAGTCAATGCTTCATTTGTTCATGGAACAAATTAAAACAGAACAATTAAAATTTACTGTGGCTGAATCTGCACGTGTTACATTGGAGGGACAAGCAGGATTGTCAACAGATGCCACCCTGGCTGTTCGGGTCGAGGATCGAACTAATGAATTACAAAAAGAGGTAAAACAACCTTCGCTTAAAGACATGGTTCATCCTGGGGAATTGATTGCGTTCCAGGCCTCTTCCTTAAACAATTTACGCGGCAATATCACCTATCTTCAAGATTTGCATTTATCTGAGAAAGTGGATACTACCAGAACAAATATCAGAACATTATTGAATCGTCATTTATCTGAAGCAAATCAGGAGTATTTTCGGGAGCAACCACCCCATACGATTAATAATGATGAGCCAGAATTGGTTGTACATATTAAAAACCTTGAAAATGCATTATTAAATTTACAAAACTCATTGTCGATTTTTGAAAATGCGAACAATGATTTTGGCGTTGTGAGTCAGACAAAATTATTTATTGCGATTGTTAAAGCTGCCTATCAGTTAAAAAATACGATAACAGCACTTTCACCCGCGGCACGCAGCACCTTAGCTCCTGTTATTAGTCAAATTACTGAGTACAGTACTGTTTTATCGGGTATCAATTACCGCTCTGCAGATATGTCTGAAGTGGGAAGATTAAAACAATTAGATAATACTGTACCTCAACAACTCCCTCAACCTGTTGCTGCTCAGGAGAATGAAATTGAAGCAACAGCGATTGAAGTCGCGCCAACTGAAGGAGTGCCAACTGAAGGAGTGCCAACTGAAGGAGTACCAACTGAAGGAGTACCAACTGAAGGAGTGCTAACTGAAGGAGCACTAACTGAAGGAGTACTAACTGAAGGAGCACTAACTGAAGGAGCACTAACTGAAGGAGCACTAACTGAAGGAGTACTAACTGAAGGAGCACTAACTGAAGGAGCACTAACTGAAGGAGTACTAACTGAAGGAGTACTAACTGAAGGAGCACTAACTGAAGGAGCACTAACTGAAGGAGCACTAACTGAAGGAGCACTAACTGAAGGAGCACTAACTGAAGGAGTACTAACTGAAGGAGTACTAACTGAAGAAGTGCTAACTGTAGCAGAAGAACAGACAGAGCTGCAGAGCTCAGTAGATTATGCGAAACAAATTGCTGAGGCCAGAGCAACATTGCTAAATCATCTTCAATCTTCATTATCAGCTCCTTTGGCTCATTCTTTAGATTCACAATCAAATGGTGTTCCTTATGTTAATTTTGATAACGATCCTCCTCAGATAGCTGCAATTAAAAGAGTAATAAACAGCATGTATTATGCAGAATCTGCGATACAGATTGTCAATAAAATGAATACTCAAACTGTTTCAACGATTGATAAAATTGTGTTAGCTCATCAAGGTATGGTGGCTGTTTCTCAGATTTATAAGTCGGTGGAACTGTTACGAGATGCTACTCCGGAAGTCAGCAGGATCATTCAGAATAATTATGACTACATTGTTCCAATGATAAGGGGGGCACAGAATCTGATTCAAAATACTGGTTGGATGAATCAATTCTCACTTCAAGACGTGGCAAAAACAACAGGTAGTTTTTTGGGAAGAGGACTTGACATTTTACAATCCAATGATCCTAATGTTTCTGATTCTTCTACTTTAGTTACATTCTTGGCTGAGGTGCCATTGCTCTTAAACTCGTTATCGAGAACTGTAGATCCACAGATTATTAGAGATGAAACTAAAGTTAAAATAACTGAATCTCAAATTGATTCAATTACTTTAGTCGCCGAGAGGTTATTTGAAAATCAGGGAACATTTGTTAACTATTATCGAGGAATGCATGCTTTAGTTTCGTTCATTGAATTAGTTAAAAAATTAAATCATGAAGGAAATCGACTTCAAACAAAAACCATAGAGGCTTATCAACAATGGATGGAGCGAGATTATCCTCAATTTATATCATTAATTGATGAATTAGAGGTTCGTAATTATCTGAAACCCGGTCTTCTTTCATCTTCTATCGTGAAAGAAATTGATGCCGTAAATCGCAAAGTAAATGAGATCATTGTGCATAAGGCTGATCCAGGTCTGAAGAGTATTCCTCTATCATCTGATTTATCCGGTGTAAGGGATGAAAATCTACAAAAAGTTAAAAAACACATTTGGATTGATCTCTTTCAAAATGAAGACCAGCAGAGCTATTCACGAAAATTTTTTGAAATCCTTCACCAATATCAAGGGAAATCATTAGCCGATATTGACCAAGAGGATCTAGCCAAACTTAGAATAGCCTTTGCTCATATTCAGGAACCAATGTCTCATATCAACATGGAACTATCCAATGAGTTTGTTACTGTACTGAATCAACTTGAAACTGAAACTATGGAGAGTACTCAAGAACAAAAAATTTCCATTAAACAACTACTGAAACAAGAGTCGTTAATAGATAGATTTTTGAAAGATCAAAATAAGTTACATCGTTTAAATATCGAAGTTGTCAATGAAGCGAGAGTTGGATTGACACCCGATGCTAATCTTGAAGAGATTCTTAGAATAGATAAAGAACAGAGATTTAAAGCTCAAGAGCTTTATATCATCAATCAATCCGAGCACACTCCACCGGGGCCTGGTGAATTAAAACCGGCTGAATCTTCATCAATGAATTCGGTGCGTGGTATTTTTTCATCAGTACAGGAATTGAAGTTATCTTCATATATACGTTTGATGAAAGATCGGTTTACTTCAATGACTAAAAACCAGTTTTCATCTCATGTGCAAGACTATCTGAATAAACCCGATACACAGCCTTTGTATGACCTTGTTGATAGTGAGCCTTTTATTGTTCGCCAGATTAAAATGATAGAAAACGGTCTATATCATTTGGAACATGCTTTAAACAGATTTGAGCAATTGAGTCACAATGACAGTTTAGTATCTCAGGTACGATTGATTATGGAGATACAAAATGAAGCAAGTCAACTTAAAGGAATATTGAGCAATATTTCACCGGAGATTAAAGCGCATTACGAATCTTTAATAAACCAAATAGTAGATATTAGTTCATTTGTACAAACTATTGATTATGATAAAGCAGATACTGCAGAATTACAGGATGTTTTGAAGCGAGCAAAAGTAGAAATATTAAAACCGGCAGATTTGAGTCTTTCTGAGGCATCAGATGCGACAATTGAACAAAAGGAATCAACAGAAGAGGCTGCCCAAGGCCAATCAGTAGCGGTAAGAGGTATAAAACTGGGGGCTAAATATTTGCATGCAGCATCTCCACAGTTAGAAAAAGCCAGAGTATATTTGGCCGAAAAATATAATAGAATTTTTACTCTGCCACGAGAAAAACTCCGGAATTTTTCCAGAACGCAATTGGCAAACCCGGAGTTTATGCAAAATGAAGCAAATCGTTTAAATGCATTATTAAACGACGATAAACTGCTTACCATAAAAAATTACAAAGTCTTAAAGGAATTGTCAAAGCAATTATTCAGAGTTGGAGCCCAGACTGGAGAAATACTCGGTATGTTGAATAACCTCGTAACTCATGAATACAGGTCAATTAAGGAAATAGCGTATAAAGAATATATACTTAAATTATCTGAGGAAGAAGATTTTTTATGTTTAAAACCAGGCACCCTAATGAATCAGGGAATCGCGACAGTTAATCAGTTTTTTTTATCCGTTGCACTGGAGTTGGATATTTCTTTTGAAGAAAAGCTTGCATTAGTAGATGAAGGGCACTATCTCAATATCCTTTTGAAACAAACAGAAAAAGAACTGGAACACCTGGAGTTGAAATTAAAATTAATGCCTTCAAATGCAGATATTCAAATTCAAATTCAAATTAAGAAAGACAAAATAGGATTATTGAATCAACAGATAAAGTCATTTGAAGCCAGAGATCTTAAAGACATAGTCGGTACATTAGTTGATGAGCAATTTGAAGTTGAATTAAGGAAAATACTTGTGAATTCATTTTTGGATACACCAATAATTCAGCAATATGAACGAGCTGTAAGAGCTTTTTATGACAAAAATAAACCGTCATTAATGGAGGTAAGCGATATTGGGACCGAACTTCATGATCGTTTACATGCTTTTGACCATCAATCAGTAGAACATTATATGATCGTGTATCAAGCTCATTATCGATTAAATAAATTTAGTTCGCATTTGCCTCCAGAAAATCAACATGTAAAAGATTATATTCAAGGCATTAATAATGATCTGACAAATGAGCAGACTCCTATAGAGCAAAGATCTCAGCTAGTTAAATCTTTACCCACTAATCCTACATTTGTTGAAACCATAGGCTCTGCAGTAGAGGGAGAAGGGTTTTTAACCAAGTTTAAACGATTTGTACAAAGAGTGGTTGGCTCTGTCCGTGAAGGATTTGTCACCGGAGCAAACATAATCACAAAATACCATGAGATAAAATTAGAACAACAAATGAAACATATCGAAAAATCAATTTCATTTAAAGCCGGTTTAGCTGATATGAAAAATATCCAAGCAGATCGAGCTCAGGAATTAAAAAGTCAGGAGGAACAGGACTCTGAAGCCAGTACAAATCAGGATTATGATAGTAAGTTCACCGCCGGTTAATCATTTAATTGGATGCATCAAGATGTGTTGAGAATAGATTCTGGACTATTCTATAAAAAAATTGAAAAAATGCCCATTAATACGAAAATAAAAGCTGCAATATAATGCACCACGTTTAAGGGTATTTTGGTGGCAAATTTATTTCCGATATAGACAGCCGGTACATCCGCCAGTAACATTCCCAATGTGGTTCCAGCTATAACTAATAGCGGAGCACTATAATGAGCCGTTAGTGCAACAGTTGCAATTTGAGTTTTGTCTCCCATTTCAGCGAGAAAAAAGGTAATAAAAGTCGCGCCAAAGACTCCCAGGCTATGACCCAAATGGGTTTCATTTTCTTCAATTTTATCGGGTATTAGCGTCCAAATTGCCATACCAATAAACGATAGGCCGAGTATCCAGCGAAGAGTGGACGGATCTACCAGCATAGTAATCCACATTCCAACAGCTCCTGCCAGCCCATGATTAATTAAGGTTGCAATCAATATTCCAAGAATTATTGGAGCAGGTTGCTGGAACCGTGATGCTAATATCAAGGCAAGTAATTGAGTTTTATCGCCTATTTCAGCCAGAGCAACAACACCAATTGATACAAATAACGCTTCCATGTATAGGTTCTTATTGATTGAATATTCCTGATTATACGGGCATTTATTGATAAATGTGAAATACCAGGGACACAATGGTTCATTTACCGGATAAAATCTGAAAAGAGTATATAATTATAGTATTGTTCGGAGGTAATTAATCACCTTTTTATGGAGATGAGTATGATTAATCCAATGCATTATAAGCCTAAAGGCGATAAGGAAAACTCTGACTATTTTAATGAATATAAAACTAAAATTTATGAAAGACGTATCGCTACAGGGCTTGAGCAACTATTTGGTGATATGTGTGCTGTAGTAATTCAGGTACAAACGGGAGATGCGATTAAGTATTTAACCGAACTATACTCAATGACACCTTATCGTTATACAAAAAGTTACATCAGTGACACTCATAAAATATATTGTTTAACGAATACGAATAATTCGCCCGCACTCTTGGTTCTAGAACCGCTAGATCCGAATTTTAAGGATGATATTACTCGTTTTAATAAAATGTATCCCAACTCAAGAGAAAAATTTAATGCGCGCTATGTTGGGGAAATCTATCAATGCAAGGATAAAAAGGAAACCATAGGTATATTAGGTTCACATGGATTCAGATTTCATGATCCATCACTTACCGAGAACAAATTTTATAGCAATAAAAATATCATTTTTACTCGCATGTCCGATTTTACCTACAATAGCGTAGGATACATCGAAGGGTCCATTTTTGACCTGGATAATTTAGAACTTGGTCAGCGTTTTTATTTAACAAAAAATCAGGAAAAAATATTAAATCAGGCAGATCAGATAAGTCAGGATAATGGCACTAAAGGTCTGATTAAAGGTATTGACCATATGGCAACTCGAATCCTGGCGGGAGAAAGGGAAGATGCTATATTGGAGTTTTTATGTCTTTCCAAATATTATTTCTGGGGTGCCTATAATATCGCTGATATGAATTCTTCAACAAACGTCAACAGAATTCCACATGAAGATGATATTAGATCACCTGCCAAGGTGTTTACAGCAAATAACATATCATTTATGGTTAATTCTTTTCAAAATCTTCCCATGCCAACTGAGACTTTTGTACTTAATTATGGCAGAAGAATGCATCATATTGCCTATGAAGTTGTTGATGGTGATCATGTTTCAGGTAAAAAGAATATTGATTATGTCATTGATACCTTACGCGATCAGAATCACATCCAGTTTTTAGCACAGGTTTTCGGTGCATGCACTGACGCACCGGATTTAAAACAGATATTCTCGAAACATTCCCAATACTCACTGTTAATCACCGAGTATGTTGAACGATGTCATGGATTTGATGGGTTTTTCACAAAAGAGAATGTTGCCGCATTAACAGAAGCAGCAAGTCTTGATGAGACTCTTGCACAACATCATAAGAAGGAAAGCATTATTGGTGACTAGGGAATATATTAACTGGAGTAGCGAATTATGACGATTTGGAATAACCTGCTTATCTTATTTATCATGTTATTTGCTATGACTGTTGCACGAGCTGAAACTCAACTGGATTTAAATAATGAGGCTTGTGCGGCGCTTCAGAAAGCGGATAATGAATTGAATCAGGTGTATCAGAATATTTTAGCAAAATACAAAACAGATAAGGTATTTATTGACAAGTTTGTAAACGCGCAAAGAAAATGGATTGAATTTAAAGATGCTTACGTTGATTCAATGTATATTCCTGAATATCAAGATAATTATGGTTCTGTATTACCGATGTGTAAATGTTACTTTATTGAAAATATTACTGAAGCTCGCACCAAACAATTAAAAGTCTGGATTGATGGTGTAGAAGAAGGAGATGTGTGTACTGGCAGTGTAAATCAATAAATGAAAAATTGTTTGAACGTAGTGCTGAGGTATTTCCTCATAATGTATAACGGCGAGAATGTATTTACTTAAGTCTCAATAGTCAATGTAATTCCCGTCTTTGCGAGCAACGCGAAGCAATCCAGAACGGAGCCTTATTGAATAACAGCTCTGGATTGCTTCGCGTTGCTCGCAAAGACTGGTTTTTAAACTGAATGGTAGATAATTATCCCATCTGAAATTATGAGGGGATACCTCAGAACGTAGTAAAGGATCTCCAGACAGAGGCACATAGCCTGTATAAGGAGATCTCTCATTGCTTTCGAGATGACGGTTACCGGGGGTGTTGAGCGATTCGATATATAATGAAACACAGTTGAATTAACAGGTACTTATTTTGTTTTATAATGCCAAAATTTGGGTAGTGCATAACAGGACAAACCTACCCCGATAATACATAATATCCCACCTGAAATCAGAGCTGTGCTGATACCAAAGCCTGCTGCTACAAGTCCTGCTCGTGTGTCACCTAACCTTGGGCCGCTTAAGTAGCTTATCATTTCAATTCCAGCCAAGCGTCCTCTAAGCTCCGGAGGAATAGTATTATTCCATAAAGTACTTCTGAAAATACCGCTAATTGCGTCAAATGCACCCGACAAAGCGAGAAAAAGTACTGCCATCCATAATGAACTCGAAACACCAAAACCAATGATTGCAAGCCCCCAAAATGCAGCAGATATTGCAATGGCTTTTCCATCATGAGTAATTCTGGAGGTCCATCCACTTACAAAAGAAATAATCAGGGAACCTATTGCCGGTGCGGCATAAAGTAATCCAAGGGTTCTGGCTCCACCGTACGATTGTGCTATTGCAGGTAATAGAGCGTTAGGCATGGCAAAAACCATGGCAAAAAAATCGACGAAATAACTGCCGATTAATTCTTGACGACTGAATGCGAATGAAATTCCTTGCTTTAATGAGGAAAAAATCGACGGATGCTCCTGTTCTACTGGCTTAGGTATGCTGTGCATTAAACTCAAATTAATTATTGAGATAATAAAAGTGAATAAGTCAATAAGATAGGTAATGACGATTCCATATTGAGCAATGATGAGTCCAGCAATTGCGGGACCAACAATCATGCAAAAACTGAATTTGAAACTTCCAAGCGCACCTACATTTTTATAATCTTCCGGTTTGACTATTTGCTGTGTAATGCTGTCAAAAGCAGGGCGATGAAGACCTGTTATTGCGGACATCAGTGAAGCAACTATAAAGATAATAATTAAATCCGGAGTGCTGCTGTAGGAGTTCAATGCCAGACAACAACAGCCAACGGCAAGGAGTAATTCGCTAATAATCAGAAGAGCACGTCGGTTATACCGATCAGCAAATACGCCACCAACAAGAGCAGTAAATAATAAGGGAACGAGCTGAGCTAGACTTAAAAGTCCAACCATTAATGTAGATTCAGTGATGTGATAAATTTGATAGGGAAGTGCAACAAAGGTAATCATTGTTCCAATAAATGATATAAATTGTCCTAAATACAACAGTCTAAAATCGCGATTTCTTTTTAACAGCGATAAATCGATTAAATGGCTCATTTGAACAACCGTAAAGAATGGGAAGAGAATCAAATTGGGTACTCGGTGATTCTATGTTTTTTTTATAATTTTGTATAGAACATGTACTGATACTTTATATGATATTAAGATGTTCAACAATAGTCCTATTAGGCTGGGCTAATACGGTCTGGGAGAATAAACTTTAAGTTAATGAGGGCCGGGATTGATGGGATAATGCATGTCACCACAGTCAAGTGGGCACGGTTGGCGGGCGCTTAGGCACTCCAATGTAATGGTGTGTTCGGTTGCATTGGTATAGGCGGTATGAGGAAGGCGTCCATGTCTTTTGGGTTCTTTAGGCTCATGGCTCTCATCATTGAATGCGGGCTATTCGGGGGCAGTGTTATTTTGTTCTGCCTTCGAAGATTTGTCGTGTTGTTTCGTGGCCTTATCCCCTTTGCCAAAGAAAAGCCGCTTTAAATTGGATACGGTGATTTTATACTCGAAGCGTAAAGCACAAGAAATGGGGTTTTCTTTAATGACATTACTTTCTATAACTAGTATGGGCGCGAAGTTCGTTAGAAGTTCAGCGCCAATCTACCGTACCGGCAAGCTTTCGGCAGTTTTGTCCTGTGCAAAGTGGTTTTAAAAATCAAAAAAAGGTGACTCCTCATCAGAATGTAGATGATAACCGACATCATTAGAATGTGGATGATAACCGACATCATCAAAAGGAAATAGTGACCAGAAGTTATTCACATTAAAATTCTTCGTGGGATCTCCGAGCTGGCTATCCAGGTCGAGAGTGCTATCCTGGAGGTATTGCTCGGTATTGTTTTCTGAGCGAGATGAAAAAAAACAGACAGGATTGCTAAAAATCGGCGCAGGGGAATTATCTAAAACAGGTGTTGGTATTGGCGTCGAAGGGCCTTGAAAAAAAGAGGGAGCACTTGGAGAGGGTGTGCTCGAACTGGTGTTGTTAAAATTTGGCTTCGGAGGCGTTTCTTGTAAAATTAAGTCAACAATTTGTTCGGCACTCAATCCTTTGTTTTTCCATTGTTGGTGATTTTTTTTCAGGTTGCGAAAGCACTGTTTTGATTGACAGATCAAGGCCACAATTTGATCGGCTGTAAAATGAAAACTGGAAAAGACAGGAAAATACTCTTTAACGAGCGCAAGATTTTTAGAACCACCCTTATGAGATACCATACGGACAATTTGTTCGGCATTAAATCCCATGTTTTTAAGGTCGTCATGGTTGTCTGTGACGGCCTTCAAATTCAGAGATCCGCCATCGTGAGATACCATACGGACAATTTGTTCGGCATTAAATTCCCGGTCTTTAAGGACGTCATGGTATTTTTTGACGGCCTTCAAATTCAGCGATCCGCCACCGTGAGATACTATACTGACAATTTGTTCGACATTAAATTTCCGCTCTCTAAGGGCGTCATGGTATTTTTTGACGGCCTTCAAATTCAGAGATCCGCCATCGTGAGATACCATACGGACAATTTGTTCGGTATTAAATCCTCGGTCTTTAAGGGCGTCATGGTATTTTTTGACGGCCTTCAAATTTAGAGATCCGCCACCGTTAGATACCATACTGACAATTTGTTCGGCATTAAATCCCATGTTTTTAAGGTCGTCATGGTTGTCTGTGACGGCCTTCAAATTCTTTGAGCCACCGTTATTAGATACCATACTGACAATTTGTTCGGCATTAAATCCCATGTTTTTAAGGTCGTCATGGTTGTCTGTGACGGCCTTCAAATTCTTTGAGCCGCCACCGTGAGATACCATACGGACAATTTGTTCGGCATTAAATCCCATGTTTTTAAGGTCGTCATGGTTGTCTGTAACAGCTTTCAAATTCTTTGAGCCACCGTTATGAGATACCATACGGACAATTTGTTCGACATTAAATCCCATGTTTTGAAGGTCGTCATGGTTGGCTGTGACAGCCTTCAAATTGTTTGCGCCACCAGCATGGGATACCATGCGGATAATTTGCTGTGATGAAAAGCCCATCTCTTTGAGTTTTGCATAGCATGACAGTACGGCTATAAGATTGTTTCCTCCGCCGTTGCGAGCCGCAATTTTAATTAGCTCCTTGTGCCCCAGCCCATCAGGAGAGATGAGGTTCAACAGTTCCTCGTGTTTACAGAGCAGTTGCTGAACAGCGGATGTTCTGCCTTTATATAAAATCAGTCGTTCGATTTGCTTTTTTGTGTAATTTAGACTTAGCAACGAATCAGACCTTGTTTGGTAGAACTCTTCGTCTATGTTGTATTTTGTTAGCCTATCGGCCAGGGATAATTTATTGTTCTGGCTATTGGCGCGCCTGGATTTGGTATTGGCTGGTTCTTTGGATGGAGGACCTGACATTTCCTTACGGCTTGTTCGTTTCCTCGCATTCGCCGAGGCTGGGCTTGATTTGCTCGAATACGAGGAGCTGGCCTGTGAGTTATCATTAGTAGCATCATGCGTAAAAACAGTTTCGTCGTCAAATAAATGGAGCGGGATAGCAAAGTTCAATTCAAGATCTGGCATAATTTACTCGATATGTCCTTAAATGTAATTTAATGTTTGTATTTTAAGCCAAAAAGATTAAGAAACTATTAATAAAACGAGCGAGCCAGGCAAAGTTAAGAACTATGTAGAGCAATCCATTAATAATCTGTTCTTAATGAAGTAGGTTCTAAGGATTTAATTCCTATAAATATTGAAACACAGCTGTAAATCATTTACAGCTGTGTTTCAATCAGAAGCGACATTAGGATGAATTTTAATTAACGGTTGCGAGTGGTTGAGGAACAACTCCAAGTATATTTAATACGAGCAGGACTACAAATATAACGATAAACAGGAAAAAGAGTACCTTCGCAATTCCTGTTGCAGTAGAAGCAACTCCTCTAAAACCAAATAAACCTGCAATTATTGCAATGATGAGAAATATGAGTGCCCAGGTCAACATAACTAACTCCTTGTTTTTCAATAAATTCATTGATTATGACGAATAATTTTACTACTGGCTTAAGTATAGACCCTTATCAGGTACTTTTTTTGAATCGTGTCGCTTCATGAAGAGGTCTGGATTAGTTTAATCTATTTATCCTTGTCAGAGGATCTGGCTCGATAAATTCCAGGTTATTGAGTCTGTTCGCTGAGAAGACTGTTTCAGTATTTGTTTTTCTAATAACCGTTATTAATTGTATTAATATTGTAAAAAAATTATTATTTATCAATTAATTGAGCATTGTTAATCTACCAGTATTCGATTTGCATGATTCTTACTTCTTTACAATGCCTATTCGATTATTGATATATTTTTTACATTGTGATAGATTTTCGGCTAGTTATTGGTGTTCTGTTCTATAGGTTTATTAATTACATCAATAAATTAATAAAGAATTTTCAGGAGATTGATATACATTCTTTAATTAGACATAAACCTCGTTTTGTTCTTTTTCGAGCCACGTTAAAACTCCTTCAACTTAATGAGAGAGTGCAATGAGAATTATGATGGTACTCGATAGTTATCCTCCTGATTTAAATGGTGGTGCCTATTTTACTCATCGTTTAGCGCAATCCCTTCAGGACAGAGGGCATGAAGTTCTAGTCATTTGCCCGTCAAGAACATTCCGCCAAAATTATGGTGAATATCATGGGGTTAGATTGTATCGAGTTCGTTCATGGCCCATTCTTCTTTATAAAAATTTTCGGGTGTGTTGGCCTGTTTTTATTAAAAAAGGGATACAAAAGGCAATAGCGGATTACAATCCTGAGGTGATGCATATCCAGGGAAAATTTTTTCTAGGTTCTATTTGTCATCGTATTTGTTTAAGTATGGGTATTCCCATGCTTGCTACCAATCATTTTATGCCTGAAAATTTCTTTCACTATACTTATTTGCCAAAACGGTTTGAGAGTTGGTTTCACAGCATGTGTTGGAAGAACATTGTTGCCATGCTGTCTACTGTTGATGTAGTCACAACACCAACTAAAACTGCAGTAAAACTTCTGGAGCAAACGCAGTTAAAAAAAGAAATTTATCCAGTTTCCTGCGGAATCGATTTACAGAAATTCAAACCGGCACAAGATGCCGATTTCTTGCGCCAGCAATTTAATATACCCGTTAAACCCACGCTTCTTTATACTGGTCGACTGGATAAAGAAAAGAATCTTTTTGTTGTTATTCATGCTTTTTATCAGGCTGTTCAACAACTTGATTGTCATTTGGTATTAACCGGTAATGGGACAGAGAAAAAACGACTGGAATATTTGGCGAAGGAACTGAATATTTCCCAGCATATAACCTTTACAGGCTATTTAGCCGATGATGATTACCCCAAAATTTATGGACTGGCTGATTGTTTTGTTCATGCGGGTACTGCTGAGTTACAGAGTATTGTTGCTTTGGAAGCGATAGCCTCAGGCCTTCCTTTACTGGGGGCAAATGCTATGGCTCTGCCTGAATTGATCAAGCACGGTGTCAATGGGTATCTTTTTAGACCTGATGATACGAATACACTCAGCAGATATATGATTGAATTGCTTGAAAATACGGATAAGTGTCGCGAGATGGGGATGGAAAGCAGAACACTGTCTTTAACTCATGATATTGGTAACACAGCAATACAATATGAACAACTTTATCAGCGGATTTGTAAAAAATGAAAAATGTAGCGATTTCTTATGGTTCATTATTTCAGGAACGACGTTATGTGCAGGGACTCGTTAGTGGTTTTTGTGTCCTGATCCTAAGCTTTATCGTAGCCAATTTTGCCGGAACTTATGCTACTGAAGTTGCGGGAAATAGTGTTAATGATTTAATCCTGAGTAATCTGAATGTCCGTGATGTAACGTTTATCCATGTGTATGCTAGCATGTTATTTTGGTTTATATTTTCATTCTATCTTCTACTTCGTCCCGAAACACTCCCCTTTGTTACAAAAACTGCGGCCTTATTTATCCTTGTACGAAGTGTCTTTATAAGTCTTACCCATTTAGGGGCGCCTGCGAATAATCTCACGATACCCGATAATTTCACTAATTTTTTTCTGTTTAACGGTGATCTGTTTTTTTCTGGCCACGTTGGTGGACCATTTTTACTTCTTCTGATGTTCTGGAGTAACACGTTAATTCGCTATATCTGCGGCAGTGCCAGTCTATTTTTTTCATACACCGTTCTTGTTGGTCACATCCATTACAGTATTGATGTGTTTGCGGCTCCGTTCATTACTTATGGAATCTATCAATTAAGTCGTTATTTTTTCGCCAGGGATTATGATTTTTTTGAAAAAAATCATATTGCTTATCAATGACCAATTTTTTAAGAGGGATAGTCTATGCCTGCCATAAAAATCACAGGAACTGGTAATTACTTACCTTTAAAGACAGTAATGTCTACTGAACTGGATGAGCGCTTGGGATTGTCTCCGGGTACCGTAGAAAAAAAGTCGGGACTAATTTCCAGACACTTCGCGTCTCCTGAAGAAACAACATCTTATATGGGTGCAAAGGCAGCATTAGAAGCCATAAAACAGGCAGGGATTAATTTAAGTGATATCGACGCCATCATCAGCGCCAGTGGAGTAGGGGAACAACCTATTCCTTGCACCGCGGCGTTAATTCAAAAACAATTGGGTCTTGAGGAATCGGGAATTAGCTGTTTTGATATCAACAGCACGTGTTTAAGTTTCATTACAGCCCTGGATATTGCTTCTTATCTAATCGAGGGTGGTCGTTTTAAGCGAATATTAATTGTTTCAAGCGACATCGCTTCCTCAGGTATTAACTGGGGGGATATGGAAACCTGCACCATTTTTGGTGATGGAGCTGCGGCTTGTCTGGTAGAGCAAAGTGATGGTTCCCATCGTATTTTAAGTTCACATTTCATCACAAACAGCAGTGGGTCTACCTATTGTCAGGTAAAAGCGGGCGGAACTCGGATCCCACCAATGCAATCCTGTCATGATCCACTCTCTGGTTTGTTTTACATGGATGGTAAAAAAGTATTTAAATTAGCCAGTAAGTTAGTAGGGCAGATGACCGATGAATTAATGGCAAAAGCTGGTGTTACAATGGCTGATATTCACTGGGTTGTCCCTCATCAAGCCAGTTTGCTTGCGATGCATCATATTCGAAAACGACTTAATATTCCTGAGCATAAATTTGTAGATATATATTCTCGACATGGTAATCAAATAGCCGCCTCAATACCTACGGTATTGAATCATTTAGTACGTTCTAAAAAAATTCAACGAGGTGAACTGGTTTTTTTACTGGGCACAGGCGCCGGCTTGAGCGCAGGTGGAATTATTCTGGAGTATTGATATGCGTTGTGTAGTAACAGGAAGTACTGGATGTCTTGGAATGAATCTAACGCGACGTTTGCTCGATCAAGGTCATGATGTCATCGCGTTGGGACGAAATAAAGTGTTAGGCAACGTACTCAATCAAATGGGTGCAAAATTTATTGCTCTGGATTTGCAACAAGGAGATTCCCTTAAAACCATAACACGAAATACGGATGTAATTTTTCATTGTGCTGCGCTATCCAGTCCGTGGGGATCCTATAAGGATTTTTACGAAGCAAATGTATTGGCTACCCAACATGTAATTGAAGCGACACCATCTGAGACACGGCTTGTCTATGTTTCTTCGCCCAGTATCTACTTTGATTTTAACCATCGTCATGATATTAAAGAAAATACACAATTACCTGAAACTCCAGCAAATCATTATGTGAGGACAAAATTATTAGCTGAGGCTGTAATAGATGAAGCGTATAAAACAAAAGAACTCAAGGTGATTACTTTACGTCCAAGAGCTATTTTTGGACCTTATGATCGCTCAATCATCCCGCGCATATTAAAATCGGAAAAAAACGGTGTGCTGCCCATTATAGGTACTGGTGAAAACCTGATCGATATCACTTATGTGGATAATGTGGTGGATGGTTTGATTCTGGCGTCCCAAGCTGATCCCAAATTTTATGGAAAGAAATATAATATAACCAATGGTGAACCAAAAACGTTAATCGCCATACTTGAACTCCTGTTTAGTGCCTTACAAAAACCATTAAATACTCGAAGGATCTCCTATTCAAAGGCGCGGACATTTGCCCAATGCCTTGAATTAGTTTATGGCCTTCCTTTCATAAAAAAAGAACCGCCTTTAACCCGCTACAGTGCGGGAGTCCTTCATTATGGCCAGACATTAAATATTGATGCGGCGATCAGGGATTTAAATTACAGTCCCAAAGTAAGCATTGAACAAGGCATCGAGTTGTATACAAAATGGTGTAATTCATTATGATTGAATACCGATTATTTGAAGCCGGTTATTGCCGTCACTGCGAGCGAATGACCTTAAAAAGCGGGCGTTTGAAACAGTCCGAGTATCCAGCACTCTGTGCTCTGATAAAACATCCTCATCATGGTTATATTTTATTTGATACAGGATACAGTGATCGTTTTTTTCATTTAACAAAAAAATTCCCCTTCTCTCTGTATCGTCATTTAACACCTGTAGTGTTACAAAAGTCTTTAAAAGAGCAGCTGTTACAACACAATATTCAGCCTGAAGAAATCAATTATATCGTAATTTCTCATTTTCATGCGGATCATATTGGCGGAATAATTGATTTTCCTAATGCGCGATATATTTGTCATCCTGCTGCAATTGAGGATATTAAGAATAAAAAAGGAATAAGGGCGTTATTACAAGGCTTTTTACCGAAACTCTTGCCTGATGATTTTTATCAACGTTTAATCGTGTTAAACGATGAAATCCCTCTTACTCCCAGTCTTTTACCTTTTACTTCTGGTTTCGACCTCTTCGATGATGGTTTACTTATTGCAATAAGCTTACCTGGTCATGCAAAAGGCCAAATTGGTTTGTATTTTAACTCATTAAAAGAGACTTTTTTAGTTGCTGACAGTTGTTGGCATCAAGAAACATTTAAAGAGCTGGATTATCCCTCAGAGTTGACCTATCTAATACACCACGATAAAAAGGAATACCTTCAAACCATTAAAAATTTGCATTCTTTAAGCAAAACAAATAAGGAAATAGACATCATTCCATCTCATTGCAAGAAAATCGCTGTAACCTTAAAAGGTAATTCTAAATGATATTTCGGATTGTGTATTACTATTTTAAAACATTGATCTTACAGCGGTCTTTTAAATCAAGAGAGCAACTTCTTCGTTACCAACAAAAAAAATTTAAGGCACTGGTAAAAAACACATTATCAAAATCGCCATTCTATAAAGAATATTTGGATAAACCCTTTGAGCAATGGCCTATTATTAATAAAAAAATAATGATGGAACATTTTGATTCAATCAATACCGCCGGGATCAAAATGAATGATGCACTCAATCTTGCTCTAAAAGCAGAACAGTCACGCGACTTTACAGCCCTGATTGATAACATTGCAGTAGGTTTGTCATCAGGTACAACCAGTCAACGAGGTCTGTTTCTTGTAAGCAGCAAGGAGCGCAGCATGTGGGCGGGGATATTGTTGGCAAAAGTCCTCCCATCAGGTTTGAAGACACATGAACGTATCGCTTTTTTCCTGAGGGCAAATAATAAACTCTATATGACGCTTAACAAAAGCAAGAAAATTCAATTCACTTTTTTTGATTTACTTGAGGATTTTGATACTCAAATCGAGCGACTAAACGCGCTACAGCCAACTATTCTGTCTGCGCCAGCCAGTGTTTTAGTTGCATTATCAAAACAAATTAATCGACTGACCATATCACCTAAAAAAATATATTCAGTAGCAGAAGTTCTTGATAAATACGATGAAGCCATCATTCAAAATGCCTTCAAGTGTGAAGTATCTCAAGTGTATCAATGCACGGAAGGGTTTCTTGCTGTAAGCGATAAACGAACAAATCGTTTAACCATGAATGAAGAATTTTTAATCATAGAAAAAGAATGGTTGGATGAACATCGCTTTATCCCAATTATTACTGATTTGTTACGTACTACTCAGCCCATGATTCGATATCGACTGGATGATGTGTTGATTGATGATCAATCGGGGCATCTATTTACCCAGTTATCCGCAATTGAAGGACGTGTGGGAGATATTTGTTATGGCGTGAAAGAAGACAAAGTCATTCCGGTTTTTGCTGATATAATAAGACAACAAATGGCTAGTTTTCATTTCATTTTTGATGATTATCGAATTATACAGCGTGGGTTGAATGATTTTAATATACAAACTCTTCCAGAGCTAAAAGAGAAAGAAGCGCTTATCCTTCATCTGAATCAATTGTTTCTATCAAAAAATTGTACACCTCCTGTCTGGACTTGGAGTCAGTTCGTACACAACCCCAAAGGAGTGAAGACTCGTCGCATACAATGTTTGCTTGATGTTAAGCCTCTTATGAGTGTGTAAAATACATCAGCGTACAGTACAGAAATTAATATTATTATGGAGTACCCCTTATGCCTACCGTACATTATCGGGATGCTGTAAATGAAAGTATCGAAAGTATCAATTCGTTACCTTTATGTGAAGCAAAATATTATTTATGGTTAATTGTTAAATCACTTCAAAATAAAGAAACAGAATTAAACTACCTGTTTTTGAAAGAACTTAATCGTTTGAGTTCCAGTTTGGGTAATTTAATACAGCAAATCGATGACCCTGAACAGATAAAACAACAGATTATTAACACCATGCATCATTTCAATCACATGGTTAATTTATCTCAAACCAGAACTCTAAACATACAAATCGCTTATCTTATTATTAATGTTGGCTCCACCTGTCTAGCAATATTAACAGGAATTATTGGTGGTTTAATTGGTGGCGTTGCGGGACTTGCGAGAGGACTGTGGAATTTTGGTAATCCGCTCAGTTATTTTTTGCTAGGCATTTTAACTGGTTTTTTGATTGGCGCGGCAATTGGATTCAGATTACCCAAAAAAATATTGATGGATGATTTAACGCGTAAATTGAAATTTTGCATGGATGGCATCGGTGAGTGCATACAAAGTATAGAACGACAGATGATCAAGCCATTAGCCGTATATCAAGATAAAGTAAAAAACATGCTCTTGGAGCAGTATTTCGATGGAAATGAAGAATTATATCAGCGCTTTATTTCGCAAAGTACCCTGAAATACACCATTTTAACTTTTAGCGCGTTATTTGTGGGTACTACTCTTAAGGGGTATTTGGGAAATCATGCGTGCATTATTATAAACATTGACGAGAACAAGACGCCAATTCAAATTGAATTTACCAATGGTCCTTCCGATTTATCTCAAGTTCCAACTCAATTAGAACACCGTACGGTTAGTGGATCACAAATTTTTGATATGCTCGTTTTACATGAACAACTTCAAGAGACCAATCCCTGTGATTTGACGTTTACTTTTACGAAAGCCAAGCCGGGAGATAATGATTGTTTTACCTACATCAATAAAGTATTAAAAGGAACAAACCAGGCCGCGACTGAGCTGAAGCGATTTACCGAACAGGAAACCTGGGTTGGCAAGAATATTGTTGGCTATTCCATAATGAATCTTAGTCTATTCAGCCACAAGGAGCTGACAACAGAGAACATGGATTCTGGTAACCATCATTCACTCAAATACTGCTAAGTAACTACTATTTAATAAGATTATAGAGCTGGCTCAGATCGGGTTAATCACCTCATAATTTATAACACCGAAAATGTATTTATTTAAATCTCAAGGGTCAATTTAATACTCGTCTTTGCGAGCAACGCGAAGCAATCCAGAACTGAGCCTTATTGGAACTGTATTCTGGATTACTTCACTTCGTTCGTAAAGACGACAGTTTATGCTGATTGGTAGATAATTATCCTCTTTGCGAACAAAGTGATGAGATTTCCT
>NZ_LNYR01000012.1:216324-372867 GCF_001467955.1 Legionella quateirensis | reverse complement strand
ACTCGTCTTTGCGAGCAACGCGAAGCAATCCAGAACTGAGCCTTATTGGAACTGTATTCTGGATTACTTCACTTCGTTCGCAAAGACGGGGGTTTATATGACCATTAAGACCTAAATTAATGTTCGGTGTTATATTACTCAGGGCTCAGATCGCTCCTATTATTGATCAATTGAATCAGATGGATCTGATTTATTGTTCACAGCATGGCCTGTTTTTTTTAATTTTGTTTCTTTTCTTTTTTCTTGCCAGCTTTCCAACAACACATAAAAAACTGGAACGAAAACCACTGCAAGGCAAGTTGACGCGATCATTCCACTCGATACAGCAATTCCGATAGATTTCCTCGCATTTGCTCCAGCGCCAGTAGCAAATACCAAGGGCATTACCCCCATTATGAAGGCAAAAGAGGTCATTAAAATGGGGCGAAAGCGAGTTTTAGCTCCAAGAACCGCAGATTCAAATATGGATTTATGATGGATTTGGCGCTGTTCGTGAGCTACTTCTACAATCAATATCGCGTTTTTGGTTGCGAGAGCAATTAAGAGCAATAAGCCTATTTGGGTGTACATATTGTTATCCATACCGAGACTGGATAAAGCCAATACGGTTCCAATCAATGTGAGTGGTACACTTAAAATGATAGAGGTGGGTATGAGCCAGTTTTCATATTGGCCAGAAAGGATTAAATAAACAAGAACCAATGATAAGGCAAAAATAAAATAGCTCATGTTTCCTGCTATTTTTTCCTGATATGCAGTACTGGTCCATTCATAAGACATGCCCGGTGGCAGTTGTTCCTTTGCGATCTGTTCCATGGTTTGAATTCCTTGCCCTGAGCTGAAACCTTTTGCCGCAATCCCATTAATGTTGCTTGAAGGATATAGGTTGTATAATGAAATGATCGCAGGCCCTACGGCTGGAGATACGTCCGTTAATGTTCCTAATGAGACCATAGATCCGGCCTCATTTTTTACATAATAATTTCTCAGATTTTCGGCTGTACCTCGTGAAGCGGCATCAGCTTGAACATAAACTGGAAATACCTGACCAAATTTTGTAAAAAGATTTACATAAGAGGAACCTAAATAAGTTTGTAATGTATCAAACGCGTCACCTACATGAACCCCCAAAGCCTCAGCCTTGGTACGATTAATAGGGGCTGAAACCTGTGGTACATTAGAGCGAAAAGAAGTCATAAGATTTTGCATCTGAGGTTCTTGGACGCCGTAATTGATAAAGCTGTCAGTAACCTGTTGAAGCTTGTTATAATCAAAAGTGCCATCTTGCAATTCAATCTGCATCTGAAACCCACCTGAAAGTCCTAATCCTTGGATAGAGGGCGGTATCACGACCATTACTTTTGCATCCAGTGTTTCTTTGGCAATCGCATTGAGTTTGGTGTAAAGTGCTAAAAGGTTCTCCGATTTTCCTCGTAAACTCCAATCTTTAAATATCAGATACATAACACCTGAATTTGCTAGGCTGGAATTGTTATCCAGTAGGGAGATACCATCAATTGCGATTACATTTTCAATGCCATCAATATGTGAAATTTTCTTTGTCAATTCGTTCAACACTGCATCTGTACGACCCAGACTGGCTCCATCGGGTAATTGCACACTTAACACGAGGTATCCTTGGTCTTCGATAGGAATGAAGCCAGTCGGTATACGCGTCAAACCAAAAATTGCCAAGGCTACTAAAAGGGCTCCAATCAGGCAAACAGGGCCACTATGATGTACCAATCGATTAATAAATTTTAGATAGGCAGCCTCTAAAGGATTGTAAATTCGATCAAATGTTCTAAAAACAATATTTTTAGGTTTCGATGTATCTACAGGTTTTAGCCATAGAGCACATTGAGTGGGTTTCAGGGTCATTGCATTGATAGCACTGATAAATGCTGTTGCCGCGATTACCAGAGCAAACTGAGCATACATGGCTCCAGTCAAACCCGGCATAAAACCTGCGGGGACAAAGACTGCCATAAGAACCATGGTTATGCCCAGAATTGGGCCAAAAAGCTCTTTCATGGCTTTTATTGATGCTTCTTTCGGAGGGACTCCATTTTCTATATGTTGCGTAACTCCTTCAACAATGACAATGGCATCATCTACGACAATACCTATCGCGAGTACCAGTCCAAAAAGCGTCAACAAGTTGATTGTGTATCCCAATAATAATAAGGCGAAAAAGGTACCAATAATAGTAACTGGTACTGTTGTTGCTGGTACCAGGGTTGCGCGAAAATTCTGTAAGAACACAACTATTACCAGTAAAACAAGTATGCCTGCTTCGATGAGCGTTTTATAAACCTCGGTAATGGATGCCTTGACAAACATGGTTGTATCGAAGGGAATATCATATTGTAAACCCGGGGGGAATTTTTTAGCCATTTTTTCTACGGTTTTTCTCACTTCACTGGCAACCTCAAGAGCATTGGCGCCGGGTAATTGATAAATACCAATAGCAGCGGTGGGTTTACCGTTAAATTTTGCAAGCTGACTGTAACTGGATGAACCTAATTCAACTCGTCCCACATCCCGTATCCGTACTATCTGAGCAGTACTGCTTGCCGACGCGTTAACATCTGGGGCGGTTGATATGGTTTTGATAATAATGTTGGCAAATTGATTGGGATCAGCGAGCTGACCAGGAACGTTCACTGTGAATTGATAGGATTGGTCTCCCACAGTTGGAGGAGCTCCCAGCTGACCGGCTGATACTTCTTTGTTTTGATAACTTATCGCATTGATAACATCACTTGGATTAAGGGAGTATGCCTGCATTTTTCCTGGATCAAGCCAGATACGCATTGCATAACTTCCAGATCCAAAGACCAGAACATTTCCAACGCCTGGTAATCGTGACAATTCATCCTGCATATTAATTTCAGCATAGCTGTCAAGAAAAACACCATCATATTCATTATTCTGTGAGGTTAAAGTAATGAATTGCAGAATGGCTGTGGACTTCTGTTGAACAAGTACCCCTTGCTTTTGTACGGCTTCCGGTAGTTGGGCCATCGCCGCTTGTACCCTGTTCTGAACAAGCACCTGGGCGTAATTAAGGTCTGTTCCAATCGCGAAGGTTACGATGAGATTATAATTACCACTATTAGTACTGGTTGATTGCATATACAGCATATCTTCCACGCCATTGACTTGCTGTTCAATAGGCAGGGCAACGGTACTAATCAGTGTTTTCGCGTCCGCACCTGGATAATTTGTAGTCACCTGAATAGTTGGTGGAACTATAGCGGGGTATTGAGATACCGGTAAAACATAAATCGCAATTAATCCTATAAAAACAAGGAAGAGAGCAATTACATTCGCCAGGACAGGACGTTCTATGAAAAATTTCGATATCATTTATGTTGCTACTCTCCCTGTATAACCCTGGTGATAAAAAAGGATAATGTGATTTTATCAAATCCGGTTATTTTAATTAGATCAATTGTTTTGCACTTTAGGCGTCACTTGATGGCTCGGTGTCGCATTTTGAAGTCCTGAAACAATGACATTGTCCTGGGCATCAACTCCTTTAAGGATCGCGCGCATTCCGTTATTTAAACTACCAATAACCACCCGTTTCAGCACTACATTATTATTTTTATCTACCACCAGCAGGTAGGGGCCTATTTGATCGTATTGGACTGAAGTATCCGGTACGGTTAATTTCTTAGACGGTTGGGAAATGGGAATCCGCACTTTAACAAAAAGTCCTGGAACCAGTTCAAATTGGTCATTAGCTAATAAAGCTCTGAATTCCATTGTACCTGTTGAAGAGTTCAAACCGGTATTCACAAAATCCATACTGCCTTTATGGGGAAAATCGGTCTCAGATTGCAGACCTACAAAAACTGGAATTTGAGTAATGTCAGTAGAGTTATATCCCTTCTTTCTTGCGGCTGTTCTTATTTTGATTAAATCTAATTCATTAAGATAAATATATACATATATAGGCTTAATCTGTTCGATAGTCGCGAGCTCAGTAGCTGTTCCATTCCCGACAAGGTTTCCGGGATCGACTAAATGACGCCCAATGCGACCATCAAATGGCGCATTCACATGGGTATAGCTGTAATTAATCGCTGCAATTTTGGCGTTGGCCTCAGCCTTATCAATTTCTGCTTTCACTTCATCTTTTTTGGATGCCCATTTTTCAACACTTTTTAAAGAAGTGGCATTTTGCTTATACATGAGTTGCTGACGTTCGTATTCTGTTTTGGCAAACGCATAGGCCGCTTTTTGTGCAGCCACTGTAGCTTCAGCGGCCTTTAGCTGTTCATAATAAGGCTCAGGTTCTATGACAAATAGTTCTTGTCCTTTTTTAACAAATGAACCGTCGACAAACTTCTGTGAGTCTAAATAGCCCTCGACTCGTGCAACCAAATCTACCGAGTTATAGGCAACGGTGTTTCCCGTTTGAGTGATGTATTCGGTGACTTCCATTAGTTTGGGTTTCTGGATGGCAACAACTGGCGGAGGAAGCCCGGGTTTGGCACTTTTATTATGTTGATGTGTCAACATGTAAATTACGAACAGTATTGCAACCGCAATTGCTGCTCTTTTTATAAGTTGAGTTTTTTTATCTGAATTCATAAACATTACCAGGTTGGTAGATAAAGTTGTTTTATTCTTTGCTTGTTTGTAGCTGGCTTTTGGTGATTCGATTGTTTTAACAAACTACCCCAATTGGTTCGTTCAGCCATTTCATTTTTTACCTGATTTGAAACAATATCATTACCATTTCGTATTTGCCAGCCTCCGCCGAGAGAACGATAAAGTGCTACCAAAGATTGAGACACATCACCTTTAGCATTGGTTAATGATGTCTGAACACGAAGTTGCTGCTGCTCCGCATTCAAGACTGTGGTGTAATCAGATTCTCCCTCTTTATAACGAACAATAGCTAATTTGGTAGATCTGATTGCTGAGCTATTCGCTCTTGAAAGTAAATATTCTGTTTTTTGCGATTCAATGTATTGGGTAATGTTATCCTGTACTTCCTGTTGAACCTTAAGTACGAGGTTCAGGTAGTTTAATAAGGACTGTTGAAATACAGCATCCTGAACTCGTACAGAGTTTGTAATTTGTCCGTAATTCAAGAATGGCCAGACAACTGAAGGACCTGCGGTAATCATTCGATTGGACCAGTTAAACAGATCGCTTATTGAAGAGCTGCCAATATTGTTGGAAGAAAATGAAAAAGTACCGTTTAGTGATAAAGAAGGGAAGAGGTTGGCTTTGATTGCTCCTATAGCCTCTGATTGAGCAATAGCCTCCATTCTGGCTTGATAAATATCAGGTCTGCGTGCAACTGCTTCTTTGGGTATGCCCACAGCAACTTTGGAAGACGCTTTAGGAATTCCATGGCTTTTTTGAAGCAGAGCATCTACCTCATTCGGAGTTGTTCCCAATAAAACTCCCAGATTGTCTTTTTGATGCTGTAATTGACTGACGTATTGTGGAAGTTTTGATTGTGTTTCAGCCAGCTCTGTCTCGGCTTGTTCGACATCCAGTAAACTCGTTTGTCCTCCTTTATACCGTGATTTTGCAATTCGTAGACTTGATGTCTGCACCTGGATGTTTGTTTTGGTTATTCGAATCAACTCTTCCTGAGTACGGATATTGATGAAGGTACTGGCAATATCTGCTGTAAGAGTCACTAGGGCTTGATCATAAGCGGCGAGCGAAGCCAGGAAAGCTGCATCATTAGAGAGTATGGCTCTGCGGTATTTTCCCCAAAAATCAAGTTCCCAACTTGCAGAAAAACCCAGTGAAGCAGTCAGGAAATCGGGAGGTAAAATAGATTGCAATTGGCTGCCACCAATTCGCCAGTAGGTATAACTCCCATTCAGAACTTGTTGTTGAGGATACAGCTCACCGACTGATTGAGCGAGTTGCGCTCTGGCTTGTAATACGCGTACTCCTGCTATTTGCAATGACAGATTGTTTCTGTACCCTTTCTGAATTAACGAAGTCAAAGTCTGATCATGAAACACCTTCCACCAGTTCGCATTTTGAATAGGGGTTTGTTTTAGTGCAGGGTTATTTTGCAGCCAATGATCGGCAATCTTTTTTTGAGGCTCTTTATAATTAGGTCCAACCATACAGGAACTAAGTAAAAAGCAAATGATTACTGTTAGAGTCCTCAACATAAGTTCCTGAATTTCCCTATATAATGATGGCTGCTGCCTAATTCAACTGGTGACAGTTTGTGGTTAAAGTCATTTATTAGATAGATAATAACGATGAATGTTCCTGGGAACAAGTCATTTTCATCACTGAATTTTGATTTGTCTCTAATTCAAAAAACTTATTTTTACCACTGTCTTAACATCGACAGTTTTGATCTAATCGATATGGCATTCTCAGAAGGTTTGGACACTTAAGGTGTAGTCTCAATGAAACCGAATTTAGTATCTTGAAAAAACTCCACCTCACCAGTCGAGATATCGTGATTGCCACCAATGATTCCACAGGCGCCAGTTTCAATTAGTTCTTTTAATATAGGGCTGCGCTCCATAACCGCATGTACAGTTTTGTGTACATTGATTGTTGTAACCTTTTCCACAAACTCCTCGTTACTTGAAGTCCGGTTCTCCACTACTGTTTTTTCAGCACTAACTGCAGGTTGGATTTTAGTTAACAGAGCGGTCAGATTGCCCATTTCTATGTGATCACATGCGCCTTTTATCGCTCCGCATTTTGTATGACCTAAAACCACAATAATCTTAGCTCCGGCTACTTTGCAGGCAAATTCCATACTGCCTAAAATATCTTCGTTGATAATCGTTCCCGCTATGCGTACGCTAAATACGTCACCTAAACCCTGGTCAAAAATCAGCTCAACTGAGGTTCGTGAATCAATACAGCTCAAAATGATTGCAAAGGGATGCTGTCCATCAGAGGTATCATTAGCTTGTTGCAACAGGTTACGATTAACTTTTAAGTTATTTATAAATCTTTTGTTACCTTCTTGTAATAAATGCAATGCAAGTTGAGGGGTAATAGCTTCTTGCATCTCTTTAGTTAATGTTTTCATTGTTCATTCTCCGTATACGGCTTGAGTGTTAGCTGGGTTCAATAAAATCAATAGTTATAACAGAACTATTGTTCAGGTTTGTGTTCTTTGAACGTATCAAATCTCCCACATAGTTCTTGTTTAACGTTAATTGAACATTTTTTAGAGTTTGAAGTATCTAATTTTATGGATGTGATTCACTATCCTTATAAAGGGCATCTGGGGTATGGCTCCAAATGGTTTTAACCTCCTTAACTGCTGAACGAATGGTTTCATCAGATTGTAATCCACCTTCAAGATAAGCTAGCCCTTGAAGGAGCCAATCTGCCAATTCTGGTTGAGCCAATTGATAAAACACCAGGTTACCTTCTTTGCGCTGTTTGACTACTTTATGCGCTCTAAGTGTGGATAGATGTTGTGATACAACAGAGTGACTTGTTCCCAAAATGGCTTGTAGGCTATTGACATTATGTTCACCTGTATGCAATTCCTCGATAATTCTTATCCGGTGTTGATGTGCTATAGCGCTTAAAAACTCTGCCATTTTTTCTGAAATTAGTTTTCTAGAGGGCATAGTAAGTTCCTGTGTATGCATATTAGTATATTTTAATATACTAATTTAACTATGCAACTCAATTTTAAAACATTATGTTGATGTTTCTTGTTGATAATGTTTCAACAGTCAAGTGAGTTGCAGCGAGTTGGTTTTTACCGCATATCCAGCCCAAACTGGCAATGAACTATATATGCTTCAGAACATTTTAGTTATATTCAAATTGAGATCTTGATTCTTTTATTGTTTTACTTTCAGTACCTAGCTTCGCATTTTGTCGAACCTCTTCGGTTCGAACCCTTCCGGGAAATGAAGTTTTATTCTTGTTTAGTAGGTTTTCGATTGGGATTTGATTACAGAGTGCCAATAAGTGATGGAGTGCCACTTGATGAGTAAGGATAGATTCGTCATTCGCTTTCGCTCATTCTTCACCGATTTGCGGCGCTAAAGCGCGTCCAAAATACTTCGCCGCGCTTTGCGCTCTACGCTTCGTATTTTGTCGAACCTCTTCGGTTCGAACCCTTCCGGGAAATGAAGTTTTATTCTTGTGCAGTGGGTTTTCGATTGGGATTTGATTACTTATTTAGTAATGGCGCGCCCGGAAGGATTCGAACCTCCGACCCTTTGGTTCGTAGCCAAATACTCTATCCAACTGAGCTACGGGCGCGTTGATTGGCGGAGAGAGAGGGATTCGAACCCTCGATGGGATTTCTCCCATACTCCCTTAGCAGGGGAGCGCCTTCGACCACTCGGCCATCTCTCCAATCAATGGTTGCGGAGTATATCAGGTATTTTGACGTCGTCAATAACTCTTTAGTTTTTAGTAAAGAAATTTATGAGGAAGCATGCAAAATAGGCTTTATGCTCATCAAGATCGCATGGCATATTTTTTTACAAAAATCTGTGTTATTACATATACATCACTAATTATGGTGTCTGAAATCATGTGGTATATTAAATTCCTTGAACAATTGGCAACAACTATTTGTGCTTCTGATGCAAGTGCCGCAGTCGTCTTCATTAACCAACTAATGACATTAGTTAAAAAGGAAATTTTTGGAGATGAAGACCTTGAACCGTTATTTGTCCTGGGCTTGATAAAAGATTTGTTTAAATATTCAAAAAACACCAAGGATAAAGACATCACCTTAGCGGAATTTGCTCAAAAATGTATGGGTTTAGTTATTCTTCATGCTAAAAGCTCCGATGATGAATCCATATACTGTATTGATTTCATTGATATTTTAAAGGACAAAACAATATTCAACGCACTTAATATCAATAAAGATTTGGCTGTATTAAGGCAAGAGTGTCTTGATGGTAAACGAAAAAGCGAATCGATATTACCCAGTTCAGAATTAAAAACGGTTAATGATTACATTGCCAATAGAGTACAACTCACTACCTACACCCAAAATTACATGCTTAAACTCTTTGAAAGAAAATCTTTCAATGACCTGAAGTATGTAGTTAAAGTTGATCTTGGATATTCAGTGCATGTATTAACTGTGTTATTGAATCAACAAAAAAATCCTTATCCAGTATTAAAAAGTCTGCATTCTTTTTTGTTGCCTTTAAAAGATAAAGACAAGCGATTTGACTTATTGATACGTTCTGTTGAAAAGGAAATTAATACCATGGAACAGTCGGAGAAGAGTTCGATACGATGCACTTTATCACGAGTTTTTAATCAGTCCGCAGTAACAAAGCGCTCTCGATCATTTAATTCAGAAAGTGATAACAAGGAAAATCATTGTTTAAAATCTATAAATGTAAATAACTAAAGTTTATTTGAAATTATAGCGCAGGAGCTGATTAATATTTTAATAAATATAATGACAAGAACCCAATTAATTCCAAATCAATAATTGATTTTTCTTATAATAATCAATGAAAAATTTCCAAATTTAAAGGATTACTGCTAATCTTTGTGTCTATTAATTTAAGTAAATACCTGTAATTCAGGCCCGGATAAGGAGGACTAATGAAACAGCAGTCGAATTTAAGTGGTCGAGATGTATACGTGGTTGATGGGAGTCGAACTCCGTTTCTCAAAGCTAAAGGGATTGGTTCATTTACAGGCTCTGATCTGGCTGTAGCTGCCGGAATGACCTTATTGAACAGACAACCTTTTTCACCATCGGATTTGGATGAAGTCATTATTGGTAGTGCCATGCCCGGACCCGATGAAGCAAATATAGCTCGTGTAGTTGCATTACGGTTGGGATGTGGTGAGAAAGTTCCTGCCTTTACTGTCATGAGAAATTGTGCTTCCGGAATGCAGGCTCTCGATAATGCTGCGATGCAAATTGCCAGCGGTCGAAGTCATTTGGTATTAGCCGGGGGCACAGAGGCCATGAGTCATGCTCCTTTACTCTTCAATCAAAAAATGGCTGGCTGGCTAGCAAATTGGTATTCAGCAAAAAGTTTGGGGCAAAAAGCGGGTTTGATTACTCAGTTTAGACTGTCGTATTTAGCTCCTGTGATTGCGTTGCTCAGAGGATTAACGGATCCTATTGTCGGTCTCAATATGGGACAAACTGCTGAAAAAGTTGCTTACAGATTTAATATTACTCGAGAGCAAATGGATGCGTTTGCTGTTCAAAGTCATCTAAAACTGGCGAACGCTTATTCTGAAAATAGAATGTCTGAAGTGATGCCAATTATTGACTATAAAGGTAAAGTTTACCCACAGGATGATGGAATTCGGGCTGATTCGACTGTTGAAAAATTAGCTCAACTAAAACCATTTTTTGATAGAAAATATGGCATGGTCACTGCGGGAAACAGCTCTCAAATAACCGATGGAGCCTGTTTACTGTTACTGGCAAGTGCTGATGCAGTTAAAAAATATAATTTAAAGGTTCTCGGCAAAATTGTGGATTCTCAGTGGTCTGCTTTAGATCCATCGCAAATGGGTTTGGGACCAGTTCATGCGGTTACACCTATATTGGTACGGCAAAAATTAAAACCTCAGGATATTGATTGCTGGGAAATAAACGAAGCTTTTGCAGCGCAGGTTTTAGGATGTGTGGCGGCATGGAATGATGAAGACTACTGCAAAACTCAACTGGGATTGAGTGAAGCGATTGGTGGTCCATCAATGGATAAATTGAATCGTGAAGGTGGTGCTATAGCTGCAGGTCATCCTATTGGAGCCAGTGGAGCTCGGATCGTTTTGCATACTTTAAAATCCATGGAACAAAGAAATGAGTCCAGAGGTATGGCTTCCATATGCATTGGCGGTGGTCAGGGTGGTGCTATGTATCTTGAACGAGTGACTGAGGTGAAAGGACATGAATAATTACAAACATTGGGATCTTCAACGCGATAAAGATGCCATTTTATGGCTAGGCATCAATAGAAAAGATACCGCCGTTAACAGCATTAATGAAGAAGTTTTGGATGAATTAAATAGCCTTTTACAAGAAATAGCCCAGGATAAAAAGGCTATCGGGTTGGTTATTTATTCATTAAAAGATAAAGGCTTTATTGCTGGTGCTGATGTTAACGCATTCTCTCAGTTTGAAAATGCTGCCCAGGCTGTAGATTTTTTACAAAAAGGTCAGGCTGTATTTTCTCGATTACAAAATCTGGCAATTCCTACCGTTGCCATGATTGATGGTTTTTGTATGGGTGGTGGATTTGAATTAGCTCTTGCGTGTACCTACCGCATCGCAACAGATGAACAAGATACACGTATCGGTTTGCCTGAAGTGATGTTAGGCATACATCCAGGCTGGGGAGGAACCGTCAGATTACCTCAGTTAATTGGTGGTTTTAAAGCATTGTCACAAGTGATCCTCACCGGCAGTGGAATATCCTCTTCTCGGGCTAAAAGTTTGGGAATGGTTGATGAGGTAGTTCCTGTCCGACAATTGAAAAGAGCCGCAGTGTACTTTATCAAGATTAAACCTCTCAAACATAAACCTTCCTTTATTGATGGTTTAACGAACAGTTCCTGGTTGAGAAAACCTATTGCATATTTGCTACGTTATAATGTTGCGAAACGTGTTCGTAAAGAACATTATCCAGCGCCATATGCTGTCATTGATCTTTGGGAGAAAGAGGGTGGTTTTGGCGACAGGGCTTATTTAAAAGAAGCAGACTCAGTAGAGCAACTCGTTTCCAATGGTGATACCTCTAAAAACTTGATTCGTGCGTTTCATTTGCGTGAACGGTTAAAAGGTTTTTCCAAGAACAGTAATTTCAAAGCAAAGCACGTTCATGTTATAGGTGCTGGAGTCATGGGTGGTGATATTGCTGCCTGGTGTGCATTACGTGGTATTCATGTTACTTTGCAAGATAAAACTTATGCACAAATTGCGCCTGCGATTGGAAGAGCTCATGCATTATATAAGAAAAAGTTACGCAAGCCCCGTTTGATTCAAGCTGCAATGGATAATTTGATTCCCGATCCTGAAGGGCATGGCGTTGCCAAAGCAGATGTCATCATTGAGGCGGTTTTTGAGAATTTAGCTGTAAAACAGGACATTATGAAATCTGTTGAGAAGGCTGCCAAGAAAGATGCCATTCTTGCTACGAATACATCCAGTATTCCATTGGATGAAATTAGTGCTGTAATGGCTGATCCCAAAAGGCTGGTAGGAATACACTTCTTTAATCCCGTTGCTAAAATGGATCTGGTTGAAATAGTGAGCAGTTCAACCACAGCTAAAAAGGTAGAGCATAACTCCTGTGCATTTGTTGGTCAAATCGGGAAATTACCATTACCTGTCAAATCAAGTCCTGGCTTTTTGGTCAACAGAGTACTCATGCCTTATTTAATGGAATGTGTCCAACTCTTGGATGAGGGATATAGCGCAGAAACCATTGATGAAGCCGCTCTTGAATTTGGTATGTTCATGGGGCCTGTTGAACTCGCTGATACTGTTGGTATGGATGTTTGCCTCGCAGTAGCTGAAAATCTAACCAGTCATTTTGGTGGATCTGTTCCTCAGAAATTACGTGATATGGTTAAAGCAGGTAAACTGGGTCGTAAAACAGGAGAAGGGTTTTATCGCTATAAGAAAGGTAAAGCAGTTAAAAAACGTCCTGGTTCGAAAATTGATAAAACCATTGCAGACAGATTGATCCTGAGAATGGTAAATGAGTCTGCGGCCTGTTTACGTGAGGGTGTTGTGGCAGATTCTGATTTGCTTGACGCGGGAATGATCTTTGCCACTGGCTTTGCTCCATTTCGTGGTGGTCCAATGAACTATGCTAATGATTTTGGCAAAGATAAATTGGAAACTTTATTTAAAACATTTGAATCTAAATTTGGTGAACGCTTTAAAGTGGATACCAGTTTGTAATCTTAAAGGCAAAGCATTTTTGCTTTGCCTTGCTGTGTTACACAATTCCACGAACAAATCTGGTTAAGAGTAGCCAATGTTGAACAAAAAATTTATATCAATAATTTTTTCTCTTATCGCTCTATCAGGTAACAGTTCAAACGCCGAAACTTTTGTTTTGCCTGCGGCAGGAGATGTAGTAGGTCAAATTCAATATTCTTACTCAAAGATTGATGAATCTATTGATGAGGTTGGGCGACGATTTAACGTAGGGTATTATGAAATGGTTCGAGCCAATCCATTAGCGGATCCGGTTCACTCATTACCTGAACATACTCGTTTAATCATTCCATCACAATATATTCTTCCTGATGTTCCCCGAAGAGGTATCGTTATTAATCTTGCTGAATATCGCTTGTATTATTTTCCTGATGATGAAAATGTAGTCATTACTTTTCCTGTTGGGATAGGAAAAGAAGGGTGGAATACCCCATTAGGGCTTACCCGAATTACAAGTAAAGTGGTTAATCCGATCTGGAGGCCTACCGCAAAAGTACGAGCCGCTGCAGAAGAGATTGGTGCTCCATTACCAGAATTATTTCCTGCTGGAGCTGACAATCCTCTTGGAAAACATGTTCTACGACTCGGATGGCCCACGTTTCTTATACATGGGACAAACAGAGCTGATGGAGTCGGAGCGAGAGTCAGTGCCGGATGCATCCGTATGTTGCCAGCAGATATTGAGCATCTTTATGAGCTGGTCTCGATAGGCACACCAGTTCGAGTGATTAATGAGCCCGTGAAGATTGGAACTCTGGATGGCATGATATACATTCAAGTCCAACCCCCTTTAAAGGGGCAAGCAAATTCAAGCCTCAAGCGTCTCACTGAAGCGCTATTAATAAAAAATAATCAGCTTCAATTGAGTACTAATCAAGTAATTCAGAATGAGCTTTCAAAACCTACTGGAATCGTGAAGCAAATCAGCAGGGGGTAGTAACCTGTTCCTATTTGTATTCGTCATCTCGAACGCAGTGAGAGATCTCCTAAAACTCGCACGGTGGCTGTATTTGGAGATCTCTCACTGCGTTCGAGATGACGGAATTTTGGTCGTTATTGATAAATTACATGAAAGAATCATTAAATTTATTGATTATGAAGAGATAGCGGTTTTTGATTTGGTTAGACTTAATAAATAAAAGCCTCCAGCAGCCAATATAAATCCACCAAGGATATCTACGGGGTAATGCCAGCCTAAAAGGACACATGAAGTAATTAATAGGACATTAATTATTAATAGAATAATCCAAGGGATCATCCATTCTTTAAGTAAATAAACACAAAATATGGCCCAGATGGTATGGAATGAAGGTAAAGCGATTAATCCTCCTTCGTTTGTTGACGGATTAATATGATTGTGAATTTGATAAAATTTATATCCTGTAGCTGTCTGTTCAGGCAAAAACAATGAACTGGAAATAATGCTTGCGGGAGCAGTAGTTGGAAAGAAGTAATAAAATGCAAAACCAATAATCGCAGTGACGAGTAACAGAAAATAATAGTCCCTAAGAAGATAAAATCTTCCAGACGCAATGATAATTAAGGGAATGATACTCATTTGATAGTGAATGCTATTGTATATAACGTTCAGTAGGTACTTAAACCATGGGTAAGTATTTGTCCATTCCAATATCCGAACCATATTAATATTTAGTTTGGATTCAAAACGTACTATATACAGATCAATAGGAGAAAACGGTGTTAGTTGAACTGCATTTGTAGCAAGGGCGATAAGACACATTACGCCAAAAAAATAGAGTAACTCTTTACCAGAATTAGTTGCCCTGGTATTTGTTCCAAAGAATAAAATCAATCCGAAATAATTAATAAATAGAATTAAGGCAAGAAGAGGCGTGTCTTCCGGGAAATAATTATTCCCCGGAAATTTAAAATAAAAGCTGTTAATAAGCAATACGCTTAATGACAAGCTTATTATTAAACCCAAGAGAATCGGTAAGTATCGACTCGCATTATTCTGCATGGTTAAATGCTATTCTACTGAATTTAATAGTTCTTTCTGTTTGATTGCGTGGAAAATCTCTTCTCTATGTATATTAATGGTTCTTGGGGCTTCAACTCCAAACTTAATATTACCATGCTCTTGGGTTTTGAAAGCAAGAATTTTTACAACAGTATCTCCAATGCGTATTATTAGCGGTTCTTCAAATTGAAGAGATATAATATCCATTAAAAAAACCTCATTATTTTATAATTAGTTATGTATTAAGGTTAACTGTAAATCTTTGCCTTTTGATATGTGGACGGTAACCTAATTCAGGGATGCTTGTCACTATAAATTCTTCCAAAATTAAAGAAATAATTCCACTTTAGAATTTTAAGAAAACAAGTGATTTTTAAAAGAGCACAATATTGCCTTCAGGAACACTTTAAGCGCGATATTGAACAATGATCTGTTTTAATTGTAACTAATATCTAAACCAGTTATAATTGGCAGCTTTTTAAAACCTTGCCTTACTGGTTCTAATCAGAATTAGAAGGCTTTAATCCACAAGGAGAAACCATGAGACATTACGAAATTATGTTTCTTGTGCACCCAGATCAAAGCGAACAAGTACCAGCGATGGTTGAGCGCTATGAAGGGATCATAAGCAAGCACAATGGCATTATTCACCGCAAAGAAGACTTAGGTCGTCGGCAATTAGCATACCCTATAAATGATGTACATAAAGCCCACTATATTCTGTTGAATATAGAATGTAATCTGGAAGCGCTGGAAGAAATTAAAAATGCATTTAAATTTAACGATGCTATTTTAAGAAATTTAATCACTGTTCAAAAACAAGCGATTACAAGTGAATCCGTGTTGATGAAGAAAGAAAAAGAAACCAGAACAGCTTAAGAGGAGAACATCTATGTCAGCTTATTTCCGTAGAAAAAAAATGTGCCGCTTCAGTGCTGAAGGTGGAAATGAAATTGATTATAAAGACATTAATTTATTAAAAAATTATATTTCTGAAACAGGCAAGATAGTACCCAGTCGAATCACAGGTACTCAAACTCGTTTTCAAAGACAATTAGCCAAAGCAATCAAGCATGCCCGATTTATTGGTTTATTGCCTTATTGTGACAGCCATAGATAATATAATGATGCGTGCAGGCAATTTTATAATTAGACAAAGTAAAATATTGCTCGAGAATAAACAGCAGGCGATAATGTTTGCTGTTATTTTCTCTATATTGCCATTTGCTTCCTGGCTATCCGTAGCTTTAGTATCTCTAGTTACTTTGAGAAAGGGAGTAAAACCTGGCTTTGAAGTAATGTTACCTGCGCTTGTAGTTCATTCTGTTCCGTTGATGATGCTGGTGCCCGTACAAAGTGCTTTAATAAATACCCTGATAACTTATATACCCTGTTTTATTGCCGCGTTGACGCTACGCGCAACAACCAGTTGGCAATCAGTATTTGGGATGTTTTTTATACAGGCTTTTATTGGTTTTGTAAGCCTTCAGTTTATAGCTCCAGATTTTGTTGTTGACCAATACAATCAGTTTAAACATCTATTGGATCAATTTCAGGAATACAATCAAGTTGTTAACAACAGTACAGATGGCTTGAGTTCATTTATTTTGGCTCAATTATTTTTTGGCTTGCAAATTCTAAGCGTGATTTTCTCCGCAGTGATCTCCTTATTATTTGCACGCTCAATTCAATCAAAATTATTTTTGCCGGAAGGATTTAAAACAGAAATACTGGAGTTTCGAAGTGGCAGATTGGCCTTTTTACTAATGGTTATAGTATCAATCGCATGCTATTTTGAAGTATCTTATGCGATTAATTTATTACCGCTTGTTCTTGGTTATTTTTTGTTATCCGGTTTTTCTTTGGCATATTTTGCTTTTGCACGCAAACGACAGGTTAGAGTTGTTATTTTATTATTATTAATAATTTTATTAAAACCAGCTTTTGTCCTGTTTGCCTATATAGTTTTTGGCGCATTGGATAGTTTATTTAATTTTAGATTATATCTCCCAGCTAGGGTGAGAGAATCAACTTAAGGGGTTATTAAGATGGAAGTAATCTTATTAGAAAAAGTACGCAACCTGGGAAATCTGGGTGATAAAGTAAACGTAAAGTCAGGTTATGGCCGTAATTATTTGATTCCACAAAATAAAGCAGTATTTGCTACAGCTAAAAGTATTGAGTTATTTGAGAAGCGACGTGCAGAACTTGAGAAAAAAGCGCAACAAGCTTTGGCTTTAGCAGAGCAACGTGCTTCAAAATTAAATGATATTACTTTAGTTATTAGCGCTATGGCGAGTGATGAAGGTAAATTATATGGTTCAGTTGGTGTTAATGAGATTAAAGATGCCTTAGTGGAAAAAGCAATCGAAATCAGTAAGCGTGAGATTGTAATGCCTGAAGGACCATTGCACTCTATTGGTAATTACGTTGTTGAAGTACACGTTCACAGTGATGTAATTGCTAATTTACAACTTGAAATTATACCATCCAAATAATTGTCATTAATAAGACAATACTTTCATAGTGTTACGTCGTCTTTATAGTATTCAAATCTAACTTGTGCAGTGTAACTGCACAAGTTTTTTTTAATCCCCGTATTTATTATGATGTTTTTTTCTACATAGTCGCCTCTTTGTTTCCATCTAATATCTTTTTTTTACAATTGGGTGTGACTTTTTAAATAAATGTGTATATAATTAAGGCATGTTAACTCTAGGCGTATGAATCATGTCAAAACTAAATGACAAAAAATTTAACGAAAAACTATCTGAACTACGCAATGTGATATCAGATATTAATCGAGAAGGTCTTCAGGTGAGTGCTGTCAATGCTGAAAAGCTTTTAAAGCTTACTACACGATATTCAGCGTTATCCTTATATTTCGATCGATACGAACTAACTCAAGTGCAACGAAGAGAGTTGCGCGAAGCTAGAAAAAGCTATCCCAAAGCAGAGCGCAGTCCTTTGAAACGAAATATACGTGATCGTATGCAAGAAAAAGACGTCGCTGATCAAAAGGTTAAAGTTGAAATAGCAGCTCGTGAAAATAAAGAAGCAGAAGCAAGGGAAACTGTAAAATCATTTTTTCCATCAGTACGACTTGCTGCAGAAAAAGTGCTTCAAGCGAATACTACAACCATCGAACCTTTGCTTGAAAGCTACAGATTATTGGCTGCTGAGCTGCGTAAGGCAATTGATTTATTACCTAAAACAGAGCGTGCCGAACAGACCAGAACACTAAGTTCTATTGCTGAACAAGTGAATGTACATAAAGAAAAAATAGATGAGCAGGATCGTCAGGTTCGTAGCCAAATTGAACAGGCCATCAAGAAAGCACGAGAAACTGTTTCAGGAATGACGGTTCAGGATATGGTTGTTAGTCTTATAGGTGGTGCTTCTAAACAAGAACTGTCAAGTTTACTGGAAAGTACGCGCATGCAAGCGATTACTGGTGGAACTGGTGCTGGTACTTTAGTTGTAGCAGATATGCCTATAAAAGCACAATCCGAACTGGTTCGAGTGCTAATGTCTGAATTAGCCAAAACCAAAACTAGCAAAACAGGTCCTTTAGGACAAATAATTAAAGCAATGGAAAAAGACGTCAATGCACTCATGAGTGGTGAGAAAACGCACCTATCCATACTTTATGATAATGGTAAAGGTAATGTTGGAAGTGTTCATATTGACATTCGTGACTTCATCAGATCTCCGCAATCAACTCTTAACAGTCTTTTCTTCCATTTATACAAACAAGGCGTAAGTGGAGATAGCGGTTTGGTTATGTCAGTTACATCTCCTGCTGAAGTTGGAGCATTGTTGCAACTCCAGGGATTCGAAATGCAAAGTGTGCCAGCAATAGAGAACCTGGAAGCGTTAACTGCTCTAGTGATTCAAAATGCGAATAATCCACAAGCACTTTCTCGTATTATGAACAGAACTGTAACTGAAAATGCTTTATCTGCATCGCTGAGTCAAACTCTACAGGCAGCAAAAGGCAGACCAGGCTTCAATCCTCAGGAAGTAATCAGTTTCATTGGATCTATGGCTGTCATGTTAGAAGCCGGTAAATTACTTGTTACTACTCCATCTAAACAGCAGCAACGTGAATTAGGATTGACAGGACTTACTAATACCATACAAGGTTCTATTCAATATGTTCAGATTTCCTCACCTCAAACAGCTGCCGTTACGACTTCAATAGTACCAATGATAGCACCTTCCAAGCCAGATAATGTTGTAGTGAGTATTCCTCCAGTACTTAGTGAAAAGAAACAACCGGCAGAGCCGAAAATTGATCTATCAAAAGAACACGCTCAATTTAACACATTATTAGATGATTTGAAGGCCATTCATGCTAAATTGGATAAGAAATTCAAAAGCGGTAACACAAAATATGAAATTGCAGCTAAGTTAGCTGATTTAACACACACCAATATTAAACATTTTGGTGAGCAGTTTTTTGCTAATCCCAATAAAGAGACGCTAAAAACATTAAATCAGATGACTAATTATTTTGTTAAACAACTTGATCCAGTGTTAAAAGAGCATCGAGGAAATTCTTTTGTACATGCTCTTGTTGCGGCTCTAAAAGGTATCATGGGCGTTGTTGCGGCATTGACTGTTATACCTGCGTTGGTTGTTGAGGCTACAACTAAGAAAGGATATACAGGAACCTTCTTCTCAACTCCCGAGACTGCTTCTGCAAAAGCATTTAAACCTGTTGAAGAGGGTTTATTACAACAGGAAGATGAGATTGAGAAAAAGATGCAAGGTCCGAAATAACATCTGATAGACTAAAAAAGTTCGATTTTTTAATTCTGATTAAAAATTCGAACTTTTTTTATTTGTTGTAATTTCTCGATAACCCAGGGATTTTCGTCATCCTGAGCGTAGTGAAGGATCTCCAAATGCAGGAACAGAGCCACGTTCAGGAGATCCCTCATTGCATTCGGGATGACGTATCCTTTGAGATTCTCGTCATCCTGAACGCAGTGAAGGATCTCCAAATGCAGGCACAGCACCACGTTCAGGAGATCCCTCATTGCATTCGGGATGACGTTTCCTTTGGGATTTTCGACATCCTGAACTTAGTGAAGGATCTCCAAATGCAGGCCAGCGCCACGTTCGGGAGATCCCTCATTGCATTCGGGATGACGTATCCTTTGGGATTTTCGTCATCCTGAATGTAGTGAAGGATCTCTAAATGCAGGCACAGCACTACGTTCAGGAGATCCCACATTGCATTCGGGATGACGTTTTCTTTAACTTGTTGAATGTGTAAACAATCAATTCGTCGTCTAGACTGGCTTCCACTTGATATTACATCCAAGACTGGGTTTTTGGGCAAAATTAAATGGCTTGTTTGCCAGCAGACACTCCAGTGCCATTCGAATAGAATCGCCAGTTACCGGAATAGTATTACCTGGCCTTGAATCATCCAGTTGCCCTCTGTACACCAAAGACAGATTCTTATCAAATACAAAAAAGTCAGGTGTGCATGCCGCATGATACGCCATAGCAACTTCCTGAGTTTCATCATAAAGATAAGGAAATGGATACTGTTCTGTTTTTGCTGTAGTGATCATATGTTCAGGTGAATCATCGGGATAGTTTTCGACATCATTCGAGTTTATGGCTAAAAAGCGAACTCCTTTAGATCGATAATCATTGGCTAAACGCGTTAATTCGGAATTGATATGTTTTACATAGGGACAATGATTACATATAAACATAATCACTGAAGCTTTGTAGTCTGGTGATTGGTCAAACTTGACATGTTTGCCAGTAGATACATCTAATAACTCAAAGTTAGGTGCCACTGTTCCCAAGGCCAGCATGGTTGATTCTGTTCGGCTCATAATGTTTCCAGATTAAAAAAAAATTAACTTATATAATGCAATTAATGAAAATATGGTATTGAGTATTGCCCAGATATACGAAGCGAATTGACCTCTATATGCACTATAATAGGCATAAATCGCGACAAAAGAACTTCCTGAAAAAAAAATCCATTGATTGTTAAAAGCAAACCCAAACGAAAGGAGGGCGATGCCAATAATACCAATTAATAATAAAAAAATATTTTCTTTACCAATCATTAAATAAAAAATAAATAATTGGAGACATAAAAATATTGGAAGCGCAAATTGAGTATTGGGTCCAATTCCCAGCAATATTGCAGAATGACCTGCTGCCAGTATTAATTCTAAAGCAACGAAATATACCAGCCTGAAATGGATCGCGGTAAATAGTAAGATCAGGGAGCCAAAAATATAGTAGGGCTGCGGGTAATTCTGATTGTGCCCATACAATATAATCAGCGCTCCTATTATTCCTGATGTGATGTAGTGATAATCATAGTTTATTTTAGACACTGATCACCATTTTAAATAAATACCTTTAGCTACCGAATCCTGGATTACTTCATTTTGAGTTTTATTAGAAGAAATCCAATAGTTTCCCATATTACTCAGTGCAAATCTGACTCTTGGATACTGACAGACGTCAAGTACATCGCGACAATCCACTGTAGTGGTATTTTCTTCTATATGTTTATAACATTTAAAATTTAAATTTTTAACATCAGAGGCAAAAGCGGCCCAATTCAGAGGTTCTAGAGTTGCCTGCAAAGGTGGACTCATAAATACATCACCGGTTTCATGACGTTCTAATTCAATTTTAGCGTCTGATCTGTTCTGAATTAAGTAATAGGATTGTTCACCTGATTCATTCAAAATCAAAAAATTTTGTTGGTATCCGAAACCAGATACTTCACATCCTCGTGGAAAAGTAGAAACAGCCTGAGCTGAATTGATAATTAATAAGGATATCAGTAGTATTTTATTAATTTGATTAAATAATGTCATAATTTCCTCTAGAAACAAACTTTAGTTGCTATTTTAATCATAATATAGCCAAAGTCTATCCTGGAATGAAAAAATAGAACTATAAATCTCTATTTGCTGATATTTTAGCTTTTATCATCGGTGAATAGGTTCTATAAAAACTCAAAAATAAATACATGGCTATGTAACCCAGGGACAGTGTGAGCCAGATAGTACTAGGGTTTGGGTAATAAATAAGCAGGCACGCTGAGCTGATGCCATAAATCGCTGAGCAGCAATGCATGAGAATTTTCAGTATCCTTGAATCAGTAAGGTAATCAAGTCGTGACGGATACACATATTTGACCGGAACAAAAATAAGCACACAAAATATTGACAAAAGTATAGCATTTAAAGTCATCGATGTATTAAATATAAACATATAAAAAACGGCAATATTCCAGTAGCACGGAAATCCTTTAAAGAAATGATCCGGTGTTTTCGCATCATCCTGGCAAAATTGGTACGCTGAAGTGATGGTGATCGCTCCAATTATCAATGCGGAATAGTCCTGCGGGAGCATCCCTGGTTTAACCAATAAGAAAAAGCAGGGGGTTATCACATAGTTAAGATAATCAACAATATTATCCAGCAAAGCCCCATCAATTTTGGGTAACACAGTTTTAACGTGAGATAAACGAGCAAATGTTCCATCGACTGCATCGATAAAAACAGTTAATGCCATTAGCCATAATGCAAAGATGTATTCCTGTTGATAGATTTTGGCTAAGGTAAAAACCCCGATGAGCGCTCCACTGGCCGTAAATATATGTACAGCCCAGGCTGCCATATATTGCATAGGATTAAAAGGTGGTTTTATCTGCTTCATTAATTATCCCAGGGTTAATTAATTAAATTAACATCTTGATTTATAATACTGTTCTTTATACTAAAACAGCATAGAATATAAAAATAGTATCAACAATCAAAAGTAAAGTGCAAGGAGAGTTGCAAACTTTAGCTAAAATAGTATCTAGTGATTGGTCCAAACATATAATAACGTATCTTACATATGGTGATTAAATGAAAATACAGACTATTAATCCTGCAACAGAACAGCTTTTAGCGGTATATGATTGCCTTAATGATGATGCTATTAATACTAAACTAGAAGCTGGACACAAGGCTTATTTATCCTGGAATACTACTCCATTCCAAAAAAGACAGGGATTAATGCTGCAGTTGGCACATCTACTTGAGAACAATAAAGAAGAACTGGCTCATTTAATGAGTGAGGAAATGGGAAAACCTGTTACTGCCGGTAAAGCCGAAATTGATAAATGTTCCTGGGTGTGTGAACATTATGCTGAACATGCTGAGTCCTATCTTGCTTCGCGAACAATAGAAACTGATATGAAAATGGCAAAGGTATGTTATAGACCTTTAGGGTTGGTTTTTGGGATAATGCCCTGGAATTTTCCATTTTGGCAGGTTTTTCGTTTCGCAGTTCCAACTTTAATGGCTGGAAATGCGGCAGTGTTAAAACATGCACCTATATCTTCGGGAACAGGAAATCGGATCGAACGCTTGTTCAAAGAGGCCGAATTTCCTACGAATTTATTTCAGCATCTCATTGTTGACAATGAGGGTGCGGCAAAAGTAATTCAGAATCCTTATGTTTCTGCGGTAACTCTCACAGGAAGTGAACGTGCGGGTAGTTCAGTTGCATCACAGGCAGGCAAGTATTTAAAAAAATCAGTATTAGAACTGGGAGGCTCTGATCCTTATCTGATCCTTGAAGATGCTGATATCGATCTGGCTGCTCATTCTATAGTCGCTTCACGGTTAAATAATTCCGGGCAGGTGTGTATTGCAGCAAAACGCGTTATTGTAGTCAAAGCCATTGAAGCAGAATTAACCCAGAAAATCATGGAACACATTTCTTCATACAAAATGGGTAATCCTCTAGACCCTAAAACCAATCTTGGACCTCTTGCCCGTAAGGATTTGCGTGATAATCTTCACAATCAAGTAGAAAAATCCATTAAACAAGGTGCTAAATTATTGCTTGGTGGTATAATTCCTGAGGGTAAGGGGTTTTATTATCCTCCAACTGTATTAACAGATATTAAACCTGGCATGGCTGCTTTTGATGAGGAATTATTTGGTCCTGTTATTTCAATATGCGCTGTGGAAAACGAGGAAGAAGGGATTTCTTTTGCTAACAAAGGTAAGTATGGCTTGGGGGCTGCTGTATTTACGCGAAATGTGCAAAAGGGCGAAAGGATTGCTTCAAATGAGATTGAAGCAGGGGTGTGTTTTGTAAATAGCTTTGTTGCATCCGACCCACGATTACCGTTTGGAGGAATTAAACACTCCGGTTATGGTAGAGAGTTATCCCGTGAAGGAATTTTAGAGTTCGTTAATACTAAAACAATTGCAATCAGTGACTCATAAAATGATAAAAAACAACAAAACCCTCTTTATTTCTATTGCACAACAGGAAATGAAGGGTTTCGAAAACGAAAGTCTGGCTTTTACTTACCAGGTATCTACTGGGAAAAAAGGCGCTGGAGAAATTAAAAATAGCGAGTGCACACCCAGAGGGTGGCATAGAGTCTATTCTATTATCGGATTAGAACATCAAATTAATAGTGTTCTGGTTGCCAGAGAATGGACTGGTGAAATATATTCAGAGCAACTGGCTGAACAATTTCCTGACCGTGACTGGATTTTAACGCGAATTATACAATTAGAGGGTTTGGAGCCAGGAAAAAATAAGGGCGGTAATGTAGATACTCTGGAACGGTTTATCTACATACATGGCACCCCTGACTCCACAAAATTAGGTACACCAGGTTCTCATGGTTGTATCCGGTTAAATAATAGATCGGTTATTGATCTGGCAAACTGGGTTGCAACAGATACATTGGTATATATTCAGTAATTTAAACAATAATTAATGCTGCAGAGCATATGAAAATCTGACGGGGTGAGCTAATGTCCTATAAATTTGAAGAGGGTAAAGACGTAATAATTGAAGCTGTTGTGGAAAAAATTAAAAATTCTATGGCAGGTGAGCAAGCAGGATTTTGTGCCGAGTTTGCCAAACAATTATATGGAACTGTTGCCCTGGAAGATCTTCGTGAATGGGATGTCGATGATCTGTATGGTGCGGTAGTCAATTTCTGGTCGTTAATCGTCGAACGTTCTCCACAGGAAACCAAGATCAGAATTTATAATCCGGATTTTGAACGCCATGGCTGGCAGACAACGCACACTGTTGTTGAAATTATTTGTGATGACATGCCCTTTATTGTTGACTCGCTTCGTATGGTGATTAACCGCATGGGACTGACTTCTCATCTTATAATTCATATGGGTGGTATCAGGGTAAAAAGAGACAGTCATAACCATGTTTGTGAAATCTTACCTCGTAATGGAATAGTTTCCGAAGAAAAAAACGTCTTGCATGAAGCTCCTATTTTTATGGAAATTGACCGGCAGACCGATCCTTTAATGCTTGAAGAATTACATAAGAGCTTTGAACGTGTTCTTGAGGACAATAGGGCTGTTTTTGAAGATTGGGAGAAAATGAGGGCCGAAGTTCGAGAAGCAATAAAAGAACTTGATCATGTATCCAAGGTAGTTGATTCTAATGAGCTTGAAGAAACAAAGGCATTTTTGAACTGGATAGAAGATCATCATTTTACTTTTCTGGGAATTCGAGATTACGAATTGATACAAAAGGGAACAGAAACCATATTACAGGCCATTCCTCACACTGGACTTGGTGTTTTAAGGGAGACTTCAAGTAAATCATCCACTCGAAGCATCTCTGCAATGACACCTGAAGCCAGGGAATTAACCTTATCTCCCAGAATATTGGTCATGTCAAAAACGAATACATTGGCTAGTGTTCATAGAGATGCTTATACCGACTATATCGGTATTAAGCGATTTAACTCTAAAGGACAAGTCATCGGTGAACGACGAATTATAGGACTATATACATCAGCAGCATATCATACTAACCCGAAACATATTCCATTCCTGCGTCATAAAGTCGCATTAATTATGGAAAATTCCAAGTTAAATCCTCGCAGCCACGCAGGAAAAGTACTACTCAATATACTTGAAACCTTACCAAGAGATGATTTGATTCAAGGTTCAGAAGATGAGCTCCTTGAAATTGCTATGGGTATTTTTTACATGCAGGATAGGAAGAGAATCCGTCTGTTTGCACGTATGGATGTATACCGACGATTTATTTCCTGTCTGGTCTATGTTCCCAAGGATCGCTTTAATACTGAATTAAGACATGCCATGCAAAAAATATTGGCAGAGAGTTTTAATGCCGAGGAAATTACCTTCTCTACTTTATTCTCGGAATCAGTACTTGCCCGTATTCATTTTATTATTAAGGTGAACCCTCAGGATTGTCCTGAATATGATTTGAAAGAAATAGAGAAGAAACTTATTGATGTAGGACGTTTATGGTCTGATGATCTACAGCACTACTTACATGAAGCATATGGTGAGGAACAGGCAAACGCCTTATTTGCTCATTATAAGAATGCGTTTCCTATATCGTATTGTGATAATTTTACTCCGCGCACTGCTGTGAATGATATTAAACACATTGAGGTTCTCACTCCGGAAAACTCTTTGGGAATTAATTTTTACCGACCACTTGATGAATCTGAGAATAATTTTAGATTAAAAGTATATCAACATGATTCAACTATAGCATTATCAGATGTCTTGCCTATATTGGAGAATATGGGGTTAAGAGCCATTAGTGAACGCCCTTATGTTCTCAAGTTTGAAGACGGTAAAGTCACATGGATTAATGATTTTGCCATGCAATATACTAAAGAATTTGAATTCAATATTGATGAGATCAAGGAGTTATTCCAGAATGCTTTCTCCAGAGTATGGTTTGGCGATGCGGAGAATGATGGATTTAATCAACTGGTTTTATCAGCAGGGCTTGATTGGCGTGAAGTTGCGATTCTAAGAACTTTTGCAAAATACTTTAAGCAGATTGGTTTTACATTCAGCCAGGAGTATATGGAAACGGCGTTAAATAATAATGTAAAAATCGCGAAAAAATTGGTACGGTTGTTTGAAATTCGCTGTAATCCTTTAGAACATAGTAAAAGAGAATCACGTTTTAATGATTTAATGGCTGAAATATTAAATGATCTTGATAGTGTCTCCAATCTTGATGAAGACAAAATTATCAGACAATACGTGCAGGCAATTAATGCCACTCTTCGTACTAACTTTTATCAAGTAGATTCCAATGGCAAACCCAAAAGTTATATATCAATTAAATTAAACAGCAAGATGATTCCAGGTGTACCTAAACCTCATCCAATGTTTGAGATATTTGTTTATTCGCCACGTTTTGAAGGGGTACATTTACGATGCGGCAAAGTGGCTCGAGGAGGGTTACGTTGGTCGGATCGCAGAGAAGATTTCCGTACGGAAATTCTTGGCTTGATGAAAGCTCAACAGGTTAAAAATTCGGTCATCGTTCCAAGTGGCGCTAAAGGCGGTTTTGTACCAAAGCATTTACCAGCTAATGGTACTCGTGAAGAAATTATGGCTGAAGGCATCAGTTGTTATCAACTGTTTATCAGAGGATTATTGGATATTACTGATAATTATAAAGACGGCCATATCGTTAAACCTCAAAACGTCGTTTTTTATGATGAGGATGATCCTTATCTTGTCGTTGCAGCTGATAAAGGGACAGCAACGTTTTCGGATATTGCAAACTCAATTTCCCTGGAATATGGTTTTTGGCTGGGAGACGCTTTTGCCTCAGGTGGATCCATCGGATATGACCATAAAAAAATGGGGATTACAGCAAAAGGCGCCTGGGAATCAGTTAAACGTCATTTCTATGAACTGGATATTGATATTCACAATAATGATTTTACCGTTGTTGGAATTGGCGATATGGCCGGCGATGTATTTGGTAATGGTATGTTGTTATCGAAACACATCAAGTTAGTGGGTGCCTTCAATCATATTCATATTTTTATTGATCCTAATCCAGATGCGGCATTGAGCTATGAAGAACGAAAACGATTATTTAACTTACCACGATCAAATTGGACCGATTATGATAAAAAGTTGATTTCAAAAGGTGGAGGCGTATTCAATCGCAGCGCAAAATCAATTCCGGTTAGCCCTGAAATGCAAAAAGTTTTTGGCATCAAACACACTGAAATTGAGCCTAATGAGTTAATTAAAACAATTTTAAAAGCTAAAGTTGATTTACTTTGGAGTGGTGGTATAGGAACTTATGTCAAATCAAGTCTGGAGTCGAATGCCAGCGTTGGCGATAGAACTAATGACTCAACTCGTGTTAATGCCAAACAATTGCGTTGCAAGGTAATTGGTGAGGGCGGTAATTTAGGACTGACCCAACTGGCTCGAGTAGAATATACTCTCCAAGGTGGAATGGTTTATACTGATTTTATTGATAATTCGGGTGGAGTTAACTGCTCTGATAAAGAAGTTAATATTAAAATTTTACTTAATACTATCGTAGCTGCAGGAGATTTAACGCCCAAGCAAAGGAATGAGTTATTAAGCGAAATGACGGAAGAAGTGTCTAAATTAGTACTCAGAGATAACTTTTTACAAACACGTGCCATTAGTTTATCCGCATCACAGGCATTGCGTTCATTGGAGTTACAATCGCGTTATATTAATGAACTCGAGAGAACAGGAAAATTAGACCGTAATCTTGAGTTTTTACCTGATGATAAGGCATTGCTGGAACGTAAATTGATGGGGCAAGGACTGGGTAGACCTGGTATTGCTGTATTGATGTGCTATAGCAAAACCCTATTAAAAGAACAAATTCTTGCATCTGATGTGCCTGAAGAAAGCTATATGAATGAAGTACTTATTAATTCATTTCCAAAGCCATTACAGGAACGTTTCAGTAAACAAATGCAGGATCACCCACTGAGACGAGAAATTATTGCTACACGATTAAGCAATATTATCGTTAATGAAATGGGCTTCACTTATGTTTACAGGCTGCAAGATGAAACTGGCGCGCCAGTTTCTGCTATAGTCAGAGCCTATATGATCGCTCGTACTGTTCTTGATTTAGAGTCCATCTGGAAACAAATTGAAGAGTTAGGTACCAAGATCAGCGCGCAACAACAGATTGACATGATGATGCTTTATGTCCGACTTTCAAGAAGAGTTACGCGATGGTTTTTACGCAACCAACGAAGAACATTAGATGTGAGTCATGCAATCAAACTGTATTCTAAAGGGGTTGTAGAATTTAAGAAATCAATGCCCGCTGTGTTTGGTGAGCATGGCCGAGCCCAATATGAAGAGCAGTATGAAGAACGGATCCGTGATGGAATTCCACCTGCCTTGGCACATGAATTAACGGTAACGCGTGGATTATTTGCGGCTACTGATATTATTGAACTGGCAAACATTAAGAAGATGAAAATTGCTCAGGTTGCTGAAATTTACTTTGGTATAGGTGAATTCCTTGATTTATCCTGGATTAGAACACAAGTGATTATTCATCCAACTGAAAATCATTGGGAGTCATTATCCAGAGAGGCCTTACGTGATGATTTGGATTGGCAGCAACGTCAGTTAACTTCAGGATTAATGAGTTTTCAATCTAAAAATAATGATCTTAAAGCCAGATTGGAGTCTTGGGGGGATGCTCATGTTGGTTTAATCGAGCGATGGCGTTTTATCCTGACTGATTTAAAATCCAGTACTGCTTTAAATTACACGATGTTCTTTGTTGCAATAAGGGAGTTGCTGGATTTAACACAGACCACCTTACAATCTTATGCAAAACCAGAGGATGTTTATTAATCAAGTGTCATCCCATGTTATTGACGTTTAAGTGATAACATGGGATTTTAATGGTGATGTGATTGATTCAATTGGTAGTTCAAGGAGTGATTAAGTGGAAAACAAAATTGATGCGGGATATTCTTCCATATCCAAATGGTTTCATTGGGTTATAGCTCTGACTGTTATAGGAATGTTGTTCATGGGATTTTTTCTTGATGAGATTCCTGAGCAGTACCAGGGCACTGCATATATGTTGCATAAATCGACAGGTATTACCTTATTGTTTTTGATGCTCTTGCGTTTTATCTGGGTTCATGCCAAAGGAAAACCCTCTTTACCTGAATCAGTTAAACCTTGGGAAAAGGCATTATCGCGTTTTGTACAATATAGTTTTTATGTTCTTTTACTTATTATGCCCATGAGTGGCTGGATTATGTCTGTCGCTGCTGATCGCGTTCCCACTTACTTCGGCTTATTTAAAATGCCATTGCCCTGGATAACCCCCGACAAATCGTTGGCTGAGTTAATGGAAGAGTCACATGAGGTTATTGCATGGATTATCATTGTATTTATTTGCCTGCATGTCATTGGTGCTTTGAAACATCATTTTATTGACAAAAACAATGTATTAAAACGCATGCTGCCTGGACAAAAACGATAAACTTTGCAATTGAAAAACTGGTTTTTTTTGTTTCAGTGTAAAGCGTATTAAACCCGAGAGAGCTGAATAAAACAGGCGTATTGCTCAATAAGTCCATAAGAAGTATCTCTAACGAAGTGAAAGATCTCCTGAAATAGGCATGGTGCCTGCATTTGGAGTTCATTCACTTCGTTCCGATGTATCCCCTTATAATTATTTCGAGGATAATTATCTACTTTTCAGTATAAACTTTCGTCTTTACGAACGAAGTGAAGTATTCCAGAATACAGTTTCAATAAGACTCCGCTGTGGATTGCTTCACCTTGCTCGCAAGGACGGGCTTTAATTTATCATCGAGACCCCAATAAATACATTTTTGATGTTGTAAATGATGATGGGATCCCTCAGCACTTCGTTCCGGATGATGTTATTTTGGGCCGTACTGTGAAAGAACCCTCATTTACGAGGCTTTCACTGACGTTAGTACCCAAACTCAAATTAATCAATTTAATTATCTCTATACATAATTAGAGAACAGGTATTTCAAGGACAACCTTGTCGTTATGTCCTTCAAATCGAGCAGATGTAATTGGTTCTTTAAGCAGGCTTACGGCAATCAGAAATCGATTATTGCCTACTCTTGAATAATCAATTAATTCACCAACTTCTAATTCTTCATTGCATTTAAATAGTTTTTGACCTGAATACAGATCATGTTTTACATCAATAACAAAAATTTTTAATTCATGTTTTATTGTCGCTCTGTACTGTGTTCTTGCTATAATTTCTTGTCCTTTATAGCACCCTTTGTTAAAACTAATGTATTTCGTTTCATGTAAACCGAGTCTATGGGGTAGAAATAACCCTCGGGATTCTGGATAAATATCGATTTGTTTTTGCATTAGTCTCAGTGTATGCCAAGGTAAAGAGCCTAAATATTGATTGTGTTCTTTAAACAATTCAGAACATCTTTTAAATTCATTTTGAGGTACTATAAAAATGTAAAATCCATTACCTAAATGGTAATAACAATAATTGGAACTAAACGAAAGAGCATAAACATCAGGTGAAAAGAACGTGGTATCAGGTAAAATATCTTTAGAATTTTGCAAATAAAATCCTAAAACACTAAATTCAGAACACTCTTGTAAAGTCACTTTAGATAGCAGAGCCGCTTTAGTGAGTGAATTGACGGTAGCCTCAATCAAATCCTTGGGAAGAACTAATTTTATTCCTTTCCAGTTGATGACATCCAGAAGTGAAAGGATACGGCCTTTCAAATTGCATTGAGCTCCTTGGACCATTTGTATATCCGATACAGCTGCCAAATCGCAGGTCAATTGACCTTGAAGAAAGTCAACAGCTTTCTCGCCATCTACTCCGATTATACCAAGATAGGATAAATCAAAAAGATAGTTTTTGAGTGGATCAGGTTTGAATTCAACAGTTTTCGTATCAAGTGTTGTTAACGTTCTGGAGTTAATAGTATGTTCCTGGTGTATGTTCATGGTCATATCAATGTTTCCGTTTATAATTTGACTAGTGTATCATCAGCACGGATGATTTTAGAGTCATTTTAGAGTTTAAGATTTTATTATCTTATGATTCAATAATGATAAAATAACTATGACACACTAATTTTGAGATGATTCATGCTAGATGTACGAGAAAAGGCCAGGATCACGTGGCATTGCCGACGTGGTATGCTCGAGTTGGATCTTATCCTGCAACGATTTTTGGAACATGGTTTAGAGCTTTTAAATGAGAATGAACTCAAATCCTTTGATTTGTTATTAAGTTGTACGGATCCTGAGTTGTTTTCGTGGTTAATGGGGCATACAAAACCAGAAGATACTGAGCTGAATGAAATTGTCACTATTATCAGAAATAATACTTAAGCCTGCTAAATCAAAGGTATATTTTCGTTTGATTTTAGTATTATACCTGCTCACTGTGGCTCTTATTAGTTATTCGTCCGTGTTTATTCTGATTAAGCTGGTTTTGATTACAGCACTTACTGTATGTATGAGGCTGGAATTTAAGAACCAAAATCCATGTTTCTTCATTGATGAGATGTCTTATCGCAATAAACAATGGTTTGTAACGATGCGAAATGGCTCAACACAGGACTGTGATAATCTCCGAATTATTGTTCATAACACTGTGTTTCACCTCCTTCAGCTATGCACTCCGGATAAAAAAAAATTATTAGTACTCTTTAATGATCAGCTTTCGGACCATCAAGTGCGACAACTTCACCTTTTATCTTCAAATAGATAGTATATAATTATACATAATGTATGCAAAATGCTCCAATCTCGAGTTGTACTGTTACTATCTTTCATGATAAGCAGCAACCAATAATGGACTAAAGAGGACGTTATGAATAGAGACGGATCAGATACTGATGAGTATTTAGTTGAACTGGCTAGAGGTGGTAATTCCGTTGCATACAATAAATTGCTTGAACGATACGATCATAAAGTTCAACGAATAATATATTTTTATATTAACGATCAAGCTTATGCTAAAGACTTAACTCAGGAAGTATTGCTTAAGGTGTACCGTAATTTGCATTTTTTTAAAGAAAAAAGTCAATTTTCTACGTGGTTATATAAAATCACACAAAATACGATTAAAAATTATTACCGTTCAATCAGTGTACGTTTGGATTCAGAAGCTCATTTTGTTGATGAGCAATATTCCTCGTTTTATAACTCACCTGAGCATCAGTTAATTAATATGGAATTTACAGATCAGATAGAGTCAGCAATTTCGAGATTATCAGAGGAATTACGACTTTGTTATGGTATGCATATTTTTGAAGGCCTTACCTATGAGAATATTGCCCAAGAATTACAATGTCCTATTGGAACAGTCAGGTCGAGAATTTATAGAGCAAGGAAACTGGTGACGAATTTTGTTGATAGACGAAATCAGGATTTAACTGGGTAAATACTTCATTCCAGGGATACTATGGAGTGGTTTATCAATTTCACCTCGATCCGTTGGGGCTGTGGGCTTAGTAATACCCTGATAGTTTATAAGTCCATAATTGTATTTGTTTAAATCCAGATGGCCATATTAAAACATATCTTAGCGAACGACGAGAAGCAATCCAGAACACCCATCCAATACAGCTCCTTTTGGGATTGCTTGTCTTCGTGCGCAAAGACGAAAATTTAAACCGAACTATAGATAATTATCCTTATTAGTACCAAGATTACTGTAATTTAGCGATAACTTTATGCATCCGAATCCAGGTCATGGTATTCCCTGATTCTGCCAAATCTATTAGTTCATGAGATAATAAATCAATCTCAGCCTGTGTCGCGATGTGCAAATTGATGAGTTGAGGTGTCAGATCATGTAATGCCATTGAGTAGATTAGTTTTTCTTGAGCTGTCCGTAGAACCGGCTGATATAAAGAATGATGAGTGACATTAAGAGTACATGATGCAAACTCTTGTTCGAGGCGATGTGCAATTTCGAAGTCACGTTTATTCTTGGCAAAACAGGCTCTGACCCATTGAGTGAACTGCTCATATGATTTAGAGGGAGGGTAGCAAAAAGTTGAATCAAATATGGATGGCTCTTCACAAATGATCATGCCACCTGGCTTAAGGCAACGGCTCATTTGTTGAATTACAGAATGGGCATCAGCAACATGATGAAGAACCATGCGGCAGTAAATAAAATCAAATTGCTCACCAAGGTCTGAAATATGATTTACATCCCATAACTTGAATCGTATCGTACTGTAATCGCTGGTTATATTCTGTACATGTTCCAGTTGTGATTGACTTAAATCAATCGCGAGAAGAGAACCATCAAGCCCAATAAGTTTGGCCAGTTCAAGAGTCATCGTACCTGAACCACAACCAATTTCAAGGCCACTCATACCTTTTTTGATTCCTGCTTCCTGAATCAGGCTTTTGCTGCTTTGAGCATAGAGTTGATGCTGTAACGAAAGACGCTCTCTTGCTCTGTCGTTGGTATTTAGAATGTAAGTCGCTGTCATAATAGTCCTTTATTTCTGAGTCAATTATTCATTAATTTCAAACAGGGTTCTCTATAGTTTTTAAATGAGGGAACAAACTCTCCATATAGTTATTTAACTGTTGAGCCTGCAATTTAAACATACTGTCTAAATTTTCTCGAGTAGAACTCCCCATGTGTGGTGATAAGACCACGTTATCCAGTTGCCGCAACTTTAGAGGTACTTCAGGCTCATTACTGTATACATCCAAACCAGCTCCTGCAATAACTTTGTTGGTCAAAGCATCAATAAGCGCGTTTTGATCGACTATACTTCCTCTGGCGACATTAATAAGATATCCGCAGGGACCTAAAAGTTCCAAAACCGTTTTATCAACCAGATGATTCGATTCTGCATTAGCTGAACAGCAGATAATAAGAAAGTCACTGTTACTCGCGAGTGTTTTAATATCCGGACAGTAATGATAAGAACAAACTTTTCTACTACGTGCAGTGTATGAAATATTCATGTTCAGTGCATCAGCAAATTTAGCTATGGTTAATCCAATTTGGCCTAATCCAACCAGTCCTAGTTGTTTTCCCGACAAATGGTTTCCAAGAAATTTGGGTGTATTCTCAACCCAATGATTTTCGCGGGTATAACGATCGTTAGCTAAAATCCTTCGAGCAAGAGTCAACATTAATGTGAGTGCTAGTTCCGCTGTATCATGAACACCCGCATTGGGTTGTGATAATAGTGAAATATGGTGTTCTTTCAGATAGTGCTTGTTAATGTTATCAGTACCTATTCCCAGATGGCTGATTAACTTTAAATTGGGGAATTGGGATAAATAGGGTTCATCAATACGATCCCACACTGTGGTTGCTAAAGCTGAAACCTGTAATTTATCGTAATCAGAATTTGAATCCCATCCTGATATAATATGCCACTCGGGAAGTAACAGGGGAATAATCGGTTTAATAAATTGATTGGTTAGATAAACAGTAGGGGTCATTCAATATCCTATAAAAATGAGTATTTTTAAATAAAAACTAATATGAACTAAAAAAACAGAACAGGCAATTCAAAAAAACTATCTTTTAAATGACCGCAGAAATTTCGTCATCCTGAGCGTAGTGAAGAGGGCACCGTACCACATTCAGGAGATCCCTCGTTACAGTCGGGATGACGGTTATCCTGAACGCAGTGAAGGATCTCCGGATGTGAGCACCGTACCACATTCAGGAGATCCCTCGTTACACTCGGGATGACGGTCATCCTGAACGCAGTGAAGGATCTCCAGATGCGGACACCGCACCATATTTAAGAGATCCCTCGTTACACTCGGGATGACGGTCATCCTGAACGCAGTGAAGGATCTCCGGATGTGAGCACCGTACCACATTCAGGAGATCCCTCGTTACACTCGGGATGACGGTTATCCTGAACGCAGTGAATGATCTCCAGATGCGAGCACCGTACCACATTCAGGAGATCCCTCGTTACACTCGGGATGACGGTTAGATTTCGTCATCCTGAACGTAGTGAAGGATCTCCAGATTAGGGCACCGTACCACTTAGATGAGATCGATGACGTTTTCTGGTGTTGTTGAGAATCCTTTAGTTATCTGATTCAATACATCCGAACTGAGGTCTACTTTACAGGAAAAAAGGAAATAGGATGGGGCGACGGATTATTTTTCTTCTAATTACTTTATTGATTAATAGTATAGTGCATTTTGTGTACGCATCTTCTGAGAGCTTGAAAGCGAACATAATTCAGCAAAGATTGAATCAATTAACTACGCTTTTGAATACCAGTAAATGGACAAGTCACCCCGTTAATCAAATAAACTTACCAGAACCTTATGACTATTTACTGACACAACAATTATTAACTCCAGCCATTGAGAATTATTATAAAAGGACTGCAATCATTCGAGTGATTCATACACACCAAAATTCAAATGAACATACTTATTCTCGCGTCATTTCCATGCTCCTGGATCCTGTTAAAGAGCGAGATGACGCAAAACTGGCTCAGAATATGAAGGAAGATCTCATTGTAGAGCTGGCGTTTATAACCATATTTTATAGGGAATTACCACAGCAGTTTATCCGAGATATCATCCATTCAAATATTCCGTTTGGTACGCTTTTAAAAAAGAATCATATCAATACATACTCTACAAACCGATACTATTTTTCAACCTCATGTAATTCTGAATTGGTACAACACATTAAATGCCGTTTAAACACAACACTTTATGGCCGGGTCAATACTATTGTCAAGGGAGATAATAAACAACAAATTGCTCAGGTAGTCGAACTTTTATCAGGACTTAAATGTAATAATCCAGGGTGTGATTTAATTTCAACAGGGTAATATATTAAATAATTCCTAAAAGAAAGCTGATATTAAAAAAACATATGTTAAAATGTTTTAAATTCGGGTGAATCTAATAAGACTCTTATGCTGGAAAGTGATCGCTTAATCAGTACCCAAAGTATTGTCTCTGAAGAAGCTATAGACCGGGCAATTCGTCCTTTAAGTCTCAATGAATATATTGGGCAGGATGCGGTGAGCTCTCAAATGCAGATATTTATTGATGCGGCTAGAAAAAGAAAAGATGCCTTGGATCATGTACTCATCTTTGGGCCTCCAGGATTAGGTAAAACTACTCTTGCAAACATTATTGCTCATGAAATGGGCGTTAATATTCGTCAAACATCAGGGCCGGTTATAGAGCGTGCCGGAGATATAGCCGCCATTTTAACCAATCTTCAACAAAATGATGTTCTTTTTATTGATGAAATTCATCGACTTAGCCCAGTAATAGAGGAAATTCTTTATCCTGCCATGGAGGATTACAAGCTCGATATAATGATTGGGGAGGGGCCAGCAGCCCGTTCCATTAAACTGGAATTACCACCCTTTACTTTAATCGGAGCCACAACCAGAGCTGGTTTACTTACATCTCCTTTAAGAGACAGGTTTGGTATTGTTCAGCGGCTTGAATATTACTCCATTGATTCGTTAACACAAATTGTAACTCGATCCGCCCAACTACTGAATGTAGTAACTGAACCAGAGGGCGCCAGAGAAATTGCTATGCGATCCAGAGGGACTCCACGAATTGCCAATAGATTATTACGACGCGTACGAGATTATGCAGAAGTTAAAGGACGTGGCATAATTAGCATCGATATTGCTCAAAAAGCACTGGTCATGCTGGAAGTGGATCAGCATGGTTTTGATCTTATGGATAGAAAGTTGCTTTTGGCAGTTATTGAGCGCTTTAATGGCGGTCCAGTGGGGGTCGACAGCATTGCCGCGGCTATTGGTGAAGAAAAAGGAACGATTGAAGACGTTTTAGAGCCTTTTTTAATACAACAAGGATTCCTAATGCGCACTCCACGCGGTAGAATGGCTACTCCAAGGGCCTACCAGCATTTTGGCCTAGATGCTATTAAACAGGATTAATTAATGAAACTTGCAACAAGTCATCAATCCAGTGTAAGAGTATATGCTGAAGACGTGGATTATATGGGCATCGTTTATCATGCAAATTATTTGCGATATTTTGAACGAGCCAGAACGGAACTGTTGCGATCCAACGGTTTATCATTAAGTGAACTGATAAATGAACAGGTTCTATTTGCAATAAGTGAACTTAATATAAAACATCTGTTCCCGGCAAAGCTGGATGATTTATTAACTATATCCACCCGGATTGGTGAGCAAAATAAGTGCAGCTTCGTGTTTGAACAAATGATGCACAATGAAAACAATCATTTAATTTGTGAAGCACATATTAAAGTAGTCTGTGTTGATAGTCATTTAAAACCGAGACGACTACCCGAATTATTTGCAGCAGCAAATGAATAACAAAAAACTTCGATACTGGAGATAAAAAAGTGGGTAATCAAGCAAATGTATTGATGTATTTTATGCAAGCAGGCCTAGTCGTTAAATCAGTAATGCTGATCTTACTGACTGCCTCAATAGTATCTTGGACTTTAATATTTCAACGAGCATGGTTTTTTAACCGAAAAAAACAACTGACTGATGCATTCAACAGAAGATTCTGGGACAGCAGTGATTTAAGCAAACTTTATGCTGATGTGGACAGTAATTCTGAAGAAAATCAGGGGATGGCTGCTATATTTCATGCGGGATTCAAAGAATTTGTACGCGCCAGGAAGCAGGGGACTGTAACTCTTGAGCCTATTCAACGGGTCATGCAAATCAGTCATGCAAAAGAAGCGGAGAAATTAGAACAGCATTTACCATTTTTCGCCTCAGTAGGATCCATTTCTCCTTATGTGGGTTTATTTGGTACAGTATGGGGTATAATGACCTCATTCCAGGCCTTAGGCCATGCGCAACAGGCAACGATTGCCATGGTTGCTCCAGGTATTTCTGAAGCACTTGTTGCTACAGCACTCGGCTTATTTACGGCTATTCCTGCAGTAATTGCATACAATCGCTATACAACTAGAGCGAATACTCTACTAAATCGATTCGATTTATTTCAGGAAGAGCTTATTTCCCTGATTGAACAACAAACATCGGGTACCTCAAGAGGATAATACTCAAATGATTAGAGCAAAAACCAAACGTGACCGTCCAATTTCAGAAATCAATGTTGTACCCTATATTGATGTTATGTTGGTTTTATTAGTTATTTTTATGATCACTGCACCTATGTTGACTCAAGGAGTTACTGTCGATTTACCAAAAGCGGCAAGTCAAAATCTGCAACCAACTGACAGAGAGCCCATTATTGTTTCTGTAAATCAGCAAGGTACTTATTTTCTCAATATCAGCAGTACTCCCGCTGATCCAATAGAAGCGCAGGCACTGGTGGTCCGTGTTGCTGCAGAATTGGAGCTTGCGAAACAGTCTGGGCAAAAGCTCAATGTTTTAGTAAAGGGAGATCAAGGAGTAGCTTATGGTAAGGTTGTCCAGGCGATGGCATTACTGAAGCAGGCGGGTGCAGAACAAGTAGGATTACTGACTGATTCATCAGATGAACCTTCAGAGGGTCAAGCATGATTAGTACAGACAATTATCGCAAAGCATTTATTTCAGCAATAGCACTTCATCTTTGTTTGGTGATTTTGTTGCTGACAGATACATCAACACAGCGTCCCGTTTTGACTGCCGAGAATAAAACTACTCCCGGCATGCAGCTCCCTGTTGCAAATGTACCCCAACAGGAAGTGGTTAAAGCGGTCAGTGTAGATAATAAAGAAATAATGGATACAGTGAATCGATTAAAACAGGAACGTGAACAGAAGCAAAGAGCTGAAATTAATCATCAAAATGAACTTAAACGTCAAGCAGAAGCCGCAAAACAACAACGTATCAAGGAGCAACAACAAATTGCCAAACTCAGAGAAGAGGCAAATAAAATTGCGATTGCGCGCAAAAAGCAAGCAGAAGAAGAAAAGAAGCGCTTAAAAGAACTTGCTGAACAAAAGGCTCTTGAAGCGAAACGTATCGAGGAGCTTAAAAAACAGAAAGAAACACTTGTTAAACAACAAGAGCTGGAGGCGAAAAAACTTGCTGAACTGAATAAGAAAAAACTGGAAGAAAAAGCCAAGGCAGATCAATTGAAATCAGAACAAGCTAAAGCAGAGAAACTTCGTGCGGATCAGGCACGTGCTGCACAGGCAAAAGCAGACATGGAACGAAAAAAACAAGCGGAGGCAGCTGCAGCACAACAAGCAGCACAAAATGCAGAAAATCAGGCACGAATCGCAGGAGAAGTTGATAAGTATAAGGCGCTCATCGTTAATGCGATAGGAAGAAACTGGATTTTACCTGAAAACGCTGATAGTAACTTATCAAGCCAATTCAGAATTCGCCTTGCTCCTGATGGGATGGTATTAGAAGTCACTTTAACTCGTAGTAGTGGGGATCCGCTTTTGGATAGATCAGCACAAACTGCAATCTATAAAGCATCGCCACTTCCTGTACCAACAGACGCAGAAACATTTAATTTGTTTCGTGAAATCAGTTTAACCGTTCGACCAGAACAAGTTAGGGGGTAAAACTCGTGATTAACCGAATTATTACACTTATATTGATGTTATGTACCAGTCAGATTTATGCTCTGGATCTGGAGCTTACTCAAGGCATTAATTCTGCCTTGCCCATTGCAATAAATTCATTTGGCTCAGATGCCGGCGCAGAGGAAATAGCCCATGTTATTGAAAACGATTTGACGCTTTCAGGTCAATTTAAAATCGTTTCAGGTCCTCAGAGCGCGAACTCTCAATCCTCTATTGGTGTATTGCGTCAGCTGGGTGCTGACAGTGTCGTTACTGGTCGGGTAAATCGTGTTGGCAATCGTTATGAGGTTAGCTTTACTCTCGCGGATGCTGTTGCCAATGGAAACATACTCCTTACCAAAACGTATCAGATAGGTGCAAATGAAATCAGACCATTGGCACATCACATCAGTGATGAAGTCTATCAGAAGTTAACTGGCGAACGCGGAATTTTTTCTACTCGTATTGCTTATATTTCGGTACAAAGAGGAGGTCCTAGAAATCGTTATTCACTTGAAGTGGCTGATGCAGATGGACATAATCCTCAAAGTTTACTGGTATCTTCCGAGCCAATCATGTCTCCTTCATGGTCACCTGATGGTAAGTCAATATCTTATGTGTCTTTTGAAAAGAAACGCGCGCAGATATTTACAGTTTCTGTAGAATCAGGTCAACGACGCTTGATAACCAGTTTCCCTGGTATTAATGGTGCGCCGGCATGGTCACCTGATGGACGTCAGTTGGCGGTTGTATTATCAAAGACAGGAACACCGAAAATTTATAACATCGATTTAAGTTCTGGCAGCATGAAGCAAATAACATTTGGTGATGCCATTGATACAGAACCCAGATTTTCTCCTGATGGACGCAGTTTACTGTTTACCTCTGGAAGAGGTGGATCACCGCAGGTTTATCGCTTATCACTAGCAGATGGTCAAGTCAGCAGAGTAACGTTTGAAGGGAACTATAATGCCCGAGCATCATATACTCCTGATATGAAAAATATTGTGATGCTGCATCGTGACGATCGCAATTTTAATATTGGTTTACAAAATGCTTCAGGTGGTCCAATTGCCAGTTTAACATTCTCTGGTCTGGATGAGTCTCCTTCAGTATCTCCAAACAGCCGATTGGTTCTTTACGCTACGCGAATTCAGGATAAAGGTGTATTAGGCATCGTTTCTATTGACGGCAGAATACGAATGAAGCTTCCGGCACGTGAAGGTGATGTTCAAGAACCCGCATGGTCTCCTTATTTGAGTTAAATATGAAGCGATCTATTATTACATTTTTTTTGGTGCTCAGTTGTTGTACCAGTTATGCATGGAATGCAATGGGGCATCAATTGGTTGCTCAAATTGCATATGATAATTTAACACCTGCTGCAAAAAAAATGTGTAATAATTACAATCGTTCTTATAGTGCAGATGCTTCAAATGCAAATTTTATTGTAGCCGCTACTTGGCTGGATGCTATACGAGCAAATGACATTCACTGGTTTGATTCATTGCATTATATTGATATTCCTTTTTCGTATGATGAAACACCGCTCCCCCCTCTGCAGGAAGTTAATGCTTTGTGGGGGATCAAACAGGCCATTACTGTTTTGTCTTCCGAAAAATCCAGTATGGCGGATAAAGGTCTAAGCCTTCGGATATTGACCCATTTAATTGGTGATGTACATCAGCCATTGCACACCGTTACCAAGGTAAGTAAACGATTACCGCGAGGAGACATGGGTGGCAACCTGTTCAAATTAGCCCACAACCCAATCGGTGATAATTTGCATAAGTACTGGGATAACGGCGCCGGAAGCTTAACTGGACAAAGTAAGCAATTCCAGGTAAAAAATAAAGCGCGTCAATTGGAACAAAAATGGCCCTGTTCTGAGGCAGTTAAAGAGAAGAATCCCAGAAAATGGATCAATGCATCGCACCAACTGGCTTTAAATAAAGTATATAAGGTTGCTCAAAATAAAATACCTGGCAAACGTTATCAATTAGAAGCTCAGAATATAACTCAAAAGCAGATCTTATTGGCTGGTTGTCGCTTAGCTACAGTACTGAATGGAATTGCCGCACATCAAGCGCATCATGAGTCTATGTCTGAATCATCAAAAATATGATGAGGTGCTTGGAACATCTTATTGGATAGAATGAATCACGAGATGAATGAAGTGTGTTGAAAATCCCGATTTCTAGATCCCGCGAACAAGGCCAAAGAGAACCTTACAAAATTGAATCATCTTCTAGTTTCCTACGTACAGGGCTTTATGCCTGAGAGTTCCTCGTATTTCGGGCTTGGGGAGCAATGGAACAGCCAACCGACGTAAGGCTTTCTAATAGTCTAAACCATTCATCAAACTTCAACATTCACCAGGTGCTTTAGGCGTAATTTTAAATGGTGATGGTGGTGAAGGTTTATCAGTTTCTGCTGGGCTTTCTACTTCGACCACCATTGCACGAGAAGATTCCTCAGTGGATTGTTTTTTTATTTCCTGAGTACTTAGGGCGGCCGGAGATTGCGATGGCATTAGCGCTCCCATTACAGCATAGCTACCTGCTTGTACTTCTGGGCTAGCACCAGACTCTTCTCTTTTTTCATGAGTACTTGGAGCAGGTGTTGGCACACTTATTGACATAAATACTGCCATAACAGCATCGCTGTCTGCCTTTTTATCCTCGCCTTGTACTCTTGTGCCAAAACGAGACTCCTCAGAGAGTTGGTCAATGTGTAATGCAAAGGGGAATTTTGAGTAAAACCATGTATGGGCGTAATCGACGGGAATTTTCGGTGTAATAATGAGCGGGCCTAAAACATGGCCATTTGCCTCTAAGTCTTTATCAGCATTCGAAAAATAAACAATGCAGGATTTCTTTTCTAAATCGAGTGCCATTTGCGCACGAAACTGATTCATATCGCCTGTATGAAACGCTTTAACTGCTTTTCCAGTCTCATCAAGTTCTAATCCCAATCCTAAACCCCATGCAAGACGCTCTTTAACTTTAGTGTCTACATATTTAGCACTTTCCCCGGAAGGAAATATTTGGTTATCTTTAATTAACGATATTTGAGGCTCAAAAGCTTCCTGCATGATAGTGCTTTTATCTTGCATCCAAGCATTCATCAATACTGCATAATCACTAGGGGTGGTAAAAAGGGAGTTAGCAGCACAAGCTTTCTCTTTGGGTGCTTCAGGTGGAACGAAACTACTGTGTTCCATTTTCAACTTACTAAACACATACTCTTGGGCGAGAACTTCTAATAATTCTTCTCCAGTTGCCTTCTCAACTACTGCCTGTAAATAAAATAACCCCATACCTGAATATGTGTATTCTTTACCAGGAGTAAAGTTCAATTGCGCATTATGATCATTGATACCTGAGGTATGTGCAAGTAGCATTCTTGGGGTTATTGATCTGGCTACTTCTATGTCAGCTTCGCTTAGTTTCAGGCTATGTTTACTAAAAAAATCCTTCAAAGGTAAGATTTCATACAATGGCCTATCTAAGCCACTCGCGGCACTTTCTCCAGGTCTACTTAATTTACCTTCGTCTATAAGTTTTAATACCAGGTAAGCAAAAACAGGCTTGCTCAAAGAGGCTGCACCGAAAGGAGTATCAGGCTGCACATCGCTTACAGTTGATGTATCAGGTGTATCACGGGTGTCAGTTCTGCCAATGGTTGTTGTTGAAAGAGTGCTTGTTTTACCATCTCTATAGGCAATACTGACACCAGGTATATGAGCTTTACGCATAGTGGATTCAATCAGCTCGCTCTCAATTCCTGTAATTTCCGGCATAATTTGGTAACATAAATTAAACACTATGAGCTAATTATAGCATAACACCATGCTAATTTAATTCCTAGGTAGAGTAATCTCAGATGCAAGTTGGTTCGAGAACTGGCGTGCTACATTAGAGTTTGCTTATTGGGGAAGGAGAATAAAGTATATAGGCTACCTCCATGAAACATTATTAGTTAGAGCTCCATGCTCATCTTCTGCATCAGGTATATTGTTGCTTTATGAACATTAAAACTTTTAGCAACCTCACTAACTGATTTATCTTCTTGTAACAGACGCTTGGCCAATGATTTTTGCTCCGCATTCATTTTTTCAGGACGTCCAAATTGTACCCCTCTTTTCTTAGCCGCAGCTCTACCAGCACCCGTCCGCTCACGAATTAAATCCCGTTCAAATTCAGCAATACCAGCAAACACCGTCATGATCGTCTTCCCAGATGAAGATGTAGTATCGGCCCATGCTCGGAGAGTGAACAAAGGAAAAAAACAATTCAGAAATTTTTACCTTCGCTCCTTCGAATAATAAATTTTGATAGTAATCAAGCGGGAAAACATCTTCTTGTCAGTCTTGAATGGTTAAAGGAAAAAAAAACAGATGAACCGCCAATGGAGATTATTGGAATATCATGGAAACGTAATATTGTTATTAAAAATGAATGCAGTGTTATCAATTGGCCACAAGACGAACCAAGACCCACTTATCGTGCCATAAAGAAACTTGTAAAAACCCAAGATGGTATTATTTTGCATAACGATAAACTTTTGTAGGCTGATCTTATCAATAAAAAAATTACGGCAATCGTTGTACCAGAGAAAAAACAACCTCATGTTGAGAAATTGAAAAAATCCATTTTGAACATGGAGGAAGTTCAAAAAAATGCGAATGATAAAGAGCTTGTATTAATAGCATCCATAACTGGCAGAGATAGCAAAAAAACTACAATTGACCGGACGGCATATACTTTTTGCGTTCTTGATAAATTGCAATCGGCACTGAAACGTAGGGATGTATTCATAAGTCCAAGTTGGCGGTATGCTGATCCAAGAGCCAATCTTTATTCTGGCTCAGAGTGGGAGGCAGTACGCCCTATGATTTGCCGTTCATTAAATTTAACAATTGACTCAACACCAATAGTCACAAGCCTTTCAGATGAACTACATCAAGTGTATCGGTTAGTTGCTGAAAATATTGATAATAATCCTGCTGTTCGATTTGAAACGGTTAAAGGTAATGAAGAACTGATTCTAACTCAGCTCGATGCACTTGATGAGCCTCCATCACTAAAAGCATTGAGAGCCGCTGTAAAAGCAAAATTACCTCGTGTCGATTTACCCGAGATGGTACTTGAAATAGCCACACGAACTGGATTTGCGGATGGATTTACCCACATCAATGAAGGAAGTGCGCATGCCGAGGATCTATTAATCAGTTTATGTGCTGAATTGCTAGCAGGTGCTTGCAATACTGGACGAGAACCGTTTGTTCGTGAGGATATACCTGCTTTAAAAAGAGACAGGTTAGTGTGGGTTGATCAAAATTATATTCGAAATGAAACGATAATGGCGGTCAATGCCATTTTTCGTTTCTGCTCGAAATCAAATTCCATTAGCTAAGAAATGGGGAGGAGGAGATATTGCATCGGCTGATGGCATGCGCTTCGTTGTACCTGTTAGAACAGTGCACGCTGCTCCAAATCCAAAATATTTTAAATCCGGTCGTGGTGTTACTTGGTACAATCTAATTTCTAATCAACGAACAGGCTTAAATGCTGTAACAGTACCAGGCACTTTACGTGATAGCCTAATATTGTTAGACGTTGTTCTTGAACAACATACTGAATTACAGCCAACGCGGATCATGACAGATGCAGGTGCATATAATGATATTGTGTTTGGACTTTTTCGTTTGTTGGGACTTCGTTTCAGTCCGCGATTGGCTGATATGGGTGGGGCTCGATTCTAGCGGATTGATCCGTTGGCTGATTATGGAAAGCTCAATGTGCTGGCAAAAAGCCGTATAAATATAAATCTTGTTCCTCCTGTGTGGGATGATATTTTACGTTTGTTAGCCTCATTAAAGCTAGGGAGAGTCCCTGCAGAGGGCATTATGCGCACTCTTCAAGTGGCTGATAAACCAACTCGTTTAGCTAAAGCAATTGCAGAAGTTGGATGAATTGACAAAACCATCCACATGTTCAATTATCTTCATGATGAATCATTCCGTCGTCAGACCTTAGTGCAATTAAATTTGGGTGAAGGTCGACATAGTTTAGGTCGCGCTGTTTTTCACGGTAAGCGTGGGGAGCTTCATCAACGGTATCGGGCTGGACAAGAAGATCAGCTTGGTGCTCTTGGGCTTGTTTTAAATATTATCACACTTTGGAATACCATTTATATGGATGCTGCCATCAATCAATTACGACAAGAAGGCTTCCTGGTACTTGATGAAGATGTAGCCAGACTGTCCGCATATGGGTATGGTCACATTAATATGCTCGGACGATATTCCTTTGCCATGCCAGATGAGGTGAAACGTGGTGAGTTAAGACCATTAAGAACTGCAGAAAGGCCTTAAGTCGGTTGGCTGTTCCATTGCTCCCCAAGCCCGATATTCACTCAATGATTTAATCTTTTGGTGTCGCTTGAAGCTTCAGACAGTTCTACCCCGGGATGACATTTTATATCAAAAGTATTTTCAACCCTGTCACATAATGTTGTTTTTTGCACTTCATCTTTAGCGCAATCAATCAATTTAAAGACATTTTCTTCTGTTAACAGACTCTCAGAAATCAAGGCATTCAACCCATGAAAAATATTCCCGCCTAAAGAAACCATGTTTTTTACTTCTGCAAAATGTAATCCAGAAGAATAACCTTCAAGTGCTGAGTTGACTAAAGCCAGTTGAGGGATAGTCAAGCCAGTAATAGTGTTATAGGGATTAAAACTTAATTGTTCGAACAGTTTGTTTACAAGCAGAGTATGCTTAAATTTAGCTGCCTCTTTGATGGCATCAGGATAAAAGCGTGTACCTGCTATTAATTTTAATAATTTGTCTTCATTACCTTCTCTAGCTAATTGAAGAATTTCATCTTTCATTTTAAAGTCCTGTTCTTTATGTACATAGTATTGTAAAAATTATTTGTATATAATATCCAAGTATTTATTTCACTCAACGTGAAAATGATTTAGTAGGCTCTACTTCAGCATCATGCTGTGCTTCATCCTCATGCTCTGTAAGAGCACCTGATTGTTCAAGAATAGACCTTACTTCAGCTTTAGGTACAGTGACACTTGATGATAATTTATTCAGATTTTCCTCTTCAAGTTCCTCGACTTTTGCTGTCGGTACACTTTTAACTCCAAGACCTATAACCATTGCTGAGGGCCCACCATTAATAGTGGTTTTTGAAACTGCTTGTTCAGTAATCTCTCGACCTTTTTCGGAAATCACTACACTGTCCTTAGTTGCGCCACCAAATAATAGTTGTCCGAAAGTCATATGACCATTCCACCAGGCACGAAGATTAGGGAATAAAATTCCTCTATTATCCATCCAGGCATTAAAATCAGCAAACAGGGAACGCTCTCCTCGGAAGACGGCTCGTAATTTTTCAAAGGGTCGAGTATATAATACTGCTTTACCATCATGAGCCGGATCGTATTTATCATAAACCGCAGTTTTTAATGGAGCAATTTTTTCAGGACTGAACTCAGCCAAAATTGCTTTTGATTTCTCTGACAGGGTCAGTGCTCCAACATCAGACTTCAGCAGATCTGTAGGAGAGTCCATGGTTTTACCTGCCAGTTTCATTAACGATGTTTCTTGTTTTAAATCATTCCATTTTGCTTGAACAATATTTTGATAATTATCAAGATGTTTATTAATGACCGAAACATCCGGATTAATACTATCCATTTCTCCTTTGATTGCTTGCCATGTTTCAGTCCATTTCTTATCCGTTTCGTCAAAGAATTTCTTCCATGGTGTGCTTAGATGCGGTTGTTGATAGGTAGCAACCTCATTAAAAAATTGATCAAAATAATTATTTGTTAAATCTCGTCTGAAATCAGCAACAGTAAATTTTATCATCCTTTCAACCTGAGCCTTTCTATCCATAATAGCATGTTGCTGCTTGATGTAGGCTTCTGTAGCTGTATAAAAGCCATCATTGAGACTTGTTTTTCCGAATTGCTTTTTCAAGTCTACTTTATTGAGAATAAGACGTGTATCACCTTCAGCGCCAAACCGACCTGCACGGCCTATTATTTGGTTCAGCTCTCGCTCCCGAGGTAAATAATTTACAAGTACTTTTAATCCACGATCGGCAGCCTTATCTTTCAAGGGTATGTCTGTTCCACGACCAATCATGCCTGTTGATACAGTAACCATTCCAGGAAGTCCAGCATGGTTTTCTATATGTTCTGCTTCTTCAGTTGAACTTGTTTGTGAACTAATTCGAACCATCGAGGGATCTTCAGGGAACACTGTTTTTAAGTAATCCATCATTGCCTGACTTTCTATATCATTTTCACAAATAATTGCGACAGGTTGATTGGCAGCTCGGGCTTCTCGAATTTGTTGAGCAAAAAGTTCGAATTGTGATTTTTTATCCGCGGCGAGGTAAAGAGGGTAGTCGACTCGATTTAAGCCCCTATGTCTTGGAACTGAAATGAAACTCATTTCCTCATTATCTTTACTACTACCATATAAGGCTTTTGCTTCCTCTTGCTCCCGTATTGATCCAGCAGTTCCCGTTACAGCGCAGACCGTACCCTGATCATACTCATCCAGCATGGATTTACTGGTAGATGAATATATAATTTGTTTTTCATTATCAATAAAAAATTGGTTTTCACATTCAGCCAATCGTGCTATTAATTTTTCATCTCCAGGTTTTGCAGCATCTGGTTTGTTTTTCAGCATATTTAATCGTGCATGCAGACATTGATGCACACCGAATGAAAATTTAGAACTGCGATCTTCGCGGTTACCAATGAGTAAACGTGCCTCGCTTACCATCAGTGGACCCTTGGCCGTTTCAATTTCAATATCCGGTTTAATCACAAAGTCCTTATCCAGCTCCAGTACCAAAGCTGTTAAGGCTGACTGTTGCCATGACTCTAGTTGAGACTGAGCAACCGATTCCAAGCGTTTTGCATTTTCAGGTCCCACTTTATTATAGGCATACTCAATTAACAGTTTATTGCAGGCATCAATATCTTCTTGATACAACCTCATTATTTCAGGATTATCCTGGGAAAAAAATCCAACCAATACTTCATAAGCCCAGGGCATATCGCGTATGGTTGCATCAGCCATTGCAGAATAATTAAATCGGGTATCAGACATATCGAAATAGGTTCTGTCTGCCTCATCAAGCATCATGGCTCTTTGATCGGGATTTTCAGCAATAACCTGATGCGCTTTTCCTTCACTTCGCGCTTTATTACGGAATAAGCTTAAATTGGCCGCGTCTGAGAAATTGATCCCATCCAGAGCATATTCATTTGAAGGGGTATTTTGATAAATAATATTTGTTTTAGCGCCCAGAGATTGAAACAATGATCTGAAGGATAAGTAATCTCGTGTGGCGAGTTGCACATCAGCTGTAACAAAGTCGACGGTTTTCCCTTGAGCATATTGACATAAGATCATGAGCATCATAATCCGTGACTTACCTTCACCTGTACCAATTTCGCTCGTCACGTGCGTACCGGCTTTTAGCATGGAGTGAATTGCTAAATATTGGGTAGTATGAATTTCAAAAGAACGTCCCAGTTTTTGCTTGCCTTTCTCATCAAAAACAGCCGGCATACCTTTGGTCCGATACATCAGCTCAGCAGATAATGCGACCAGACGTTCAGTACTTAGCTCTTTTGTTTTACTTCTTAACTCCAGCAATTCATTTTTGATTTCATCGGTCGATAAATTCCGTACTGCTTTAACTTCTTTGTCAATTGACTCTAATTCTTTATCGCTGTAGGTTACTCCACCCATTTTGGCGACTTGTTCTTTTGCAAAATCAAGTTTGAACCCATTAACACTTTCTCGGGCGCATGGTTCTTTATCAAATTGTGCATAGCAATCAGCAAGATGCTTCGCTAAGTCACTATCTTTAGGACACTTGTTTTCCCATTCCTGAAATTGTTCGAGAGTAGGGTAAGGTGCTGATTTATATATATTTTTTAATGTTTCAAGAAGAATCGGCCCCGTTTTCTCATCTTTACATCGAGTCATTAAATCGTTGAGTTCAAGAAGGGTACAGGGCTTATCGTTGTTAATTAATGAAGTTAAGATGCTTAAAAATAACTTTTTCTCGTCTTTAGGAAATGTTGAATACTCTTCTGAAGACAATAATTTTAATAAGGACTCATGAGTAAATTCACCTTCGTCATTACTGAAATGGTTGCAAAGAGATCGAACCACATCAGGATCATCAAGATCAATAAATGCATCTTTAATTAAGTTGATGTTGTTCCATGAAAAAACGATTTGTTCATCACTTGAGTAATTGTTAGAAAGAAAGTGTCTCAGGTAGTTGATGATGGTGTTTTTATCACCAGGATAATGCTCCGCTGCTTGATTGATACTTTTAAACAAATCAACAAACACTTGATCGAATTGCTTTCTTTTTTCAATAATTGTTGCTAGTTCAGTGCTGGCTTTTGCTAATAAGTTGGCATCTAGAATTTTAGGTTTTTTGATGACAACGGTTACCGGTTGAGTTGGTTGTGCAGGAATGACTGCTGCTGGGGTAACTTCAGTTTTGGCATCAGTTGTTCCACTAAAAAAATTATAAATAGATCCAGCAATTGCTTTTGCTCCGCCAACTACTGCTTTTGCTCCGCCAACAATTACTTTTACTACTATATTACTTTCTGATGGTTTATCCTGTTCTGGCTGAACCACAACAGGTTCAGGTTTGTTCAAGTCCTGTAAATGTTCCTGCAAGTTTTTTAGAGCGATAAGATTTTTTGCGCCAGGCACTTGCTCAATGAATGAGTTAATTTGTGTTTCGAGCAGTTTAGGATCTGCAGCATCAACTGTTACGGCAAGTTGCTTTTGTATTTCTAGAAAATCATTATCATCTGGACGTGCTATTTTAGGTGAGGAACCCAACTTATCGGGATTGGTTGTTAACAATAAATCGATAACCAGATTCAAAGAGTCCATCTTGGATACTACTTTGCTCTTCATTTGCTCCATTGAAGGCAGTATCGTGTTCAAATAGACTTGGGTTTTTTGCATTAAACCACGGACTTGACCTTCGACACTAGTTTGTCCTTTGAAATGTTCTGCTTTATTAAGGAAAAATAGGAAATCATTTGGAGAACCACTGTTTTTTATACCTTCCAATAACTGATTTAAATCATTTATTGTTGTATTGTTTAAAATAGCCGGAGAATTTAATTTTTGTAAAAACGTTTCTCGTTCTAATTTTGATAAGTCGCGAGTTATGACTACGAGTTTTTTAATAACATCTAAATACTGTAAGGAATCACCTGGCTCAGTATAATGTGATACTAATCCCTCAACAAACTTACGTTCATTTTCACTAAATTTGGAGTTAAGTACCTGTTTTGCTTCAGCAGGCATGCCTTCGGCTTGCAGTAATTTAAAGTAGTTATCTGGAAAGTAGTTTTCAAATCGGTCTTTGACCATATTTTGGATTTTAGTGATGTCCCTTGAACTAATGTACTCATTGCTAAATTGACTAATGAACTGATATAAATCGTCAGGAGTTAATGGAGGTGGGCCATTTTTATCCATGGATTGCAACATATATAGGGCAGTATTAACAGCTGATGTACTTGACATTAATGCCGCATCAAAGATTGTTCTTATTCTAAAAGCTGTGGATTGATTGGCCTCTTTATCCCCATTTGCGAGTCCAAATGTACTGATGAGCGATAGTATTTTTCTACCGTATTCCTTGTCATCGAAGGCCCAGCCATTTGGTCCGTTTAAAAGTGCTACCGCGGTATCCAAATGACGATAAAATATTGATTCACCTGGTTCTTTATAAGTATCATCGGTATAAAATTTCATACCGGTATAGATTGAATCACCCCAATTCTGTGTGACTTGCTCAAGAATATAACAGGTAGTGTTGAGACGCTGACTTTTTTCTTGTAATTCTGATTTAGCGTTAAAGACACTCCCTTCAATTTTCAAAGCATTGCCAATTAAATCCAGTAATTTTTTCAATACTGGTAATGCGGGAGCATTACCTAAGTCATATAAACGATCGACTAATTGTTCCCGAATTTTACTTTCAAACAGTTTTAAAACACTTGGTAGAGGGATATCATTTAATGTATCGACAATATGAGTCCAGTTTTGTCTTGACTCCTCTAAATTACTTGATAGTTCTACGTTGGTTATCCCTGTAGTACTATCGGCCAGCAATGCAAATAATTTCGCTTTTTCTGTATCAGTACACTTTGAAGATACAATTTTTGCATCCATCTCACGATAAAAATCCAAGGGCAATCGATCTTTCTGGTGCGCGATAAAACGATAAAATTCTTTTCTTGTCTCAACCAGATTGCCTTGCTCCGCAATGGTTTTCCATTTTCCCTTTGCAGAATAATCAGTATTGTTATACTCAAGTGGATTAACCCTCATTTCGGGTATAACAAATACTTTTAGATTGGAACGGGTAAATTCGCGGATGGCACCATTTGGTTCTAATGAAATGGCAGTTATTTCTTTCCATTGTTGTTTTCGGTCAGCTGGTGCTGTATTTTCTAGGATGGTTAATATTCGTCCCAATACCGTGGGCATACTTTTAACTTCAGAGAAGGATACATTGGGATAAAAGGTTAAACCCATTTCTTCAATTTTTTTGGTAAATGAATTAAAGGCACTAACCAATTCAGGTAAACTGTCGTAACCTACTGCAGAAGCATGTTGCTCTAATAACTTGGACCACCAGGCATATTTGCTTTTATCCTGACTTAATCCACTCAGAACTTTTAATGCAACCTGCATTTTTTCGTCTTTGATCAGGGGAACAAATGAATCGGCTTTTTTAAACACCGTATTATTCAATTGTTTCAGCAGATCACTATCAATATCCTTCCATACATCAAATAATTTTGATAACCCTGCGCTTGAATACTCAGTATAAACTTGTAATAGCGCATTCATTTGTTTGTCATCAAATGAAAGTTTGCTTGCCCAGCTTTCGACCTGATTTTTTAGTTCAGGATTATCTGCTAACAAAGTCAGAAGAATATGTTGGTTTTTATCCGGCACAGTAGTAGCGATATGATGTGATAATTCAATAAAGCTTTTTGCTAAATCTTCAGATCCATTAAATAGTTTTACAATACTGTCAAATGCAACGGAATTATCCTCTGTCCTATTAGCATTCCCTTTAAAGAGTGATTCTGTGCGTTGATTGTTCTCCATGATGTAATGCAATATTTTTGCATTGAATGTTCCTTCTGCATTACATAGATTAAAAACCTGTTCCAGTTGATCTTTATTCAACAATAATAATTTGGAAAATTGACCTCGAAATTCAAAAGTATTATCTCGTGAATAATTAGAACTGTTTATAGCATTCCATTGTTTTAATAATACTGCGTCTCGAGCATTATCATTGGGTTTTAATGAACTGATCATTTCAGCAAACACATCTGCTGATGGTGGCTTATTGTACTTTTTGTCCTGTAGTTGAGGAGCTATATCCGTACTGGCAGGGGCCGCGCTCTTATCATAATGCAAGATAAGACTCTCAGAATTTCCGGGATCTGGAACCAACGCAAATCCAGGCGGAAGAAAATCTGGATTAAGGCCATATCGGAATTGTTCCCTATGTTCCATTAATTGTTCTATTGCTTCGATACTGATTTTACCAAATCGTGTATCGCTAATAATGACCTCTCTTCCCTGGGGTACAGTATCTGATTTTAGTGGATCATAACGAACACCATTATGTTCCACATAAACAATGTCTCCCATCCAGGTATGCCAGTTTTTCTTTAACTCGCTATTGGAGATCAATTGGGCTTCAGGACTAATCGCCAAGCCACCTTTACTAAGAAATAGTTTCATCATGCCATCTAAATCCAGAGCATGAATTTCACCAAAGCCTACTTCCTCTTCATTTGACTCACGAGTTTTTTGAACAGCTACGGCCACTTCAACCTGTTGTTCCTGTTGAAGTTCTATATCAATATTTATTCCGGCTCGAGCATCCTTTAAAGTGGGTCTCTTGCGAATTCCTTTGTTTTCAATATCCAGAGCTTTTCGCTCTTTTTGTTCCTTACCCAGTTCATTTTGATTTTTTACGCGCTGGTTAACAGAAACAACATCATCAAGTTGGTGTTGTACTGCAGAATTTAAGAACTTCTCTGGAAGAGTAATGGCAATTGGAACTTGTTTCTTTTCAACAAAGTTATAGATTTGTAACCAGTGTTCTTCTTTCAGAACATTACCTTTGTCAGAGATAGCAAGTTCTGCTAAATTATTTTCTGAGAGGTTATTCAGCGCTAATTTTAATTTAGCGACAAAGACCTCGGGGTTGACTGATGGATCGAGATCGATTTTAAGTTTATCAACTCTTATTCCTGCATTTAAGCCACAATATGCATTTAACCCATCCAACATATCGGCATTACAGGGAGTCAAGGTCAGTACTTTTAGATTAATATCTAATCTATCCAGTTTTATTTGAAGTTGAGTAAACAATTGTTCAAAATCTGTCGCGCTTAATGACGGATCACTTATTCCGGGAAATGAAAAAACAGAGGAAAATCCATTTAACTTGTTTACAGCCTCACTTACTGCTGGATTGACCAAAAAGCTGGGATCTTCTGTGACTGAGGGATTTTGCAGCGTTAGGATTTCTTGTACTGCAGTGTTTTTGATTCGTTTTTGATCATGATCTGATTCAAATAGTTTTCGTTGTTTGTGATTAATCGCATCATACACCGATGCATCGATTACTAAATTCTCAAGTTGTGCTTCATAAAATGCCTTTACTAACTCACTGCTGTCTTCAAGTAATCCGCCATCTTTACCTTTGATTCCTTTATAGTCTTTTGCAATTTCATTATCACCAACAATACCTTCAATTTGAAATAAATTATGCAGTGCCCTATACCCACAGGAAAAACCATCATTTTGATTTTGACTTACAACGTCTTTATCGGATCGTTTAAGAGTCCATCCTTCGTTTGCGGGAAAACCTTTAAATGAAATAAGATCAGGAGAATTGTGTTCTTGATAATTAATGGCATCTTCGATCAGTTTTTTATAAGCCTGCTCTTCGCTTGCCGATAATTTCATGCTATCAGTAATCGTATAAGAAACAGTACGTGCAGTTGGATCAACTGTTATGTTAGCAGCAAGCCAATGAGATCCCTGATTAGAGGCGTCACTTCCTTTATTGAGTAAAATTGGAATGGAGTAAGGTAGGCCGTCAGTATGTTTTTCTCGTTCAAAATGTAATGCTGTACCAATTGATTGTGGATCAAAGGTCAGGATATGAATTTTGTCCTGAGTTCCTGTTAATTCGAGCATTCGTTGTAAATCAAGATCGGTTAACCATTCTGATTTTGTTAAGTTGCCTTTGATTAGTTTTTCTCTTAATCCCTGGTTTCTGGTCATTCCATGAATTGATATCAGGGAGGTATGGACAATTTTTTGTTCTACCTTGATTTTCTCCAGTTCAGCTCTATTGGTATCAAATTTAAAATTATTTTGTGCTGGTAAACTCGCATCAAATATTTGGCATGCAAAGTCCCAATGTGACTTATGCTCTTCAAATGTGTCTTCTTTGGAACTACTCAAGGCAAATAAATTAATAAAATCGGATTCAAATTTTCTTTCAATATATTCAATAGCAAGTTTGAATTGTTTTCTGGCAGCATCACTCGCTGGAAAATTGGGATTTTTACTCCTGTAACGACCAAATAAAATATCGAACTGTTCTTTATTTAGATTCATTGTAAAAAACCAGTCAAGTGTCTTATAAGTTGATTATAGACCTTAAATATTAAAGAAATATTAACCGATCTGCGTAATAATTTTTCTTAATATACTTTGTATTGTTTCAATTTGTTATGAAATGATATAAGTGAAACAGCAGGGGATTGTTAACAATTATATCCAGGCCTGCGTTCGACGCTTTTAGCGTGGAATTCAACCATAATTTGAGTCAACTATAGAATTATTGACTCAGGTTATCTATTGATCCTTCGTATAATGCGCAGGAAGAGGGCTAAGCAAGATGAATAGTGATACATAAATAATTCAAAAAGCGATGGGTAGGAATTAACACTAGAGAGGCTACAGGGCTTTAATACCTATGTGGTTGACAGCAGCTCTCAGCACTAATTGCTACCGAGAGCCGGTATATAAAAGATCAGGCTTTCTGCAATGATTCTATGACTGCACCAAGGAATCGAGTCGCCTCACCTCCGGTTACAGCCCTATGATCAAAGCTGAGGGAGAGAGGAAGCATGTTGTGTGCTTCAATTGAACCTTCAGGTGTGACAACAGCACTTTTATAGAGTCTTCCTACAGCCAATATAGATACCATTGGAGGAACTATGATAGGGCTGGCAAAACGACCTGCAAATTTACCGAAGTTGGATAAGGTAATTGTCGCACCTTTTAATTTATCAGCGGTAACAGCACGATTTCGTACCGATTCTTTGAAGTCATTGATTATCTGGCGTAATTCACCATCTGAATGCTTATTGGCGTCGTGTATAACCGGCACAAATAAACCTTCATCATTATCCATAGCCAATCCAAGATGAACTTCTTCAAAACACTGACGGGCGCCATGTCGGGTATCAAACCAGGCGTTAAGAGCCGGCTCCGTTTTCGATGCATGGATAATTGCTCTTATTAAACGAACGGTGATGTCCGTTCCTTGTTTCCAACTGTTAATATCCGCTTCGTCAAAAATACTCACAGGTACTATTTCAGCATGGGACTGAACCATGCTGTTTAGCATGGCTCTTCTGACTCCACGCAATGGTTCAAAACCGACAGGGGGCTGCGAATTTTTATCAGCCTGATTCTGAACATCATGTCGAGTAATGACACCATGATCTCCTGTGCCTTTTAAGGTGTTCAGATCCACACCCAATTTTTTAGCCAACATCCTTACGGCAGGAGTTGTTTTAACACGATTTCGATCCGAATTCTGTGAGCCTATTACAAAATTATCCTCACTGATTTCGGTGCTTTCTTCAAGATTACCCACTACAGTACCTTTATCAGCAGGTTTTGCACTTGTAGAAACGAAGGCAACCAAAGCCTCACCGGTTTTAATAACATCACCAGGCTTGCCAAAAAGTTTGGCAATAGTACCGCTTTGAGGGCAGGGAACATCAACTACAGCTTTAGCTGTTTCCATAGAAACCAAGGGTTGATCTGCTTTTACTGTATCGCCTTCTTTAACAAACCATTCATGAATTTCAGCATCAGGCAATCCTTCACCTAAATCAGGTAGATTAAAAATATTCATTATCACTCCATTATGCTCATAACACTGTTTTTAATGCGTGTAACACTTGGTATGTACTGTTTTTCAAGCTGGAAGTAAGGCATAACGGTATCATAACCAGTGACCCGCTGAACCGGGGCAAGAAGATCAGCCATACACTGTTCCATAATTTGAGCTGATATCTCAGCTCCAACTCCACATGTTTTAGCTCCCTCATGGACAATAACACAACGTCCTGTTTTTTCTACTGAAGCTATTATGGTCTCAATATCTAATGGTTTGATTGTCGCCACATCAATCACGTCACAGGAAATGCCTTCATCGCTTAATTGTTTCGCTGCTTGCAGAGTTTCGTGCATACTGGCACCCCAGCTGATCAAAGTTAGATCATCACCTTGCTGCAATGTAAAACACTTTCCAATTGGTAATGCCTGTCCATCATCTGCGACAGGTTGTTTGACTAAACGATAGATCCGTTTTGGCTCAAGAAAAATAACGGGATCAGGGTTTCGCATTGCAGCCAGCAATAATCCATAAGCACGTTTTGGAGATGAGGGAATAACCACTTGTAAACCAGGAATGTGAGCGAATAAAGCTTCTGTACTTTCAGAATGATGTTCGGGTGCTCTAATACCACCGCCAAATGGTGCTCGGTATACCAGTGGACAATGCAATCGTCCACGAGTTCTGTTTCGCATACGAGCAGCATGAGAAATGATTTGATTCATCGCAGGATATATAAAACCCATAAATTGAAACTCTGCTACAGGTTTTAATCCCTGGATGGACATTCCTATGGCCAAACCGGCTATCATGGATTCTGCAAGAGGAGTATCAAAAACTCGTTTCTCTCCAAAACGTTCTTGTAAACCAACGGTCGCACGGAACACACCACCGTTTTTACCCACGTCTTCACCAAATACGACGACGTTTTCATCATGGGCTAACTCATAAGCCAGAGCCTGAGTTACTGCTTCAATTAAGGTTATATCAGGCATGACCTGCTTCCTCCATGGCTATTGCGCGTTGTTCCACAAGATATTCAGGTAACTCTGCATAGTGATAATCGAAAATACTGCCTATAGATTGAGGGGCAGTACTTAAATATTCATCAACTGCTTGTTCTACCTTTTCGGAACATTCCATAACTAATTGTTCCTCTTCATCTGAAGACCATAGTTTCTGCGCCATCAGAAAATGTTTGAATCGGGCTATGGGTTCTTTAGGTTTAGCATGCTCCACTTCTTCTGAAGGTTGATATCGTGTCGCATCATCAGCAGTAGTGTGATCACAAAGACGGTATGTTAATGCTTCAATTAAAGTAGGACCTTCCCCGCGGCGCGCTTTTTCAATGGCTTCACCGATGATTTGGCGCGTTGCGAGCACATCATTGCCATCGATCTGTACCCCTTTAAATCCAGCAGCAATGGCTTTTTGGGCAATTGTTTGAGTACTTGTCTGTTTGTCACGAGGAACTGAAATGGCCCATTGGTTATTATTTACTACAAAAACAACGGGTAAATTCCATGTACCAGCTACATTCATTGCTTCATAAAAGTCACCTTCAGAAGTACCGCCTTCACCAATACAGACGACAGCAACACGATTCTGATTTCGATATTTAAAAGCAAAGGCAACTCCTGCAGCATGAAGGCATTGAGAGGCTATAGGTACACAGATAGGTAAGTCCTGGGAATTGCCGGAAAAATTACTACCACGCTCATCTCCACCCCAAAAGGCAAGAATTTCGGACATTTTTACACCACGCTGTAACTGAGCGGCATAATCACGATAATAGGGGACGAAGACATCATCGGGTTTCATTGCATGGCCAATTGCCGTTGAAATAGCTTCCTGACCATTAATAGGAGCATAGGTTCCCATTTTGCCAGTTCTTTGTAAGGCAATTGCTTTTTTATCAAAAGTACGGGTAAGTACCATTGTTCTGTATAAATCTTTTAAAGCGGAATGATCTTCTGCAAAGGAGGGTAGTTTACCTACTAACTCACCTTGCTCATTCAAAAACTGCGTGAAAGTAATATCAAATTGAGCAACTGTTGTCATTACATGGCTCCTTGTCAACAACGCGTTGCCATAGAATACTCACAAATTGATTTAAAAACCAGTGAATTAAATTGAAATTAAGTAACTTCCTAATAAGTCCAGGTGACGTCATCTCGAACGAAATGAGAACTCTCCTGAATCCGGCATGGTGCGAGCTTTTGGAGATCCTTCACGGCGTTCAGGATGACGGACAGTGCGTTAGAGTAAGGAGACGTTATCTCGAACGAAGTGAGAGATCTCCTGAAACTGGCATGGTGCCGGCACTTGGAGATCCTTCACTGCGTTCAGGATGACGGACAGTGCGTTAGAGTAAGGATACGTCATCTCGAACGAAGTGAGAGATCTCTTGAAACTGGCATGGTGCGAGCATTTGGAGATCCTTCACGGCGTTCAGGATGACGGATAGTGCGTTAGAGTAAGGATACGTCATCTCGAACGAAGTGAGAGATCTCCTGAAACTGGCATGGTGCGAGCTTTTGGAGATCCTTCACGGCGTTCAGGATGACGGATAGTGCGTTAGAGTAAGGAGACGTCATCTCGAACGAAGTAAGGGATCTCCTGAAACTGGCATGGTGCCGGCACTTGGAGATCCTTCACTGCGTTCAGGATGACGAATAGTGCGTTAGAGTAAGGAGACGTCATCTCTAACGAAGTAAGGGATCTCCTGAAACTGGCATGGTGCCGGCACTTGGAGATACTACACTGCGTTCAGGATGACGGACAGTGCGTTAGAGTAAGGATACGTCATCTCGAACGAAGTGAGAGATCTCCTGAAACCGGCATGGTGCCGTTTTTTGGAGATCAATCAACGATATAAAGATGATAAAGTTCTTGATGTGAATCAGAATTTAAGACTTTAGAGTGAATATGAAGTTGAATTGGAGGATGAGGCCTGATTTAGAGATTGTTCATCCTCGTTATTTAATAAAGCCAATTGCTCCGCTAATACATCCTTAATTACATGAATAATCTCTTGTTTCAATTTGTCAGGTTTCACGCTGTCTTTTCGACTTTTGCCATAGTGTTGCGTTTTATCGATAAATTTCTTGTCTAATGCCATTTTCCATGCGGAGCTAATATACATATCGGTGTCATTAGGTCTGATTGTATGGGATATATATTTTGCTGAAGGAGTGCGAGTGTCTCCATTAGTCGATTCAAGAAATAAAGGTTGAATTAATCTGATAGTATCTGCAACCAACTCATTAATACCCTGTTCTTTTAATTTTGCTTTAGTTGATTGAGTCATTGCTGTTTGATACCAGGAATAGATAATCATCGACAATGGCTTTAAAACAGGGGGAAGAGATATTACAGAATCTTCGGGTAATTTATATTCTCTATCAAGCTTGTCAAGCGCGTAATGAAGTGTGGATTTGCCTTCATGCATTGACCTTATCGCTGTTACAAGCAGGTTAAAGTCTACTTGTCCATTAATAACAATATCATTCAATTGAAGTTGTTTATAATCATGATCCATCAAACCAGAGCAAATAATTGATTGTTCCAGAGACGCAAACGTCTTATTAATTAGTTCCCAATTCTTTGGACGAAGTGAACGTTCTCTTACTGTTTCGTCATCAAGATGTATATGTGCCTTAAATTCTTGAAGCCATAGATCTAATTCAGGGTTACCCGTTTCTGAACTGGCTGATTTATCAATAAAAAATAATAAAGAAGATAACATTTCTCTTGCATAAACAGCACGAACTTCATAGTTGGATTTAATAGGGATCGGTATGCCTTCCTTAATGAAATTGGTTTCAAAAGCAGTATCTTTACTGTTGTAACTGGTATTAACCATGATATTTCGTACAGCCTGTGCAAAATATTCTGATACAAACTTAGGCAGAGGCCTGCCATTTTGAAATTCTTGAATCGAAGGTATCAGTTCATTATCAAAAAGGTTCTTCGCCATGCTGATTTGGTGTTGGCGCAGAAAATACAGATTTATATTTTTTATAACTTGTATGGTCAGATTGACTGAACCGATAGAATGTACGCCAAGTGTTGATAGTTTTTTTAGATTGCTTTCATTATTAGCAAGTATATTCGGTTCTGCATCAGCATCATATACAAGTGTTTCGCCTGAGAATGGTGCCAGTAGTGACGTAAATGTCAGTGCAAATCGAACTCTAGGCGTTCTTGGTGGTGGTGGAGGTGCTAAATCTGCTCTGGGCGATGTACTGGGCGATGTGCTGGATGATGAGGACATGGGAAGATTTTGGTCCGACCCTGCTCTATAAAATGTAGTACCTCTGATTGAGCTTGGACATATTTGATGTTGTCCTGGATCATCGAGCGGAAGCACTATATTAAAGGGATGACGAATTCGAAACTCTTGTACATTAGATACAGTTGCTCTACCGTCTCTAATTTCTATGCCCACGATTCCCGCTAAAGCAACATTGATTAGTTGGTGCTCGATGGGATCTTTTTCGCCCGCAATTTTATAAACACATTCAGCTGAAATTGATCCGTCTGGGAATGACCATAAGATGGGTTTTGTTTGATAAGTAATATTATTGAAATAAATGAGCATAGGGCTTATAAAATCAGGGTTTATGAAAAACAACACTGTACAATTTATTGACTTTTATGTAAAGATATATTCAAAAAAAATAGTATTAATAGGGGTTATTTTGAGTAATTTCACGTCATTGGAACTAAATTACCATCTTTTTTTACAAGATTCATATAAAAAGTTCTGTGATTTACCTGGATTTGTACTGCTCGAAAGCTCCGACAAAACACGTGGACGCTATGATATTTTAAGTGCCTATCCCTACGATCGTGTAGTCTTCTGGGCTGATCAAGCGTCAAAATATTCCTCTCAAGATAAATTACGTGAACTTTTGTTAAACCATCAATCAATCGATGATCTTCCCTTTCAAGGTGGAGCAATTGGGTATATTTCTTATGATTTTGGAGCCCAGCTGTACGGTATCAAAACCAAGCCTCAAGAGTCTCTGTCAGACATGCCTCTTATAGATATGGGACTTTATGATTGGGCGATTATTACGGATCATCATTTGAGAAAGGTCACATTATTCGCGGCCAATCGTCATACATCTACAAAAAATCTAATTGAAGAAATCATTCAAATATGGAACGAACCGCCAATTAAATCACATCTTTTTAAATTAAACAGTGAGTTCATTCCGCTGGTTTCAAAAGAGGATTATCAACATTCTTTTTCTGCAATAAATAGCTACTTGAACGAAGGGAGAACATATCAGGTCAATTTGACCCAACCATTTCATGCCGATTTTTCAGGCGATTCCTGGGAAATTTATAGAACGATTACCAATAAAAACCCAGTTCCATTTTCTGCCTTTATAAGGAACAAAGAAGCAGATATTCTTAGTTTTTCACCCGAGCGATTTCTCCAATATAATCAGGGGACTATTCTAGCATCCCCAATAAAAGGCACTATTGCTCGTTCGATTGATCCTAATATTGACGAGGAATTGAAAAATCAACTGATTTCCTGTGAAAAAAATCGTGCGGAAAATGTGATGATAGTCGATCTGATGCGTAATGATTTGGGAAAAATTGCGAAGCCGGGTTCAGTGAAGGTTACTAATCTTTGTGAAGTACAAAGTTATAATTCCGTACATCATCTGGTTAGTGACATCGAAGCTACCTGCATGGATCACTTGAATCCATTTGATATTTTTCTTTCATGCTTTCCTGGGGGATCAATAACTGGCGCTCCAAAATTGGAAGCAATGAACATAATTAATGAGCAAGAACCCTATGCTCGAGGTATTTATTGCGGCAGCATAGGCTATTTCTCAAGTCATGGTCGATTCGATACCAATATTGCTATTCGTACCATCACCGCAAAAAATAATATTCTACATTTAGCAGCCGGAGGCGGGATTCTTATTGACTCCAAATGCGAAGATGAATATCTTGAATGTTATACTAAAATTGCAGCGATAATTAATGGACTTAAATAAATTCTCAAAAAATGAGACCACACACTCAGCTGTAATTGTTTTGCATGACCTTTCTACTGATTCATTAATTCTAACAAAACGAAGCGAACAGTTAAGAAATCATCCCGGCGAAATCAGTTTTCCAGGTGGCTTATGGGAAGAGAATGACCAAAATTTTTCAAATACTGCATTAAGGGAGCTCCATGAAGAGCTTGGGATAAGAAGGGACCGCGTTACTCTGGTTAAAGAGCTAAATGATGAACGTACTCTGTCCGGTATTATCATACATCCATGGTTAGGTCAGATTGAATCCATAGAGCCCTATGTTTTAAATTTTGATGAAGTAACAGGGCTTATCACCATTCCTATGTCTTTAGTCCATACTGCCCGAAATTATAAGGAAATTACTGTTGAGCGATATGGTGTTCAATTTACGACATGCGAATTTATAACAAATACTGATTATATTTGGGGGGCTACAGCCCGAATCATGAAACAATTGGTTATTGATTCCAAATAATTGTACAAAAATAGAAATTTATACCATGCTTATGGTGTGATTAATGCTGATTATTCAAGGTAAAACTTATGAAATCATTCGTTTTATTTATATTGTGTATCTCATCTTTATTCTGTTATTCCCAATCCATAACCATTGGTTCTTCCAAATTTAATCCACCATTTGAAACATGGGCCAGTCAAGAATCTGCCTATTATGGATATGATATTGATTTAATGGTGGAAATTTGCAAAAGATTAAATTTGACCTGTAAATTTAAAGCCTACACATTTAATGATCTCTTCAGCGCAACTAAGAATAAAGAAGTTGATTTAGTGATATCATCAATGATTATAACCAAATCAAGAACAAAACAGTTTTTATTCAGTGTTCCTTATTTGGAGAGTTGTTCGCAATACATTACTTCTAATGATAATTCTACAATTAACACTCCAGATGATCTTTATGGAAAAAGAATAGGGGTAAGGAAAGGAACTCCCTATGGGGATCAAGTACGTTCTGATTATAGAAACAATACAATTGTAACTTATCCTCTGATTAATGACATGTTTGTTGGGTTACAGAACAATGAAATTGATGCATTTATATTGGATTATGAGTCAGCTAAATATTGGATTGCTACAAATCCCGGCATTTACAAACTAATAGGTGGTAAAAAACCTGTAGGGGCAGGTTATGCGGTTATGACCAATTTAAATAATCGCGAATTAATAAATCGTATCAATCAAATTATTTTGCAGATGGAGGATGACGGCACGTTCATTCGACTTTATTCGAAGTATTTTCAATGGGATAATCCTGAATAAATTAACCGGGGCAAACTAGGCCCCGATTGAATATGTCTATTAATGTAAGAATACTTTAAGCAGTGACTATTGGTTTTTTATTTTGTGGTGCATCAGCTTCAATTGATCCTTCTTTTAAAGATCTTCGCATTATTTTGCCAACATTCGTTTTGGGTAGTTCATTAAAAAACTCGACTATCTTTGGCACTTTATAAGCGGTTAAATGTTCTCTGCAATGAGCGATTATTTGTTCCGCTGTCAAATTGGGATCTTTTTTGACTATGCAGGCTTTTACCCGTTCACCTGATTCTTCATCAACAACTCCAACAACGCCAATTTCCAATACCCCTGGATGCATGCCAATGACTTGTTCGACTTCATTGGGATATACATTGAAGCCGGAGACTACAATCATATCTTTTTTCCTGTCAACCAGATAAATAAATCCTTCTTCATCCATTCTGGCAATATCACCTGTTTTTAAAAAACCATCTTTAGTGAAAACCAGAGCAGTTTCATCGGGACGCTTCCAGTATCCAGGCATAACCTGTGGCCCTTTGATGCATAACTCACCACTTGTGCCTATTGGAACTTCCTTGCCATTATCATCGCGGATTGATACATCTGTTGAGGGCAATGGCAAACCGATGCTGCCATTATATCCGTCCATATACATTGGATTCATCGTTGCAGCCGGGCTTGTTTCTGTTAAACCATAAGCCTCTAATACTCGTGTTTTAGTCATTTCTGCCCATCGAAGTGATACGCTTTTTTGAAGCGCCATTCCCCCAGATAAGGCCAGCTTAAGTTTGCTGAAATCAATTTCTTTAAATTTGGGGTGATTTAACAGTGAGTTATATAAAGTATTAACACCTGTAAATGCTGTAAAACCGGAGTTTTTAATTTCATCAATAAAATGACTTACATCTCTAGGATTGGTAATAAGTATGTTTTTGGCACCAACTTTCATAAAGGTCAGACAATTCGCTGTTAATGAAAATATATGATAAAGAGGGAGGGCTGTAACAATGATGTCATTATCCGAAATACCGAGAGGCGCAATCCAGGAATAAGCTTGCAATACGTTGGCTACCAGGTTTCCGTGTGTCAGCATTGCCCCTTTTGCAACTCCTGTTGTACCTCCTGTATATTGAAGGAATGCGATATCTTCATGATTTAAATCAATATGATGCAATGTTGCTTGCTTGCCTTCGAGTAAGGCGTAGTTAAATGCGACTGCGTGAGGAATTTTGTACGCAGGAACGAGTTTTTTAATATGTTTCACAACAAAATTAACGATTAATCGTTTAAAGGTTGGGAACAGATCGCCAATTTGAGTAACAATCACATGTTTGACTGAATTCATTGAAGGCAAGGCTTTTTCTATAGTTTTTGCAAAATTGGCAAGAACGATAACTACTTCTGCTCCAGAATCATTCATCTGGTGAATCACTTCATCCGTTGTATAAAGTGGGTTGGTATTTACCACAACAAAACCCGCGCGCAAAATTCCAAATAATGCTACAGGATATTGAAGCAAGTTAGGCATCATTATAGCAATACGGGCGCCTTTTTGTAGACCCAGTTGTTGCAGGTATGCCGCGAAATCCCTGGTCAAGTGGTCCAATTGGGCATAAGTAATGTCACTGCCCAGATTTGTATATGCTGTACGATTGGCATAAAGGCTACATGATTCTTTAAATAAAGATACTAGGGATAAATATTGACTGGGGTCAATTTCATGGGGCACGCCATTTTGATATTGTTCAAACCATCGTTTATCCACTTTGATATCCTTCTGTTATTGGTTCCCACATGCTAGTATAAACAAAAATATCAGTTATGGATATCATAGAAATGAGTGAAAATATAACTAAAACTCAAGCATTTAAATTAAAAGGAAGGCTTTATACCTTTACAGTTTTACACGTGATGAATACAGATATTGATATTTTTTCACGACAATTTGCAGAAACTGTAGTTAAAGCTCCTAAATTATTCGAAAAAACCCCTGTGGTATTTGATCTGTCTTCAGTGAATCAGTTGGAATTTGATCTGAATGCTTTATTTCAAATTGCACGAGAGCATGGAATGATTCCAGTTGCCATTCAGGGAGGAAATGCCCTGCAGGAAACACTCGCCCAATGTAGTGGTTTAGCAGTTCTAAATGCATCAACTTCACAGGATAAACCTTTAGTTGAACAACCTGTTGAACATAGTACCGCGGAAATGAATAAAACCAAATTATTGACTACACCCGTTCGTTCTGGACAACAAGTTGTAGCCAAAGGAGCTGATTTAATCGTTACATCTTCAGTGAGTCATGGAGCTGAATTATTGTCTGATGGAAATATTCATGTGTACGGAGCACTACGAGGAAGGGCTTTAGCCGGTATATCTGGTGATTTAGATGCAAGAATATTCTGTCAATCCCTTGAAGCAGAATTAGTATCAATAGCAGGTTTTTATCGATTAAGTGATGCAATAGAACCAATCAATGGGCCTTGTCAGATTTATTTGTCCAATCAACATATTGTTATAGAGTCCTTATGCTAGAGGCAATTTTTATATCCGATTTACATCTACATCCAGAAGACTCCGCGATTCAAGAACGTTTTAATCATTTTTTAAAATGGGCGCGAGTATCAGTTAAAAAAATATATATTCTTGGTGATTTTTTTCATGCATGGGCTGGTGATGACTCGATTAATGAATGGAGCAAAGGGATAGCCAGGCAATTATATGAACTGACCTTGCAAGGCATATCAATATACTACATGTGTGGCAACCGTGATTTTCTATTGGGTAAAAAATTCGCTAAACTCGCTGGCTGGACTATTTTGCAGGAACCAACCCTGGTTAAATTAGGTGGTGAGAACATATTATTAACCCATGGAGATCGCTATTGTACCAAAGATATAGGTCATCAAAGGCTAAGACGTTTAACTCGCAACCCCATATTTGTGCTGTTGTTTTTAAGTCTTTCTTTAAAATTTCGCGAGCGTATTGTTAATAAAGTTCGAACTATCAGCTCCAATAAGCAAAATAAACCAATGGAAGAAATGGATGTTGTCGCAGAATCAGTAATAGCTCATATGACAAAATATCAAGTACGTATTTTAGTACATGGTCATACCCATAAGCCAGGCCTTACTCAATATCAGAATAATATGCATCTAATGCAGCGATTTGTGCTTAGTGATTGGGATGACACGCCACAAGTATTGTGTTATCATAATACAAAGGGATTCTATTTTACCCACCCCCAATTGCAAGAGGAGTACAGTAATGTCTAAACCAGAAGATAAAATGCGCGAGGAGCTCGCTAGAATTCGTAGAGAAGAAGAGCAAAAAGTACTGACTCGTGAGCTTCAGGAACTTGAAAGGCAAAGAGCAGACACTCGTGCTGCAGAAATGGATAAATTACGTAAAGGCCACACAACTATTGATCCTCATACTGGCAGAGAGGCAACTCTTTGGGAAGTAGCGATTAAAGAAGCTGATAAAGCACTAGAGGCTGATGTTAATGCTTACAATGACTGGCGTTCTGCAATGATGAAATTATGGAATATTTATGGCGCCATGGCAAAAGCCCTGCATCAATCAACTAATGAAACTATTTGGGCTCCAGCAAGTAACTTAATAACAGATAATGTATTATTGCCTGCATCTGATATTCTAAGAGAACTCTTTAGAAAGAATCCAGAGGTAGATCTTCCAGCACTTCAGCATTTAGTTCAATGTTCTGATGACGGAACATTATCTATACAACCACTGACCCGTGCGGATAATAATCAAGAAACCAGTCCAGTACTCGATCAATTATTCGATAAAGGGGTGCGGATGTGGCTTGAACAGCAAGGCTATGAGGCAACTCCAGGCGATAAATTCAAATTTGTTGATAAACATGGCGTAGCTTTAGACAAAGATACTTTTGAGAAATTAAAAAATGACCCCGACAATGGATTAGACAACTTCCTGAAAGGTGAATCGGAACTGGATTTCAGACCTCGTGGTCCATAGGACGAGTTTATTTAGTAACCGGTTGTATGTATTAGATCGCTCACTTTCATACCCGCTCAGGCGGGTATGTATTCATAAGTTAAGGGTTTCTCCTCGAATCGCTATGGCCGAGGAAGTTAACGCCTCTTCTCAACCTTGAGTAATCCTCTCAACATTATCTAATATTCAGTAGAATCATTCGTTTTGGTGAACGAAGAGAAACAATCCAGAATGTATATCCAGTAGAACTCTGTCGTGGATTGCTTCCCGTTGTTCTCAAGGACTGATTTTTTAAAAGCCAGGCTCATTATAAATCGTGTCAATCCTAATCAGGAATACCGCTATGAAACCTGAACACTGTATCCTGGCTTAAAATAAACTCATTCTCAACCGTTAAAAAACGATCGAGTCGTTCATCAATTGAACCGCCGTAAAGATTGGCCAGGTATAAGTAATCCTGAAAGTGGCGAGCTTCAGATTTAATTAAAGTTCTATAGAATTTGGCTAGTTCCAGGTCATTTAAAAAAGGAATAATCGCATTGAAACGTTCACAAGATCGTGCTTCTATTATTGCGCCAATAATTAGCTGATCACATAAGCGTTCAATTCCATCTCGTTTTGTAATGAGTTTATGAAGTTTAGTGGCGTAATCCGAAGGTTGCAAAGGACCATAAGAAATGCCTTTTTGCTTCATAATTTGCATTACTTTTTCAAAATGAAGTAATTCCTCTCTAGCCAAGGGTGACATGATGGTAACTAACTCGGCTTTTTCAGGATATTTGCTCATGAAATTAATCGCGGTAGCGGCTGCTTTTCGTTCACAATGAGCATGATCAACCAATAATACAGGTATATTGATTGATGCGTGATGAAGCCATGAGTTTGGTGTCGAAACCCGCAGAAATTCATTTAAAGTTTGTAAATCAGTATCTAATCGTTTTAACATCATTGAAATACACTATAATTTCAAATAATAAGCCTTATATCACAGACGCTAGCTAATTTAAATTGGATGAATTATGGACGAGATAATACAAGACGAACAATTGAGTAAATGGTTTTCAACTTATGGTTTGATAACCGCAGAACGATTACTGGGTACCTATCACATTACCTTGCCGCAAAATGAATTAATCAGTGCGATTAAAAGTCCATTCAGTTTCTACCATCAATTATTAAAAATGCCCTTAAAAAATGTGTTGAATGGCATTGTGCTTCAACAGGCCGGAGATTATCACATTTATGCTCAGAAACTATTTATTGATTATTTATTATCTGGAGAAAGCGGTAAAAGTGAATCTTCTCCTGGCGCATTGACTCGAGAATCGCTGGAAGCTGAGCGTCAGAAGTTAGTGACCTTGGGTGAAGATTTTCATCATTTGCAACAGGAACAAAACAAATTAATTGCCAACTCTCAAGCACGACTGATAAAAATTGCAGAAGACTGGAGAAAGAAATTTGAGTCGGTACTCTCCCTTATCAATAAAACATTAAACTCCAGCGGATTTGAAGTTAATAAAAGCACCATACGCAAAGCAGTCAATTATGCAATTATTCATTGTGATTATGTAAAGGCCGCGTCACTTGGTAACACGCTTCTGATTGTGGAGGAGTTTAATAAAATTACCAAACTTAAGTTGAGCGATGATTTAAAAAATAAAATACTTAGTAATATGTCGGAGATCCTGGAGATATTGTCTCATTTTGATTCGCAAATCAGCTCATTTTTTCAGGAAAACAAGGTGTTGGGGGAACAGGCAAAATCCTATAGATCCCAATTTTACGATACCATACTTCGCGTAGTTGAATTAATCAAATTATTACCTGAGTACAAAATAAATCCAGAACAGGATGCCATCAACAAGGAATCTTTGTATTTTGATAAAACAATTGGAGAAAATTAATTGTGAATACTCTCTAACATACAGCAAGAATTAAAAAAGAGTATTCGAATATTAAGTCATTTGTTGAGTCTTTAGATTGATTGTTTCGAAACAATCATTCATTTGTAATAAATTCTATTGACAAAAACCAAGTGGTGATTATAATTCACTCAAAAAGACCAAATTAAAAGCTTGTAATGTGAAATAAAATACGCCATTTTTCATCGATTTTAGGTACCCGCAAAATGAGTAACTCCAAAAATCAAGCGCAATTTGATTCACTAATTAAGGAATTGAATCGCAGTATACTAAATTATAAGAGTGATAATAATATATTATCAAATCTTAAATATAATAGCTTAAAGTTTCTTGTCGATGAAGTGCAGGTAGTTTATCCCAGGCTTAAAAAACGATCTTCTTTGCGTACACTTGAAGAAGTACAACAAATTACAATTAATCTTTTGCAAAAAGCTAAAAGTATAGCTGAGTCTGATATTCAGAGCCCTCAGTTATTGCACAATCTTTTGGAGGCTCAAAAGTTTGCAAAAGAATTAGACAAACAGGAGCGCCGCTCTATTCCATCAAAAGCTATATCCACATCCTTGCCGTTCATGGCATTATCTCTAGGATTTTTATTCTGTGGTGTAATAGCAGTAGCAGTTTTCAATTTGTTTTGGTTTTTTGGGGTAATGGCAGCGCTCTCTACCCTAATTATGCTTGCACTTTCACAGAATAGAGAAGATGAAAACTGCTCTCTCATCTTGCGTATAAATCGCCCTTTCCGCTTTTTTCAAGAAACATATACGGCTAATAATGATAATTGCTCTGCCTTGTTGACTAAATATAATAACCTTACAAAGAAAGAAGAGAAAAAAAGACAATCACAATCAGCAACAGAGGGCTCTGCAATAGAGGATGTGCTCAGTTCTTATGGAGTAGGACCCTATAGTACTATGCATGCCCATTGATACTAATTTGGCTTCTGATTGATAAATAATCATTCAAACAATCACACGTATGTTTGTATTTTAGTACAGAATAATCCAAGGAATAATCATTATCCTTAAAATGTGCTATCACAAAAAGGGTACCAGGCGGAATCGTTTAAAAATAAGTCTATTCTTTCCAGGTAAAAGCAGGGCTTGTTGTCAATTACTCTCAGGATGAATTTATATTAGCCAGAACCCTATATATTGATGTATAATAATGCACTTTAAAACTAACCCCTTGGAGTGCATGATGGCGATAGAACAAACACTATCTATTATTAAACCAGACGCTGTAGCTAAATCTGTTATAGGTCAAATTTACAGTCGTTTTGAAAGTGCTGGCTTAAATATAGTTGCAGCAAAAATGATGCAATTGTCCAGAGCTCAGGCTGAAGCATTTTATGAAATCCATAAAGCTCGACCTTTTTTTAATGATCTCGTTGAATTTATGATTTCTGGCCCAGTAATGATTCAGGCTTTAAAAGGCGATAACGCTGTAATTAAAAATCGTGATCTTATGGGTGCAACAAATCCTAAAGAAGCGGCTCCTGGAACTATTCGCGCTGATTTTGCTGACAGTATCGATGCAAATGCAGTCCACGGCTCAGACAGTTCTGAAAATGCTGCCCGTGAAATAGCATTTTTCTTTGAACCCCATGAAATATGTGATAGATAAGGTTGTTTTGGAGTCACTATGGCCGATCAAAAAGTTAATTTATTGAATTATAATTATCAGCAGTTACGCGAGTTACTGACTCAATGGGGTGAAAAACCATTTAGAGCTCAACAATTAATTCAATGGATTCATCAGGCCGGCCTGACTGACTTCACTCAAATGACTAATATAGGGAAAGCTTTAATTGAGAAACTTTCTCGGCTTTCCTATATAAAATTACCTGAAATTGTTGCGTGCCAAAAATCCAACGATGGTACTCATAAATGGTTATTAAAACTGGATTGCGGTAACTGCATTGAAACTGTCTATATTCCTGAGTCCAATCGAGGCACTCTGTGTGTATCATCTCAGGTAGGATGTGCATTAAATTGTTCTTTTTGCTCGACTGCAAAACAAGGTTTCAATCGAAATTTGAATACCGCTGAAATAATCGGCCAGGTGTGGGTGGCTGCCAGAGAATTATCTCAGGCTCAAGGCGCTCATGATAAACGAATTACGAATGTTGTGATGATGGGTATGGGTGAACCTTTACTCAATTTTGATAATGTCGTATCTGCCATGAATATTATGATGGATGATTTTGCTTATGGATTATCCAAGCGGCGCGTTACATTAAGTACCTCAGGAGTTCTGCCCGAGTTGGAGCGATTAAAAGAAGTGAGTCCTGTTGCTTTGGCTGTATCGTTACATGCTCCCAATGATGCTTTACGAAATGAATTGGTTCCAATCAACAAAAAATATCCCTTGGCGCAACTCATGGCTTTATGTAAACGCTATTTTAAAGACGAACCCAGAAGAAAAGTTACTTTTGAATACGTGATGTTAAAAGATATTAATGATCAGCCCGAACATGCGAATCAGTTGATCAAATTACTTCGCGATGTACCCGCTAAAGTCAATCTAATTCCCTTTAATCCATTTCCCATGACTCAGTATCAACGCTCATCGCAGGACACAATTGATGCCTTTAGAGACCGACTAATTAAAAACGGTATCAATACCATCACACGTAAAACCCGAGGTGATGATATTGATGCGGCTTGTGGTCAACTGGCTGGTGAAGTAAAAGACAGGACCAGTCGCTCCGAGAGATGGCAAAAACTTCATTTTATTCCTAAAAACAGTAAAACTGATGAGAATAGCCTATCTACGAATTAATTAATGCGAAATGAGATGACAAAACATTTTTAATTTCTCAGTAAGTGGTTATAATGCGAAATCATTTCTAACGTTAAGTGGTTGTCGTGCGAATAGTATTACGGTTCTTATTAATCAGTACATTCGTGTTTCTCCAAGCGTGTAAACATGCGGATGAAAATACTGAGCCAGAAATAAAAAAAACCGACCTGACTAAGGCTGCCAGTTACAATATGCAACTGGGATTAGGATACTTAAAGCAGGGTGATAGACCACGAGCCAAGAAGAAATTGCTTACCGCAATGGAACAAGAACCTAATTCAGCTGATGTAAATGCCGCTATGGCCTATTATTTTGAGCAGACGAATGAACTTGATGAAGCTAAAAAATACTATTTAAAAGCCATCTCATTGTCTTCAGGAGGCGGTGCGCAATTAAATAATTATGGGACATTTTTATGTCGTCAAGGTGATTATCAAAAAGCTGAAACCTATTTTCTGAAAGCAGTTAAAGATGTTCAGTACATTAATACTTCTGCCGCGTATGAAAATGCAGGGCTTTGTGCACTGGCTATTCCTGATAATGATAAAGCAAAACTGTATTTTACAAATGCTTTGGATCAAGATCCTTCAAGAAAGGAATCCTTATACGAACTGGTAAAACTGGAAAGCAAAATGGGGCATGATGCAGAAGCTTATAGTCTTTTGCAAAACCACCCGGATTTGGTATTAAACGATCGATATTTTTTAGCTTTAGCTAAAGACATTGCCATTAAAACTGGCAATTACGCTGTAGCAGCAGAATATGAAAATAATTTCAGGAAAATGGAAACAACTACTGATAATAGTGGAGCAAATAATGAATACAACAGCCACAATGGATGATGTAAATCCTAATGAGATTGACAATCCAGGAAAACAACTAGCGAATCTGCGTCAACAAAAAGGTTACACAATTGAGTATGTTGCCAGTAAATTGCATTTAAGAGTTCGGATTATCGAGTTAATTGAAGCAGGTGATTTTCAGTTATTACCCGAACCGGTTTTTGTTAAAGGTTATTTACGAGCTTACTCAAAATTATTAGGAGTCTCTCCTGAACCTTTTTTAGCGGTATTTAATAATCAATATACTTACGAAAAGAAGCCTGAGCGTGCTCTATGGCAAAGTAAACGTGAATCTCATAAAGCGGAATACATTATCAGATTAGTGACTATCTTATTTGCTGTTGGAGTAATGGTAGCTGTTGGTGTCTGGTGGCAAAAAAATCGGGATACACAGCCTGTATTTTCCAGTAAAGAAAGTCCTGCAAACTTATCCTTAAACGATAATACGACAGAACTTAAACTAACTGATTTATCCAAAATGCAGTCATTATTGACCCCTAACTCACAAATGACACCTCTGGAGAAAGAAGGTGGCTGAAAAAATTCAAGCAATCCGCGGTATGAATGACATTTTACCTGATAGAACAAGCATTTGGCGCCACATTGAACAAGTTTTTGTACACTGTTTGTCTCGCTATGGTTATCAGGAAATTCGTTTTCCACTAATAGAAAGCACTCAATTATTTAAAAGAAGTATTGGAGAAGTTACTGATATCGTTGAAAAGGAAATGTACACTTTCAACGATTTAAATGGTGATAGCCTGACGTTAAGACCTGAAGGTACTGCCGGATGTGTACGTGCCTGTGTGGAACATGGTTTATTACATAATCAACAGCAGAAACTCTGGTATATGGGGCCCATGTTTCGTCATGAAAGACCTCAAAAAGGGCGATACAGACAATTTACCCAATTCGGTGTAGAAGCGTTTGGAATGCCCAGCTCCATTATTGAAGTGGAACTGATAGCCTTATCTTATCGTATCTGGAGAGAGCTTGGATTTGAACGCGAAGTTGAACTGCAAATCAATACATTAGGTGAGCTGACGGAGCGTCAAGCCTATAAGAAGATACTTGTTGACTATTTGCGCGATAATTTTGATCACTTGGATGAAGACAGTAAAAGACGCCTGGATAGAAATCCATTACGTATATTGGACAGTAAAAATCCTGAATTACACCAATTGATTGCAAAAGCTCCAAAACTGATTGATGTTCTCGGAGAACAGAGCAAAGATCATTTTAATACTTTTCGGGAAGGTTTGCATGCACTGGATATACCTTATACCATAAACCCATTTTTGGTAAGAGGTCTTGATTACTATGGGCATACTGTATTTGAATGGGTAACCGATAAGTTGGGTAGTCAGGCAACAATTTGTGCCGGTGGGCGATACGATATACTGGTTGAGCAAATTGGCGGAACTTCAACGCCAGCAGCAGGTTTTGCACTAGGTATAGAGCGAATTGTATTATTGATGGAAACATTAAATCTATTGAGACAACACAATCCAAAACAATCTTTATATATTATTACAACAAATCAAGCAGCATCAATAAAAGGTCTTTTGATGGCGGAAACGATTCGAGATGCTTATGCAAATGTTGAAATAATCACGAATACAACCGGTGGCTCGTTTAAAAGCCAGTTTAAAAAAGCAGATAAGAGCGGGGCTCGCCTAGCATTGATTTTAGGCGATGATGAAATAGCAAATGAGAAGGTCAGTATAAAGGATCTGCGAGTTGAAACAGAGCAGGTCACATTAGATCAAAATGCTATTATTGAATTCTTGAACAACTATCTTGGGTGAGTGCGGGAGAGCTATATGTCAGTGTATATGACTGAAGATGAACAATTAGAGGTTATAAAAAAATGGTGGAAACGTTACGGTAATTTAGTAACTGTTTTTTTATCACTTATTCTTCTTTGCATAGCAGGGTATAGATATATGCATTGGCATCAGGATAAATTAAAGCAACAGGCCTCTATAACATATGAAAATATGATGGTGGCATTTTCTAATCAGGATATTAAATCAGTTCGATCCTTCGCCAATGAATTAATAAAGGATTATGACCATACTGTATACGCGGATGTTGCTCATATGACTTTGGCCAAAATCTATGTAACCAAAAATAAATTGGATAAAGCCCAAAGCGAATTACAATTGGTTGCTGACAACAGTGATATGAATGCCATAAAACAAATCGCAAAAATTCGAATCGCTCGCTTAATGGCAGCAGAAAAATCGTACACAAAAGCTTTAAATGAGCTCAGTTCCATTGTTGATGAAACTTATTTACCGGTTATCAATGAATTAAAAGGTGATATTTATGGAGCAACTGGTCAATATCAAGAAGCGATTAATGCCTATCGCTTAGCAATTGATGAAGTAAAAACAAATGGTATGGGTAATTTATTTTTAGAAATGAAAACCAATGAATTAGCAATTAAAAATCAATCGACGAATATAAATGAAAAGAAAGTCCAATCTGCTTAATGCTGTTGAAAATAGGGTTTATGGTTTATGAAAATTAAAATATTAATATTAGTACTGTGCACAATGATTCAGGGATGTACTCAGGTTGATGATTATCTGTTAGGTAAAGATAACACTCCCAAGCCTAAAAACCTTGAGGAAATTCAACCGAAAATTAAAGTATCCCAAAACTGGACTGCTCCAGTAGGCAAGGCACGAAAATACAGTGAGTATTTAAAGCTTAAGCCTGTTATCAAAGGTGGTGTAATATACACTGCTGATACCAGCGGAATAGTACAGGCTGTTAATAAGAAAAATGGTCAGGTTATATGGTCAACTCAATTAAATCATGGAATCCTCAGTGGCCCAACTGTTGCAGATGGTTTTATTGTTGTTAGTACAAACGCTTCTACTTTAGCTTTATTGAATCAAGCTGATGGTAAAGAGTTGTGGCAAACCAAAGTATCCGGAGAAATTTTATCTCCACCAGCACTCTCTCATAAGAAGATTATAGCAAAAACTATTGATGGAAAAGTGTATGCTTTCGATGCCTTAAATGGTAAGCAGTTATGGTCTGCAGAACACGGTTCACCAAGTCTGGTATTAAAAGCCAGTTCTTCACCGATAATTGTGGACAATCTGGTACTTATCGGGTTTTCAGATGGAAAACTGGATGCTCTGGAATTGGATACGGGCCGTCTTGTATGGCAAAGAAGTATTGCTTATGCAACAGGGGCTAGCGATGTTGAACGATTAATTGATATTGATTCAGATCCTATAATTAAAGACAAGGTAGCCTATTTAGGTAGCTATCAAGGATATATTGGTGCTTTATCCTTGACTGATGGTCAATTCATCTGGAGAAAACCAGGATCTGTATTTAAAAATATGGTCTTGAGTGCCAATACTCTATATCTTACTGATAGTAATGATGTGGTTTGGTCTCTGGATAGACAAACAGGTCATGTTAATTGGAAGCAAACTGCACTAAAAGCAAGAGGTCTCACGGAACCAGTGCTCGTTGGTGAGGATATTGTTGTTGGTGATAAAACAGGTTATCTGCATTTCATGGACTCGCAAACCGGTGAATTAATGGCACGATCTCAATTATCGGCAGGAGTCAGTATTTCTCCAACGGTGGCTGGAAGGAATCTGTATGTATTAACAGACAATGGACTGCTTAATCAACTGTCTGTGAGTTAAAATAATGATTCCAGTAATTGCTCTTGTTGGACGCCCTAATGTTGGTAAGTCAACTTTATTTAATAGACTTACTAAAACACAGGATGCTCTGGTAGCTGATTTTCCTGGCCTGACCCGTGACAGGCAATATGGACAGGCTTTACATGATAATAAGCCGTTTATCGTAGTGGATACCGGTGGAATTGGGGTCGATGATATTGCGGTTGACAGTTTAATGTCGAAACAATCTGCGATTGCATTGAATGAAGCAGACGCAGTACTTTTTCTGGTAGATGGCCGTTCAGGTTTAACCGGAATTGATGAACAAATTGCAGCCAATTTACGAAAACTGAATAAACAAATTCACCTTGTTGTTAATAAAACAGAAGGGTTGGATGATGACATTGCCTGTTCAGATTTTCAATCTTTAGGTATTACTGAAGTTCACTCCATTTCCGCATCTCATGGAAGTGGTATCAGTTCCTTATTAGAAACAATTTTATCACCTTATACTATACCTGAAGTTGATGATTTAGCTCAGGATAAAACTATTAAAATAGCGTTCGCTGGTAGGCCTAATGTTGGAAAATCAACTTTAATAAATAGAATACTAGGTGAAGAACGTGTTGTTGTATATGACATGCCGGGTACTACACGTGACAGTATCTCAATACCATTTGAAAGAGACGAACAGAAGTATATTCTTATTGATACTGCAGGCGTCCGCAGAAAATCTCGTGTGGATGAAAAAATTGAGAAGTTTTCTGTAATTAAAACATTGCAGGCGATCAAAGAATCGAATGTATGTTTGCAGTTACTGGATGCAAAAGAAGGCATTACCGATCAGGATATGAATTTACTTGGTTTTATTATTGAATCGGGTAAAGCACTGGTTATTGCTTTTAATAAATGGGATGGTCTGGACGAAGAACATAAAGAGCGGGTTAAAGACGAATTATCCCGACGTTTACATTTTGCTAATTTCGCTAAAATCAGGTTTATTTCAGCCCTCCATGGCAGTGGGGTAGGTGGGTTATTTAAAGACATCAATGAGGCCTATGAATCAGCTACTCAATCATTTTCAACCCCGAGATTAACACGCTTATTACAAGATATCAGCACCAAGCATACACCTCCCTGTGTTAGTGGCAGAAGAATTAAACTACGTTACGCGCATATTGGTGGACACAACCCTCCTGTAATTGTTATTCATGGTAATCAGCTTGACGCATTACCAGACAGCTATAAGCGCTATTTAAATAATGAGTTTATTAAACATCTTGGCTTGGTTGGTACTCCCTTGAAAATTGAGTTTAAAGGCGGAGCGAATCCATTTGCCGAGAAAAAAAATAAATTATCTCAACGCCAGGTCAATAAAAAGCGAAGATTGATGAAGCGAGTTAAAAGCAAGAAATAGAGACACATGTGATTGTTTAATTCCTAACTTTATTGATTATCGTTCATACAACTTACGATCTTTTTATATTGCCAGGCTCTTTAAATTATTAAAAAGCCTAACGTTGATTTGAATTACAGAAAAGGCGCAAAGGCGAACTAAACATCCTTGGCGCCAAAGGTAACGGTTTTACTGCCTCATTCTTTTATGCCTCATTACACTATTCGTACGTCCAATTGCCCAATTAAAAATCATATTGTGCTATAATGCCATTATTTTGATCTGAGTGATTCTCAATTGAATCGAAAATCTTCGACTTTGATTGCACTAAAAATACAGTTTTGGAAGATTTATGCCGAAAATACACGATATTAAAAAACAATGTGACTTAATACGAGGACTATACCATTCCCGTAAAGAAGATACCTTACTACCCGTTTGTTTTCACAATGAAAAAGTAACTTTGATTAATACGCAATATGTAGATGAAAGGCGCTTTATCAGTGACGCACCCGTTCCAAATGGTGAGCTATTAGGTAAAGGCGGAATAAAGCATGTATATCATATAAATGGGAAGGCTGTGTTTTTAGTGGCTTGTTACGACATTAATCGTTTGGAGCAAATCATTGATGAGGAGGTCTCCATTTCACAAGAAATGAATAAGAGAGGTCTTCATGCACAGGAGTTAAATAAAGGTTATATTGGTATCTATGATCCAGATAGTGATAGCTATCTGGACTATCCCTGCATGTTTGCTGATTCATTTTCAACATTAAGCCTTGAAAAAGGGATTGAAGTATTTGACACAAAAAATCTTTATAGATTTGGATCGAAATATAAACTCTTTCATTCAGATGATGGTTGTATGGATAATTCTGTCAATAGAATTGTATTTCAAGATATATTGAATGATTTGGCATTATTACTTTATTTAGGGTTTGATATTAATGATAATGACTCAGTAAATCTAACTTTTGTGCCTTCAGAGCGCGAGGGAATACCTTTCACTGTAAGATTATTTATGTATGATTTTTCATCTAAATCGTACACACCTAAAATGGGTCCCAGTCCAGTATTAACTCTTCCGGAAGACGCAAGAATTAAAATCCTATTAAAGGGTATTGTAAGAAATGTATTAGAGGCGGACCACATTGCAAGAAGTGGCAGAAGGTCAATAGTTACTCCCAAGTTTATAAATACCTTTTTTGATACGATTTATCCGGCAATAGAAGATGAGTTTGTTAATTGTATAAAAAACAAGATAATACAGCATATAAGCACCCATAGTGCACCAAACATCGTTGCTGGACGCGAGCTTGTGGATCTTCAAATAAAATTTAACGATTTATTGGCAACGCTTCAAATAAAAACGAAGGAACTTATAGCAAAAGGAACGGAGGATAATACACTCTTTGATCCTCGATATGTTAAAATTGGGAAAGCCGCTGCAACTTTAAATCAAGAGTTAGAAAAAGCAGGGAATCAATTTTTTGCTAATCCGACAGCGACTAACTTCCCATTATTTAAACAAGCATGTAATGCTGCAATCAAAACAGCTGCGGTCGAATTTAAAAATAATCGTAGCTCATGGAGTATTAAGGCTTGGAATGAAATCAATCCGATTCTGAGGGGGATTTTAGGTATTGTTGCACTACTCACCTTCATTCCTGCATTAATTGTTGCAATGAAATCCAGGCATGGCTATTTCAATACTTTTTTTTCTAAACTTCAAACTGATTCGTTTGAACAATTGCAGTCTTTTGAAAGAGGGCAAGAAGATATAATGCAAGTAGTTGGATCTCTGGTTTAAATTATAGAATATGCAATCTTAAAGTGAATTTATCAACCTCTTCATTAAATCCGTATTTCATAGAACACATTACGTTTGAATCTATCGCAAGCTCATATAATGAACAAAATCTGCTCGATAACTTGGTTACACCTAGATGAGCTATCGAGCATTTATTCACAATCAAGTCAATCTGATCATAGGCGAGGCTTCCTCAACCTTATCTCGAAGGACATCTTTATGTGATTTCCAAAATTGGAACGTTCCTAGTTGAGTACCACGCATGATCGCATAAATACCGACAGTGAGAAGTGCATAACCAATACGACGCCAAAATCGTTTATTAGCTTTTTCATCTTCAATAACCGGGTCTGCGGCTGCATATCTCTTCTTAAACAGTTCAAATTGGGTATTAAATTCCATTAATTGTTCACTTGGATTTTTGGTCTCATCAAATTTAAGCATATTGTGCAAATCGGATAATTTATTCTTGGCTCTTTGAATCCGTTCCGCATTGTGAGCAGCTTGTTTTTCTTGAGTAATGTCATTTAAGTGTTTTTGATATAATCCACATTGTTCTTTAATGATTTTAATTGCATTAAAACATTTTTCCTGATCAAACTTGGATATCGTTTCTGGTCGTTGTTTTTTTGCAAAAACTTCTAATGATCGCAAATCATCACGTAATGTCATTAATAATTTAGCATATTGGCCTGAATGTGTATCAATCAGTTGATTCACAGAAATGATAAGGGATTGAATTTTGGCGGCATCTGTTAAATTTAAAAAACAACGACGCATTTTATCTTTTAATACATCCCAATCTTCAACTTGCTTTCTGATTTTATCATCTAACAAATCGAGAAGAGGTATTCCGTCTGTTTCCTTTTCAAGATATTGGGTCATCTCTCCCGCAGTTTCACAGATTTTAGCAATAATTGGATTTGTCCAATACTGTACGAAATTATCGTAGGCATGTTTTTCAGTGTTTTCAAGTTGATTATTCTGCGTTAGTTCTTGCTGGCAATATTCAAGATACAATTGGATAAAAGTAAAAAGCTCTTTTTGCTCTTGTTTAGTTCGCTTATCTTCCACTGTCTCCGGCGAGTCTTTTTCCTTTTTTCCAGATAAATTTTTTGCCAAATTCGATAGCGCTTGAAAAGGGCTAAAAAAAGCCTTCGCTGTTTCTGTCGCTGCAATTGTTTTTAGGAGTTTGATTTTTTGTGTATAAGGTAAAAATTCAGGGATCGCAGTAGAACTTACCTGCTTTGCTGCGGCCATAATTTGAAAGAATTGCGTGGGTAAATGGCATTTTGGAAACAAGTCCAGTTGATTCATTTGCGTTGGTGTTAATGACACGTTGGCGGATTCATTCGCATAACTAAAAATGATACCACGCAACAACTCTAAGGTATATGTAGGATTAACTCCTGGTTTTTGCGCATTTGCATCTAATGAAGAGATGATACTTTTATTCACTAGATCACGTTCATCAATATAAACTTGATTCGGTGGATCGATGGTCATTCCCAGTAGGCCAAGAACCTTTCTTAACTCGACTTTTTGCTCTAGATTCTGTGGTAATATACTGGTGATTGCCATGAATAATTTGCTTGCCCACGCGACAGACTGATCTCTTTTAAGATGAGGTAGCGTAAATAAAAAACCAGGAATGGGTTTTGTATGAAGAGTACAATAAACCGCTAATGCTAAGCATAATTCTTTATATCTCTCTGGATATTGGAGAATTTTATCTCGAATAATAAGTTGAGAACCAACTTGATCGAACTTTCCAAAAAGCTGTTCATTATTACGGGAAGCTAAGAATGTTGATTGCATGATTATCCCGGAATCTAATACGGCTTCCCATAATGGAATAGGATCCTTCTGGTTGTTTGGATCCTCATAATGTTTTCGTAAAGCCATAAGGGGAAAATCTTCTAATTTTAGACCAATTTTATTTGCTAATTCTGAATCTATAAAAGAGAGGTGTTGATCTAATTGATTTCCATCTATAAAAATAGTGGAGAGCAATTTAATTAAAGAAGGTTTATCATATTTGCTGATAATTGCTATAAATTGATCAGCATCTTTAATCATCTCGTAAAAAATCTCAGCCGATGGAGGTACCATGCCTAACTCAAAAGCTTTTTTCACGATCATATTGATATCAGACATTGCTGCGAGCGAGAGTGCAGGTAGTGATTTATTCTCAATATCAGTATTGACAAGGGCGAGATAGCCATGGGCTTGTTCTAGATAGTGTTGATCTTGATAAACGCGTTTACAACATAAATATAATACACGAGATAATTCAAGATGCTGTGGTTGTTTTTTTGCTTCTGCAATGAGATCCTTGCAAATATTAAGCATTACCCAATCAGATAAATGACTATTTAATAAGTACGCTTCATATTTTTGCAGCTTATGCTCAAAAGCTTGGCTTGCCAAATCGTTCCAAACATTCGCTTCAATTTTGAGAAAATCTGTCAATGCTCTATCAATAGCGGGGGTCAGCTTTTGACCACCGATCTCAAGGAGTTTCTGCCCAATAGGTGTTGGATATTTGATGTGAGATAGTTTTAAAAATTCTTCAATAAGCTGGTCTCTGCCCTCGCTATTCACAAGTAATTCACGCTTAAAGAAAACAGATAGCCATGGTAGTATTTCTTGGTCTTGTGAGCCTATTGCTTTAAAAATTTGGTTAAGTAATTCCTTATTTTCATCAACTCTTTTTGTAATAATAATATTGAGTAGATAATTGGCTAATAAACGGTTTACTGCATCAATGCGATTAATTAAATAAGGATTTGGTGTCGAAGGTTGATTTTGATTATGTGTCGCCAGCTCCACACGCAAAGTATCAAGTACTCGAAATAAGACAGATAAATAATAAGTATCTTTATTAACATCGGATGTGTCTGGATTAGCTTGTACAAATAACTCACCAAGTGCGGATAATTGCGATAACTGATCGGCAAGCTGTTTTGCTTCATCCAATTGCTTTTTATCATTGGCAGTTCTAATTAATTGATAGTCATCATAATTAGTTAGAAAGTTTTCCGCAATTATTTCCTTTCGCCTTTCAGTTAATATACCTTTAATTTCATCACTATCTTGTCGAGAATCATAATATGAATTCATCTCCTTACCTGGCCAGGGCGTTATTTTTTTCAATGCCTTCAGGGCTGATAAATCATATTCCCAGGCTATATTGGGATTGCCAAAAAAATTCTCTATAATGCTTTTTTCTTTCTGCACCAATAATAATCTTATTTCTTCTAAAGGGGTATTTTGGGGAATATTAAATCGTTCCAACAAGTCATAATCTATCATTTGGTCTCTTTCAAATTTAAAAAGGAAATGATGATACATTTTTTATTCGCTCTGTTCAATTTTATAGGTTTGTAATTAGGTATAGGAATTAAGTTTCTCTACCCGATCGAACTAATTATGCGATTGGTTTTCAATGATAACTAATTGTTTTAAAATGAATTATTTATTTTTTAACCGAAAATTTTGGTGATTAAATATTGAGATATATTTATATAAATATGTTTAACCTAGTGGAAAATGGAGCTCCGTTCGCATTTGACCCGTTTCTATAGTTTAACACCATAATGCGCTCAATTTTGAAAATTCATTGGCCAAATTGATAAATATTGTGTCTGAGTCTATTTTTATACTATAAGCATAAATATATGGATAGATATCATGAGTGACACGAACAAATTAAATCATATGAAGCTGGAAGAGGAATATATTAGGGCAAGGAAAGTTTATTGTGAAGCAATGATGGGCTTGCTGAGTAGAGCAAGCGAATTGATGAACGAAACACCAATAAATGAACCGATGAAGCAGGCTATAATTAAGTCTTGCGGGGTAACAATCCAGGATGGTGAAACACAAGATGACTTCGAGGAACGTTTTGAGGACACAATGGGTCAGACTGTAGACGAATACGCTGACTTTGTTCTTACTCATTTAAAACAGAAATTAGAGCCAGCCAGGCATGCTATACTTTTTGCTGCAAATAAAGAACTTGACTCACTTACTTCTGGAACATCGGGAACTGCAAGGAAAGATTTTCAAGAGACGATTCATGAAGGAGCGGAAGCTAAAACTACAGAGGTGGCGAAGTGTCTCCCTGAGCATGAACTCTGTGTGCAGGCTTTTAATCGAGCTAGAGAGACCTACAGAGATTCAGCTACAAACTTGATAGAAGGGATGAGTCCCGATGAACTTGAAGATCAAGAAAATTTGAATAACGGGCCGAGGTTTTAAAGCACTGACTCATTCCAATGCTCGATGCTAATCAATTCATTTATCGTTTCAGTCAATAATTAATAACCGTATTCAACGAGTACTCAGGAACGGTGGCGTTGCTGATATCCTTCTTTATAAGGAGTTACTTTTTTCAATGTTTGCAATAGTTTGCGGGATTGATACACATCCAACAATCTGACATTAAGGACAACAGAAATTAGTAGGATAACAGCTGTTGCAAGATGCATTGGATAACATGGTTTGTTTATGTAGGCTCAATTGATTCTAGAATTAACAACCATAGGCTATTGATAACTCACCAAATGAGTTCCAATAAAATTTGGATAATTTTTCATTAAGAATGATCGTATATAATAAAAAAATAAAGTTCTGTTTGAGAGGTACTGTATGCCTAATCTTTTAAATGACGAAAAAGCAGCTGCAAAAGCTCGATATGAGGAATTTTTAAATGCAGTGATTGCGATGAATGCTCGTAATGCAAACATGAAATTTATAATATCCCCTAACCAGTCGCTATTTACCCGCATGCACCAAAATAATTCTATTTGTCCATTGCACCTGGAATTCAAATCACATAATACAGGCGCTACTTTTACGGTTGATAATAAATTTTTTCCTTCCAGCTGGCTATTGACTGTCCCAAAGAATGCAACAAAAGAAGAAATGGATTGCATGAGAGATATCATACTGGAAACAATAGCTCATCCAGTAGGTGCTCATAAAGACTATGAACCTAAAATGATAATCTGTTTCCCAGAAGATACTCCCGAGGAAGAAATCATTCAATTCGTTGAAACCGCTCAAGCAAAAGGGATTGAAGTTCACTTGTATATTGGAAAACCAGCTGATTTCGAAAAAATAAGTTTAGACCATCAAAAGTTATCGCAAGAATTGGTTGCAGCTGGAGATATTGACAAGGTACCTGGTTGGCCTGGGTTACTGAATACAGTATCAAATACAGAAGGAGGACGAAAGGGCGAGGAAATGATGGAGCGAATTAACTCGGAACAAAGTATTTCTCTTCGCTGTTGAACTATTCATTTCAAAAAGGGGACATCCTTAACGACGATCGAGATGATCCAACAAAACTGATATTTAGAAGGCATTTATACACGATTCATGCTAAACAATACGGTAATTATCAGAACATAAACATAGAACATTAACTTTATTACCAGTCTATCTAGATATTAAAAAGACTGGCTATAATTTAGTTATGTATTTTTTAAGATGAACAACGATGAGTGGCACAAATACTCCATCTGATACAAATAGAACCTATGATGTTGTCATTTGTGGTGCAGGTCCAATAGGCCTTATCGCCGCTTTTGAGTTACTTCGCAATCGACACAAAATTCTTATTATTGAAAAGCGTAGTAAAGAGGAGTCTACATCAAGACAACAAATGATTCTTTTGACCGAAGTCACTAGAATACAGTTACTAAACTGTATTCATACGAGAGATAAACTAGATGATAACGATTTTAAATTTCTCGAGGGATTAGGATCATCGAAAGTAGTAAGTATTAGCAGATTACAAAGATTTCTACTCAATCGACTTCATCATTTAAATAATACAATCAATCGAAATTCAAGTCCAAACCCGATTATTGAATATAAAACGAGAATCAAATCTGCATCTCTGCCGGAAGGCACTGCAACACTTATAAGCCATGATCAGGAAATTGATATTCAATTTGGTCACTTGATTGGCGCAGATGGCGCAAACTGTGAATCCCTTGAAAAAATAAATTTTGGGGATATAAGAAAGCCAGTACGTAAATCCGTTTCAAAATTGAGTTATCTTAAAAATACATTCCATCTTGGGGTGTACGCAATCTGCAAAAGAATTGATGGGCTCCCATTTGAAATACCGGATGAAGAGTTTATAAGAGGGCACAGCTCTCATAAGTTACTCTATTTTTTACGGGTTGATAAAGCGTCCCACAAAAAATCTGGTGGTACCTGTGTTAAAGTCGGATTTGTAGGAGAAATTCCAAAAAAAATTTTTCTACAACATCAAAGAGAACATCAAGAATTCAATCAAGCTGGCATTGATAACCAGAGTATCGATCTAAAGTACTATACTGCATTAAACTTTGTTAAAAAAATATTCGCCAAAAGTTTAAAGCTACGTAAAACTGATGTGATACTTGAGTTAAAAACAAGTAAAAATACTAAAAAAAACTCAACTAGAGTATTAGCGTTTAAAGGTCGAAGTATAAAAGCAGATACTGCAGCTGTGAGAGCAAATACTCATGGATTTTACTTAATCGGGGACGCATATTTCAGCCCCAACTATCCTATCGGCCATGGCTTAAATGATGGAGCATTTGCCGCAAGCTATTTAGGCTGTATTAAAAAATCAACGGAAGCATCTGTAAATTACCTAGATAAACACATCCATCAGTATAATCAAATGACTAACAATTTAGCTCAAATAGCCATTGATATAATGAAACAATTATATTGGATTGATGCTTTTAGGCAAAAATGGCTTATCAGGAGATTATTAACACCAGAATTTACAATCAAGGATAATGGATCTTACCTAATGATAAGAGACCAGTACGACAATAAGTTAAATAGTGAGTCAGTTTTAAGGCTTGGATACAATTCTATTGACTTACAAATCCTTAATTATATCAATATTAAATTTAATCAATATATCGCCTGTTTTCCGAATGAAGACGAGACAAAAATAAATGATTTAATGATTTTATTTATGAAGTTAAATTCAACCATAATCAATCAATATCGAATTGAAATAAAACATATTCTAAGAAAGCTTCAGGACAAAAATCCTGAAATTGACTTAGGGGCCGCAAATAAGTACATCGAGAGGATAATTAAATTAACCAGAAAACGTATACTAGCTAAAGCAGCTTATCTGTTGAAAAAGGAAAAAAATACTGATGAATTATTTCAAAGCGACACGTTCAGCGATCCTGTTATTGTTAGAGAATTATTAAGCAAAGAAATTAACCCTTTTAAAAACAATAAACATTCTGTAATCAAGACAATTCACAATAGAAAATCAATTTACATCCTTTTAGCTATTGAATACCTTATGTATCTCTACGAGGATAATTTATCCAAAAGCAATGCTGATTCAGATTTGATTGACGAACTGGTGACGATTATTCAGGATATAACTCGGGAAAGAGAAGCTTTTAAACTATATACCTATATTTTTGATATTGATTATCTTAATCAAATTTTAAAAAAACTAGATCCAAATCATCATATATTATCAAACTGGGAATTAGCATTCACAAGTTTGAGAAATCACATTGCCATTTTAAAAAAGGTGAATCGATTCGATGAGGATATCATATCAACTATCAGCTCATCTGATTCATTTTCAGAGTACAATGACTATTTGGAAGCAGCCCAGTATGGCAATTTACATAAATTAAAAGATATTGAATCTACACTATCAGATCCTTCTAAAATCGAATCCTATTTACAAAATCGTAGATATCTAGTGTATAAAATGGCGATTCAAAATGGACACATCAACGTAATTCAACATTTTTATGAGATATCATCTGAGAATTTTAAAAAAGCAATACAATCAGACGATTACACGTTACTAAATGCCGCACTTTATATCAAATCGAACGAGATAATTAAGTTCATTTTCACAATTTCAGATGACAAGCCAAATGACATAATTAAAAAAAATTCATATAAATTGTTCTTATCGGCTATTGAGCTAAATAATGAAGTCTTGTTTGTGTATTTATCTAAATATGTTGATTCTTACGATTTAGCCAAAATGCTCACAGAGCATAGATTACTTTACAGTGCACTTAAATCAAACGATATTAAAGCAATCGATTGTATTTGTTCAATGGTGAACAATTCAGTAGACCACCAATATTTAAGTACTCTTCTAAATGACAAAATAATCTTGTCAGCCAGATTATTAATAAATTCGACACATATGTTTATTACCAACATCACAACTTTAGTTCATTTGCTAAAGTTGTTGAATAGTACATCCTACACCAGTCCGAATATTAGAGAGCTATTAAGTTTTGCTCAGGAATCCTCAATTGGCGGAAAAGCATATGAAGACAGAGTCCATTTTGTAGTATCTGTACTATCCGGGATTGAAGAAGTTTCAAGGCTTTTCTCTGGAAAAGATCGTAATGAGTTAAAAAGTTATTTTAAATACGCAGCATGTGGTGGATTTGATTATGTAATTGCATACATAATGCAAAACCAACTGCTTGATATTTCATCTGTTATCACAGAACGAAAATACAATTTATTAATGCTTGTTATTCTAAACAAAAAGCTCAATACACTAAAGATCTTACTGAATCAAATCCCCAATCGAATACCCTCTTTTCTTGAAGCTCGAGATTATAAGGTATTCATTCTAGCTAGCGATATTGAAGACATATCTATATATAATTATCTTCTAATAATTGCAATGGAACATCACGTTTCCATTGACGCAATAATTGAATCTCATGACTATAAGATTATTGATAATCTAATATATCACAAGAACATTCATCAATTGAATCAAATGATTTCCATGTCTGCAAGTACTTACAATAAAATGCTGATTCAGAAGAAACTGATGGAGAGTAATCTTTCCTTGATTTTAGACGATTTTACTCAAGATCCACATATAGATACTAAAAGCGTAGATACCGTTAATGAAATAACAGATCCTTTCGAACTTTTTATGAAATACATAAAAGATCGCGACATTCGCTCTTTGTACCATTTTTTGAATAGAGAGGATCAAATTCCTGTCGCAATTATTAACCTTTTAGAGTTTAATGACTATGAAGGATTCAAAACTGCATTATCAACACGCGAGCCCGATCTTATATTGATTCTATTTGAAAAGGCATCTAGATACGATATTGCAACTCAAATGCTCCTATCCATCATTGATCAATATAAAGAATCAAACTTAGCACATAAAATTGATGATATGTTTATTCTTGAGCCAATTCAAGAGTGGGCTATGTCAAAATACGAATTATTTAAGGAGTATTTTGTTAAAGATGAATCGAGCCAGACCCGATATTCATTTTTCATAAAAACGGTACATTCACAACATACGGATGATGAATCATTTGCACCTACCCATGAAGGAAAAGGAAAACCTAATCGGTAAAGATGCTGTATACATCTTCTATACACTAATTTTTGCAGAATATGTTCAAAAGACACTATTGAGCATATCAATTAAGAGTATGTTTGTATTCATACGCAGGATAAAAGAAATAGAATGGGAATATTTTGATTAGGTTATACACTAATACAATGGGCGCTAAAAAAACAACCAGTAGAAAAAAAGCTCGCGGGAGATGTGCAGACCACATCATTATAAAGATCGGAGCCATCAGTGACGCTAGAGTTAAGATCCGTACGAAATATATTTTTAAGGTCAATCTCCAGTTTCCGAAGGCCAATTTAATTGACTCTCTCCAGGCAAAATAAGGTGCCGCGTTGTTTGTTACGGTTAGTAACGGTGTAAAAATAATACAAGGGTAAGTAATTAATATTATCGGCAATTTAAGGAATTTAATATAAATACCTATCGCATTTACAAGAGCAATTAAAACCATCATTACAAATAAGCCGATTCCCGTATTCGCAGAGTTGTATAAATCTTTAAACCCCGAGTTTTCATCGATTTCTTCACCATCGAGATAAGAAAATATTGCTTTATATAATCCGTCAAGCAATGGAAATAGAGTAAAAAAAACGAGGGTGCCAGCTAAAGTAAGATAAATAAAATTTAATACTGGGTACTTGAACGTTATGAAACCGATGCTTTCGAGGCTCAAGGGAATAAGTACTCCAAAAACAATCAAAGCTGCCAAAGGCGTTAACAGTAAAAAACTTAATGGCCACCATAGCTTGCTGCGACATTTATTATAGGATTGCCATGCTGTAGTAAGTGAATTCATGTTTTTATCTTGTAAATCAATGGATTAATTGTGTGATATTAACACAATTAATCGGTTGTATTTAACAATTTAAGTAAATAAATTGTGATTCTAGGAATAGAGAACTCTCTGGATTAAACTTTTAATGTTAATACATCACATGGCGCATGATTCACAGTGGCATGAGCAGTACTTCCCAGAAATGTTTGTATTCCTTTGGATGAGTGATTGCCTATAATAATCAATTGGCAATCTAGTTCTTTAACTTTACTGAATATATGTTCTTTAACTGAACCAATTTCCACAAATTGTTGATTAGTAGGAACTTTAAGATCTTCACCAATTAAAGATAAAACAGTTTGAGCATCATCCTTAGCGGGGTTAGCTAATTCGGTAAAGCCCAATCCTTGCGCCAATTGTACACTGGCTGGTAAGTCGATTACGTGTAGCAGATATAACTTTGCATTAAATTGTTTGGCGATATTGGCAGCTTTTTCTGCAAGATGGTAGTGCTCATTAAGTAGATCGGAAGCAAACAGAATATTTTTGTACATATTAACCTCATTTTAAGTAGACGCGTTAAATTAAATTGTAGCCGATTAATGACGGTGCAAATTGGATTTACAGACTCATTTCCGGGTTAATTTCTAATAGTGGTTGTATTACAAAGTCCCTTGATAAGTAATGTGGATGAGGAATAGTCAGATTCTTCTTATGAAGTGTTCTATTTCCATATAATATTATATCGATATCAAGAGTTCTTGGTCCCCAACGTTTTTTTCTGACCCGTTCATGTTGGTCTTCAATTTTTTGACACCATTTTAAAAGTAATTCAGGCTTTAGTAATGTAGATATTTTAACTACTACATTACAAAAATCTTGCTGACATGTCAGTCCCCAGGCCTTTGTCCAGTATAAACTGGAGTATGATAAGACTGCAGTATCAGGTAGAACACGTAAATCCCTAATTGCCTTTCTAATCTGACGTTCGGGTGCTTTTTGATTCGAGCCCAGACTTAAATAGCAGATATTCATTTGGCAGGTTTGGGCTTGCGTCTTCGTCGTGGCTTGGATGAAGAAGCTGGGGTAAGAAGAGTCACCATTTTTGCTTGTTCAGTTTCATCCACTTCCTGAAAGTTCGTCCACCATTGCGCCAACTCAATTGACTCATCGCCAGCCAAAGCTCTTAGGGCCATAAAATCAAATGCGGCTCTGAATCGTGGATGTTGGAGCAAATTAAAAGCACGCCCACCCAATCTTTTCGAAAATCGATATTGTAACAACCATATTTCCCTGATTACCTGGCTATAACGTTTCGGGATGGAAATTATTTTATTTTGCTCTGCTATAGTCAGAGACATAGCCTTCTCTATTGCAGGTAAAGGGTCCATGCCTTCACTTTGTAATTTTTTTGAGATTTCAATCATTGGAAACCATAATAACACCGCAAATAGAAATGCTGGGGTGACGGGTTTATTATCTCTGATACGAGTATCCGTATTTTCCAAGGCGATACCCAGCAAAGCATGCACTGGATAGTCACTTTGAAATAATACTGAAGTCTGGGGGCATAGATGTTCAAATAAGCCATATTGGATTAATAATTTTTGTACTGTTTCTGCTTCGCCACATTGATACAACTTGGTCATTTCATCAAATAAACGAGAATTGGAAACATGCGTAATCAAATGACTGATATCCGGGAAGGGGGCTTCTGTTTCCGGAGCCAGCTTAAATTGTAATTTAGCACTAAATCTGATAGCTCGCAGCATTCGAACGGGATCCTCTTTATATCGTGTTACAGGATCTCCAATCATTCGAATTAATTTCTGCTGTACATCATTAACCCCGCCGGTAAAGTCGATAATCGTTGAATCATCAATGTTATAGTATAAAGAATTTATGGTGAAATCTCTTCGCCATGCATCTTCATCAAGTGAACCATAAACATTATCTCGAACAAGCATGCCGCGCTCATTTGTTTGTTGGCTGGCATCTACAGCATCATGTCCTCTAAATGTTGCAACTTCAATAATTTCTCTATGAAATAAAATGTGTACCAGTTTAAAGCGACGACCAATTATCCGACCATTCCTAAACAGGTTTTTAATTTCATTAGGCGTTGCATTAGTAGCCACATCAAAATCTTTGGGCGCTTTATGAAGTAACAAATCACGAACGCTACCACCAACAAGATATGCTTGAAATCCGCTGCTTATCAAGCGATTAAGTACTTTTATAGCATTAGTACTAATATCTGTTTTGGATATTGAATGCTTGGTTCGTGGTATTATATAAGCTGAATCCACAGGGGGTTTATGAGCCCTGTTTTTCTTTAACAGCTTTTTGATGAATTTGATGATTGCTGATTCTCACTTGTTTGATTAAACGCAAATAATTATAACGAAGCAAATGAATAAAGTGAATCATTTACCTTTACAAATATTTTAGAGAGAATGGTTCAACTAAAAAATTACAGGGATAGGATATGGAATTTTTTGATATATTCTTGAGTTTAATTGCATTAATTATTCTTGAAGTCGTTTTAGGTATAGATAACCTGGTCATTTTATCGATACTAACTGAAAAATTACCTCAGGAAAAAAGAAAAAAAGCACGAAGATGGGGACTTACCTTTGCCTGGATGACTCGGTTGATATTACTAGCCTCGGCAGTATACATGGTAAAACTGGTAAAACCTTTGTTTTCAATAGGAAGTTTTACATTTTCAGCACGAGATATATTTCTTTGTCTGGGTGGCGCGTTTTTGATTTGGAAGTCAACTGATGAAATTCATCAGGACGTCACAAATGAATCCAGAACAGCATCTGTGCCTAAAAATTCAACTTCAGCGGCTACTTTCAGAGGAGTCATTATCCAAATCGCATTACTGGATGTTATTTTTTCCCTGGATAGCGTATTAACGGCTGTTGGATTAACTACACGTTTCTGGGTAATGGCGCTTGCTATAACCTGTGCCATCATTATCATGATCTATGCTAGTGAACCAGTCAGTGACTTTATCTCGAAACATCCTACTATAAAAATGCTGGCACTAAGTTACTTGATCCTGATTGGTACAGTTCTGGTAGCAGATGGTTTTTCATTCCATATTCCAAGAGGTTATTTATATTTTGCAATGGGATTCTCTTTAGGGGTCGAATCTTTGAATTTACTGAAACGTTCAAGAAATAAACGAAAAAAATGACGAGGAAGTAGTATGTTATTAATCAAAGCTTTTCATATTATTGCACTTGTAGCTTGGTTTGCAGGTTTGTTCTATTTACCCAGACTATTTGTATACCACTCTGTCACTGAGGATAGCATAAGCCTTGATCGATTTAAGATAATGGAACGAAGACTCTATTACGGGATTACCTGGCCTGCGGCTATTCTGACAACGGTGTTTGGTTTGTGGTTGATCTATTTCAATATGGACTACTATCTGAAAGCCGGATGGATGCATGCCAAATTATCATTGGTTCTTCTTTTATGGATTTATCATTTAACCTGCGGTTTTTATCTTAAAACTTTTGCCCAGGACAAAAATATAAAATCATCCCGGTTTTATCGGATATTCAATGAGTTACCGACGTTATTGCTTATTTCTATTGTTATTTTGGTTGTGGTTAAACCCTTTTGATTTCAACTGAGCAGCAACCTCATCCCTGTATTGATGCTCATTAGAATAAACAGGGATAGCAGGGCGTTCCTATCAGGGTGTGTTGACAATTCATTAAATTTTTTCCAACGTCGCGCGACGTCGAAATCGGAATTGTCAACACACCCCAATGATTTAATATTAATCCATTTCAACCATGTCAAAATCTTCTTTCCCGGCCCCACAGTCAGGACAAAACCAGTTTTCAGGGACGTCAGCCCACAATGTACCTGGTTCTATACCATCTTCTGGCCATCCTTCAGCCTCATCATAAATAAATCCGCAGATGACGCATATGTACTTTTTATACTCTTGCATAATGAATACTCGTTAAAAAAATGGGTAATTTATCTACTGTTGCGCATTAAGTAAAGTTAAACCTGGAATCGGTGTTGTTTTTTTTGCTAAACCAATTAAATAATTGTAACATCAGTACATGAAAGTGCTTCTAAAAGAAGCACCAGGAGGGATTTGTCGTCAATTGTTCTCCAACTCTGATGTGGTGCGCTATTCAGGCGCGAACTGGATACCTCAGTCAAGCCGCGGTATGTTGGCGTTTTTTACTCTCATGGCACAATGAGTTAGCAACAGACCTTGGTATTTTGCATTAATTGTATTTATTTTTAATTTAGAAATGTGAGTTTTCTTATGTCTCGATCATCCGATTTATTTGTTCAGGCCCAAACAGTTATTCCAGGTGGTGTTAATTCCCCCGTACGAGCATTCAAAGGAGTAGGTGGAGATCCTCTGTTTTTTAAGCAAGGTATAGGTGCTTATTTAATCGATGAAGATAATAATCACTACATCGATTATGTGGGTTCTTGGGGGCCGCTTATTCTCGGACATTGTCATCCGAAAGTAATTGAAGCCGTAAACCATGTCCTGCATAGTGGAATGAGTTTTGGCGCACCAACAGAACTTGAAATACTATTAGCTAAAAAAATTATATCGCTTGTCCCTTCAATTGAAAAAGTGCGAATGGTTAATTCAGGTACCGAAGCAACAATGACAGCGATCAGACTGGCTCGAGGGTATACCAATAGAAACAAATTTATCAAATTTAATGGGTGCTATCATGGTCATAGTGATAGCTTGCTCGTAAAAGCGGGCTCTGGCCTGCTCACCCTCGGTATCCCATCAACACCGGGAATTCCTGCAAGCATCACTGAACATACGTTAACAGCTGACTTTAATGACCTTGATCAGGTCGCTCAATTGTTTGAAAAATATCCTGATGATATCGCAACAGTTATTTTGGAGCCAGTTGCTGGCAATATGGGATTTATCCTTCCTAAACCGGGTTTTTTAAAAGGCCTGCGCGAGCTTTGTGATAAATATCATGCCGTATTAATTTTTGATGAAGTAATGACCGGATTTAGAGTCGGTTTACATGGAGCTCAAGGTTTATTTGGAATTAAACCGGATATCACCACTTTTGGCAAAGTGATTGGTGGTGGAATGCCTGTTGGCGCATTAGGGGGAAGTTCGGAAATCATGTCTTTTCTGGCTCCTGAAGGCCCTGTCTATCAGGCCGGAACTCTTTCTGGTAATCCGCTGGCTATGGCAGCAGGTTTGGCTACCTTGAATGAAATAGAACAGCCCGGATTTTTTAACCAATTAAATGAAACAACCAGTAACTTGATTTCAGCACTGTCTGATGTTGCCCAATCATTACAAATTCCGATATTCACCGCATCATTAGGTGGAATGTTTGGATTTTGTTTTACTGATAAAAACGAGGTCAGTGATTATGGTGATGTCGCCTCCTCAGATGAGCAATTATTCAAACAATTCTTTCATGGTATGTTGGAAAATGGAGTATATTTTGCACCCTCAATGTATGAGGCTGGTTTTGTTTCCAGTGCGCATGGTGAACAGGAAATACTTAAAACTCAAAATGCGGCAGAGCGAGTATTGAAGAAATTAAAGGGGTAATAGTGTTATTTTAACTTGCTCTAATTTCAATAGATTATTCGTGGACAGTTTAAATTTTAAAATACTAGACAGTCGTTTTTCTCCATGTCATTCTTGGGTATAAATCAGCTGGCTAAGGAAAGCATATCATGTCGATATTGGGTAAACAAAGAGCGCTATGGAATACAATTCCCGAGGGGACTATTGCGCTTTTTTTCATACAAGTAGTTTCGACGCTTAGTTTTAGTGTTCTTTACTCGACATTAGTTTTATACATGAAAGGAAAACTGGGACTTCAAGTTACTACAGCAAACAGCATTATGGGTGTTTTTATTGCATTTAATTTTGCGCTGCATTTACTTGGAGGTTTCTGGGGTGGGCGATTATTGTCAAACAGATCCCTTTTCTGTGTTGGTATGATAGCTCAGGTTGTAGGCTGCATCTTATTATCTATTGGCGGAATTAACTATCTGTATTACGGTCTTGCTGCGTTTTTAACAGGGTCAGGATTGAATGTAACCTGTCTCAATTGCATGCTCACTCAAAGATTTTCACCTAATGACACTCGACGTGAAACCGCATTTTTATGGAATTATGCTGGTATGAATATAGGCTTTTTCATAGGATTCAGCCTAAGTGGTGTATTTCAAATAACCCAAAATTATCAAAGACTCTTCCTGCTTAGTAGTCTTGGAAATTTATTTGCCTTGCTTATTTGTCTTTATTGTTGGAACCAATTGGCGGATAAGGAAACAACCTATTCCAGAAAAGATAAACACTCTCAGAAGAAAGCCACTGCTTTGGGAGTTGGCTTCATTATTGTACTTCCGTTTTTGTTAAGCCAAATGCTGCAATATGCTGATTGGGCTAATAAACTGGTCATTGCTACAGGTATATGTATGTTGGCATTGACATTTTATATTGCCTATCAACAACCTACAAAAGAAGCTAAGGATAAAATACTGGCCTTTGCCATTCTGATGATTGTTGGTGCTATTTTTTGGATGCTGTATCAAATAGGGCCAATGGGTTTAACGGTATTTATAGATCATAATGTGCAAAGAGAATATGGTAACTGGATTATTCCTCCCCAATGGTTCCAAAATATCAACACTGTAGCTATAGTTATTGGCGGTCCTTTATTGGGAGTACTCTTTTCCCGAATGCGTACGAAAGGAGTACAAATCAATATCCCGACGCAATTTGCTCTCGCTTTATTTTGTATTGGGTTGGCTTTTGCAATACTTCCATTGGGAATTGTTTATGCGAGTTCCACAGGGATGGTTAATCCTGGCTGGATAGTTGCCAGCTTTGTTTTGCAAAGCATCGGGGAACTTTTAATCTCTCCAATTGGTTATGCCATGATAGGCTATCTGGCTCCGACATCACTTCAAGGTGTAATGATGGGGATGTGGATGCTGATTACTGGAGTAGGGGCAACCTTGTCTAGCTACAGTTCAAATCTAATGATAGTTGGGCAGAACAGTACATCAGCATTACTTACTAACACAGGATACAGCAGGGTGTTTTTATGTTTGGGTTTATTTGCTATAGGATCCTCATTTATACTATTAATGCTTGTTCCCAAATTAAGGAAGTTAATTCAGGAAAAAAAGCATGAATTTGTGAAAGATACTAATGTTAATGTAACCGAGAGAGTGACTGTATTTGAGTAGTCCATTTGTACCAATTAAAACGGCAGATCTTGAGTGGATCAATGATTTGCCATGTTCTAAACACTTCAATGATGTATATAACTCTGCTGAAAGTGGGATCAAACAAAGTCGTTACGTATTTGTTGATGGGAATAATCTCATCAATAGATGGTCAGAACTTCCCCAGAATATTTATTCATTATTTAATATTGGAGAAACTGGGTTTGGTACAGGTTTAAATTTTCTTCTGACTTTAAAATTGTGGGAAGAATACGCACCAAATTCAGCACATTTGCACTATTTTTCATGTGAAAAACATCCCTTACAATTGACTGATATAGAAGACTGTTTAACTCTTTGGCCTGAACTATCGATACAAACGAATCAATTGCTGGAACAATACCCTGTTCTCACACAAGGATACCACTACTTATCATTTTGTAACGGTCGAGTTAAACTTACTCTGATGTTGGGTGATGCACTGGAGTGTTTTGAGCAATTATTAGTTTGTGGTGATTCTCAACTGGAACCAAAATTACGATCTAAATACATCAATGCGTGGTATCTGGATGGTTTTTCTCCATCCAAAAATGAGGAGATGTGGTCATATTCTCTCTTTTCAATATTAGCCATGTTATCGCAAGAAGATTCTACTTTTGCAACATACACTGCAGCTGGTGTAGTAAAAGCCGCTTTGTCCAAAGCAGGCTTTACAATAGAAAAGAAAAAGGGTTTTGGTCCCAAACGCCACATGCTTACAGGTACCTATAAAAAGTCACAGCCCTATAGAATAAAGCATCGTCAAACACCCTGGCATACAGGTATTCCTTTTAAATCTTCAAATAAATCAGTACACATAGTTGGAGGTGGACTTGCTGGGTGTTTCATTGCCCATTGTTTAGCCAACAGGGGTTGGATGGTAACACTATTCGAGGAAAAAACGACGGTGGGTGCGGCGGCTTCAGCCAATCATCAAGCTGTATTATTTCCCAAATTGTCTGCTTATAAATCACCATTAACTCAGTTAATGCTTTCATCATTTCTTTATGCGAGTAGAGTTTATAATGATCTGATTAAACATCATCCAGAGCTTGGTTGTTTAAGCGGATCGCTATTATTGGCTTATAACCAAAAAGAACAGCACGCCCAACAAAATCTTAAAAATTGGCTGCACTATTATCCCGAACTAGGGGAACTAGTAGATCCAGATAAAGCGTCAGAATTGTCTGGCTTGAATATCAGTCAGTCAGGTCTTTTTATACCTCATTCAGGATGGATTAACTCACCGCGTCTTTGTCAGATTTTAGTTGATAGAAAAGAAATCCTTTTGAACGAAAACACACCGGTTGATTCTTTTCACTTTGATGGTTCAAGCTGGATCGTTAATAATAAATCTGCAGACGCTTTAATTTTATGCACTGGAAACAAGATAAATTCGTTCAGTGAATTAAAAGATCTACCGATTAAGCACATTCGAGGACAAATGTCTTCAATTCGCTCAACACCTGACAGCTCGAAACTTAAAATTCCTCTATGTGGAGAAGGGCATGTTTTACCTGCTATAAATGGGATGCATTATTTTGGTGCCAGTTATAACCTTGGTGATTTCTCTGAACACACTTTTACCGAGGATGATATAAGCAATTTAAATAAACTGGTGAAAATCTCATCGCCAGATTTATGGTCTAAAGAAATTATTGATCATTGGGCAGCGGTCAGGGCTTCTACCCCGGACTATCTTCCTGCGGTAGGTCCTGTTGCAAAAGAAAGTGAATTTATTGAGTTATTTTCAGGTTTAGAATCAAACTCCAAAAGATGGATTGCACAACCTGGCCCTTATATTCCTGGACTATTCGTTTGTGCTGGATTTGGCTCCCGAGGGTTAACTACTATCCCATTATGTTCTGAGTGGTTGTCTTCATTAATCAATAATGAAATCAGTTGCCTGCCAAGAAGTCTTATTCATGCAATAGCACCCAGTCGGTTTTTGCGAAAAAACATAACTCGTGGAATGTATTGATTTTATTAGGAAAAACCTGAAATTCATCCCCCCGATGTGTTGACGATTCAGTGATAAATTATTAAATTGTTAGTGGTATTTATTTAATTAATAACTCAGGCTTAACTTGAACTTTCTTTATCAGCTATAATCAACATTTTCATCATGTGAGCAGATTGTGCATAGTATTGACTTTTTTCAAATTGATGCGTTTACTGATAAAGTATTTCATGGAAATCCAGCAGCTGTATGTTTACTTGATGATTGGCTCAATGACGAGCTGCTTCTGGCAATAGCCGCAGAAAATAATTTATCTGAAACGGCTTTTATCATTGAAGCCCATAATGGATTCCATATACGCTGGTTCACCCCAAATGGAGAAATCTCCCTGTGTGGACATGCAACGCTAGCTGCTGGCTTTGTCTTGTTTGAATTAGAGAGATGTTCAACTGATATCATCACCTTTAATAGTATGAGTGGACAACTTTCTGTATTAAGAAGGAAAGACCGACTTACTCTTGATTTTCCCAGGTTGAATTATGTTAACACCCATTCTTCAGAGAATATTACACAGCTTATCGATCAACCTGTATTAGAAACATACGACAGTGATCTCGATTATTTGATCCTTCTCGCCAATGAGGCACAGGTCATTAACGCTCAAATTGACTTAAAAAAGCTCATTAAACTGCCTAAACGAGGCTTAATAATTACCTCTGCATGTACTGAGGCTGATTTCTATTCTCGTTGCTTTTATCCAAGGCACAGTATTTCGGAAGATCCTGTAACCGGCTCCGCTCACTGTGTTTTAACACCATTCTGGGCAAATAAATTAAATAAATCCAATTTACGTGCGATTCAGGGCTTACACAGAAAAGGGGAGTTATTTTGCGAGTTAATGGATAATCGTGTGTTTATTTCTGGTTATTGCCGATGGTATCTCAAAGGACATTTAGTAATTTAGTAAAATCGATTGAGATGGACTTCTCATTAGAGCATAATAATAACCCTTTAGGTCAAAGGAGTAATATGGAATGACCAGTTCAATGGGAAAAGCGTTCAGACTTGCAGTGGAGGATAATAGACCGCTACAGGTCTTGGGTACCATCAATGCTTATACTGCAATGTTAGCTGAATCAGCTGGATGTAAAGCCATCTATCTTTCGGGTGCTGGCGTAGCTAATGCATCCTTTGGTTTACCCGATCTTGGAATGACTAGTTTATCGCAAGTTCTGGAGGATGCGCGACGTATAACCGATGTATCTCCATTACCCCTTTTAGTTGACGTCGATACTGGATGGGGACATGCCTTTAATATTGCTCAAACAATCAAGTTGATGGAAAAAGCAGGTGTAGCTGCCATTCATATCGAAGATCAGGTATTAGCTAAGCGATGTGGACATAGGCCTAATAAAGCTATTGTCTCAGAAAAGGAAATGGGCGATCGAATTAAAGCCGCGGTTGATGCCCGGAAGAATCCTGATTTTGTCATTATGGCAAGAACTGACGCTTATGCAGTTGAAGGAATGAGTTCAGCGATAGACCGTGCTCAACTGTGTGTTGAACTGGGCGCTGATATGATATTTCCTGAGGCAATGACGACTTTGGATGACTATCGAACATTTACTCAAAGTATTAAAGTACCCGTTCTGGCTAATATTACTGAGTTTGGTAAAACACCATTATTTACCAGAGATGAACTCAATGATGCGGGTGTCTCATTAATTCTCTATCCGCTGAGTGCTTTTAGAGCAATGTCGCAAGCGGCACTAACAACCTATGAAACTATAGTCCAACAAGGCACGCAAAAGTCAGTTCTTGATGCAATGCAAACACGAGAGGAACTGTACACTATTCTTGGATATCACAAATACGAAGAAAAACTGGACCAACTGATGGAGGAAGAAAATGAGTAGTAAGAGTGGAGGTTTAGCCGGTGTTGTTGCTGGACAATCAGCAATTGCTACTGTTGGCCTGGCAGGTAAAGGTTTAAATTACCGAGGTTATTCAATTGACGATTTAGCTGAATATGCAAGCTTTGAAGAGGTTGCTTATTTATTGAATTATGGCCATCTTCCAACACAAAGTGAACTGGATAAGTATACAAAAAAACTGATAAGTCTGAGAGGCTTACCGGAGCAATTAAAAACCGTATTGAAGTTGATTCCCAAAAACACACACCCTATGGATGTGTTAAGAACCGGCTGTTCTTTTTTGGGTAATATTGAACCTGAAGAAAATTTTTCGCAACAATACGAAATTGCAGATAGGCTATTGGCGTTATTCCCTGGAATTATGTGTTATTGGTATGCCTATCATTATGAGAATAGGGAAATTTCCGGTTACAGTGATGAGAATACCGTTGGTGGTCATTTCCTGGCTTTATTGCATAATAGAAAACCCAGCAAAATCGAATCGGATATGATGAATGTGTCACTCATACTCTATGCAGAACATGAATTTAATGCATCAACCTTTGCTGCACGAGTCACAGCAGCTACATTGTCTGATTTTTATTCTGCGATAACCAGCGCGATTGGAACTTTGCGTGGGCCTTTGCATGGTGGTGCTAATGAAGCGGCAATGGAACTGATTGAACAATTCAAGACACCTGATGAAGCCGAAGCAGGGTTAAAGCAGATGCTGGCGAATAAAGCGTTAATCATGGGATTTGGGCATAGGGTCTATACAACAAGTGATCCGCGTTCTGATATCATTAAAAAGTGGTCCTTCAGGTTAGGTGAAGCAAAGGGTGACCTGATGTTGTACCACATTTCTGAACGCATAGAAGAGGTCATGTGGAGTGAAAAGAAATTGTTCCCCAATCTCGATTTCTATAGTGCCTCTGCATATCATTATTGCGGTATACCTACACATTTGTTTACTCCTATTTTTGTGATGTCCCGAATCACAGGTTGGTCTGCACATGTATTCGAACAGAGAGCCAATAATAAATTAATCAGGCCTACTTCAGAATATATTGGACCAGAACAAAGAGCATTCATTGAAATTAAGAACAGAGGTTAATATGAGCAGTTATGTAGAAGATAATGTTAAACCTGATTACGATCAGGTTATCGCGGATATTGCTGATTATGTTTTAAACACTAAAGTAGATAGTGTACTTGCTTATGAGACAGCACGTCTCTGTTTAATGGATACTTTAGGCTGTGGTCTATTGGCGCTAAATTTTTCCGAGTGTACAAAACTCATGGGACCCATAGTCCCTGGAGCCACACTTTCAGGCGGAGCTCGTGTTCCTGGAACCAATTATGAACTGGATCCTGTTCAGGCAGCCTTTAATATTGGAACTATGATTCGTTGGCTGGATTTCAATGATACATGGCTTGCAGCTGAGTGGGGGCATCCATCGGATAATTTGGGTGCTATATTAGCTGTTGCAGATTATTTATGTAGAGAACATTGTGGTAAGGGACGTGCGCCAATTTTAATGCAGGATGTACTCACCGCAATGATTAAAGCTCATGAAATTCAAGGTTGTCTTGCTCTGGAAAATAGCTTTAACCGTGTAGGATTAGACCATGTATTTCTCGTTAAAATTGCCAGTGCAGCTGTTGCAGCGCAACTCTTCGGCGCCGATCGCGATATGATGTTAAGAACTTTGTCGCAGGTTTTTGTTGATGGCCAAAGTTTAAGAACATATCGACATGCGCCCAATGCAGGCTCCAGAAAATCATGGGCCGCAGGAGATGCCACATCACGTGCAGTTCGTCTGGCTTTAATTGCTAAAACAGGTGAAATGGGTTATCCCAGTGCATTAAGTGCTCCTACCTGGGGATTTTATGATGTTTTATTTGATAAAAAACCGTTTAAATTTCAACGCTCTTATGGCAGTTATGTCATGGAAAATGTTCTTTTTAAACTTTCCTATCCGGCAGAGTTTCATGCGCAAACAGCCGTAGAATGTGCTGTTGCATTACATCCTTTAGTGACTCAGCGATACAATGATATTGCACGAATTGAGTTGGTAACACATGAGTCTGCTATACGTATAATCAGTAAACAAGGTGCTTTGCATAATCCCGCTGATAGAGATCATTGCCTGCAGTATATGGTGGCAATTGGTTTACTCTTTGGTGATTTAAAAGCGGAACATTATGAAAATACAGTAGCAACAGATCCAAGGATAGATGCTTTAAGAGCCAAAATGCACGTCACAGAAAATGAGCGTTTTTCTCGTGAATATCATGATCCGGAAAAACGATCTATAGCAAACAGCATCAAACTTGTTTTCAATGACGGTACAGAAAGTGAATTAATCACTGTAGAGTATCCAATTGGTCATAAACGACGACGTGAAGAAGGAATTCCTGTTTTGATATCCAAGTTCAAGAATAACCTGAGTTCACGATTACCAGCTAACCGAGTAGAACAGATCATGAATGCAATGAGTGATACCAATACTCTTGCTGCTATGAAGGTTAGTGATTTTATGGCGTTATGGGTTGTACACTAACTTGCTGAGAGCTCAGGCAATGATTTAATTGCCTGATATAAACTTCAAAAGCCCTTGATTTGTTTTGTGTAACAACAAATCATATTGTTAATCGGGATAAGCCAGGGGCTTGCTGCAATTACTGCTAAGTTCTGTTGTTTACTTCGTCTCATTAGGATGTGTTACCATTTTAACGTTTGATTTATTGAGATCATTTCGTCAACGGCAGCATTAGACGATTTCTTTAATGTTGGCTCACTCGGTGAATAAATGCCGCCTTGAGAGTCTAATGAATCTTATAATCCAGGGTAACAAGGGGGTTTATCAGGCATCTTGGATTTATTTGTTGACTCCAGTTTTCCAATCAAGCCAATAAAGAGGCCTATTATAATTAAAATGGTTCCTATAAGTTGAGATTTATTGGGAAGATTATTCATAATCTGATAAGAAAAATACAATGAGAAAATAGGTATTAAAGTAGAACTTATCGATATTTCATCAATTTTTGCATACTTCAAACCTAGAAATTTGAAGTAGGTATTAAAAGCTACGATTATCCCACCATAAATCAACATCCATCCCCATAAGAATTCTGAGAAAATGTCATCAAAATGTCCCCAGCCGAACATAGCTAGCGCAATATAAAAGAAAAAGACCACACCCAGACCCATGCGGAAAAGATTTAACATTCCTAGTGGAATTATTTTACTTGTATGTAACCCAATTAAACCAGAGAAAGTACTGCTGAACACGGCAAGAAATACGCAAATCTCTCCGGAGTAAGCATGGGATTTCATAAAACTATTTAAAGCACCTTCAGATTGATTGGCAGAAGCTAACACACGTGGTGTAGCCTCTGAAGTAAAACCCCATTTTTGTAATACTGCTATAGTAATAAGGCCAAGGAGGGTAAATACTGAACCAATCAAAACTTTAGGTAGAGGTTTTTCATTTAAAAATAACCATCCAAAAAACAACGTTAAAGGAATTTGGAACGTTGAAATAATAACCACATTGACAACGTCAGTATTCATGATTCCGAGGAAATATAATGTTGGAGTAAGAACGCCGGATGAGAATGCTGACAATGTTATCCAAATCCAATTTCTTCTGGATATTGATTTCATTTTAAATGTTCGGTTCTCCTTAAAATAAAGAAGATACAGTGTAATAAGTGCGATTAAATTGCCAACAAATAGTAAATTACAAAAAGAAATAGGGTTATGACCATTAATCAGGTGTTCATTTCCAATTTGAATTAATTTTGCGGTAACTGGGGTGGCAGCACTCGAAATAACGGCGCTGAGGCTAATGAAAATCATTCCCTTATACTTGTTTTTTATGTTCAAATAATATCCAGACAAGTGCTTGTATTATTAACTAACTATATAGTCAATTTTTTTTATAGGACAGTCAATATTATTTATACTAAAGAAGCAGGATTTATCATGGGATTAGGTGCATATTAAACCGTTATTTTCATTAGTTCCCGATATTCTTCTTTTGATTTCATATTGAGCTCTTCTTTTTAAAAAGCTCAGTTATGGCAATTTCAAATTCATTGATAGGTGTATTCCCCCAAACAGTTACTTATAAAAAACTCAAACAAGAAAATGAACAGTACTTAACTCATCAATTATCCCAACAGATCTCCTGAAACCGGTAATGTGCCTGTATTTTGAAATCCCTAACTAAATTCAGGATATGGAAATTATGGTGTTATCAACAATATTTATACTTTAGATTCTAATTATTCTGCTGATCTGAATTTGGCCTATAATTGTCAAATAAGATCTGTTTTAATCATGTACCACTGTATGGTGTTCAGTGTGCAATTATCCTTCTAGAGGCTGTATATGAAAAGCAAAGTGGAAGATATTTTTTTTTATCGCAGCAAGCAATTTCAAGATCAAACTAAAAATACTTGGGGAATGAGTTTATTTACTGAAAACACCCAAACACCTCAAACCTTTTCAACATTTTGGGACAATATTCATGCTATCCAATCCAATAAGGGGAAAGAAGAATATGCAAACAGCCAATGCAATATATTAAAAAATATAAAAATTAATGATATGAAAATTGAATTTATCCCTAATAAAGGTTTGTATATTTCGGATATAAATGATGAGGATGTTTTTGCTGTACTTGATTACCGAGACAGTTCAAATGGGGAGCTCAGAGGATTAACTCTTAAAAATGTTCTGGAAAACTATTCCAATACCAAGGCAAATGAATCGGTTTACGATGCACTGAATAATCTATTGCATAGTCATCACAACCCGACTTTTAGTGGGGCAGTTAAACCACTTAAGATTGCTGAGCATGTGCAGAATATTGTATTTAAAGCGATTGATAGCGTGCTTAGTTGGGTTGATAAACTGAAACCGGCAAAAGCATACTCGGAAGAGTGGACGAAAAACGAACAACTGATCAATGAGCGATTCCCTAAGTTTCTTACAGAATTAGATAAGGCCAATATGGAACAACTTCAAGAACGTTTACATAGCAATGATTTTCAAGAAGAACCGTTTTCTACTGCGCGAGAAGATGCAATTCGGCAATTATTAAATTACAGAAAAACACTTTTTGTAGAGACAGATACTGTAGGTATAAATTTAAAAGATGAACGTAAAGCCAGTAAATGCCATTTCAGTGAACAAATGATCAATGCATTGGTAACGACAAAACCAGCAACGGGACAAAGTTATAAATCCTATATTGAAACTTGTATAAAGAAAGCAGAGCAACAATTGACTCCAGAAGAAGTCAACGATTGGCCAAAAGGTATTTTCTCTCATCGTTTGAGAGATATTGTCAGTGAAATAAAGGATAAGCCAGCTCAATCTAATGAAATTAGAAATAAACCTGAATAGAATCAATTGATCATTAAAATTAAATCAGTCCAGTGACTAACATTGCTTAATAATACTGGCTCTCATAATCCCGCAAACAATTCGCGGGATGTTGGAAATAAATTATTGAGTTGTCATCATAGTCTATATTTTTCGTTGCAGCCCAGCAGAAGCCAACACTTTTGTTGCGATTTCCTCAATAGAGTACTTCGTGGAATTGATATAGGGAATTCCTTCCTTTTGATACATTGCTTCGACTTCAGTAACCTCCAATCGGCATTGTTCTGAAGACGCATACTTGCTATTGGGTCTACGCTCGGATCGAATCTGTTGTAATCTATGTGTATCAATAGTGAGTCCAAATAACTTATGCTTATAAGGCTTTAATACTTCAGGTAAATGAAAACCGATGAGATCATCCTCTGTGAAGGGATAATTTGCAGCCAATATTCCATATTGCAAGGCCATATACAAACAACTTGGTGTTTTTCCGCATCGTGAAACACCAATCAAAATGATATCGGCTTTATCATAACCTCGAGTTTTAACTCCATCATCATGGGACAAGGCAAAATCAACAGCTTCTATTCTATGTGTGTATGATTTATCGTTGGCTACGCCATGAGTTCTACCTACGGTATAAGATGATTTTTCATTTAGTTCATTTTCTAATGGGCCAATAAAGGTACTGAACAAATCAAATACACAGGCATTAGCATTTTTAAACAATTGACGAATTTCAGGATTTACTAAAGTCATAAATACCAAAGGTTTAATACCTTGTTGTTCAAAGGATTGATTTACACGCTGAATCACATTCTCAGCTTTTTGAAGCGAGTCGATGTAAGGTATGGTTTGTTTTTCAAATTCAATATTTTCAAATTGCGTAATAAGACTGTTTCCTAAAGTCTCTGCAGTTATCCCTGTTCCATCAGAAAGCATAAAAACCTGACGTTTCATATAAATCCTTAAAGTATAAGATAAACTATGAATTTTAAACGAATTATGAAATATAACCAGTAAGTGTACTTATTTGTACCCATCTGCTATCTTAAAATTAGATATACTTAGTATATATAACACTGCGGAAGGGTATCATGGAGCAAGATAGATATTCCATTAATAACAAATTGTATGTATTGGGAATTATTAGTTTGATCCTGGCGTTGGGATTATTTTTCTTCAGTATGTACATCCTGCCATTTTTGATATGGAATCTGTATTATGATGTACCTGATTTGGTTAGTAATATAATCATGTTTTTTGAAAATCGATATGAGTACACTGAACCAGCCAGTAGGGTCATTACCTGGTTGATATTCTTTTTGCCCAGTTTACTTGCTGGCTACATCTCATACTATATTTCCAATTACATTGATGATCAAATATTGGGTCTTGCTAAAAAAGTAAGTCCTGAACTTGAAAAAGAAACTACTATAGAACATCAGAAAGAAGTTAAAGAATCATTAGGATTAGCAGCTAAAATAATTTTATTAATGATATTAATTGTTGCTGTTATATTTTTATTACAAATTATCATTCAAAGCACCGCATAACAATGACAGGAGTATTCATGTTCAATATGAAACGTTGGAAAATAAAACGACTGACCAAAAAGATAAAAGCCATGCAAAACAACCGGGTAAATAATCAACCTGGAGATGAAGTCATTAAAAGAGAAATTCTTTGTTATTATGAGTTGGCCGGATTATTCAAAAAACTGAAAGGTAACAAAAATTTTCCTTATTCTGAAATCATGTTAATTGAATGTTATCGTAAAGCAGCCGATCTGGATGACTCCGCCGCTCATTACCAATTAGCCCAAATCTTTATTGATGAAGCTAAATACAGACAAAATCTAGACAATGAAGGCGTATTTAATAGTCCAGCAAACCTGAAAAGAAGTCAGCAACTCTATGAAGAAGCACATGCACATTTATTGGCGGCTGAAAAATTAGGTCATATTGCTGCAAAAAGACTAAGAGGACTCTGCTTGATTAATGGCTGGGGACTTGATGTAGATAAAGATAAGGGATTTGAGCTGATTGTTGAAAGTATTGAGCAGGAAGGAAGTTGGGATAAAATTCCGCAAATTTTCGCCTCTATGGGATTGAATAAACCTGAGTTTTTTTCTGCAATTATGCAACGAAGAAAACCATCACATTAAATCTGCGCTTTGCTCTGGTAGATTCCGACTATCAAGTCTGCCAGATAATACTAGTGCAACTCTTCAATAAACTTACACCCCCTAAATTTGATTGTTTTTTTGCTTTATAGTACAATATGGCAACATTTTCAATGGAGTTAAATTCCTATGCCCCAGTTATCTAAGCCCGCGTTTAAATTAAACCAAGCCGTTTCTTTGGCGGAGTTCAGATTATTAACTGATTGGATTCATCGAATGAACAATCAAAGAATATATCGCGATGATCTTTCTGATAAAACTTTGGCTGACATGTACAGTACAATAGGTAAGATCAGATTAATTAGATGCCATACTTCATTTCACTCTCTGGCAACTGATTTTACAGGAAAAAATCATCTGATTAACCTTAAAATTGGCGTTAATCCAATTTATAAAAAACCCGATGAACTACTGGGGATATCATCAGCTTGTCAAGCTAATAAGTCTCTCCATTATGGTATGTCAAAAGAGAAATTAAATTTAAGTACTGACTATTATAAAAACTTGAGGTTAATACCTGGTACAGAAGAATTGTCAGAATGGGTTAAAGATGATGAGGCATACACAAATATACTTAACAATCCGACGCCAATACATCGTATCCCTTTATTTACAAAAACTATACCTCTGGATCAATTCATTCCAATAAACAAGTTTAATGAACTGGTGGCATGGATACATCGAATACGTGATCTCACACAGACTCCAGAGGATACTGCACCCGAACGATTGAAGGAAATGTATCAACTTATTGGTAAAATTCGAATAGGAATTCTAATTAACATTTATCAATACAGTACGGGTAATTATATTGATGGTCGTTCACCCAAGGGAAACATGCTCGTTGGCGCTCATAAAGAATATGCAAACCCGCAAACCTTGTTTAACTTGTGGCAACAGAATACTAATGATGTACTGTTCAATATTGTTAACGACTTTTCACTCAAATATTGGGACCTTAAATCAATAATTCAGAATTTACCTGAAGAAACAGAAATCAAATCTTGGGCTTCATATTTTGATTTGACTATTCAAAGAAAGTTATCCATCGATGGAATTATTGTTTCCTATAAAGATGTAAAAGCGGAACTAAATTCTACGATTGCAGATTGTTTGAATAGAATTAAATTATTGGAACACGATAAGCACATAAACCCTAAGGTATTGGAAGAAGCTCGGCGATTAGCAAATACATTATCCATGGCAACCAATGAGTATCTGCAATCCATCACGGATTACACAGAGAACAAGGGTAAACCTCAAAAGATATTTATTGATAAGTGTACTGATGCAATTCACAAAGCAAAACCATTATTGGAAAAAGAATTGGGTTGGGGAGATTATTTAACTAATTTATTAAAAACTCTTGCAAATGCATTGATACATGTCACTAATTTTCTGACGGGATCTAAATGTACTTTATTTACTTATGCAACCACTCCATTAGTGGCTGAGTTCGAAGAAGTTAAAGAGAGTTTAAAGAGTAGTTTAGCTGGAAGTCAATATAATACGAACAAGTAACTTTTCTTACAATTCGGATAAAGAAACGTCATCTCGAACGAAGTGAGAGATCTCCTGCAAACGGCAAGGTGCCTGCATAGGAAGATCCTTCACTACCTTCAGGATGACGAAATTCAACCGTCATCCCGAGTGTAGTGAGGGATCTCCTCAATGAGGCAAGGAACCTGCATCGAGAGATTTACTACGATCGTGATGACGTACCACGAAGAAACGTCATCACGAACTGAGTAATCCCTTCATAATTTTTAAATCCGAAAAGGAATTTATTTAAGTCTTAATGGCCCTATAAATACCCGTCATTGCGAGCAACGCGAAGCAATCTAGAAAGGAGCCTTATTGGACTGTGTTCTGGATTGCTTCACTTTGTTCGCAATGACGAAGGTTTATACTGAATAGTAGAACATTATCGTCGTTAGTATTATGAAGGGATATCTCAGATCACGAACGAAGTGAGTTATCTCCTGCAATCGGCAGGGTGCCGATAGACTTACAGCCAAAACTGTAAATACCAGGAAATTATTGCGTGTCCCCAAAACATGGAAATCAGTCCAGCGACACATAGAAAAGGTCCAAAAGGTATCGTTGTATCTCTTGATTGTTTGCTTACATGCAAATAGATCATACCAATAATTGCTCCGCTAATTGATGAGAGCAAGAGAATTAAGGGTAGATATACCCAGCCGAACCAGGCTCCAAATGCAGCGAACAGCTTAAAATCACCATGTCCCATTCCAACTTTACCGGTAATTAAATAGAACAACTGGATAAACAGCCATAGCCCTACATACGCACCAGCACAACTCAAAACAGCAACAGGAAGAGGTACAAATAAATTCTGGGTGTTGGCAATCAGACCGATCCAGAGAAACCCTAGTGTCAGGCTGTCAGGTAATAGTTGATGATCCAGATCTATAAAGATTAATGAAATTAACGTCCAAATTCCTAATAAAACAAAAAGCAATTGTAAAGTAAATCCAAAATGCCAACTTGCAAATAAGGACAACAGCATCGTTAGCAATTCTATAAAGGGGTAACGCAGCGAGATGGGATGCTTACAGGAAAAACAACGGCCTCTTAATAACAAATAGCTAAGAATAGGGATGTTCTGCCATGCCTTAACCTGAGTTTTACATTCAGGACAAAAAGATCTGGGCAAAAATAAATTAAGATTCGGCTGTTTCTTTTTATCCTTAATATCCAACAACTCACAGCACTGCTCCCTCCATTCTGTTTGTAACATGATTGGCAGGCGGTAAATGATTACATTGAGCAAGCTACCTATGGCCAGTGAAATAATGATGATGATCAGATACATCAAAGCAGGATTATAGTTTAATAATTCGTGTATCATTTAGAGTTCAATTCCTTTTATGTTCTGAATCATTCTTTAGATTAGACGGCGGATCCCAGTTTAAAGATAGGCAGGTACATAGCAACTACTAAACCGCCAACCAGAATACCCAATATTGACATAATTATAGGTTCCAATAAACTACTTAAAGCATCTACTGCATTATCGACATCTTCTTCGTAAAAATCCGCTACTTTTCCGAGCATCTTTTCTAATGCGCCCGATTCCTCACCAATTGCAACCATCTGAATCACCATATTAGGAAAAAGATGGGTATTTTCCATCGCCATATTCATTTGTTGTCCAGTAGAAACTTCTTCGCGAATTTGTTCCGTGGCATTGGCAAATATGATATTACCCGTTGCTCCAGCAACAGATTTTAAGGCTTCAACAAGAGGTAGTCCTGCAGCAAAAGTGATGGATAAAGTTCGTGTAAATCGTGCTATAGCTGCTTTTTCAAGGATAGGTCCGATTACAGGAACTTTTAATAAAATTCTATCCATATTTTGCGCAAAATTAGGCGAATGATTTTTTGCATAGAGTAAAGCATAAATAAGAGCGCCCAAAGTACCAAATACATAATACCAGTAAGCCTGCATAAATTTCGACATTTGAACTACCGCGGCGGTCAATGCAGGCAAATCAGCCCCAAAACCTTTAAACAAGGATTCAAATTGAGGAACAACAAAGATCAATAATCCAGCAGTTACGATTAGGGCAACAACCATAACAGCAATTGGATAGGTGAGCGCTTTTTTAATTTTCTTTTTTATGGTTTCAATTTTTTCTTTGTAAGTTGCAACTTTATCCAACATCACATCCAGAGAACCTGATTTTTCACCAGCATCAACAAGATTACAAAATAATTCATTGAAAAAAGCAGGGTGCTTGACTAAAGCTTCAGATAAAGTAAGACCTGTTTCAACATCATGCTTAATCGTCTCAATCAGATCTTTAAGTCGTTTATTGGATTGTCCCTTTGCAACTATATCAAATGATTGTACCAGAGGAATTCCCGCCTCGATCATAGTAGCTAACTGACGGCTGAATACTGTGATATCTCCTGGTTTAATTTTTTTATTTTTTCTATCAAAAAAAGGTTTTCTTTTCTTTACTACTTTATTGGCGACAATACCTTGCTTTCTTAGGTCTGCTTTAGCAATGGCCAAGCTTCTTGCCTCAATTTCGCCAATCATTTTTTGGCCCGATTTATTAATTCCTTCATAATGAAATGTAAGTACTGGATTAGCTTTTTTATCCATGAAATTAATCAACGGTTACCCGATTGACCTCCTCTATGGTGGTAATTCCTTGTCTCACCTTTTCCAAACCGGATTCAAAAATAGTAAGCATTCCTTCAGATTGGGCCAGTTTTAAAATTTCCAAAGAATTTCCTCCAGACATAATGAGTTGACCTAGTGTTTTAGTCATGGGAAGTACTTCAAAAAGTCCAACACGTCCACGATAACCATTCGTACATTGATTGCAGCCCACAGATTTATATAATTTGATATCCTGCAAATCACTTTCTTTAAAACCCAGCTCCAATAAACCCTGATTAGTGAAATCATCTCGAACTACTTTACAATGTTCACATAACTTTCTTGCCAGGCGCTGGGCAATTATAATTGTCACTGAACTGGCTATATTAAAAGTCGGGATACCCATATTAACTAACCGGTTTAAGGTTTCTGCAGCACTATTTGTATGAAGGGTTGATAGGACTAAATGGCCCGTTTGTGCGGCTTTAATTGCGATTTCAGCCGTTTCAAAGTCTCTAATCTCCCCAACCATTATAATATCTGGATCTTGGCGTAGAAAGGAGCGTAAGGCTCCTGAGAAGGTTAAACCAGCTTTTGGATTAATATTAACCTGATTAATCCCTGGAACTTTAATTTCAACGGGATCCTCAGCAGTTGATATATTGACTTCAATGGTGTTGAGTATATTCAATGCAGTATATAACGTAACTGTTTTACCACTTCCAGTAGGCCCAGTTACCAGAATCATGCCCTGAGGACGCTCAATGGCTTTAACGAAATGTGATCGTTGAATAGGGCTAAAGCCAAGGGCTTCAATCCCTAATTTGGCTGCTCCGGGATCAAGAATCCTCATGACAACCTTTTCTCCACCCGAAGTAGGGCAGGTACTGACCCTGAAATCAATGGATCGGGCTTTAGAAATCTTCATTTTAAAACCGCCATCTTGTGGAATTCTTCGTTCCGAAATATCAAGACAGGACATTACTTTTATGCGTGCAGTAATACGAGATGACAAACTAACTGGAGGCGTAGCTACTTCATGTAGAATACCGTCTTGTCTGTAGCGAATACGATATTCGCGCTCATAGGGTTCGAAATGGATATCTGACGCACCTTGTTTAATGGCATCCAGCAATATTTTATTAACAAATTTTACAATAGGGGCGTCATCAGTAACCGAAGTAGAGACCTCACCTTCATGTTCCTCATCATCCGCACTGATTTCCAGGCCTTCCAGGTCATTGGAGTCATCAACATATTCAGATAAACCCTGACTTTCTTTTGCAGTCAATAACCGTTCGATTAATACAGACAGCTTATCGGTTTCAACTACGATCGCATTAGTATTTAACCCTGTATGAAACTGTATTTCTTTAAGCGACGTTTGTTTACTGGGGTCATCCGTTGCAAGGTATAAATTACTGCCCCTTGTAAATAAAGGAATCATTGAGTGACGTCGAATCAATTTTTCGTTAACTAAATTGGCTGGAATGGCATCTACATCAATACAATTAAGATCAATCATTGGCACACCAAAGTTTTGTGCCGCAGTTAAAGCAATTTGTTCAGCAGTCAATATATTATTTTTTACTAAATATTGGATTAAAGAAATTTTTTCAGAAGCTGCCGATTTATAATAATCAATAGCCTTAGATTTTTCTAATAGCTTTTCAAGGACAAGAAGTTGCCCGATACCCTGCAGTCTCTGTTCGTCCGTTATCAGAACCATATTTAATATTCAAAGTGTATATTATTTCTAACTATAGTTAAAAACTCATTTAATTTCACGAATTTTACTCACAAATTAACATTTAATCCTATAGTTAAGTTATATATTTGATATCTTTAGTAAAAGTACGTGAAACCTCATCGAGAATGTAATGCGGGACCTTGCCGTGCCTAAATATTAAGAAGGTTCACTGCGTTTTGAATGCATTTATCGAGAAATGATGCTACTTGAATGGATGAAATATAAAGTACGTTATGTATAAGTGAACTTCTTTTATAATAATTTATAGAGAAGAATTTAAATCTACAAAATGAATTGTCTGCATCTGAATCTCGTTGTATTGTAGATAAATGAATAAATAACCATTAAAAACAGGTACTATTTTGTTGATCGCTCAGCAGTTAAAACATTATCAAGCTCTAAACTTGTGGTTTCAAACTCCACTTGGCTTGTCTGTTGTGCACGAGTTTGCCAATCAATTAGAACCTCTAAAAGAATGTTTAAAAGGGGATACTCTGTTACAACTGGGTAATTGTGGTGATAATCCCTGGATGGATTCATTACGTTATAGCAACAAATGGTTAGCTTCTCCGTTTGATCTTCATAAAAAATTCAGTCTGGAATGCTCATTTAGCCAAATACCATTAAATAGAAACAGTCTTGACTGTGTGATTGCACCTCTGGTTTTAGAACCTTTTGATAACAGCTATACCCTGATTGATGAAATTGATCGAATTCTTAAACCTATGGGCCTTGTCGTATTATTAAATATCAATCCCTGGAGTTTATGGGGTGCCGCAATGAAATGCGGATTATTACATTGTTATGATAATCGTAAAATTAAAATGCGTACTGCCTTTAATCTTAATAGAATTTTTCTACAAAGAGGCTACAGGCAATGCTCGTTAAACAATTTTGGTTATATTCCGCCTATTAATAAAAAATCTATTCTAAATAAACTGACCTTTTTTGATGAGGTGGGTAAGATGATTTGGCCATTCCCCTCTGGATTTTATTGCTATATTGCACAGAAATATGAATACATTAGCCCATCTCTATTAACTCAACCGGTAGAACAACCCATTGTTAAAGAGTATAAATCACCCTTGCAACCAGCAACGAATTAATTATTAATGTATAATTATTTGAACAATACACTCATATTTTTGTATACTTCAGTTTGCTTTAAGAAAAGGTTAAATTCATGACGAAAAAAACATTGTTTAAAATCACTTTTGCTAATCAAGAAGCAATTTATGAGATATATGCACGATCTATTAAAGAAAGTGAAATGTTTGGGTTTCTTGAAGTTGAGGAATTGGTATTTGGTGAACAAACGGCATTGGTTGTAGATCCTTCTGAAGAGAAGCTGAAAATGGAATTTAACGGTGTTAAACGTACGTTTATACCTATGCATTCAATCTTTCGAATCGATGAAGTAACAAAACAAGGTACAGCTAAAGTCAAGGACAATCTGGGGTATGGAAACAAAGTCAGTCCATTTCCAGGAACAGGTAAAATAAAAGATTAATTTATTTTTGAGTTAGACCATTCATGTTCTATAACAAATCAGTCTCTATATCGAAGGAAACTAAATGACTATCCCTAGTAAAATAAAGGAAGTTTATGAAAAATCAACCTGTTTATTTACTACCAATGAAGTAGAAGCAGCGCTTGATAGAATGGCCATTAAAATCCATGAAAAACTACAGGATCAAAATCCAGTCATTTTATGTGTCATGATTGGCGGATTGGTTCCCTTAGGCAACTTGCTGCATCGTCTGGATTTCCCTTTAGAAGTGGATTATGTTCATGCAACTCGCTATAGAGGGGATATCACTGGAGGTGAAATTCATTGGAAGGTTAAACCTTCTGTTAATTTAGAAGATCGAACTGTATTAATAGTGGATGACATACTTGATGGTGGAGTAACGCTAGCTGCAATTATTGAAGAAATTAAGGCCATGGGTGCAAAACAAGTTTACAGTGCTGTATTGGTAGATAAATATCGCAAAAGAGTGACTAATGGTCTGCAAAAGGCTGACTTTGTGGGACTTGAGGTAGAGGATCATTACATCTTTGGATATGGCATGGATTACCATGAATACCTACGCAATGCGCCAGGTATTTTTGTTGTGCATCCTGAACACGAATAAGTAGACTTTTGCGTTTTCGGCAGTATCGTTACACAAAGTGTCACTTCTCAATAAACTCGGGATTTTCCCATCATCAGCATCTGGAGCAGGATTCAAATCTGCTTCAGTATCTCTCGCCTGAATCTCTTGGGAGGTTACTACCTGGTAACTAATTGACTGATTTTTATAGGTTTTATATTCTTTAACTGCACATGCATTTACATTTAAAGGGAGAATATTCATGAAAGATCAGATTATAAACAAGATAATCCAACAAAAAATTCTGAAAATAAATCAAGGTTGGTGTGGCCCTGGTACTTGTGTCGGATAGGCCTACGATCAAGTCATGTATACTCTAATTTAAGCAATTTCAATCCAGATAAGAACAGTCAGCTGCTTCAACAGGGGACGAAAGAATCGTCCCCAAAATTAACTTGAAACAATTGAATATTTACCAGATTTCTTCAATGGAAGCCTATATGGCATAGTCTTTAAGTTTAATTCCGTTTGATGCCATAAGAAATTGTTGTCGAAGTTTTTTTATCGCATAATCCTTTGGCAATACCCAGGAGCTCAATTTATTTATCCATCCAGAAATTCGAGATTTGCTTTTCGGAAGTATGAACTGCATCACGGCTTCACCTAAGTCTTGATTCAATTTTACATAATTGCTCATGAGTTGTTGATAAGAACCAAAAGCGATTTCATAATTTCCACCAGCAGCAAACAGCTCTCCGGCCAACACATAGGCTCCTACAATAGCAATACTACTTCCTTGGCCTGAAGTTAATGCAGGGCTATAAGCCGCATCGCCAACCAAGACAACTCGGCCTTTAGACCAACTCTGCATCCGGACTTGTCTTACTGCGTCAAAATAAAAATCAGAAGCGCTATCCATGGCTTTTAATAAAGCAGGAGTCTCCCATTTACCGTGTTGGTAGTGTTTATTAAGTGTCGCCTTGTGCTGTTCAACATCTCGATAATTAAAGATTAATTGGGTATCTTGAAAGAGATAAATTACTTTAAAAGCATCCTGTTTATTAGTAAATGACATGTTAATCTGCATATTATTTTTCGAGTAAAAAACTTCTTCATTTGCGAAATCCAAATAATTTTCAACGCTGTAAATACCATAATAATAGTGTCCGAGATCATATAAAAACTTCTGTTCATCACCAAATATTTGCCTGCGCACATTTGAATGGATACCATCAGCCCCAACAAGCAGATCAAATGTTCTGGATTGTCCATGTACAAATTGAACTTCAATTTCATCATCAGTTTGATTGATGGATTTAATGGAGTCACCCAATATATAATCACAGGTATGTCGCGATGCTTCATAAAGAAGATTTGATAAATCTCCTCTTAGAAGTTCTACATCATCTTTTTCTCGCATTCCCAATTCAGAAGCGGGCATTTCCATAACAGTGTTGCCTTCATCATCAACGAATATCGCTGATTTTGTATGAACATGACATTTCTTGACTTGTTCATATAATCCCATCGCTTTAAGAACATCGATGCATTTTCCTCGAGTATCAACTTTGTATCCCCCAGTTCTTAATTGCTGAGACTGTTCTATAACTGTTACTGTAAAACCATAGCGTTGTAGCCAATAGGCTAGAGCTGGCCCTGCTATGCTTGCACCAGAAATCAGAATTCGTGTATTTTTTAATGGATTAGTTAACATATTTGCTTCTTATTCATGTTTATATTAAAAATTTGGATGTACATTCAGTACAAGTAGGAGCTATTTCTATTTATGAGGTACCGCAGTTATTTCAATTAAGGAAGTTTATATACAACAATCGAAAATTAATGAGAGGTCACTTTACCGCTCATCCAATAGTAACACGTATTGTAGTATCTCTTCAATGAATCGATATGATCTGATTCAGGATAAATGAATTTACCCTGACTCTAAAATCATATGAGCTATACTCAATACAGAAGGGTGTAGCTTATGAACTTGAAAAAACAGTACAATAAAATTTCTTTGTGTGTTTATTTTGCTTTATTGATGGGATTTACTTTTCCACTTTTTGGAGATGATGCCCCTCAGTCAGTTATGGAACAATTCAGTTTACCAGAGGAAATAGACCCCGATGAAAATGGTTGGCTCCCTGATATCGTTGGTTTGCCTGATGAAGAACAGGTTGAAAGCCTGACCGAACATGTTGCTGAGGTGATGGCTGAAGAGCAAGACCCGAAATGTAATGCAATAGACTATAGTCTCAGGATGCTTGTTTTTCAGAACTTTGTAATATATCAGCATATGGCCAATGCACAACACCATTATTTCAAAGAAAATTTGCCTTTAAAATATGCCCATGTACTTGCCATGATTCTAAAAGAAAGCAGTGGTGATCCTACCAATGTCACTGACATGAGTGGCCACTCAATATCCACAAGCAGACCTGATACCAATTTGCAGCGTTGGTATAATTTGTTAAAACTAACAACGAAAAACGGAGTCAGATTTAATGATCAAACTAACTTTGGCTTAACTCAACTGTCAGTAGACAGGTTGTTTGTTGCCTTCAAGTTGGCTCATGGTTCGACTCATAGCAAGGATTTTTTGGAAGGAAAATATGGTGATGCAACTCCTGACAGAGTAACTTTGAATACTGCTATTGCCATTCGCCGAATGATTTGGTTTTATCAGGATATTGCACAAGGACGATTATCACAATTGGAGGAACGTATTCGTCAAGAAGATATTTACAAAACTGAATTTAATGAACGATACCAAACTGGATTAAAGATGGCGCTAATATTCTGTGGTACTCGATATTTGTTTCATATTGATAAGCAATACATCTGGACTAATCAAAATTCAACCTTTGAAAATGCGATGGCATCTATTGCTTTTTGCAAACTGGGTAATGCAGAAACGGGATACGGCAAATATGAAATAAATGAACAATGTTTTGCAGAGTGGGTAACACTTTGTCCTGCTTTAAATATGAATATTGCACTGCTTACACCACTCAGTTATTTTCAGACTAGAGAAAATAAACCCGTCTGTCTGGATACATTTAATCGTCTGCTAAATAAAAAACCTCAAAACCAATAGTCTGATACATCTCACCGATATAATAAGCGAATCCTGTCCGAGCGAACATAATATTAAATGCATTTGACAGGAGATGGCACTACGAATCGATTATGTCGAGCAGTGTCTTGAAAAAAAGCACAACATGGTCAACACTTAGGGTAGTTTAATAGTTTTTTGAGGTTTCAATTATCCACTTTTAGAGACTAATTTAGAGATCCCTATAGGGTACTGAATGACACAAACTATGGCTCTATGAGATTGAATAAATAAGTCAAGACATTGCACATGTTGAATCATCAGTATTTGTACAAAAAATCCATGATTAGTGCCTTTAATCAAGAGGTGTTCAATGAATGATATGAAACAAGTCCAACTTAACCCTGACTGCCGATTTATTTGTTTAAAATGTGGCAAGGAGGATTCTTTAAGCCTCAACTTTCATTGTAAAGCGTGCAATGGACTCATCGCCTGCGACTATCCAGATACTGCGTTTTCCATAGACATGCGCTATTCCGGGATCTGGCGTTTTCATAAAATTTTACCGATTTTATTTCATCCGTTTTATGATTGTACAGAAACTCCTTTGATTCCATTAGTAGAAGGTGAGGGCATCTTGTATGGGAAGAACGAAGGAGTATTACCCAGTATCAGTACCAAATACAGGCAATGTGTCATGTCTGTTCCCAGTTTAATTGCCTTGGGTTGCAAAGAAGTTACTTTGGTTTCTTCGGGAAACACAGGCTCAAGCTACATGTATTGGGCCAATCAAGTTCAGGGTGCCTTACGAGTTCATATTTTTGCATCAACACTTCATGCACAAAGACTTTATTTTACCAATCCCTATGCAACAGTCCATGTAGCAGAAAATAACCTCTCAGCTGCAGATGAGGCCTGCATGGAATTTTCTAAAAAAGAACATATTTTTTATGAAGGAGGGTTCTTTAATCCCTTCAGACGTGAAGGTTTAAAAACCTCATACCTTGAAAGTTTATTACGAATGGATTGGGATGTGGATGTGTTTATTCAAGCAGTCTCCAGTGGTATGGGCATTATTGGGTTTCACAGTCTCGTAAAGTTGCTTTATAAACAAGGCTTTATCAAGAAAATCCCCAAAATTGTTTGTGTACAACAAGATACCTGCCAACCCATGTGTCTCTCCTATACTGAAGGGGCAGATGAGATCATCGAATCTTATATTCCAGAAGATCCCGTGGGATCAGCCAAAGCAATTTTACGCAGCAATCCTAAAAAATCATATCCTTATGTCAAACAGGTGGTCGATGAAACCAAGGGCTGTTTTTGTATGGTAACCCAGGACGAGATAGAACACAGTTTTAATTTTCTGGCAAAAAAATACGTCAATGCATGTCATACTTCTGCCGCTACAGTGGCTGCTTTTGAGAAATTAAAAAACACGGGCTGGATTCAACCTGGCGATAGATGTGTCGCAATGTTGACTGGGGGATTATATCATGGACAGGATCTCTAATGACGAATACTATGAAGGTGTATCTTACGCTCATTTCGGAGAACTTGTGCAAGGATGGTTGCCATCCAACACTCCCTTTTTAGTGTCTTGTCCAATCACTGTGCGATGTATCTGTCGTATATTCAAACACATATTCGTTAAAGACCAAATTCTGGAGTTCAAGAAAGCACAGTTTTTAGAGTTATTTAATTCTCTGGCGCACACTACAATCGACAATAGAATAATGTTTGACAGTGTGATACCTCGCGGAGTTGGGCTCGGAAGTTCAACTTGTGACCTGGTTGCCTTTTTTCGTGCGTTAAATCTGATGGCTGGAAATAAGTATTCTAATGAACTATGTGGACAAATTTTATCGCAAATAGAACCCTCAGACAGTACTTTATACCAGGGATTACTGGTGTTTAATCATTATACTTCTGAACCGATTTATTTTATTAAAAACATTATTTCTGACATGGTGATTGTGGGGGTATTTGATGACAAAATCGTCGATACAATTCAATACAATAAGACAGTGTATTATTCTAAGCGTGAACAGGAACGCTATGCCAATTTATTGAAAGATTTCATCTATTCCTGTGAGCATGGAGATGAGGAATTATTTGGGTCTATCACAACCACAAGTTTCATTATGAACCAAAAACGCAATCCGAACCGATATGTGAAACAGTTAAAACAACTGATGGATGACAAAGTTGTTTATGGGGTAATTGGTTCTCATAGTGGTTCTTGCGCTGGAGTCTATATTTCCCTTAAAGACCATGAGCTTCAAAACAAAGTGGATTACATTAAAAGTTATTTGATTAAACAAGGGTTGAAACCGCTGATCTTTCGAACCGATTTTGGAATTAAAGATTAGGAACTTGTTGGACGTTTACCCAAAAAGTTGCTCACCCTGACTGTTCATAGTTTATACAAGGGAGAGGCTCATGCACGATATCATAATCATTGGTGGTGGCATAGCCGGGCTTTCATTGGCCTATCGATGCATGCAATCCCACAAAGTGATTCTTATTGAACAACAAGATTTTTTTGGAGGCACCACATCGCAATCGCTAGCAGGGTTTTCATCGTCTTATTCTTCAGGACTCTTTACCCCCTATCTGCAAGAGTGTATCAATTTCTACAACAACCTAAATCCAAACATTATCAAACCACGTGGTCGCCTGATTACCTCTTTGTTTCCCTCCGGGCAGATGAGCGACCCCAACTACAAAGACCTCATTCCTATATCTTCAGTTAATGCTCTATCTAACTATGGCTTTGTTTCAGAAACCATTGAGGCCACAAAGCGTTTAATTGATTTTAATCAATTCAAAACCCTCTATTTTGAAAAAAACTATTTCGATCTGGAAATAGAATGCATAAAAAAGGAATACTTATATGCCTTCCAGAGTTGTAAAAACCTGGATCTTCATCCGTTTGAATCCGTCCTAAACATTCAGAAACAACAAAACTGCTGGCAGATAAAAACAGCATCAACTACCTACAGCTCGCCCATAGTGGTTAATGCAACCGGACCATGGACCAATCAATTATTTAAAAATCCATATGTTCATCTGCAACGTCAAGACTGTGCTTTGATTGGTTTTGATGGGTTAACAGAGGAAGCCAACTATATCCCTGCCATCACTGACGATGCGATGAATTTTTTCATAAAACCCAAGTTGCACCAAAACAATGAGTTTATTTTGGCCTCCAACAGCTCAAAAAAGGCGATAAACAATCTCAACTCATCTTCGGTGCCTGATAAAAAAGCCATTGAACACATGCTTGATTTACTCAAACAAGTCACATTGCCAATGCCTTTCTTAAGATCGACTTGGGTGGGCGTAAAAACCATCACCGAAGATTCACTTCCTTTGATTGGTTTTGATGCCAATAAAAAGGGATTATTTTGGTACACTGGTTTTGGTGGATACGGTAATAAACTTGCTCCATTTTTCTCGCAGCTTGCCTTTGACCTAATCATTCAACAGGGTTCGGTTAAGAATGATATTGCTAATAAATTATCACCCAATAGATATTCTATCTCGCAAAATGACGACTGAATCTGGGCGTTATGTCATTCATACTCCCAAGCCACTTTTACTACTTCACTAGGTAATTTTTGTATCATTTTCAATTTTCAATCGAGGGTACTATACTCAATTTAGGCTTTTACCGCAAAGGCACATAGAGCCAATTTTAATAGAGTAGGCTAATGGAAACTACACTAAGTTGTATTGAGCTAATTGAACATTATTGTAAAAATTATGAAATGAAGCCCGCACTTGGTTTTCGTAAAACAGAACTCATAAAAATTAATCATAGAAATAAAATAAATTATTTACCCGAATTTGAAACTCTAAACTATAAGCAAGTTTGGCATCGAATATCATACATTGCTACTGGATGGAATAATTCAAATCTTGTGGGTCCAAATGATTTTGTGGGTATTTGCGCATTCGGTAGTCCCGAGTTTGTTTTAGCTGAACTGTCTTGTCTCTATCTAAGTGCTATCTCTGTTCCATTACAAACAAATATGCGAGAACAAGAACTGACAAAAATTGTTATAGATACCAATATGAGATGTTTGGTTGCCAGTTTAAAACAATTAAATTTGATTTGTAATGCAGTAACGCATTGCTCATCAGTGAACAGCATTATTGTGATCGACTGTCATTTAGAAGATGACGAACAATCCGAGCTGATCAATACAATGCGGACAATGTTTAGAAACAAAAAAATAAATTGTCACATACTGACCTTGGATGATTTAGAGAGTTTGGGAAAACAAACTGTTGCTTTGGAAAAAATCCTTCCACAAAAAGGGGCAGATCAACTTGTAACACTGGTTTACACTTCAGGAAGTACCGGTGTACCCAAAGGTGCAATGATCACAGAAAAAGCATGGAGAGAATTATGGGGTAAACCTGGATTTTATAATTATGATCCTGATATTCCTACAATTTCACTTAATTTTATGCCGCTAAATCATATGTTTGGACGAATGATTGTTATAAATTCTTTTATGCTGGGAGGAATTACTTATTTTACTTTAGAATCAGATATGTCTACTTTTTTTGAAGACATTCTTCTTGTAAGACCCACTGTTTTATATCTCATTCCACGAATTTCTGAAATGATTTATCAGAATTTTCAAATTAATGTAAGTAATCGTTTGCAAACCACTAAAAATTCCAAAAGGTTAGATGTAGAAAATGAAATAATATCTGAAATGAAATACAAAATTTTAGGTGACCGACTGTCTATTGCCATTACAGCATCAGCCCCGACTTCACCTGAAGTAATGAGTTTTTTAAAGCGGTGTTTTGATATACCCGTGATTGATGTCTATGGTTCTACGGAACTAGGTATTCTGCTATTAAATAATCAAACATCACCTCAAAATGTACTAGATTATAAACTGGTGAGCGTACCTGAACTCAATTATTTCACCACGGATAAACCTTATCCCCGTGGTGAGTTATATATGAAAACCAATCGCGCTGTGATTGGCTACTATCAAGATCCGAGTGCGACTGCAGATTTATTTGATGCAGATGGATATATTAAAACAGGTGATATTGTTGAAGAACACGCACCTAACAACCTGTTTTTGATCGATAGGGTAAAAAATGTAATTAAATTAGGAAATGGTGAATTTGTTACTTTGTTGCGTTTAGAGCATATTTTTTCAAGTGGCGGCAGATTAATTAATCAAATATACCTCTATGGAAGTAGTCTGCGCTCTTATCTATTATCTGTTGTAGTACCCAATATCAGTCTTATAAAAGAGAAGCTCGTTGAACAAGGTTTACCTCCAGATACACTGCATATGAAACAAATCCTGCTTCAGGAGATTCATTCAATTGCCAAATCCGCAAAGCTACGATCTTATGAAATCCCATTAGACTTAATCGTGGAAATGGAACCATTTTCTCAAGAAAATCAATTGATAACAGAAAGTAATAAATTAGCACGAACCAATTTAAAGAAAAAATATAAAAAATCACTGGAAGAACTGTATGAGCACATTGAACAAAAGCAACTTGGAGAGCTAGTCAGGGTAGAGCATACAGATTCAAGTACAGAACAAATGATCTGCGCCATTCTTGGTGTACAAAATGGTGAATTTGGCAATTCCAGTTTTGTTGAATTAGGTGGCGATTCATTGGATGCTGTAAGATTGACACATATGATTAAAAATATTTATTCAGTTTCAATACCCGTTAGTCTCGTTTTAAATCCTACTTACAGAATAAAAAGTTTAATCAAAGATGTGAACAATAAACGTCAAGGCACAGCAGCGAGTATCAAAACGCATGCAATTTCTTTTTCAGATGTACACCCATATAAAGCAAACACACCAGAAGATATTAAACTGTTTGCTAGTGATTTAAAGTTGTCGACATTTTTTAATGCCCATGAACTAGAACATGCTAAACAATTATTGAAAGAAAAAAAAGTGGAACAACGTTCCATTGTATTATTAACAGGTGCAAATGGTTATCTGGGACGATTTCTAGCACTGGCTTTATTAGAGAGGTTATCAATTAATGGTGGAACATTAATATGTTTCGTTAGAGCACAAGATGACATCCAGGCCCGTGATCGAATGTTACATTGTTTTCAACACAGTGAATCAACACTTAAAGATCGCTTTAGCCAACTAGCCCAAAAACATCTCATTGTCTATGCTGCAGATTTAACCTCGCCGAACTTTGGTTTAAGTGATGAAATATATAATTTATTGGCAACTGAAGTCGATATGGTTTTGCACAATGGAGCACTTGTAAATCATGTATTTTCCTACGAGCAATTATTTGAAACTAACGTAATGGGAACAGTGGAAGTCATTCGTTTTGCAATTAAAAATAAATTGAAGCGAATAAGTTTTATTTCCAGTGTTGCAGTTTCCAGAGGATTACACGATCGCTCTATTATTTTAGAAACAGAAGATATTCGCAAACAATGGCCAATTCGTTATAACGGAAGAAGTTATGCAGAGGGGTATGCAACCAGCAAATGGGCAGGGGAGGTTTTACTAAAAAATTTCAGTGAGGAGTTTAATCTTCCTGTACATATATTCCGTTGTGGAATGATTCTCGCCCATAGTACATATTCCGGTGAAATAAATGCCGAAGATTTTTTTACCCGATTAATAGCAGGACTAATAATTACAGGAATAGCACCTGATTCATTTTATCAAGTTGCCAATGAAAAAAGCCTTAAACCTTCTTTTGATGGTCTCCCAGTTGACTTTATTGCAAACATCATAGCAGATGATGTATTAATTGCAGCAACGGGGCATGCTACCTACCTTGTTACTAATCCAAAAGGAAATAGTTCAGTAAACTTTGATGTCATTATTAATTGGATAGAACAATTAGGCTATAAATTAGAGAGAATTGAACATTATGAAGAATGGTATCATGAATTTACCAAACGCTTGGAACGATTAACAGGTATAAAAAATAAATACTCACCCTTGCATATCATTTACAAATGGGAAAAACCCGGAGATATTGAGCAGGAAACAAAACTAGATAATTCACAATTTTGTAACTTAGTAAAACTGCGCTCAAATTCCGATTTACCAAGTATCAATAAGGCATTTATTTATAAATGTTTAATGGATATGTACACCCTAAAAATAATCGACTTGCCGCCCGCAAAAGGGGATTAAGCGGCTTATTACATTATAAAACCACCCTTTTACCGACGCACATTCCTATGCTTAAGATTACGTTAAGGAAACATATTTATAATAATCATTATTTAATTTTATGTTTTACAAATTATGACCCAAAAAAATATAATTCTGCCGAGAAAGCGATTTAAGGATACAAAGCAACAACTCGTGGGCGGTAATTCAACACCAATTATTACTGTTAAAAAAACAAAATCTAATGAACATAAAAATTTTGCTTTGAAAAAATTTCAAAACTTCAATGCGGAAGAAAATTGTGCGTTAGAGAAATTAAGTTATGACCTATTGGAGTTATGTGGGGTAAAAGTTCCTAAAACGTATATTCTTCCAGATGAAAAAGGAAAATATTCTATTTTAGTCTCTCGTATTGAACCTGGTTACAAAGATTTATTGATTTGGATGGGAGGAAAATTAACTGCAAAGGATAGGATAATAGTTTTTGATACAAAGACGCACATGGAAAGCTTTCCTAAACAATATGTTTTAGCAAAACATACCCGTAATAATCAGAATAAACCAATTATTGGCCTTTATGAAAATGTTGCAGTATTTGCTTTTCTAGGAGATTGGGATGCAGTGGGCAACACCTTACAAAATGTAGGATTAGTCGAATATGATGAATACTGCCAACTTGTTAAAATTGATCCAGGGTACTGTAATTATAATGATTCCTCAGGATATGGGTTTAAACAATATTTAACTAATTTAACTAAATTATTAAAAGGCGAGAGTGGATTTTTTTACTGGGGAGATCGTGGTAAAAACACTGAGATATTTCAATATAGTTCTCCTAGGCAAGTTATCGATGGTATGGAGCGAGTAAGCACATTATCCAATGAGGCTCTTCATTCAGTTATTTTCAATGAGAAGATTCCTAATTTATCTCAAAAAGCTAGAGATAATATTTACACAGTTCTCACGACCAGGCGAGATGCTTATATAGAAGTGCTTAACAGTAAAAAGGAGATTATAGAAACTGAGAACGATGAACTTCATAAAAGTTTTACAAAACACTCATCAACTAAACACTCTGATGTACAATCCTATCAAACAACAGAAACATCTTCTTTGTCAACGATGGATATTAGTATGATAGTCTTAAGTGGTTTTATTGGCGTTGTAGGGATTGCCGCTTTAGCTATCTCATTTATAGTGCTTAATTCTGCAACTTTAGGTGTAACAGGATTAGTAGTGACGGGTATTGGAATTGCAACAGCCCTTTGTGGGATAGGTTTTTTTGATATGGGTATTTGCAAAAACAGGCAAACAACCTCTGATATATTATTAGATTTCTCAGACAATTCAGCAAGGCCGGGCTAACAATTAGCCCGGCAAATCACTTTCACAAAATGATCGTTTTTGAGACTGGCATATTCTTCGACTGAAGAGGAAGATAAATTAATCCCAATGAAAGATATTGACGGTAAATTACTTTACATTTTGTGGGCAAAAAATTTTGCTAGGATAGGCACACGCGTTGATTAAAATTAGTTGTAAACTTTTTCTAGTCATAAAATTGCTAAAGTGATATTGGGACGCTCGCATAAGATTTGAACCATTCGAGATTTGATACCTTTTTCCCAAGATCGGGGCCGGACCTCTAATTCTGGTTACTGGGCTTGGCGGACCAGCTACGCTCACTACCGCTCATGGATTTTCATCCTGAAAAAAAGATGAAGGCAACGCTAACCGGTTGTGTTAAATTTATCAATAGTTTGGTTAATATATGGTCGAAAAATTTGACTGGGAAAACGGGTATTGGTTAGAATGCAGGCTTGCCAAAAATTCACCTTAGAAAGCAAAATAGGTAGTATTTCCCATAAAATGCTTACAAACCTTAAGGATATTGCAACGATATGGATTTATTACGAGGAAAGATCATCCCGGAATTGTTTTTTGAAGAATGATGTTAACGTAGTCAAGAACTGTCCGTAAATTTCTGACTTGCAGGCCTGGACAGAGACAATCACCGTGCAGATCTTTTTGTTTTCAATATGCTTTCACAGAGCAATATTGCAGCTGATGAGGAAATTCATATGAAAATTAAATCAATTACGTTAGGGATATTTTGTTGGGGCCTTTGTCTGGCCACATGGGCAGTTACTGCTCAATTGCCAGCATCAAATAACAGTGACGCCTCCATGAATAAATCATGCCCATGTTCATTACAAAATGATGACTTAACCAAAGCAAATCAATCAGATGTTGCGGTACTTGTTTGGGCAAATGAAGCAGCTGTTTCGGCATTTAGCTATAATTTTCAGAATCAAAAAACACAATTGCAACACTTATCTTCTTTTTTTACAGAACAAGGGTATAGTCTATTTTTAAAATCATTAAAAGAATCTGGAAACGAAAAGGTTGTGCAATCGAAGAAATTAATTGTATCAGCAGTAGCAACTCGAGCACCTGTTATTCTACAGAAGGGTTTGTTGGATGGCGTTTATTCCTGGCGAGTGCAAATACCTCTCTTGATTACTTACCAAAGTCGTAGTGAATATGTACAGCAAAATAGTATGGTAACGATGTTGATTGTCCGTGCACCCTCACTAAATTTGCCGCGCGGCATAGGCGTTAGTCAGTTTCTTGTGGAACCATCCAAATAAATAGGTTGTTTAGGGCAGAAAGTCCGGACGATGAGAGTGAACGTTCTATTTGAACAGAGGCTGTTATCAAGGTCAGCGAGCAGCTTAACGTTCACGTAGTGCGGAATGTTTGGCTTTTATTATGGGTTTAAGTATGTACTCTAAAACTGATTTCTTACCAGTAAGTATGTCAACAGTAGCGAGCATACCAGGAATAATTGGCAATGGTTTTTGAGCGGTTCCCAAGTGATTTTTATAAGTACGAACTCGTATTACATAATAACTTTCATTTTTTTTATCATTTTCATCTATGATAGTGTCAGCACTAATTTGCTCGACTTCACCTTCAAGTCCTCCATAGATTGAAAAATCATAGGCCGTAATTTTTACCACAGCTTTTTGTCCTGGATGTATAAACCCAATATCGGATGGTCTTATTTTAGCTTCAATCAAGAGTGTATCATCAAGAGGAACGACTTCAATGATATCACTTCCTGGTTGAACCACACCGCCGATAGTAGTTGTTTTAATTTGCTTTATAATCCCGTAAACCGGTGATCTTACTGTAGTTCGAGTTAAACGATCCTTGTCGGCTTTATTTGCTTCAATTAAAGCCGAAAGATCGCCTCTGGCTTTATTTAATTTATCCAATTCATCGGATTTAAATTTATCAATATTTCCCTTTATTTCGTTTACAGTACGATCCAGACGGATTACTTCAACTTCAGAAACAGAACCATTTTTTAATAATGGTCGAGTCATGTCTAATTCTTTTTGGGCTAATTCAAGAGATTTTTGTAATTGCACTAATTCTCTCATTCGTGATTCGTAAAGTGATTGCTGGTCTTTAACCAGGTTTGGATAATTCTTTTTAAGATCCTCCGGAAAAACAGGTTGAGTTTGACTAATTTCCGCATTAATCCTTATAATTTCCAACTTTAGTGAATCAATTTTTTTCTCTGCTTCCGCATAACTTGACATAAATCGAGTATTGTCAATTTGCATCAATATTTGATCTTTCTTAACTATTTCACCTTCTTTTACAAAGATCTTCTGTATGATTCCACCTTCAAGATTCTGGATGACCTGTATCTCACTGGATGGTATAACCTTTCCTTCACCAGTGGTCACTTCATCTAGTATTGCGTAATTAGCCCATATTATAGCGACTAAAATGAATACTGCAGATGTCCATAAAATAATATGGGTAAAGGCTCGAGACTTGTGAGTTTTACTCATGTTATTGTTTCCTTATAGTCACGCCGGCTTTAAGGGCATTGAGCACTGCTTCTTTGGCGCCATCAGCAATTACTTTACCATTTTCCAAAACAATTATTCTATTGACCAACTCAAGCATGGACAATTTATGAGTAATTAAAATTAAAGTATGATTATCATCAAGATACTCATGTAATCTTTTTTTAATTTGCCGTTCATTGTTATCATCCATGGCAGAAGTGGGTTCATCCAAAAGTAAAATATTAGGACGCATAATCAAGGACCGGGCAACCGCAATCGATTGTCTTTGGCCTCCAGATAGTTCTGAGCCTTTTTCACCGACAGGTCGATCAAAGCCTTTCGGGTGATTATTAGTAAACTGGGTAACTCCGGCTATTTCAGCTGCGTTTAAAAGGGCGCTGTCATGAATAAAGGGCGCGCCAACACAAATATTATCTCTAATGCTACCATAAAACAAAATAACGTCCTGAGGCACATAACCAATTTGTTGGCGCAAATCATCCGGATTAATTTGTTTATAATCTGTACCATCCATGAGAATGGTGCCTTCCGTTGGTGTGTATAGTTTTAACAATAACTTGCCCAGTGTTGACTTACCTGAACCAACACGTCCGATTATTGCAACACGCTCTCCAGTTTTTATTTTAAAATTAATGTTTTCAAGAACGTTAACATCGTCGTCTTTATAATGAAATGAAACGTGCTTAAACTCGATATCGCCTTTTAATGCCGGTCTGTGAAGAAAACGAGCATCCTCGCTGATATCAGTCTCCAGTTGCATGATATTATTTAATGACTCTAAAGCGTTCATTGATTGGAAATAGCGTGTAAATAAAGTTGAAACCTGTGCCATAGGCGCCAAGGCACGACCTGTTAATATGGTACAAGCAATCAAACCCCCAGTAGTTAATTCATTATTCGAAATCATATAAACACCAGCAATAACAATTGCTATAGTTGCTACTTGAGTTGCAAGATTGGTGATACTGATACTTGTATTCGATACCAGTCTTAAATGCATGGCATTTTTCGATGCTTCATTAACAATTCTTTCCCATCGGGATTGCAGAATAGACTCAGCACCTGTTGTTTTGACCGTTTCGATTGTTGATAAGGATTCAAATAAGGTAGCTTGTTTTTCAGAAGCGTATTGATAAGCCTTTCTAGTTAATCGAATTAATGGCCATTGAAGAAGGAGACCAATAATTAAAATAATGGGTATTACAAGAAAGGGTATCCAGAATAGACTGCCGCCAATTAAATATACGACAAATAAAAAGATACATACGAAAGGAAGATCGACTAATATCGTCATTGTGCTTGACGTGATGAAATCTCTGAACATCTCAAACGATTGCACCGTGTTTGCTAATGAACCAACAGAACGCGGTCTATTAGACATGCTTAATCCTAGTACCTGCTGAAAAATAACAGCCGATAACTCAAGATCACTGTGTTTATTTGCTACATCAATGAAGTAGGATCGTAACGTTTTTAGCAGCATATCGAAAATAAAGACTACAGCAACACCACTGGCTAAAACCCACATTGTATCTATAGCATGATTAGGTACAACCCGGTCATACACATTCATGGTGAATAAGGGAATAACCAGAGCAAAGATGTTAACTAACAAAGATGCAAGCAGCACTTCAGAATAAAGTGGCCATGATTTAATCATGACACTCCAAAACCAGTTTTTAGACTCTTTTTTTAATGTTTCCTGAGATCGGTGGGAATGTTTAAATTGCTGAGTCACTAATATAACCTGGCCACTTAGCTCGGAGGCAACATCGTTAAGTTCAATGCGAGTATCTGGAGTCTTTGGATCAAGTATTGTTTTCTTTCCTTCGTCATCCAAAATCAATAAAACAGCACTACCATCATTTTTAAGTAATACCAGAGGAATATCTTCTTCATCAATATTCTCAGGTTTTATAGTTTTTAACTCAGCATCAAGTGAAGCACGCCCGGCAGATCTTGGAAACAATTCAACGGTGAGTTTATTATCAACCAAGGGTAGACGCGCCACAAGGGATAGGGGAGAGAATGGGTTTTGATAATACCTTGTAAGCAAAACAAGGCATGCTAAAAGCGGATCATTTTCAGCTGTGTCGCCAAGATCAATGTGAGACCATGATTGCCTTCGTGGAGTTGTCATAGTATCCAAAATTTATTGTTTTAAATAAGTATATACTTAAATCAAATAATTTGTGATTTTTATACTCAAACAGTATATTTAGGTTTGTTAAAAGGCTTTAACGATTCAGATATCTGTTTATAGAGTTCAGGCAACCATCTTGGTTGAGCAAATGTAGAAGTTGATGGTTTTTGATGACGCAAATCATTTGGAGCAATAATGAGTTTTATATTATTTAATCCAACTCGTCTGGCCAATATAAACAACTGATCAATAGCCAGATCACCTATTGCCAGACATCCTACAGATAAATTGCGCCCATGGATAAAAATATTATTCCCTAATTCCCTACGACCATCCAAATATCCCTTTTCACGATCAAAACTATTAGGATAATTAATCATCATAGATAAATGCATGCTGCTAAATGGGTTAAAATTAACCAGTTTATATACGCCTTCAGGAATTTGTTTATCATTTTCGCGTAGCTTAGGACCTAATCGACCACTAAATCCAGTTAAAGGATAATTATGTATATGTGTCCAGTCCTGATTTGGATTTTTCGCCCACAGCTCTATCTTGCGTTCAGATTTGAATGCAAGTAATGCTATCTCTCGTGGAGGATAACTAACACCAGCTTTGGAAAAAAATGAAATCAACTGAGGTTCTACTCTCAATCCATAACGTTTTATTGCATGATCTATAGCATTATCCCAATTCAATTTTGGCGCCATTGAATAAGCGCTTAGGGATAGGAAGACAAAAACTATAAAAATCAAACGTCTCATGTAAGTACTGGATTCGTAAATTATAGGCATAGTATCAAATAATATTCTTAAGAACAATTTGCAAAATTAATTCTCTAATTCGTTTCTACTCTTTTTTTTTGTAACAATAACATTTGCTTTTTACTCGGTACAGATAATTGTGTCGTAATAAAATCGGGGCTTATCTCCAAACGTCCTATGGAAGGTACTAATCCATAATGATTGGGACATAGATAAAGCACTGAACCATCAGATGCGACCTTATAAAATATGTATCTATAGGAACAATATTCAGGTTTCTGTAGCAATGCAACCTGCATTACAGGAGTTCCTGTCATTCTATTTTCAATAAAATAAGCATTAATCCAGAGATTCGTAATGAGCAGAATACTTCCAATTACAATAACTGATTGAATGAACGTACTAACGTATCGGAACAGAGAGCTATCACTGCTTAAATGATCAATTACCTTAACTAACGCAACAAAAAGGATTATCAAATTGGCAGAATAGATTGCAGCATTCACATAATTAAAATAACTGCCGAGAATTTCGCCGCCAGAACTTTGGAAATGTATAACTAATGCGATAAGACTTAACCATAATGCTGAGATAACATAATAAATTGCTTTTCTTTTGATTCCAATAATTAAAAGTACTAAAGCCATTAATGGAAAAAGACAGTGGATAACTTTAGCTAAGTTGTACATTGATCCATTCCCTTGTTATTCGATGGTTATTTTATAAAAGTTCTATATTTATATCAGTAATTTAATATCATAGCTAGTAGCATGTTCAGCTTTGATATATTTAACAAGGTTAAATCAATTAAACAACTTCAACGTTAATCTATTAACATAAAACAGCACAATAAAACGAATAAATCGAATGGTATTAAAAAACAGCCATATTCAATTCAATAGGTCAGGATTTCTTATTAGCAGTATGTAGGGAGAGGTAGGATAGGAGCTGGTTCTAATCATGTCCTGAGGTACTTCTATACGTCTTAGGGTAAATTGATTTAATGCGGGAAGAATAAAAGGAATTGGATTTATCAGTTGATTTAACGAACTGTGGTTGCTCTTTTGCTTGTCCTTATTATGGACGTTTTGATGAACAGTACCTATCCATATAGGATGTTCGAAATTATTGATAAAGTAATTGGACTCCCATAAAGTCAACTCCAGAATCAACTTTGATTTTTTATCCTGATAAGTCATCAGTAGGGCCGGGCGTTTGTTTTCGAATAACTGAGCAAGTAAAGGTAGTTTGATTCCTTCATTTGATTTGTTCATTCTTAAAAGTAGTTTTGTAAAGAATGACTCGCTATGAGACTTCCATCCATGCTGCTCCAAACTGGTTACCAACAAATCCAGATTACCGTAATATTGTAGATTTAACAGACTAATTCTGTGACCTATCCTGTTTAATCTGTATAGGGGTAAAACAGGGTTTAATTGGTTCCACCATGCATTCTCTGTCAATGTATACTCTTTATGATAGGGGGCATGATTATGTACGAGAATTTTGTAATTCATATTGGTTGAGAGGGCAGTGAAAACAATGATGGTAACCAATACCGTTGACATTTTTTCTACAGACTCTCCTTTTTTCGCGGCTATATAATTTGATTTTCTGTAGATAATCCAATGAATTAAACAAACGATAATACCAAGTAAATAACCTGCTACTACATCAGTAAGCCAATAATCTCCTAAATAAATTACCGCAAAACCGCTTAATCCAAGAAAGATTAATATAATGGTTCTGAATGTGTTGGTCAGTAGTGAATGGCTGTTGTTAATGTAAAATAAAATAAATCCATACAATGCTGTAGCCAGAACAAGATTCGTTACCGGAAATGATGAACCAGGCATAGTTACCAGCAACCCCTGTGGTCTTGGAGTGCAATATACATAAGACAGTAAAACGACAATGACCACACTAAAAAATAATACACTGCTTAAATAAGCTATTATCTTATAATTACGATGACAGAACGCCCATATACAGCAAACCAGAAATAATCCTGATAAAGTAAGTGTGCTGGTTAATTGCGCACAAATGATGAATATGGACTCTAGTAGGGACGTATGTAAACTTTGAGTGAACAGGTGTATTGGGATATTAATGGCCTGGAGCCATTGTGTCGTCATACCTAATGCGAGCAGGACTATAAACAAAAATAAAAAAAACACCGTTAACAACAATAATCCTGCGGTAGGATAATGATCCTTTTCATCTTCAGGAGTTATGGCATTAAATAAACTGAATAATTTTGAATTATTTTTTGAACTGAGCCAGAAACCATGTAAATTATTTTTTAAAAATAAATTGATTTTGAGAAAGGCTGATTTTATAAAAATACTGGTGAACCAAACTCCAACAAGAATAACTAATATTAGAATAAATAAGCGAGTAGCTCCTTCAGTAGATAGTTCGTGTCCTGCTGTGCCAATCAAAACTCCTGGCATAACATATAAAAAAGACCATCCTATTGCGGATAATACATTTGCAATCAAAAATCGCCATTGTTTCATATGCATTATTCCAGCAATAACAGGAATAATGGATCTCAAGGGTCCAACAAAACGACCAATCAAAACACTTTTGCCACCATGTTTTGAAAAGAACTCCTTACCATATTTGAGTAGATTAGGATATTTTTTAAAGGGCCAGACTTCAAGCAGTTGATCGCTGTAAAAATAACCTAAAAAGTAACTAAGACTATCACCGCATACTGCGCCTAAAGTTGCGGCAATCAGAGTAAAATCAATACGCATGATCCCGGAACCTGCAAGTATTCCAATCGCAGTCATGGTTACTGAACCAGGGACTATGCTTCCTATTATTGCTAATGATTCTGTTAAGGCAATAATGAACGTTATAAACAAAGACCAATGGGGATTTGCCTGTAACCAGCTGGTAAGTGGATGAACATAATCAGCGAACAAATTCATAGTATCTCATTGGCAAAATTGATTAATAAAACTTTGTTCAAAACACTGACTTACTTCTTCGAGTCGAATTTCCGGATAAAAATAACTCATCTGTGTCATTTCCATTTTGGCGTATCCGCAGGGATTAATTCCTGAAAATGGGGTTAAGTCCATATCAATGTTTAAGGCAATTCCATGATATGTGCAACCATTTTTTACTCTTAAACCAATAGAAGCTATTTTTTTATCAGATACATAGACTCCAGGAGCTCCACATCGAGTAGTGGCTGATATTGAATAATGAGCCAAGGTAGTTATCAGAACCTGTTCCAGCTGAGAAACCAAAGTTCTTATTCCAAGATTCCGTCTTCGTATATCCATCAATACATATGCTACTAACTGTCCAGGACCGTGATAAGTTACCTGTCCACCACGATCTGATTGTACAATTTTAATAGCATTGGAATTGAGTATATGTTCTGGTTTTCCTGCCTGTCCTTGTGTATAAACAGGGAAATGTTGTAATAACCAGAGTTCATCGGTACTGTGTTCATCCCTGTTAATAGTGAACTCTTTCATTCGATGCCAAACTTCATCGTACTCCTGTATGCCCAGGTTGTGAATATTCATCATAAAACCATCTTCACATCAGGATGTTTGGTGAGATCCTGATAAAATGAATCGAGCATTTCCTGGTTTATGGCATATACAGTTACAGTAATTGCCAAATAGCTGCTCTTTTCACTTAATTTATGAGTCAAATTATCATGATTAAAATCAGGAAAGTGCTCATTGACTATCATTCTGATTTCTTCCAGAAAAATCTCGGAGTTAACACCGATAATTTTAATGGGAAAATCACATGGAAATTCTATAATTGATTTTTTAGTCATAATTTAATGTATTAATCGTTGATATGATTCATTTATTATACGCCAATAATCTCCAACATGACCTTGATTAATGAGTGAATCATTAAGTCTGGTAATTGGAAAAATTTCTTTGGTAGTACTGCTGATCCAAAGTTCCTTTGCATTAAATAATTCAGAAGACTCAATATTATCTTCAATAAAATTCAAATTTAACTGATTTATTAACTCAATAGCTACTTGTCGAGTGACTCCTGGTAAACAGAAATGAGTTAATTTAGGAGTTTTAATTACATTGTCATGAGTAACAATAAATACATTTGATGTACTTCCTTCTGTTACAAGTCCATCGCGTACCAGAATCGAGGTATGAAAACCTGAGGATACAGCTTCATCATTCAGTAGTATATTGGCGAGCAGTGAGGTTGTCTTTATATCACAACGATCCCAACGAATATCTTCTATCAATTTTGCATTAAGTCCTCGCTCTTTTTCCTGTTGAGTTGGATAGGAAGTATGTAGCGTAAATGCAATAACGGAAGGTTTAATTTGGGATGGAATATCGTGCTTACGAGCGCCTTGATTACCTCGAGTAACCTGAATGTATATCTGTAAATCACCACCATTATTTTCAGAAATAAGTTTATGTATTAGTTTATTCCAATCCATATCGGGCGTCTCAATTTTAATTTTTTGCAAATTAGAATTGAGACGATCTATATGCCGTTCTACAAAATAAGGCTGGCCATGATAAACGGGTAATACTTCATAGACAGCATCGCCAAAAAGAAAACCTCGATCAAAGATTGAAATTTTGGCGTCCGTCAGATTACAGTATTCTCCATTAACATATGCGATATTCATCTATCGATAACCCTAAGAACCAAACCATCGTTTGAAGGCCAAGCGAATTGAATCCTTAGTACGCGTGTAAAAACCGCCAGTTTCGATTGTTTGAAGGGCGTAAAGTGGTCGAGTTGAAATAATATTGTTATCAAATTGAACAACCAAATCACCAACTTTATCCCCTTTCTTAACGGGAGCCTGCAAATAAGCAGGTATTTTGGTTGAAATATTAAGTCTTTGGTATTGACCTGCGGGTATCGTAATAAACTGATCATCAGTCAAACCAACTGTAACTTTATCTACTGATCCTTTATAAAGAGGAAGTTCCGTTATGGATTGACCCGATTTGTAGAGTTGGTGTGTTTCAAAAAATCTAAATCCATAATTGAGTAACTTTTCACTATCGTCAGCACGTGATGAATCATTTGGCTCACCAAGTACAACTGCCAGTAAACGCATGTTGTCGCGTTTTGCAGATGAAACAAGGCAAAATCCAGCTTCATTAGTATGGCCAGTTTTTATTCCATCTACCTGGTTATCACGCCATAACAAACGATTTCTGTTAGGTTGACGGATTCCATTATAAGTAAACCATTTTTGTTTATACCATCCATAATATTGAGGGAAGTCAGAGACCAACGCACGACCCAAAATGGCCAAATCTTTTGCCGTTGTATATAAATTAGGATCAGGAAGCCCGGTACTGTCAGTAAAATGACTGTTCTTCATTCCCAGGTTTTGAGCCTGCTGGTTCATTATTTCAGTAAAGGCTCCTTCAGTTCCACCAATGTGTTCGGCCATTGCGACACAGGCATCATTTCCTGAATCAACAATAATACCTTTTAACAATTCTTCGACTGAAACTTGTTGGCCTTCTTTAATAAACATGCGCGAACCGCCAATTTTCCATGCATCACGGCTCACTCGAACACTGTCGTTTAAATGAATTTGTTCATGATGCAGCGCATTAGAAACTACATACAAAGTCATCATTTTAGTCAAGCTTGCAGGAGGTAAACGCTCATCACTGTTTTTTTCAGCAATAATTTTTCCACTATTCACATCAATAAGAATATATGCTTTGGCGTTTAAAATAGGGGCAGCAGGAGTTACTAGTGGTTTGTTTGATATAGTAGGGGAGGGTTTCGCCAGGTCTGTGGGTAAAGAGTCCTCGGCAACCGAATTGCTGGATTGTACAAATAATGTAATAAAAAACAGGGTCGTCAATAAAAAAGACGTGGCTTTAGTCATGTTGTTACCTGAAGTAGTTGCAAAATGGTGTTATCTTAACACAGCCTTTTGCAGGCATCCAAATAGCATGATGCAAATATTGATAATATTTTCAGTGATTTTCCAATATTCCAAATTAATTAAATACAAAACTACGAATTCTTTATAAATTTAGGTATATTAGAAAAAAATAATAATAAAAATTAAGAGAACATGCGAAAAATACTTATAGTTTTAACTATTTTACTTTCAAGTTGTCAAACTACTAACTCCCCCGATTCATCATCAACATCTTCTGGAAAGAACAATTCAAATCATTCTCGCCAATACCAGCAAGGTTCGGTTTATGACCGATATAAAAATAAAAATAATCGATATACCATTCAACAGGATGGGGCTCCTTCCCAACAAAAGAAACTCAGTTTTAAAGAGCCTGTACCTGCCAACGAACCTCTAAGCCGCTATGGAAATCCTTCGGAATATTATGTTGATGGAAGGGCATATAAAGTAATGAAAAGTTCTAGCGGATATAAAACAAGAGGCGTTGCATCGTGGTATGGTACAAAATTTCACAAACAACGAACCTCCAGTGGTGAGCCGTATAATATGTATGTAATGACAGCAGCCCATAAAACACTGCCATTACCCACTTATGTCAAAGTAAAAAATCTGGATAATGGTCGTTCAGCTGTAGTTAAAGTAAACGATAGAGGTCCTTTTCACGCAGATCGTGTCATCGATCTGTCCTATGCAGCTGCTCTAAAATTGGGCGTATTTCCCAAAGGCACCGCGAATGTAGAAATTGAAACATTGAAGGGACCTGCTGGTGTTGCGCATTATTATCTTCAAGCGGGCGCATTTTCATCCGAAGCTCTTGCAAAAAAACTTAAAGAAAAATTGGTTCATATTACACCATCACCTGTTTTTATTGAGCATTATCAGCAACACTATGTTGTACGAGTCGGGCCTTTTGGTAATAAAGCCATGTCGGATAACCTCAAAACTAAATTAGCCCAAAATGGGGTAACAGGCTCCTTTTCGGTATTAATATAATAATGCATTGATCCGGGTTTATACCCCGGATCCAAAAAAATGAATCTGTGCGTGCTGTTTTCAGTTTGAATATTTAATATGTGATTACGACAATTATTCTGTTGACTGTAATCTTATAAAACAAACTGAATACCGCTATATTTTTCAATATTAATAAATTAAGTCCGGAAACAGAATAATTAATAGCTAATTCAGGGATTAATGGATAAAATTACATAAAAATCTGATTATCAATATCCAATTTATTTATGAGGCACTCTACCAATGCATAATGGCTCTGTATTTTATACAATATTTTTAATATTTGCTGGGGCTGCATTCTTTTCCACTCTGGTTTTGTACACCAGACAATCCTTACTGGTTGCTTATATCTTATTGGGTGCCGTATTTGGTCCTTGGGGTTTAAAACTGGTATCCGATGTAACTACCGTACAGCAAATTGGCGATATAGGAATTGTGTTCCTTCTTTTTTTACTCGGTCTTCATTTGCAGCCACAAAATCTGGTTCACATGTTAAAGAAAGTGACCTGGATAGCGATAGTAAGCTCTGTTCTCTTTGCAGGCATAGCTTATGGCATAGGAAGATGGTTTGGACTTACTGTTACAGAATCATGGGTTCTCGGTGCATCAATGATGTTCTCAAGTACCATCATAGGCTTAAAGTTACTTCCCACAACCATCTTGCATCATCAGCACACGGGTGAAGTAATGATAAGTGTCTTGTTAATGCAGGACGTCATTGCGATAATTATATTAATCCTGATTAATGGAGCCCATCAGGGAGGTGGATTATCGCTAGATGATTTAATGCTGGTTCTTATTGCACTTCCAGCATTATGTTTATTTGCTTTTGCATTTGAACGTTACATATTAATAAAACTGCTCGCACGTTTCGATAGAACCCAGGAATATGTCTTTCTACTGTCGATAGGGTGGTGTCTCGGATTATCTGTACTTGCACAAAAATTAGGGCTTTCAGAAGATATAGGTGCTTTCGTGGCCGGTGTAGCTTTGGCAGCAAGTCCCATTTCTCTATTTATAGCAGAAAGCTTGAAGCCTTTAAGGGATTTTTTCCTGGTTATGTTTTTCTTTACAATTGGAGCAACGTTTAATTTCAGTTATGCCGCGCAAGTAGTTATTCCAGCGGTAATTCTTGCCGCATTAATCCTAATTATTAAACCATTATTATTTTATATCCTGCTGTTCAGAGCAGGTGAGAAAAAACAAGTTGCCAAAGAAGTAGGTGTACGACTTGGACAGGGAAGTGAGTTTTCATTACTTGTTGCAAGTATTGCTTTAAGTACTAAACTCATCTCTGATGTCGCTTCCAATTTAATCCAGGCAACGACTATTTTAACTTTTATAGTTTCATCGTACCTTGTAGTATTGAAATACCCAACACCCATAGCCCTTTCAGATAAAATGCGTAAGGATTAATATTATGAAATTACTGGTTGTAGTATTGTGCTTGCTTAGTGAACGCTTTTTGATCCATTCGCTATCCTATCAACGATTTTCATGGTTTGGAGATTATTTTTTAGTTATAACCAATGCTGTTGAGAAGCGCTCTCATAATAACAATCCATGGCTGTATTTAGCCGCATTAATACTGCCCATTGTTTTAACTACTTCAATTATTTATCTAATTTTTCATAATCTTTTTTTTGGTTTTACAGGATTACTTTTAAGTACTTTGATTTTTTTCTATTGCCTTGGTCCTCAGAATGCTTTTTATCCTCTTTCTGAAACTGATTCAAAAAATAACCACAGTGAATTTATCGGTGATTATTTTGCCCTGGTAAACAGTCAATTATTTGCTGTCATTTTCTGGTATATACTCGCTGGACCAATTGCTGTTTTGATTTATAGATTATTCACATTATGCAAAAACTATGATGAAGTAAGCTCGCAGGCTAAACAGGTTACTGAAATCCTTGAATGGGTACCTGCACGTATTACCGCTTTACTGTTTTTATTGGTAGGGAATTTTCAACGTGGTTTTGCAACCTTTATGCAATATTTTCTTAACAACCCTGATTCCAACAACCAAATATTAAGTGAATGTGGTTTACAAGCTGTTCGAATCAATGAATCTGATGATATACCGATACCCAATGCTGAAGCCTTGGTAGAACATGCGGCTATAGTATTAGTGGTTTTCATTGCGTTATTTACATTAATTGCATGGCTCTAAAGATGTAATTCACCATAATTTATTGTAGGACTAAACTATGAACTACTTTTTACGCTTCATTTTTTGCATAGTACTTTTGGTGCTATCGGGTTGTGCTACGCAACAACCCGGCATAGGTAAGTCCAAGGAACTAAGCCAATGTTTGCAATTATGTGAGCAGCGTGCCGATTCATGCAAGCAACAGTGTTCCAATAACTGCCCAAGATGTTCATTAATTGCATCAGATGAGGCAGCAATGAATTACCTGGGATATGTGCATGACAAACAAGTTCAAGGGGGATATGTGTCACGTGGGTTGAATTCTTACCGTGATCCACTACAATGCCGCAAAGTAACGTGTAACTGTACATCGGACTACTTAACCTGCAAACAAGGTTGTACTGGTGTAATACAAAAACGATTACAAGCTGTACCATACTGTACATAAAATTTTGAAAGTCGGGGAACTTTTTCATGGCAAATGAAACTAATTTTGATTTGGATCCAATTGAAACACGTGAATGGCTGGATGCCCTGCAATCTGTTTTTGCCAATGATGGTAGTGAGCGTGCTGCATTTCTTTTACAACAACTCTTGAATAAAGCTAATGCTGAAGGAGTTAAATTAACCAGCTCTATTAATACTCCTTATAGAAATACCATTAAACCTCATGAAGAGAAACAAATGCCTCCTGATGAGGGTCTTGGTAAACGGATTAATGCCTTGCTTCGCTGGAATGCTGTTGCAATGGTTCTACGGGCTGGAAAATACGCTCCTGAATTAGGAGGGCATATCGCGTCTTATGCATCTTCTTCAACTTTATATGAAACAGGATTTAATTATTTCTTTAAAGGTCCTAATGGAGAAAATGGTGGTGATCTGCTCTATATTCAAGGTCATTCTTCACCAGGAATTTATGCACGAGCATTTCTTGAGGGACGACTTTCTGAATCAAAACTACAAAAATTCAGACAGGAAGTTGACGTTGATGGGCTATCTTCTTACCCACATCCTTGGCTTATGCACGATTTTTGGCAATTTCCGACTGTATCAATGGGACTTGGCCCCTTACAAGCAATTTATCAGGCTCGTTTTTTAAAATATCTTGAAAATAGAGGATTAATTAAAGCAGAAGGTCGGAAAGTCTGGGCATTCCTGGGCGATGGAGAAATGGATGAACCAGAATCAGTAGGTGCATTAAGTATTGCTGCCAGAGAAAAACTGGACAACCTTATTTTTGTTGTAAATTGCAATTTACAAAGGCTTGATGGTCCCGTTAGAGGTAACGGAAAAATAATACAGGAGCTTGAAGGTCTATTCAGGGGTGCCGGTTGGAATGTGATTAAAGTTATCTGGGGTGGGCGTTGGGATCCACTATTTGCCCGCGATAAGGAAGGCTGGATGCAAAAAAGGATGGAAGAGTGCCTTGATGGTGACTATCAATCCTATAAAGCAAATGACGGTTCTTATGTCAGACAACATTTCTTTAATCAATATCCCGAATTAAAGAAAATGGTTGATAATCTGAGTGATGATGAGATTTGGCGTCTGAATCGTGGTGGCCATGATCCTCAAAAAGTATACGCTGCTTATGCACAGGCGGTAGAACATAAAGGAACTCCTACGGTTATTTTAGCTAAAACCATTAAAGGTTATGGAATGGGTGCTGCGGGTGAGGGTCTGAATATTACTCACCAACAAAAGAAAATGACTCTGGAACAATTAAAGGCTTTTAGAGATCGTTTCAGTATACCCATCAGTGACGATAAAATTGCAGAAGTACCTTTTTACAGGCCTGATGACGATAGCCCTGAAATCAAATACATCAAAAAGCAAAGAGAAGCTTTAGGTGGATATTTACCACACCGATCTACAGAGGTTCCAGCGTTACAAATTCCCCCTTTAGATGAATTTGCATCGGTGACTCATGGCTTGGGTGATAGAGAAATATCAACAACAATGGCTTTTGTACGTATTTTATCAATACTACTGAAAAATAAAGAATTGAGTTCCAGAATTGTGCCCATTGTTCCTGATGAATGCCGAACCTTCGGTATGGAAGGCTTATTCCGTCAAATCGGAATATATTCTCCAGTTGGTCAATTATATACCCCGGTAGATCGTGAACAGGTAATGTATTACAAAGAAGCGCGTGATGGACAGATACTTGAAGAAGGGATTAATGAAGCCGGAGCATTTTGTTCATGGATTGCCGCCGCAACTTCATACAGCTCGAATAAACTCACGATGATTCCTTTTTATATCTATTATTCGATGTTCGGATTCCAACGTATCGGTGATTTAGCCTGGGCTGCAGGTGACATCCAGGCACGAGGATTTTTACTTGGAGGAACAGCAGGACGTACTACATTGGCTGGAGAAGGATTACAACATCAAGATGGCCATAGTCATCTTTATGCTTCGACTATACCTAATTGCGTCTCCTATGATCCTACATTTGCCTATGAACTGGCCGTTATTATCCAGAATGGTTTATACCGTATGTATGAAAAGGGCGATAACGTGTTCTATTACATAACAGTAATGAACGAAAATTATTTACAACCCGATATGCCAAAAGGGGTCGAAGATGGCATAGTTCGAGGAATGTACGTATTTAAAGACAGCAAAAAGAAATCTAAAAATCATGTCCAATTAATGGGATCTGGTACTATTTTACGTGAAGTGATAAAAGCAGCTGAAATGCTCGAAAACGATTATTCAATCACTTCGGATATTTGGAGCGTAACAAGCTTTAATGAACTTCGTCGTGATGGCTTGGCCAAAGAGCGGCATAATGCGATGCATCCAGAAGCTGAAGCTCAGGAGTCGTATGTTGCTTCCCAGCTTAAAGATCGTAAAGGACCAGTAATAGCCGCAACAGATTATATGCGCATTTACGCGGATCAGATTCGTCCTTATGTACCCAATCGCTACGTTACATTAGGAACAGACGGTTATGGAAGAAGTGACACACGTGAACGATTACGACATTTCTTTGAAGTAGATGCAAAATATATAGTCCTGGCAGCATTAAATGCATTGGTTGCTGAAGGTTCTATAGATAAATCTAAAGTTGTAGATGCGATAAAACGTTACTCTATTAATCCAGATAAATTAGATCCAGTTACCCATTAGTTAAACTAACTGAGTACAAAGGTTTTGCTACAGTTTAACTGAATGCTGAGGATAGATATGGCAAATGAAATAGAAATAAAGATACCTGATATAGGCGGTGCAACTCAGGTTGATGTAATCGAGATATTAGTTAAGGCTGGAGATCAAATAAATGTTGATACTCCGCTGATTACTCTTGAATCGGATAAAGCGAGTATGGAAATTCCTTCTCCTGTAGAAGGAACTATCAGTCGGATCACATTAAAAGTTGGGGATAAAGTATCCGAAGGGGATGTAATCCTTGTGGCATCAACCGATCAGGCTGCTGTCATCCCTAAAAATGAGACCTTAACTGAGACCACTCAAATCAGTAAATCCACTGAAACGGTTGAAGAAACTAAACCCATAGCCAGGAACACTAACACAAGAGTCGAAGTAACCATTCCTGACATAGGTGGTGCAACCGACGTAGATGTCATTGATATTCTGGTAAAACCTGGAATGAATATCGAGAAAGATCAGGCTTTGATTACGCTTGAAGGAGATAAGGCGACTATGGATATACCTTCTCCTTATTCCGGGATAATTAAAGAACTAAAAATTAATTTAGGTGATAAAGTAGCACAGGGCACACAAATATTAGTCATGGAGGCTACTACGGCCGAAGATCTGGAAGTACAAGAACCTCCCGTTAAAGCACCTGAACACACTAAAGAACAGCCGGTTCAATCCACTCCAGTAGCTGTTTCACGTCCAGAAATAACACCAGCCTCAGAACCAAATGAGCTGTCAGATGTCATATCAGCAGGTCCTGCAGTACGACGAATGGCAAGAGAGTTAGGGGTTAATTTACACCTGGTAAAAGGTAGCGGACGAAAAACTCGCATTACCAAGGAAGACATACAAAATTATATAAAGACTCGCTTGAATGAACAGCCGACTGCAAGTACTTTTAATTTTCCAGCAAATCCAATAATTGATTTTAGTAAATTCGGTGACATAGAATCCAAGCCACTGAATAAAATAAAACGATTAACAGGTGCCAATGTACATCGCTCCTGGATAACCATTCCGCATGTCACTCAGTTTGATGAGGCAGACATCACTGATTTAGAAAAATTTAGAAAATCAGAATCTGAACGTATCAAAGAACCGGGTTACAAACTGACAATATTAGCATTTGTTTGCAAAGTAGTTAGCAGGGCCTTACACGCTTACCCGCAATTTAATTCATCGTTAGATGCTAGCGGCGAACAGTTAATTTATAAAAAATATTGCAATATAGGCATTGCTGTCGAGACTAATAATGGTTTGGTAGTACCGGTTATTAAAAATGTAGATCAGCTGACAGTTAGTGATATTGCTCTTGAAATGGCACGATTAAGCGGCAAGGCGCGAGATAAAGGGTTGATGCCAGCAGATATGTCTGGGGGCTGCTTTACAATTTCCAGTCTTGGAGGTATTGGTGGTACTTCATTTACCCCCATAGTAAATAGCCCGGAAGTCGCGATTCTTGGATTATCGCGTTCTTCATTTAAACCGATTTATGATAAAGGAGAATTCAGGCCAAGATTAATGCTACCTCTGTCTTTATCTTACGATCATAGAGTAATTGATGGTGCTGAAGCTGCACGATTTACTCGTTATATATGTGATAATTTATCTGATATTAGAAGAGTTCTCCTCTGAATCTATGAGATAATTTAACTATAATTTACAATATGAGGCATTAATGATGGCTAACAAAATTAAAACTGATGTCGTGGTTTTAGGCAGTGGACCAGGTGGATATACTGCGGCTTTTAGAGCTGCGGATTTGGGGAAAAAAGTGGTACTGGTTGAGCGATTTGACTCACTGGGTGGTGTGTGTCTCAATGTGGGTTGTATCCCTTCAAAAGCACTCCTGCATATTGCAAAAGTAGTTGACGAAGCTCATGAAATGGCAGAGCATGGCGTTGATTTTGGAAAACCGAAACTGGATAACAAAAAATTAGTAAACTGGAAAAACTCTGTTGTATCAAAACTGACAGGTGGTTTAAAAGCCCTCTCCAAACAACGTAAAGTTGACATATTGACTGGCGTTGGCAAATTCTCAGGAACTCACCAAGTCACTGTTGAGACTAAAGACGGCCCAGTTGAGGTTGATTTTGAAAATGCCATTATTGCTGTGGGCTCTGAATCAATTAATTTACCCTTTATTCCAGAAGATAAACGCATATTCAGTTCAACCGGTGCTTTAGAACTTGCTGATATCAAAGGTAATCTGTTGGTTTTAGGCGGCGGTATTATTGGTCTGGAAATGGCAACTGTTTATTCTTCACTTAGCGTTGATGTTACCGTTGTTGAATTTATGGATCAGCTAATACCTGGCGCTGATTCTGATTTGGTTAATATATTACAAAAGAGAATGGTTAAAAAAGGAGTTAAATTCCTGCTGAAAACCAAAGTAACCGCTGTTGAAGCCAAAAAAGACGGTATTTATGTATCTATGGAAGGGGAGCACGCTACTGATAAACCATTATGCTTCCAACAAGTCCTGGTTTCTGTTGGACGAAAACCTAATGGTGGTACGATCAATGCTGAAAAAGCTGGTGTACACGTTGATGAGCGTGGATTTATTAAAGTTGATAATCAACTGAGAACTAATGTTCCGCATATTTTTGCCATTGGTGATGTTGTAGGTCAACCTATGTTGGCTCATAAAGCAATTCCGGAAGGTAAAGTAGCAGCTGAAGTCATTGCCGGTAAAAAACATTATTTTGAACCTAAATGTATCGCCAGTGTTGCTTATACTGATCCTGAACTCGCCTGGGTTGGTTTAACTGAAAAAGAAGCAAAAGAGAAAGGCACTAACTACGAAAAAGCAACATTCCCCTGGGCTGCAAGTGGTCGAGCATTAAGCATGGGACGTGAAGAAGGGATGACCAAACTTCTGTTCTGTCCTGAAACAAACCGTATTCTAGGTGCTGGCATAGTAGGTATCAATGCGGGTGATCTTATTGCAGAAACAGCATTAGCCATCGAAATGTGTTGCGATGTTGAGGATATTGCATTGACAATTCATCCTCATCCCACTTTGTCTGAAACTATTGCTCAATCAGCTGAGGCTTTTGAAGGAACGATTACCGATCTTTATTTACCCAAAAAAAAAAAGAAATAATTAGGAGAATATCAGTAAATTGTAATAAGGATAAAAGCTTCAAAAATAAAGCTGATAAATGAATGGTCAATGTGAGATATTTTGTCTATTCATCAAGCAGGGAGATCAAGATTTTAGTTAAGCTGTGTAGACGCCGTACATCGCTTAACTAAATGCATTTCGCACTAAGAACATTCTCAAATTAATTTATTTGAATTGATTCAAAATACCCTTGCAGTTTAAAAGTAACGTAATGACGCAGAGCACCAAAAAAGCACATTATAAATGAGTTATTATTGATAATTGATGCTCATTTTAATAGGTTATTAACCACGTGTTGAGCTATTATTTTATTAACTTATTTGAAAACTATCTATAATCTGTATGTAAAGCTGCAAAACACCGGGAGCATCGAATGATACTTAACATTCGTCGTATGAAAGAATCTGATATTGACAATGTTTATTCTATTGAAACCAATGTTCATATTGCTCCATGGAGTAAAGATATATTACGAGACTGTGTTTTGGTTGGCTATGATTGCCGCGTGCTTGAAATAAACAATGGAGATAGTCCAATTCTTGGCGGATATATTATTTCCCGAATAAGTAACAATAGTTGTCATATATTAAATTTTTGTATTGCTAAACCACTTCAGTCAAAAGGATTGGGGCGCAAACTCTTACAAACGGTGCTTTATTCCTTGTCAAAATTTACAGAAACAAAAAATGTAGTTCTGGAAGTTAGGCCAAGTAATTATACTGCAATACACCTATATCAATCTTTAGGCTTTGAAACCGTTGAAATTAAAAAGGATTATTATAAAGATAACAACGGGGTAGAAGATGCCATGCTCCTCAGAAAGAACCTTAGCAGTTAATGCGTTTTTCTCTGATAATATGAAAGGATGACGGGGTGTGACAATCCTTTGAACGAAAAAGTACTCTAAGGTAGTCGTTGACTGCTGATACCCTACAACTTTCTAATCTTCTGATAAAACGACTTGAGTATTGTATTTTGTTCGGTTAAGACAAAAACTGCTTCGAAACTGTTTGATATTCGCCTCATTAGCAAACACCCTTCTTGCAAATTCATTATAATCGTTCATATCTTTTACATGAATAATGAGTAAATAATCAGTATCACCAGAAACAAAATAGCATTGCATTACCTCAGGTTCCGCGGACATTTTTCGCTCGAAATGAGCCAAAAGATCTTCTCTTTGCTTTTCAAGAGTAATATTTACAAAGACAATTAATGGCTTACCCACTTTAAAAGGATCAACTAAAGAAACGTCATGAAGAATAATACCTTCATCACGCAAACGTTTTACCCGCCTAAAACAAGGAGGAGCTGATATGCCCACTTTATCTGCAAGTGCTTGATTTGTAATTTGATTATCTTTTTGAAGGATATTTAGGATTTTTCTATCTGTTTTATCTAACAATTCGTTGACGTGATTTTTATTATTCAATTTCAATTGATCAGGATTGATATTCTTTTTCATATATTACCAAAATTAGAAATAAAACATTATAAATAGTAATTTTTATAAAATAAATAAGAAATTTTTTTATTTAAATTCTATGCTACATTCTTTTCTCCTAAAAACCTGGAGAAAATCATGATTAACATAAGATTAGCAAATATTGATGATGTTAAAGTCTTAAGTGAATTAATTAGTGTCTCTGCAAGGGAGTTAAGCCGAGATATTTATTCAGATCAAGAAATCGAAGGTGCAATTAAGTACGTATTTGGTGTAGACACTGAATTGGTTAAAGATATGACTTATTTTGTTATAGAAAAAGATGGAGAAATAGCTGGTTGTGGGGGATGGAGTAAACGTAAAACATTATTTGGAGGCAATCAATTTGCAGGCAGAGAAGAACCAGAATATCTCGATCCCTTAAAAGATGCAGCAAAAATAAGAGCTTTTTTTATTCATCCCAAATTTGCCAGACAGGGTTTAGGAAGTACCCTTCTAAAACATTGTGAACGCGAAGCACATATAAATGGATTTACTCAACTAGAAATGATGGCAACACTTCCTGGAGTTAAACTATACACTACATTAGCTTATAAGGCAGTTTCTGATGAAGTTGTGATGCTTCCTAACAATGTTCCTTTGAGGTTCGTGCGTATGATTAAAAATTTAAAGGAACATATGCTTGATAAAAACTGGCACGCGATATTTTAAGTGTTTTACAAATATCATCAATACTCATCCCATGATTTTTATGCATGCGCTTAGCAGTTAATACTTTAGGATTATCAGAGGCAATTTTTTTTCTTCCCCCACTTCTACCCCTTGCACGTGCAGCGTCTAATCCAGTTGATGTTGGTGGTGCTCGGTTTTGGAGAATTGATTCTAAAGCCGATTATGGTGTGCTCAACGATAGTTCAAATCACAAAGTTAACAAAGCATCAATACGCAAGCATTGAATTGTATTGTGGAATACAGTGTACATGCAGGCTGCAGTAGATTATTTACGCGCACAAGGTGAGGTGATAAATGAAGAAGATGAACAAAGGTTGTCACCATTAGGACGGAAGCATATTAATTTCTTGGGACACTTTTCATTTATGTTGCCTAAAGTTGTGGCAGAAGGTCAATTGTGACCACTCGATGTCGCTGAGAAGCTAGAGCTGGCCTAATGATTATTACTTAGAGTACCTTTTCGTTCCAATGATTGTAACACCCCATGACTAATACAATTTCAAAAAACTCAAATTAAGAATGTAATTTAAAATTAGATTTGTTATAATTTTCCCCCACTTTCAATTTATTCACATTGTTATAACCTGTGGATAATTCAAGCATATTTTCTTAAACTACCGCTGCTTTTGCAACTATGTTTGTTGTAGAATCACGCTATATATGAGCTGTAGCTTCACTATTTAAATTGTGTTATCCACAAATTCTGTGGATAACCTTGTGTATAGAGTTGTGAATTCATTGATAAATAAGCTCATTTCAAAACTGCATCATAATCAACCATTATAAAAAGTATCAATACCAGCACAACATGACTTCTTTCTTGAAACACGTTGTTTTTGATTGAACTGAGTATTTGAAACTTATATCCAAGTATACAGATTAGATCTGATACACGTTTTGAAAACTCTATTGATGATGCAGGTTAATTCGAGAGTAAAGCAACGATACAACACACCTTACCAGTTATTGACAGTACGGGGAAAAAAGCATACAATTGTACTTTTTTTAGACTTAATGCCGCTTCGAAAATCAAACGGATTTTTAAAATTGTAGTATTTGCTGCAATAAATCATAAGTAAATTGTACAGATTATTCCAGTGTTTTAACTAAAAACACATACTATAAAGAACTGATTAATAACGGAATTTTTTCGAGTTGGCTCCTGAGAAGTGGAGCTTTCCATGCCGAAACATAATAATTTGCACTCACTACTGCAAGTTTTATTAGAACAACCAGTAGCACAAAATCCAGATTATTTTTTGTTCATGCTGGGAACAGATACCGTATATACTCATATACCTACATACCCGCATCAACTTACGAAAGATACTGTAGTTCCTAAAGAACAGAGAGCCTATGTCAATGGCGAAACCTTATCTTATATGGCACGAGTGGTCGCTGACAGGCTAGGTGAACACGATCCTGAACTTAGTATGGTTCAACCTTTATCATTCAGCACACCATCAGTAGATGTAGTGAATGGGCCTACAACTCTTGGTTCCGAGGTTGGCGAGCGAATAGCCCAGGGAGTTTTTCTCATACTCAAAGCCCTTGCTGAAGGGAAAAAAAACATTCAAATATCCGCTCATAGCCGTGGAGCTGTAGAATCCATACTAATAGCCCATGAAATAGAACGAATAAAAACAGAACTTCAAACAAAACCATCTCAAACCATTTTTCAAATAATGGCAAACTCACCGTGTACTTATACTTCAAAGGCTGTGAAGAAGCTCTTTGCTGAAGTGAATGAGTCAATTGAGGTAAGGACAAAACTGGCTGATAGATTATCATCTTCGAAAATCAATATGTTTTTAATGGATCCAGTCCCAGGAGGAAGCTGGCGAGGTATCGGAAAATTTATCGCCTGGAGGGATGAGCGATTTTATATTAAACCACCTTGCACCAATGCAGAGTTATTAATTTTTCGTGATGAACGTACCCGATGTTTTATTCCCATAAAATTCAATGGTCAGACACCATTAATTTTACCAGGACATCATGGTACAGCGAGTGGAAATCTATATACCCAACAGTTTGACGATATTTTAGTGGATGAAAATTGCAATGATTCCTCCCTTGTCCAAAAATTAACGGTTGTCAAATTACTTAATTTTATCAACAGCAGTACCGGTCTTTTTGATAGAGTGACTTCTCCTGTAGCTCTGGAACATCTGGCATTGGATGAAATTTCAAATGAATTTTTTTCGGCAGGGAAACAAGAACGAGTCGAATTAATTCTGGAGCTGTATAGAAAAATTCAGCTTAATGATAAAGCATACCGATTTTTGGCTGGAACAGCTTATGCGTATCTGGGCAGTGAAGCATCCAGTTCTGGTGCTCGATATGTACATGCCGATGGGCACAACTATACTTCTTTAGACTCTTTATCTCCATCATTAGGTGGGCAATTTATTAATAAAGAACATGCATTTTTATATTTGCTTAAACACATGGCATTTAAGCTGAATAGTGATGAATATCAACCCGACGCACTTATTACTCAATTAGGATATGTTCTTAGTACTATATTCACGGGATATGTTCAAGCTCTAGAACCTAAAGCAGCAGATATGTCGAGTAGTTTATCATTGCACTCACAAGCTTTATTAGATTCTGAAGCAGATCGTAAAACAACTTTCGAGGCAATCTCCGTTTTTTTAGAAACGATTAGTCAGAAATATTTACGAAATCATCTATCTTTAGAAGTGAAAACTAATTTATTAGCTGAAATTGATAAAGTTTTTGCTATCTTGCAGCAATTCAAAAGACAACCTCAGGATGCGGTTATTAATAAAATAATTGGTGAATGTGAACTGATCTTACGTTCCAGTTTTAAAAATTCAGTACAAATACACCATGCCTCACTTATTGATCAATCAAACAAACTTAATGATCGATTAAAAAATTATCTGGTTCCAGATGCACAATTTAACGAAACTGTTAGGGTGTTCCTTGAAAAACTAGAGTTAGCTGCTTCTGAGGAGAGTGAACGCTCTTATATAATCAGATCAGTAGCTAAAGCATTAAAAGAAGTTTCACCTGTAACAATAATTAACATCAAGACTGTTTTAAATGAACAACTGGAAGCATTACAAGATGGTGAAAATCCAGAAAAACGACAGGCTTTAGCGCAAATTTTAGAGTGTACTTTATATAAAGAATGTAATCTTGACCGGTATTTTGAATTGGATACTGTAGATGATGCTTCTTCATTGACCGAGCTGGATCAGCTGTATGACAATATTGATACGTTAATTAATGGATTTGATCATGTCAAGCATCTATCAGGAGATCTGCCTCTTGATATAGATATTGATATTCTCTCCACTCATAGAGACAGAGTAATCAAACTTGCAGCTAATATTTTAATCAAGAAGAATTGGGATCTGCATAATAAACCAGTTAATATCAAAGATGATTTTTTTCAAAAAGTGAAGCTTCAAGCAATAGTTTTGGGAGGAATAAATCCCGAAGTTGCTGATTTAATCAAAGATCTAAGAATTTTAAGATCACAGTTAAATGAAAGCAACGAGGTAATTGATCAATTAGCCAGAACGCAACAAAATCATAATCTGCATATAGATGAGTTATATCGTAACTATCAACAATTAAACGAGATAATTACTCTCAACAATGCACATTTGAAACAATTAGCTGAGGAATCAACTCGAACTAAAAAAGAATACAGCATTGAAACCGAACAATTAAAAAAACAGCAACAGGAATTAAGAGAACAGCTTTCTGAAAGCCAGCTG
>NZ_LNYR01000012.1:0-216314 GCF_001467955.1 Legionella quateirensis | reverse complement strand
AAAAGTGCCAATGAGCATGAGGTAGGCGATCTCAAGCAAAAACAACACCAATTAACCCAACAACTGGCTGACAGCCAAGCTGCTCTGGAACGACTGAACGAAGAATACAACCAAAATAAAGAAGAACGTAGTGCTGAAACAGAACAATTAATAAAACAGCAACAGGAATTAAGAGAACAACTGTCTGAAAGCCAGCTAACTCTGCAACGCCTGACTGCGCTGTTATCCGAAAATAAAAGTGCCAATGAGCATGAGGTAGGGGAGCTCAAGCAAAAACAACACCAATTAACCCAACAACTGGCTGACAGCCAAGCAACTCTGGAACGACTGAACGAAGAATACAGCCAAAATAAAGAAGAACGTAGTGCTGAAACAGAACAATTAATAAAACAGCAACAGGAATTAAGAGAACAACTGTCTGAAAGCCAGCTGACTCTGCAACGCCTGACTACTCAGTTATCCGAAAATAAAAGTGCCAATGAGCATGAGGTAGGCGATCTCAAGCAAAAACAACACCAATTAACCCAACAACTGGCTGACAGCCAAGCAGCTCTGGAACGACTGAACGAAGAATACAGCCAAAATAAAGAAGAGCGCAGTGCTGAAAACGAACAACTAAAACAGCAACAACAGCTGTTAACGTCACAACTGTCCCAAAGCCAGTTGGCTTTGCAACAATTGACTGCTCAGTTATCCGAAAATAAAAATGCCAATGAGCATGAGGTAGGCGAACTCAAGCAAAAACAACTCCAATTAACCCAACAACTTAGTGACAGCCAAGCTGCTTTAGAACAGCTAAATGCTCAGTTATTGGAAAATAAAATTGCCAATACCCGTGAAGTTACGGAGTTAAAAAAAGAACAACTTCGATTAATTCAGCAAATTGCAGAGGACAGAGCAAATCAAATTCAACTGGCTACAGAATTAGAGCGCATTAAACAAAGTTTTACGGCTGAGCTTCTGAACATTCAGCAAAATCAAGCTCAGAGAAACCAGCACATTGTAGAAGAACACAATAAGCAATTCAGAGCTCAAGAGCGATTATTCCAGCAATTAATTTCTCCAAAAGAAATTTCCTGTATGCAACTTATCGAAACAAAGTTAATACCTTTAACTAAAGGGTATCTTGATCACCTGCTTAAAGAAGCACAGAAACTTAATCCATCGATTAAAGACAAAACCTCATATGATAATTTGCCAGAACTCTCTGGTAATGAATCAGACAAGCAAAAATACCTGATGATCGGGAAAAAATTCACTATTTCTAAAAATCTTTTAAATCAATTGGAAGATAAGGAATCTATTCCATTACCAAGTGAACGAATTACACAATTTGCACAAACGTTAAAAAGTAATAACGCGCAATTAAAACAGCATCGCGATTCAGAATGGACGCAGTTTTTCAAAAATTGCATGGTAAGTATTGGAATAATCTGTACAGGAATAATTCCAGGGCTGATTGCACTCGCAGCGTATTCCAGCTATACGGGTAAATCGCCTCTATTCTTTACCAGATCACAAGGCGATGAATACTCACATCAAGTAGCAGACAAGTTAGACTATTTGCCAATATCAGTTAAATAAAATAGTACTCTTCTCTATACTCTTCAGACTAAAAGCTGTTGGAACCAGGGACTGTTTTCAACAGCTCTATAACCCCTACGTGGCGGGGATTGTCCGCGCCATCCAGAAGATCTCTTGATACCGCGGGCAAGCCGCGGTACGTAGGGGTTTGCGGGTAATTGAAAAATAAATTGTCAACAGACCCTAATAAAGTTCAGTAGCTTTTTCTTGTCGCACCATAAATAACCATAAGTAACGGTAATAGAGCACAAGTCCAAAAAAACACGAATTTTGGAACCAATTTGTTTTCTTACACTGTTGTTGTCTCATTTAACACTCCCTTAATGATCATATAATATACTAAAGGAACACGAAGAAAACAGAGAATGCAATGACTTTTACTTTAACCTTATTAGGTACAGATACTGCTTATTCTCCAGGTCATGTTGAAAATGCTTACGATAAAGCAGAAACATTAAGTTATGTATCAACTATGATTCATGGTGATCCATTAAAACAAGACGATGTTACACAATTCAGAAATACTAATGTCGCAGTTATAAATGGACCAACTACATTGGGGCAAGAAGTAGGTGATAGAATTGCTCGTGGTGTACAAGCGATACTGGAAGCAGTGAGTCGTGGCGAAGAAAATATTAGTATTATAGCGCATAGCCGCGGCGCTGTTGAAGCGATTCTTGTAGCTCATGAACTGGAACGTATTCAAACGTTGCTATCAAGTCCTGGTTATGACAAGTCTCAATTAAATAACAGTGTATGTAAATATACTAAAGCAGCAATGAACGGGCAACACAAAGCTGCTTTATCAGAAATCGATCTTGATAAAGTTGCTGAGCATATCGGTAAAGTGAAATTATCCATATTGAATATCGATCCGGTTCCCGGTGGAAATTTTATGGTTATCACTCATGCATCAAGCCTTGCCTGGCGAGATCCACGATTCTACACAGTTCCAAAGATTGTTTCAGAATATGAGCAATATACTTATGAAAATGAAAGAACACGATGCTTTAAGCCTATTGTCCCGAAGTGTGCCTCTTCTGAGACGAAATTTACGCTCCATAGTTTGCCAGGTCATCATGGAACCGGTTCAGGAAACCTTTCTGATCAACAAAGAAGAATCGTACCCAATGGATCTACTGATCACGTCCAGGAACTGGTATTAATCAAAATTATTGATTTTCTAAAAAGGCACGATGTCGCACTTAGCCCAGTCGAAAATCCAGATGATCCTTTTGCACACTTAATTTCACAGTTATTTCCGGAAGGTAAAGATGCACCCGACTTTGAAAAAAAGGTTCAATTATTATACTACCGATTGTATAACGATATCATTGAGAATAGGGAAGCATACCGTCATTTTAATACCACAGCTTATCCCACTTTAGGACAGGAACAAGCTTTTATCAAACGTATCTGGAATGTCCTGGATCAACGTATAGTACATTATCAAGCTCATAATGATACTTATCTTGAATCCATCGTACCAGCAGTACCCGGTGGACATTTTTTAAATTACGAACATGCGCGTATTCATCTGAATCAAGAGTTAGGTCTAAGAGAGGATTTGCCTTTAAGTGAAACAATCAATCAATCTGTAGATCGATTTGCCAGTCTGTGCCGGCATAAAAAGGCGCTGAGTGATTTAAAAGATAAACCTGTTGCATCTGAAAATATGTCCTCTTCTGTAGTATTGGATAAATTTGTAGCCACACTTGATACAAAAGAAGGATTTGGACTTCTATTAGATGGATTAGGAATGTTAATCGAAGAGGTGAGAAGACCTTATTTGCAGGATGAATTTACTGATCCCAGCGAAAGGGAGGCTCTGTATTATGCAGTTCAAAAAGCATTTGTTGAGTTTAAAGAGTTGGCAAAAGATCCTGGCAACCAATTGGCGCAAAAAATCAATGAGGTATTAAATACAAGTCTTGAATCAACGCTGAAGACGAAACAAAAATCATTAACAGAAGATTATAAAGGTATTGCTGTAAAATTGAAGAGGAATGAATTTTTTACAGTACTACAAAATAAAATTCAGGAAATTAGTACCCATTTAAATGAACAATCTGATGGGACCAATATTAATGAATATCAACTCGATAATAAGTTAAAACAGACCCTGGGGGCAATAGAGGAATTGAGCGCACACAATCATAACCCTCAAGTGCTCAGATCGTTTATTGAACAAGAGCTTCTTTCGTATAAGGAGTTTGCTGGTAGTCTGGAATTAGAACATCAGACAGATCCAACTCAAAACTCTCTTGAATGGGTTAACATGGTAATGAATGAAGCTCTTGATGACAGCATTAATTATGATATTGAAAATATGATGGCTGAAGTGATTAGAGTGCATCAGCATCTGGAGCAATTCAGAAAAGGGCTACCAGATTTTAAAGCATTAAATAATGACTTGGATTACAGCAGTTGGGAAAATGAACTCGAGGAGCAAAGAGATCATTTAATTCAATTGGTTGCACAATACATTATAAAAGAGGGATTGGATCTTCATAAAGACATTAAGCCATTATTCTTAAATAATAGTGATTTATATGCTCAGATTGAAGGTCTTGCTATTGGATTAGGGGCAATAAATCCAGCAAACATTGAAATTGCTCGACTTAATTCAACAATTGAAGAACTTCAATCACAATTACGTGATCTGACAGAACAGAATAAAATCCTGGAAGAGAGCGTTATCGAGTTGCATTCAGCTCAAAGCTCACTAGAACGAGAGAATTCAACTATAAACAGAGAGAATGAAGTTCTTCGAGCCAATATTTCAAACCTGTCATCAGAGAATGTACAACTTGGAAAAAAATTACAGGAACAAGCTCAAAGAGCATTTAGAGATGTCCATGCATCAGAAAATGAAAATATCCGTCTTAAAGAAATATTAAATAATGATACTGAATTACAATGTCAATTATTGGTTAAAACCAAGCTCATCCCCTTAACTCAGGACTATCTAATCCATCTTGCTACAGAAATTAAGCATACGGTTAATCCAGACCTCGTAATTAACAAACAAAACCTATCGAATGTGATTGAAGATATTCATAAAATAGACGTATGGCCTGATAATGAGTCGACCTCAATTCTGAAGAAAAAATTTGATATTGTTAGCGGGTTATATGAGAATCTTAATGATAAATCGGTTAAAAAACCCAGCGAAAAAGTTGTCGAGTTTTATACTAAATTAAATGATGCTAATGAGGACATTAAAAAACATAAGGATCCTAAATGGCAAAGATATATTACAAATACAGCAGCTGTATTAGGCATAATTCTCACGGGAATATTACCTGGTCTGGCTGTTTTGGCAATCTTTTCAGCGGTGACAGGTAACTCACCAAAATTCTGGCAGTCCAAAGGCCAATCGTTTATCGAGAAGTCTAAGGAAGAAATTGATCAGAATCTTCCAACGATAGCACCAAATAAAGGGAGTTAATTAGCGTACCAGTTCATTTCATTCAGTAGCTAACTTAAAGGACATGAGTTATGCTACTGCTGATATCATTTCTGTGTTTTGCACATGAAAAACTAACAAGTACTAAATCGACACAATCTAATCAATGGAGTGACAAATAATGAGTGCTTTTTCATTAAAACCAATGTTGATTGCCGTTACTGTTGGGCTGTTCTCAATATCAGCTTATTCCGACAGTACAACTCAACCCAACAGTTCTTTTCAATCTGTTTGTATCAATTCCTGGATGTCTAAAGGTGAACAGGCGACTGATAAAGTAGATTATAAAAATTTCGGCGAAAAATATTGTGCTTGTGCATCCACGCAACCTCTTGACAATCAAGAAGCAATAAAAAAAGCCATTCAACTCTGTTTGTCACGTACCTTACTCCATGATGCAATGGATTCATTGGAAGAAGAGATTGGTCTATCAGATGCCAAAGCAGCTGACCTCACCGAATATTGTCAGGATAAATGGAGTTTAATTTATCCCAAACAAACTGAAGAAGATAAAAAGTTTACCACCTCTTACTGCGAGTGCGCCCAACCTAAACTGATGGAACTCATCAAAAAATCAGAAACTATAACTGATAAAGAATATGATCAATCCATTGATACCATCGCTGGAGATTGTTCGGGTAATGTAAAGGAAGAACAGACAGGTACATCAACAACAAGTACCACTACAAATTGAATGCCAAATAAAGGATTTTAACCCATGATGGTTAAAATCCTTCTTAATTATCATATCGATTATTGGACCGTTACCTGATTTTGCTCGTACACATCATCTAGTTCAGAAGCATATTCTTTATCAGTTGAAGCTTTTTCAGATTTAAAAAAACTATAAAGTTGTGTATACGCAAGTGTACCATTATCAATTTTAGCGTCTAAATCAGACTGTTCCTGATCATACTCTTCTGTACTTTGATAGTTATCCGTACGTAGCCCCTTAGCCACAAGAGTAGCAGCACTGATGAAGAGAGTAAGAAGGAAGGGGGCTGCAGGAATCATCAAAATCGGGTGTACCATAGCTACAGCAACAAAACTGGCTATTAGTGCTGGAAATAAGGTTAAAAATAAAGCAAAACATAATACCGCCACGACAGCATCCATAACCGCATTAAACTTGGACAGAATCTTTTCTTTATTTTTAGAATCAATTAATACTTCTTTGATTTTTTTAAATAATTTACTTTCTTCTCGTGCGTGCTCTTCAGCAATCCGCTCTTCAGAAATTCCTTCTTTATCCATTATTTTATTACTTTTTTCTATAAACTCCATTGTTACTTTTTGAATCTTGATTTTATCTTCGTTTGTTAATAACTCATTAAGAGCCTCTAACTGTGAATTCATCTCAGTCTGATTAATTGGGTTACGCATCACATACTCCTGGTCTGATTGTTCATATACTTTCTATAACAGTTTCAGTATATTTTATTGTCGCTTAACACATGGTTAAAAATCAGGGAATAATATTCATTTCAAAGTGAACAATTGGAACAACACAATTAAACCATAATTGAAATTTCGCTAAGAGATAGTCTTAGAGAAGTCTATTAATACATATTTTCTTAAGATTTAATCTGTAGTGAAAAATCAAACTGAGTGGAAAATTCGATAAATTTTTGTTCCGTTTTAGTGATTTTTTTTCCTTTGTGATAAACGAGGTAATACGTATGACAAACAGGGAATCCAGGAACATTCAACGCGATCAATTCGGGAGAAGAAAAATCAGTTGGCAATACACCCCATCCTAATCCTAACAACAATAACTCCTTTATTACTTCCAAATTATTCATATCCATTTTTACAATTAAATTATTATTTGCTTCAACAAATAAATGCTCTACTGAATCTCGAATTGCATAACCTGGCTCGGGTAAAATGGCTGGATACCTGGCAAGAATTTCAGTGGTCAATTGACCATACTGTGCAAGCGGATGAGAAGTTGAAACAAAAACCTGCATGTCTTCTTTCCATAGCTCTAGCGTACGCACATGTGGCGGAAGCAAAGGAATCAAAGTACAAATACCAAAATCAAGATTAGTCTTTTCAATCTCTAAATATAAATCTGCAGGAAATTGAAACCGAACATCAAAATTTACTTCAGGATATTTTATCAAGAATGCTTTAAGTATCTTGGGTAGTCGATACAAGCCAGCAAAAAAAGTAACACCCAAAATAATGGTACCTATCGCTTTGTCACCTATTTCTTTAATTGATTTAATTGCATCAGTTGACGCCACAATGATCGTGTTGGCAAAGGGTAATAATAATTTTCCAGCTTCAGTAAGTCTGGCAGTCTGTCCAATTTGGTTAAACAAACTGGCACCAACTTCCATTTCCAATCTGGATATACGCTTGCTTACTGCTGATGGGGTAATATGGAGTTGTTTTGCTGCTCGTGTGTAGGATTGTAATTGAGATACAGCATAAAATGTTCTGAGCGAGGCAATATCCATTTATTGATGTCCATACTCAATAGGTATAAATCAATTCTAGATAAAGAAATGAACTCTGTAAATTAATCCCACTTTAACCCTGACGACAAGCCCAGATGGAATTTTTTATCAATTTAAGATCCCCTCATCCGCCTGACGGCACCTTCTCCCTCAGGGCTGAGGGATAGTCACCTTTTTTTGAGCAAATGATTATGAAGATAAGGACTGGAGTGGTCTAAAATAAGTGACATGCATAACGCTACGTGATCTAATTGGATTTCTGAAGTTCAATAAGAAGAAGCTTAACTATGCATGTCGATATGATTTTACATCAATTATTAGATACTACAATTCACAAAACTCGAATTACATCATTAATACCCGTTATAACGGCCATTATTAAATCAAAAAAATTGAGATTGACCCAGTTGGGGAGGGAATTAGAAACACCTGGTCAAGAACGTTCAGGTATTAATCGGGTCAATAAGTTATTGGCGAATCGGTACTATCAACACCAATCGATAGTGCTCTACAAAGCAATAACTCATAGCCTTATTGGGAGCCAAGGTCGTCCAATTATTGTAGTAGATTGGACTAATATCCCTAATAGCAAACTTTTAGCAGAAGATGGGGAACAGTGTGCATTGAGAGCGTCTTTGATCGCAGAAGGACGCAGTCTTACATTATATGAAGAGGTCCATCCTAAGAAGAAGGAAAGTAATGCAGGTGTACATCGAGTTTTCTTAAATGCACTAAAGTCTATTTTGCCTGAAAGATGTTCTCCCTATATTGTCACAGATGCTGGCTTCAAAAATCCATGGTTTAAAGCGGTCTTAGCTTTAGGATGAGATTATGTTGGGCGTATTCGTGGCTGTATCACTTATGATGATGGTAGCAAATTTGTACCGATAAAGAATTTATTCAATAAAGCCAGTATTACTCCTAAATATCTAGGCCTGCTTACTTTTGCAAAGAAAAATCCTTTAAGATCCCATTGCTATATCTACACTCATAGACTTAAAGGTAGAAAGAAGCAGACAAAGACTAAGCAAGTTGATCACCATAAGGACTCTAAAAATCATTCAAGAAGCTATCGAGAACCTTGGTTATTAGCTTCATCATTGAACAGTTTTTCAGCAGCACAAAGGGTGGTTAAGATATATAAACGAAGAATGACAATTGAGGGTAGTTTTAGGGATACTAAAAGTACAGAGTTTGGATTTAGTTTCGAAGAAAATAAAACTGTTATTACGGCGCGTTATATCGTTTGGTTAATGCTTGCGGCATTGGCCAGTTTCATTGCTTGGATTGTGGGTTATGCTGCAGAAAAAGAAAAATTACATTATAAGTTTCAAGCGAATACCTATCGACATAGGAGAGTTCTTTCTTTTTTCTATTTAGGGTGCCGGATTATTAGAAAAAAAATAGAGGTACTGATTAATTTAGGAGACATACAACGCGAGGCATGGGATTTCCTCGCGTGGGATACATTATGTTAATGGTTAAAAAAAGGTGAAGATCCCTCAGCCCGAAGGGAGAAGGCTATTTTATACATACAGCACGGTACAACTGAAGACGCTTCGATAGCGAAATTATCAACACTATCAGATTGAAACTAATATACTAAATTTAAACTTATTGTACATATCCTTGAACTGCCTCTTGTTCATGAACAGCCTGCGACGTCTCTCCAATTGATGTTCCACCGAGAATTGTTAAATGAATTGGCAAAGGCGGTTTATCCCTTACTTTGTCCAACCCCTTTTTTGCTGCATTTCTCACATCATCAGATACCGCATTAGAATATATTTGCTTTAAATGAAGCAACATCAAGTTTTGTCGCGACTCGTCAAATTTCTCCCAATTTACGAAATTTTCTGTCAAACCGGCAGCTAATGTGGGGTTAATTTTATCCAAGAGTAGAATTTTATCGGCTATCAGTTGATACCCCTGACCTGATTTCGCGTGAAATCCATACGGATTTTTAATAAAGGATCGAAGCAATGCATATACCTTATTCGGATTCGATAAATCAAAAGCAGGGTGATGAGTTAATTCTTCGACTCGTTGAACAACACTAGGAGAATGAGTGGATGCCTGAATGGTAAACCAATAATTTACTGCAGTTGCATCGTTTTTCCAGTGCTGATAATAATCCTTTAATAATCCATCGACTTTACTAGAATCCATCTCACATAACAGTTTCAGTGCTGAATAAGTTTCAGTCATATTAATTTTTAGCGAACCTCTAAATTGCAGTTCTAAATACTGCTCCGTTTGTTTTGAGTCTATAAATTGAAAATAGGAACTGCATACTTCTTTTAAACGACGACAACCCGCGTCTTTTATATCAAAAATAGAAAATTGAGGTGACGAGGCTGGCTCTTGCAATTGCAGTTCATTATAACACTTAAATAAATCTGCTTGTAATTCCTGGGCGAGGGCTTTCTGAATCAATTGACGACCTTCTGCTATTTTATCAAAATCAGGTTTGGCAAATTCAAGTGCCAAATCCTCTTCAGAAGGCAATGTCAAAAGTTCAGCTTGCAGCCATTCATTGAGTGATTTATCTGCTAATACAGCACGATAACTATTAATAAATTGTGGTGTACAGTTTAAAGGCTTATCCGCACAAAAATCTTTAATCATCTGGATTACGACTGATTTTGCTGCTTCACATCGATTATAAATATTCGTATCGTGTTGCATTAGTACTAATAATTCGTGTTGCGAGTACGGATAATTCAGATAGACCGGGGCGGAAAAACTGCGTAATAGGGAGGGGACAGGACGAGATTCAACGTCATTAAATGTAAATTCCATTTCAGGCTGATCGATCATTAACAGCGTATCGCCCTTAAGTTCTTTGCCTGAATGATCTAATAATCCCATAATCAAGGGTATGGGTCTTGCCTTGCCATCGATAGTTTTGACTTTTAAGGTATAGGTTTTTGTATCCTGATTGTATGCATCCATAACATTCAATTCAGGGATACCGGGCTCAGTAAACCAGGATAAAAATGGATGTACATTCACTCCACTGGTATTGGTTAATGACTCGAGCATATTCTCAAGAGTCACGGCTTTACCATCGTGAGTTTTAAGAAACTCGGTCATGCCTTTATAAAACAATTCTTTACCCAAGGTAAGCATCATCATTCGAAATATATCGGCACTTTTCTCATAAGCAGCCGCAGTATATAAGCTTCTGACTGCAGTATAGGAACTTTGTCTGGGCGCACGTAAATCCAGATTTTTACCATCAAGAAGCCTGACCAAGTCGGTACCTAGTAGCTCTTCACGAAACATAGCGGCTCTAAATGTAGTTAAGCCTTCCTTGAAGGACAAGTTAAACCAGTCTCTAATGGTTACCCGATCACCTGACCAATAATGAAAAAATTCATGTGCTACAACTTCAAGTACCCTTAATATCCCTAAATCAGTTGTACTTTCCGGTCTGGCGAATAAATTGGCGGTATTAAATAAATTCAAACCTGTTGGTTCTGAAGCACCAGAAGCGTACTTATCGACGCCGGCAACCATATGTTGGTGTAGATCACATTCCAGATTATACGTTCTCTCATCCCAGGCCATTGCAGCAGCAAGAACTTCTTTGGCAAAAGCGCACTTTTCAGTTGCCGCAGGCGGGACATAAAATACAATAGGCAAATCACGACCAGATCGGGTTCTAAAATGGGCTTCTGATCGTTGCAAATTACCTGCAACCATAGCAAATAAATAGCTGGGTTTAGGCACGTCATCCATCCAGGTTACTGAATGAAGACCATCAGACAATTGAACTCGACCAATCACTTTACCATTGCATAATAAGACAGGATAATCCTGCTCTTTTGCTATGATTGTGGTTTTATAAGTTGCCAAATTGTCGGGGCGGTCATTGCAATACAGTAAACGACGTAAGCCTTCCGTCTCAGCCTTTACAAGTACAGTTCCCTCTGTTTTGTATAAACCAAATAAATCTGTATTTTCACCAAGAAGAGTAGTGGTAGTCAGTATAAAAGGTTCACCCTGAGGCACATTCTTGATGATTAGAGAATGTTCTGTTAACTCATATTGCGATTCTTCAAGTACGTTTCCATTGAGCAAAATTGAAGTTAACTGCATGTTTTCCCCATCCAGAATCAAATCTTTCGAATGAGATTCCAATTCAGAATTGGGTAAAACCGTAATGGATGCTTGCGTTTGCACGGGATCTTTGGATAGATTGATTTCCAAGTCCACATGCTTCACCAAATAATCGAGAATTTTATAATCACTTAAATTGAATACTTTTGACTTGCTTTCTTTCATGTATACTCCCTTATTCTCAGTACTATTCAAGATTATCAGAACCTTATAATCATCAATGCACAATAAAGGATTGAACTCTGTTTTTCAACAAGCAAAACTATTAATCAAATTGTCAGAATATAGAAAATATAATCTTTTAAAACCTATATTCATTATCATCTTTATAATTTATGATGCCAATTTTTTAATTTAAATGGTGCTTTATGAGTTATTCGAATACAATTTGTTGGGTTGATATACCGGTTCTTGATTTGGATCGTTCTATTAGTTTTTATACCGCATTACTTGGCCCGTCAGTTCAGAAAATTTCTGAGCATGGATTTGAATTTGGCCTTTTACCTCATGTGCAGGACAATGTTTCAGGATGTCTGGCGGTGATGCAAGACAGAAAACCGTCACTCAATGGTCCACTGATCTATTTGAACGTTGAAGGCAGGCTAGATAAAACCATAGAAGCAGCACAACAAAATGGCGGTACCTTATTAAGCCCTAAAGAACAAATTGGGACCTATGGACATAGAGCAATAATTCAGGATACTGAAGGAAACTCTATTGCCTTATACTCAAAATTAGCTTAATCATTAAACTCCGGGATTGCTGGCTAAGGCCAGTGTCCCAGGAAATTCCGATTTATTTGAATATCTTTGGTGAAGGGAGAACCTCTTTAACAACACCTAAAAACTGCATGATATAGAGTACCAACACCACTAAAAGGAACATGTTATAAAGTAGATTGATTAAAGCCGGTAGTGGAATATAGGAATTTCCAATCCATAACAATAACCCCGCGATTACGACCATTAGCAATTGATTGATATCAAACATAGATACTCTTATCAGATTCATACTACTCTAACTATAGTAAACCCTGTGTCATTTAATAACTTGTGACAGTTTAATTTTTGTTTACCAGGAGCTAAAAGCTCTAATTCGTGAGCATTTTCGCGAATAGTTGTCTAAAATAAAATGAACTATCCTAAGTACCAAATGGTTTGAAGTATTCGTAATGATCTGGAGTAAAACCATTCGATGAGTGTATTTAATCAATTTAATGCGCAGGGGTAAAATAGTGATTGATACGGTAATTTTTGACTTTGACGGTGTGATTCTTGACAGTGAACCCTTACATTTTGAAGCATTAGTCCAAGTATTAAATCAATTAGGTATTAGTCTTGATTATGAAGAATATAGGACCTATTACCTTGGATTAAGCGATATCAGCGTCTTTCCCAAGATACTGAATGATAAAGGTGTTGAATTCTCATCAACTCAAATCAGTCGATGGATTGACCTCAAGGTCACCATTTACAATGAGCTAATAGAAAGAAGCGAGCAATTGCCAATGACTCCGGATCTGGATTGGTTTTTAATCAGCGTAGCAAAACAATATGAAAAAATTGGTATCTGTAGCGGTTCCAATCGTTATTCAATATTAAAAATTCTGGAAAAAATTCATTCAGGTCGCCTGACTCCGTATTTTAAAACCATAGTCAGTTGTGAGGATGTAACTTTGGGCAAACCGTCACCAGAAGGTTATTTATTAACCGCACATCGTCTGCAATCAAATCCCAAAAACTGTCTTGTAATAGAAGATTCGGAACACGGTGTCACAGCCGCCAAAGCGGGTGGAATGCTGGTTGCAGGTTTACTCACAACGCTTAACAAGAATCAATTGGCTCATGCAGATATTATCGCACAGGATTTTAAAGAACTTGCTCATTTGTTAAATACCCATTAAAACGAAAGCGAGATAACCATGTTAACTATTGATATTCCAGGATTTGGTGATTTTTGTTTAAACTATGCATTAATTGATTTTAATGGGACTCTGGCTGTTGATGGTAAATTAATTCAAGGCATTTCTGAACCACTCAATTGCTTATCAAAACATCTGGAATTGCATATCATCACTGGTGACGGCCATGGTACAGCTAAAGCCGAACTGGAACATATCAACTGCACATTAACCATTACCCCGGCTGAAAATCAGGCCATTACTAAACGTGAATACCTGCATCAACTTAACCCTAAAGAAACAGTTGCTATTGGTAACGGAAGAAATGATGCTTTTATTTTAAAAGAATCGATACTCGGTATAGCAATCATGGGAGAAGAAGGTTGTGCTGCAGATGCTCTATTATCTGCTGATCTCATCATGCCATCTATCACTCTGGCATTAAATGCGCTACAAAATCCTCAGCGCTTGAGAGCCTCGTTGCGCTATTGAAACATCCAAATAATTAACAAGAATATATTTACATTTATGCTTTAAGCGTTTAGTTTACTATTTCATGTTTTATGAAATGGAATTTGTATATGCCTAAACACGGACCTTTAAACCAAAGAAATATTGCTGTAATCGGAGCAGGAACTGGACTTACAGCCGCCTGGGCTTTAGAGAATCAAAATGAATTCAAGGTAACTGTATTTGAGGAAGCTGATCGACTCGGTGGTCATATTCATAGTATCAAACTTAACAATGTGAATCTCGAAGGCGGGGCAGAATTTATTGGACCACCCACTTTATACCCTAATGTACATCAATTATTTAAACATCTGAACGTTAAGTTAGATCCCTTCGAACTCAATATGGATTTTGACGATTTAAAGAAAAAGGATCATGTCATTCTTCCACCTGTATATCATACCTCTGGTGGCAAAGACAAAAGCAAACCTTCTTCTTGCAGCTTTTCAGTATGCGGTTTATTTAAAATTAAACGAAAACAAGATCAAACTCGTGTATCAGTAGATACGATATTGACTGAGATGTATAACCTGCTCAATATGAATGATCTCATCAATGACGCAAAACAAAAAATACTTAATTCAGATCAGGTAATGACCCTCGAGGAGTTTGTAGAAATCTTCAAAAAGGAATGCGCGGACTTTATTACCCATCGAGAAGATTTTGTTGATGAATTTCTATATCCTTTAGTCGCATCAGGATGGGGTGTGCCAATCGAAATGATAAAAAAATTCTGTGCTCACTATGCGATGAACTACTTAGCTGCAGGAAAAGATTGGTTTGACGCTCCTGAAGGATTAAGCACTTATATTGAAAAAATGGCAGCTGAATGTACAAATACCCAAATTAATTTAAATACAGGGATTAAAAAATTAGTGCCAATCCTTGTTGATGGAAAAACAAAATATAATTTATTAAAAAAAGATGATACCTTAGTCATGGATGAAAGTGGACAAGCCATAGTCTATGATGATGTCATAATCACCACACCGGCCTATGTTACCAAAGAGCTTCTGGCCGATATTCAGGATGATGCGATAAAGGTATTAAAAGAAAAACTGAATAATGTATATTATTATGATACTACTGTAGTATTTCATCAAGATCCTGCATACAAATCACCATACAATACTGTTGTTCATAGTCGATACGATGGAACTCAATCTGCAAACACCATGTGTAAACCCTGGAAATTTGAAGCAGGGGAAGTACCTGTGATGAAAACCTGGGTTTTACCTGGCCAGCCTATGCCCAAGAATGTGCTTAAAGAAGTTCATTATCATCATCCTAAAATGGGTATCGAATATTATGACGCCCAACAGGCATTGCATACAGCGCAGGGTGTAGCGGGCTTATGGCATGGAGGAATCCTGGCAGGATTTAATGATTCACATGAAAGTGGTATAACAGCCGATCTTCAGGTAGCAGCTAAACTGAATCTGGAAGAAAATTGTCTGGAAAAAAATCAGCGCCTGGCTCTATTCCCCCACATTCTTGATCCATTGCCTCATTCTGCCATAGTTAAAGTTGCGTTAGATGAAGAGCATGAGGAAGAACACAGAGCCTCTTCGTCACATTCATTTGCCTGATCGATTCAGTTCACGCTTGTAAGTGATTCTCCTCTATCCGTTCGGGCAGAGGAGGGGTTTAAGCCCTCAAGAAGGCTACGTAACAAGTCTTCGAAACGAGCCGAGCGTATAACTCCTCAGCCGGAACGGATTAAGGTTAAATTGAAAACAAAATCTGTAACTTAATAACTGTGTTCTACATCACTCGCCAATAACTCGTCCTCAACCACAGATTGTTTCTGTGTGTTATAAAATTCCTCTGCACTATTTTTTGCAGATAAGAGATTATAGGCTTTAAAAAATCCATAAGAACTTGCAGCGCCAGCGATACCACAACCAGCTATTACTGCAACAGCAATCCCTCCACTTAGAATTGAAGCAGCAAGAGCGAGAGCAAATACTGATGCGGCAAAAACCAGAGTTGCAAGCACAATGCTTGTGTATAAAAACAGGTAACTGTATTGAGCCGAAATTTCCGGATTAGTTCTCGCCTCAACATGAAATTTGACATTGGACATAACACGTCCAGAAAGCGTTACAGGGCAGGGAATAAAACTTGGCCACATGATGCCAAAAGCCAGCAAGTTTAAGCTTAGATTGGACAAACTGGGTTTTGGAATACCTGCAAACTCAGTTAAAAACCATTGTGCTGCCACAGCGCAATTGTTACTTAAAATACCGGCCTCATTCCAGGTTTCAGCCCAGTAAGTTCGCCATCGTTTAGTTATTTCATCAGGATTAGCTTTAATATAAAAGGTATAGGAGGAATCAGCCTGAGCAATATAAGCCTTTGGTCCGGCTACACTCCAATTTTTCGTAGGAGATTCCCAGCGATTAACACCATAATATGTATGAGGCTCTGTAGAAGTATTTTCAAGTACAATCTCAATATGAGTCCAAATACTATGAAAATTTAATACATGTACTTTAATGTCTGCCATATAAATAAGACCACCTTGAATTATTTGGGTCAAATTTTAACACATAAACACCTAAGCAATCAATTTGAGCACAAATAAAACTCAAAGAGAGAGTACATTAGGATACGACCAAACACTATGAAGTTCAAAAGTGCAGTTGAATTTACACGCTATAAACTACTCCTCAAAATCGCGAGGTATATGAAGCATGCAACATTCTGCTGTAATAATAGTCTTTATGATGTTATAATGTTCAGCAATTTTAATGTGCCTGAGTATAAATGAGGAAAACTATGCGACTTACTTTTAATGACTTTCAGGCGATTTATGATCAGTATCAATTCAATGACACCATCATAATTCGATACAGTAAAGATAAAAATGGCCAAACCATTGATAAGGAAATTAAACTGACCAGGGAAAAAAACAAATTTTATCTTGAAAATATCGAATACAATGAAACTGAAAACAGTACAAAAATCACCTCTCCAAAACAAGAAATAACGGAGCTTTCCTTAAAGCAGGAACATGCCTACATCGCCACTTTATTTACAGAGCTAAAACCAAAACCGACAGTTAAAAAATCAGCTTGGGAAGATTTTAAAAACTCAGATTCCAAACTAAAATGGTTGCTGCGTTATTTTCTTTTAGATACTCGTTTAATTGGCGGAGCAATTGGTCAGGTTATTGCTTACTCGGCAAACAGTGAAAACAAGCATTATAAAACTATCCCGTCTTCAGTATTGGGCAAAACCTTAGGCCCATTGATTTTTCCTGCCGGCTCGAAAAAACCCACTTATGATCTTGAGAAAGACCCCGGCATCATCGAAATTGATACTATTCAACATAAACAATATAAAGCCTTGAAACAGTATAATCCCATCTATCAATCAGATAATGGAACTGTTTGTTTTAAAGAACAACCCGTTTCAATGACTCTTCGTAACACTACGATTGAACTTGAAACAGTTGTTGCTTCAAATGACCTGGTAAATGATGAGAATAAACGTGATCATCTTACAATTGTTTATTTCAACGGGAACAGCGGGAGTTTTCAACAGGACTATCAACAGGTTGCCGAAGATCTGCTGAGTTATGGCAAAGATGGTGTTCCTGTTACCGCAGTTCAATTTAATTATCCGGGAATATTAAACAGCGAAGGGCAGGTAGAAATAGCACAAGATCTGGTTAATTCAGGTATTGCCCAAGTTCAATCCTTACTGGATCAGGGAATACCCCATTCTAAAATCGTATTACATGGTGTTTCTTTGGGTGGAAGTATTGCCAGCCATGTAGCAGCTCATTTCCATCAACTACCTAAAGTAGATGATCCGAAACAAAAACAAACTTTGGGTGGATTATATGCTTCGCGCACCTTTGCATCCACAGCCCAAGTAGGAAGAGATTATTTCAATCGTGCCCTGGGTAATAACATTTTTTCCCGAATTATTTCAACACTTTGTCTGCCTTTTATCAAGATGGGAACCTGGGGTTCCAATTGGGATTTAGATACCGGTAAAGCATTTTTCAGCCTACCTAAAGATAAGAGAAATTATTCAGTTGTAATCTCTCCAAAGTCTCATAGAAATGCCTATCGTGAACAGCATCAAGGCTCCTGGTTTCAACAGATTGTCGATTTTATATTAGGACGAGAGAATAATCCTGTTGATGACGCTGTTTTAGGACGCGGTTTACATGATTCATGGGAACGATCTTTTGATAAGTTTCTAGCTCAATGGGGTTTTTATGGTGAAAAAGCCATGAAAAATTACTCTGCTGAAAACAGTTATCGTAAGATGATGGTTGTTGATTTTAAGACAAAACAATTTGCTCCTGACCTGGATGGCCATGCAGTAGCAGATTATTGTTATAAAAAAGGAGATCAACTGTTTAATCCAACCAAAGCCAATAAGTCTATTGGTTTAGTTCACCGAGCGCCTGCAGTCACTGTATCCAAAGATGGAATACAACTGAGAGCCTTACCTATAGATGGAAATGAAGCAGGAGAAGTGTCTCGTCGCTCAATGTTAAATATGTCGATGACATCATCTAATTAAATTCAATTTTTAATCGATTTGAAGGTACTATCTAACCTCGTTATCCATGGTGCCTTTAACATTAAAAATAAGCCAATGTGTTGTGAATTAAAAGGAAGTAAGGGTGGTTGATGATCCTTTATTTATAAGGGGTTCTTAAGATTTAAAATCCAATCACAATGAAGCTGATAACAAAATGGAATTAATGTACTAATATAATACATATATCCTTTTTTATCGGCGTTTCATATGGTTAAGCCCATCCAAATTGATATAAAGGAAGATTATACCAATAAAATTTTTGATGAAATACAGGTTCCAGAAAAGGTGGTCGAAGAAAGGGTGAAACAACTAGATAAAATTCTCAATTTTTTTAAAGTTGAAGCCTATGCGAAATATTCTGATACGAAATTCAAAGACTCTATTGATCAATTTATCATGGAAGCTAAAAAAATCAATAAGGAATTATCAAGCAGATATAAAGAGGATCAAGAATATAAAGATCAGTTAGAAGGCAGGTTGTGTCAATTTGCCCTGGAATCATTTCCACACCAGAATACCATCATTCGCCTGGTACTTGATTTGATTTTGTGGCCTTTATGTTTTATCACCAAGCTTGTAACTGGTTCTTGGTTTTTTTCTACTGCAGATACGAATCGAGTGAAGCTTTTTAAGACAGAACAGATCAATGTCGATGAAGCAGTGAGCCAAAGAAATTGGAAACGATTCTCTCAATTACTTGCTCGTAAGGAGCCGATCTCTAAGAGTATTAGGGAAACTGCTTCTAAATTTATTTTGGAAGATGACCGTTGGGATGTGGGATTTCAATTAGAAAAGGGCTTAAGCGAGGGGGAATATGTCTTAACGCAAGGCCCTCTTATGAAATCAATTCAAACAAAGCAACTGGAAGAACTTACTCATAAATTACTTACCCTTACAAATTTTAAAATGATCCATTCAGACAATTCAGATGTATTAAGATTTGATACTGGGGAAGAGTTTAATTTAACAGACATTTTTAAGTTCGCAGATTTAAGTCATTTGAGCTTGAGTGCATCAGATTATGCGCAATATGAACAACTAATCAATCCAGGTTTTATAAGCTGGGGTAAAAAACTACAATCAAAATTTCCTGATTTAACTATTGCTGAAATGGCGGCTATTCATCGCTATACGGGTTCTGGCTATATAGGCATGAACTCCTTGCTAAGGGAAAAATACCCTTATAGTACTGCAAGCACATCAATTCTTAGATCGGTCATTTGTCATACTGTTATGTGTGCCAGTGGCCTTTCTAAAACACCTGATAGCAATATACCTGTTTGTTATAGGGGGGAGCAACTTTATGATAAGGAAGAACATTATAAACGAATTCAAGCAGCCGCTGTACATGGTGTAATTCAATTATCCGGTTTTGTCAGTACAAGCGTTCAAAACTCAAAAGCTTTTAGTTGTAACGTTCAATTCTCCATTACCAATTTAAAAGGTAAATATATTGCTGAGTTATCTGCAGTACCTCATGAGAAGGAGTTTCTTATCCTCCCAACCCATGTTCAAATCGGAGAATACAAATATACAGATGGGTACCATAGTTTTAAAGGAGCCTTGGTTCGCGATTTGGCTTTAATTGATCGGCTTGACAAGGGTCCTCAACAAGTCATTTAAGGACAGGTAACAAGTAGGGACTTAGTTCAATGAGTGTTTCTTTACCTCAAGTACCTCGTTCGCTCTACTCACTCCGCGACCTTATTAATGAATAGTGCCTTTGACAATTTTAATTTTCTGCAGATTGACAAGATGTATCAGTTAAGCCAATGTATGATTCGATTGATAACAGTAAAACTTTGATTCATTCAAAAGAAGTATTTGCAGCAGGAGTTTAACATGACGGAAAGGAATAAAGATAAAGTTTATCAAGTATATGATGAGATCATCTACTGGTTTGATGATAACCGTAGTAAGGATCTGAATATGGAGAAATTTTATTTAAATTTTATTCAAAAATATCTTAAACCTAAAGACAAAATATTAGATGTAGGCTGTGGTACAGGAGAACCTATAGCTCAGTTTTTAATCACTGAAGGTTATGATGTAACCGGAATAGATGCCAGTAGTAAAATGATTGATTTATGTAAAAAGCGATTTCCTAAGAACAAATGGATTTTAGCAGATATGCGCACTTTGGATTTGAAGGAACTATTCCATGCAGTTATTGCCTGGCATAGCTTATTCCATTTACCTCATGATGATCAAAGAATGACATTAAGGTTGCTTGCTTCCTATGTTAATCACAATGGTTTATTAATCTTTACATCAGGACCAGAATACGATGAAGTTTGGAGTGATAATGGTGGATACGATTTATACCATGCATCTCTTTCTACCGAAGAATATAAACAGATACTTATAGATAATAATTTTAAAGTACTGGCGCATAAAATTAGAGATCCTGAATGTGGTGACGCGACAGTTTGGGTAGCCCAAAAAAACTAGTTGCTCTTATTGGTAGTATCCGCGCTACCTACAATCACACTAAGTCTGAGATAGTGCATGCTGATAATATTCATCAAGAATATCTATTTTCAATCTTTTCCCCATAAATAAAACCATCTATTTCGATATTGTCATTATGCTTTACAAAATCCATTTATGTGGTATATTTCTCACATAAAGTGCGAATAACATTACATTTTAAATATGGGTGAGGGCTGCAGTGGAACATATCGCTTTTGAAACACGAATAAAAGAATATCGTGCAAAATACAACTTAACTCAAGAGATGCTTGCTAACCGTGTGGGCGTGAGTAGGGAGACTATTAACTATCTTGAAAAAGGTAAATATAACCCATCGTTAAAGTTGGCTTTTTCTGTAGCCCATGCATTAAAAACGACTATAAATGAACTATTTATTTTTAATTGGGAGGAGAAATTATGATTGGCAATCCAAAATGGTTTAAACGTCGCCTATACACTGGCTGGGGCATTACACCAAGGTCTTGGCAAGGATGGGCATACATTTTTAGTATAACAGCCTTAATTTTAATTGCTTCGTTGCTTACTCATTTAATAGGTATGACCGAAAAATATCGAGTGATTACTTTGCTGGTTTTATTATCCATAATCGTTATTGATTTTGTAGATATAGCAAGAAAAATCAAACAGGATGAGCGTGAATCATTACATGAAGCAATTGCGGAACGTAATGTAGCTTGGATTATTACTTTAATACTTTGTATTGGGATTGTATATCAATCAATAATAAGCATTTTACATAATAGTTTATATATAGATCCGTTTATTATAACAGCCCTTATTGTTGGAACTATCGTTAAAGGTTTTTCTAGTTGGTATTTATCTGATAAATAAAGTTGGGGCTGTTGACAATTCAGCCCACCGAACTATGCGCCGTGCCTCAACACATCTTCGAGTGTCATGATTTAAATAAAATGCCTTAAATATCAGGTTGCATTAATGATTTGTAACCACCCTTCCTATAATCACTCTAAGTCTGATTATCAAAATAATCAGACTTAACAGATTATTGTAATGAAGGATATGACGTTGAGTACTCTTCTGTTCCAAATGAATTAGTGACTTGTAAACATTGATCAAGCGTACTACCAAGCTCCTGACTTAAATCTGGAATAGCCTCTTTGAGAGTACTTATTTTTTCTTTTACATCATCCAAAGTATTCATTTGTGTTATGCATGAAATTAAGGTATCTGCATAATTTAGTTCTCTCTCAGTTCTGAGTCTTACTTTGAATAATTGGGATTTTTGAGTATTAGGATCAATATGCTGTTTTAGTTGAACTTCTTCCTTAAACTTTTTTAATTCACTAATACAAAAACGTTGAGCCATTTCAATCGGCTCTTCATGATGTTGTTGAACATGTGGATTTTCTTCTACTATCCGGATTATTTTCAAATCTTCAAGTATGGAATCCTTTTCGTCGTCCTCATCGTCCTCATCATCATCATCGTGCTGACCTCTTCTATCAATTGAATTGCTTGGTTCAGATGAACTTGAGCTTGATTGTGATTGAGGATAATCACTACCAGGGCTATTGGGATTGTATTGAATAGATTTTATTAAAACACTATCTAAATGAGCCAAAGCGTCTTCATGCAGACGCACTTTCTCGCTCCTGGATAAGGAATACAATTGAGAGCCAGCATGGGCTTGTGCTAATTTATCCCTCAATTCAAGATCATGTTTTAAAAAAATTACATCAACAACATCGGGTCTATGTGTTTTTAGAAAGATCAAAGCCCTGCAAGTAGACAGTGTATGTGGGTATTTCCCTGGCAGTTTTTCCTCAATTTCTCTATTTTTGCTTTCAAAAAACCAACTCCTTTTTTCCCACTCCAAAAGGCTGGTTTCGCTTTTTTGTCTTGTTAAACGGTGAGTATTTGCACTGTTTTGTTTCTGTTCCAATTGTAATGCCAAACCTACGTCAACACAGACAACAAGTCCATCAGATTGTCTTTTAATAAAATTCTTGGGGGCCAGGGCATCCATGACAATTCTTCCTGAACGATTATAAATATCCACTAAAGCCGCCCCTATTTCCTTATCAGAAGCTTGTTCTCCTTCTACAAAGGGACATAACCAACCTTTCCCATAAGTTGTTTCTACAATTTTAGCATCGGGATAAATGTGTGAATTTAATTCATTCCATAAACGTACCGCTCGTTCAGGAATATCAGTGGCTGGAATGGTCCCATCAAATTCTTCCTTTGGAATCTTAAGTACCAAGGTCGACTCCTCATTGCGGTAGACATCATTATAATTTCCATTAGCACTTAAAAGAATCCATCGCATCATTTATACTCCAGGTATCATTAGAACTAAATTGAGCCTAATTGAAATAAAATCAAAATTTAGTGTTAAGTAAATTATATGAATGGCAATATTAAGGATTTCTTAATATCAATGATCAGAATTTTTAATCTCAATACATAATGCACATAGTGTTATAAAAAATTATCAGTATAATGCCTTGAATAAATCTATTCCTCATCATGAAATACAGTTTAAAAATTGTCCTGGATTATGGAAATTTAATGTACATGATCATTAATTTATAAATGAAGGAGAACACAGATGTCTGACGAAATTAATCCGTTATTTACAGCGACTGCAACTGCTATTGGAGGCCGAAATGGTCAAAGTGAAACAAGTGATGGTTCACTCAAGGTTAACCTCTCGGTACCCAAAGAGCTTGGAGGTCCAGGTAAACAAGGTACGACTACACCCGAACACTTGTTTGCCACTGGTTATGCAGCCTGCTTTGGCGGTGCTCTTGATTATGTAGCAAAACAACATAAAAAAGATGCAACAAAAACTACGATAACCTGCGCCGTTTCAATTGGACCTCGGAAAAAAGGTGGTTTTGGGATCGCCGTTAAAATGAAAATTGAAGATAAAAATTTTAACAAAGAAGAGCTTGCTCTATTAGTTCAGGAAGCTCATGAACAAGTGTGTCCGTACTCTCATGCAACCCGTGGCAACATTGAGGTTACATTTGACATAGTAGGCTCCTGATATTCAAAGGCCCACTCTTTCAGCACACACGGATATAATACTCGGTATCACACATTCGTTGGGTCATTGACCCAACATGCTTTTATAAATTGACTTAGAAACTGAAAAAAATCATTAACTATTAGGGTGAATTATCAATTCATCAATCTAATGTTTGAAGCCATTAACTCATTCCCCCAAGAACTTAAACGCTGATCAACTTTCAATTCACTATCCAAATTTGACTCATTATAAAACAAATCCCCAACTGCTTCACTCCCAGATTCCTTTATAAATACCTTACCCTGTGCTCCCGCAGCACAAAGTGTTTTATAAGCTATGATGCGATCACAGACCGAGCTCAATCCTTTCCTTAACTCAACAATAAAGTTATCAGCAAAGCCCATATTGCAGGAAAACAGTTCAATTGTGTCCAAATGTTTGTCCGCAAGTTCAAGATCCTCAGTTATCCACTCGATATAAGCATCGGCATCAAGACCGGCAATTAATTGATCCTTAGTACTGCCTTGGGCAATAATCAAAAGAGAGTCTCCAGGATTAAGCATATCCAGGAATGCGTTTAATGAGTCATTATCATCGAGGTACATGAGTTCACAAGAATAACCATATCTTTTCTGGGTAGTTACAATTGTTGATTGAATCTTTTTATCAAGCGCATAAATAAATCGTTGTTTTTGTTGTGTTTGTGCTCTTAATGAATAGCTGATTTCAGTATTGGAGTTTATTTCATGAGTTATTTCTTTTGGCTTATAATCTGAATCAGAATACAGTTCTATAATAATAGTTTTACTTGTATCAGTATTCTTGTCTGCAGATCGTTTAAATAATGTATAAGTGCCTGACAGCTTATCTATTTTTTCGTTATACATAAATCTACTTCAATTTGAATGGATTAAATTAAGAACATCATAACACAAAAACACCCATATAGAACAACAATCAAACATAAATAAAAGTGGTATATTAAAGACTATTTGGTATAAGGACTTCCAGTTTACTCTTCAGCCTCACAAATTAATGCATTAATTAATTCAGCTGCAGAAGTATTCCTGCATAAAAAAGCAGATTGTCCTGCCCACATCGACATATAATCGATATTGTTTTGTTCTCTGGCTTTTCTTCTCATTTTGGTTGTTAAAGCATTCTGAACAGGATAATCCAGAATAGTCGAAGAGTACCGCCCCATATTCACAATAAATTTATTACGTATCCCCCTTGCAAGTTTTCCAGAAAATACTCGGGTTAAAACGGTGTTGTCCTGTCGCTGAGCTAACAAGGTTTGTTTCATGATTGACGGAACTCCTGACTCAAAACAACTCAGGAAAGCAGTTCCCATCTGAACGCCAGCACTGCCTAAAGTAATAGCCGCATTAATTCCTCTGCCATCCATAATTCCACCCGCGGCAATTAAGGGAGTGCGGAGACGATCAGCCAATAGAGGTAACAAACTAAACAGACCAGTCAAAGAGTCTTCCGCAGATCCGATAAAAGTTCCACGATGCCCTCCTGCCTCACTGCCTTGAGCAACAATTAAATCAATACCACTCTCCTCAAGTAGAAGTGCTTCTGATAAATTTGTGGCTGTACCAATTAAAACCGTTCCTCTTTTTTTAAATTGAGATATCCATAACGGATCCAATGTACCAAAAGTAAAACTAAATACAGGAATGTTCTCTTCAACTAAAACACTGATTTGTTCATCGAACGATTGAATATTAAGTGCAGTAGCGGGATCAATATCAACGTTTAACTCCTGACAAGATTGGCTAATAGCACTACAGGACTGCAGAATGTGTTCTGGACTGGCTTGATGCGGCTCAGGAATGAACAAATTGACGGCAAAAGGATGATTTGTCAATTGACGTACCGTTTTTAACTCTCGCCTAATCTCTGTTGGGGACAAATACCCCGCAGCCAAAGAACCCAGGCAACCCGCATTTGAGACAGCAGCAACCAGTTCCGGAGTTGTCGATCCTCCCGCCATAGGTGCTTGAATAATCGGGAATTGTATACCTAGCTTTTCGGTCAATGATGTATGCCACATGATGATCACTCACAAGTTACACAATATTTTCGGATAACTGCTACCTGTTTTTTATTACTCTATTGTACTTAGTCTATTTTTAAGCTTAACGCAATATTCACTCTGTGTACTGGATACTTCTAAATATCGTTACAAATCAGACAAAAAATCACCCAGGTTCGTTAAGATAACGTATGTTTAAATTCTAAATTTCCGAAACAAAAAATGAGATTTATTGCAGTATAAATAATAAGATACACTGTCATTTTTTGAAATCTTTAACGAAATATTCTAAAATTAATCAAAGAGTTGATTAATAATACTTAACCATTTAGGGATAATTTTTTTATGACAACTTACATTTTCCCAGGCCAAGGCTCCCAAGTAATCGGTATGGGAAGCGACTTATTTCATGAATTCGATACTTATGTACATCAGGCAAACAGCATCCTCGGATATGATATTGTTGACTTATGCCTGAATGACGAAAATCAATTACTCAACCAAACACAATATACTCAACCCGCCCTCTTTGTTGTTAATGCCCTCTCCTATTTAAAAAAATTACAAGAAAATCCTGATAAACCTGATTTTGTCGCTGGGCACAGTCTGGGAGAATACAATGCATTGCATGCCGCAGAAGTTTTTGATTTTGCAACGGGTTTAAAACTGGTAAAAAAACGCGGTGAATTAATGAGTGCAGCACAAGGTGGTGGAATGGCCGCAATCCTCGGATTAAGAGAAGAGCAAATAGTGTCCGTGCTGCAATACAACCAACTCAGTACTCTAAGTATTGCGAATTATAACAGTTACACTCAAATCGTTATTTCAGGGCCAGCCCAGGATATTATGTCAGCGCAAAAATGTTTTGAATCGGCAGGTGCTATGGCTTATATTCCTTTAAGAGTAAGCGGAGCCTTTCATTCACCCTATATGAATGCAGCACAACAGGTTTTTTCAGAGTTTATTAAGCAATTTACCTTTTTACCTCCATGCATTCAGGTGATTTCTAATATTCATGCAAAACCTACCTCAGTCGCTGAAATTCCAGAGTGTCTTGAAAACCAGATAACCCATTCAGTTAACTGGTCACAAAGCATTCAGTATTTGCTTGATCATGGGGAATCTGACTTTGTAGAGATTGGACCTAGGAAAATACTAACCAATCTCATACAAAATATTAAAAACGGTATGTAACTCTAATTCATCCATGGTGTAGAAGTAACTATTTTTGATGATAAACGCAAGATATCATCTCCTGATTCATATCGTCATTATTCCCATCAGTATGATAATACTGACCTTTAATGAATAACTGCCGATCCCTTAGCGTCATAGAGACTTTACTAAAAAATACATTTAAAGCGCTTTCCGGACTCACAAAGAAATCTGTATTAATAAAAATCAATGCTGAATAATCAGTACTCCAGCGAACTGTGGTCGTGTTGTGCTTTGTCTCATTCATGTTGGAAGATGCATTGGATTTAACTTCTCCCAATTCATAGTGTTCCTCCATAAACCCATAAGAAATCCTTAACTGACTGCCATCATGTTTGATGGTGATATCCACCGCAGGATTATTATCACACTCTCCCACCCACTCTCCGGAAAAATTGATTTGGTGAACTAGTGTTGTATTAGTATCTTTTGAAGGTGATTTTAGGGATTTATATGCTTGATGAAGCCAAGGCAATGCACATACATTATCGATCAAACACAGCATCATTAAGACAGTAAAATAAATTCGTATCATTTGAACATCCTTGTATTAATTCAGAAAAGATTAATATTTTATTGAATCCGAGTCCAGCTGAAACCCATGTAATAAAAAACTCTGTAACAGATTCTTCAATTTAATGGCTCATATTCTCCGATATGATTGCATGCTATGAATAATGCATTGCTTTTTGTGCTTTCAAGGAAAGGGATTCCAAATAGGAACTTATAGGATAATGAAACCTTTTAAACAAATAAAAATGCCTGATTTGTAATCAGGCATTTCAAAAGAATCTTGAGCTAAATCTATCTCATTTGTAATCCTGTATCGGACTCGACATCAAACTCTTCATTTACTGCATTCTCGGTATTAACTCCTACCTCGTCCTTAACCTCAGCGATTACTTCTGACTTAACGGGAGCTATAGATGGGCTTGAGCCTACTTTAAAGAAACTAAAGATGCTCTTCATTACATTAGTCATTAAGCCTTGCAAGAACGAAGTAATGGGAGTTAACAACAAGTTTACAAATACTGCTCCTAACTCTTTTTCTATAGCTGGTTTAGCTCTATTGATAGTGTCAGTGCTCTGCTGCTTAAAGGCATCTATAGATAGCTTTTTTGCTTGAAAGCATGCATCGCCTAAATCAGATAATTTATCATGCAACAGATTTGCAAGATTATATCCTAATTGTTCAGAAGCAGATAAATCACTTTTTTGTAAGTTAGTATCAATCTTTTCTTTATAGGCTGCTAATAAATCTCTAAATTTCTTCCCTATAGTACCCAGGGTTGAATCTAAAGATAGTGAACCTTCAGTTATCACTGATTCCAATTTTTCCGCAGCGCTCTGTCCAAGTTGAGCACCTAAAGATGCTACACCTTCGACAACATGCCCCTTTATTTCATTCAACGTTGTATCAAAAGCTGCCATTGCTACCTCCTTAACGACTCGTTTTTTGGTTTGATTGACTAATTCAGTTGCTGCAGAACCGGCTTTACCCAATAAATCTTGAATTGTTTCAACTACTCCATTTGGCTCTGTTACCTTTTCAGACTCTGGTTTGTTACTAGCAGGCATAATTTCTTCCATGATCACTCCTGCTGAAGTTCTGCCTATTAAACCTCCAACCGCACTAGTTGCACCCTTGAGGATTCGAGATCCGGTATTGCTTATAGCTGAGGTTACGGCGCTAAATGAATTTTGTAACCCTGAATAAAGACTCGAAAGTATTGACATGATTTCTCCGCTTTGGTTAAGTTCAGCACAATAATATCATTCAATACTTAACGAAATATTAACTGTTCTTAACAATATGGTAACATTTTATGATTTTGTTAACTAATTTGTAATATTTATGTTACAAAAGGAGGGGTTCAATAGTGATGAGCAAATCCTGAATAGCATATTTAAATCCAGGATTCCCCCTTAAGAGAGCAGCGTAACAGCCAACTCACTTAAGGACGGTTATCTGATTGAAACTCAATCCAGAACTATTGAAAACAATTTAAGCAACCTGTAATTCCAATAGTTGTTTTATCCTTGTTTCTGCATGGTGTAACGCTTGATTTCGTATCTGTTCCCCTATGTTCACCCTTCTGCCCTGATAAAGTGTATCTCGTTAATGCCTACAAAATTTAAAACCGTAGTTAAATAGCGTTCCTGATGATCAAGGCTTAACATAGGTTCTGAATTATAATATCCACCTCGACTGGAAATTATAAAAGCCTGCTTTCCAGTGGCTAGCCCATGCACTTTGCCATCAATGTATTTAAACGTTTTTCCTGCAACCAAAACACGATCAATCCAGGCTTTTAATTGAGATGATACAGAGAAGTTATACATAGGAGCACCTATAACCAGTACCTCAGCGTTCAAAAATTCTGAAACTAATTGCCCGGATAATTCCAGTTCTTCTTTGATTAGCGGAGAAATCTGTGCGGGATCGGCATTATAGGCACTAAGAATATTCTGCGATAAATGATTAATCGGTTGGGCATGTAAGTCTCGATAAGTCACTTGAGTTTCAGGATAAAGCTGTTGCCATTGACTAATAAAGCTATGGGTTAGCTGTCGAGAAACAGATGCCTTGTTTAATATACTGGAGTCAATTGCTAATAAGTTCATTTCATCATTCCTCATTTATTGGTTCTATTATTATCATAGTATTTGAACCAATAAATGATTAGATAAGTATTTTGCGAAACATTGTCCTATTTTAGATACTAATAACTGTTATAATAGTACTATAGACAATCTAAATATGAGAATAACATGCTGTGGGATCTTAATGATTTGTATTTTTTCTATCTTATTGTAGAACACGGTAATTTTACAAAAGCTGGACAAAGCATAGGAATTACCAAATCAAAAATCAGTCGACGAATCAGCGACCTGGAAGAGCATTTAGGTGTACGTCTTCTTCATCGATCTACAAGAAAGCTTGCATTAACGGATATTGGCCAAATTTTTTATCAACATTGCAAAGCCATGGTTAGTGAAGCAGAAAACGCACAAGAAGCAGCATTACAAGTACAGAGTACCCCGCGCGGCCGAATTCGTGTGACCTGCCCTGCATTATTTGCCCAATCATCGTTCGCCCAAACCATTACCCGATTCATGAAACGCTTTAAAGACGTACACATACTGCTCAATGCCACAGATCGCTCAGTCGATCTGATTCAGGAAGGCTTTGATGTTGCCATTCGATTTCAATCCAATAATTTCAATGACTCCAGTCTTGTAGTAAGGAAATTAGGATTGAGTACAAGTTCTTTACTGGCAAGCCCTGAATATCTATATGAATACGGCTACCCGGAATCACCACAAGATCTGGTTAATTTTAATTGTTTTGCCAAAACACGTAATGAAGGGATTGCTCAATACTCTTTAACTCATAGAGATGGTCATCAAATTAACATTAATTTTCAACCCTTATTAGAAAGCAATGATTGGTTAGTGCTGAAGCAAGCGGCTTTATCTCACTTGGGTATTACTTTACTGCCCGAAGAACTCTATCGAGAAGAAATGAAAGCTGGTCAATTAGTGCCTGTATTATCTGAATGGTCGTTACCGGAGGCTAGTCTCTATGTTATTTATCCATCCAGGCGTGGTTTGATTCCAGCAGTACGTGCATTTATTGATTTTATTGCCGAAGATATTAAAACGCATTGTACCGCGCATATTGCTCAAGAATGACTGATGGACGTGAAAGACGTTTTAAATAAAATTTGAATTATTGATTTTTAGCTAGTACTCAATTCATCACGTAAAAAAAATGCATAGTCTTTTGATGCTCTATAATTAAACTGAAAATAGGACTCACAAGAAGTACATATATTATGCGATTGAAACTTTTTACACTATCAGAAGAACATAAAAATATACTGCGTGCACAAAAAAAATTGGTCCATCGCACACTTGATACTATTGCAGTGTATTTGGTGAAAAATAAAGCCGTGCCTGAGGAATGGAGAGAAAAAATAAAAGATGAGGCGATGATTAATTATTATGATGTCATCCCCAAAGGCAAACGATTAAGGTCACCTGAAATTGATCTGGAAGTAATTATGTCGCGATCGAACGGCGAGGTAGAAACCAAAATCTATAAAAAAAATGCAAATCAGGCCAATGCATCCCTGATTGCTTTTGTGAAAAAGGCATTATTAGAAAGACAATCAAAATTAATCGCTATGAAAAACAATACAATCGATTCCGTAAAGCTTGACCACATTAATAAGCATCTGCAACAAACAGAGCGATTTATTGATGATTGTTTATTCTTGAAAATAAGCAGTCAATTATTAATTGCTGAAGTTGGTGCACTACATCACGCAGAGAACATTTATTCCGGCATAACCAATTCGATTACCAAGCCCAACAATATCGAGTATTTAAAATTAATAAATTATATCGATGGAATCAAGGAGGTAATTAAACGACATGCACTTATTGATAGTCACGGTGATCGTGTTGCTCCAGGTTCGCGTTTAGATGTTGCTGAAACACGACAAAAATTCAATTTTCTTTACAGCACCATTCACGACTTATATACATCAATAGCGCAAAAAGGTTTACTCGATTTAATTAATCATAAACCAGCAGAACTTTATTTTGAACATGAATTTTACGGTCTGAAGCAAATGTTTTTTGCTAAAAATGATGTGAACTATACTTGGTTTAAATAATAAACCAATATCTGTCTGCTCGCTATGAATACATTAGTAGTGACTTAATTCAACCACATCTGTCTCATTAAAATCAACGATGCATCACATATACTATAATCAAATTAAACCCATACCTTTTATACTAATTCATTATGGCAAAAAGAGTAGTTTTATGTTTTGACAGTGCCGAAGCTGAAGAAGTAAATGCTTTTATCAGGCGCATGCGAACAGTTGAAGAAAATAAAGGATTGGATGGTGATGCTCTTGATATTGAAGTCATCTATCCATGTGATATCAGCGAAAATCAATATATGAGCTGGAAAGGCACTGAACCAACAGAACACGATAAAAAAATTCTCAATTCGTTAACTCCTGAAGATAAAATATACGTCTGGGGTCATGGTGCTCCTAATTACGCATCAATGCCAGGAGCAGTTTATACTGAACTTGCCGATTATCTTGAGAAATCGATTAATAAAGTTAATTTTGCTCCTGGTAAAGGCTCACTTAATATTACCATGGAAATATGTAATGGCGGTCGCGGAGGTGAACAAGGCAGAGACAGTTATGCTGCGCGATTGCATTCTTTGTTGGGAAAAAAAGGGATACATGCGACAGTCACCGGACGCTTAAGAAACGTTATTATTGATGTCAATCGAATTCAAAGGGATGGTATTACCACAATGGAACGTTCTAAATGGGCTTTAGTAGAAGCCGGGCTTTATGAAGCAGATACTTTTTATGAACGCATGGCGGTTCGCAGTAAAGTCTCTTATCAATGGGATAGAAATGACCCCTCCGTTCAGGTTAGAGTAGACAGTTATAGAAGATCAGCATTAATTGGTTTTTTAAAAATCAAAGAACAAATTTTGGATAAAGTGAATTCTGAACGCTTTCCTTTAATGAGTCCACGACATTTACATCAACTACTATTAACAATTGAATTCAATTTATCCCAGGATCGAAAGCAATTTGATGTGGATCTTGTTAAAAAAACCACTCAGGAATTGGGTGAATATTGCCATCAAATTGGAATCAGTAAAAAGGAATTGGAACGGTATGGCTTTAACTATTTTCAGGAATCTTTGGGTAACAAAGTAACAAAAGATGGCTTTTTAAGGATAAAGACCGGAATCAAGTGTACCGATCCTCTACTTGATATTGAAAAAAGACCCATAGTTGATGTTATAAATGAACATCCCCCTTTCCAGGAACTGAATCGCATCATAGTTGATTTTAAAAATACTAAAGACGTGACTGAGGATATAGAGCAATTAATTAAAATCATAGGAACAAAAGAAGATTGGCAAGAAGCAAATCTCTATACTGATCTGGTTACGATTGCCCGATCTTATAATCTTGTGAATAATAATGGAAAGTTAGATATTCCGGATTATGTAGATGTAACTACCCAAATAATTAATAAAGTATTAAATCTGGCTTATAAAAGTGACCTGGATCCAGCTCAAAAACTGAAAGAAATCGCAAACATCAAAAAGCAATTAACCCCGTATAGAAATGCAGATTATGAGTTCAGGCTTATGTCATCTTTGAATAATGAGGCGCCTGCTCAAGAACATATTTTATATTTTGAACAATCCTCAAAAAATATATTTAATTATAAAATACTGGTTGATGGAGAAGTTCTTGAAGGAAAAATTGACATAAAGACCTTGCCCAATTTAACTGTTGCTCAGCAAAAAAAGATTGAGGGAGGTAGCTTAGACGCCTTAAATGCAGTAAAAGATCAGATACTGGATAGTACCGCTGAAAAAGGCCATACCAAAAAAGAATTAACATTCTGGGGCAAAATATGCATTGCTCTATCTGCCCTCGTAAGTGGACTAAAAAATACGTGGGGAGAACGTCACGAAGCAAGCATGCTGGAGTTTATCGATAATTTATTTTACCAACCTTATGAATCAATTAAAGATCACATTACTGAGCATACAAACAATATCAATCAAATTAACGCAGTTATAAAAATTTGTGAAAACAAAATTAGATTGCAAAAACAACACCATCAATCTCCAACCGAACAGTCTTTGGCATCAGATAGTTCAGTTGCGGAAACATCAGATCCATTAGTAGTCGAGACTTTAGAGTTGGATTCCTTAGATCCATTAGAAGCTGATGAGTTAGAGTTTGAGCCTACAGAAGAAAATAATTCATTAAAGAAAACCTTTATGAAATAATACAATTTAAACACTATGCTCTATAATTACCATAACAAGGTGTTCAGAGTGAAGGAAAATGCTTATTACATTGATAGAGCCCATATCACCCCGCTATATCTATATCAACCCAAAAACGAATAAAGTTCACCTGATGACTCCGGTTGTTGGCGGGCAAAGCATCAGTACGGATAACACCTGCAAGGCAACGGTAGCGTTAAGAGAATTTTTTGATGGCGGAGCTCTTCGTGAATTAACTGCTTATAAAGAAGCATTAGCCTTTGATATAGGATTACTTGAGGAAGGTGACGCACAGCGAGTAGCTAAAGAAGAGCGACTGTCTCAAATCGAAGTTTACATTAAAGCGGTTTCAGCGATGCGCTTGAGTTATGGTAAGGCGATGACGTCTTTTCTTGGAAGGCCGTCCAATTTATACAGTATCCAATTACGCCCTCGCGTTCAGGACTACCTATCACGCGTCGTGAATCCTGTATTTAATGTGAACCGAACTAATAATGCCGCTGGTACCCCGCTTTCACCCTTGTATAATGCTATGCATAGCACGTTTCCTACAACCGTGGTGGCAACCACCGACCCACGTACAAGGCTTACAACGGCGGTATTAAGTGCTTTACCCTCAGAGCCAAGCTTTGCAGACATCCAACGGGTATTAGGTGAGCAAAGCTTAGCTCTCTTTGGGTTAACTATTAATTTTAGCCAACGTACCGATGGAACATCTGCAACGAAAGAGGTCATCGATACGCTGATGGGGATTGAAGCGAGTGCCACCGTAGAGGATTATATGGATGCCTTATTAGAAGCGTGTGCCATTGATGTATGGGAAACGCTGCCTACCCCGCCTTTTTATAGCATTTCCGCAGCCACGCATGCGGACGACAAAATAGAACGATTATCGATACTGACTCAATTTTTTCTAGCGCATCTTAATGTGTATTGCAAAGCCAAAGGAATTAGCGGCGGCAATTTTGGAGTGATTCTTGATGCATCTCCTGAGTTAAGTGATGATTTAGTCAGTGTGGTAGCCTCGGCATTAACGTTTGGCGATGACATAGAACGAGCCATTTGTAATTTTTGTAATGTAAATAGCGATGCATTTGGCTTATCACGCACACTCCATGCAGACGATTTGAGCGCTATTCGACAAACCTTTGAACGCAACTATCGTACCGTTACTGCTACAGCAGAAAATCCTCACATGGATGACTTTATGATTTTGGACAAAGAAGCAATAGGAGATTCGGCAAAATTTGTGACCCATCAAGGGTCTATTTGCGTCAACTTTGCTGACATCATTGACCCAACGGCTGCATACAGAAAAAATGCCTATTTTACACAGATTCGCACTGATTTTGCAGTGCATCTTACCGAAATACCTCACCGAAATGAATCCGTGGCGGGCGATGTAGATATGGATGTCGAGACCTTGCTTGCACGAATCGATGTGGAGCAATTTGAGCGCCTACCCAATGAGGCCAAAGAGGCTTGTCGTGCACATCCTGCCTGCTTTTTGAATTATGTGGCCAAAGGGCGTCAAGAGGAAGCAGAGGCCCTAATGACAGCCACACCTGCCAATACCCAAACATTACTTCGAACCTCTGGAGTTTTCACCGATTACTCGGGTAGAACGTTCAATTGTTCCGCCTATGAATACGCCTACTGGGCAAAAGACACCCATATGTGTCGTATGTTAGAGTCCCACATGGATGAAGAAACAAAAGCATTGATGCTAACACGAATCAATGTCAACGACGCCAAAGGACTAAGCTTTTCCCAAAACGGCGAAGAACAGCAAAGTGCTCATTTTGATTTGACAGCGCTTAAAACGGCATTGCAAGTCTACATTGCTGGCTATGATGCGTGGAGTTATGCAGGTAACTGGGATGCAATGAAGGCCGCTTGGATGGATATAGGAAAGGCTCAGCGGAATGTTCCCGCCCACATCGCCCAAGAGTATTGTAGGAAAGACCGGTCTTTCGATCCCACACCCCAATTTAATGAGGTAGCATTGCCGCGTCGTGACTTAACATTTTATAATTTTAATACGGGTGCTTATGAATCTTGGTTCCCACTACGCTCTTCGCATTCTGGTCTTGGTTTTGATTTTAGCTTAGTTCGCGGCGAAGGCGAAGCGGAGAATTCGGTGTTTGGGGCTCGGAAGAGCTGGGTAAATTATTTGGATGGCGTTGAGGCGGGGTTTGATTTTGCGGCTATTACCCGCCTTGATGAAGTGAGAACCGCCGATCTTACGCTTTCGCGAGATCATTTAAACCCACCGGCGAGTGCCCCAGGTATGTCCATGTAATCTCACGGATCACTCCTGTTGCGATGCGCGCGGCAATTGTGTCCCAACAGACGTACAAAAACCATATCACTAATTCCTGAGCTTGCCAGCTTTGTGACGATTAATGAGTTTATAACCGGTCTTACGGCTAATTCCATATCTTGTACATCAATCTGTAAAATCAAATTCGGCTTTTAGCCAATCTCCAATAAATTTTATTTTTCAGCCGCTGCTTGCGTGCTTTGCCAATGCATCGATAACACCTTTTTCTCCTGAGAAAGTGTGAGAATGTCCTTCTCCCTCAGCCCTGAGGGAGAAGGACATTTTAGCGAGATCTCGATACTATTTGACTTCGAGAGGATGGCATATAAAAAGTGAGTGGTGCTTAAAAACAAGCCGCCAGAGGCCAAAATCATAATTCTCAACAAACACTATACAGAAGCATTTCAACTTAAACTTAATGCTCAAGGCAAGAATAATCGGGTACGTGCACGATGAGCATGAATGCCAACATAACTAATTATTTTACTTCATAATAAGATCGGCATAGCATTCAGGTGCAGTCCTTTCATCTAATTCTAAATCTGACTTCATTCTGGGAGATTGTCGAACCCCTGCAAAAAAGCCTGCTATGCTACTCGAAAAATAGCTTTGAGGCAGATAAGGTTTCCCCGAATGAGAATAAGCAGGCTTTCCCTCCAGAACAGCTTGATTTAACAAAGCACCCGGTACAGCCTGTGCGACTCTATCCGCGGCAAAAGCTGCGTCATTACCATTGATATTAACTTTTAAAAAAACATCCTGATACTTTAGGGCATTAATGGATAATTCAGGCAACTTGATTTTAGAAACTATATTTTCAGGCATTATTATTTTAAATTGAGAACTTATTGCAGGATACTTGCTGTAAACCGAAAGAATTTTATCCAGATAAATATCAAAATCCTGAATACCGGGGTGAAGACCGAGACGAACATGCATAGTAGGAACCTGTTGAAGCTCTTGCAATAAACACTCAATAAATTGTTCATCAACACCCACCGGCTGTGTCGTACTGCTTATAAAAGCTAAAGGTTGCTGACTCGGAACCTGCAGCAGTTCTCTTATGGTATCAGTACTGGATGCTGCTGGACTTGCTATATAGGCATTATCAATACTCAAATGACCTGTAATATGTAACCTATTTTTATCCACCAGTTCAAAATCATCAAGAGCGGCTTTTAACGGTATAGCCCATTGTACATTTGCTTTATCTTTCAATACTGGAACATGTTGCCAGATACAATGTGCGTCTGATTTAAACATATATTCATAAGCCATAAGCACCGGCCTATCACTAATATAATCCGCTATCTGAAATGGCATAACATTATTTACTGAAGGCACACCCAGATAAACATAATCTAATTGGTGCTGTTCAATGAAATGAATGATGTTTGAACGATGTTCTTCTGAAGATAAACTTTCAGGATAAAGACCGGGTTCAAGGTTCAGAATCCCACTAAGAGTATATTTTTTAAGTAACGATGGAGACTCAAACTTATTCACACGTTCATCAGCTGTTTTTGTCAAAGAAACAAGTACTGTTTCACACGCACTCTTTTGTTCCATTGCCTTAATTGTTTTTAACGCTAAATCGGTATCGCCTACACTGCTAATAAAAAATGCAACTTTCATAAAAACCCTGATTAAGTCATATAAATCATATATCGCGTATTTTATCATCTTGCCTTTTTAAAAGGCAATTTATAATTAATATGTAATTTTTTACTTGTTCGTATGGATACTACTTGTACTAATGTATCTATAAGAATATTATCTCAACCCCGTCGATTTTCAATTAACGAATTTAATAATGAACCATTTATTAGCTTTCATTTTTGCAATCATCACTTTCTCTTGCTCAGCCAATACTATAACCAAACAGGACTACTCAACTTTATTAAAAAAATACAATGCCTGTTTTATTCTCTATAGCGTTACTGAAGCCAAAATAATCAGCGAATATAATCCTCATAACTATTGTAATGAGCGAATTTCACCAGATTCTACTTTTAAAATACCTTTGTCACTCATGGCATTTAATCAGGGTATTATTAATCAAAACACCACATTTAAATGGGATGGCATTAAACGAGATTTGCCAGACTGGAATCAGGATCTGACGCCTTATACCTGGCTTAAATATTCGTCTGTTTGGGTATCGCAGCTGCTTACTCCACAAATAGGCTATGCTCGTATAAAACATTATCTTGCCGGATTTGATTATGGCAATCAGGATTTTACAGGTGATCCAGGAAAAAATAATGGATTAACCTACGCCTGGTTGGGCAGTAGTCTAAAAATCTCTGGTTTTGAACAACTAAAATTCCTGAAGAGTATGCTTGGCAATGAGTTGCCAATCAGTAACCAAGCAGTTAATCATACTAAAAAGAATATGTACCTGGGCACATTAGATAATGGCGCTGCATATTATGGAAAAACAGGTTCTGGACGCCATGGACGTAATGAACGCTTATCAAATCCCAGTAAACTAAGAGATGGTTGGTTTGTTGGATTCATTGAACAGGGCAACCAACAGTACATTTTTGTAAGTAATCTGACTGATAAAGTACCTGCATCGACCGATAAGTCATATGGCGCAGTATCTTTATCACCTGCCGGTAGCCAGGTTTTAAAACCACTCACCTTAAAATTACTCAATACCTATTTTTCGAAATAGGTATTGACCTTATTGTTCGTAAAGCTCAATAGGTAGACTGTCCGGATCAACAATAAAGGTAAACGCTTTCATTGTAACTTCGTCAACACGTATAGGTTCTGCATGAATGTTCTGTTGTTTTAATTGTTCAACAGCGTCAATTACATTATCTACAGCAAAGGCCAGATGTCTTAATCCCGTAGCTTCTGGTCTGGTTGCACGCTTTGGTGGATTCGGGAATGAAAATAACTCTATGATGTATTCGCCATTTAGAGCAAGATCCAGTTTATAAGATTGCCTGTCTGCTCTAAATTGCTCTTTCATAATCGTTAAACCTAATACTTCGGTATAAAATTTTTTAGATTCCTCATAATTGGTGCAAATTATTGCTATATGATGTATACGATTCAGTTTTAATTTGCTTTTCATGTAATTCCAGAACCCTAAATTTTAAGACGAAACTTTCTTGACGTTTTTAAAACTTCTTTAAATCCCCTTTAACCATCTAGTTTCTATTATGAAAAAACAAAGTGACTATGGAGGACGACAGAGCTAAAATTGCCAGTAAATAAAATGCTGCCTCAAAGTGTCCGGTCAAAGAAATAGTAAAACCGGTGAGTGTTGGGGCTAAAAACCCGGCAATAGCAAAAACTGCATCCATAATACCTAAAGCAGTACCTGCTTTTTCTTTAACGAGATCTATGTTGACCGCATAATAAGACGCATTAGCACTCATGGCAAACCCTACTGCCAATGAAATAAAAATCATCGCGTACACGATGTCGTTTATTAATATGACTGGGATGATACAAACAGCCGAGAGCAATTGAGAAATAAATATCGGATAAGAACGGGACAGACGATAACTTCTGGTTCTTTTTAAAATAGTGTCTGATAAAACCCCTACTCCCCACATCATTAATGCAGCTAGCAACCAGGGTGCAATAGAATACAGACCAATTTGTTTTAAATTGAGATGATATACCTGATTTAAATAACTGGGTAACCAGGTCATAAAAAAGAACAAATAATATCCAAAAACAAAAAAAGCCCAGTTGTTAGCAAGCAATGTTTTATTAGTAAACAAGTAATACCAGGTAATTTTATTTTTATTATGATTCGATTCGCTAATTACTGTTTCTCTTAAATAGTTCAGCTCCATTTGATTCACATAGGGTGAATCCTCAGGTTTATCATGAAATAACCACCACCAAATCGGGATCCATACGAGTGCCAGAACAGTTAAAAAATAATAAGTCCCTCTCCAGGAGAACAAGAAAATCAACTGGGACACTATCGGGCCACCAACAGCGAGTGAGATGGGAACAGAGATTAAAGCCAGTGATAAAGCTCGATTTCGCTCGGACTCAGAGAGCCAGTCGCTTATCGCACGAGATAGGGCAGGAAAATTCGGTCCCTCCGCCAATCCCAATACCACTCGAGCCATAAATACCATTAAAAAACCGGTTGCCAGGCCCGTAAATAGTGAACCGACACCCCAAAAAAAGATGGCGATAATAAAAGTCAGTTTAGCGCCATATCGATCTGCGGCTATGCCTCCTAAAAAAGTGGTGACAGCATAACCCACTCCAAATGCACCAAGAACCAAACCAACCTGCCCTTCAGACAGCTGAAATTCTTTGGTAATGTCTTCAATTGCATACGCTATAGAAGCTCGATCAATATAATTTATGACCGTAACTATAAATAACAAAGCAACGATTACCCATCTGAAATTTGATCTGTTCTGACCCATTTTGTCATTCCCTGTTAAAAATTCCATGTTTTTGTCAAATAAATGCATCTACATAAATAGAATTTTGTGTATTTTGTGCCTCAACATCGACCGCTTCTTCATTTCTTACCGCATACTGTTCCAATTCTCTTCCATTGAGTCTCCTGCCGAAAAATGACACGGCACTTTTAAAGAGACTCTCTCCTGGCTTTCGATTTACCTGATAATTAATAATAGGAACGCCAATGGCAGATATTAACATCATGGCCATAATTAAATAAAAATACTGTTTATACCATTTCTCACCACTTTCATCGACTAACAAACCCAAAAAGATGGGCAACATAATTCCACCAAGAGCACCTATAGAGCCGAACAGTCCAAACATTGTAGAAGGATTAACCTTTTTGAGTGTTCCATCACTGGGAGCAGACCATGAAGGTGAAGAAGCAATACTCAATGGGGTAGTCATGTTAATTCCAAATCCCGTATTATTAATAGCCAGGCTGGTATATAACCCCCATCGCGGCAAATTACCTACGGCCAATGCAGTTGAACCAATAATGGCCATTCCGCATCCGAGTATATGAATTTTAACTCCTCCTGATTTACTATCCAGATATAAAATCATTTTCGAAGCAACAGGTCGAGCAAGTATGGTAATCAAATTTGCCAAAGAAGAGGTAACTATTGCTTCATCAGGGGTTAATCCAAACCCGTTAGCCAAGAGCCTGGGTAAAACTGTTCTCGAGACAAAGAAGCTTCCTAGTGAAGCAAATAAGGTAAATCCTAAAAGCAAAGAGCGCCTGTCAAATAACACAGTCAAATTTTCTCTCAACATATCCATTATTGAGACATCATCATAATTCGTTGTAAGAAACTCTTCCAATTGACCTGATTCAACAGCCAATTGTTTTGCTCTTTCATGTGGAAATTTAGTTCTGAACTGATGATAAGGTGATGGATTTCCAAAGATTAATTCGATTAATCCTCCAGCAAGGATCAGCCCGGAGTAAATTGAAAATGGAACATAATAACCAAATTGACTTAAAAAATAAGTCACTATAGGTGTAGTTACAGCTGTTGAGTCAACTAAAAACGAATAAAGCAATTGTAAATTGGGGACATAACTTTTTTTAGGTACCCACTTGAGCGTATCAATCATAAGCAGATTTACACCAGCACCATGGCCTATTAAAAAGCCGGACGCGAGCATAATTCCATAACGCCAATCAAAACCATTAACTGTAGTAATGTCAGTACAGGAAAATAAAATGGTCAGACTGGTCATCCCGGCCAAAGTAAGTGACATCAAAGCCATCGCTTCCTTTTTACCTCCATTTTTGTTCACTCGCCAGGTCATTGGAATATAAGTTAACAGATTGGAAATAATAGGTGTTATTATTAATAATCCACCCAAAGCTTGATTCAATTGCTTCATTCCCATAAGAGGTATAACGATAACGGATGTTGCACTTTTTGTTGAATAAGAGGCCAGAGTATCTATCACATAAGCCTGAGTAAAGGAGCCTGCTATGTTAACTACAGGATTACTACCAGATGTACTTACTGATGTACTACCCGTGTCACCAGTGCCAAGTTCAATATCAGTATGGTTATTTGCTGCGTTGGCTTCGTCTGCTGCTTTGCCGTTATTTGCGGAAGGACCATCAGTTTCATTAACATTATTTGAATCTTGTTCTGTTATTATCATGCCATTAACACTTATTTAAATTGAATTAAATCATATAATGCCAATAACTAATGAGCTGGCACTGCATCCCTGTATTTAAGATCAAACCGATCAAATCGTAATGTCACTAGTTCTGTTTCGACCTCCGCTTTAATCTTTATGAATTAGTCGTTTATTCTGTTTTTTAGATATATGAATTACTTTTTTAACTACAGTAATAACATCACCATCACTATTTTTAACTTCAATAATAAATTCGGGTTCAATTTTATTATTGTGTTCAATATCCAGTTTAAACTGTTCAATTTGTTCTTTAGTTAATTCAAATTTAGCAAAAACAGCACCTCTTGCTGGAACTTTATAACGTATAGAAGCAGATTTATCCCATACAATATAATTTTTTCCTAATAAATTCATTAGCATCAACATATAAAATGGATCAGTCATTGAATATAACGATCCGCCATAATGGGTACCCACATAATTTTTATTCCAAAATCGCAATTTCATTTGTACTTCGATGCAACTCATCTCCTTGTTAAAGCATTTAACGCTAATACCAGCCCCCCAAAATGGAGGCCAAAATCGCATTAATTTAAAAATAGTCGAAAGTTTCATGAGATAATCCAAAAGGGTCTGATTGTTTATTTTAGAATAATTTGTAATTCTATACAGCTTCTTACAGAATTATGCGCAACTCAAATCAATTGAGATACTATTTTTTAGGGAATCCGTTATTTGATCTGATTTAGTTTGAGCAAAAAAACCCAATCTGCCAGTTAAGTAATAATTAATACCTAAAGCAATGAGATACCCCATACCGAGCAGTGCAAGTGCCATCGCTGTTTCAGCCAATATCCAATGAGCATCACGATGAACCGTTAATGTCTTTTTTGCGCCGTTAATATCTGACAAACATTTTTTTCGATATCGTAGCAGAACGGATGGATTAAGATGATCCTCAAGATACTCTGTATTTCGAGTAATTGTTTTTACCAAATGCTGCATTACATCTGCTGCAGCAATACAATTTCTGTTACGTAAATCCTTCTCTTTATTTCTCATTATATTCAAGTGCTTTTTTATGAGGATAATCTGTGATTTAATTTTCTGTTCAAACTCATTTGAACAGGAAATTTCATATTGTGTTGCATCCTCATCTTTATAGCGTGCCCTATCAATTTTTGAAAACAGAGTAATTACCTCATCTATTGATGGTCTGTCTAAGGGGTGTTGTGCCAGCATACTACTCAGGCACCCTTTAATTTTGTTTTGATCTGCCTCATCAAGGTACAATTGAATTTCAGGAAGAGAAAACAACTGTTCATTGGTGGATTTGGTTTTTATATAATCATAATCTTTTGTACGATTGATGTAATAATTCTGATGATCATCACCCCATAAATAACTTAATACCCTGCCTGCTGAATAAATATCTGAGCTGGTTGTATATATAGGTTTATTCTCAAACGATTCTGGTGAACGATAGGCTCGAGTACCAAGCCTTCGAAAATCTTGTTGCTCCTGATCCAATGCAAAACCATAGTCAATCAAGATAACCTTGGGAGGATCTTGACTGAGATCAATCATTATATTTCCAGGCTTTATATCTCTATGTACCAGTTTGCGTTCCATAACTTGTGATTTGATTGCATTCAAGATGGCTAAGGATATTTCAAGACGTTTATCAATGGATAATCGGGGAATTGTATCACGAATTCTTGAGCGTTTTTGGGGATTTAATATACTTTCAAGTGTATAACCCTTTGCCTGCTCAATAATCAAATAACTCTTTTTACCACTAACATGCTCAGAAAAAATGGGATTCTTAACGCGTAAATGTCCTGCCTGAACCAGTTTCTCATATTCATTAAATACAGATTGCGTCTTATCTATATCACTATGATCCTGAATTTTAACCAGTTTAGCTCTTCCAGATTTAGCCTGTATCTGTCTTTCACCATATCGAATAAATGTAGCAATAATTGGATAAACTACTGCAAAACCGCCCTTGCCAAAAGGAGTTTTGCTGGTATCAAATATTGATAATTTATATCCGGACTTACCCTCTTTTCGCTGTCTCTTAATGAACGACTGGGTAAAATTGAACTTATATTGAATATTATTAAAGGTGTATTCATAATTTTGATTACTGTGCCACACCCCATCTGAGGCACTGCTCTGTAGAAAGGAATTTAGAACCAACTCATCATCACTACTTCCTGCATTCCAGTTATAAAATTTTTCTGGATTAATAGTAATTTGCATCATTGGAATCATAAATGGTCATTGAGATGAATGAGATCAAGAGTGTTTATAATACAGTAGCCCTGAATAATTGTTAAATTATTTGAACTCATCGATAAATTCTCATTCAATCTTTCATTAATTTATAGTATAAAATGAATTTTTTATATCAAGGAGAGAGTTGTGAGTAAACTGAATGCTGGTGGAATGGCGGCAATTGAAACTGAGCGCGCAAAACGAAGAGACGAAATAGCAACCTTAGTATCAAAACCTTTTGACTCAAGTAATGTAGAACAGCAAAATACATTGAAAAAATACATTAATGAGTTTGAATACAGCGCAAACCAAATGTATGTATATCAGGCCTTAAGCAATGGTTTAAAAGCTTGGGGAGCTTCATTTGTTGTCGCCAGATTTTTACCCATACCTGATTTTATTAATCCAATCCTGTCCGCTTGTCTATACTTTGGTGTTTCCGGTTTTATTCTTGAGCGATTCAGTATTTCTGATTTTTATAATCAATTAACCGAGATGAAACAACTGTATAACTGGTGTTTAAAAAATGGTAATGCACATTATGATGAACGCATTGATAATACTCAAAATCTTTTAAACCCGGATATACAAAAAATGATACAATTAATGGCGCCTTTATGTACAACCGAGTATATGATGGCCTGGCCTAAAGAAACAGAACGGGTTGAGGAAAGTCCGAGTTTAGTATCCAATGTCTTTTCATTCGGTTATACATTAGTAACCTCACCTTCTTCTTTTTTCCAAAAATCGCCACAGCCTAGCGGTGACCAGCAATTAAGGTTACATGATTTAAAAACAAGTGTTGAAACACGAAGATTAGATCTCAATGCCTATACTGGATTTAAGCAAGCAATTGATTACTTCATGACAAACCTGACCAATACTGATTACAAAGCATTGTTGTGGTCAAAATGGGAAGATTTAAAGAAGATGGCGCCTGCTCCTGTCACTGCCCTTCTTTCTTCTCCTAAAATGGATTAATAATGATACCAACCGGCCAGTTTTTAGGGTCGGTTGGTATAGTGATAATTTAATTGATGTAAGATAAAGGTTGAATAAAATGGCATGTATTTTTACCAATAAACCACTACTTGAGAATGAATACAAACGCTTATTTTTAGAAAAACTATCAACCCTGCCGAAATTAAAAGAGTGTTTATCGGCTCGCTATGACAAAAAGGAAATTACTGATACTGAATTAAAGGGGCTTTTTTCAAATAATCATAAAAAGATATTTGATTTTATTGGACGCAGTAATGAAAATCGACTTCGTCATTTTTTTGGACACTCAGCACAGAGTGATTTTCGCGACGCGCAAATAAGACTGATAGATCGATTAATACTTGACAGCATCCATTTTGAAATAATCAACATGCTGATGTTACAGTTCGCCAATGAATACACCGACAATCAAACAGAAATTGAGAAAGAGTGGCAAAACGAACTGGAAGATCATGCGAAACTTGGTTCGCTACCGAAAATAGTTATTATTCAAAATGCAATTAAATCAATTAAAAACAACGTATTTAAAGATCTGGTTTTCCCTGAAAACAAATCTGTCGCCCTTTTTCATTTGAAAGGCCAAAATGTCAGCCCTAATGAATACGTATTTATAAATTGGTTATCTCTATCAAATACCAAGTCACAAGTTAAAACAGATCACTCTATTTATGCCATTGTAGCTGCTGCTCTAATTGCATTATGCGCGTTTGCTTTTTTTATAGTTTCATGGAGTTTGAAGGGAGCCACGACTGCAGGAATTGGGGTAACTTTTGCGACATCACTAAATCCTGCTAGTTTTGTTGTCGGCCTGTTTATTGCACTGCTATTAAGCGGTTTGATAAGTTATGCTTGCTCTAAGTCGATAAAAGGTACGATTGATACTATTGATCCGTCACTATCCAGTCCAGAACAATTCCCAAATCGACCGTCTACCGAGTTTATAATCAGTAAATTACCCAAAAAAGAACAGAATGAGACATCGCATAATGAAACTCGAACAGATGGATTTAATGCATTATTTTCTAATACTAAAATGGTGTTAGAAGATGCTATTCATAGTGAAGGACTGGATACGAGACTAAATCCAAATCTATAAATGCTTCGCTCTACAATGTTTTTCATTAAATTCACTCACAGATACTTCTGTCAAATATGTGTTTTTGGAGAAAAAGCCCGTGGTTTCTGAAAAATTTCTTACCCCGGCGTTAGGTACAACTCTTGTTGATGATTGGTTATTTTCAGATGACGAGCTGCAGACCGCATTGACTGTTTGATCAGATGTCTCAAAAGACTGAGTTTTATTGTTAACACTACTGAGAACACACCAATCATAATCAATATTGCCAAGATCTATAAACGTTTGTTTAACATCTGCAACTGCCTTAACCATTACATATTTGTTGCCAGAATAAGTCCCTTCTGATTCCGCCTGTAACTCGCGCACTACTACTGGAGCACCGGTTTGTTTACAATATTTTGCTGCAAGTACCAGAGTTTGATGAGTTAATTCGTTCACTAACTTATCATCTATAGAACCTAGCAGGTTTTTAAACACTGACTGTACATCTTTAGAAATAGATTCCAAATTTGAAAAACAACGAATTAAATCTGCATTATGAACCAATTTAAATAATTGCTTAAATACTCCGATTTTGATTTTATCGACTTCGGTAAATGGCTCAGAAAATTGATTTTCCAATGGAACTGGACTCTTATAATCAAAACTACTCACAATCGCATCTACTAGTTTTGAATTATACCCCAACTTTAACGCAATTATTCTAAAAATTTCGTGCGAACGATGACTATAACCTGGATCACTTGACCAACCGGTTTCATTGGTTCTCCCGGATCGATATAAAAACAAAGCCAACTCGAGACAGCCCCTTTCCTCATCAGTAAGCATCAGGACTGGAGCTAAAACATCCGGAGCAAGTAGTTCTATTGTAATAAAGAGCATACTGTTTAGCACTGAATTAAGTAATTGAACCAAACGAATGCTGTGTGCAGTCCCATGATTTGGACGAAATACAAATTTATTCCAACGAATGTCATATTCCAGGGGCATATCCACGTAGGGTACTTCGATAATGTCTTCGGATAGAAGTTGAAATAATTTATATTTGATGAGCTCCGCATTGGGTAAGGTCCAATAGGCTATAAATTCGTTGAGTTTTCTATGAGAAATTAGAACGGGACGATTAAACTCCCCTGAGTTATGTAAACCATGAGGTAAGTCTATAAGCTCACGATCTGGCCCTATTAATATAAGGTCTGTAAGTTCATTACATTGGGTATCGGTTAAATCTAGATTCAACGGAACACCAACCTTCAAATGATCCAATCGAACAACAGATGAATAATTAAGTTCGTTTAGATATCGAGTCAAAATATGATTCAATGCGTCCAAATCTGTTATTTTTATATATTTTTGAAATTCATTTTGTATATTTAAAGCAACAATATTTGAATCTACTAAATCTAATTTAATCGTAAACATTCCATTTCCTTTTTCTCTGCCCAGAGCTAAAGACAGTATTTGGTTGGGTCTTGCTCAGAAATACTCAATTAGTACAAACTCATTCAAGAATCAAGATCTTGCTATATAACAGCGAGCATATTGTATCAAAAATGAGCTAAAAATTCCACTAAATAATATAAATGAATATAGATGAACCTTAATTCGTAGTGAATGCCAAAAACGAAGCGCTACCAGGCTCAGAAAATAAAAAACACTCTACTTCATCTTCTGCAGGTACAACATCCCTTTTAACCACATGCTTGCTCAAATCACGATCGCCCTTGATGAAGCTACCAAAAAACTTGGGACTATACTGAGATTCAACTTCTAGCGCTTCTTCATCAAGATCCTGTGTTGGTCCTTTAACAGCCATCACCGACAATTCATTAACAGTTTTTTCAAACTCATCACGAAGTTGATCCTCCATATTAAGATAGTTGGTAACAACCAAATGTTGAGCAATTTCAGTGGTTAATAATTTGGGAACGAACAAGCGTACTTGTAATGTATGCTGGTTTGGTACTTCACCACCAGAGGCTTTTAATTGCACTAAGGTTTCAAGAGCGCTTGGATTGTCATTGTCTACGATTCCATTTTGTTTTGATATATAGGCAATCTCATCAACTAAATGATGTGGAATTAAATATTGATAGAGAACCCCTTGTTTCCCAAAGCGTTCATCTGTAACCAGTTTATTAAACTTGGCGAACAACTCCTCTCTTAGTGCTTCCTGTCCAATCAATAAACCCATTTTGTCTAAAATAGTATTGATTAAATGTTTAAAATCCAGTTGAGTGACCGATGAATTATTATAAAAATAATCAACAGTAGATTCATCAGATGCATAATCTGCATTTTGCCATAGGCTCGGATTACAAGATAATAAATGCCATAAATTATATTCACTATTATCCAATGCTTTATCTTGAGACATAATATATTTGATGCGATCGATACTATCACAGGGTTTACCCGAGGGTTTTGATTTAATCCCACGTATCCAAACAATAGGATTGGGACCTTCAGTCAACTGTGTTAATTTCCTACAGAACAGATCCAACGCATAGCTAGCTTTGGTCGTTGAGTGATATACACTGACATGAGTGTCCAGATGTTGCTGTTCTAAATTAATGCATCGAGCTGTCGGTATCATATCAATACTTTTTCTATCCCATCCCTCAACGTAGTCAATATCCTGGCCTTGTTTATTATGCGCTTTAAGAACAAAGGAACCTGAAGTCTTATTAAATTGAGTATGATGCTCATGCTGAATCCATAATTGTGTCGGTGGTATAAAACCAGGATTACATTCTGGCTTCACACCTATCAACCGAAAAAGCACTAATTTAGGATAATTGGCTGATTCTACAGCCAATTTTCGATTTCCTGTAGTATTGAATGCTTTGGACTGTGCTCCACTGACAGTGGCTCCTGTCAGTTTACAAAGAGTTACAGCATATGACAAAAATTGATCAGAGATGGCACTGACTTTAACTTCAGGATCAAGCAACTTGCTTAATTCTTCTTCGATAGGTTTTTTTATCTCTTCATAATTCTCGAAACATCGAACCAAATCGCTTTCATGACTTAACTTCAATAGCTTGGTGAATAAATGTGCTTTCTCTCTGGTGTCTTCAATACTATGATTGTTTAGTTTATTTTTAATTGTAATTTCTTTATGATAATCAAAACAATTTGCCATAAGATCAACTAACACAGGATTAAATTCTAATTCCAAAGCAATTTGTTTAAATAGAGCTGCAGATCGAGGTCCATAAGTAAGATCGCCCTGCCATCCTGACTCATTTGTTCTACCCGAGCGAAATAAAAAAGCCGCTAACTGCAAACATGCGCTCTCTTCAGCAGAAAATGATTGAGCAAGGAAACTGTTCTTCTTATTTCCATTCAACCGAATACAGGTGAGATAATTAGTAGCTAATTCCATTTGCCTGATGGCGTGAGTTGTACCATGATTCGTATGAAAGGCTACATTAGCATGAAATTGTGAAAAATCGTTAGGTTCATCTACATAGGGATTTTCAATAAGATCTTTTGATAAGTGTTCATAAAGGGAAAATTTTAATTCTCTGGGAGATTCCCAGTATCTGTGGAATCGCTCAAGGCTCCCATAAGTAAATAGTACTGGTAATTTTTTACCTGTAGGCGAATGCTGTAGATCAGTTGGCAGTATCACTGCTTTTTTACTTCTACCAACAGATAATACATGATAAAAACTGTCTTCAAGCGATACAGAATCCAGCTTTAATTCATAGGTTTGATTCGATGCCAAATCCAGTTCTGGTGAATCAACTTTATTATCAGAAAACCATAATTGTAGATCAGAAATTAAGGTTGGAACATCCGTTTTCTTAATGTATTTTACAAAGTTATCATTAATGATTAATTTACAGAATACTGAAGTTGGATCACTCAAGGAGAATTTTATCATAATAATATTTATACACCTAGATTAAATAAAGAACAATCCGTGAGATTATATCAAAATATTATTAAGTATTTCTTAACAACTGTAATTAAGTAAGATTTGAGCGGTAAAGCTGCTACGTAAATAAAATCCTCGTGGCAAAGTCTTCACTTTATTTCCTTCTGCATCATAACAAAAACATAAAGACTTACCGTGTGCTGCTTTTGGTCTGACTTGCAAATAATTTCCAACTGCTGCATTAATGAGTTCTAGATCTCCAGTACTGATTTGCAAAGTCAAATAATCCCAATCGGCTGACAAAACAGCCTCCTCCTGCTCATTTGGTGACCATAAAAATCCTTTCCCTATTCGACGGTGTTCAAATGGAATGTCTTTGTCTCCTTCAATGGGGATCCATAACACTCGCTTCAGCTTGGCATAACACTGTGATGACTTCCAGTTTTGGTGATTAATCGTCAATAATGGGATGGACGTAACAAAAGTTGATTCTGCCGGCTTCCCTGATTTCGCTATGGGCAGAGTCTTAAGCTCGATACTCAGTTGCTGGAAATCAGGTTCTGATTTATTGTTGGCATCAGTTCCCAAGGCAAGCTCAAGAGCCATACCAACCCACCCTTTTCTGTGAACTGGATTAGAGGGTATCGCTAATTTTAAAACCATACTTAACTGAGCAAAACTTAATCCTTGAAGACGGTTACTTCGTACGAGTAACTCCTCCTCAGTCTTGGGTGGTTTGATTTTTGGGGTAGAAATCTGCATGTCCTTCTTTAAACTCCACAGTAATCGGTTCGATCGGTGGCTTGATCCCTGCTGCTTTGAACTGTGCTGTAATAGCAAACAAAACCTTGGAGCGTATTTCAACACGATTATGTGCCTGAACATTGATGAAGTAGCGTGCCTCAAACTCAATTAATGCCGTATCAATTTTCTTTAAAAAAACCTGTGCGGGGGGATCACCTACTATTTCAGGAATGATGGCAAGAACATCAAGAATCAATTGTTGAATCATGACCGGATCATCGGCTCTACTGACTTTAATTGGAATTACTGTTCTGACGATTCCATCCTGGTGAGTCCAGTTAGTAAAGGGCTTATTAAATGTTTCCGCATTGGGTATTAATACTTGTGTATTATCCCAGGATGACACGCGCATTGAGCGGATGCCAATGTGAGCAACCTGACCTTCGTATTCACCTATGGTAATTAAATCGCCTTCCCTTACAGGACGCTCAATAAGTAGCATAATTCCACCCACTATGTTTGAGGCGAAATCACGTAAACCAAATCCCATACCTACTGCCAAGCCCCCCAAAATCATGGACATACCACTAAAATCCAGACCCAGAACATGCAAGGTGATAAAACTGCCTAGCAAGATGACAGCGTATTGGGTAAAAACAGATAAACTATTCCGTATCCCCACATCCTTGGCGTTTTTGAAAAGCCAGCGATAGCAAAACTCGCGTGTCCACTTTGCAGCCCAAACAAAAATTGCCAAGAGAATGAAAAACTCTATAACGCTGAACACAGTAATATGTATTCCAGTGAAATTAACAATACTGTACTGTGCCAACTTTTCAATGCTAATAATAACCAATGAGTCAGAATGCCAGCCAAACAACTGAAATAAAACAAGAACACTCAATAAAAATAATACAATACGAAGAATTCCATCAAGCGGCTTGAGAAAGACCTCAATCCACAACCAACCGTTTGTTAATGACGAAATCATCCATTCAGATAAAAGCTCCAAAGCATCGAATACTAATCCTCTGGCAAGAATGTACCCTACAAGCACAGTAAGAATGTAAGCCTGATAACGACTCATAGTCCATGCTAAATTTACAAACCCCAATAAACCAATAATCGCCGTTGTAAATAAAGTGATGGGAACCAGAATAACTAAAAGTGAAATAGCATTTTTAAAATACCTTTTTTTACCTTTTAACAAAGGTCGTAGCAAATAAGGAATAACATCCTTGCTTTTCCATGCGACCAAAGACACCGCAAGAATAAACAACATGAATAATCGGTTAAAAATATCCTGAAGCAATAAATTCAATGGAAGTATGTGGCTGAATACCATCAACGCAGTAGTCCACCCACCGAACAGTAACAACCATTTAAGCCGATAATACAGTTTTACATCTTTCCCGGAAGAATCAGAAATTCGCTCTAATAAGACTAACCGTGCAATTAAAATTAACATCCGAAAGGTAAACCAGACTGTAATCAAATTAAATAACAGTTGATAATTGGAGAACGAAATATTGGTAATATAAAGTACAACCCACAGCATAGTAAAGATACAGAGATAGGGCACATTTCTTTGTACCAGGGTCAAAGCACCATCATAGAGATAACCTGTTAATCGGGATCGTTCTTTATCACTTCTCAGCGTTTTCAAAAATCGGTTTAAAATATAAAAAATACCAATGATTAAACCCAGTGCCGTCCATAAAATGGCTAGCGGTAAAGAGTCCAGCCACGTATAACTGTCATAAACCTTCAATGTTAAGGTTTTAAGGTATTTATAAAATAAATTAGGCATATCAATCAGCTTATGCAGTATTATAGGCCAGCTATTAATATTGTATTCTGCAAGGGATTGGCGCGATGAAATCTGTTTTTTAAGTTGATTTTGATAGTCATCCAGACTTTTAATCAATTGGATTTTTTGGGCTTCCGCATCCTTAATTTGTTCTTTAATATCAAGTTGCAATGAATTAAGTGATTTCTTCAGTTCCGGTTTTATTGAGAGACTTGCTTCTGTATTTAGCGTTTCTAATATCTGTTGTAACGATTTTTCTATGGTTGCGTATTGATTAATGGATTCTCTATAAGTATCTGTCACAAACTGCAGTGTTTTGGTATCCGAATTGTTTAATAATAATATTCTGGCTTTAACTACTTTTTTCTGAACCGATAATGCATCCAGATATTGATGAATTATTGCAATATGTTGATTATTAATAAATAAACGTGTTTCATGATCAATTTGTTCATCCGCATTGCGTTCCGGTTGCATACCACGCTGTTTAAATACATTATTTTGGTATAATAAGCCAAGCTCCTGATTCAACTCTGTTCTCAAGGTCTTGAAGTGTACTAATTTTTGTTCAAGCTCAAAATTAGATTTCCAGAGTTTTAATTTCTTAATTTCATCGGCTAACACGATTTGAAACTGTTTTGCCAAATCGAGATTCTCGTTGATCAACTCTATAGTTTTTTTATTTACTGTCAGTAAAGTTTCCACTTTACCAACCCGTTCCTGAACAGTTACTTCTCCATTAGCAATGGGTAACTGCTGTAGATGTTTTAAACGTTGATTTAGATAAATTTGTTGTTTGTTCTGGTTTTCAAGAAATCCTTCAAGGCTTTGAATTTTAGCATTGGTCATGGTCAGCAAAGCAGATGTCTGCTGCATTTTAGTGTTGTACTGCTGCTCATCCTGAGGCGCAGTCTGTTGCTTGGCATCATTTATGGATATGGTTAAATGTGTTTTTTCCTGAGCTAAATACTCCACAAGAGTGGCATTGATTTGTTTATCGGGTAAGGTAACGGGTTTTGACGACGGCGCAGAGCTTATCTGCCCACTCAGCCCCAGGCACAGCATGAAAAAAAATAAAGGCATACACCACCAGCTCTTCAAGCTGGAGGTGTATCGAAACAACTTATTTTGTCGTAGTTGTAGGTGCAAGTCGTATTCCCAGTTCATTCAGTTGCGCATTACCTGTAGGAGATGGCGCACTCGTTAAAGGACAGGATGCTGTTTGCGTTTTTGGAAATGCAATGACATCCCTGATGGATGCAGAGTCAGTAAGCAACATGGCTAATCTGTCAATTCCTAAAGCAATTCCACCATGTGGCGGAGCACCAAATTGCAACGCATCTAACAAGAAACCAAATTTCTCTTGAGCCTCATGTTCATCAATGCCCAGCAGATCAAATACTGTCTGTTGTAATAAAGGCTGATGAATTCGAATAGATCCGCCACCAATTTCATAACCATTGATTACGATATCATATGCTTTGGCTAAAGTGTTTGTTGGGTTCGCACGAAGCTCTTCTGGTGATAAATCCTGTGGTGAAGTAAAGGGATGGTGCATGGATTGTAACCGATTGTTCTGATGATCCATCTCAAACATAGGCCAGTCAACTACCCACAATAACTTCCAATCAGCACTCAACAAAGTTCGATCATGTCCGAGCTTCACTCGCAAAGCACCCATCGATTCATTCACTATATGAGTCTTATCAGCACCAAAGAAGATAACATCACCGGTCTGGGCACCTACTCTTTTAAGAATAGATCCAACAGCTTCTTCGGAGAGGAACTTTAATATGGGTGACTGCAGTCCAGCCATTCCATCTTCCAGATTATTTACTTTAATGTAGGCAAGACCTTTAGCTCCATAGATACCTACAAATTGTCCATAGCCATCCAGGTCCTTACGACTCAGGTCACAGCCATTTGGAAGTTTTAAAGCAACAACTCGTCCATCACTGGAATTTGCAGCAGTTGAAAATACGTTAAAATCACAATCTTTTACTAAGTCAGCAACATCAATCAATTCCAGAGGGTTACGCAAGTCAGGTTTATCACTACCAAAGCGTTGCATTGCCTCAGCATAAGACATTCTGGGTAATTTCTCTGGTAACTCTATATTTAGGATGTTCTTGAATACAACTTTTAATAGGCCTTCAATCAATTTCAAAATATCTTCTTCATCGATAAATGCCATCTCAATATCAAGCTGAGTAAATTCAGGCTGCCGGTCAGCGCGTAAATCTTCATCGCGGAAACAACGGACTATTTGATAATATTTATCAAAACCGGACATCATCAATAATTGTTTGAACAATTGAGGAGATTGAGGCAATGCATAAAACTGTCCGGGATGAACACGTGATGGAACCAGATAATCACGGGCACCCTCAGGAGTGGCTTTAGTTAACATGGGCGTTTCAATATCAAGAAAATCTTGTTGATTCAGATAGTTACGTATGCAACTGGTTAACTTATGTCGTAACATGAGTTTATTCTGCATTGAAGTACGGCGTAAGTCGATATATCGATATTTATAGCGCAAATCTTCATTAACAATTTGGTGATCATCGGGTAAAAATGGTGGGGTTGGCGACTGATTCAGGATCTCCAGCCTGGTTCCGATTACCTCAACTTGCCCTGTAGCCATTTTATCGTTCACCATTCCTTCTGGTCGATTACGAACGATACCTGTAACACGAACGACAAATTCAGATCTCAATTTTTCGGCAATAGAAAATGTATCCTGGTTCTCAGGCTCATAAACCACCTGGAGCAAACCGGAGCGATCACGAACATCAAGGAAAACAACTCCGCCATGATCACGTCTATGATGTACCCACCCACATACAGTGACTTCTTGATTTAAACATGATTCATTCACAGTTGAACAGTAGTGTGTACGCATAAAACCACCTTTATATTTTTATTGTGTTTTTGCCAATGCTGCCAACTGCGTTGGTCTGCATTACGCCGAGAGATATTATAAATTTTAAAGCTTCGTCTACAGTCATATTTAATTCTATTGCATCCTTTTTTGGAACCATCATCAAAAAACCGGATGTAGGATTAGGTGTTGTAGGAATAAATATTGAGACCAATTCTTCATTTGCTTTTGCATTAATTTCTGATTGCCCAGCTCCTGTCTGGAATCCTACACTCCAGACCCCCTGTCGTGGGTATTCAATTAGTAATACTTTGCGAAACGCTTCACTATTAGAAGACAATACGGTATGGATTATTTGCTTGACCGCATTGTAAATCGATCGAACCAATGGAATTCTTGCAAGTATTGATTCGCCCCAACTCATTAACCTTTGACCAAAAAAATTGGTCGCGAATATTCCTGTGGAAATGAGTAACAACAACGATATAACGACGCCTATACCCGGTATATGAATACCCAGTAATTGTTCGGGCTGGTATGCTTTAGGAACTAAAGCCATTGTATTATCGAGCAAATCAATAATAAAACGAAGTACGCCTATTGTGACCAATATGGGTAACCAAACTACCAGACCTGCCAGCAGATATCGTCGTATAGATACAGACTTCACTCAGAATCACCTTTTGTTGATTTTGATGAGTCAGCTGTTTTTGCGGAAGTATCCTTGCTTGCGGCATCAGCAGTCGGAGAAGCAGCGTCTTTCTTTGATTCGGAAGAAGTCTTCGGCGCTGAGCCTTTATCTTTGAAATCCGTTGCATACCAACCTGTACCTTTTAGTTGGAATCCAGCAGCCGAAATCAATTTGACCACTGTGTTTTCAAAACATTTAGGACACTGTGTGACTGGTTCATCTGTGTATTTTTGCATCAAATCAAAATGATGATGACAACTTGTGCATTGATATTCATAAATTGGCATCGAAAATGGCTCCGTTAACTTCAAATAACCCTGATTTAACCTTGTATTATAACCAAGTAGTGAAAGATGAACAACCTTTAAAATGAGATAGGTCCTGATGAATAAGCAAGAAATGCCTGAATGTACACGAAGACAGAAATTGAAGCTCTTCGATGTACCTTTTCAACTTGAAACAACGGGTCAAGGGTTAATATTGGATAATTGAATATCAATCAGTTCACTGCCAAATGGGAGAGTCGCTAATAAGGGGTACTCCAGAAGGTTTTTTAGCGTTTCAATATTCTCATCCAGGAGTAACATATCCGGATCGAGGCAATTAGCTATCCATCCAGCACACTTAATATTATGTGTCTTAAGAGCCAGTCCAGTGAGCAATGCATGATTAATACAGCCTAATTGCATACCAACAACTATAATAACGGGAATCTCACTTGTCTTCAGGAACTCTATCCATGTATCACGATCATTCAAAGGGACCATTAACCCTCCAGCCCCTTCTATAAACATAATATCCGCTTCCTGTACTTCCAAACCCAAACAATACTGAGACAATTCATGAATATCCAAAACTTCTCCGGCATCCTGGGCTGCCAAATGAGGAGAGACAGGTAGTGGAAAACGCCAGGGATTAATTTGATCCATAGATAAGGAACTATTTTGCATCAAATGCTGTGCATCAGAACTTACTAATTGATTCATGACTACAGAACAGCCACTAGCAATCGGTTTTATAGCTATCGCATTTGAAAAATAATCAACTAATTTACCTGTGACGAATGTTTTTCCACAATCAGTATCAGTGCCGGTTATAAAATATCGTTTCATTGTATAAATCCTGAAAACTGTTCAATAAATACGTCTGTATGGGATAAAAACGGCATATGTGCTGCTTTATTAAACAGAACGTAGTTAAAATCCGGGTATATTTTCTGCATATAATGCATGGTCCTTACCGGAGTGATAGGATCCAAACGTCCAAACATAAAGCACGTTGGTGTGTTCAGTGAGTTTAACCCAGGCCTAAGATCCCATTCATCCAGAATTTTAAGTCCAGATTCCAACCCACTTTTAGAAGGAAGTACTCCAGAATTAAATTCAAATTTATGCTTATTTAATTGGAGGGTGACAAATTCCTGCAGTGTTTTATTGATATCCAGTGAAAGATTTTTATAGAAATGAGCGAATACCTCTCTGGAAACACCTGGCCATTCAACGTCAGAAATAAATCGTGGTGAACTGGTTATATTCACTAACTTTATTACCCGCTCTTGCTCCTCTATTGCCAGCCGGGTAGCAAATAATCCCCCCAAAGACCATCCCGTCACAATGAATTTGGGTGGTAATCTGGAGAGTAAGTTCGACTTAAAACTATTCCAATCCTGCAGGGGACTTAATCCAAATCCTGGTAAATCAACCAATATCAATTGGTAAGACTCTTCAAAATAAGGTATTAGAAACTTCCAAACCTGACTGTCGAAACCCCATCCATGAAAAAATACCAAAGGTATTCCAGTTCCATAACTAGTGATGTGTATAGTCATAAATTTTATCTAATGTTGTAAACAGCTTATTAATATGCTCTTCCTGATGATTGAAATTCAGAATGATACGTAATCCTGTCTGTTTGATATTGACGGTTGGAGACCGTATAGGCGAACAACTGATTCCAGCTTTTTTAAGCTCGCGATCATAATGTAATGCTAAATGAGGGCATCCTAATTGAAGTTGTTGAATTGGGGAGTTTGAATCGCTCCAGTGTAATTGAGAGTTGTTTATCTGCCTTTTAAAATGGTCAATCAACTGAGATAATCTTCTTCTTCTATCATCTGCAAGCACGACCACATCCAGCGTTTTAAGTAAACCATAACTAAAAGCAGGACTTAAAGCGGTGGAATAGATTAGGGATCGCGCTGCTTGCAATAGCGCAGTAATCCATTCTTTTTTTCCAGCAACCAGAGCGCCTTGAGAAGCGAAAGATTTTCCAAATGGAATAACTCGTAAGGGCACTACATTCTGAGACAGGCCATGGTGCGCAACGGCCCCCTTGCCCTGTTCACCTAAAATACCAAAAGAATGAGCTTCATCGACTAACAGTACCGAGCGCGCGCCATCACACAGCTCAGATAAGCCAGACAGTGGCGCAAGGTGTCCACTCATACTGAATATCCCTTCTGTAATGATAACATTATCATCATCCCTGTTCTTTAGTTTACGGACAAGATCCACCATATCATTATGCAGGTACCGGGTGAATTGAACTTGAGATAAAAGTAATCCATCATAAATAGAAGCATGTATCCCTTTATCTATAAGACAATGGACTTTAATTTTGCCCATTAAAGAGGCCACTGCGAGATTTGCTGCATAACCTGAAGAAAATAAAATACAGTCATCAACAGCCAATAACTCCGCGAAAGCCCGTTCGACTGCCTGATGATTCGCATGATAACCGCTCAGTACCATTGATCCGCCACTGCCAGTTGGATGCATGGTATAGCCCTCTTGATAGGCTTTAGCGATACGATTATCTGTACTTAAAGATAAATAATCGTTGCTATCAAAATGTATCAGAGCAGTAGGCGCCGATTCAGTTACTTGACGAGTTCTCAATAATCCTTGTTGACTCAAGCTCTCAGTATAATCTGTAATTTTATGATTTAGAGTCATTAAACCATCTCGGTTAAACCCAGTTTATTAAACAGCGCCTTATCTTTAACTCTCTGAGGATTTTCTTCAGTTAATAATTTATCGCCGATGAAGACAGAATTTGCGCCTGCAAAGTAGCATAAGGCTTGTAATTCATCGCTCATTTCAGTTCTTCCTGCCGTTAAACGGATGGCACTTTGCGGCATTAATATTCGTGCAGTAGCTATAGTTCGAACCAATTCGATGCCTTCAACTGGTTCTGCCTTGGCAAGTCGGGTTCCCTCAACTGGAATCAGGCGATTAATCGGCACACTCTCTGGAGGAGTTTCCATATTGGCTAAAGTGAATAAAAACTCAATTCGATCTTCTCGTGTTTCTCCCAAGCCGAGGATGCCGCCACAACATACATTAATTCCAGCTGCCCTAACATGCTCCAATGTATCCAGTCGGTCAGTGAATTTACGGGTTGTAACTACTTTTTCATAATAGGAAGGTGATGTATCAATATTATGATTATAATAATCAAGCCCTGCTTCTTTTAAGCACTTAGCCTGTTCCTGATTCAACATCCCCAGAGTCATACAGGTTTCCAAACCGAGCGCTTTAACTCCCTCTATCATTTCTTTTAGTTCAGGCATGACTTTATCAGGTGGGCAACGCCAAGCGGCTCCCATACAAAATCGTTTGGCACCACCATCTTTTGCTTCCTGAGCGCTTTTCAGAACATCGGTTACTGACATGAGTTTTTCTTTCTCAACATGAGTTTTAACATGTCCACTTTGAGAGCAATAGCCACAATCCTCAGGACATGCTCCTGTTTTAATACTGAGCAAGGTTGCAAATTGTAACGAATTTGCATCATGGTGCGCTCTGTGCACAGTATGTGCCTGATGCAATAAATCATTGAATGATTGTTGATAAATCGCTGCAATCTCAGAAATTGTCCAGTTTTTCTTAGCCTCAGTCACAACTACCCCCTTTTATTCATAATAATGAACATGATAAAGTCACGCCAACACTTGTCAACCAAAATTTGAAAAAATGGTCAACGTAAACAAACTCATTTCCAGAGATTTAAAACACATCTGGCATCCCTGCTCCCAAATGAAGGACTTTGAAACGTGTCCACCAGTGATCATTGAACGAGCACAGGGGAGCTATCTCTATACGAATCAGGGTCCAATGATCGATGCAATATCCAGCTGGTGGTGTAAATCCCTGGGGCATGGTCATCCTGCTGTACTGTCCGCAATTAAAAATCAAATGAATTATTTTGAGCATGTGATAGGTGCCAATACAACTCATCCTTTGATTGTAGAGTTGGCGGAATTATTAACTGAAATGACCGGTAAGCAACATGTGTTTTTTGCCAGTGACGGCGCCAGCGCAGTAGAAATTGCAATGAAACTGGCAATTCATGGAACGCAAATAAAAGGATTCAAAAATAAAAATGAATTTATTGCGCTCAAAAATGGATACCATGGAGAAACGCTGGGCACCATGAGTGTCAGTGATTTAGGTCTATATAAGGCACCTTATGAAACTTTTGGAGTAACCTGTCATTTCATAGACAATATTCCTTATCTATCTTCTCAAAAAGATCCCTTATGGAATAATTGCGACGAGCATTGGTCTGCTGTGATGAATCAACTGGAACAGATCAGTGATAATGTCTGCGCTGTTATTCTCGAGCCAATTATCCAGGGAGCCGGTGGCATGCTGTGTTATAGCCCTGCTTTTTTAAAAAAACTGTCAAGCTGGACTCAATCCAAGGGCATTTATCTGATCGCTGATGAAATAATGACTGGAATGGGACGTACGGGTGAATGGTTGGCATGTCATCATGCTGGCATAGAACCCGATCTGATCTGTTTATCCAAAGGATTAACTTCAGGAACTTTGCCCTTGAGCTGTGTCATGATTGACAGCGAAATATTTGATCTTTTTTACGCTGATTATAAATCAGGTAAATCATTCCTGCATTCCCACACCTACAGCGGTAATCCTCTGGCAGTATCTGCCGCTCTGGCCACAATTAAAACCTTTCATAATGAGCAGATAATCAATAAAACCAAAGCATTAGGTGACATAATGCTCCAAAAAATACATCAGGTATCTGAGCGATCAGGCAAGTTAAATAATATACGTGGATTGGGCGCTTTAGTTGCTGCCGATTTAATCAGTGCGGGTGATTATCGTATTGGCAATGAAGTCTATCAACATGCATTAAACTTTGGCGCATTAATTAGACCCATTGGGAATACTTTATATTGGATGCCTCCATTAAATACTGAACCAGAAACTATTGGGAAATTAGCTGAAATAACACTAAACTCTATAGAGGCGGCCTATTTTAAAGCTCACAAATATGAGTAAGGTATTAAAAGAGATATCACAACTTATTGTAAAGCAATTCAATTATTTTTGGATTTTAATCACTATTCTCGTACTTTTATTTTCCCTGTACACCAATTGGCATTTAAGTATAAACAGGACTTATAAAAAAATTACAGATGTAGCGACATTGGTAAGTAATCGTGTTGATGGATTTATAGAAGATTTGTTTCAGGAAGTGTATACCTTGCCAGTATATGGAAAAAGCTTTACTGATTGTAAATCCGGCTTGTATCCCTATTTAGAGCATATTACTTTAAATAATGAGAATATTGCGGGCATTTCGATAAGTGATAACCGTCAACAATTAATATGCTCTTCATTGCCGAATAACGAATCAATCATCTCATCAACAACTCATGCTCGTACCCTGACAGGACCTTTTAAATTGCCCCTGTTCGATCAGCCGTTATATCTGGTCCAGCAAAAAATGGGAAACTATCATATTGGGATACTTGTAGTATCGTCTATTTTGCAAAATATACTCAAAATATCAGATAAAAATGTGAATTCAGTGGCCTTATATAATAACTTCGAAAAAAGAAACATCATTCGAGTTGAACGTACTGATGATAATAGAAGCTGGAAGTTGAGTCAGCTCATCAATGAACAAACGCCAACCAATACGAAAGAATTGTATGTTATTGATAAAACACAAAGTATTGACGGAGTGGTCGTTGTTGTTTTTGAGAATCATCAAACATTAATTAGTAACCTACTGTATAGTGAACTACTGGTAACCTTAATTATATTATTGAGCTCTGCCCTCATATATCACTTATTAAAAAAAGTGATTTCAAAGCGCTACTCCTTGCAGGGAGCTATTAAGCTTGCGATAAAAAACAATGAGTTTTATCCCGAGTACCAACCACTGTTTAACTGCAAGAAAGGTTCATTTACAGGAGTAGAAGTCCTGGTGAGATGGAGAGATAGCGAAGATCAGCTCATTATGCCCGATTTTTTTATAGCTGAGGCAGAAACAACCGGGCTTATAGTACCTTTAACACTACAGATTATCGAAATTTCATTGAGAGAAACACAATTCATACTGCAAGAAAACAGCGAATTTCATCTTGCATATAATCTTTCAGCACTCCATTTTACAGATCCTTCTTTTTTTACCGAGTTCGATCTACTCGCTCGACAATTCGCCATATCTCCCAGCCAGATCATCTTTGAGATCACCGAGCGAGAATTGTTAGATAAAAATAACAGTGTGTTCATCGGAACCATGAACCGATTAAGAGAAGTCGGCTATTCACTGGCCGTTGATGATTATGGCACGGGACATGCAAGCATCAGTTACTTGCAACATTTTCCATTTAACTATTTAAAGATCGATAAACTGTTTGTGCAAGCAATAGGTACCAAAGCAATTACAGAATCTTTAAATGATGCCATAATACAGATGGCTAAAGGTTTAAACTTAATTATTATCGCTGAAGGTGTGGAGACAAAAGAGCAAGTCGATTATTTGTCAAACAATGGAGTACGATTTCTGCAGGGTTGGTATTTTTCAAAGGCATTACCTATTGATAAATTAGTAACTCTTTTAAAGGGAGAAAAAGAATGAACTATTATACTGGTTGTTTGCTTGTTTTGATTTGCTTACCTGGTTTAGGAATTTCGGCTCCTGTTAATGAAAACTCCAGTTATTGGCAGTGCATGACCCAGGACAAAGCGAATAAACAATGGACGGCTAGAAACGGTTATCAAAAAGTTGCGCTGAACATCGCCTTTGCCATGTGCAAAAAAGAGAGTGAGTTTCCTACCAGTTGTAAAGCATCCAAATCCAACTGTGAAGGATTCTACATGGGCATGAGTACAAAACCCTTATGGCGCTGTACTGCTATAGATCATACTGCCGCACCATGGAACAGTAATTTTTACCCTCAGCGAGATGATGCCGCTCTAGCAGCTGAAGCTTATTGTAAAGAAAACAGCAGCGTTCCTGATACTTGCTATATTAATATGGTGACCTGTAGAAACTTTAATGAAGGATTGAACTATCCATGATTTATAGTATTGGATTAACAGGTAATATAGCCAGCGGCAAAACAACCGTTGCGCAGATTTTTTCTGAATTGGGAGTTGAGGTTTTAAGTGCTGATCACATATCAAGAGAATTAACAGCAAAAAACACTGTTGCGTATTATGAGATAGTTAAACACTTTGGCCCAAAGACTCTTTTGGAAAACGATGATATTGATAGAAGACACTTGAGAGAACTCATTTTTACTCATCCTGAAGAGAGGCTCTGGCTAGAAAACTTGTTACATCCGCTTATCAGGAATCAACTGGAAAAGAATATTAAAAGGTGTACTACGCCTTATTGTGTAGTAGAAATCCCTCTCTTGCTCGATAAGAAACACTATCCTTATCTTAATAGAATTTTATTAGTCACCGCGCCATTAGAACTCCAAATCACCAGAGTAATGGAACGTGACCACTGTACCCAACAGCAGGCGATGGCTGTTTTATCGACACAACCCGAGATAAACGAACGGTTAAAAATAGCGGATGATGTCATTATCAATGATTCTGGATATGAGCAATTACACGAAGCGGTAATCCATTTACACTCCAAATACTTAAAATCAGTCAGCCAAAGTTCAACTTGATCATCAACAGCAAACAGAAATTCCCAAGATCGTAACCTGTATCACGGATGCGCTTAATACAGGTTACGATCTGCCATTATTTATCATGTACATAGGACAATGATAAGAACTCTTTTATTTTCAATATCATTTATGTTAGTCTAATCACACAAACCAGCCTTTAGTACTTTAGTATCTAAAAAATATTATAAAATCAACGGGTAAACTGCTAAACAGAGTTGTAAGGTTATTTTGAATAAATACTCAATTAGATTGAAAAACATACTAAATACAGAAGGTCGGATTATGCTAAGGATGGCCTTATTATATGTATAAAAACACAATTACTTTTCAACTTGCAACGCATTTTCTATCTCGGATAGCGCTACGTTTGGAATTCTTATTTAAAACCATTAATCAAGCGTGCAATGAGTCACATGAGGTAATTCATCGATTTGCTTTAAAAAACATCATAGAAATCATCGATATTGTTGAAAAACCTGAGTTAAAAAGCCGTTTTATCAAAGAACTGATTCGAATTGAGCATGTGTTAAAAAAACCCAACTTATTGAATAATATGGTGCTTTTTGATGATTTAGCTACCCAGATTCACATTTTGAATCACGTACCTGGACGCTTTAGCAACCCCATAGACGATGATGAGTTTCTTAAAACGTTGAGACAGATCCATCATCCGAATACCAAAGAATGTGAGTTTAATTCGCCCCATCTGGTGCTTTGGTTTGAATCAGATGCTCTCCTCCGACAAAAAACAATTAGCCAATGGGTAAATTCCTTAAAAGATTTGGAAGACACCGTTCGAATTTATTTATCGTTACTTCGTGAAGCAACCCAATACATTCCTATAACCGCATGCAATGGCTTTTATCAACACAATATATCCCCCAAATCCGTTAACCATTTAATTTTATTAAAAATGGATAAATCTATGGGAATTACACCAAAACTGCAGTTAGGACATCATAGTTTAACCATCAGATTATATGAATTAACTACAGCACATGAAATTAGAGATAAATCAGTGGACATGGAAATTGCCTTCTGCCAAATATAACAACTTCAATTTCTATCAGAGAACTAAGCATAAATGAAATTAATCACTTTAAATATTTGGGGCGGACATCTGAGAAATCCTCTACTGAAATTTATTCATAACAATCGAGATACTGACATCTTTTGTCTCCAGGAGGTCTATTTCAACGCACACCGTACTCTTACGGATAAAGAACGAGAGATCAGTCTTAATATATTTTCTGATTTACAAAAATTACTTCCCAATCATTATGCGATTTTTAAACCTGCAGTAGAAAATGTATATGGAATTGCAATATTGATTAAAAACACGATCGATATTATTAGTGAAGGCGAAATCAATATTCATCAAAAGCAACACTATCCCGGAATTGGATTGAATCATGATAGAAATTTGCAATGGATAGAATGTGAAATAAACAACAAGCTCTACGCAATTGTCAACGTCCACGGGTTATGGAATGGAAAAGGGAAAAAAGATACTCCAGAACGTTTAAATCAATCCCATCGTATTCGCCAATTTATGGATACCATAAATACGCCTAAAATATTGTGTGGTGACTTTAATCTAAGACCCGATACAGAAAGTATCCACATCCTGGAACAAGGAATGAATAATTTAATTAAAACGTATAATATTCGCTCAACCAGAACTCGATTTTATACTAAAGAAGAGAAATTTGCGGATTACATCCTAACCTCACCTGAAATTATTATAAATCAATTCACTGTGATGGATGATGAAGTATCAGATCATGCTCCGCTGATGCTTGATTTTATATAAATAAATCAAATATCACTGTAGAGGTCAGGCAATTGATTCCGAAAGTTGGATCAGATTAATAATACCTATATTTGCTTGAGGAAAATCTTCAGGATTAAGATCATCTTTATAAACCCATTTCATATCCAATTGCCCCTCATTACAGCATGGATTTCCAATAAAATGAGTCACATGAAAAAGAATTAATTGAACGGTCTTATCTGAATATTGATGTTTAATCTCACCAAGATAACGAGAATTTAATACGGTTAAACCAACCTCCTCCTTAATTTCTCGGACTAAAGCTGCCTCGGGAGACTCGTCTTGCTCAAGTTTACCGCCGGGAAATTCCCAACATCCTCCATGTGGAACATGGAATGGACGTTGGGTTACTAATATGCGTTGCTGTTCATCAGTAATTATTGCTACTGCAACTTTCACGCTAAACTGCCATGACACGCTTTATACTTTTTACCTGAACCACAAGGACAAGGATCATTTCTGCCAATTTTCTTTTCATGACGTCTGAACGTATGATCAGCATCTTCCTCGTCACTATTTGGATTCTCATGCTGCAGATTCATTTTACGAATCTGCTCTGCACGTCGCTGTTCTTCAACAGCATTGGCATCTTCTTCAGTTTGAATCTCGACAGATAAAAGTAATTTAATGACATCATACTTTAAATTATCCAGCATCATCGTAAAGAGACTGAATGCTTCCTTTTTATATTCCTGTTTTGGATCTTTTTGAGCATATCCACGCAAATGTATGCCCTGGCGTAATTGATCCATTGAAGCCAAATGTTCACGCCAATGATTATCCAGGGTTTGTAGAATGACCGATTTCTCAAATTGAGATATAACAGGCCTGCCAGTTTTACGTACTTTTTCATCATAATGTTCTATTACCAAAGCAAGAATTTTTTCTTTGATTTGCTCTGGCTGAATACTGTGATCCGCATCTATCCATTCGTGAACTGGTGCTTTGATTTTAAACTCATCCAACAGAACATCAGATAATGCCTTGGGATCCCACTGATCTTCCAAACTTTGAGGAGGAATATAAGTGTCTACGAGACTATTTATTACTTCATCCCTCATCATGGCGACAACTTCTTCTGTATCGGTCATCTCCATAATTGATGCACGTTGAGTATAAATTACTTGTCGTTGATCGTTTGCGACATTATCATAATCCAGCAGTTGCTTTCTGACATCAAAATGATGTCCTTCCAGTTTGCGTTGCGCATTTTCAATAGCTTTAGTTACCAAACTATGCTCAATTGGCTCACCTGGTTTCATTCCTAATCGACGCATCATTGATGCTACTCGTTCCGAAGCAAAAATACGCATTAGATTGTCTTCAAGAGACAAATAGAATCGGCTGCTTCCGGCATCACCCTGTCGACCAGCACGGCCTCTTAATTGATTGTCAATACGTCGAGATTCATGACGTTCCGAACCAATAATTCTTAAACCTCCAGAAGCCAGAACTTCATCATGACGATTCTGCCATTCAGTTTTTAATGCATTTTTATCAGCATCAGTTGCCGTATCAGGCAATTGAGCCAAATCAGCTGACAAGCTACCACCCAAAACGATATCAGTTCCGCGACCAGCCATATTAGTTGCTATGGTGACTGCTCCAGGACGACCCGCTTCAGCGATAATCTGCGCTTCTTTTTCATGAAACTTGGCATTCAATACCTGATGTTTTATATTTGCTTTCTTTAAAAGCTGGCTTAAATATTCTGATGCTTCAATGGACGCAGTTCCCACTAGAACTGGTTGCTTACGAGTACTGCATTCCCTGATGTCTTCAATAATTGCCTGATATTTATCCGATTGGTTTAGATAAACCAAATCAGCTTCATCCTTACGCATCATGGGTTTGTTGGTTGGTATCACAACCACTTCAAGATTATAAATTTGTTGGAACTCATAAGCTTCAGTATCAGCTGTTCCAGTCATACCGGATAATTTATTATACATACGGAAAAAATTCTGGAATGTAATCGAGGCCAGAGTTTGATTTTCATTTTGAATTGACGCACCTTCTTTTGCCTCTACAGCCTGATGCAAACCTTCAGACCAGCGTCTTCCCGGCATTGTACGGCCGGTATGCTCATCGACTATCACAACCTGATTATCTTTTACTATATAATCAATATCACGATGAAACATTGCATGTGCCTTTAATGCAGCATTGACATGATGCATCAGCATAATATTACTGGCGTGATACAAACTTTCACCGGGATCCAACAGATTGGCCTTGGTAAGTAACTCTTCTATATGCAAATGACCTGCATCGGTTAGATGAGCCTGTTTCTGTTTTTCATCTATAGTATAATCACCCTGATCCCCCTCTTCTTCCTGTTTCTTTAATTGCGGGATCAGCTTATTAATTTTAATATACAGTTCAGAACTGTCCTCTGCTGCTCCAGAGATAATGAGTGGAGTTCGAGCCTCATCAATTAATATCGAATCGACTTCGTCGACAATAGCAAAATTCAATTCTCTCTGAACTTTATCTGCAAGGCTAAACGCCATGTTATCGCGCAAATAATCAAAACCGAATTCATTGTTAGTACCATAAACGATATCTGCTTTATATGCTTCTTGTTTATTCGTATGTGACATATCAGGATAAATAACGCCTACAGTCAAACCTAAAAACTCAAATATGGGCTTCATCCATTGACTGTCACGCTTGGCAAGATAATCGTTGACTGTAACTACGTGCACACCACGACCGCTGATGGCATTAAGATAGGCAGGCAAGGTTGCAACCAAAGTTTTACCTTCCCCGGTACGCATTTCTGCAATATTACCTTCATGCAGTACCATTCCACCGATAAGCTGTACATCAAAATGACGAAGTCCTAAAGTTCGAACAGACACCTCTCTAACCGTAGCGAAGGCTTCAGCAAGCAACTCGTCCAGGCTTTCCCCTTCATTATAACGAGCCTTAAACTGTTGTGTCTTGGCGGCTAACTCCGCATCAGTTAATGCCTGCATTTGTGACTCAAATGCATTAACAGCCAATACTGCCTTTTCCATACGCCGTAATGTACGTTCATTTCGGCTTCCAAACATTTTCTTAATCAACGTATTCAGCATGGCCTGGATAATCCTCTGGATGTTCTAAATAACAAACTCATTAATGTACTAGAAATCAAGATAAAATGCCACGAATACATGAGATTTGGATAATTAATTGCAGAATGACTTCTATTTAATGAGCATTAAACCGCAGAACGATAAAATATCTTGCTTAGCTGGGTTTAAAGATAAAATATACAGCTCCAAGCAAACAAAAACCTGCCCAAAGATAATTTAACGTAATTTTTTGATCCATATAAAGCATGGCAAATGGAACAAAGATTGATAAGGAAATGACCTCTTGCATCAATTTAAGCTGAGAAAGGCTAAAATTAGCTTCAGTATATCCAATTCTGTTGGCTGGTATTTGCAGCAAATATTCGAAAAATGCGATTGACCAGCTGATGAGTACAACCCACATAATGGGTTTATTAGTAAACGATTTCAGATGACCATACCAGGCAAAAGTCATAAAGGTATTCGAAAAAATCAATAACACAACAGTGAGTAATGAACTATTCATAGTGCCTCATATTCCCTTTTAAGTTCCATATCAAGTAAGTAGTCAATTAACTCCGCCAAGAGATCAGTATTTTTAGATTGCAAAACCTGCATTAATTTTTTTTTCCATTGACTAGCTCCGGGCAAGCCATGTGCTAAATTGAATATAGGTTTAATCAGTACACTTAATGGAACACCTTTACTTCGTTCAACAAATAAATAATCCAAATAGTGAATCAATACCTGGCTGCGTTTTATTAGTAGTGATTCCGGATAGAGAGCATGATGTAATTCCGCTATACGATAAGGATTATCACAAGCAAGACGACCTAACATCACCCCATCAACTTGATGTAAATGCTCACTGATTTCGCTTATAGACAGAATATTTCCATTAATGACTACCGGAATATGCGGAATTTCCCGTTTTAGTCGATAAACATACTCATAATTGACGGGTGGAATGGTTCTATTTTGCTTTGGGTTTAATCCATTCAGCCAGGCCTTACGAGCGTGAACGATTAATTTATCACACCCGGCTTCAATCAAACCATGAGCAAAATCACTAAAAAAAGCATAACTGTCCTGATTGTCTATGCCTATTCGAGTTTTCGCTGTAACAGGAATGGTAACTGCCTGTTTCATTGCACGTATACACTCAGCAACCTGAACTGGTTCGTTCATTAAACAGGCGCCAAAACGACCTGCCTGAACTTTATCACTAGGACAACCAAGATTTAAGTTTATTTCATCATACCCCTTCTGCTCAGCAATTACGGCACATGAAGCAAGAGCCTGTTTATCAGAACCACCCAGTTGAAGGGCAATTGGATGCTCCATAGCAGAAAAAAACAAAGCTCTTTCGGGATTATTAACCACTGCGCCTGTAGTCTGCATTTCTGTATATAACAGCGCATGAGGAGCCAGTAAGCGCATCAATACTCGAAAATGGGTATAGGTCCAATCTATCATAGGAGCAATAGATAATTTAGAGTACAAAGTAAATCACCATAAAATTAAAGTTAGGGAGAAGAAAAGCAGAATTATACCTTAAAACACACCAACTGAGCAAAAATTAAACTCAAATAAGGTCATTCCTGGTTAATAATATTCATGGCTTGAATTAATAATTGCAATCGAGATCTCCCCATAAAAAAATTAATATCCAGTTTGTAGGCTGCGTGTACGTATTTGATACGATGATTAGGCCAGGACTTCAAATCGACATTAAAGGCAATTGCATCCACCTGAACCCCGCCTTTTGAAACCGCGAGCGTCATTTTTAGATGATTTTTACCAACAAGGCGCTGATCCAGAATTTCAAACACATTATCAAAAACTGGCTCGGCAAACTGTTGCCCCCATGGCCCTGCCTGTTGAATTAACTGAGCTGTTTCCAAATTAAATTCTTCTGGCTGTAATGGTCCATCAGTTAATAACACACCTTCACATTGGGACAGTTCCAGATGCTTGTTCACTTCGGTTACTAATGCCTCGCGAAATGCGTCCAGGCACTCGGGTCTGATACTGAGACCAGCAGCCATGGCATGTCCACCAAATTTGGTTATCAAACCGGGATGATCTTTATCAACTGCGGCCAACACATCTCTGATATTTAAATCAGGTACTGATCGAGCGGAACCCTTCAATTCAGCTTCACTTACTGAAGCAAAGGCTATGACTGGTCGATGATATCGCTCTTTCATACGCCCGGCTAAGATACCAATGACCCCCTGATGCCAAGTTTTATCAAAAAGGCACAATGCAATTGGTAAATGATTATTCTTATCAGGATTAATAGATAATTTATCCAAAGCAAGCATTGCCTGCTCTTTCATTTCAGTTTCTATGTGCTTTCGTTCCTGATTCAGTTCATCCAATTGTCTGCAATAATTTTTTGCCTGTTGAGGATCTGATGTAATTAAGCACTCTATTCCTAAAGCCATATCATCTAATCTACCGGCTGCATTCAATCGTGGCGCTATGGCAAAACCCAAATCAGATTCCCTTAACCTGGAACACTCTCTTCCTGAAATCTCAATTAAAGCCTTGATACCTTCCCTACATAGTCCTTGACGTATTCTGGCCATCCCCTGATTAACCATGATTCGATTATTTTGATCCAACCCAACCACATCAGCTACGGTTCCCAAGGCAACTAAATCCAGAAAAGAGGCCATGTTAGGTTCTTGAATATTCGATTCAGCAAACCAATGCGTGTTTTTTAAATGGCGTCGCAAAGCCAGCATGACATAAAATATTACCCCAACTCCCGCAATTGATTTACTGGGAAATGCACATCCGTCCTGATTAGGATTTACTATAGCAAAGGCATTGGGTACTGTTTCAGCAGGAAGATGATGATCAGTAATTAATACATCAATACCCAGTTTATTAGCCTGTTCCACTCCATCAAAACTGGCAATACCGTTATCCACGGTAATAATTAAATGGGGTTTCCATTTATTTGCCACGTCAACTATAGCGGGCGTTAAACCATAACCGAATTCAAACCGGTTAGGTACCAGGTATTCAACATATTGAGCGCCCATAGCCTTTAATGCCGTAATTGCCAAAGCAGTAGATGTAGCACCATCCGCATCAAAATCGCCAATAATAAGTATTCGCTGTTGTTCTCTAAGCGCTAGTTCCAGACGCGTACACGCCTCCGTGATCCCTTTTAGAGTGTTAAATGGAAGCAGCGTTTGTAATTGTTTGTCCAGTTGCGATTCATCACTAATCCCCCGACTCGCATAGATACGTTTTAATACATCAGGAACATTAGGTAGATTTAAGTTATGCGCAGGTATGAGGCGCTGTTTAATGAGCATGGGTCAGATTTCTCCAGATTCGAGTAAACCAATTGTAATTTTTATGAGCATAAGCAGAATTAAGCCAATACCAATGAGCTGAAATTGTACTTAGTTCCTGTTGATGTTTAGGATCAAGTATTTCAATATCATTAAGAAGGATAATCTGAAAATCCCGAAGCCGTACTGAAGGACTGTATAGAGTGACCTTATTCGAGCAGGCTTGAGCCATTGAGAAGAATGTTTCATCAGCACAAACAGGTATCGATTTTTTGGCGGCTAAAGTACCGCCATGCCAAGCCCAGACACCGTTCAATAAAGATGAGTTAGGCTGTGACGCAAAAAACATTTGGCATTCTGTAAAAAACTTTTGCCAATACATTGTGGAGTCCAGTTGCGCTAGTTCAGGCATTAGTGAGTGACTGAACAGGCAATAAACCGGTTTTGCATTTAAAAGAGGTTTATTTGCTGCATGCAACAACCACGTACTCGCATCATGATAATACAGAGTCAGACCATCAACATGAAGATAGTCGGATAGTAATTTAAACCAGGAGAGTGACTCTTGTTCACTCAACTGCAAATCACTCCCCGCAGCAATGATCATGGCATCATTATGAGATGCCTGCCAATGAATTGGACTCAGAACCACCCAGCTGCCTTCTAGATGATGTGTGATCCGAAGAAGATCAGCTAATGGCAGATTTAACCGGTCATAACCAAGACTAGCCAATAAATGAAGTGATACCTGTCGCATGGACGTTAATGGTGTAACGTCCATGGGCACTGAAGCACAGTCTGCATTAATAATAACATCCATTTTTATACGGCCTTAAGTAAACCATCTCGCTTGAATAATGCTTTCAGATTTCGTAAAGCCTGTCGGGTTCGATCTTTATTTTCTATTAATCCAAATCGTACAAAACCATCGCCCTGTTGACCAAAACCTATGCCTGGCGATACAGCAACATGGGCTTCTTTTAATAAATATTTACTGAACTCCAACGATCCCATAGACAGATAATGCGGGGGAATAGGCGCCCAAACAAACATTGTTGCCTTGGGTCTGGTCACATCCCATCCAATTTCATTCAGACCATCACAAAGCAGGTTCCGACGTTGTTCATATCGGTCTCTGATTTCTTTAACACAATCATCAGAGCCTTCCAATGCAGCAATTGCCGCAACTTGAATTGGTGTAAACGTACCGTAATCCAGATAAGATTTAATTCGAGTCAAGGCCGCAACCAATTCTTCATTTCCGCAGGCAAACCCCACACGCCAGCCTGGCATATTGTATGATTTGGACATTGAATAGGTTTCAATGGCTATGTCTATAGCTCCAGGAACTTGCAGGATTGACGGTGCTTTATAACCATCAAATGCAATATCCGCATAAGCCAGATCGTGAATAATCCATATACTATTTCGTTTAGCCAGATCAACCACTCGTTCAAAAAATGAATACTCAACACAATGAGTACTTGGATTGGCTGGAAAATTAATTACCAAGGCCTTTGGTTTTGGCCAGCTTTGATTAATCGCATCTTCAACAGCTTCAAGAAACTGCGTTTCATCAATTAAAGGAATTTGTTTTACGTTGGCGCCAGCAATAATAAATCCGTATGTATGAATAGGATAAGCAGGATCAGGTACTAATACTGTATCACCGGGACCACTGATTGCCAAAGCCAAATGCGCCAGCCCTTCTTTTGAGCCTATAGTAGCCAGAATTTGTGTTTCACTGTTTAAGTGAACGTCATAATTTCGAAGATACCATTGCGCCATGGCTCGTCTTAACCGGGGTATCCCCTTGGACATAGAGTACCTATGAGTATCGGGTCGTTGAGCCGCTTCAATCAGTTTGTTTACAATATGAGGCGGAGTTGGTTGATCAGGATTCCCCATGCCAAAATCGATAATATCCTCTCCACGCGCTCGCGCCTCTGTTTTTAATTGATTCAAAGTATTGAAAACATAAGGGGGCAAACGATTGATACGTGGAAATTGGCTCATAATTTTAACCTCTGTGATATACTGTAGGCACTATAACCTAATGAAATTTCTAAAACCATGAATATCAATCTAGAAGCAGCGGAACAGCATGCTATTCAGGCATACGGAGAGAATGCGATTCAGATCGATTCCATCATTTATGAAAATAGTTTAATTGTTTCACGAGAAGAAATCATTATAGATGTTGCAATAAAAAACATTCAGGAAATAAACGAACAATATTTGGGTCTATTGACTAAATTCAATCCTGAAATAATCATCATCGGTCATGAAAATACGGGTAAATTTCCCCCTCTATCAATAATAAGTGAGTTATCACGGCTTGGAATTGGTATCGAAGCGATGTCTATAGGCGCAGCATGTCGTACCTTCAATGTTTTATTAAGTGAGTTTCGTAAGGTAGTCGCGGGTTTTATTTTTAAATGAGTAACCATAATCCGAACTATAACAATGCAACGATTTAACTTGTTTATCTCAAGTTATCTCAAAAAATCTGGCTTAATCCAGAATTAGGTCAAACAAATAGCCCCCAGATTGGACGTTGAATTGACAACCACTCACGTAATGATTTAAAATTGCGCAAATTTTACAATCCGTCCGCAATATGTGTGTTCTGCAGGGATTTGATAACGTAACAAGGGATGATTACCGCATTTATTGTACTATACCTATGGAGTACAAATGACTGGCAAGAACGACTCTCAAAATTCGACACAATTGAATCCAATGGAGCAGAAGCTAATTATCCTAAGAATGCTTGATGACGCTAAAAGTTCGTCTACTCTTGAAATTCAAAGATTAATTGCACTAACCCAACATAAATTACAAGACAATAAAATTAAAACCATGAGCGAAATAGTCAAATTGACTAATTATTTGATAGCTCAAATTGAGAATGAGGATAAATCTGGGCCTACACTTGATTATTTAAGGAAAAAAGGCTTATACCGAATGCTGTACCGACACCCAAAAACACTGGGTCAACAAGTACCGGAGGATGATATACTTAAGACCCTCCTTCGTAATGGCTTTCTTGGCGTCGGTATTGCCACTGTGTTGATCCCGGTTTTCGTTACCATCATGATGCTTGGTGCCCCGCTTTGGCTTGTCGCGATTTCAAGCGGCTTATTTGTCGGTTCATCAGTGTATTTAAGCGGACTACTTTATGGTGTGGTCAATGATATTTTTGCTACTCATGCCAACTTACCTTATTTTCTTTTAGGTCATCAACCGCAACAGAAAAGTTTACTCCAGACTAATGACAAGTATGCCCAGGGTATCGCATGGGGGGTTGCAGCAACTTTTGGCCCCGTTGTTTTGGCAAGTATCTTATTTACTGTAGTGGCAACAATAACCGCGTTTTTTGTTCCACTGGCGACCTTTGTGATGCCAGTATTTATGATAGCTATTCCTTTAATCGCGGTTTGGGCTGAGTTTAATACGCGCAATAATACAAAAGAGCGCCTTAATGCTGGTTCTAACTTGTATCAAATTGAAGGATTGAACTTCATGTCTCCAACACCCAAAGAAAAAGGAGCATGGTGGGCAAACAGTGATCGCAATATGTTTGGTTTCACCAAAGTTCCCTTGATTGGATTAGGATGCCTTGCCGCTGTTGTGACGCTTAGCTCTGTAAGTATGTTCCTTCCGTCCGTTCTTTTTGCATCACCACTAATCGCAGTTCTCTTACCATCCGCTTTCGCAGTCGCCGCTACCATGACTCTGATAGGTTGTGGTTTGTACATGTATGCCAATCGTAATAACCACCTTGATGACCGATATAATCTTGAGTTTGATCGTGACGAGGTGATCTATGATTTATATTTGGATGAAGATTTAGATTATGCTCATGAGTTGTTAAATAGAAAAGATAACTATACAGCGTTATCTACTGAGCCCGAGTTAGTTGAGAAACAGAAAGAGGCTGATCGAAATAATTACACTATGATATTTCCTTTTAGAAAGGATAACGATTCAATACCGCCAATCCCAGTAGAACAGCCCAGAAACTCATTATAAATAACCGTCATCCTGAGTGAAACGAAGGATCTCCTGAATGTGGCAAGAATACAAATACAGTGCCACTCGCAGGGAGATCCTTCACTGCGTTCAGGATGACGAATCAATTCAGGATGACGAATAAATCCATGGTGACAAATAAATCCATGGTGGTGAATAAATCCATGATGCTGAATAATAGCCGTCATCCTGAGTGAAAGGAAGGATCTCCTGAATGTGGCAGCAAATCCCGCATTTAACAACCGGGAAGCACTTATTGTGACGCCCTACTCCTACAACTGACGCCTGGCCTCCAAAACATTAGGTATTTGCTCCAGCTTAGCCAATAGCCTTGATAAACTGTTTAACCCATCAATTTCCACTGTCAAAGTTATATAAGCCATGTTTTCGTGTTTATTTGTACTAGTTTGCAAAGAATAAACATGCGCTTTTTCGTTAGAGAGCAATGAGGTAACATCCTTCAATAATTCTGATCGATCAAAGGCTTTAATCAACACATCAACAACATAATTTTCACGAGTAGAAGTTCCCCAGCTCACTTGTAAGAATCTTTGTTTCTGCTTCTCGCTAGCATGAATAATATTAGGACAATCCTGACGATGAATGGAGACTCCACGTCCTATAGTAATATAACCAATAACCTCATCACCCGGCACCGGTTGACAGCATCGAGCCATAAAGGTCAGCAGATTACCAACACCTTCTATACGTAAATCACTTCCTGTTACTTCGGGCTTATGTTGCTGTTTGGCAAATTTAATAATATTGTGTTCCGAGGCCTCAGGAGGGGCTAATCGATTGACAATTTGCCCTATCTTAATATCGCCCCGACCAAGGCTGGCGTAGAGATCATCTGTTTTTTTATAATTGAGGGCAATTGCCACCTCATTAAGTTTATCTGATTTTATGCCAAGGGATTTCAATTCCTTATCTAACAACTCACGACCATCCAGCACATTGTCATCATAATCCTGCATTTTGAACCAGTGCAGTACTTTTGCTTTTGCTCTGGCTGTTTTTAAATAATTAAGATGAGGATTTATCCAGTCCCTTGAGGGTTTGATTTCCTTGCCGGTCAATACTTCGACTTTGTCACCAGTTTTCAGCTGATAAGTCAAAGGGACAATATGTCCATTGATTTTAGCACCTCGACATCGGTGACCCAAATCACTATGAACATGATATGCAAAATCCAATGGAGTTACTCCTTGCTGCAAATCAAGAACATCCCCGTCCGGAGTGAATACATAAACCCTGTCTTCAAGAAACTCAGTAGCAATATGTTCTGAAACCCCTTTGTTGGCAGCCATTTCCTGATGCCAAGCCAATACATCGCGAAGCCATTCAATTTTTCTCTCATGACTTTCTTTTTGTTGAACGCTGCCTTCTTTATATTTCCAATGTGCAGCAACCCCCATTTCAGCCAAATCATGCATGTGAAAGGTTCTGATTTGTACCTCAAAAACTCGACCTTCTGGTCCTTCAACCGCAGTATGCAGGGATTGATAACCGTTGGGTTTAGGATTGAAAATATAATCATCAAATTCGGCTGGAATTTGCTTCCACAAAGTATGTACCATTCCCAGAACTTCATAACATTGGGCTTCAGAATCGACTAAAACACGAACAGCCGTCGCATCATAAATCTCATCAAGAGATACGTTTTTCCTCTGCATTTTTTTATAGATGCTATGAATGTGTTTGGATCGCCCATAAACTGCGAAATGATGGGCGCCAGTAGCTTTAATTTGAGTATTCAGTTGTTCCACAATCATATTAACAAAATTATCTCTATCCAGCCGTTTGGCTTTAAGCCCCTTTGCTATGGCTTTATACTCATCAGGATGCAGATAGCGAAATGCCAGATCTTCCATTTCCCATTTTATGGCTCCTATACCCAACCGGTTGGCAAGGGGGGCGTAGATTTCCATGGCTTCTGTTGCAAGCTGTTTGCGTACAACTTCCGATAAATGACCCGCAGTTCGTAAAACACATAAACGCTCCGCGAGTTTAATCAGTACAACCCGTACATCATCAACCATGGCCAACAGCATTTTTCGAATATTATCGATCTGATTTTTATTTTGCGGGTATTTATTCAGGGCCTGAAAATTATTCATGGCGCCCATCTTTTCAATGCCCTTGACCAATTTTGCTATGTTATGGCCTAATTGCTCTTCAACATCGTCATTTGATAAATCAGAATAATGAACGTTTTCAAATATTATTGCCGCAGCAAGTGTTTCTTGATCTACTTCTAGATCTGCAAGTAAATCAGCCATAGACAGACCTTGCTGAAGACAAGACTGCCCTGTTTCTGTACCGTGATCCTGACCAGCAAGTTGACTTAAAGTACAGGCATTACGAATGAGTTCAAGATCTTCCAAATACCCTTTGGAACTAAGCTGATGCAGCCACATTTCAACGTCAATGCTTCCATCTGATAACAGTGGCGTAGTATCTTTTACTCTAACCATGAAATTTATCCTTTTTCAAACAAGGCTATAGATTCAACATGCGCAGTATGCGGAAACATGTCCATCACACCTGCTTTAATCAATACATAGCCTTTTTGATTTACAAGTACATCGGTATCTCTGGCTAATGTTACGGGATTACATGATACATAAACAATACGCTCGGGATTAATGGAATCAATCTGTTTTACTATTTCCAAAGCACCCGAACGAGGAGGATCAATCAGTATTTTGTTTACTGACTGGTGCGTCAGATTATTGACTTCCATGATATCGTCTAAATTTGCCGCATAAAATTCCACATTGGACAGGCCATTCGCCTTGGCATTCATATAAGCGCGATCAACCATGGTTTTACTGCCTTCAACACCAATAACCTTCGAACAGAATTTTGCCATAGGTAAGGAAAAATTACCTAACCCACAAAATAAGTCTAGCACTTTATCAGAACTTTTCAGATCCATAAGCTGTAATGCCAGGGTCACCATCTTTCTATTCAATTCCGCATTGACCTGAGTAAAATCGGTCGGATGAAATTGAAAACTAATGTCATATTCAGGCAATTGATAGGTTAAATACTCACTGGCCTGTTCTGGATAATAACAATATACAGTATCCGGACCACCGGGTTGCAGAAATATTTTATAATGATGGCGTTCCGCGAACTGTTGGATCTTCAGTTCGTCACTGGGGTTTAAGGGAGACAAATTGCGAAAAATCAATGCTATTTCAGTATCTCCAGCTGCAACTTCAATTTGAGCGATGGAATGTTTATCCTCCATTGAATCAATTAAATTCCTCAAAGGTATAATATCCGCATGCAGCTTGGCATGTAATACTGGGCATTGACTAATTTCAGTGATGTATCTCGGATTGTTACGCTCTCTGAACCCAACTAGCGCAGACTGTTTCTTTTCAACAAAACGAACACTCAGGCGTGCTTTATTTCTGTAATTCCAGTGAGTGCTGGTTAATGGAGGCAATATTGTTTGAGCACTGGTATGCCCAAATCGGGTTAATAAGTCCAATAACTGATCCTGTTTAAAATGAATTTGTTCTTGTTCGCTCATATGCTGTAAAGAACAGCCTCCACATAATTGATAATGAGGGCATTTAGGCTCAACACGTAAAGGAGATGGTTCAATAATTGAGATTAACCGTCCCTCATCAAAATCTTTTTTTACCCGCGTATATTGAAATTCAACTTGCTCGTCTGGCAGTGCACCAGGAATAAAAGTAGCCTTACCATCAATACGTGCTACCCCCTTTCCATCATGACTTAAATTAACAATGTGCGCTCTTTGAGGGGTGGGATCTGGCCTGGATTTAACTCTTTTCATGGAAATAATCTCATTTAATTATCACATTATACAAATATTGTGCTATTTATTAATATGCTGCATGGATGCAAAACATGAAATAAATGTTCATAAAGTTAACATCTTAATCAAGGGAATGCATAATGTTGAAGAATATCACACGAGCTTTACCTTTGTCATTGTTAGTTGCTGTACAGATTCATGCTAATAATGCCTCTAATAACATGTATTTAACACCTAAAACTCCTACACAGCTTATGGAACACTATGGGCCTGGCTTTGCCAGTCTGGAGCACAAAAATTTAGGAGACCTTGTGCGATTACAGTTCTCTTCAACAAATTCATCTGATGAGATAATAAAGTTAACCCTGCCAAATGGGTTAAAGCTAAGTTATGGAGAAATTGTAATGTATGCGGGCGATATGTTTGGAGATCCGAACAAAACCATTTCCAGTTGTGCCGAAAAAGATAGACTTTCCTGTTTTCAGGCTCAATTTGAAGCCTTGGGAATCAAAGGAACATTAAAGGATAAGCGTTGTTCTAATCCAGTAAATCAGGCTGCTAATATTGGTAACTACATGAATGATATCGAAAAAAAGCTTGAATTATCTCGCCAGACAGGACAAAGTGATTGGGATTTTTATGATAAAGAAGATGTGGCCATTACCAAGAAACTAAATAAACTGACCTGCGGCGGATCTGTTATTAGTTCATTCATTCCATTTGGTACCTATATCAAACTGGCGGAGGTCAATTATGATCATTTTGCACCTGATTCCTTAATTGCCTATAAAACAGGCCACAGATATGCATTGGAAACTGCGTTGAAAGGATTTGCAAAAAAAGAAGCCGGACAACCGGAGGAGGCTGAGCAATTACTCGCTCTGGCCTATGCACAAAATGCATTTGCCAATCATTACCTCACCGACTCGTTCTCTGCAGGTCATATGAGAACACCACGACGCGCAATATCCGACAAAATCCACTTACCGGCATCATTAAATCTTCTCATTGCCAACTTGATGCATAATGAGGACAACCTGCATGGTTTAAACGTGGTGAATGCTGAAGGTACTAGTTGGATAGCTTATGGTGATGCGAATTTATACAAGCCGGAAGCTGAATTGCAAAGAGCGGTACTTCTTGATGCCATGCAACGATCAGCCGATGGCGTTTATACTACGTTTATGACGGGAGTAATACCCGACAATTATCCAGAAATGAGCTTATTTCCAGACTATGCTTCAATTGACCAGTTAAATCAAACCGCACCACTGTTTAAAGTAGAGAATGGAGAGCTTTTAAAACGTGTTAAAAATAATGATTATTATGATCACCATTGGACAAAGTACTGGAGCGGTTTCTTTACCCTATTGGAGTTTCAAATTAACCATTAAATTTCAAATTAAGTCATATAGAACGCAGTGAGCGATCTCCTGAAACGGGCATGATGCCTGCTCTTGGAGCTCCTTCTCTGCGTTCAGGATGATGAAATTTCAGATACAATTTAAAGAGTCCTTTTACCTCAAACATGAAGATTTGCTTAAGTACTGTCTTATTGTGTTACGTGACCCGCTTTAAATCCACTGCAAGTGGATAATGATCCGAATCACCAGCATAATAAACTTGTGCATTGGTCTCAACAAAGGAGTGATCGTAAAATATATGATCTAATTGTTGTTGTACCGTAAACAGACCAAAACTCCACCGCCATGTACTTTTCTTCCTTCCCTGTTTAAATTGTACATCAGTAAATCCATGCTGATTGAGAAACTGGGTAACTAATCCATGATCACCCTCATTAAAATCACCTGCAATCACAGTAGGTACACTGGGACGGATGAATTGATAATAAAACTCCATTTCCTGCTCCCTGATACCAGGAGTTGAAAAGTACGCACTCAAATTAAAATTCAAGTTGTCCTTACTGATTAATGGGGGCGTTAAATGGAGGTTTGCAATTTGCAACAGTCCATAAGGACTAGCAACATCAAAGATCCAACCCGGATGCCAGCCTATGGCCGAATGAGTGTATTCTTGATTACTTACAGGGTACTTGGTCAATACAGCAAGCCCGCCACCATCATCTTTGGGTTTAAATAATTGATAGGGATAAAGTTCAGACAGGTATTCTTGAAAATAATTTTGCCAAAAAGACGTTGCTTCCTGCAATAAAACAATGTCCCCATCAAGTAGTTTTATTGCATCTGCCGTTTTCTGAGGAGAAGTAATCGGCCAGGTACTTTCACCCCAGTTAATATTATAAGTTACAATTCGCAGGTTATTTTTATTTTTTTTATAAACACGGTCATTACCCATAAATTTTGCAGAACATGAGGGCAAAATTAGAAGAATGATAAAAATGCGAAACCATTTTACCCAATAGACCATTCTTTATCCTTAATTTTTATTTCCCGCTGCATCTCAAATTTCTAAAAACATTAGAACATGTGGACGTAATAAAAATCAATTCTCAACAATCCCGGGTAACGCTTCAACCTGTGTAGATTCATGGCATTTAAGCACCGCCCAATGCAACAAAGTGACTATTTTATTAATATGCACAATAAGATCATTTTTTTGTTTTGCGCTTCCAAGATTATTGAACGCACATTTTCTATATTAATTTCCTGAATTGCACGAAGCAGATTATCAATGACAGGATTATTATAAAAAAACATGATAGTTCAAAAGTTATTCCAATAGGTTCATTAATACAAAGTAACATAATAAATTTTATTGCAATCCACTCATATTAAAACTCTTACAAACCAACAACGTAAACCCAATTAATTATTTAATAATAGTTCTTATTATTGATTTAATAATTCACTCATAAGATACTCAAACGGGGTCCAATCAAAATAAAATACTCAATTATTATCTGGGAAGATAATTAATACAGGGGAAGAGCATGTCCATTAAAATAATAAAAGGATTTTGGTTATTAACACTTTGTTCGTTTCTATCGTCATACATTACTTCAGCAGTTGCATGTACCCGCGTTCTTGTTGCGGATAAAAATAATGCAGTTATGGTAGGTCGTAGCATGGACTGGAATGAGGACATGGGTACTAATTTGATAGTTTACCCCAAAAATGTCAGTCGTTCCGGACGTGATCCAGAAAGTAGTAGCGAAAACAACTGGATGTCATGGAGTTCCAAATATGGAAGTATCGTCGCTACTGGATATGAAGATTTCACTACAGATGGGTTTAATGAAATGGGGCTTGCTGCTCATGTTCTTTGGCTGGAGGAAACCGATTACGGTATTCGTGATCAGTCAAAACCCGGTTTATCGATTACCCAATGGTTGCAATACTATCTTGATAACTTTAAAAGTGTAGAAGATGCAGTTCAATTTACCCAATCGAATCCAATGCAGATAACCCCATACTTTCATCCAACTACGAAACAGTGGGGAAAATTACATCTGGTTCTGGATGATGCTTCAGGTGATTCCGCGATTTTCGAGTCTATCAATGGGATAATACACATCTATCATGATCGGGCTAATACTACAGTAACCAATGATCCATCTTATGAAAAACAGTTGTATAATTTAACTCAATACAAAGTATTTGGTGGAACCAAGCCTCTACCTGGTACTACAAGTTCCAAGCATCGATTTGTTCGCGCACACTTCTATTCCCAAGCCTTACCGGAGTACACCTCAACCAGAAAAGAATTGGCTGGGATATTGGGTATACTTAATAATGTGGCTTATCCTTACTCTACTAAAAATACATCCGTAACCATTTGGCGTGTGGTTTCAGACTTAACTAACAAAATTTATTACTTCCAATCCTCTGAAAACCAAAATTTAATCTCTGTGCGTTTGGATCAATTTGATCTGAACCAAAACACAATTAAAAAACTGGATTTGGTCAATCATCCAGAATATGCAGGTGATATGTCAGATAAATTTCAGGTCATTGGCTGATTATAAATCAATTGAACATTTAACAGCTTCCGGTTCAGTTATATATAACATCCCTATTGTTCAATCATTTTCGAACTGTTCAATAGTTGCTGTAACTGACAAATTATAGCAACTATTCTAAAATTATATAAATTACTTAAGATAGAAATCATTTATGACGTTAAATATAAACCAACTCAGAAATGACACACCAGGATGTCAGAATGTTCTTCATTTTAATAATGCCGGGGCGTCTCTACCGACCTTATCGGTAATGGAAGCCGTTAAAAAACATCTCGATCTTGAAGCAAACATAGGTGGTTATGAAGCCGCTCATTTAGCAGAGCCTGAAATCAATAATTTTTATAAAAGCGCTGCTCAATTAATTAATTGCAGTACTGATGAAATTGCCTTTATGGAAAATGCGACGCGGGCCTGGGATATGGCGTTTTATAGCCTGCGTTTAAAAAAAGGAGACCGGATTCTGACGGCCGTTTGTGAATACGCCAGCAATTATATTGCTTTATTGCATAAAGCCCAAACCACAGGGGTAATTATCGATGTGATACCCAATGATGATATGGGTCAATTAGACGTTACTCAATTGGAATCCAAAATAGACGATAAAGTGAAACTTATTGCAATAACCCATGTTCCTACTAACGGTGGATTGATTAATCCCGCTGAACTTATTGGAACTATTGCCAGGAAATACAACATACCGTATCTGCTTGACACAACCCAATCCATTGGTCAAATGCCCATTGATGTAAAAACTCTAGGTTGCGACTTTCTTTGCGCCACCGGACGAAAATATTTAAGAGGCCCAAGGGGAACTGGCTTTCTATATGCTGGAACCCAGATTATTGATCGCTGTGATCCGCCCTTTCTGGATTTACATTCAGCAAAATGGCTTAATAATAACTCATACGAAATCCTCAAAAATGCGCAAAGATTTGAAACCTGGGAACAATACATCGCGGGAAAAATAGGACTCACTGCTGCAATTGATTATGCTTTAAATCTGGATATTAACCTTTGCTGGCAGCGAATTTTAGATTTAGCCGCTTTATTAAGATCGAAGCTAGCCTCCATCCCGGGTATTCAACTGCATGATTTAGGATCTCATCAATGCGGCATAGTTACCTTTACCCATAGTACAAAATCAGCGCAGGAAGTGCAGAATTATTTGTCATCCCTCAAAATCAATACCTCTGTTTCATTATTGGAATATACCCGCCTGGATATGGCAGGGAGAAATTTATCCGCTCTCCTTCGTGCATCAGTGCATTATTATAATACTGAAGAAGAAATAGAGCGGTTTAGTGAAGAAATAGAGCGTTTAAAATAATCAGACCATAAAAAAACCAAGCTTAATTTTTAGCCCCAATTTATTCAATTTTGATTTGATTATAATAATGCGGCAGTGTTTCCGCTATCAAAGAATCAATCTCACGTGCATAGGGAATATTGTCCGCGGCTGTTCTTGGATACACTCTGTCGTTTACCCAATAACCCGACCAATTTGTCGTTTTTGTAATGCATTCTTTTGCAAAATGTTGAAGATGATATTTATTTTCAAGCTCAAAGCACCCGGATAAGAAGATATCAATATAAGATTGAACCAACGGGTACTTTGAAGAAGGCAAAGCGTCCCTGGCTAATGTTGTGTAGATCCAATACTGCCCCTGAGGTAGTTCATCACTGATAAGCGACTGGATTGAATTCCTTGGTACACTCACCCTGCAATAACTGTCCTCTCTTGCATCATATTTCAGAAGATCCTTTGGATTGTTTAATTGAAAAATTACCGCATTTATTCTAGCTCCGGGTTTTGACTTGACTCCTAAATAAGTAGTACCAAACCGAGTATCACCGCTATGCTCTATCCATCCTCGCTCAAACCCTGCAAGATAAACAGGGGTATTCTCTCCTACTTCAGCCCCTTCATCCTGCTTTGAATGCTCCTGCATTAATGAGCCGTAACCAATGATATATTGTGGCGAAGCAAAATCCGGATCAGGTCGACAATCAGTTTCATCAGGATTTTTTTGAGCCTGAATAGGAAACATGAACGAAATAAACAACAGGCCAACAATCAATTTTATATAGTTCAAATCTTTACTCCATGTTAAAGAGAGTTACAAAAATACAAGTTCAACACCAATAATGTATAAAATCATAACAAAGCCTCTCACAAAGACACAAGTTACTGATATAATTAAAACATTCATTCCTGCAAAACAGAATGTCAATTCATCAATAAAACAAAAGAGAGACAGGATTTGCCAAATCACGATAATGAGTTATTTCAGCTGGACCAATTCCCCTTATTTGATAAAGAACTGGCTATTAAAAATTGCGGTAACGAATCCATATTACTCGAGTTATTAACTTTAATGACCTCAAAACAAATTCCCGATGATTTAAACCGTATTAAAACTGCATTTGAACATCAGGATTATCCTTTAGTAGAACGAATAGCACATAAAATTAAGAGTGGTGCAATGTATCTGGGAACCACACGTATGAAATTTGCCTGCCAATATGTTGAGAGGTATTGGAAATCAGGGGAACGTGAATTATTCAATCAACTATACACACAAGCAGTCCAGGTGATTGAAGAGACCAGTCAATACATTTCTGATTGGCTAAATAGACAGATACCTCAATAAACTCACTATTCTTGAACACCTATCAATGCTGAACAATTTAAAGTGTACAACTCAACACCACAGCTACTCTCATAAAATCATCATAGAGGCATGCGGGTAATCCTCTCCGCACAATCAGCACTAACAATTTCAGGTTCAATAGCCTTCTCTTCAGGCTGGAAAAACCAATCACTTAAATTTCTTTTATTTAACTCTCCAAAACTTATACAGCGTTGCCTGGGAGCGCGGCTATCACTCAATAAATCAACTCGTCCATCAATAAGGATGGTCTCGATATCAGTGGAAAAAGATTGAATCGTCTCAAGAAATAAATCGCGATCTTTTTTATCATCTATCCACTCAGCAATATTGCTGAGATATACAGTATCAATTTGTATCGTATTAAAATGAAGTATCTGTACAATATGGCGAAATACGTCAGAAGAGCAAATATTTTCTGTAATTAATGCGATTTTATCCATTAACGCCAGTTTTTTAATATATTCATAGCGCTCATCGGTATAAAGCCAACTGGTCTCTCTATATAGTTCCAGATCAACCTCCTCGATAACTGAATAATGATCAGTGTATGGATATTCATCAACAACATTGAAACAGAATTTAATGCTCAAGGGGCTGACAACCCCCATCCATGGGTCTCTATCTTGATTAGATCGCAAGCCAATATAATTGTGTTTTTTAACAAATTTGGTGAATTCCTCTATAAATTGAAATCTATCACTGCAAGCACAAACATATTTTAATGCTGTAGATAGAAAAAGGGCATTTTCTGGATTTAAATCGCAAATCAAGGCAATTGAAGACCTTCTTTGGGCCATAATATCAAAATTATGCCAACCAGAAAAACCAATATGACACCCTTGTTTAATCTTAGGAAACTTAGCTAGAGCAACTGCGGTATCCATAACCCCACTTTCATTTGTATTAATATAAACACCCGACATATTTAAATCAGGAACAATAATCCTGGTATTATCAAAACGACGCAATCGCTTACTAAGAGGAGCCTGTACTGTATACTTAATTTCAGGTCGAGGGACAGGTATCAAATGATTTAAACTTTCTTTTAACAACCGTTCAATGCGAGCTACGGACATAAGAAAATACTCCTCTAAGCTAATACAAAGCGAACCTTATTAATTTTTCTGCGATTATAAACGCAGGATATTAAGTGAATATTAACGAGTAGATAATACGTTAGGGTGTATTGCAACTATTGAAACCAGCCAGGACTTTGTACTTTATTCAAAATCCATCAAAGTATTCAGATTCGAAAATAATGTGTACTGTAAAGGAGTATTGAGAATAGATACGAATCAATTTATAAGAAGAATTGAAATATACGCCACTTTGTTTAACTAAGTTCAATTAGACAATGAATAAATGAAGGCTAGCCATCAGTACACAAATAAATGAAATAATGAGAAACAATCTTATTTGAAGGTATCTTTGTGCTTTTTGAACGCCATAATTAGCCATTATTCTTAGATGTGCTAATCTTTTTTTTGACATTTTATTAAAACCTTTTATTTTTAAAGGTCGCCCATTTTTTTTAAATCTGATTGGAGAATACTCTTTAAAATACAAAGATCCATAATCAACAAGAATTTGTTCTCCGGGCATGATATCCCTTGTTGCAAAATATACGATAAAGGATAAACCGTTGAAATAATAAATACTGCTTTTTGAATTGGCAAAAAGTCGATCTGAAGTACCAGCAGATACTGTATTATTATCAGTATTTGGCGCATGATTAATAAATCGTGTAATATTACCCATGCTTCTTGCATCCAGAATCATGTTCAAACTGTCCTCATCCGATTTGTATGCAAAATTGAAGCTCGATGGAAGATTGACTCGTTTCATCCCAGAATATATTCCCAGCACCTCCTCATTCCTTATGAGAGTTTTACTAAAGACACCAAATCCAATTATTGGATTGATATAGCGTAATTCAAATCTGGATAAATCTGCTGGATTTTCAAAAATTTCGAAGAATGGTTCTTCACTAGGATAAAATAAGTCCCCATTTACTGATTCAGGTAGCTCATCAATAGTAAATGTATCATTAATAATTAAATCTTCTGAGTACTCATATGTGCCTCTTAGTAATGTGCTGACAATACTATTGAGTTGATTGATAGAAATGAACTCCGTGGCTGATTTAGTTCCATCAACAGAAAAATACAATCCCTCAGGCAGCTTTTTGTAATCATAGTTCATGGATTGATTTATTTTAAACACACAAAGTTTGGGATTATCTACGTGCAATAGTGTTTTATAAACAAAAATAGCTGAATAGAATAATTCTCTGATGTTATTGTACTCATAATGAAAAACATAATTAGATGATGGTGTAAAAGGTTCTGATAATAAGGGATGAACAAAATCCACCTGCTTCATAAATTGGAACAGAGGCATTTCTCGTTTATCAGAAAAAAAACATACTCCTGTATTCAGGTTAATTGTCACCTTATCATCTTTAGAATCAAGATTATTATTAGTAAGAGTAATAGTAACCAATTTTTCTCCCTGATTATTGCTTTAAGTCCCGGAAAAACGAAACGAAGATAAGACAGGACATACCAAAACCAACCAATAGAACCATCAAATTGCATTTTAATAATCAAATGTCTATATTGATTAATATAAGTTCACAAAACTCGACATTTGACCATGCCTGATCTATCCATAACACTAGATAATGCGCGATATGTGTTTAAAGCCAGTCCAGATATTTTAAAGAAAGTTAGAGGAAATCCATTATATGAAGACAGTAACTGTCATGTAAACATCATTGGCGATAAGATTTGTCTTGGTCTAAGCATTACTGAGTTTGATAATTATTTTCCAAACATCCTCGATGAGGAAAATGTCAGCAGAGTGTACGTATATGACACTCCCCTAAAGATGCGTCTTGAATCCGATATCGAAATTAGCCAATCTTTTGAATTGAAAAAAGTTCAGCAGGCTCTTATTGATGAAGGAACAATGTTCTTTCAAACGAAAACAATGCATCAGCCCAATCGTGAAAATCTACCTAAAGTCAGCGACAAAGAACACACTATAATCGCGGAACTATTAAAAAACCATGAGGGATTATGTATTGGAGAAGTCCATAAAAGCCTCGCATCAAAAAAATTTCTAATCGATAATATGGCCGAATTAAAAAAGCAAGGAGTAACCACTTTATTTCTTGAGCATTTATTTTCAGACACACAAACTTCTTTACTGAACGAGTATTTAGATCCTCTGTGTACTGAAATGCCCCAATTACTATCGCTGCATCTGGATCATTTAGATAAAGGTCATGGTTTACGAAACGTCACATATGACAACCCCTACTCATTTAAAGGGTTAATCATGTCAGCCAAAAAACATGGGATGCGAATTATCCCTATTGATACGTCCATAAGCTATGAAAGAGATAAAAATCAAATAGATTCACAGGATGAACACACTCAGCGTTGTGTGATGATGAATTACATTGCTTATCAACAGTTTTCAAAATTTAAAATGGATAGCTCTCACAATAAATACGTATTCTTTGTTGGTTCTGCACATATTAACGCGGTTACCAGCACTGTACCGGGAATTGCCGAGATTACGGGATGTCCTACAATTATTGTTGAAGATGCAGACAGCTACTACTATTCCACGGCCACAAAACATCATATCGCAGTACCTGATATTTTAATCAAACTCAATGGAAAAGTACTCTCCAAAGAAGCTAAAGTGATTCAACAAGAATTAGCAGAAAGCGCACCCAAAACTAACGCATTACTGCAAAATAATTATACTTATGTTCAAACTAATATAATGGATCCCGTAAAAAGCACTTTAACAAATCACAATAATAAACCAAAAGCATCAGATTTTGATATGATGTCCAAAAATTCATTTTCTAGCGAAAAATACACATCCAGTAAACCGATTAATAAACCACAAATACCCTATAAACCTCCACCGGATTCCGATTCTTCTGAGGAGGATGAAACCGCAAATTTTTCATTGAAATCATCACGTTTTTTTATATCAAGAAAGGATCATGAAAAATCCCTCAAAAAGGAATCGAAAGACAATAAAGAAAAACCGGGAGATTCTGAAACCCTGGACATGGGCAGTTAACACATAATAAAGGATAAATATCCTCTATTCAGTATAAAATTCGTGATTGCGAACGATGTGAAGCAATCCACAACACAGTTCCAATAAGGCTCAATTGTGGATCGATTCGCGTTGCTCGCAAAGACAGGGATTTATATGGTCTTTAAGACATTTTAAGCGCTATAAATTACAAGGGGATACCGCATACGCCCCTAATAAAAATAGACATCACTTAAAGCCTCTCCATAATCATGAGAGGATGACACAATTCACTCTTTAGGCAAAGAAGCAATAAATTCAGTCACTTGTTTGGGTGTTAATTCATAAGTCTGTCCTCGAGTCAGATATCTAGGCATAGACAGCATGCCATATCGAACCCGTATCAATCGGCTAACCTCGACCCCTTGCGACTCCCATAACCTTCTGACTTCTCGATTTCGTCCCTCATTTAGCGTTACGTGATACCAGCTGTTAGTGCCTTCTCCACCACGAAATTCAATTTTTGTAAATTGAGCAAGACCGTCATCCAGGTTAACGCCTTTTTGTAAATTAACTAATGCTTCTGGGCTTACTTGTCCATGCACTCTTACTGCATACTCACGCTCCAAACCGTATTTAGGATGCATAAGCTGATTAGCTAATTCTCCATTATTGGTGAATATGAGTAAGCCTGAAGTATTAAGATCCAAACGCCCCACCTGAACCCAACGACCTTGTCGAAGATGAGGTAAGTTATCAAATACCGTTTTTTCAAATTTCGGATCATGTCGACTGGAGATTTCCCCCACAGGCTTATGATAAAGGAGTATTCGTGTATTTTGCTTGATTTTTAAGGGATTAGGGATAAGTTTTCCCTTAACGGTAATTTTATCAAGTGGTCCTGCGGAGTCACCTAATTTGACGGGTTTACCATTAACCTGAACCCAACCATTCTCTATCCAACGTTCCATCTCACGACGAGAACCAAGTCCTGCCTGGCTTAATATTTTTTGTAACCTTTCGTTGCTCATTCAGTAATACACTCTTCATTAGGTTGGTTTGCAGTATGCAAAGTCAATGTTTCCAAAACTTCTGGTAAGGATGGAAGTTCATGTAAATAAGTTAAATTAAAATAATTTAAAAATTCTTTGGTTGTAGTATATACAGCCGGCTTCCCAGCGACATCTTTATGACCGGCAATGCGAATCCATTCTCTTTCCATCAAAGTTTTCATGATGTGACTGCTCACTGCCACCCCACGGATTTCCTCTATATCGGCACGTGTCACAGGTTGCTTATAAGCAATTATTGCCAAAGTTTCAAGTAAAGCACGAGAGTATTTACTCGGTTTTTCAATTTGTAATCGAGCTATCCAGTTACTGTATGCGGATTTTGTTTGCACTTGATACCCCCCAGCTACCTGAATGAGTTCAAATGCTCGAGTCTGATATTCATTTTGTAACTGAGAAATAATATCTTTTATTTGAGGCAGAGTTGGTCGCTGCCACTCATCAAAGACCTCCAACAATTGTTCCAGAGAAAGAGGATCATTATTGCTCAACAACAGTGCCTCAATAATATTTTTTAGTTCAGTTTCTTCCATATCATGCAGCCTGTAGATGGATGGGAGAAAAAGGTTGATTTTGAGTTATTACGATCAATGATTGTCTTGCCAACTCAAGGATGGCTAACAAAGAGACAACTAATCCCATTCGTCCTTCTTCAAAGCAAAACAACTGTGTAAATTCCACAACCTTATGTTCCTGTAACTTAAGTAAAACGATACTCATTCGTTCACGAACAGACATTGCTTCTCTCGCGATCTGATGATGAGTCATTTGCTCTTCTTTCAGTAACAATCCTTTCATAGCATCAATCAAATCAGCTAATTCAACTTCAGGATGAACTTTTATCGTTTCAATTTCATCTGGAGTAATTTGAATGATAAAATTATCTCTGTCTTTTCGAGGAAGCGCATCAAGTAATTGAGCAGCCTCTTTAATCTGTTCATAAGCCTGTAACTTTCTCACCAGGGTCATGCGTGGATCTTCCTCTTCTTCATCTTCAGAATTGGCTGTAACGGGTAATAATAATCTTGATTTTATTTCCGCTAACATGGCTGCCATGAGTAAATAATCAGCGGCTAATTCTAGACGTCGGCATTCCATCAATTGAATGTATTGCAGATATTGTCTGGTAATGCTTACCATGGGAATATCCAATATATCGATATTTTGTTTGCGAATTAAATATAAAAGCAAATCCAAAGGCCCACTGAATGAATCCAGCAATACTTCCAAAGCATCCGGAGGTATGAATAAGTCATCAGGAACCTGAGTAAGTTCCACGCCATCAACAATGGCTCTTATCTCAGGCTTATTTGATAACTCGACATTCATTAGTAATCTAGTCCCATAACTTCCCGGACTGTATTCAGATTTTTAATGCCCTCTTCACGAGCAGCCTCACTTCCCTCGGAAACGATGCGTTTAACAGAACCCAGATCCGATTCATAATCAACTATAGATTCCTGAATGGGTTGCAATTCCTGATTAATTGCATCAATTACAGGTCGTTTGCAATCAACACACCCGATACCCGCAGTTCTGCACCCTGTTTGTACCCAGTCCTTTACATCATCCTTGGAGTAAATTTTATGAAATTGCCATACTGGACATTTTTCAGGCTCACCTGGATCAGTACGCTTAATTCGAGCGGGATCCGTAGGCATGGTTAATACTTTCTTCTCCACTTGCGCCGGCTCTTCCCTCAACATAATCGTATTATGATAGGATTTAGACATCTTTTGGCCATCGGTTCCAGGCATTTTGGCGGTTTCAGTAAGCAATGGTTGTGGTTCGGGTAATATTATTTTACCGCTCCCCTCCAGGTAACCCAATAAGCGCTCTTTATCACCTATAGAAAGATTTGATTGATCCTCCAAAAGAGCCTGTGCAGTCTTTATTGCTTCATGTATGCCATTTTCCTGAAATTGCCTTCGTAATTCACTGTAAATTTTGCCATTTTTTTTGCCCATTTTTTTTATTGCTTCAATCGCCAATTCTTCAAAATTAGCTTCTTTCCCATAAATATGATTAAAACGACGGGCAATCTCACGTGTTAATTCAATATGAGCGACCTGATCCTCACCCACAGGAACGTAATCAGCGTGATACAATAACACATCAGCGCTTTGCAATAAGGGGTAGCCTAAAAAGCCGTAGGTAGCCAGATCTTTTTCTTTTAATTTCTCTTGTTGATCTTTATAACTGGGTACCCGTTCTAACCATCCAAGTGGCGTTATCATCGATAAAAGTAGATGAAGTTCGGCATGTTCTGGTACCCAGGATTGTATAAATATTTTAGACAGGCCGGGATTTACACCACAAGCCAGCCAATCAATAATCATATCCCATAGGTGTTTTTCGATAAAACTTGAATGTTCGTATTGTGTAGTCAAGCCATGCCAATCAGCAGCAAAAAAAAAGCAATCGTATTGATGTTGTAATTTAATCCAGTTTTTTAAAACACCATGATAATGTCCAAGATGTAATCTTCCACTGACACGCATTCCAGAAACAACTCGTTTGTTGGAAGTAAATAATGCTGACATCAATATCCTCTTTTGTTGTTGAAAATGATACAAAAACCTGAAACTTTTCAAAAATCTCTGGCGTTTCTCGTTATTATGCAAACGTCACTTTATCTAAAAGGTTCAGGATCCCCCTTCCCTTCCCTTATAATTACCGGATAATCACCGGTTAAATCGACTACAGTTGTAGGTTCATGTCCACAATTACCACCATCAATAATCAAATCAGTCTGATTACCTAAAAGATCCTTGATTGCTTCAGGTTCACTCAGTGGCGCTTGAGCTCCGGGAAGAATCAGTGTAGTACTCATCAAAGGAGCTTCCAGACTCTCTAATAACGACAAAGTTATAGTATTATCAGGCACTCGAAGACCTAAAGTTCTTCTTTTAGGATGAAGCATCAAACGAGGGACTTCATGTGTTGCGTTAAGAATAAACGTATAGGATCCTGGTGTAAAAGCTTTTAAAAGTCTGAAAATGGAATTGGATACTTTGGCATAAGTACCCAATTGAGACAGATCACGACAAACCAGTGTCATATTGTGATTTTTATCTAACTGCCTCAAACGTCTGATCCGTTCAAGAGCCGATTTATTACCCAGGCTACAGCCCAAGGCATAACCGGAATCAGTTGGATAGACAATTAATCCACCATCTTCAATAATGGATACCGCTTTTCTAACCAAGCGAGCCTGTGGATTATCAGGATGTAATGCATAAAACTGACTCATAAAGTCCCCTGTTAAATGTTCCATTCTTGCCAAATAGGCGTACAGTTTACTGGTAGTTGCTGCTGACGTCCAAGATTTATCCGTGATAATGCATCACTATGAAAATCAGAACCGGAGGAGGCCAACAAATTAAAACGCAGGCATGTTGCTGCCATTTCTTTAATTTGAGTCACGTTCATTTCTCCGGACACCACTTCCATACCTTCTCCACCAGCATCTTTAAACTCATTGATTAACTCATGCAATTTTGAACGCGTCAATCCATATTTAAGAGGATGGGCAATAACAGCCTGTCCTCCTGAATCCGTAATTCCCTCCACCGCTTCTTGAATACTAATCCATGGTGTAGGAATATAAGCAGTTTTACCTCGTCCCAGATATTGTTTAAAAGCCGATTTCATATCCCGGGTCTTACCTTCATTTATTAAAATCTGAGCAAAATGAGGACGTCCCACTCGTTTATGTCCTGCAAGTTGACACGCTTTTTCATAAGCATTATCAACACCAACCAATTGAAGCGATTCACCAATTTGTTCAGCACGCGCCACTCGACTGTTATTCTGATGAATAATTAAGTGATTTAACTCGCTAGTATGATTAATTTGATAACCAAGAATATGAATGTCGTATTTTTTCCACCGGGTACTCAACTCAATGCCATTAACTATTTTAATGCCAGTATCTTGTGCTGCCTGATTTAAAGCCACATATCCAGCAACTGTATCGTGATCAGTAAGAGACAGACATTTAATCTGATTATTTTGCGCTTTTTGAATTAACTCTTCTGGGCTTAACGCTCCATCAGAAAAATAACTGTGGCAATGAAGATCAATCATAGAGTGGTTAACTACTTAAAAAACAAAAATTATAGCATATTTATACGTTTTATTAGACAGATTATGGCTTTTTAATTCATGAAATAACCCTCAGAATCCGTGAATTACTTGCAGATCATAGCACTTTTGCACTATTCTTAAAGTACGGTTAGTAATTAAATAAATCACATTGAGTAGTACACTGAACAGCGACATTGTAAAATTACCTATTCTCAGTAACCAGGAACTGGCAAATCTGTGCGGCGTTTTACATAGCAATCTTAAGTTTCTTGAAGAACAATTTAATGTAACCATTAAACTCAAACAGCAATCACTTCAACTTTATGGTCAATCTGAACATCAATTTGAAGAAATTAAAAACATTTTAACCCTACTCTATCCCCTAAGCAAAGAACCCATCAATATTACAACCATCCGTGGTTTAATTCATGAGGATTATCAGACAGCAATGACTCATCATATTAAATTAACTCGCAAATCCATATCAGCACGAAATAATAAACAGGCAGCCTTTCTCGATTCCATCGATAAATGTGATATTACTTTTGCTGTTGGTCCTGCAGGAACGGGCAAAACATACCTTGCAGTTTCCAAAGCAATAGAATGTTTTGAAAAAGGTGAAGTACAAAGACTGATTTTTGTAAGACCCGCTGTGGAAGCAGGCGAAAAGCTGGGATTCCTGCCGGGAGACTTGGTAGAAAAAGTACTTCCTTACTTAAGACCAATTTATGATGCTTTGTATGAGATGATTGGATTTAAAGAAACCCAGAAAATGATTCAAAGCGATATCATTGAAGTATTGCCGCTGGCATTTATGAGGGGACGTACCTTAAATGAGTCATTTATCATTCTGGATGAAGCCCAAAATACAACTGTAATGCAAATGAAAATGTTTTTAACCCGAATGGGCTTTGGTTCTAAAACTGTCATTACTGGAGATATAACTCAGGTTGACTTGCCTAAAGGAATTGAATCAGGGCTTGCTCATGCAATACACTTGTTTAAATCAATTCCTGATATCAGTATCAACACATTTACCAGCCGGGAAGTTGTACGCCATCCATTAGTATCCCAAATTATTGATTGTTATGACCACGAGCATTCAGGAAAAAAGAAATGACCTTTCACATTGACATACAAAATGCGACAAACGAATCTCTACCCATTTCAGAAACTGATTTGACTGCCCTGGCAAGCCTGGCACTTCGAGATCACCAGAATGATGCGGAGTTAACTATTCGATTGGTTGATGCTGAAGAGATGACTTATCTGAATAATACCTATAGAAAGCAAAACAAAACTACCAATGTTCTTGCATTTCCATGTGTATTACCCGACGCCATTGAATTAGAATGTCCACTATTAGGCGATATTATCATCTGTCCTCCGGTGTTATTAGAGGAGAGCAAACAATTTGATAAATCGCTTCATGAACATTGGGCCTTGATTGTCATTCATGGTGTCCTGCATTTATTAGGCTATGATCATATTAAAGACGATGATGCACGGATTATGCAGGATCTTGAGATTAAATTATTAGCTGAATTAGGATATGTCAATCCTTATGACTTAGAGGGAAATTATCTTGAGTAAAGAGGAAGAAAGCGGTTCGTGGTTTGTTCGATTGAAACACTTTATACAGGGTGAACCACAAAATCAGGAAGAATTGGTTAGCTTGTTACGAGATGCTCAGATTAGGTCACTGATCAACTCAGAAACCCTGGCGATGATTGAGGGCGCCATTTTGTTTTCGAAAATGCGTGTCCGGGATATCATGCTACCTAAAAATCAAATGGTTTATATTAATCAGGATGATGAATATGCTGAGATTATTAAGGTAGTTACCCAAACCGGTCACTCTCGATTTCCGGTAACAGGTGAAAATACCAATGAAGTCATAGGTATTCTTCATGCAAAAGATCTATTACGATATCAAATGGATAACATTGAATCTTTTGATCTGCTTGATATTTGCCGACAGGTTACCTTTGTTCCGGAAAGCAGACGACTCGACAGCTTGCTTAGCGAGTTTCGCAGTAATCGCAATCATATGGCCATTGTTGTAGATGAATATGGAGAAGTTTCAGGATTTGTTACTATTGAGGATATAATAGAGCAAATTATTGGTGATATTGAAGATGAGTTCGATATTGATGAAGATGCATATATCAAAGCACATGATGATCATTGTTACATCATCAAAGCGCATACACCCATAGAAGAGTTTAATGACCAGCTCCACGCTAATTTTAGCGATGAGACATACGATACTATAGGTGGTATAGTTATGAATAATTTTGGTTATTTACCAACTCGTGGTGAAATTATCACTATAGATAATTTTGAATTTAAAATAATTAATTCAGATGCCAGAAGAATTAAATTATTAGAATGCATTGATAAACGGACTTTAGAGAACACCAATATACCTGTTGAAGGATAACTAATGAATAGCACTATTCTCATAGTAGATGATGACGCAGAACTCACCGATTTATTAGCCCAATACCTGGAACCGGAAGGGTTTAATGTTGTTTGTGTTCATGATGGCGAAAGTGGTGTTAAAAAAGCACTGAATCAAGTATTTGACGCAATAGTATTGGATGTAATGCTTCCTAAGCTGAATGGATTTGAGGTATTAAAAGCAATAAGAGAACATCTTGAAACCCCGGTCCTAATGTTAACCGCGCGAGGCGAAGACATTGACCGCATCGTTGGATTGGAAATCGGAGCGGATGATTATTTACCAAAACCATGTAATCCCCGGGAACTGGTCGCTCGGCTAAGAGCCATTTTGAGGCGAACTCAAAAAATTCCAACCCCTAAACCTATTATAGAACAGCACAGTATCGTAGTTGACTGCTCCAAACGGCACGTTACGATGGCTGGGAAATATCTTGAATTAACCAATGCTGAATTTAATATTTTAGAAATGTTAATTAAATCACCCGGACAAGCTTTTTCTAAAGAAGAACTCACCGAATACGCGCTGGGACGAAAATATACTGCTTATGATCGCAGTATTGATGTTCATATCAGTAATTTAAGAAATAAACTGGGTGATAACCCGCAGGGCGAACCCATAGTTAAAACCGTACGTGGCTTTGGATATATGTTTAATGCGTAGTTTGTATTGGAAAATATTTGTTTCATTTTGGTTAGCAACAATTTTAATCATTTTCACCACTGCCTGGGTCACAAGTCAAATCGCTCAAAAATCCTCTCAGCCTGCACGAGAAGAAATGTTTATGGACAGTTACGCAAACGCGGCTGTAGCAACTTTCGAATCGGGTCAACAATCAGCTTTAGTGAAATGGCTAAACCAAATAGGCCTGTCTCGCCATATGTCAATTTACCTGTTATCAAATACTGGAGAAATTATTGGAACTCAGACACCACCTGAAAATGTGAAGATGGTGTCCAAAAATCTTATTGATGATCAGCTTCCCAGTGAAGGAATTTTCAAATCCGGGAAGTTAATTGTAAGCCATGAAATATTATCAACTTCAGGGAAATATTATCGTCTTGCCGCAGTCAGCGAAAAACCGATTTCCTATTTTGTTCAGATCCCGTGGGCAGGTCTTACTATTCGTCTAACCCTGGCTACGGTAATTAGTGGACTCATATGCTATTTATTATCACTATATCTGACTCAGCCACTTCGTTCATTAGGTATGGCTGCAAAATCAATAGCGACAGGCAAGCTCAACACCCGAGTTGGTCATTTTAGAGGTCATAATAAAGATGAAATAGCTGAGCTCAGCAGTGAATTCGACAGAATGGCAGAACGATTAGAGACCTTGATAACCTCAAAAGAGCGTTTACTTCAAGATATTTCACACGAATTGCGCTCACCGCTCGCACGATTAAATATTGCCATTGAGTTGGGTAGAAATAAAACCAAAAATTTAGCAGATCAAGAATTCAACCGTATGGAATTAGAAAGTTCACGGTTGAATAAATTAATCGGGGAAATATTGGATTTCGCACGATTGGATAAATCCACGACCGATCTGGAAATCACCAAAGTAAACCTGAATGAACTTCTGGCTGATATTGTCAAAGATGCTAATTATGAATTTGAGAAAGAATCAGTTCATATATCAACTGAAGCGACTGTTCCTTGTGAATTATTTATCGATAGACGACTCATTCATAGAGCCATAGAAAATATTGTACGAAATGCCTCTCATTATTCTCCCAAAGATCAGCCGGTTATTATTTCAACGCATTACACTGATAATCAGGATCAAATATGCATCGAAATTAAAGACAAAGGCCCTGGAGTTCCTGAAGATCAACTGGAAACCATCTTTAATCCCTTTTATCGAGTCGATACCTCCAGAACAAAGAAAACAGGAGGCTATGGATTGGGACTGGCGATTGCGGCCAGAGCAGTTACTCTACACCACGGTGTTATTACAGCAAAGAATAATGAAGATGCTGGACTGTTAGTACGTATTACTCTACCAGTTCAGAGTAACCAAACAGTCAATTGATGAACCCGGTGTTAATGCACTCCATTATCGCATCACTTAGATTTTAAGTTCTGTTTGCGATTGCGTTGATGGAGTATCGCGTAACATCTTGGACCCCAGAGCCAATTCAAGTTGAGATTTTAAATCAGGATCTGCATTTTTTTTATTTAAAAAACCCTTGCCTAGATTAATCAGGTCGCTATCGCCTGGATTTTTTTTGATTGCTTCGGCCAATTCTTTGACCTTATCAGCTTTCATATCTGCTTTAAACTGTTTGTATTCATCTCGCGCATAGGCCATATCCTGTCCATCCAGCTTATCAAAACCGCCTTTTTTAACTGCCTGCTGACAAAGTAATATACCATGAACATTAGCGCCAGAATTAGCAATCGTACAATTATCGACCTTCTGTCCTTTTTGTCGAATGACATGAATGGGATCTTTACCTTCGGTTACTTGCGCAATTTGTCTTTTGATTTCATCATGAGGTGTTCCATTATGAAAACCATTCATCATGTTATTTATAAACTGTGGATTGGCTTTACTGACATCGTCCAAACGATATATTTGCGTCCCATATTCAGCAGGTTTAGCACCTAAACCTTTGTTTGTATACACCAGATAACCTGATTTTGAACCCGGACCATCAGGGACAATTGAAAGCCCCATAGCATGCCCTTCACAACTTATAGGTATTGTGGTCAGCTTTCCGCTTTGTATGCGATCTGATAACTCTTGACCCGCTGCAGGATTTCGCTGAGATGTACTATTGGAAAATGCGGCAGATTTATTTGAAAAACTAAACGCATCAGCCAGCTCTCTAAAATCCTGATTTTCAGGATTTTTTTGAGCGTGTCTGTTTACATTATCCGTCATTAATTGGTATGTAGGCGCAATATGCGCGTATTGAGAAAAGGTTACACCGTCTTTACTCGTCATTTCTATACCCAAAAACAAGCCAAAATACTTAACAGTGTGTAATTGTTCTGATGGTGACGGCTCAGGCAATCCATATTCTCTAGCTGCTTTACTGTCACGCGCCAACTCAAATACAGCCTCTTCAACAGGTCCAAGAATAGCCCCATTATCCATTAATGCCCTGGCGCCTGAAAAATCCTGTTTTTGTATAAGATACTGCAGCGGGCTTTGTCCTTCATTATTGACTATTTTATTTAAAGCATCAGCCACACTAGTAAAACCAACCTGTATTGTCGCATGCTCAAGGTTGCCTTTTACATCTGAAGATCTTAGAGCCTCCATCATCAATTGAAAAAATAATTCGTTGATAATTTTGACTTGATTTAAATGGTCTGCTTCAGCAGCCATCTTATTTGCAGCTAATCTGTCAGCGGCAACCTTATCAGCAAATGCTTTATCAGAAGATGCTTTTATTGTATTCAGTGTTTCATCAGAGGTGTTTTCAGGTGTTTTATCGTTCTTATCACGATACAATTCATCGAGCTGTTCATGTAAAGATGAAGGACCATCAGGAAACTTTCCAAACATAAGAACCCTCTGTAAACGACAGACTATATATTGATTATATATTCACAAACGCACCATGTCTAAATAACGACCATTTATTTATTCGTTAGCGGTTTAAAAAACAGCGAACATTGCTCCAATCATAAACGCTCCTGACCCTTCATTTACTCCAATAAGCCCTTATAAAAAAGACCTTTTGTCGCATTATGCATGGTTTGTTTTTAGCGCACAATTAACTTATTGCTTTCCATTTCTAATAAAAACAATTACAGTAATATGTAATCAATTATTACAAATTGAGCTATTAATGTTTCAGTGTTTTATTGAAATAATCCAGGCCCTGGGGATACTTCATCGACTCAGATTATTCAAAATCCCAAGCTGCCTGGGCATATCTGCATTATGCAGTAGTTCAATAGATAGCGCGGACATACAAGGTCTTGCAGGGATTATGGAGCACCTATCAACAGCTCCTAATAAGCCGATATAAAAATTTATGAAAATTACTCATGAAACTTTAATGGAGTTAATGAAATTATTCGGTTATAACCAGGATTTTGAAGGCATCTGTAATGGCTATACATGGATGTGGATTCAATCTCAATTATTGGATCCAGCTGAATCCGAACAGTTCTATAAACGGTTAAAAATCATAGAAGCTTATCAAAATGATATTGGCAAACTAAAAGGAACCATCGATGAGATAAAAAAAACCATCATTTCGCTTACAGGCCAATCTGAACTGAAAAAACAACTTCATACCGAACATCAGGAACTGTTGGAAATTCTCTCCTTCTGCGAAGGAATAGAGCTCTATCATAATCCAGAGCGACATAAAGAATTATTTACCACTAATGAGACTGAATCGGATAATAAACACCGTTCAGACCCAAAAACATCCACTACTAAAATGTACTTTCAACAAAATAACGTACAACTTATTTCGCCAATCACTGCATCGGACAAGTTACTGGAAATAAATAGAAACAGAGGTAATCATTCACCGATGAATGTATTAATAAATGATTGCTTTATTCTGACACCAGAGGAATGTACTTCCTATTTTAAAGATCTTCAATCATGGTTTGATGAACATAGTAAGCAGTTTGGCCATCAAACAGTAATCCCTATTAAATTAGGTACTGATAATCATGCGATTGCTTGTACCTATAACCTGAAGTTAAAAAAATGGCAATTTATGGATATAAATGACTCTGATGAGCAAGAATACGTCAGAGACATTCAAAATATTGATGATTTAACCAATAACATTCAATTAGCATTTTCCGATGATATATACCTGCTATTTAACGCAATGCCCATTGTCATGGATCCTTCGACTATTTCAACAGATGCACTGTCTGAATTAAAACAACTCAACCAAAACCATCAGAATTTATCAAAAGAACGATCACTCCGTGTTAATAGCCGCAATGCATCAATACAATACATCGCTTCAAAAAATGGTGATCTTGAGGTGATTAAAAAATTAGTAGCACTTGGTGCCGATGTTAATGTAACTAAAATAAATGGTTCCTCGCCGCTATGCATTGCCTGTCAAACCAAAGAATTTAAAGTAGCTCAATTTTTAGTAACAAATGGAGCAACTGTAAATCACACTAAAAATAATGGAGCAACTCCCCTCTTCCTGGCCGTTCAGGCCGGAGATGTGGATATAGTTAATTTACTGCTGGAAAACAAAGCACAAGTAAATCAACAGGGCGATCAGGGAATAACCCCTTTATTAGCAGCGTGTAGTGAGGATAATGTCACGATGGTACAGGTTCTATTGAGCCATGGTGCAGATCCTAATCTGGCCAATAGGAACGGAGTTACGCCACTAGATTTTGCATTTAAATACAAGAACACCGAGTTAATTAAGCTATTAATCTCTAATGGCGCTTGCATCGACCAACACTTGATAAATGGATTTTCTCCTCTCATTAATGCCATTATATCAGGTGATTATGAGTTAATTAATTATTTACTGAACAATCGAGCAAATCCGGATCATCAGGATCAGGATGGTGTTACTCCGATCTATTGGGCCTGTATGCTTGGGAATGATTTGGCAGTTCGTCTTTTATTAGAACACAAAGCACGATCGATTAATTGTATATGTGAGACAGGACATACTCCTTTGTTAGTTTCCTGTTTAAGCGAATACACAAGAAGAAACCAGAATTTATTTCGACTGCTACTTGATTCTGGAGGCGATATTAACGCTAAAAATGATGATGGAGAATCATGTCTGGAAATTGCTTTAAAAAGTAACAATTCTGCAGCCATTAAAGTGCTGTTAGCTTATTTCCAAAAACACAGTTTAAAATATGAAGAGTTCTTATCCATAAAATCGCGTTCCAGCCAGGATATTTTAAGTTATCTGGTACAGATAAATAACTCAAACGAAAATGAAGAAATTAAAAATTCATCAGGTTTCTTTAATAATAACTCATCCCAAGCCAATCAAACCCAATTCCCCACAGCAGAGTTGATGAAACATCTATAACACCCTGGACTTCTATATAAACCAATGAATCCCATCCTGCTGCTTATTTGTTGATCAAATCCCAGTATATCTTGAGTAATTCTAATCCATTAACAGCCCTTTATTTTTAATTATTTTCTCTTAATTCATACATTTAATAATTTAATGCGCATCACTTCGCGCTGGCTTTATGCTCCTATTTTAAGTATTATGCTCAAAATAATTGTAGCTCGGATTTTAGCTCAGTGACTCAGGCAAAAAATATAAGTAAAGCCAGTAGTTATTTCTTTTTAATTGGATTTATAGTTTCTAAAATCCAGTATCTTCCTATTGTATTTGTTTCAATCATTCCCAATGTAATTTCACTTGTATGTTATTTTATGGCTTATGGTTTATGGTTTATTTCGAGCCATTTTCTAGACAGCAATAAACCGAATAAAGAAGAATGGTATGGATTTGCTCAATTTAAGGAGCAATTTTTATATGCTGCGACCATCGGTATTATCGCATCACTTATAAGCATCTCCTCTCTATTCCTTCCTGTACTGATTGTGCCGGCGACCTGGTTGTTTTGTACCAGCAATATACTATGGTCAATTGGAGAATATAATAAATTAAAGCATCCTTCTGAATCCGATATAAATTTTTCATACAGCTATCAACAGACCTACCTATCCTATGCTCTTACAATGACCGCTATCGCATTCACTACAGCTCTAGGTGCTACATTAATCTTTATTTTTCCACCAATAACCATGCCAATACTCATTATTTCCACAATAACCAGTTCAGGGTTAGGAATATTGTCATGTGACTATTGGCTGGATTATACATTTGGAGATCACAAGACAACATCTCCAGTAAATCAAAGTTATCATCAGATGAGCGATTCGCTGGGTTCAGCTTTGTCTAATCAACACAATGACTCAGCAGAACCCTATCATGGAGAAGCCCTTCTAAAATCACCACCGACCATACCAGCCAATAATGAAACAAAAGAACCCGATTTATCCATTCAGTCTTGTACACCGAGTCAATAATTTAGTATATTCTGCACGCCAATAAAGAGATTCACTATGGACAAATTGATTTCACGAATGATTAACGATGCTCATAATGCATTAAAGCATGCTTATGCGCCCTATTCAAAATTTAGTGTCGGATGCTGTATCAGTACTGTTGATGATAAGTTATATACCGGTGTCAATGTAGAAAATAGTTCTTATGGTTTAACTATTTGCGCTGAAGGTTCTGCTATCTGTCAAATGGTTACTGCAGGTGAGCGCCACATCAAAAGCATAGTAATATTAGCTTCAAATAATTTATTATGCCCACCTTGTGGGGCCTGTAGACAAAGGATTTATGAATTCTCTAATCCCGACACAATGATTTATTTATGCAACAAAGACTCGATATTTCAAAAGATGACTATGAATGAACTGATGCCCCTGGCTTTTGATATTAAACCCTGATTGGACAATAGAATGACTCAACCTGTACTAAACAAAACACATGCTCACTTGGCAGCAGACCGTATTCAATCATTACTTCCTTCATTTAATCCAACCGTTGGAGTAATTTTAGGTTCCGGATTAGGTCAGTTTGCTGAAGAACTGGAAGATGCTGTAGTTATCAACTATAAAGATCTGCCTGGATTTCCTAATACTACCGTTCAAGGTCACGGTGGTAAATTAATACTTGGATATTGTGGAGGCATTGCCGTAGTCTGTTTACAGGGACGCGCCCATACCTACGAAGGTCTGGAACATTATGACACAGTAAAAACTTATGTAAGAACTCTGAAACTCTTGGGATGCAGTCATTTTATAGCCACAAATGCCTCAGGTTCGCTCCGGGAAGATGTTGGACCCGGCGAGTTAATGCTTATTACAGATCATATCAATTTACAGCCCAGTAATCCTCTTATTGGGCCTAATGATGATGATTTTGGACCCCGATTTTATCCTCTTGATAATGCTTATGATAAGGTCATGCAGGAAGATTTATTAAGCACTGCTCAAAAACACTCAATCAAATTGAATCAAGGTGTTTATATCTCTGTATTAGGCCCTCATTATGAAACAGCTGCAGAGATCCGGGCTTTTAAAATACTAGGTGCCGATGCTGTTGGCATGTCTACTGTACCTGAAGTATTGGTAGCAAATCATTGCGGGATGAAAGTAGCAGTCATAGCGATGATCACCAATTATGCTACAGGTCTTTCTAAAACAAGTCACAATCACCAGGCTGTAGTTGAAATGGCATCCAGTGCCGCGGTAAAACTCAATACTCTGTTAAAACATTATATTATGGAATTATAGTGACCCTGGAAACTCAATTAAATGAACTCTTGGAACAGCTCCTGACTGCGCAGGCAGCAGGAACTATTTCTAAAGAGCAATTAATTCATACACTGGATTTAACCTTATTAGAGCCTGATGCCACAACAGAGGCTTTGGCTTTACTGGGAGATCGGGCGAATACTCATCATGTTGCTGCTGTCTGTGTTTTACCAGAACACTTATCTCAGTTTCACCTTCCTTCTTCTCTTAATTTAGCTACGGTGATTAATTTTCCTCACGGGAATGATGAATTATTGATTTCCCTGGCCGGTATAGATAATGCAATTCAGCTTGGCGCCAATGAAATAGATTTCGTACTGCCTTACCAAGCTTATCTTACAGGCAACAGTCAAAAGGTTTTAAATCACTGTGATGTCATCATACAGGCATGTAAAAAAAACGAAGTGACTATTAAAATCATATTGGAATCAGGTGCTTTTCCCGACATGGAGCACATTTATAATGTCAGCAAAGAACTCATTGCGATGGGAACTGATTTTATCAAAACCTCTACCGGTAAAATATCGCAAGGAGCCACTCTTCCAGCCGTTTTTTCAATTTTAAGCGCTCTTAAAGAATCAGAGGAAACCCCATGCGGCATAAAAATATCCGGAGGAGTTAAAACGACACAACAAGCACTAAATTACGCGTGCCTTGCTGAGTTGATGTTAGGTAAAACGATAAGCAATAGTTGGTTCCGCATAGGCGCGAGTTCTCTACTGAACGAATTGCTGAATGGTGTATAAGAAACATCCCGCCTTTCTTTTATGTCATGCAGACCCAGATGATATTATAGTTCTTCATTACTCAGGAGAGTTAATCAATGAAGTTATGGAAAATCGCGCTGTATCTTATTCTGGGATTTATTAGCATCCCCTCGCAAGCAGTTCAAACTGAAAAAACCAATGGCGCCACTTACTGTACTCCTGAGAGCCCCTGTTGGCCTAAAGAATCTGAATGGAATGATTTAAAAAACAAAGTAAATGGACATTTATTTAAAGGCGTCTCTCCGCTGGCGCCTTGTATTAAAAACAGTAAAAGCATTGCATGTCACAAAATTCTGGAGGACGTTAAAAACCCCTTCTATCTTGAGTCACACTCTGGGTCAACTCAATCAAATGGATGGATAGATGCCTGGCAAGCAAAAACAAGTTCCTATGTAGTAGCTGCTGAAAATGCTCAGGAAATCGCGAATGCGGTAGCGTTTGCTAAAAAGCACCATCTAAAACTTGTAATTAAAGGTACTGGACATGACTACCTGGGGCGCTCTAATGCACCCGACTCATTATTAGTATGGACTCATAAAATGCGGAAGGTACATGTGCATAATGATTTCATACCTGCAGGATGCCCAAAAACTCAACAAGGAATCCCTGCTGTAACCGCGGAAGCAGGCACTCGATGGTTGGAGGCATATAAAGAAGTTGTCGTTAAAAATGGACGTTACGTTCAGGGAGGAGGTTGTACCTCCGTTGGTGTTGCAGGCGGATTCATCCAGGGAGGTGGATTTGGCAGCTTTTCAAAAAAATTCGGAACTGGAGCAGCAGGAATACTTGAAGCTGAGATTGTGACTGCAGATGGTACATTATTAACAGCAAATGCCTGTCAGAACTCTGATTTGTATTGGGCTTTGAAAGGAGGCGGCGGTGGAACGTTCGGTATAGTCACTCATATTACTTTGGAAACACACGCTCTCCCCGCTCTATTTGGTGCTCTGACAGGCACCATCAGTGCAAGTTCAGATGAAGATTATAAACAGTTAATAGATTACTTCATCCGCTTTTACCGGGTAAAACTGCATAATGAACATTGGGGTGAACAGGTTATATTAAACCCGGATAATAAAATGCAGCTGGGTCTGGTCTTCCAAGGAATGAATAAAACTGAAGTTGATAGACTCTGGCAGCCATTTAAAGACTGGTTGTCTCTTAAACCAGAACACTACCAATTTACTCTGCATAGTCTAGTCCTTCCGGCAAGAAAATTCTGGGATTATGACTATTTAAGTAAAAATCTGCCAAGCTATATTGTAATTGATAAGAGAAAAAACGCACCCTATGGAGAGTTTTGGTGGACTGGCAATCAGTCAGAAGTGTCAATATATTTAACTCATTATCAATCCGGATATCTTCCTTTTCGCCTATTTGAAGAACGTAATGCCAGTCAATTATCTGATGCACTATTTAAGGCATCACGTATGACGAGCCTATCACTCCACTTCAATAAAGGCCTGTCCGGAGCCTCCGCACAAGCTGTTGCTCGGCAAAAAAACACCTCCATGAATTCTGCCGTTCTTGATGCTGCAGCGTTAATTACCATTGCAGGTGGCCAACAGTATACCTACCCTGATATCTCTGGACATAAGCCCAATTTGGCCCAGGCAAGAGAATCTGCTTTAAAAGCAAAACAGGCAATGGAATTAATTCATCGTTTAAGTCCTGATGCCGGTACTTACGGCAATGAAGCGGATTATTTTCTTAATGATTGGCAAAAGGCATTATGGGGATCTAACTATGAACAATTGCTGCAGATTAAGCGGCACTACGATCCCAATAATCTCTTCAATTGCCATCATTGTATCGGGAGTCATTAAAAATGGGTTAAAATTTATTGGAAACTCAGCTAGAATGACGAAGCAATTTAATCAATAACTATTGGAGTTTAAATCACTATGAACATAAATGCCGTATTTAAATCCATTTTAGTAGTTCTGTTGGGTCTTGTATTAGCAAGCTGCAATAAAGATCTACCTCCTGGTGAATATGATGCAAATGAGATTGGTAAAATTAAAAAAGTAATACCTGGTACCATTATTTCCAAAAGACCTGTGAATTTACACCGTCAAAACACAGACAGCAGCAACGCTCAATCAAAAAATACTGCTGATGGTGGTTTTATTGATGGCGGTTACAATCAAACTCATGGTGTTGAATACGTAATCAAATTAAATTCAGGAAGTATTATTTCCGTGGTTCAATCTGAAGATTTGAAACTGAAAAACAAACAGAAAATTCTGGTCATCTATGGCAGACATACTCGAGTTGTAGCTGATAACGGGAGTGATGTGTATTAATTCATTTAAGGGTTTTGTTGCTCATCAGCAAAGCCCTGTTAAACCACCTTTTCAGTCTATATAAATCCTAAAGTGAACGAATTGTATAATTCTTCTTACTGATTTGCCTTCTTATCCTCTCTTAACCTATGTATTCAATAATTTAAATCATACGATTTTTTAATACCTGTTATTTATTTTTTAAATGGAAATTTAAGCAAACCTTAAGGTTAACCTTGTAGATTAAACCACTTTATCTATCAATCACGCTCCTCGCTAATCGAATCATAGAGAATTGAAATGCCCAAAAGTTACGTCATCCTAAACAACGATGGATTTACACTCGCTCAAAAAGGATCATTTAAAGAAGCTCTTTTGAAATTCAATAAATCAATAAGTCAAAAGAAAAATTATTACGAAGCCTGGTTAAATAAAATCCGTACACACATAATGCTTAAAGAATACGCAGAAGCTGTAGTCACTCTTGAGCGTCTGGAACAAATGAAACTAGATTTAACTACAATAAAAAATATAGAACACTTATATAAACTTATTTATACAACCAACATTAAAAAAGACCAAGAATATCAGAAATTATCCTTAGAACAGTTGTTTCGCCAAGACATTTGTAATGAACACTATCTCCTGGAATTACACCAATTGCAATGCTCTCATCAATCGGTTACACAGTGGGATTATCCTCAGCAAATTAAATGGATTGAACAGTTAATTGAGTTTTGCTTGTTTTATTATAACAATCCATCGTATCCATTTATTAAAAATGATTTTTTGGAAAAAGACAGTGATGGGTTTAGTCAGGCTTTTTACGTAATGAGCAACAAATGCTCAAGTCTTTTAATTAATATAAAACGTCATGGAAATCACACCCAGTATCTTAAGGAGATGATATCTCACTACATACAGGACACTCAAAACGAGATTTTATCTATGGATGCGATAACCATTTTGCACATGATTTTTGAGACTATACATTATCTTCCGAGGGAAAAAAGAGGTGAATTAGTAGCTTTTCTTCCATGGGGTGCAAACTCGTGGTATCTGTTGGAATTTTGCGGCGCTATCATTAACGGCAAAAACTATGGCCACTTAGTTCCGATACTTTACACTAGTGATTTGGATGTCCCCTCAACCAACTTACTCTATACCTTTCAACAAGTACAAAAAGACAGTAGTTGCTTAGTAAAAATTGCTATTCGTGACATTATAAAATGTGATCTGCCAATTATGCTTCATTTTTTTTCAAATATTAGCAATCCTTCAGGACCATCTCGTATGGGTGATTTACCCAATTTAAGACCTCTGTTATGGAATCATAAGCAGATATTTAACTTGACACGACTTACTAGCATATTGCCAACAGACCGAAAACCGATGTCAATTATCAGAGATGATAAGCAAGATTATATAAGTCTAACACCTTATGCACAATTAATATTACTTAATAAACCTGATTTTTCTTTTAGCTTAAAAAGCAGGCTCACTTTGATACGACGCTTACAATTGTTAGGAGAAATATTTACCAAAAAACATTTAGGCGATGAACTGGATAAAGTAACCTATATTAATCCAAAACAATTGACATCAGTTCGCAATGCCTTATGTCATATAGAAGATCTTGTATCCTATTCGGAGATATACGATTTAGAGCAGAATGCATCCCTGGTCAATCAGCTCTATGATGAACTGTCACATTTAAACAAAATCATTTATCATGAAATCGTAAAATTTCAAAGTCAGTTTCCTCGTTGGAGTGATACTCACAAAGCTTATTCTACCTGGAGTGGCCCTGTATCGATTTATTGGAATGCAGTAAAGGAAGTATATCGCCAGAATAATACATTTGATCATGAAAACTATAGCCCAAATACTAATCTTCTGCCTGAGGATCAAATTAATTTCATATTAAGCCGTCTAAAAGAAGGTGACATTAAAGAGAAGATTTGTCATATGTTAAAAGGTGTTATTCCGTTTCAAAAAACCGATAATAAAGAACTTTCTTTATTTATAATCGATGGTATTAAAGCAGCAACTGTAAGAAAACCATTACAGGCGGCTCTTAAAAATTACAATCAATTAAAAAAAGCAGCAGAAGCTGCCTGGGCTAAAGAAAATAAAGAGAAATACTGTGAAATCGAAAGGCTAAGAAACGCAGAGATGCACACACATTTTCCAAGATTGCTTGAATTAAGTCAAAATCTGGATGCTCAATATCGTCCTAGTCAACATACGAGCCAAGTTGAAATCTTGGAAATATTTAATTGTTTAAAATCACGTATGTCAATGCTCAGAGATGTATTGATTGAGTCAGGTATTGATTTTACCAATGTGAGTAGCATTTCCGAAAGCCTGATAGCTAAAATGCTGATAAACGATGTTGAGTTACTATTTGCATGCGCCTATTTGACTGGACAAATTGTTGAGATAGTAAATAAATTTGTCAGCTTAAATATAGTTCACGAAATGACTCCTGAATTAGCACCAAAGATCGATGACTATATTGCATTAAGAAATGGACTTGAGCACAGTAATCCAATCTACGATAGTGAAATGGATTTGTATATCCACATGCAAAGTAAAGTGAACATTAAACTTGCAACTGTAGTTTTTGATTTAGTCGCAACACATTACGATGTGATTATAAATCACATCCCTCAGAATATACCCGATGCACTTATCGAAAAAGGACGCAAACAACAGAATAGCTTTATTGATTTTTCTCAAACGAAATATATGTCACCAGCCAGATTAAGTTTTCTAAGAAACAGTGCGGACGAAAAGTCATTTTTTAACAGATTTAGTACCCACAGAAGCAAAGAAGATAGTCAGTGCTCAGTGAGTTCTATGCCATATAATAACAGTACAAATTGTTCTACCAGCTCAAGCAGCTCCGATTGCTCCAGTAGCTCAAGCAGCTTCGACTGCTCCAGTAGCTCAAGCAGCTCCGACTGCTCCAGTAGCTCAAGTAGCTCAATCTATTCCACTAGACCTACTAGCTCTGCTAGATCACCTAGAACTGCTGGCTCATCCCGAACTGCCAGCACATCCAGACCTGCAAGCTCATCAAATTTTACTATATTTAGCCGATCAAGGGGATCAAAAAAAGTTGTAAAGGTAAAATCTTATGGATGTTCATCATCGTCTAAAAAGGAAAAACCTTTCAGTCCATTTGGGTAAACAGATTTTTGAGAAAACAGGCAACATGTATCACATGCCTCAATAATTAATTAACTTTTATCAGTACATGAGAGGTTTTTACTCATGTACATAGTTAACATGCAGATCATTGAATACAAATAGCAGCCCAAATTATACCATATTTACAGATACAGCAGCCCACATAAGAGCCCCGTAGTAACTGCTGACTAAAAAGGCTCTAAAACATTCATTTGGATTTCGATTGTAGATAAGCTTCAATTGATAAAATAATACGCCAGCTCCCGCATACCAAAACAAATAAAATCCAGAGTTAGTTTTAGTCAGAAAAGCCCAGAGTAACCATAATGAATGAACTGTAAACAACAATACGCCGATGATGAAACGATCGTATTCAGCAAAATAAATTGCTGTCGATTTCACTCCAATTCTTAAATCATCTTCCTTGTCTGTCATCGCATACATGGTGTCATATGCGACTATCCAGGCAAAATTAATCAATAACAAAATAACCAAATCACCATTCATTGGGACAGAAGACGCTACAAAGGCCATGGGCATACCCATAGAAAATGCCAAACCCAGTACAATTTGTGGTGCATTTAAAAATCGTTTACAAAAGGGATAAACAAATGTAATGAGTAATGAAATTAAAGCCAGATAAAAACAATCTTGTGGCAAATTTATTAATACAATCAAAGAGCCAAAAAGCAGAATGATTAATATTACAAAAGCCTCAACCAAACTGATTTCACCCGAGGTTAATGGGCGTAATTTAGTTCTCGCGACATGTAGGTCAACGTTCCTGTCCGCTATGTCATTAATAACACAACCCGCCGAGCGCATGAATACCGTTCCGATTAAAAATAAAGAGAATAACTTAAATGATGGATTCCCTTTATTTGCTATCCACAGAGCCCAGGCTGTTGGGTACCACAATAATAAAATTCCGACCGGTTTATTTAATCTTGCCAGCCGCAAATAAGCACTCCACTTTGTCACATAACACTCGCTAGTTGTGGTAATAATATTTCTAACAAATAAAATCGATGCATCTGCTGTAATGAATACTCTGCCAATCGAACCCAAAGAATTCCATTAACTGTTTTTACATGGTTCTTGACCCAATGATACTCGATACAGTCAGTGTTAACTGGATAACAAAGCATCTGTACCCTTTGGACTCTGCCTTCACCAAAGATTAAATTTCGAATCGATTCTTTTTGCAGCCTATTAAAAAAATCAGGGTTGGAATCATAACATCTTTGGGGAATAATGGTTCGAGCATACCAACACTCGATACCTTTATTTTTCATCAGTATTTCCCTTAAAAAAACCTGACCATCCTGTATTTGCAGGACATAGTGACTCCACCAGTCTGTTTTAATCCAGTTTTGAAAAACGAGCTCCAAATCTGCTGATCCCGTGGACGAAATTAACTTATCAGTTAATGAGTCCTCATACTCTCGCCACTCCTTGAGAAACTCAGAGTTTTGAGGGTCAGCTATATAAATTGGCTGGCTGTTAATATACATAGGTACTTTTACTTGAATGTTATTCAGATGAATAGTACAAAAATAACGGATTGGGAACAAGTAGATTAACCTTCCAGGTACTGATAATACCCTTATGACAATGCCTGTTGTTTCATCCTTACTCTGCCCAGTCTGTTTACTATAATCTTTATTTTTTCATGAGTTCGGATATTACTTAATGTAAAAGTTCCATTGCTTATTCCATGTACCGTATCATGTGCAAAAGCAATATTATGTGCCGCATTAACACCTGACCAATTTACAGTCCAATGATGATAACTCCATTGCCACTGATGAAGTACTTCATCCTGAGACAGTTTTTTATTAAAACGAGTAAGGGCAACCCCTTTTGACCAATTGAATGCAGGATCCAAAGGAGCAAGATATACAGTATGTCCAAGACTTACTGCTTGAATCCTTGCGTATTGAACGATGGTTCTGATGTCATCTATTAATGCCTGCTTTTCATTTTTACTGATCAATTGAGTAGATGAACTGACGCCTAATATAGTTAATCCAGTAATCAGAACCAGAACGATTACTAGTTCAATCAATGTAAATCCTTTTATATTCATATGAACTGATTAATTAATTGACTAAAGCTTTAATGGAATGGAGTACCTTAAACACCTCTCTTTTTTCCAGAGGATTATGAAGTAAATGTTCTGGTGATACTCCAGACAAGACTGGACAATGGCACTGCGTGGTGTGAAATAACTCGCTATATTCCAACCCTAATACCCAAATTACTTTAGGAGAGTTGTTCTCTGAAAAGGAATACTCCTGAGGTGTTTCACTAACTAATACTTCAGTTTCATTTAAATCAAGATAAGCTATCATCTTTTTTAAAAGAACTTCAGCTTTTTTGCTTAAATGAGGTTGCTTAATAACGATTAAGCTAGGTGAAGCCTGCTTCGACTTGAGCGCGGGAGGTTCCAACACCAGACAAGTCTCTTTATGTACCCAAGGAGTAATGCCTAATTGCTTCAAGTAATAAAGAGTCAGATTGGTATACATATCTATTTTGAATCAAAAAAAATGAGTATATCTTGAAAAGCCAGTAGAGTCAGCATCTAAATAATCAATTCGCACAGATGGTCTTCCCATTGTTCTGAGTGCTGCATTGAGCTTGTAACAACTAGTCCATGATATAGGTATCAGAATACAATCCAGTGCATATTCATTGCAAACATAGGACTTCAAATTATTAATGTGATGGATTATCCGGTTTATTATGAAAATAGGCAGCTAGTGCGGCAGCGATTTTCTTGGGAGAAATTGCTGCTAAATTCGCCAGGCTTTTATTAATAACTCCTGGGATAATGTACAATTTTTTTTGCATCAGACCTTTATATGCAATTTTAGCCACTTTTTCGGGTGATAACATACCAGTATATCCGCGTTCCAGCATGGAATTCTCCATTCCTGCAGATGTAAAAAATGACGTTCTGGTTGCTCCTGGACACAATATTGATAATGAAACATTAGTATCCTTTAATTCATAAGCAATAGCATGGGAAAGCGATGCAAGATAAGACTTACTGGCATAATATGCAGCCATATATGGACCAGGTTGAAACGCTGCGGTAGAAGATACTTGCAAAATACTTCCGCCATTACGCGCTACAAAATCGCCAAGATAACATTGAGTTAACTCACTCGGAGAAACAATATTAATCTGTAATAATTCATCAAGTTTATCGATTCCCATTTCTGCATAAGAACCCATATATCCGATTCCTGCATTATTAACCAGGCAATTGATTTCAACCCCTCGCGTTTCCAATTCATTATATAAATTGATAGCACTACCAGGTTTACTCAAATCGCAAACTGTATAAGCGACTTTGACATGATATTGTTCATGTATTTCATTACAAATCTCTTTTAATCGTACTTCATCTCGTGCAACAAGCATCAAATCACGGCCGTGTTGAGCAAATTCACGCGCCAAGCATAGTCCTATCCCTTTCGATGCTCCCGTCACTAAAGTCATCATAAAAAACTCCTTTTTTAAATGTTTGCATTGGCTCGGTTTTATCCTTTAGATAGGAAAGTAATTGAGTAGCCGCAGCATGTTGTCCATTATTTAACAATTTAAAAACTCTCAAGGTTTGGGGCATCGATAAATCCCATTGAGCATAATACTCGGGCTTTAATAATTTAATAGTATTAAACTGGAGTTTTTCGATTTCTTTTAGAGTATCAAACAGTATTTGTTGGGGGTTATCCTTCAATTCTTTTATTAAATTGATTATGATATGAAGTATAATATGTGTTTTGTTTTTAATCTTGGCAAAATGTTCCAGGCATATGAACGGATTATGAATCTTTAAGGAATGGCGTGCATAACTCAGAGCGCTCTTATCATCACTTGAACGCACCATATCCTGTGATAATTTAAGAAATATAGGATATAAGGCATGCAAAACATCATGATTTTCTACCCCTACTCCTGAACAGTGGTGTTGAGGAATAGCATTCCCGAAAAATGTAAGGGGACTTTGTTCTGGCTCATCCATATTCTTTAGATTGAGCTCCTTGTTTTGCCCTACTTCTTTCAATTCTTCACTCGATTCTTTTAACTTTTTATAAAGAGAAGAACCAGGGCCGAAATATAAAGTTCTTAACTCCAGTGATTGCTTCATTAATGCTGTGCGGTTTGGTAATGTGGATTGCGATATCAAATTATTTACAATATCAAACCAATGTCTATCGCCTCGATAACAACAATAAGCGAGCAAATCACCTAAGGAATTGAATGTTGAATACATCATTTCCTGATTTTTATTAGTGTAATTTACTTTGGTTCCATATCGGGCAGTCAAATAATCCTGCGTTGCTTCATAACCTCTTTGAATCATTTTATTCTGACTTTCTATCTCTACACTAAAGCCTGAAACAGGAATATCATCAACATTAGGAACTATAGTTTGATGCGCATATTGTCGTAATTTTAAACGGTCTTTTTCCCATCCACTGGCAGGATCGTTTACACCGGTTATGAAACTGTATATCCAATTGAGAACCACATTTTCTCGATATACTTTCTGCATGATACGATCTATCGCGGTTCGTTCTGTACCATTATCAAATTGAACCGCTAACAATTTAAGATTATTTCCATACTCTGACTCCAGTAAAGTTGAGTGGTCATCAGAAAAAACTTCAGTTGGAAAATTACTTAAAATTCCACCATCATTATGTGGTTCCCCATCGATCACTTCTGCCTTATATACAATAGGAAACTTAGCAGAAACCTCCACTGATTTGGTAAACTCCATATCAGGTGATCTGGCTAATGAAAAATAGGTTGTTTTACCTTGCTTTTTATTAGTTGCAGTAACCGTTATTTCGTCACCTAATCCACAACCTGGACATTGTTTCCTTATATTATCCAAAGTTCTAAATGTTATTACGCCTTGTGGATAGGGAATATTGAATTTTGCGACAATTTCTTTCAGCTTGTTGGTCACAGCATAATCCAGTGCCGCTTTTAAAGAATCAGAACCCGATAAACCATCAAAATCAATATCATAATGAACTAAATGTTCTTGTTTGAAATTTCTAAAAAGTACAGCTATTTCATCAGCAGAATAACCCAAGTAACACAACATGGCCATAATCGCACCGGCAGAGCTTCCTGCAAAACGGGTTGGCTTGATGTTCGCTTCATTTAATGCTTTCCAAACTCCGACATGCGCAAAAATTTTTGCGCCGCCACCACAAAAAACAAGATTTTCTATATCCGGCTTTTTCTCTCTGACGATAATTTCTTTAGTTACAGTACGCTGAAAAATCTTTATCGTATCCGTTTCATATAATAAAGTTAAATTATTATTAGGCACGGTCTGATCAATAGGTACATAATCGGTCGCAAACCAGGAGTAAATCCAACTCCATAATCTGATATACCAGGCCTCATATGCATTTAAATTATGCGTTTTTCTGTATGAACTCATTTCTTCAAAACGTGCTGCGGGATTTATTATATCAATTGCTTGAGGATGAGCGCGCTTGCATATGGATTCAGGTCTGATGTATTTGAAATTTTCCTTTACTAATTGGTCAACCAATTGATCGGTTAGAATGACTCTTTTCGTATTGCCTAGAGGTTCTCTCTGAGAAGAATCAGGATCTTTATATTTTGTGCCTGTTGGAGGAACAAGGAATTGATTGAAACCAATTAAAATACCTTTATCTCCATGATTGATTTCAATTCCAGTCAGCTGGTAATTAAGAGACAACTCCAAATCAGTAATTTTCCAATAATCAGATTTATTATTTTTAAACCAATTATTTAATGTATTCCACCAGCTTAATCGTTGTTCTGCTGTGTAACCTCGATATTCATTTACATTAACGCTACTAAAATAAACACTCTGTTTTTCATTTTGATGTGGCGCAAGCAGCCACTGAAGAAATTCCTCTTTTTTTTCTTCACTTAATCTGGAAAAATCGAACATCATTCGTTCGTTATCGAATAAATAATTACCCAGTGCTATCTTATTATCAGGAGCTAATCCGTTAACCCTAAGCCGCCCAAGATAAGCGGTTATGATAATTTTTTTTAAAAGTTCTAAATTTTTAGGGTATTTTGTGTCAGATTCCAGCAGCTGACTTATTATGTGCTGTGGGGTCATCACTTCATCCTTAAGTCTGAAAATCCGTTAAAAAAACATCTGGAGTAAAGCTGGTCTTTTTAAAATATTTATTAAAAATCATTATTACAATTATCATAAATTATCACGGATTAAAATAGAACAAAGTTAATTCACCCAGAAATGGCCACATATTATACCATGTGGCCAATGTATTTGATAGATGCGTTAAGATATATCAGTTATGATTTTAGCAATAACTTCTGCAGGATTAGCTGCTTGAGTAATGGGTCTGCCGATTACTAAATAATTGGTTCCTTCAGTAATGGCCTGTTTTGGGGTCATAATACGAGATTGATCATCTTTTGAATCAGGCGTTAATCTAATCCCCGGAGTTACTGTTATAAAGTCATCTCCGCACTCGTGTTTAATAGTTTGAACTTCATGAGCCGAACTGACGACACCATCAAGCCCTGCTTCCTGGGCAAGCCGAGCCAGTAGTGTTACTTCATTAGCTAATGGATTGATAATTCCTATGTCACGCAATTCATGTTCTGAATGACTGGTAAGGACTGTTACAGCAATGATTATAGGCCTATCCCTGCCAAAACCATTTAAAGCCTCATTTGCTGCTTTCATCATATTAATGCCACCAAGAGCATGAACATTCATCATCCAAACACCCAAATCTGCAGCTGCTTTACATGCATGAGCTACAGTGTTTGGTATGTCATGAAACTTTAAATCCAAAAAGACATTAAAATTTCTTGAAACTAATTGTCTTACAAACTGCGCACCAAAAAGGGTAAACAGTTCGCTACCGACTTTTAATCCACAGGTTGCAGGATCTATCGAATCTACCAGATTTAAAGCATGACGTTCATTATCAAAATCCAGTGCGACAATTAACTTTGAAGTCATTTAAACAACAGCCTTTTCTTGAGTTAATAAAGCATCTTTTACAGCTGAGACTACATTCATTTGTTCTTCAATCTGTAAATATGGGTGCATTGGTAAACTAATTACTCGATTACTTGCCAGTTCTGCATGAGGAAAATCACCCGTACGGTAATTCAAATAACTTAATGCTTTTTGATGATGCATGGCTACAGGGTAATGGACTGCTGTTGGAATACCCGCTGCTTGCATTGATTTTTGGAACTCATCTCTATCATCTACTTCAATAGTGTATTGAGCATAAACACTGGTATTGTGACGTTTTACAAATGGAACCTTAACCAAAGACCCCAGCATTTCATTATATCGCTGGGCTACTCTTTGGCGCATAATGATTTCATCAGGAAAAATCTTCAATTTTTCAATCAAAACAGCAGCCTGAATAGTATCCATGCGCCCGTTAATTCCAACACGACTATGACAATAACGTGCATTTTGACCGTGTATTCTGATTTCAATTAATCGTTGTGCGAGAACATCATCATTAGTAAAACAGGCTCCTGAATCACCGTATCCACCCAAAGGTTTTGATGGGAAAAAACTAGTACAGCCAATAGTACTTAAAGCGCAGGAATATTTATCTTTGTAGGTAGCTCCGAAACTTTGAGCGGCATCTTCAATCACCGGAATGCCATACTGATTAGCTATAGCATTTATTTCATCATAATCAGCACATTGACCGTATAGACCTACAGGCATTATCGCTTTTGTCTTTTTGGTAATAGCAGCTTCCAATTTAGCCGGATCAAGATTATAAGTCATGGGATCAATATCTACAAAAACCGGCTTGGCATGACACAGACTAATTACTTCCGCTGTCGCGAAGAAGCTGAATGGGCTGGTAATAACCTCATCACCTGGTTGAATTTCCAATGCCATCAGCGCCATTAATAGAGCATCAGTTCCGCTGGAATTAACAATAGCATGCTTTACTCCAATAAAAGATGCCAGTTGCTTTTCAAGCTCAGCAATCTCTGGACCCATAATATATTGGCCATGATTTAATACATTTTTTATACTGTTAAGTACGTCATTTTCGATCAAGGAATATTGTTTTTTCAAGTCAATAAATTGCATTATAGTCTCATAATTTTTATATAATATAGTTTATTATCAATAGGTTATTAACATCTTAGGAAATTCAATCCCAACCTATTCTAATCACCCTCTAAACCATGAATTGGTTTCATTCTACCCCACTGTTTACAACTTGGACAATGCCAATGCAAATGCTTACCACCAAAACCGCAATGACCGCATCGATAAACAGGTTTATTGTCTAAAAATTTGCTCGTAATATCATAGAGCATCTGTAATTTATCACGCACTTTCCCATGAGCGGATTCAAGATGCCAATAAATCAATCGATTTAAGCCTCGAATTGAAGGATGCTTGCTCAGCTTATCTGCTACAAAATCAATAGCAGTATCCATATTTTTATTCTGGCGTAAATATTCAGCAATGACGAAAATTACTGAAGCTCTGGGGTGATCAACCAGAGTTTGTTCCAGATAATGAATACAATCTGCCATTGAATCCAGTTCTTTATGACAGAACACCAGAGGTTCGATAATTTCAGTTAAGAATTCAGCATCCTGAAGGGGTACTCTTTTTAAAGAGCGTATAGCTTGTTTGTATCTCCCTTCTTTCATTTCAATACTTGCATTCATTAAACTGGCTCTGACAGATTGTGAGTCAACATTCATTGCCTGCTTAATACAATATACTGCTCTATCCAGAGCGTTCACTTTCAAAGCCTGGCTAGCCATTTCACAATAATAATGAGCAGCTTGATTATGCAAACTATTCCCTGTTGAAATTTCCAGTTTTTTGATTACATCCAGGGCTTTTTCCCAGGCTTTTTCCTGCTGATATATAGCCAATAAGCCTTGCAAACTACTGGTTTCTTTACTTCCACCTAATTCGACAACCTCAAGGAATATACGCTCAGCTCGATCAAAGACTCCTGCGCTCATATAATCTTGACCTAAAGCCATTAATGCTTCTTTTCGCTGTAATATACTCAGCTGTGGTCTTGCAATTAAATTCTGGTGGATTCGGATGGCTCTATCGACCTCTCCACGCCGTCGAAACAAACTGCCTAATGCTAAATGTGTTTCAACAGTATCACTATCAACTTCCAGTAATTTGATAAAGATATCTACAGCTTTATCCGATTGTTCGTTTAATAAATAATTTAATCCAACAACATATTCGCGTGATAAACGATTGGTTACATGAGTATTTTTATCGGAATTACTGCGATGTGCGACCCACCATCCTGACCAAGCGGCAGCAGGCAACAGTAGTGGCCATAAATTAATCATTTATTAATTTCCCTCTCTTTGCATACCGAGTTCCTGATAATAAAAGAATTAATGTTGATCCTGTAAAGGAATTGAACGTAAATTTTTAATTTCTTTTTCAGTGAGTTTCAATTGATTTTTCATTCTATGACATTCAATTTTTAAACGCCAATATCTGCTGATAAACAGTATAAATCCAATAAATATACCTACACCCAGCATCACAGTCATCAGTACGGATATAGGCATGGAAACCGTTTTAAAATATAAGTTAACAGCTACCGAAGATGCATTTAAAGCAGCAAAACTAACACCAATAATAATCAGTAAAATATAAGTAACCAGCATTAATATGCGCATTCAGGATTCCTTGTATCTTTAAACTGTCCCATCATAACATGATCAATCCAGATAAGTCAGTTGAAATGAGCTTTAAAAAAAATGGAATTATCAGCTAATTCATAGATGCGGACTCAAAATAAAACGACTTTATTAAAAATAATAAAATTGAATTGAAATAATAAACTGAGACTAGTCAATTTCAACATCACCTTATTTTTTTTAAATAAAAAAAGCGTAGTTAAAACTACGCTTTTTTATGTTTTGACCGTTTAGAGACTATTCGCCTTCTTTACTAGCCATTTTTTCTTTCAATAAATCACCCAGAGTTGTTGAAGTTCCTTCAGCTCGTGAGTATTTCTTAATTGCATCAGCTTCATCTTGTGCATCTTTAGCTTTAACAGAAAGAGTTATTGAACGATTTTTTCTGTCAACATTGATGATTTTTGCTTCAATTTCATCACCCTCTTTAACAAGAGTGGTTGCGTCATCAACGCGTTCATCAGAAAGTTCACTGGCACGAATAGTACCGGTAATATCATCTGCTAATGCTACAGTTACTGATTTGGCATCTACTGCTGTTACAGTACCCTTAACAATTGCACCTTTAGTATATGAATCAGCAAAACTTGTAAAGTTATCCCCTTCAAGTTGCTTCAATCCTAAAGAAATACGTTCACGCTCTGGATCAATGGCCAGGATGACTGCTTCCAGCTCTTGACCTTTCTTAAACTGTTTTACTGCTTCTTCACCAGGTACAGTCCAGGAAATATCAGATAAGTGAACCAGACCGTCAATTTCTCCATCCAAGCCAATAAAGATACCAAAATCAGTGATTGAACGAATCTTTCCACTAACTTTTTGGCCTTTACTATGAGATGCAGCAAATTGTTGCCATGGATTACCAACACATTGTTTCATACCCAGAGAGATACGACGTCTGTCTTCATCAATTTCAAGAACCATAACGTCAACAACATCACCCATAGATACTACTTTACTTGGATGAACATTTTTGTTAGTCCAATCCATTTCAGACATGTGTACCAGACCTTCCACGCCTTCTTCGATTTCAACAAAGCAACCGTAATCAGTAATATTGGTTACTTTACCTTGTAAGCGTTTGGTTAAAGGATAACGTTCTACCAAATCAACCCAAGGATCATTACCTAATTGTTTCATACCTAAAGAAACACGGTTTCTTTCGCTATCAAAACTTAATACTTTTACTTTTACATCTTGGCCAACTGATAATAACTCACTTGGATGTTTAACACGTTTCCAGGAAATATCAGTGATATGTAAGAGGCCATCAATGCCACCCAAGTCGATAAATGCACCGTAGTCGGTAAGGTTTTTAACGATACCATGAAGCTCTTGACCATCATGCAGCGACTCAAGAAGAGCCTGTCTGTCAGCACTGCTTTCTTCTTCGACAACTGCGCGACGAGAAACAACAATGTTATTACGCTTCAGATCCATCTTGATTACTTTGAATTCAAGTTCTTTACCTTCAAGGTAAGAAGGATCTCTTACAGGTCTTACATCTACTAACGAACCAGGTAAAAATGCACGTATGGTTCCAATTTCAACAGTAAAGCCACCTTTGACTTTGCCAGAAATGAGACCAGTAACTGTTTCATTATTTTCATGGGATTTAGATAATTTACGCCAGGCTTCCTGACGTTTGGCTTTTTCTCTTGAAAGCAGCGTTTCGCCGTGGCCATCTTCAACTGAATCTAATGCCACTTCGACAGTATCACCCAGGCTAATTTCCAGTGCGCCATCTTTGTCATAAAATTCTTCTACGGCTACAATACCTTCAGATTTTAATCCAGCATTTAAAGTGACGTAGTCATCATCTATACCAATAACTTTGGCAGTAATAATCGCACCAGGATAAAATTGAGCGCCGATAATACTTTGCTCAAATAGTTCTTTGAAACTTTCAGACATGTTAATAAACTCTTTAGTAAAAAAATGAAAGAATGAGATCCACTCACCTTTCCCCCAACAAACAACACTCTATAAACTATTCAATTGCTCATCCAATAATTTTAATACATTATTGAACACTTGTACAATTGATAATCCAGTTGTATCGATCTGCACTGCATCCTCTGCCGGTTTAAGCGGAGCATGAGTCCGTGCTGTATCCCTTGTATCACGTTTAACCAGTTCTTCAACAACCTGGGCGAGGCTAACATTAATTCCTTTTTCTTTCAACTGTAAATAACGTCTATTTGCTCTTTCTTCCTCATTCGCATAGAGAAATATTTTTAAAACTGCATTAGGAAACACTACCGTGCCCATATCTCGCCCATCAGTAACCAAACCAGGATATTGCGCAAAATCTCGTTGCCGTTCAAGAAGAGCCTGTCTTACTTCAGGAATCACAGCAATTTGTGATGCATCCTGACCACATTGTTCACTACGGATTTGTTGTGAAACATCTTCATTATCAAGGATGACTTGAGTTTCATTCTGTTCAGAGGATTCAAAACGTAAATCCAGGGTCACTGCCAAATCAATCAAATGATTCGTGTCATTAAAGTTCACACCTTTTTTTCTGGCCGCATAGGCAAGAACACGATAGATAGCGCCACTATCCAACATATTCCAATGAAGATGTTTCGCTAGTAAATGGCAGATAGTACCTTTACCTGTTCCACTAGGTCCATCCAACGTAATTACGGGTACATTATTATCAAACATTATCAATTATGTCCTCTATTCTAAAATCCAGGGTATTGGCTGTTGTTACAAAATCAGGGAATGATGTAGCGACATTGGCACAGTTAAGAACCGTTACTGACTGTCTGGCTACTGCTCCGGCAATAGCAAAAGACATTGCTATTCGATGATCGCCAAAACTATCAACTGTTCCACCTTGAATAATTCCCCCTTTAATCTGTATTCCATCATCAAATACAACTGTTTCAATACCTAATTGCTCCAAACCTTTTGCCATGGAACCAATGCGATCACTTTCCTTCAAACGCAACTCTTTTGCACCACGTAAAGTAGTCATGCCCTTGGCACAGGCAGCAGCAATAAATAGTATTGGAAACTCGTCTATAGCGAGGGGGACCATGGTCTCAGGAATTTCAATTCCTTTAAGTGGTGCTGATTTAATGCATAAATCGGCTACTGGCTCTTCACCAAAAAATCGCTCATTCAAAATCGTTATATCAGCCCCCATTTCCAATAAAATATGGATAACTCCGGTACGAGTAGGATTAATACCGACATTGCGGATTACAACATTTGAACCTGGGATGATTGTGGCAGCGACAATAAAAAACGCAGCTGAAGAAATGTCACCTGGAACAGTGATATGAGTACCTTTACATGCCCCATTTTCATTTGTTTCTATAGTTTTTCCTGACTGTAATACTGGATAGGAAAATGTTTTTAACATGCGTTCGGTATGATCTCGACTCACTCCGGTTTCTGTAATTCGCGTTGTTCCCTCAGCATAAATACCCGCCAAAAGGATGCAGGATTTCACCTGAGCACTTGCCTCAGGCATTAGATAATCTATAGCTTTTAATTCTTGACCTCCTTTAATGTTGATTGGAGGTTTGCCGTCACGAGTTTCTATAGCCGCACCCATTTGGCTCAAGGGTTTGCTGATACGAAGCATGGGGCGCTTTAATAAACTATCATCCCCGGTTAATGTGCTGTCAAAGTCTTGTGCAGCAAGTAACCCTGCTAACAAACGCATACTGGTTCCTGAGTTACCGCAATCAATTATTTGATTTGGCTTTTTTAAACCATGCTTTCCAACACCATGAATAATGACTTGTTGTTTATGCGGTCCTTCAATGGAGACACCCATTGATTTGAATGCCTTGACAGTAGCCATGCAATCATCACCATCAAGAAAACCTTGAACAACAGTGACTCCCTCGGCTATAGCTCCAAATATGATAGAGCGATGAGATATGGATTTATCACCTGGTACACTAAGTTCACCATTTATCGATTTAACAGGTTGGCTCACAAAATTCTGTCTTTTCATTGGTTATGTTCCCTTGCAAATTCAGACATATAATCAATTAAAGAATCAACACCTGACATGGGCATTGCATTATATAAACTCGCTCTAAGACCGCCGACGTATCGATGACCTTTTAATGCGCATAGACCACGCTGCTCAGCCAATGCAATAAATTGATCTTCCAGGGTTGGTTGTTTAAGTCTAAAACAGACATTCATAATCGATCGCGCATCGCGGTCTACAGTTGGAATATAAAAATCAGAAGCATCAAGGAATTGATATAATTTTGCAGCTTTTAAGCAATTTAACCGAAATAAAGCTTCTACGCCACCTTGCTCACGAATCCAATCAAACATCTTGGCTGCCAAATAACAGTTAAATACCGGTGGAGTAGCATAAAGTGAGTGATACTCTGCCTGTACTCTATAATTCAACATAGTCGGTACCACAGGATTTGCTACCCGTTCCAACAAATCGTTACGAATAATAACCAATGTTAAACCGGCATTGGCGATATTTTTTTGGGCTCCGGCAAAAATCAATCCAAATTGTCTAATATCGATTGGTTCACTAAGTAAACACGACGTCATATCAGCAATTAAAGGTATATTTCCCGTCTTGGGAACATAAGGAAATCGGACTCCATTGACCGTTTCATTTGGAGTATAATAGACATATTGCGTATTTTTTTTGATTTCCCAATTTTTTGCATCAGGTATTGATTTATAACCATTAGATTCTTCGCTGACACAACAATAGGCATTTTTTAAAAGGTTCGCTTCCTGAAAAGCCATTTGAGACCAGATGCCAGTAATCAGATACCCGGCTTGCTCTTCTGGATGTAACAAATTCATGGGAATCATGGCAAACTGAGTACGAGCAGCGCCACCAAGAAAAAGCACCTGATAATTATCAGGGATGCTGAGCAATTGTCTAAGCGAATGTTCGGCGTGCTCAAGCAACTCCATAAAATGGGAAGTACGGTGACCTATTTCAAGTACCGACATTCCAAGATTGTGCCAATCCAGAAACTCTTCCTGAGCCGCCTTAAGAATTGGCTCAGGAAGCATTGCAGGTCCTGCACCAAAATTATAAATCCTGGTGTTCATCATTGCTTTCTTCAGTATCTACTGATGATTCTTCCAAATCGTCAAACTCTTCAGATTCTTCACCCAGATCTTCAATTTTTTGCATACCAACTACCAACTCACCGGAGCTGACGTTGATTAAACGGACGCCTTGAGTATTACGGCCAATAACTGATAATTCATTTACCTTAAAGCGTACTAATGTACCCTTATCGGTAATCAGCATTGCCTCATCACCATCAGTTACCTGTATGGAGCGTACTACTTTTCCATTTCGTTCGGTAACCTGAATAGAAATCACTCCTTGTCCACCTCGTCCGGATACACGATATTCATCAATATCTGTGCGCTTTCCATAACCATTTTCAGTGGCTGTCAATATGGTGCCGTTTGGATGAACAACAACCAGAGATTTAACTTCCTGGCCCTCTTCTATTCTAATACCTCGAACTCCACGTGCTGTACGCCCCATCGGCCGTACTTTGCTTTCAGCAAAACGTATTACCTTTCCAGCATCAGTGAACAACATGATGTCTCGTTCTCCATCAGTAATGTCCACACCTACCAGGCTGTCATCTTCGTCCAAATCTACGGCAATAATACCGTTTGAACGAGGGCGGCTAAAGGCATCCAGCGGTACCTTCTTAACCGTTCCTTTCTTGGTTGCCATAAATACATAAGAGCCATCGGTATATTCACGGACAGGAAGCATTGCATTAATTTCTTCGCCTTCTGCTAAAGGAAGAATGTTAATTATTGGACGACCACGAGAAATACGGCTGGCCAAAGGAAGCTGATATGCTTTTAACCAATAAAGTTTACCGTGGTTAGAAAAACAGAGTAAGGTATCATGAGTACTTGCGATCACGAGACGTTCAACAAAATCCTCATCTTTAACGTGAGTCGCAGATTTACCTTTACCGCCTCGACGCTGAGCTTGATAAGCGGATATTGGCTGATATTTTACATATCCCTGATGAGATAAAGTAACCACAACGTCTTCTTCAGTAATCAAATCTTCTATAGTTAAATCTTCCTGAGAAGCGGTTATCTCTGTACGACGCTCATCACCAAACTGGGTTTTTATATCAACTAACTCTTCACGAATCACTTGCATCAACCGTTCAGGTGAAGCCAGTATGTCCAATAACTCTTTAATTAACAGCAATAACTCTTCAAATTCATTAAGGATTTTGTCTTGTTCAAGGGCTGTCAATCGATGCAATCTTAATTCAAGAATGGCTTGTGCCTGAGCTGCTGACAAGCGATATCCGTCTGCGTTTAAACCGAATTCATCGGTTAAATCATCAGGCCTTGACGCGTTGGATCCCGCTTTATCCAGCATTGCTTTAACCAGACCTGGTTGCCAGGGTTTGGCTAATAATGCATCTTTAGCATCCTGAGGCGTAGGTGATTGTTTAATTAAAGCAATCATTTCATCAATATTTGCCAGAGCAATTCCCAAACCTTCCAATAAATGAGCACGACTTCTGGCTTTTTTCAGTTCAAATATGGTTCTTCGAGTCACTACTTCACGGCGATGCTTAATAAAGTACTCAAGAATTTGTTTTAAATTCAAGGTACGTGGTTGACCATCTACCAAGGCAACCATATTGATCCCAAATACATTTTGCATTTGGGTATGAGCAAATAGGTTATTTAAAATAACGTCCGCGACTTCATTTCTCTTTAATTCAATGACAACTCTCATTCCCTGTTTATCAGACTCATCTCTAAGACCGGAAATGCCTTCGATTTTCTTATCTCTGACCAATTCGGCAATGCGTTCAACCAAACGAGCTTTGTTTACCTGATAAGGCAACTCATGAATAATGATTGCCTGACGTCCAGAGTTTTCATCGGTTTCAATTTCAGTTCTGGCACGAATAACAACTCGCCCCTTACCAGTACGATAACCTTGAATAATTCCGGCGCGACCATTAATTATTGCAGCAGTTGGAAAATCCGGACCTGGAATAATTTCCATAATATCTTCAAGACTTGTTTCCGGATCATCTACTAAAGCAACACAGGCATTAATAACTTCGGTTAAATTATGTGGCGGTATATTTGTTGCCATACCTACAGCAATACCTGAAGAGCCATTGACTAACAGATTGGGAACCCGAGATGGTAAAACTACCGGAGCAAATTCTGTTTCGTCATAGTTAGGACTGAAATCAACTGTTTCTTTATCCAAATCAGCCAGTAAGGCATGTGCCACTTTGGACATACGTACTTCGGTATATCGCATTGCGGCTGGAGCGTCACCATCAACAGATCCGAAGTTACCCTGACCATCAACCAGCAAATATCGCAGCGAAAAAGGCTGTGCCATACGAACTATAGTATCGTATACCGCTGTGTCACCATGCGGATGATATTTACCAATGACATCCCCCACAACACGAGCGGATTTTTTATACGGTTTATTCCAGTCATTACCCAATTCGCTCATAGCAAAAAGTACACGTCTGTGCACAGGTTTCAGTCCATCTCGAACATCAGGTAAAGCCCTACCTACTATCACGCTCATCGCATAATCCAGATAGGATTGTTTTAATTCGTCTTCAATATTTACTGGCAGGACTTCTTTGGCTAAATAAACCATGATTTGGACGTATCCTTATTCAATGATTAATATTAATTTTGAGTAAGAGGATACCATACAGACGGGTGTAATTGAATCATCTTGAGCCTTTGTAACAGACTGTGGTTTTTTTAAAGGATAAAAAGCGCCTTTTTATGAATATTTACTTTATGTTGTCATATTTTTCTGTTCAACTATAAAAATCTCAACCATAATCATATTATGGAAAAATATGATTTGAATTTACACGATTTATAACTATCATCTAGTAAATGATAACAGCATTTAAAGATGAAATTGATGTTTAAATTGACTGTAAGTGCCCATTTTTATATAGTTCCTCGCACTACCGAAAGTAAAAATGCTGATATGGCATGAAATCAATCAGGAGACACAATGACACAAAAGACTGCAAAACTAAGTATTGAAGGTCAAGACACGCTTGAATTACCTATCTACACTCCAACCTTGGGAAATGACGTAATTGATATAACCCAACTTGGTGCTAACGGCGTGTTTACCTTTGATCAAGGTTTTTTATCAACGGCCTCCTGCGAATCTAAAATTACCTATATCGATGGTGATCAGGGAATATTACTGTACAGAGGCTATCCTATAGAACAGCTGGCAGAGAAAAAAGATTTTCTGGACGTTAGTTATCTTTTGCTCAATGGTGAACTACCTAATGTTGAGGAAAAGAAATCATTCGTAAGTCTAATCAATAACCATACAATGGTTCACCAACAAATGTACCAATTTTTGAATGGCTTCAGACGCGATGCACATCCAATGGCCATTATGGTTGGTATCGTTGGAGCGCTTTCGGCGTTCTACCATGATTCCATGGATTTAAATAACGCTCAGGATCGTTTTATATCGGCTATTCGTCTGGTTGCCAAAATGCCGACATTGGCTGCCATGAGTTATAAATACTCTACAGGCATGCCCTATATGTATCCGCAAAACAAGATGTCCTATGCTGAAAACTTCCTGCATATGATGTTTGGTGTTCCATCTGAAAATACCACTCCCGATCCGGTTTTAGTCAGGGCGATGGATACTATATTTATCCTTCATGCAGATCATGAACAAAATGCTTCTACATCCACAGTTCGTCTGGCCGGATCTACAGGCGCAAATCCATTTGCCTGTATATCAGCAGGAATTGGCGCATTATGGGGGCCTGCTCATGGTGGCGCGAATGAAGCCTGTTTAAATATGTTAAAAGAAATTGGCGATGTCAGTCGTATTGAGCATTATATTCAGCGTGCTAAAGATAAAAATGATCCCTTCCGTTTAATGGGCTTTGGGCATAGAGTGTATAAAAGTTATGACCCTCGGGCAAAAGTAATGCGAAAAACCTGTTATGACGTTCTCGAAGCTGTTGGTGCAAAAGATGAACCTCTATTTAAATTAGCAATGGAATTGGAACGCATCGCTCTTGAAGATGATTATTTCATTGAGAAAAAACTTTATCCTAACGTGGATTTTTATTCCGGCTTGACTTTAAGCGCTATCGGTATCCCAACAAATATGTTTACTGTGGTATTTGCTTTGGCTCGAACCGTGGGATGGATGAGTCACTGGATGGAAATGGTAGCCAGCAAATCAAGAATTGGAAGACCACGCCAATTGTATACTGGCGAAAAAAATCGCGATGTCATTTAACCAGTAGCACCATTCTGTACCCGTATTAGCACTGCATAGTACGGGTACTAGATTTCGTCACAACGTTATAAGCTATCAGTCAAATATCATTAAAACTCTCTCATTTATTGAATAGATCTAATCCACTGACTTTTTTATAAGCCCTCTTCGAGAGTTCTGAGATCCATCCTAAAATTTAGCACCATGCCACATTCTTGCATGGCTCCCCGCTTTCGAGAGTTTGACACCATTATAAAAGATGCAAATTAAGGATTAACTCATATGCATTTTTAACTAGTGAAAAGCTCTCAATAGCTACGCACATCACGAAGTGATTATAGAGCAAGGGTAACATCCTCTAATGCTTTCTTAGAGCAGGAATTGGATATTCAGGAGCAAGATCAGCAGCTAAATAGCGCCATAATTCCATACTTAAATTACCTGGGTCTTTCTTGGTTTTTTTCATCGTGTTAAAAGCAATAAATACCAATTTTTTTTCAGGCAGAACAGCGAATATTCCACTATATCCACCAAAGCTGGGATTCTGGATAAGCCAATGATTTACAACAACAAACCCCATGGCAAAATAGGCATCACGTGTGTTAGTACCTTTACCAACTGTATCTGCTGATCGTAATGTTTTAGTAGAGTTCTCTGACAGCAAATTCCCAGTCATCCACGCATTTGCCCAGACGCCCAAATCATTAATCGTTGAGATCATTGTTGCAAATGAAGTCCAGGAAGGACTCCAGAAAGTTGAGTCTTCATACACTCCTCTATCCTGACTGAATGCATGAAGTACAGGACATGGGATGTTGGCTGTACGAATATATTGAGAATTACTTAAACCCAATTTATCTAATATTCCAGACTGGTATAATTGTTTTAACGATTGATGACTCACACGACTTAATATGTCAGCCAATAAAACATAATCCGTATGTGAATATTTTTGATTTGTACCAGGTTGAAATAATGGAGAGTCCATCATTGCGTATTCAATTATCTCATTATCCGTCCATTGCTTGAATGGATGTTTCGTGTTTACTTCAATAAATTTCTTATTGTATACATAGTCAGGATAACCACTGGTGCAATTCGCCAACATTTTTAAAGTGACGCGATTAGCATTAGGCAGATTAGGAAACCAATTTGAAACTTTATCATCAAGGCTTAGGATTTTTTGTTCTACCATCTGCATTAACAGCGTGGTTAACATCGTTTCAGTAATACCGCCGATTCTAAAATGCATCGCTGTAGAAGCAGGCACAGCGGTCATGGACTTACCAAGAGCATGGATGCTAATCGGTTTTCCATTGATCCATAAACCGTACGTTATCGCCTTAACTGGTTGTTCGTTGACAAAATTATTAATTTTGGTATCAATCCATTTTTTATCAATCATCGAATAAGCATCAATCTTTATGAGGATGAGAGAGATAATAAACAGTACACTTAAAATACGACGCATTAAATTCACAATAATTCCTTATTATAATTGTATTATGGTAATTTTAGAGTGTTATCGCAGTCCTGCAAGTTGGAAGTTTATTCTGCTCTAATTACCCGATTTAACTCGGTTCAACGCCCTGTTCCACCCATCAAAATCAGCTTCAACTTCATCAATGTCCCTTTGCGGTTTAAACTCTTTCTCAGTATCCCATACATGATGCACCGCAGATATTGAATCAAATACACCATAACCTATAGCGGCTAGAATTGCGGCCCCCCTGGCCGTTGTTTCTATATCTCTGGGTTTTTGAACTGTTAATTGACATTGATCGGCTAAAAATTGTAAAAACCATTGATTAACGGCCATTCCTCCGTCAACCCGTAACAAAGCCAAATCCAAATGACTGTCTTCTCGCATACAATTTAAAACTTCGCGAGTTTGATAACAGACTCCTTCCAATGCTGCTCTTGCAAAATGAGCTCTGTTTGTGGAGCGCGTCAAACCAAATACAGCAGCACCTGTTGTCGATAACCAATGAGGCGCACCCAGTCCTGTAAATGAAGAAACGAAATATACACCTCCATTCCCATCCAGACTCTGAGCCAAAGTTTCCGTTTCACTAGAGCTGGAAATCAACTTCATCTCATCGCGCAACCATTTTACCGTTGTTCCCGCATGATAAATACTGCCTTCCAAGCCATATGCAATGGTGCCTTTAATTTTGTATGCAATGGTAGTCAGTAGTTTATGTTGTGATAATACGGGTATGTTGCCTGTATTTAACAATAAAAAACCGCCGGTTCCAAAAGTTGCCTTAACCATGCCATCTTCAAAACACCCCTGACCTATTAATGCTGCTTGCTGATCTCCAGCAACGCCATTGATTGGAATTTCAAAGCCAAACCATTTTTTATTGATAACACCAAAATGGCCATCGCTAGCACATACAGTGGGTAATACGGATTCAGGGATATCAAAAAGCTCCAGTAGATCAGCGTCCCATTGTTCATGTTTAATATTAAATAACATGGTTCTGGATGCATTGGTCACATCTGTTAAATGCTTGTCTCCATCATTCATCCTCCATATCAGAAAACTGTCAATCGTGCCAAAAGCCAAATCACCATTTAATGCCAATTCCTTAGCCTCTGGACAATGTGCCAAAAGCCAGTGTAATTTGCTGGCGGAGAAATAAGGATCAGGGAGCAATCCCGTTTTCTCCTGAATCATCAAGGCATATTCAGAGAGAGAGTTACAATAATCTGCTGTTCTCCTATCCTGCCAAACAATTGCAGGGGCAAGACAGGATCCGGTTTTCTTGTTCCAGATAACCGTAGTCTCCCTTTGATTGGTAATACCGCATGAAAGTATCTGATGAGCATCTACTTGTGTTACTACATCGTTGATGGCTGTTAAAGTTTTTTGCCATATCTCGTCAGGATCATGTTCAACCCAACCAGGGTGAGGATAATATTGGGTAAGCGAATACTGGCTGCTTGTAACCAACTCTCCTCGAAGAGTGTATAACATAGCTCGAGTACTGCTCGTTCCCTGATCTATGGCAAGTAAATAATTCATATCACCCGTCTCCTGATTTCAATTACATCAGTGTAAACTTTTTTTATGAAGACAAAAACAGGGTTTTGTTTTATTTATAACAAGCGATCATTAATTGTAAGGTCTGAATAACTATAGAAAACGTCATCCCGAAATACATCCGTCATCCCGAGTGTAACGAGGGATCTCCTGAAGGTGGTACGGTGCCTGCATGAGGAGATCCTTCACTACGTTCAGGATGACGAAATACAACCAGCATGACGAAATACAACCGACATGACAAAATACATCCAGCATCCCGAAATACAACCGTCATCCCGAGTGTAACGAGAGATCTCCTGAAGGTGGCACGGTGCCTGCATGAGGAGATCCTTCACTACGTTCAGGATGACGAAATACAACCAGCATGACGAAATACAACCGGCATGACGAAATACAACCGGCATGACAAAATACAACCGTCATCCCGAAATACAACCGTCATCCCGAGTGTAACGAGGGATCTCCTGAACGTGGTACGGTGCCTGTATGAGGAGATCCTTCACTACGTTCAGGATGACGAAATACAACCGGCATGACAAAATACAACCGTCATCCCGAAATACAACCGGAATGGCGAAATTCCCTATTGAGTAGATTAATCGCACAGTCCCTATTCAATGAAATAGGTACATACAACACCAATTTGCTGTATTTTTTAAGTATATTTTCAAAATCATTGGTTGAATATCTTTCACTACACCTTAATAGTGTTCTAAAATTAACTAAACGTGTAAACCAGGCAAATTCATGTACTCACCATTGATAGAAAAAAAATTAGAAGACATCCAGTCAAGAATAGCGACTCTTGAAACTAAATTAAAAATTAATATACAACCGGCTGAAGAACCCAGTCAGGAAGAGATAAAAGAGATTGCAAAACCCATATCCGGTAACCTGCTCGGTGTAGTATCTTCCATATGCTTCATACTGGCCGCTGGATTTATTTTTAAACTATCCATTGACTCTGGTTGGCTCACCCATGAAAAACAATTAGGCCTTGCTTCCTTATTAGGATTGGCTCTGTTTGCTGCCGGAATTTTAATTTCTAATACAGATAAAATATATGCGAGCTTTTTACCTGCAGCTGGATCTACTATTTTATATCTAACCTGTTTTGCTGCATTTCAATTTTATTTTCTTATATCGTTTCAAACCGTAATCGCTATAACCTGTATTATTACAGGGATATCCCTTTGGTTTTACATTCAATTTAAACATGATATTTATGCAGTAATTGCCGCAATTGGCGCATATAGTGCTCCATTTGTTACTAATATCGATAATAATGCATTTTTCTCCCTCTATTACTTCATCATCTGTTCTTTAACTTTTGCTACTCTTTCAATATGGGTGCAATCACGAACTTTAACAGTAATTTCTTCTTATTTAGCTATTTCGATTACTGCATTTATAGGGTTGAATTTGCATCTGAATGCCATCATTGCGAGCGCGCTGGCCCTTAATTTCCTTATTTTTTCTATGGCAACCTATTTTTATACCCGGCTAACTCATAATGCACTTACAGTAAAGGAGACCTGGAGTTTATTTCCGGTGCTGCTGGTATTTTACGCTATGGAATATTATTACATCAGCCGAATTGATCCGGCTCTTGCGTCATTGGTTTCAATAGCTGCAGCAGCCTTTCTGGTTGCTTTAAATCTTTCGGCTAAAAGGCGATCACCCGATCGCGCAATATCCAGTAGCGGTCTCGTTTTAACCTTTGTAACCCTGGTTTTCTTCCACTCCATTTATCTGGAGCTGTTACCTGCAGACATCAAACCCTGGCTGTTTGTTATCATTATCATAGGTTATAGCCTGCTCCATAAACAAATATGCTTAAAAGATATCAATAACATTAAAATTATTCCCATTATTGCGTTATCGTCTATTTTAGGAATTGAATATCTTAATATGCTCAGTCATCTGGCCATGCAATTTAATGCTCCTTGGGCAGCAGTTTCCTGGACTTCGTTTTTAAGCCTCTGGTTTATCATTATAAAACATCATAACGCGCTCAATACAAACAAGAACTATATATACCCAATCCTGGCAGCAGCTCACATATTGTGTATTATGGGACTTTATCAGATTACCATTAATTATGGTTCTCTTGCCGTTTCGACTTCATGGCTTATCTACGCACTTACAGTACTATCATTTTCTTACATTAAAAAAGATCTCATCATGGCAAAATCTGTTTTGATTGTTTTAAGTTTTGCTGCCGGCAAAGCACTCCTTTATGATGCAGCATCAACCCCCAACATTCATCGTACACTAAGCCTCATATTAACTGGAATTGTTCTCTATACTTCAGGTTTAGTCATTAGAAAAATGGCTCGATAACCAAAATGGTTAGCCATTGAACTACAAATCTACAACTGAGTCATCCCGAGTAAAACGAAGGATCTCCTCACAGTGGCAGTGCCACTTTGAATGAGATCACTTCGTTCAGGATGGCAACATGTTAAGTCTGACTGTATGTGCAAATTAAAGTAATATACAGACTCATGAACTCTCATCATCAATACCATTCGTTCAAAACTCTAAACATCAAATCCATGTAGATCAAATGATCTATCTACTAATTTTTGTATATTCCATGTATTTTATAGTTTTATAAGGGAGAACTATCCATGGCTGGAAAATCAAAATACAGTACTCATGAAATCGTTAATGTATTTCGTTCCGTTTCACTATTAATACAACATCACCCTGAATTATTAGACAATAAGGGTATTTTTAGAATTACTGGATCAAAGCCAGCTACTGAAGAGTTATTAAAACAACTTATCGATCAGGACTTTGATTGGAACATACTGGAACAATACGTTTTCGTAAGCCAGGAGATGAATAGCGATAATGTACACAATACTATAGGTATGTTTAACTGCGTACTTAAGGACTCCTTGCTATTAGATGCAACGGATGACTTGTTGACTGGTTTTACAAAAAAACTCCAAAAGTTACTCACTGCTGGAGATTTAACTAGCGAAAGTGTATTAGAAGCCGTTTATTTACTAGATGAATTTATCAATAATCTCCTGTTATCCAAATCTCTGGAACACCAGCGAACTGGTGAAATATTGTATCACTACTGTTATTTAATGCACCGGGCTTCTTCATTTGAAGAAACAAATATGATGTCAGCACGAAATCTGGCAATTATTTTAGCCCCGCATTTAACCAGCGAATTGGAATTGGTTGCTACGGATGATTTATTAGTACTTACGGAATTTACCATGGGGAAATTAGTACCGATACTTGAAAGTTATATTAACAGTCAGCTGACTGAATGCTCTTTTTCAGTACGTCATGCAGATAAAATAAATCATTTAATTGCAACACGTCACTTTATTATGAATAAGTTAATCGAAATGAAACTGGCAAATAAAAAACAAACGATAGATCCCATGGTAGAACTGATGGTACAAGCTAAAGAAATGCAGAATCAACAAGAGCAATTAAAAATTACAATTCACGATGAACCGCACGACCATGATGAGAAAAAAAATTTAAAAAAACAACTGAAGAAATTACAGAAGGATATTGAGGAATTGAATCAGGAGATTATTGTATTAAGAGATCAAATTGAAGAAATGAATGATGCTCATGCTGGGCTAATAGTTGTAAACCGTAAATTATCATTATCTGTCGATAATCTTGCACAACTTGTATACATACCAGGCCTCAGTGATTGGGAGCAGAACGATCCATCCCTCCCTGCAAGTACTTCAGCTCGTCAACGATATGGTGTTTTTCGGGAAAATTCAAATGCTGATCTTTCTCAAGAAGCTGATGAGGCGAATGAGCTTGCCTGGGATGATGATACAGACACGACACATCACTCTTTGAGTTGAGAATTGTGTTAATTCAATAACATCAGGATTAAAATGAACCAGTTGATACAAAACCATGCAAAAATCAAATCAGATTACAGAATCATCATCTGGTTCATTCTTATATTTATCAGTACAATCAGTAGTGCAGCAGAGAACGATTTCCAACTTTGGACCAACAGCACAGTTATGGGTTCAATAACTAAAAATTACCCGAAAATTAAATATTGGCTGGAATATCAGGGTCGATTTGGTGACGACGCGTCGAAACTTTCGCAGCTCTTATTGCGACCAGGACTAGGGTATCAGGTGATCCCAACAACAAGCTTCTGGTTAGGATACGGATGGATTCGTACCGCACAACCATTCACTGTAAGGCCGATTGAAGAAAAAAGAATATGGCAACAAATACTATGGAGTAAAAAATTCAGTCCATTTACTGCTACGATTCGATCTCGCCTCGAACAGCGTTTTATACAAGCCACGATTCATACTGCCTGGCGGTATAGACAATTATTTAAATTAGCGTTCCCAATACCCAATCATGAACAATTTAGTCTTATTGGAATGGATGAGCTTTTTTATCATCTTAATCATTTCAACATACAGAATAATACTGGACTTGATCAAAATCGAGCTTTTATAGGCTTAGGCTACAAAACCACAGAACAGAGCTCTATTGAAATGGGTTACCTTAATCAGTACATCAAAAGACCATTGAGAGAGAACTTTAATGGAAATTGTTTGTACATGAGTCTTCTTTTTAATTTTTAACACGACTGAATGCTTTATTTATCGATAATCATGTACCAAAGACATGATTGATCTTAAGTCGTTAAGAAGGTGACACATCAATTTGGGAAGGTTCCAAATCTGATTCAATTAACTGCTCTTCAGATGGGTCTTGACGTAGTACATTCAATTTATCTCTTAACGTTACAGGACCAGCTTCTTCCTCGAATAAACAATCCTGATCGGGGTCAATAAGTACATCCAGATCCTCTTCACATGCATTACCATACACACAATGAGATATAATGTCTCTCTGAGTGCTCGTTATTCGCTCATAACCATTTGTATTGATGTGATTCATTAAATATTCAATTTTAGCGGGATCATCTGTTATTAGGCGATCCCTCTCTATCTCACCTTTCACGGTCATATAAAATAATCCATTAGCGGCCAAAACATATACAGGAACCTTATCAACTCTCTGACCTTCTGCGCTTCCTTCTAATTTATATAAATAATTTCCGCAAAAACTGATTGAGAGCATTCTTTTAGTAAAATCACCAAACTCCATCCAGAACTCACCCTGTTTAGTCGATTTTGCAGATAATGTTCCATCTTTATTTTGAGAGTATTCTCGACCATACTTTCCCCAAGGGTTTCTTACTACGACACCTGCTAAACCGTTTCTTTCCTCACATCGCATGACTGCATAAACATGCTCACCCGCCATACCTTTTGCAATACCCTCACCTGTATTATCTCTTGCTGTCTGCTTTCCGCCACTTACAACATTAGGGTCTGACATTGCTGTAATACAAAAACCGTCTTGTGTTAGCTCTTTCATTTGTTCGTATAGCTCTAATTGTTCTGTTGAATATTTACCAGTACCTCGTTTGCCGGGTAAAACATTGTTATTATTAACCCAGTCTTTGATTTTTTGAATGACCATTTCTTCTTCATTTGTATTTGTTTGGGCTTTGTTTAGAAGATAATCCAAATCCACATCGCGCATCGTATTAATTCCTCTATCCAAATATTCCTTTTGTAACGAGTTTCTATTCCAAATTAACTTCCATAGTTCCAATTCATCACGTGATAACCCAATATTATTCTTATTACTGAGTGAAAATTCCCCGAACAAAAATAGAGCTTTTAATTCATTTTCATCTTCACTTCGTACTGATTTTGTATTAGAACGTTCTCCTAATAAATAAGGAAATACACTTTCAGAGTGTCCACCATTTATAAAATTTTTATAATCAGATCCTAATTGATAGCAGATATAGGCTTTTTCCAATATGCTAATCCACAAAGGAGCTTGATTAAAAAATCCAGAGCTTTTGTTGTGCTTTAAAGGATCTGCTGGTATTTTTTTATCGACACAAATAATTTCTGGTAAGCCATTTTTATTATAAAATCGAACATAAACTTTACCATTTTCCTCTCTCATCATATTTTGAATAATTTCAGGGCCATTGGGTTTTGCAAGAATGCTGTTAATAACACTTAGAAAATAACAATCTCCGATACCACCTTGCCTAATATCTCCAGGTGAGGGTGGATGAGGAAATAATGAATCCTTTGATCTATCCAAATACTTGATATCCTTTCCATCTTCCTTTGGGTTTTGATAGGTAACGACGTCTTGAGGATTGGGAACATCGAGCGTACCTGAACGACTAACTTTTGCTTCTGCTGATCGAATCTCAGATTTAGTCTGTTTTGAGTCAGCAACGATATCAGCATGACTGGGAACTTCAAACAATTCAGTAGGTTCATCGTTACTGAGCATTAAATCAGTCTCATATTCAGAATAGTTTGAAGAAGTAACGGCATCGTTAGATCTGGAGCCACCTGATACAACCGGGCGATTGCCTCGTTTATTTGTAGTTTTAATCCGTAAAAACCGTTTAATGGATATCGATCTCATGACGGGCTCATATTTTATTCAATATGTATAAGTTAATTGTAGTTCATTTTCGATCTATGGTTTATATTTAATCAATATGATCATAATGATTTAAATAGATAGGGAGATGTCGAAAACTTTTTAACGATATGACTGACAATGTTCATCAGCCAGACCTAGAGGTATTGATTACAAAATAGATACTAAATCACGTGATTCTCAAGAAAAGATACTTTACTATTAAATTGTACTTATTATTCTGGCGGAGACAAAAACATGGAACAGGTTTTTGATGTTGCGATTATTGGTGGAGGTATCAATGGTTGCGGCTGTGCTGCAGATGCGGCACTTAGAGGGCTTTCCGTAGTACTCTTCGAACAGGATGATTTAGCCTCTAAAACCTCATCCAGCAGCACAAAATTAATTCATGGAGGGTTACGCTATTTAGAGCATTATGAATTTGGATTGGTAAAAAAAGCCCTGGAAGAACGACAAACTTTATTGAACCTGGCACCTCATCTCGTCCATCCCCAATCCTTTATTTTGCCCTACCAAAAACATATGCGTCCTGCCTGGTTATTAAGGCTGGGGTTGTTTTTTTACGATCATTTAAGCCGAAAAAACCATTTACCTAAATGTAAAGCCATACATAGAACTACAAAAAACACCTACTTTAATCCATTAGTAGATCAATTAAACCGTGGTTTTCAATTTTATGATGCGTCTACAGATGATGCTCGTTTAACTATTATAAATGCCATTCAAGCAAAAAATCATGGGGCAAGTATACGCCCTCGCGCCAAAGTGATTCAAACTGAACTGGTGAATAACATGTGGCAATTAATTATTCAACCGGACAACGGTCCCATTTATAAAGCCTATGCAAAATCCCTAATCAATGCTACAGGTCCATGGGTTAAATCCCTGGCTAAACTAACAAAAACCTCGATTAAGAGCGACATGACTCTTGTAAAAGGAAGCCACATAGTCGTACCGAAACTGTACGAGGGGAAACATGCCTATTTTTTGCAACATGATGATAAACGTGTTGTGTTTGTTATACCCTTTCATGGATTCAGCATGATCGGTACTACTGATATTGAATACACAGGATCGCTGGATCAGATTGAAATTGATGAAGAAGAAATGGTGTATTTAACGACTTTGGTTAACTCGTATTTTAAAATTAAAATTCACAAAGAAGATATTATATATTCCTGGAGCGGAATAAGACCTCTCATTGCAAATGAAGGAAAAGAAGTGAAAACGTTAAGCCGTGACTACAGTTATGAATTTAGTACCGATCCAGCCCCCATTGTGACTATTCTTGGAGGTAAAATAACTACTTACAGACAATTGGCAGAAGATGTTATTAATCAACTTTCTTCAGTATTTCCTCAGATGCGTCAATCACGAACTAAAGTCACCCCGCTTCCGGGATCCGTCTTAGGTACAATGAGCTTTGAAGAATACATCATCTATGCCAAAGATAAATATCATTGGTTGGACACTGAATTATTGAATCGCTATCTCAATAATTACGGGAGTCATACTGAGTTTTTTCTTTCACACTGCACTAATATTGAATCAATGGGAAAAAGATTTGGAACTTGTCTCTATCAAGTTGAGGTGGATTACCTGATTTTAGAAGAATGGGCAAAAAGCGTTGATGATGTGTTAAAGCGACGAACCAAACTTGATCTCTCAATGGACGCCGCCAGCAAGGATGAATTAAAAGAATATATAGCCAGTCTTATTCCTTGTCCTGCTCAAGCTGAGCCCGTATTTCAGTAACATCAGCATCCAGAGCTTGTTGAGCCAATTCTTTTAATGTGGACTCGGGCATGCTTCCAGCTCCCGAGTATATTACAATACTGTCTTTAAATACCATGAGATGTGGAATAGAACGAATCTCAAAAAAATCAGCCAGCTCCTGTTGTTCCTCAATATTTACTTTGGCAAATACTATACCTGGAAATTGATCGGAGACCTGTTCATAAACTTTGGAGAACTGCTTGCAAGGAGCACACCACTCAGCCCAAAAATCAATAAAAACCAATTCATTTTCATTAATCAATAATTCAAATTCTGCACTGGTTAAAGTTTTGGTTGGCATGCTGGTTCCTTAGCGTCAAGTAACGTAACAATTTCATCAAAAATTTGATCTACAGTTCCTGTTCCAACTACAGTATGAAATTGAGGCGCATCAGGTGAACCTTCAGTTGCCCAACTTTTATAGTAGTTAATTAATGGAGCGGTCTGGTTATGGTATACCTCTAACCTTTTACGTACGGTTTCTTCTTTATCATCATCACGTTGAATCAATGGTTCCCCAGTGAGATCATCAACTCCAGGATTTTTTGGAGGATGATTGATGATGTGATAAACCCGTCCGGATTGTTGGTGAATACGACGCCCACTGATCCGTTCTATGATCTCGTTATCATCTACAGCAATTTCTATCACATGATCTAAAGAGATACCCGCGTTCTTTAAAGCATCTGCCTGGACTATGGTTCTTGGAAATCCATCAAATAAAAAACCATTTGCGCAATCTGGATTTTTTAGGCGATCTTTAACTAAACCAATTATAATATCATCTGATACAAGACCACCGGCCTCCATAATCTTTTGAGCACTTAAACCTAAAGGAGTACGCTGAGCAATTGCGGCACGCAACATATCTCCTGTTGAAATTTGAGGAATTTTATATCGTTCAATTAAACGCGATGCCTGGGTTCCTTTTCCAGCACCCGGACCACCTAAAAGCATTAATCGCATCAAAAACTCCTTAATAATTGGTCTAAATTTAAAACCTGGGAATATAGTATAATACCAATCCAGTGAAATATTATAAATTTTTTAGCATATTTTCTCTAGTACTCTTTCAAAGCAGAACAGAAGGTTTGACTCTTAGATTGTGCACAGAGTTGAATGATTGAGTTATTAAAAAATCGCAGTACTAGCAGGGCTAATTCGAGCATTTTTTGATAACTCAATCATTCAAAGATGGATACAAGATAAATGAGCAAACGTTCTGTTCTGCTTTGAAAGAGTACTAGGTATCACTCAATCAAAACCATGCGTGAGATTTCATTGATCCTTGACATGAGTTAAGTTGCATTGCATAGATTTGTGATTTTGCTTTAACTTTACGTGCTACAGAAATCAACCAAGGCTTCTGCAGATAAGTTTTTCGCTGATATCCACCCACTCCTTCATGATATGCCAAATAAAGTGAATAAGCGTCTGTTCGCGGTATTCCTGCCTTGACCGCAGCTTGATTGGCATACCAACCAATAAAATCTACCCCATCAGCAAAGTCATCGCGGGATGACAAAATCCAGCCATTGCTTTGCTTATACTGTTTCCAAGTCGATTGTAATGCCTGGGTATAGCCATATGCCGTTGATGGTCTTTTCCACGGTATTATCCACAATAATTTAGTACGAGGCGGTCTGGCACTTGCGTCAAACTTTGACTCCTGATGAATAATTGCCATTTGTACTGGAACAGGGACTTTCCACCGTTTTTCTACATCTTTGGCATCAGAATACCATTTAGGATATTGTTTAAATATGTTACATATATTATTTACATCTCTAGGGGGTTGACTAACACAAGAGGTAAGAAGCAAAACCGATAATAAAAGAGTAAATAGTTTATAATTCATGATAATAATTAGGTAAAAATCCGGGTATGTTGTACCCAATAATACGAAAAAAGTATAGTAGCAAATTTAATCTTCACAATCCATGTCATTTATCGGACGAAACAAGAGTGCTTCTATACCCCTTTTTATTGCCAGAATAATCAGGCTTTTTAATCTGTTGCAAAGGCACCATACCCTTGATCAATAGTAATACCCTCCTCCCCATGTTATAATTTAAGTCCCTGAAATCACACAGATTACCAAATGAGCGTACTTGTATTTGATATTGAAACCATACCCGACATCGATGCAGGGCGAACATTATATAATCTGGATGGTTTATCCGATATGGAAGTTTCCCAAGCCATGTTTGCATTAAGACGAGCAAAAGTTGGAAACGATTTTCTACCTCATTATTTACAGAAAATTTGTGCCATATCCTTAGTTCTCAGGCATGGTTCACAGCTGAAAGTCTGGTCCCTTGGAGATGAGCATTCGGATGAAAAAGAATTAATTACTCGTTTTTTTGCCGGTATTGATAAACACACTCCAACTCTGATCAGTTGGAATGGCAGTGGTTTTGATTTACCGGTTTTACACTATCGCTCTCTATTGCACGGTGTAAGTGCACCAACTTATTGGGAAACTGGTGAAAATCAACAATCTTTTAAGTGGAACAATTATTTAAGCAGATTTCATTATCGTCATATAGATCTGATGGATCTTATTGCAGGATATCAAAATAAAGCCTTCGCACCACTCGACGACATTTCCACCATGCTCGGTTTCCCAGGCAAAATGGGTATGAGCGGCTCTAAAGTCTGGGAGCAATTTGCAGCAGGGCAAATAAGGGAAATAAGAAATTACTGTGAAACAGATGTACTTAATACCTATTGCGTCTACCAGCGCTTTGAGCTAATTCGTGGAACCATCACTCATGATGAGTACACGAATTCTATAGAGCACTTAAAAACCTATCTGGGGACGGAGAAGGACAAACAACACTTGCAGGAGTTTTTGCGTCAAATGAATTGATGCATTATCATTTCACATTATTTTAGTGGCATTTTGTTAAAACAGAATGACACTGGACTTAGGAAAAACCGCAAGGTCGAGGTAAAATGAATTTTTAACGAAGAGATTGGGCATTTTTCGTAAATTCTGTGATAATTACTATCGAAAAATACGCCAGAGCAGGTATATACTATACGACTGTTCATTAGAATTTCATTCGTAAGGCAAAAGCAATGTCTGAACCACTTATAAACATATCCCACAGACAAGCTATAACTTTCGCCTGTTTTCTAGTCTTGTACGAATTTCTAACCTATATCGCCAATGATATGATCATGCCCGGGATGATTCATGTTGTTAACTCATTTAATGCGCCTGAATCAATGGTAGCTACATCACTTACTGTGTATATTCTCGGTGGAGCCAGTCTGCAATTAATTCTTGGTCCGGTATCTGATGCTTACGGCAGAAGACCCATGATGTTGCTTGGCGCAAGCTTATTCTTTATTTTTACCTTACTGATTGCCTGTTCACATTCAATGGATCAATTTCTTACCGCCCGATTTTTCCAGGGTATGGGTTTATGTTTTATAGGCGTCATTGGATATGCAACCATTCAAGAGCTGTTCGAGGAAATGGATGCGGTACGTCTTATTGCAATCATGGCTAACGCCGCAATTTTAGCGCCCTTATTAGGACCTATCTTAGGCGCGATCATTATTCACTATACCTCATGGCGAGTCATCTTTGTGATGATAGCACTTTGTGCAATTTTGGCTCTTTGGGGGTTATGGCGATATATGCCTGAACCAATAGGTCAGATTAAAAAAGACGGCCACCAGATCCCCAAAGCACCATTATCGCTTCTATCTGTATTCAAAAATTATTGGGATCTACTGACTAATGCAACTTTTTGCTACAGTGCTTTGGCAATAGCCATAGTAGGTATTCCCTGTATTGCCTGGATCGCCCTCGCACCAATAATTATGATTACCGAAGCAAAATTAACGGTCATTCAATACGGTTTATGGCAGCTGCCAATTTTTGGAGCAACAATTTTGGGTAACTGGTTTTTACACCGTTTGACTTACAAAATGGAACTTAAAAATATAATTTATCTGGGTTGCATCATTATGACCTCAGGAATAATATTAATGGCATTATTGCCTTATTTCTATGGAAATAATTACATCTATTTAATTCCCGGTGTCATTATTTACTTCTTTGCCCTCAGTGTAATTAACGCGCCATTAAATAGATTCTGTCTGTTTGTCACCTCAGTGAGCAAAGGTACCGCTTCCGCGCTGATCAGTCTAAGTGTGATGATTATTGGTGCAATAGGTATTGAAATAGCTAGCCTGTTTTATCACAGCCATAATAATCTTCACTTCGGAATTTATTGTAATGCTATTGGATTACTGTTCTTATTATTCATTGCATTAACATTTATGGGAGAAAAGAAGTCTTCAATTAAGGTGGGTTAATAATTCAGATTTTGAATATAAAAATAACTTGCTGTCGGTTATTTGAATAAGAATATTAAGCAAGATAGAATACCAGTCGCCAATTAAATCACTAAGGATGTATGATGACGTTAGACAGAAGGTTTAAAGATATTGATAAACAATTTGAGGCCTTTCAACATTTAATTTTAGATGAAAAACTACTGGCTCAAAGTGGATATGCTGTTCTACTTGGCGATCAGCAGCTCCAAATATTAAAAAATGCTGGAAAAGATCTGCAGACAATAAGAGATTTCTATCATGATCGTTATTACAATAAAAACACTATTTCTCAATCAGAAATTATAGATAAGTATAGTGAGCTGTATTCAATACTCTATCAATTAAGCCAAAATAATTTGGATCTGAATAAAGCCATAAATAAAATTGAAGCCAGTTCCAATGAGTGGCTCGATGAACTTGTTATGGAAAGTATACTCAACGTATGTTATTCAGTAGCATGGCTTATACCGCTAGTCGCAGGTGCAGCGATTCTTCCATTCGCATTGCCATTATTGTCTTTGAGCACCTACATGGGATTGTCTGTACTTATCTCCGCAACATCATCGATGTTCCTGTCTCTCTCAAAAGTTTGGGATAATATGTCCAGTATTGAAAACACAACTCCGTTGGTTGAAAATACAACATTGGAGCGTTCATTGCTCACTAATATGCATACTTTTTATCAGTCTAATTTAAGAAAAAATATTAAGTTGGATAATTCACCAGAACATCAAGAACAGAGAATGGATGAAACGATACTTTCTTGTTAAAACCCAAAACGATACATGAACAATTAAATGTTTTGCGCACCTCTATCAAGGTGCGTATTGAGTAACATTATACACATAACACACAATCATCCAGTACCCAATTATTGAAGTTTATGTGCAGGATGTGTTTCTTTTATCAAAAACGCTGCAATAAGCAAGCTTCCCAAAAAACACAGCGGCATAACCAATAATGCGGTTTGGTAGCTGGAAATATCATACACATGTACCCCATTGACCAAACGCCAGGAGTCCGTGTGCTGTAAGATATAACCTACCAGGGGTTGAAATATGGCGCCACCGATTAAAACCGATAAATTATTAAATCCGGACGCTGTTCCAACCAGCTCTGGAGTGTTATTCTCTTTAACAACAGCGAAACTTACAGTTTGTCCGCCTGCACCCAAACCAAGAGTGAATAAGGTAATATAAGACCAGCCATAGGGCAGATTTGGATAATACAGCAATATCAAAGTGGCAAACAACCCTAAAACAGCACTAATGATTAGAGCTATACGCCTGCTTTCAATGCGATCACTGAGCCAACCCAGCAAAGGACTGCCTATACCTATGCCAATCCAGATCATGCTGCATAATCCTGATGCAGCAACCACAGTAATTTGATATTTTTCCTGTAAATAAGGTACGCCCCATAATGCAGCAAAAACTGCAATAGGAGTCCAGATGGCAAAAGCATAGCCACCTATAATCCAGGTATGGGCATGTTTGCATACTGCTACAAGTCGTTTCCATTCATCTCTTAAATAATGATCAGGAATTGACTGATTTTGCTGATGGGGATAATCGCGAATAAAAGCCCAAAAACATCCAGCCAGTATGAAGCCTATAGCAGACAGTATAAAACTGGCATTACGCCAGCCAACATGACTAATTAATGCAGCAAGTGGCATTTCGCCAAACATGGCACCTACTGAACTCATCAATTGGGCTATACCTGCAAGAATGGCGAAATAATACGGTGGAAACCAGCGTGAAATAAGCACTAACACACCGATAAATGAAAATGCAGAGCCAATACCAATCAAAAATCTTCCTATACAGGCTGTGAATACACTATCTGTCGAGGCAAAAAAAGCAGAGCCTATGGCACAAAGAATAATCGCAAATGTCATTAATTTACGAGGTCCATAGCGATCGTATAATACTCCAGCAGGCAACTGCGATGGAGCATAGGCATAAAAATAAAAGGCGGAAATTACACCAAAGCCCTGCCCGGACACACCAAAAGTTTTCATCATGGATTCTGCCATGACACTTGGCGCTACCTGAAGAATAAATTCATACAAATAAAAAGATGCTGCGAGAAAAAAAATAAAGTACGCTGCAGCCAGACTATCACCTACTCCATCCTTTGCTTTTATAGTGTAATGTGCGTTCAATTTAAATTCACTCTGATGAGAATTGCCCATTTAAACGCAAGGCGATTTGGTTTGTCAATATCATTTTATTATAGGATATACTGCACCCAATAGTGCAAGTTCTTTCGCGCCGGTAATCGATGTTAAATTAACAGGGATGTAATCCAAAGTTTGAGATGCTAACCAGGCAAACATCATGGCCTCCAGATAATCAGGACTAGCACCGGTTTCAGCAATACTGCAAACCTTTATATGAGGTAATAAATCAGCCAGAGAGTTAAGTAAATGCGTATTGTGAGTACCTCCACCGCATAAATAGACTTGTTTTATTGCACCTTGATTGCTGATGATGGTACTGGCTATCGATCGTGCGGTTAACGCCAATAAGGTAGCCTGGATATCAACTGGTCTATATTCCGAGTCAACATGGGCTTCTAACCAGGAAAGAGAAAAGTATTCCTTACCGATACTTTTAGGAGCTGACCATGAAAAAAATGGGTCTGCCAATAATTGAGTCAATAAAGGTTCAATCACTGTTCCTTGTTTAGCCCAAGCACCTCCGGCATCATATGATTTATGTAGGTGCCGCATAATCCATGCATCCAATAAACAGTTTCCTGGTCCCACATCCCAGCCACGTGTTGGTTGATGTGGTTTAATAAAAGTCACATTAGAAATACCGCCAATATTAACTAATGCTATTTCTGAATCACAATTAGAAAATAACTCCTGATGATAAAGTGGCGCAAACGGAGCACCTTGACCACCATTTACTATATCTCTTGTTCGAAAATCAGCGACTACTGTTATGCCTGTTAATGATGAAATGGTGTGTCCGCATCCAAGCTGCAATGTATAAGGAATGTCACATTTGGTTTCGTGACACACTGTTTGTCCATGACTTCCTATTGCCTTGATTGCTCTATGAGAAACCTTAGTCTCCTGTAATAATTCATTTACAGCGTGGGCAAATTCTCTGCCAATTAATGTATTGAGTTGGCAAATTGATGCAAGGCTTATTGAATTGCCACTGACCAAATCATCAATGCGTTTCCTTAATTCATCACTGTATTTCTTGGTAATGCCACATTTCAGTTTATTAGAGGGTAAGTCAACCAAAGCGGCATCGATACCGTCCATACTGGTACCTGACATCAAACCTATATATAAACTCATGGAATACTCTAATTAATGATATAGTTGATATATAGTACTAAATACGAAGATAACTGACAAAGTTCTCGTTAAATAAATTGCATAACAGATATTATCGGTAAAATATCTGAATTTTATTTCAAGGATAGAGATGTACGTTACAAAAACTCCATTTTTCTATATTGCCTGTCTTTCGGGTTTTTCATTAATAACCTTTGATTTATACCAACCGGCATTACCGACCATTATCAATTATTTTCAAACCACTCATGAATTAGGACAACTTACTCTAAGTGTCTATATCTTTGTTAATGGATTCGCTCAGCTCATCTGGGGACCATTGATTGATCATTTTGGTCGGTTGCAATCGATTAAGGTCAGTCTATCACTATTCTTGATCGCTACCATGATTTGCATTTTTTCCACGTCTATTTATATGTTAATTGCCGGTAGAGCATTGCAAAGTTTCTTTATCTGCTGTTCTGGAGTCATTGCCCTATCGTCAACCCGAGATTATGAAAAGACTGCAGAACGAGCCAATATCATTTCACATATCTCAATGATTGTATCTATTTCACCGATTATTGCGCCATTATTCGGAGCAGTAGTATTTCTCTATATGGGATGGCAGGCGACTTTTATATGCATGGCGGTATTTGGTTTTATACTTCTGCTGCTTGCCAGAATGATATTGAAGGAATCACCCTCATGGAACAGGAGTAAATCGAAATTTTCTTATATAAAATCATTAAAACAATACAGGTACATTCTTCAAAACAGGCATCTTTGGTTAGGGATGATTATCCTTAGCGCTTCATTTACCAATATAATGATCATAATAATCAATATCACTTATTTAATCATTAACCAACTGCACTACTCACCTACTGCCTTTGCTTTAATCTTTGCATTCAATGGATTCACAATGATCCTGGGCAACTATATAGGTATACGTCTTAGAGATTATTTCTCATTAAGATGGAATATGTGTTTTGGTAGTCTGATGATCATCATTGGAGCCGCTATTTCGCTGATGCTCTATTATTTTATTGGTTTTAGCCTAAACTGTCTTGTCCCTTTATTATTGGTTACTCTAGGGGTAACTATCACCAATCCACCCGCATTATCCCTGGCACTTAAAGATTTTAACGAACAAGCAGCTTCGGCAACCGCTGTTATCAATACGATGCGTATGACTGTATCTTCACTGATTGCTGGAGTGGTTGGGAGTATATTAACGACCAATGATTACATACTACCCTTGAGTATGGTGCTCTTGGGCTCTCTGTGTTTATTATCCAGCCTACTACACAGAAATTAAAAAATCAGCCTATTAGAGCAATGAATTTTACAAAGCTTCCTTGCAGATGAATTTCAGTTTTCTGTACTAGATTTTTGCAATAACAGAACTTAACTCACCAGTAACGTTATTATTCACATCCAGCCATCCCAGTTGCTTCATCACCAATTTACTACGCATTCCCGTTCCTTCTTTAGATAAGCCTTGAGCGTGTTTTACGATTTCAGATAAATCCATGTCATTTGTAACATAACTTTTGACAAAAAATGAATAGATACCACAATATAAACTTTTGTCTGAAACCAATTGTTTATTATATTGTTTCAAAAAGGTTTCTTTTAATTGTTCCCTTTTTACTTTCTTCTCTTGCTCCTCAATCGCTAATTGTTTTGCTTTTTCGTAGGTATTTTTTTCTGCGCCTAATTTGCTATTGAGAAACTCAACAACGGCTTGATTCCCGTATTTAATAGAAACATCGAGCATACTATCAATGTGCTCTTCAGGTAAAAGCGAATTTTGAGGACGTAATTGATAGCATTGTTCAATAATATCCAGATTACTTGATGAAATTGCCATCAACATTAACGAGTGAAACATTCCTGTATCGAGTATTACTTCTTCCTTTTTAAATTCAACAAATAGTTTATTAAAAAAAGGCACTGCCAAGGATTGAGCATGTTCTAAAGCATCATTTAAAAATACATCATCATCAATAGCTAAAAGAATATCAGACTGCAATTCACCAACAAAGCTAAATGAATCGTCAATTTCATGGTTGTACATTTCTAAAATAGTGCAAGCTACTGTATTGGCAAGATGATATAGCGCGGCAATACCTTTTTTTCCCCAACGATGCTTACCAGGTCCCTCTTTTAATTCATTTAGAGTAGGAGCCCTGAATATAAAGGGAAAGGTAGCAACATCTGAGACTACATCCCAAAACATGTATCTCACTACAGGGGGTTCATTAGAGTTTTGAGGCAGTTCAAAAATGATATGCTGACTGTCATCATTTGTTTGTAATATATTGATTGGTAACGAGAATGTGTAAGCAACCGCATATTCCTTGATGATTTTTTTAAACATGTGTTGAACGAATTCTTTATCCTTAAAACGTCCTCTCATGCTGTGAAAATCAGGAGGAGTACCAGTCACTCTTTGACTGCCCTTGGAATCATGTATGACTATAGATTCGTCATTACACAGACTTTTAAAGTCCTTGGTCAACAGACCATTAATGGCTCGCGGCTGTTCTCCAGGAACTCTTATTTCGATCGAAACCAACTCGAATTGTTGGGTTTTCAAACCTAATTGGCTTATCTCATCAAGTATAAGCTTTTCAAATTGAATTTTCTGGTTCCAATGTTCTTCACTTCGATATTTATGGGGTATAAAAAAACATAAGGCGTCATCTTTAAGCTGATACACATGCTTTTCTGAGCCACCGCCAATGCGCTTACAGTCAGTGAGTTTATAAATCGTGCCATTTATAGTTAAAGTTGTTCCCTCAATTTTTTGATAAAATAGCCTTAACCATTCTTGCATCATTTTCTCACAACAAAACCAAATGACATGCAATATATCACAAAGTACAAATATTGGTCAAACATTAAGTTTTAGTGTTCATTTAAAGATGAACACTAACTTCGGTATCATGTATTGGATTCTGAGTAGATAACAGTACATAACTATACCTTCATCCATACTTTTAATGGATTGATAACTCTGAGTTTTGTAAGTTCGGTGTTCTTTTGTTAGGGGCTGTTGACAACTCACCCTAGTGTGTTTCACTTAATTTAAAACATTTATAGAAGTTATCCGTGGTAATTCTGGCAATCGTTTCATAATCCATTCCTCTTAATTGAGCAATCGCTTCTGCAACATATTTCACCAGTGCCGGATGATTTTGCTTTCCTCGGTAAGGAACAGGAGCCAGGTAAGGTGAATCTGTTTCAATCAATATTCGGTCCAATGGAATTTGTTTTGCAACTTCCTGAAGGGCAACAGCATTTTTAAAAGTAACAATACCTGAAAATGAAATATAAAAATTAAGGTCGATAGCTCTTCTGGCAATATCAAGATCTTCGGCAAAACAATGCATTACTCCACCAATTTGATGGGCATTTTCTTCAGCCATTAATAAGAGAGTATCTTCAGCTGCCTGGCGTGTATGAATTATCAGTGGCTTTGAGGTAATTAATGCGGCTCTGATATGCTCTCTAAACCGCTCCCGCTGCATTTCCTGCGCTTCATCTGTGAGCGTCCGATAATAATCAAGCCCTGTTTCACCAATAGCGATACATGCCGGGTTAGCTGCTAAATCACAAAGTAAGGATGCAGTTACCGGATCGGCCATCTCACTATTAGGATGTACACCTACCGAGATATTAATATTAGAGTGTGCTGCGGCTATAGCTTCCAATTGTGGGTAATCACTTAATTCAACGCAGACCGTTAGGAAATGCTGAACTCCATTTTCTTTTGCGCGATTTATTACCTCAGACAGATCATTATTAAAATCAGCTAAATCAATGAAATTTAAATGACAATGTGAATCGACTAACATGTGAATCCTCTGTAGAAATCAAATCAGATAGTATCCGTCATTTGCGTTGATTTTAACATTCCTGCCAAATAAGTTTCGATTTTATTACACAGATATCTACTGTTTTCACCCTGAAACTGCACGCCTATTCCTGATGGCTTGTTACCCTGTGCTCCCCTTGGAGTAATCCATACTACCTTTCCATTCACAGAATAAGCATCCTGTTCATTAATTAATTTTACTGATAATTCAACTAGTTCACCCAGGGGATAAATGTGATTTGTTCGTATAAAGATCCCCCCTCCTTTAACAAAGGGCATATAAGCCAGATACAGAGAGGCTTCACTGGTAAACGAACAGTTTATCAGTTGAGTTTTATCCGCCATAAACCCTCCTCTTTAATACTCGTCCAGATTAGGTACCTGGTATTAAAGAAAATAACAAATCTTCTAAAACCAATGTATGATTTACATTCATATTATGGCTTATTTTTCTCAATAATGTATTTATTTTATCAATTTGGTCAAATATTGAAATCTGAGGCAGTAATGTCAATAACTTATTAAGCTGAAGGGTTGCTGGACCTGTCGCAGCAGTTTTCATGACATGCATGTGTTCTATTTGTGCATACACTAAATATAAAAACCATAAAAAACTACCCAATTCATATTGAGTCCATTGAGCCGCTAAAACACAAGGATGCTGCCTGCGTTCAATCAAGGCAATGAGTCCATCTAAAATGACTTCGGCTTGATTAAAAAGTACAGCCCTCTCGGATTCATGTGAGTAGTGTTCTCCAAGCGTCAATAAATTATTTGATGTTGAATCATCTACAGGAGAAAATGTGATGATATGACATCGACTCAATACAGTTGGGAGTACAGTAGTTAACTGTTGTGCTATTAAAATAAAAACAGTATGTTGTGCAGGTTCTTCCAATATTTTCAATAATGCATTTGCTGAAGCTGTATTCATGCGATCAGCTGACTCGATAACAATTAATCGGTAATTGGATCGTTGAGGCGTTAGATAAGCTGAACTTTGTAGATCTCTAATTTGATCAACTTTAATAGCTCCGCCATTCTTTTCAGGCTTAATCCATTCAACATCTGGATGTTCCATTCGTTCAACCATCTGACAATCACCGCAACTCATGCAAGGTTCATTCTGGCCTGATTTACACAATAATAAATTCATGGTCTTTCTGACAAACAACCCAAGTTCACAATGTAAAGGTCCAACCAATAACATGGACTGTGGAATGCGATGGTTAACAAATGCGGCTTGAATTTTTTGCCATTGTTCCTGATGATTATTCATCATCATGCTCGAGAAATCGAATTATTGCTTCCTGAATTGCACAACGTACATCAGTCAGAGAACGACTTGCATCAATTGTAACAACATCAGGATTCACATGAATGTACTTTATATACGCATCATGCACACGATGAAAAAACTCAAGAGCTTGTTGTTCAATTCGATCAAATGCACCGCGCTGTTTTGCTCTTTGCATTCCAATCTCGGGAGATATATCCAGATACAAGGTAAGATCAGGTTTAAATCCATTGAGACAGAAAGAGGATAAACTATTTATCATTTGAAGATCCAACCCTCTACCCCCACCTTGATAGGCTATAGTAGATAATTCAAATCGATCAGCAATAACCCATTTTCCTTGCCGCAAAGCGGGTTTAATCACTTGTTCAATCAATTGAATACGTGCAGCATAAAGCAAAAGTAATTCTGTTTTGTCATCCAGGACATCACTGTATTCAGGATTTTTAATGAGGTCTCTTAATATCTCACCTACAGCTGTTCCACCCGGTTCACGCGTCGTTATAGAACTGATATCACGTTTTGATAGCTCATCAATTACAGTATTCACTGCCGTCGATTTGCCTGCTCCTTCCAATCCCTCAATTACTATTAATTTTCCCGCTAACAATGCCATTAATAGTCCTTTCTTTGATATTGATTAATCGCTTGACGTTGTTGCTCATAAGTTTCTGAAAATTGATGAGAACCATCTCCTTTGGCAACAAAATACAAATATTTGGATAATTGAGGATGAGCTGCTGCATCTATGGATTCTTTGCCTACCATCGCTATTGGTGTTGGAGGTAAACCTCGGTATATATAGGTGTTATATGGCGATTTAATTAATAGATCATTATGGGATAATTTACCTTTATAATCATTACCTAATGCATAAATTACAGTAGGATCCATTTGTAAAGGCATTGATTTCTTTAATCGATTGACCATTACACCCGATATAAGTGTTCTTTCCTGGGGAATGGCTGTTTCTTTTTCAATTATTGAGGCTGCAATAAGCAGTTCATAAGCACTTCTATAGGGTAAATCAGCTGCTCTATGAGACCAGGAATCATTCAAATAAGACATCAGATTACGATGTGCCTGCTCTAATAGAGTTTTACTGCTACTGCCACCTTGATATTGATAAGTATCTGCCAGTAGTAATCCTTCAGCATTAGGATAATTACCTTTAATTGATAACCAATCATCAGGATGATAATTTAAATAGTGTGCTTTCATTAAATCCTGAGCCACTTTTTGCTGAGTTGTTCCTTCAATAATTGTAAATTTTTGAGTTATTACATCACCAGCAACAATTCTCTGCAGCAACTCCATTACTGTCTCACCCGGATTTATTTGATATACGCCCGCTTTAATTTGATGAGAGAGTCCTTTACAACGAATGATCAATAGCAAAAGTCTTGTTGAATGAATCAGCTTTTTTTCTTTTAATAATTGAACGACCTGATAGGCTGATGCAGAGCGATCAATACTGATTATTTGCGCGGCGTCAGTCTTGGGAATAACAGGACATTGTACTAATCTGTATATATTCCAGCCGACAAGAAAAAAAGACATAAAAAACACAGCAACAATACAAACTACCAGTTTTTTATGTCTTGGGGATTCCATTTAGATTCGCTTAAATAGCAGACTGCCGTTCGTACCACCAAAACCAAGTGAATTACTTAAAACATAATTAATGGTTCTCTTTTGTGGTGTATGCGCTACATAATTCAAATCACAACCTTCATCAGGGTTATCCAGGTTTATAGTTGGGGGGGCAATTTGATCTTTAATTGCCAAAACACTGATGATGGCTTCTACTGCTCCAGCAGCACCTAATAAATGTCCGGTCATTGATTTGGTAGAACTCACTGCCAGGTCATAAGCATGTTGCTGAAAAATACGTTTGATGGCTTTGGTTTCATTCATATCATTAAGATACGTCGAAGTACCATGAGCATTGATATAATCAACTTGTTGTGGATTAATACCCGCATCATGAATGGCCGCCTCCATGGCACGTGCAGCACCATCAGCATCTTCATCTGGTGCCGTGATGTGATACGCGTCACCCGACATGCCAAACCCTACTAATTCAGCATAAATTTTAGCGCCACGGGCCTTAGCATGCTCATATTCTTCCAAAACAAGAATACCAGCACCTTCTCCCATAACAAAACCATCTCGGTCTTTATCCCAGGGTCTTGATGCTTTTTCTGGTTCATCATTACGTTTGGATAAAGATCGTACTGCTGAAAATCCAGCAAGACAAAGTGGTGTAGTGGTCATTTCTGCGCCACCGCAAATCATGACATCTGCGTCACCATAAGCAATAATCCGACCGGCAAGTCCAATATTATGAGTTCCTGTAGTACATGCAGTCACTACAGAAATATTAGGGCCTTTTAAATTATGCTTAATAGAAATCTGTCCAGCAACCATATTGATTATGCCTGCTGGAATAAAAAATGGTGAAACTTTACGCGGACCACCAGAAACCAGTTTATCCTGATTGTTGGTAATCGTTTGAATTCCACCAATACCAGCGCCCACAGCAACACCCGTACGACGTGATAAGGCTTCATCAATCTTCAAACCAGAATCAAGCATGGCCTCTTCAGCAGCAGCAATTCCATATTGCGTAAATACATCCATTTTACGAGCATCTTTGACAGGCACATAGTTCTCAACATTAAAATTCTTGACCTTGGCCCAAATTTTAGTGCTGTATTCGCTGGTATCAAAATCTTCAACCAGACCTACACCACTAACTCCTGCCAATATATTTTGCCAAGTTTCTTGTACATTAAGTCCGACAGGGGTAAGCATCCCCATGCCAGTAACAACCACACGCCGTTTATTCAATCAAAGCTCCTCGAAAAAATTAGGCTTCTTCTTTATTTAAATTAGATTCAATATAATCAATAGCTTCCTGAATCGTAGTAATTTTTTCTGCTTTCTCATCAGGAATTTCAGTCTCAAACTCTTCTTCAAGAGCCATTACCAACTCCACAGTATCCAGAGAATCAGCACCCAGATCGTCAACAAATGACGCATCATTTTTTAACTCTTCTTCCTTAACGCCTAATTGTTCAACAACAATTTTACGGACACGGTCTTCAACTGTACTCATAACTTGATTTTCCTCTTTCGGTTGATAGAAATAATTTAAAATACTGACGGTTAGTTTATTCAATTATACAGATAACGCAAGAGCATTTAATTCATATACATGCCGCCATTGACATGAATTGTTTCACCTGTAATATATTTAGCACTGTCTGACGCTAAAAAAACAACAGCATCAGCCACATCTTCCGCTTGCCCTAGTTTACGCATTGGAATTCTTTTTAACATCTCTTCTTTTACCATATCGGGTAAGGAGGTTGTCATATCTGTATCAATAAATCCAGGTGCAACAACGTTAACAGTAATACCTCTACTGCCAATTTCCTGGGCTAATGACTTGGAAAAACCAACTACACCCGCTTTTGCTGCAGTATAATTGACCTGTCCAGAGTTACCACTTGCACCGACTACTGAACCCACAGAAATTATTCGTCCCCAGCGAGCTCTAAACATAGGTTTTATACAGGCCTTGGACATTCTATAAATTGAGTTTAGATTGGTTTCGATTACCTTGTACCATTCATCATCGTCCATTCGCAACAGTAAATTATCCGCAGTAATACCTGCATTATTTACCAGTATAGAAGGACATTGATTAGTCTCAGTCAAAGTAGACATTAACTGCTCGATTTGCTCGGCATTAGTAACATCAAGAACGATACCTTTACCAGATAGTTTATCTTTTTCAAAAAGCGCATTAATTGAAGCTGCTCCCTGTTCAGTAGTCGCGGTTCCAAAAACAAATGCACCCTGTTTCGCCAGTTTAACAGCAATTGCCTGACCAATGCCACGACTGGCTCCTGTCACTAAAGCAATTTTACCTTCTAAAGTTATCATTAAGCTTCCTCTTAAGCTGGAGTATGTAATTGTTCTACAATCTGATCCAGGCTAATTGTGTCATAAACACTAACAGCATTTATACTTCTGTCTATTCTTTTGATAAGTCCATTTAGAACTTTTCCTGGACCACACTCTACGATTAACTCAATACCACGATTTTTAAACATCTGAATCGTTTCTACCCAACGAACTGGGCTATACAATTGCTCTTTCAACTGTTTTCTTATGTGTTGAGCAGAATAATACACGCTTAAATCCACATTGCTTACCACATCAATAGACGGATTTTTAAATTCAGTATGTTCAAGGCTCTCTGCAAAAAGGTTCGCAGCCTCGGCCAAAAGTGGACAATGACAGGGTACGCTGACAGGAATTACTTTTGCCAAACGAGCACCTGCTTCATTGGCCAAGTCAATCATCTGTTCTACGGCCGAAGTATGACCAGCAACTACTACCTGGCCAATAGCATTAAAATTTGCCGGGGTAACCTTAAACTTATCGGTACTTGCTTCTGCACACAAATTAATGACCTGTTCGTCAGTTAAACCAACGATTGCTGCCATTGCTCCCATACCTAAAGGTATGGCATTTTGCATGACCTGGCCTCTACGAGCAACTAATTGCGCTGCATCCGATAATGATAATGAGTCAGCACAAACCAAAGCCGCATACTCACCTAAACTATGACCGGCCATTATTAAAGGATGCGGAAATCCTTGTTGTATTAATAAACGATATACTGCGACATCAGCAGTTAACATAGCAACCTGCGTATGCTCAGTCTGATTTAATTTCTCAACAGGCCCATTCTGAATCAAATCCCAGAGATCATACCCCACAGCCTCGGATGCTTCTGCAAACAGATCGGTAACAATAGGATATTGAAGAGAAAAATCAGATAGCATCCCTACAGATTGAGATCCTTGTCCAGGAAATACAAATGCTGTGTTAACCATAATTGAATTAGCCCTATTAATTAATTAGTAACGAATAACCATTGCGCCCCAAGTCATTCCACCGCCAAATGATTCGATTAATAACAATTCATCACGTTTAACCTGATTGTTTCTAATTGAATGATCCAACGCTAATGGTATGGAAGCGGCGGATGTATTGCCCTGATTACCAATAGTAACGATAACTTGTGACATGGGAAGAGATAATTTTTTAGCGATAGCCTGAATTATACGTATATTTGCCTGATGTGGAATTAACCAATTAATATCAGATTTATTGAGTTTACTGAGTGCTAATACTTCATCAACAACATCACCCATAATATTAACAGCAATTTTGAATACTTCATTACCACGCATACCAATCGTTGCGCGTTGTTCTTCAAATGTTGCATTTGGTAATGTCAAAAGTTGTTCCGAATCATATGCTGAATGTAAGACGCTGCCCAAAATACCTTGGCGCTCACTTGCGCTTAATACTACTGCGCCAGCTCCATCTCCAAACAGTACACAGGTAGACCTGTCGGTCCAATCAACAGCTCTGGACATGCTTTCAGCTCCAATCACCATAATGTGACGAGCAGCCCCAGTCGCTATATACTGTTTCGCTATATCCATAGCATAAACAAAACCACTGCATGCAGCACCAACATCAAAGGCTGGAATTGGTTTTTTAATTTTTAATGCATGTTGTACGTGACATGCAACACTTGGAAAAAAATGATCCGGGGTGCAGGTAGCAACCAGGATTAAATCAATTTCCTCAGCGTCAAGACCAGAAGAAGCCAGAGCCTGCTCTGCTGCTCGTGAAGCCATAAAGGACGTAGTTTCATGAGGTTCTGCAATACTGCGACTACTAATTCCGGTTCTGGATACTATCCATTCATCATCGGTATCGAGTATTTTTTCAAGTTCAACATTAGTGAGTTGTCTTTCAGGAGAATAACTTCCCGTGCCACTAATTACAGCATTCTTCATAACAACAATCCCTGATTTATAAAATCGTTTATTTGATCACGTACTAAATCAACAACATTATTTTGTGCTTCAAGAACAGCCTGCTCAATAGCATATTCAAAACCCAACTCATTGGCACCGCCATGGCTTTTAATTACAATACCATTCAAACCAAGCATACTCGCGCCATTATAACGAGAAGGATCCAATCGATTTTTCAGATGTTTCAAAGCAGGTAAAGCAATTAAACCAGCCAGTTTTGCAAACCAGTTCCTGTTAAATGATTCTTTAAGCAAAGTCAGCAATAATTTTGCCAAACCTTCGCTGGCTTTTAGCGCTACATTACCAACAAACCCATCGCAAACAACCAAATCAACATCACCGGTATAAAAATGGTCACCTTCTACATAGCCTATATAATTCATCACGGAACATTCTGCCAGCATATGAGCGGTACGTTTGACCTGATCGTTCCCTTTAATTTCTTCAACACCAATATTGAGAAGCGCAATTTTAGGCTTTGATTTTTTTTCAATAGCCTGAATTAAAGCAGAACCCATTACCGCAAACTGAAAAAGGTGCTCAGCACATGAATCAACATTGGCTCCCAGATCTATGACCCAGGTTTTACCTTTTATTGTAGGTAATTCAGAAATGATGGCTGGCCTGTCAATTCCGGGCAGTGTTTTTAACACAAATCGAGCCGTTGCCATTAAAGCACCCGTATTACCAGCGCTAACACAGGCTTGTGCTCTTCCTTCCTTGACCAGATTTATAGCGACTCGCATAGAAGAATCTTTTTTATTACGTAACGCATGAGATGGCAATTCATCCATGGTTACAACTTCTGATGCATGAACAACTGTAAATTGATTTGAAGACAACACACCATGCTTCTTTAATGAAGCACTCACCTTATCTTGCACACCGACAAGGATTATTTTCAGGTCTGGATTTTTTTTAGCTGCGCGAACACAGGCAGGAATCACTACACTTAAGCCATGATCCCCACCCATCGCATCAACTGCAATGGTGATATTGTTCAAGAATATTACTCTTGTTCTTCGTAAGCTGAGGAAGAGTCAGTATCTATAACTTTTCTACCACGATAATAACCATCTGGAGTCATATGATGACGAAGATGTGTTTCACCAGTAGTAGAATCAACAGATAATGTTGGCTTGGTTAAACCGTCATGAGAACGGCGCATATCACGACGTGAGCGTGATTTTTTATTTTGTTGTACTGCCATTGTATTACTCCTAAACAATTTGCATTCATAAAGCGGGAATATTACCGATATTTTAACTTCAATCCAAGTATTAATTGCACAAAATATCAATATGTTTCAATTTTCCCAGTTAAAATTTCATTTATTTCACTTCCACAATCCTCAATTTCAGCATGAAACTGAGGTGCATACAGATGCAATTCATCGATAACCAATTCGACTAAATCCACCTGCCAGTTTGATGAAACAATACATTCATAAAGCTCAAGAATCTGTTCAGCTCTCTCTTCACTTCTACATACAGCAATAGTCGTTTGATTGGCATACTGACTGGAGAACTCACAGAGGCATCGTTGACAAACGATAACTAACTCTCCTGCTGTTTGCATATGAATTAAATAATAATCATCTTTAGCTTCAATACTGTAGGTAACCGTTAACTGACACGGGCCATTGATAAAACTGGGTAATCGTTCAGTTACAGTCAGTTTCTGAGTTTGTTGGCCTTGTTTGGCCATATCTTGTAAATGAAGCATGAATCAAACATCCAAAGTAATTATTATCCAACAATATGTAAAATATATCAACCAACTGAGCTTTTTAAGGCAAAATTTGACCTCTGTAATCTGGGTGTATTGGCAATTCATTAATTTATTCCCAACGTCACGGGAGTTAGTAATCGACATTTGCAACACATCCTGGAATTTTACCATTATCAACAGTTCAATACAAAGAAATGAAAACACTCTATACAATTTCTTGTTCAGTACACCTGATGCGCTGTACACGGCACTTCAAAAAATCTTTCACTCCTTCTTTTACTGTTTTTGTGAGATAATGACCCTTTTCAAGAATTATTTTTGTATTTTTAACGGTATTATGGTGTATGAACGCTAAAGTCATTGTGGGTATGTCCGGGGGAGTTGATTCATCAGTTGCAGCCTGGTTATTAAAGGAACAAGGCTATCAGGTTGAAGGTCTGTTCATGAAAAACTGGGAAGAGGATGATACAGATGCATTCTGCCCTGCAGCGCAAGATCTGGCAGATGCTCAGGCAGTATGCAATCAATTACGTATTCCTCTTCATAGCGTTAATTTTTCACAACAATATTGGGATAGAGTATTCGCTCATTTCTTAAATGAATACGAAAAAGGTAGAACTCCAAATCCCGATGTCTTGTGCAATAAAGAAATCAAATTTAATGCCTTTTTAAATCATGCATTAGAACTTGGAGCGGATTACATTGCTACTGGACATTATGCAAAGAATAAAATTGAAGGATCTATAGGTTTTCTTTATAAAGCAAAAGATCGAGACAAAGATCAGACTTATTTTCTGCATGCTGTAGAACCCGCAGCACTTGCAAAAACGCTATTCCCTATTGGCGATTATAATAAATCGCAAATTCGAGAATTTGCCAAAGCATTAGGTTTGGTAACCCATGCTAAAAAAGATTCTACAGGTATCTGTTTTATAGGGGAAAAACGATTTAAATCTTTTTTAAAAGAATTTATCTTGTCTAAACCTGGTGATATAAGAAATATGGACGGGACTATCCTGGGAAAACATGATGGACTCATGTTTTATACTTTAGGTCAACGTCAGGGACTTGGAATTGGTGGTATGCAAAACTCCTCTGATGAACCTTGGTATGTGGTCGAAAAAGAGGTAAAAACCAACACATTGTACATTGCTCAAGGCAGTCAACATCCTATGCTTTACGCACAAGGACTTATTTGTGGCCCAATTCACTGGTTAGCTGAGTGTCAGGATAAATTACCAATCACTTGCTATGCCAAAACCAGATACCGACAGGCAGAACAGGCGTGTATGATTTCACCACAGGATGGAAATCAACATTACATCATGTTTTCTAGTCCACAAAGAGCAATTACACCTGGCCAATATGTGGTTTTTTATGATAAAAACCAATGTCTGGGTGGAGCAACAATAGAACAAATCATCAGATAATTGTTATAATATAATTAGTATAGTTGTACTTATTATCTAACCGGAGTATACGATGGCTGAAGTTGATATAGCCCCTGCGACAAGTGACATCCATTTTTCTGTGAGTGCCGCAGATAAAGTAGCAGAATTAATCAGAGAAGAAGATAATTTCAACCTTAATTTACGTGTTTCCATCTCTGGCGGAGGCTGTTCGGGATTTCAATACGGATTCAGCTTTGATGAACAAATCAACGATGATGACACGATTGTAGAGCAGCAATGTTCTGATGGTAAATCCTCAGTAAAACTATTGATTGATTCAATGAGTCATCAATACCTGCATGATGCAGAAATCGATTATATTCAGGGAATTCAAGGTGAGCAATTCGTCATTCGCAATCCCAATGCAAAAACAACCTGCGGCTGTGGATCTTCATTCAGTTTGGATGATGAAGACGATATGTAAATATAAAAGCCACTCACCAGAACTCTGGATTGTGGCTTTTAGTTATACTACGGAAGGACTGCCATTAAAAATCATTAATAGGGTTTAATAATTACTTTCGTCCCTATTTGCATAAAATTATGGCTTAACCAATAAGCATCGCTCGGTTTTACCCTGACGCATCCATGGCTTGCGTTGTAGTTAGGTACATCATATGAACCATGTACCGCATAGTATTTACTAAAAAACATACAATAGGGCATCGGTGCACCACCACCGCCAACCGGATATCGACTGGATTTACAACCAGGTCCGCCTTTGCTGATTATTCGGTAAACACCTGACGGAGTTTTACAACCCCGACGAATATCAGAGCAATAACTTTTACCTCCAGATCCCCTTCCTGTACGAACCACCTTGCCGTTTGCATTAATGGCTTTCCAGGTCAGTGTATTGGGATTAAAAATAAAAGTATTACCCGCTGAATATGCCGAGTGATACATTAATGCAACAAATGAAATAAACAAAAAACGTACTATGAACATTAAACGAAAGTTGGACTTTTCCATGATTATTCCTATTTCATTTCCATCAACTTCTATTTTAGTTTAATTTTTGGACAAATCAAACTTCAATCGTTTAAGCTGAGTTTTAAAAACGATAAATCTGCAACAAAATCTAATTAAATCAAATCATAATGCTGTTTAAACAGGCAAATCAGAATAATTTGTCCTAATATATATTTGAGACCCTAAAAAAGGATAATTCATCATGACAAGGAAATTGCTTCTCGCAACAACCATAGCATTAAGTAGTGCATTTATACCCTTTGTGTCCAATGCGGAAGATACTTCCAGCCCTACTGAGATGCCTAAAGACAGTTGGCTAAGCTCAATGACTCCTTTATTGCCTGATCTTATCTGCAAAGGTTTTATACAGGATGCTGATTTGAAAAAAAGATTTGATGAAATTAAAATGACCTATGAACAATGCGTTACGTTAATACCAGAAAGCACCAATAAATGTCAAAATGAACTTTATGGCAGTATGCCTGATAAAATTAATAGCGAAAGCGCTGCAACCTGGGGCAGATCTCTTGGAGAGTGTATTGGTAAAGATTTTGCTGAAAAATATTTGGTTCCAAAAAGTTAAATGCACATTCAAAAGAATTCCAGCCTGCATTGATCATATAGAGCAGGTTGGATTCTTTGCTTCAATTAAGCTATTTTGATAACCATACAAACATAAAGCATCAAAACTTTGGCATGTTTAACGCAATTCACCGTTACGTTTCTTCACTCCAATGATTAACACCCGATTTCTTAGCCAAGAAATTAACAAAATCATGGTGAGCGGCAAGTTCTTCATCACTAGGTCTCACAATAACGGCATGTGCCAATTTTAAAGAACTTGATTCATTAACATTAATGGCCAGGTTAGAGGTGACCGTCTCTGTCTCTGAAAATAAACTACCCTGACCACCAGTCATGGCCAGATAAACAAATGCCAAAATTTCCGCGTCTAGCAAAGCTCCATGCAGCTGCCTGTTGGAGTTATCAATATTATAACGCTTGCATAACGCATCAAGACTATTGCGTTGACCTGGATGCTTTTCTCTCGCCAAGACCAGAGTATCAAAAATATCGCAGTATTCTTCTAGTTTTTTCTTCCAGTGAACATGTTTCAATTCTGAATTGAGGAATCCAACATCAAATGGTGCATTGTGTATCACTAATTCAGCACCACCTACAAATTGAAGAAAATCCGAAACCACATCTTTAAATAAGGGCTTATCCTGTAAAAATTCAGTACTGATTCCATGCACACGAAAAGCACCCTCTTCCACATCACGTTCAGGATTCAGATAAACGTGAAAATGGTTCCCGGTTAATTTTCGATCAATCAATTCAATACAACCGATCTCAATAACTCTATGGCCTTGTTCAGGACCTATACCGGTTGTTTCTGTATCTAATATTATTTGCCTCATCAATCCGCCCTGTCAGGTTAATTCAGTTATTCCTTGATTCGCTAAAGCATCAACCAAATCATTTTCCAAATGACCAGAATGCCCCTTAACCCAATGCCACGTTACTTTATGAGTTGAGGCGAGTTGATCTAATGACATCCAGAGATCGGCATTTTTTACCGGTTCTTTTTTTGAATTGCGCCAGCCATTTTTTTTCCAGGATGCGAGCCACTCCTTCATTCCTTGCTGGACGTATTTAGAGTCTGTATATAAATCCACTTCACAGGGACGCTTTAATGATTCCAGGCCCTTAATCGCAGCCATTAACTCCATTCTATTATTTGTGGTATGTGCCTCACCACCATGGAGAGTTCGTTCAACGCCCTGGTACCGGAGTAAAACACCCCATCCACCAGGTCCAGGATTTCCTTTACAGGCACCATCTGTATATATTTCAACAATCATAAGAATAAATCTGTATATAGTTCCAAATCAGACTGCATAGCATAACAAGAAAAATCAGTTACACCAGCACGTTTTAAAACATCTTCATCAATAAATAAATTTCCTGTTATTGATCTTGAGGGTTGATTGATAATCCAATGTACCGCATCCGCGATAATCTGTGGTTTTCGGCTTGCCATATACAGTTCCTTTGGGAAGTGAACACGTATGGCATCTGTAGCAATAGTTGTTCTTGGCCATAAAGAATTAACAGCAATACCCGCCTCTTTAAACTCTTCCGATAATCCGAGAGTACACATGCTCATACCGTATTTACTTAAGGTATATGCCAAATGTGATGCAAACCATTTTCTATCCATATTCAACGGTGGCGATAAAGTCACAATATGAGGATTGGGGCTTTTCAACAAATGAGGAATAGCTGCCCGAGAACAAGCAAATGTTGCTCTGGTATTGACTTCCTGCATTAAGTCATAACGTTTCATTGCAGTATTCAGTGTATCGGTTAAACTGATCGCACTTGCATTATTAATTAACACATCAAGTCTGCCAAAAGTTTCTATGGTTTTATTCATTGCATTTTGGATCTGCAGCTCATCGCGTACATCAACCATTAAAGGCAGGGCTTGTCCGCCCAAATCTTCAATTTCCTTTGCAACAGTATATATAGTCCCTTCCAGTTTGGGATGCGGTTCCGTAGTTTTAGCGGCAATAACAACACATGCTTTTTCAGCAGCACATTTTAAAGCAATTGCTCTGCCTATTCCTCTGCTGCCACCAGTAATGAAAATTACTTTATTCATTTAGTCCCTCTTATTTTGATTCCAGCAATATAGGCCAAAAACAAGCGCATCAACTTTCCATATGGAGGATAAAGCATTGATCCCGAAGAAAATGCTCCTTTTACCAACACAGGTTTTAATTTAGAAAACGTATCAAAGCCCTCTTGACCATGATATTGCCCCATTCCACTTGGACCAACACCGCCAAAAGGCAAATCGTCTATTGCGATATGCATTAGTGTATCGTTAATCGTTATAGCACCGGATAAAGTTCTGGTTTGAATCAACTTCTTCTCAACATTGTCCTCTCCAAAATAATATAGAGCTAAAGGATTGGGTAATGAGTTGATATAAGCTACTGCATCCATAAAAGTGTTATAACTAACGACAGGTAGAATAGGTCCAAAAATTTCTTCTTGCATGACCCTCATTTCGGCAGTGACATCAAATAACAAATAGACCGGAAGTCTATTTGAATGTTCATTTTGCTCACCAAATTCAACCACACGCGACCCTTTTGAACGAGCATCTTCTATCAACTCTAATAAACGCAGCTTATGATTGTCATTTATAATATTGGAATAATTATCATTGTTCATCAAATCAGGATAATGCTTCTCAATGAATTTATTGAATTCTTCCTCAACAACTTCTTCCCATCCTTCCGGAACTAACAGATAATCAGGAGCAATACAGGTCTGTGCCGCATTGAACAGTTTCCCCATAAACAAGCGATTAAAATAATTTTTATTCATGGTGGAAGACAATAGGGCTGGAGATTTACCTCCCAGCTCCAGAGTGATCGGTGTAAGATGTTCACTTGCGGTTTTCATGATCATTTTTCCAACCGCGGTCGATCCAGTAAACATTAAATGCGCAAAAGGTAAAGATGAGAATTTTTTCGAAGTCTCTACATCACCATTAACAACCTGGATGTACTTATCCAAGCCTGTTGAGTGAAGTATCGATTGGAGAACTAAACCAGTATGAGCAGATAATTCAGACATTTTAATCATTACCCGATTACCGGCAGCCAAAGCATAAACGGCTGGGACTACTGATAGATAAACGGGATAATTCCAGGGTACGAGATTGCCTATGACGCCTAAAGGCTGTGGCACTACATAAGCTGTTGCTGGAAAAAATAACCAGGATACCTCTCTATGTCGTTTTCTTACCCATCGCTTCATTTTTTTTAAACAATAATTAATAGCGTTGATTGTAGGGAAAATTTCAAGAAATAAGGTTTCTTCGACCGAACGATGTGTGAAATCCTTGTTGATTGCTTCAGCTATAGAGTACGCTTCTGTTTGCAAAGCCTTTTTGATATTCATCAAGATTTTTTTTCTTTCGCCCAGTGAAGGATAGGGATTTAATTGATGCTCATGATCCAGAGCTTTGAATTGAGAATTTAAATCCATAATCGTGTGTCCTATCCTATGGTTTCAACATTCAAATGAGCTAAAGTAAAATCTTCAGCAAGAATCCTGTGTTTTATTTTGGCAATATCAGGAGCAAAATATCTGTCTCTATCATAAGGAGCAATATCTTCCCTTATTTTTCGATATATCTCATACAGCTGAGGAGAGGTTTTTAACGGTTTATGAAACTCCAGTCCCTGACAGGCCGCGAGTAATTCAATAGCAAGGATCGTAGCAGTGTTATCGTTCATTTCATATAGACGACGAGCCGCACTGGTAGCCATAGAAACATGATCTTCCTGATTCGCAGATGTTGGAATACTATCAACTGAATGGGGATGAGCAAGTGCTTTATTATCACTGGCGCAAGATGCTGCTGTAACATGAGCTATCATAAAACCTGAATTCAGCCCACTTTCTTTAACTAGAAATGCCGGTAAACCGCTAAAATTCTTATCGATTAACAATGCAATCCGTCGTTCAGCATTTGCACCCATTTCGGCAATGGCCAAAGCAAGATTATCAGCAGCCATCGCAATAATTTCACCATGAAAATTTCCACCTGATAATATATCTCCATCCTGGGCAAAAACCAGAGGATTATCAGAAACAGCATTCGCTTCAACCTGCAGGGTAGCCCCAGCAAACTGCAATTGATGAAGTACAGCTCCCATAATTTGCGGTTGGCACCGTAATGAATAAGGATCCTGTACTCGATTACAGAGTCGATGCGACTCTCTTATTTCACTACCAGACAATAAACTGCGATACATTGATGCCACATGAGTTTGCGATTGATGACCACGTGCCTCATGTATTCTGGCATCAAAAGGGACATCACTTCCACTCGCGGCATCTACGGACAAGGCACCTGCAATAACCGCAGTTTCAAACAGGGTTTCAGTGGTAAATAAAGCCATCAATGCCAGCGCGGTTGAAACCTGCAAGCCATTAAGAAGAGCTAACCCTTCTTTTGCTTCCAACTCTATAGGTGATAATCCAGCAATTTTCAAACCCTCAACAGCACTAATTTTTTTACCTTTATATCGTACCTGCCCTTCACCAAGCAAAGCTAAAGACATATGAGCCAAAGGAACTAAATCCCCTGAAGCACCAACGGAACCCTTTGCAGGGATACATGGATATACTTTATGGTTGTAGAGTTGCACCAAGGCTTCAACCACTTCAATTCGAACTCCTGAAAACCCTTGAGCCAAATTATTAATTTTAAGCAGTAATATTAATGCAACTACATCATCAGAAAGTAACTCACCTGTTCCACAGGCATGAGACAGAACAATATTTCGTTGCAACTGTTTCAAATGTTCATTTGATATAGTCTGGTTCGCTAAAGAACCAAATCCAGTATTAATACCATAGACTGTCTTTTTATCCTCAATAACTTTTTTCACCGTCTGGTGCGACGCATCGATTAAGCCCAAAGCTGTATCGGATAAAGAACAAAGCAAGCCATTAGAAATGGTGTATTTAATAGACTGCAGGGTCAGTTGCCCTGGTTGAAGAATAAAGCCTTCAGACATTTACTTGCTCCTCTTGAGATTCCATAGGTAACCATAATGAATTTTCTTTTGCACATCGTTTTGCAAGCTCATATCCCGCATCAGCATGTCTCATCACACCCGTTGCCGGATCATTATGTAAAACTCTGGCCAATCGTTGTGCTGCTTTTGCTGAGCCATCCGCGACAATAACTACACCAGCATGTTGTGAGAATCCCATACCAACACCTCCTCCATGGTGTATGCTGACCCAGGTAGCTCCACTGGCACAATTTAGCAATGCATTAAGTAAAGGCCAATCGGAGACTGCGTCGCTACCATCCAACATCCCTTCAGTTTCTCTATTAGGGCTGGCAACAGAACCAGAGTCTAAATGATCCCGTCCAATAACTATGGGCGCTTTAACTTCTTTATTTTTAACCATTTCATTAAATGCTAAGGCTAATCGAGCCCGGTCTTTTAAACCAACCCAGCAAATTCTGGCAGGAAGCCCCTGAAAAGCGATTTTCTCTCTGGCCATATCCAGCCAATGATGCAAATGTTTATCATGTGGAATCAGTTTCTTTACCATCCGATCTGTTGCATAAATATCTTCAGGATCCCCTGATAAGGCAACCCATCTGAAGGGGCCAATTCCTTCACAAAATAAGGGTCTGATATAAGCAGGAACAAATCCCTCAAATGAAAAGGCCTGTTCTTCTCCAGCTTCCAATGCCATTTGTCGAATGTTATTTCCATAATCAAATACAGGTATTCCTCTGTTTTGAAATTGAAGCATGGCATGCACTTGAATAGCCATTGATTTTTTAGCGGCGTCGACAACTTGGGCAGGATCTGTTTTTCTCATAGCACTGGCCTGTTCCAACGTCCAACCGGCAGGTAGGTATCCATTCAACGGATCATGAGCACTGGTTTGGTCTGTGACCAGAGATGGATGAGCGCCACGTTCAATCAATTGAGGATAGATTTCTGCGGCATTACCCAGCACTGCTACGGATATAGGTTGCTTCTTTTGACATGACTCATTAATCCATGCCAAGGCCTCATCAAGATTAGCAGTATATTTATCAAGATATTTCGTTTTAATTCGTTTTTCTATTCGACTTAAATCACATTCAACGGCAAGAACACTTGCACCAGCCATAGTGCCAGCTAATGTTTGTGCTCCGCCCATCCCCCCTAATCCACCAGTTAAAATCCAACGACCTGATAAATCTCCGTTATAATGTTTTTTAGCAGCAGCAATGAAGGTTTCGTAGGTACCTTGAACAATTCCTTGTGAACCAATATATATCCAGCTTCCAGCGGTCATTTGACCATACATCATCAGGCCTTTTTTATCCAACTCATTAAAATATTCCCAATTTGCCCAACGGGGAACTAAATTAGAGTTGGCTATAAGAACTCGTGGTGCGTCTTCATGGGTCGTGAAAACACCAACGGGTTTTCCTGATTGAATTAATAAAGTCTGATCATCATCCAATGCTTTTAATACCTGGACGATTTTATCAAAACAATTCCAGTTTCTGGCGGCTTTTCCGAGCCCACCATATACAATTAATGAATCCGGGTCTTCAGCTACATCTGGATCCAGATTATTACATAACATCCTTAAAGCAGCCTCAGTCAACCAACTTTTGGTTTGTTTTTCCGTGCCTCTATTTGCAGTAATTACTCTTTTATTCTTGTTATCATTCATCAAGAATTCTCCATTTCTAACAAAATTAGAAACATCATACACGAGTCAACTTTCTGCGTGAATGCAGTATTAAGTTAAATTCATTCTTTCAAACGTTTATGGTAAATTGGAAACTGGCTCAAATGTAGCAATGTGCTAATTTTAGGATGAATCCCCTCTTTCCTGAGACGCCCTTCATAATTTATAACTTCAAAAATGTATTTATTTAATACCGAATAGTCCTATAAATACCCGTCTTTGCGAGCAACGCGAAGCAATCCACAACAGAGCCTTATTAAACATGTGTTTTGGATTACTTCACTTCGTTCGCAAAGACGAACCTTTATACTGTTATGAGGGGTTCCCTCAGCTCTCTTTCACTGGGAAACGTATAAAAAGTGAGGAACGCTCAGGTCTTGTTCCTGTGAACTATTAAATCATCGTGTAAGCACGGTACCTAAGGATTTAGATCATCCACTAAAGTCTTATCTGATTTTATTCAACTATTTCAGCAGAAGTATCTGTTTTTCTTCTTAAAAATTCTTCATCTAATTGCCCAACCACCCGAATAGCCTCAGCAACCGACGTCGTACCGTTCTTTACCAGCTCAAGGATTGATTCGGATAAAGGATGATAAGTGTTACACGCTAATGCTGCTTTGACAAAGGCTGCTGAATCATTCTGGCGTAAAGCATTCAGCATATCCGTATTAAGCTCCAATAGCTCATAAATTCCTACTCTTCCATAATAACCACTGTAGTTACAATGCGAACATCCAGCACCATTTTTAAATAAAAGTTGAGGATCAACATTCATTGATTGTAGCCAAATGAGCTCATGTTCATCCGGTTTTTCTGTATACATACAGGATTTGCAAAGAGTACGAACTAACCTTTGACCAATAATCGCCTTCACTGCAGAGGCGACCATATAACCTTCAACACCCATATCGATTAATCGTATTGCTGAGGTCATAGCATCGTTAGTATGTAAGGTAGCAAGTACCAAATGACCCGTAACAGCTGCGCGCATTGCGATTTGAGCTGTTTCTGAATCACGGATTTCACCCACCATAATAATATCCGGATCCTGACGCAGCATGGCACGTAGAACTCGCGCAAAAGTCAGATCAATTTTGGGGTTAACCTGTACCTGATTAATTCGGCTGATGCGATATTCTATAGGATCCTCAACCGTTATAATTTTACGCTCGGGTACATTAAGCCGGGCGAGAATACTGTATAAGGTTGTTGTTTTACCACTTCCTGTAGGGCCAGTTACCAAGAGCATCCCATAGGGCTTGGAATATATTTCTTCGATACGTTTTACTGTTGCAGGATCAATTCCAAGTTGACTTAAATCCGTCACTTCACTGGATTGATTGAGTAAACGCATTACTACTGCTTCACCATTCGCGGTTGGCAGAGTGGATAAGCGTACATCAAATGAATTACCCTTGATTTTAAAATTAAATCGACCATCCTGAGGAATCCGTTTTTCAGAAATATCCAGATGGGCACGCAGTTTTAATCGCTGAATCAAAGCACTGACAATACGCTTTTCATCTAATATATTCTCATGAAGCTGGCCATCAATACGAAAACGGATACGTAACGATTTTTCATCAGGTTCAATATGAATATCTGATGCTCTGGCTTGAACTGCATCATGAAACAGAGAGTTTAAGAGTTTTACTACAGGTGCCTGCTCATCACTTTCTTGTAGCTCGTCAAACAAGTCATCTTCTTTTCCGCCCAACTCCTCAATCATCTCACCAGAAAGCTCATGGGCAAATGTTGATATTTCCTGTGTCCGTCGATAAATTCTATCTATTGCATTTAATAACGACATCTCACTGATAACGGCTAACTTCAACGGCTTTTTTAATACCTTTGAAATCGCATCAAAAGCAGTAATATCTTGAGGGTCAGCCATCCCAACTAATAATTCACCATTTTTCTCATTAAGAACCAATGCACGACAACGTCGTGCATATGTTTCAGGTAACAATTGTGTATATTTAGGAGAGAGCTCGTATTTATCCAAATCGATATAGGGGATACCTAATTGTTTGGCAAAAAGCTCAAGAACATCATGTTCCGAAACAACGCCCATGTTTATCAGGATTCTACCAAACTTATCACCGGTTTTTTTTTGCAGCTCCATAGCCTGATCAAGAGTCTCCTGGTTAATTAAGCCTGCATTAAGCAAAATCTCACCAAGTCGTATGCGCTTCATAACTATCCTTGTATTTTTTTCAACCGATTTTCAGCATATGCACGAACTAGCGTTTCGCTATCCGGACTTTGACTAGCACGTAAATACGCTTCCTTTGCTTGATTTAAATCATGAGCATATTCAAGAGAAATGGCATAGCCTAACCAATACTGACCATTAGTAGGGTCAATCTGAATTAATGACTTAAATAGTCCACCGGACTCTACTATCTTGCCTTCACCTTGCAGAGCAGCAGCGAGGGTGCCATAAAAATCAGGATAGGTTTCTATGGGTGGATGATAATTAGATAAATATTTAACTGCTTCAGCTGCTTTGCCCCGTTCAAGAATTAGTCTTGCTTTAATGGATATAAGAGGTATATCCGATGGTGTATGTTTTAAACCTTCATCAACCACTGCTGTTGCCAAATCAAAATCACCATAAGTTAAATAGAGTGAAGCCAAATTTTCACTGGCATTCACCGCATTAGGGATTTTGTCCAGAATTTCCTGTAAATATTCAATTGCACGATCGTCACGCCCCTCCTCTATTGATTGAAGCGCTTTATTCATTTGTGCATCATGCCACTCACTCAGAGTTTGAGGGGCATAAACCTTATTTATGGTGGTACTTTCTGAAGTAACTGCAGCTTTAAGCTCAAGATCTTCCTGAGTATCTACCCAATCTGGTATCTCATTCTCTTCAGAAGTCAATTGAGGAGCTGGTGGTAACTTTGATTCGAGAGCTTGTACAGGAGGAAGTGCAGGAATATAACTAATCGGTTTAAGTGGCTCCAAAGGAGCTGCTCTCAGAACTGAATCTGCTACTATAATCGCGGACTCATCCTGGAGAGGCACCTGTAATTTTGATAGAGAGTCACTCACCTTATTCATTAAAATTAAAGCGATACACACAATAATGAAAATTATACCACCTGCTATCAATCGCCACATAAACTGAGTTATGCCATTGCCTGGAACTGCGTGAAGCAATGGGATAGGGTTTTTCAATGGTTTTTGTTTGGAAAGATCTTTTAGAAGATTATTAAGCAAACTCATGAAGATAATCCGTGATTCCAATACATAATAATAAAAATTAATATACTCATCACCCCTAAACCTAATAATGATTTTAGGTAAGGCCTTAAACCAAAGAGTTCGGAGCTTTCTGTATCCGCAATAGCACGACTTACCGCACGACCATTAACTTGTAATTTTCCTTGTCCATAGGCCACTAATAGTGATTTATGGCATAGAATATTCAGAATACGCGGCAACCCTCCGCTTGCCCTGTATAATCTCCATTTTGCAGCTTCAGTAAACATACAGCCGTAGGTGTACCCAGCTTTAGCCAAACGATGACTTAAGTACTTTTCAAGATCATTGCGGGCCAATGGTTGTAAATCATATGAAAAAGTGAATCTTTGTTTTAATTGTCTTAAAGAAGGCTGGTCTAATTTGGTATCAAGTTCAGGTTGTCCAAAAAGTACTACCTGCAGTAATTTACTTTCTTCTGTCTCCAGGTTAGTAAGAAGCCTGATAGCCTCCAGACATGAATCAGGTAATGCTTGTGCTTCATCAATAATTAGAACCGTTTTTTTTCCAGCGCGATGCAGATCCAGCAATCGAGTATTAATTGCTTCAAGCAATTGATATTGCGTCCAGTGCTCATCAGGTTGCACACCCAGCTCACTAGCAACCGAAAAACGTAGTCCATCTGCCGTCTGATCAGGATTTGGAATATATGCAGTAACATACTCATCCTTTAAACTATTTAATAAAATTCTGCAGATAAGTGTTTTTCCTGTTCCTACTTCACCTACAATCTTTATGAACCCTTCACCTTGCGACAAACTTAGCAAGAGAACATTCAACGCCTCTTGATGTGTGGGGAGCTCACAAAAAAACTCCGTATTTGGCGTGAGAGTAAACGGCGCTTTAGTCAATCTAAAATGTTCTAAATACATCTTCCTCTCCTTAGTTATCGTGTACTCAGATTCTCTTTTGATTTCGGACCCAGAACAATAGGAGCCTCTCCTTGAGTACCATAGATATCAGGTCGATCGCCCAAATGGAAACCACGCTTAAGACTTGCAATTCTACGAGTAGTATCTGTAAGATCTTTAATGTTGCTTTTGTGGTTAACAATGGTTGCTTTTAATAAAATCACCAGCTCACTTTTGTCGGAATTTTGCTTGGTTCGACGAACCAAGGTACCTAAAAAAGGAATGTTACCAAACCAGGGTAGTTGAGCAATACCCTCCGTCGTTGCATCTTGCATCAACCCACCAATGACCACTACCTGACCATTTTTGGAGTGGACTATAGTATCAGACTCTCGGATGGTACTGTTGGCCAATGGCAAATCAAGAATACCACCTTGAGTACCCAAATCGATGACTTTTCGCTGGTCTTTTACAAGACTTACTGAAGGATGAATGTGCAGGGTAACCTGACCATTCGGGTCAATTTGAGGGGTAACATCAAGAGTAATTCCTGAAAAGAAAGGAGTTAAATTCACATTTAAGGTGGGCTGAGTAACTAATCCCTGAGAAACAATGTTCTGATTCTGAGACACATTAGTAACAAAAAACTCATCAAATCCTACTTTAATTGCAGCCTTTTGATTATTCATGGCAGATACACGTGGACTGGATAAAACCTGTACATTGCCCTGGAGCTCGAGAGCCTGGATATAGGTGGTAAAATCACGGGGATTCCAATGGATATCAATTCCAAAACCCTGACCGGCAGCTCGAATTGCCGCACTGGAAAAATCAGCATTAGGTATGTCTACGTTCGTTCCAGTGAAATTGGACAGCGCATTAAGCTTTGCCCCGAAGAGTTTCCAGTCAATGCCCATTTGAAACTCATTACTCAGATTGACCTCAAGAATTTTGGCTTCCAGAATGACCTGACGATCCATACTGTTCTGCACGACATCCAGATACTTTTCGACTTGTTTGAGCTCTTTGGGCATCGCCCTGACAACAATGATTCCAGCAACAGGATTAACTGTGACTGAACGACCATCCGTTTTACCAATAATATTTTCGAGAGTAAGCTTTAACGATTTCCAAAAATCTATATCACTTTTAGTTTCAACAGCGCCAATCACATTACTATAACTTTGATTATTATTAATATTGGTAGGTAAGGAAACCGTAGAAGTTGTTCCATTGGTACCTTGATTGTTTGAACCAACCGAAGTGACCTCTCCATTACTTACGGTCATATTAGAGCTGCCCTTACGCTGCAACTCCAGGTAATTCACATTATAAATTTGGGTTTTTAAAGAATTAGGAAGTATTTCATAGCCGCCCTGAATTGGAATATAGGCGTAACCATAAACATCTTCAATGGATTGAAGCACTTGTTCAACAGTCACCTGTTTAAGGCTTAAAGTAATAGTGCCTTTAATTTCAGGACTCACAACCATATTGGTTGATGTGTCTGCAACAAGACCCATAAAAAAAGCCTGGGCAGGTACATTTTTCACTGCAATATCAAAACGTTGATTACCTGAACGTGACCAGCCGGAGCGTACTTTCAAGCTGGGTAAAAGTGCTTGCACTGCATTACGATGTGGCATCCTGCTATCTTTTGCTAGTAATGTTTTATTATTGGCAATGCCTGTTTGCAATTCGTCATCCATTTCATCAATTGCAGTACCTTTAAGCGGTTTATGCATATTACAGGCTGTGAGGAGCAAAAGAAGTATAACTGTATATTTTTTCATCTACGTTTTGTCCACAACCTTTTTCCAAATAAATACAAGACGACCTTACGGCCAGAGTACAACAATACCACATGATTTTTATCAATAGCAAGAACGCGAGCGCCGTTAATAGAACTGCCAACACTCACAATTTGTTCATTGATCATGGCAAGTCGCCTCATTCTTCCGATTAATATACTTTGAAGATTAAAAGGCGTGCCTTTAACTTTGGATACCTGCTCTTCCGTGTTTACTTTAGGTTTTGTCGGATCACTTAAATACGCCAGACCAATATTCGGAAACAGCAGATAAAACAGGATGATGATAGGGCAGAATAATTTGGAGTACAGGTTGATCATGGGCTCACTCCTTGCGACACATTGCCCGTATCGCTAGGTAGTTTCAAAGTATAAAACTCAATCTCGGCAATCCCTTCAGGATACTTTTTTACGGTATAAGTAAATTTATCCCAATACAGACTCCAATTAAGCCCTTCCAAGCGCTTTAAATAGTTCATTATAGGAAAATAGTTACCTTTCAAGATTAATCGGTAATAAGTGTGTTCTATATTCATCCGGGTTGATGCATTCTGAGTCGATGTGACATCACCAGACGGAACTTGATTCGTTGTCGGTTGTGGTTGAACTGGAGCAGCTTGAGGTATGGTTGCTAAATCAACAATGGTTACCCCAAAGGTTTGTTTCAACATATCATGCAACAATTTCGCTAAATCACGGCTGCTGATGTATCGACGACGATAACGAGCAAACTGTTTTTCAATTACATTCAATTGACTCATTAAATCTTTATAGTCATTTAAAAACTGGTCTGTATCAGGATTGTTCAGCAAGGTATGAATTACTGTTTGCTTTTGCCTTAATTCATTAACTTGGGTATCCAGTTGCTGCGTTTGAAGGGAGCTGTCATTAATTGCTTTTTGCTGAGGAAAATGCACTGCCAAAAACCATAATCCAAAAAGTAATGAAAGGACAATGATTAATAGACTGAATCGGTCGCGCTCGCTTAGTTGCTCTACTCTTAGTTTTATCAGCTGATAATGTTTTAAAAACAATAAGTGAATACTCATAGTCATTTTCCCCCGGAATCGGTTTTAGCAGGTTCTTCAGAGTCATCTTCAGAACCAAGATCATCCGTTGCAATGGAAAATTTTACATAGGGGCGGTTACTGATTGCTTTTACATAAAACAAATTAAATACCGTTTTGTTAAAAGCAGCTGTTTTCATTAAACGACTCATCAGCACTGATACATCATCTGGACGAACGGCGTAACCACCGAGAGTGATACTGTCGCTTTCCAAATTAATTGATATTTGATTAAACCATAATGATGGAGGTACAGTTTGAGCCAATGCATACATAAATTCAGAAAAGCCGGGTCTTACAACCAGATGTTCTAAAGCAGCATAATCCGCACTTCGCTCATCAAGCCGAATCCTCAATGCCTGAATCTGATTTGATAATGAAATATTATTACTTAAAAGAGGGTATTTTTTTACCAACTCAGTGTAGGTTTGGCTTTCAGTAACTAAGGTTTGCTGGAGTTCATTCAGGTTACGATGCAGATTATGTATGCGTACCCCCTTGAAAAAAGATAGAATAAAAAGAAAAACAGTTACCCCGATAACTATCCAAACCATTTTTGTGACGGAAAGTCTACTGTTGTCCTTAGGAAGATCGCGAAGAAAATTGATTGTTTGAATCATCATTTCTCCCTGTTCAAATGCATTAAAGCACCACCAATAGCATAAAACGCCTCAGCCATAACCGGAGGAGATATCATCTGTTCTGCGGTAAAATATGCATGAACATCAAGTAAAAGCACATCCTTTGCAAGATCCTCCTTTAATTGAGGAAATAAATCTCCCGCAGCGTAGAAGCTTGGGGTAAAGAAAATCTTTTTAGGTTCAGGCAATTTAAGTTCTATTAAACAATAATCTATGGAGCGTTGAATCTCAAGAACCATATCATGAATTGCAGTGCTATCAGGTTCAATAATCGAAGGACTGATGGATAAAGCTCGAGACAGGTATAAATTATCTTTATAATAGATGTGCAGTCTGCAAACATTTGCGTCATAACTGACTACTATGCTCGGTGACTCAGGATCTATAGGCGCACGCATCACCAGTTGGGACAACGCCAACTCGGCAATACTTATAGATGAAATGTTAAGCAAACAACGCTTTAACAATTCGACTTTAGTAATTAATTCGATTTGAGGCGTTACTGCAACAAAAACACGTTTTCGCAAGCCACCTGCACCGTGTAGAGGTACCATAAAAGTATCCACAGCGATGTCATTTAACGGGTAATCAATCATTCCTTTCAAATGCCATCGTAAGGCTTTAGCCATCTCCTGCTCTGGCACTTCGAGCGCATCCATTAACAACAGCTGATATAAGCCCGGTGATAAAATAACCTGACAAGGTTGACCAAATAAATTATATCGTTTAGTTGCCTCTGATATTCCCTTGGTGAACAGTTCTGGTTTTGGATCTGGAAAATAATGATGTTCACAAAAGCGTATGCGGCTACCCTCTTCAAGTTCTACAAGACTAAAACCATGCTCACTTAATAGACATGACAGTTGTCGTGAAGGTTTTTTCGCTTTGCCAAAGCCGAACATCCATCATCCTGATAATATATAATATGTCTAGTTTAACTGACCCATTTTTGAATGTCGACTTCTATCGTGTTGATATAGCTATGGAAAATCCTGATAAAACTGCAGTTACTTGGATGTTCGGAATTATCAACAGACTCTTATTTTATATTATTTAAGAAGACCGTATTAATCATTTGAATGGTTTCATCCCCTTCTCTTAACGTCATATTGATTGTTATTGCCCGAACCAGAGCAAGAGTAGATGTACTATTAAAGTCTGACTGATAGTATGTCAACGCAAATCCCGTTACCACGTCGCTAAGGGGCTGGGATGATATTCCTGTACGAGTGAGTGTTGGCCCGGGGCTAACCCAGGTGTAAGTAATTGATTCACCATTTGATGTGGTAAAACTGACATTTGAAGAATTAATTACCGAAAAACTTACAGCCTGTTCCAGTTCTTTAGTCATTCGAGCCATCACCAATGCGGCCTGATTGTTTAATCCTGTAACATTTATCCCTGTAAAATAACTTGTAAATCCAGCATTTAACATCACCGAGGCAATTGCAAAGATGATCCCGGAAAGTACCATTACCATGATCATTTCAATGAGGGTAAAGCCCTTAATTGTTCGCATAGTTATATACGTAGGCCTTGATATTGGCATCTCCTGCTCCTGAAACAGTAATGGTAATAATTTTAGGATTGGTTCCGGTAATAGTTGGGGTACTCACTGTGAAATTATTGGCTGTGGCGTAGTTCGAAAGAGGAGTACATATTGCTAAACCAGGGGTAGTGGTGCATGGATCAGAAAGTGTTGTATACCCATTAATGGATCGATTCATCAAGATTATTTGCATACGCGCGTTGGCAAGAAAACTTGCCTGAGTAATCGATGTGGGCGTTTTGGCACTGCTGAGGGATTGATTCAGACCAACCAATAATCCACCAGCAATAATACCAATCAGGACAATGAAAGCGACCAGTTCGATAAGAGTAAAACCTTGTTGTACACTTCTTCTCATGGTTTACTCCTAATGATTACGCCAGACTGTAGGAGTTGCACTTACAGCACCTCCACCGCCAGGAATACCCGTCACCGAGTTTAAAGTAAAAGTCCCTCCCAAAGCTGTGTTTGTCCAATTACTACCATCAAAATGATAGGCATTAGCGGAGCTGGAGCCAACGGCCATACAATCATTAGTTGCATTGCAATGGACTCCTTGTAAATTAACAGAGCTTGGGGCAGATTGGGCAACACAGGATGCAGCCGAACTGATAGGTAATGAACATTTAAAATTAACCCCATTGTTTCCTACCAAAATACACAGACTGGTATTAGGGCAATGTACGGAATTTAATGAATTATTAGTCAGAGTATAAGGACCACTCCACACCCCATTGAAATAATACACGCGTCCATTGCTTCGTACTGCAACACATCTATTGGTTTGAGGACAATCTACATCATTCATAGTACTGGAGAGGCTAGTCAGATTATTAAATGGGACGGTGGTATTCGAAGAAAAATTATAGGCTCGATTACTGCCTACCGACATGCAAAACCCACTGATACAGCTTACGCCAAGCAAGTTAAAATTATTGCTGGCGAGATAAGAAAAAGTACCCGGAAAAGTATAACGATACATCAATCCCCTTGGGGGTGATACACCACTGCCAACTATCCAACAATTGGTGCTTGTATCACAAGAAACGTCCTGAAAATTGGCATTAGAAATACCTGACAACGCCAGTGCCCATGACACACCATTATATAAGTAAATTGAACCAACTGAAGCAGAAGTGCTTCCGACAGCAATTCCGTTAGTCAAGGTATTGAATATTCCTGTGAAAGTAAAATTGACTGGACCTGTCAACACAGTTGACCAGGAAGAGCCATCAAACTTGAGAATAACACCGCTGGAGCTGCTGTTAACCCCTGCGGCAAAATAAGTAGAAGGATTGGATAATAATACCGCCTGTGACAATGTAACCCGACCACTGGGGGATGTTGCTGAGGGGGAACTTCCCTGACTGGCAATAATATATTGAGTCTGATTTGCCGAAGCACCGCTGGAGTGAGCAGCAGCTAAAGAACCATTTTGCCCACGACGGGCATGTTGCAATGTTGCTCCACTGATTCCATCGTAGTATATGGTCTCTGAATCAACAGTAATCGAACCAAATGTCGCTAAGCCCGACACAGAACTTAAAGGAATTGCAGTCGATGAGGCGGTTATTGCAGAGGAAAGAGTAGTAGAACCCGTATTTTTAGTACAACTGTACTGATATTCACCTTGCCCACTCACAGTAACTGCTGGCTGCCAATTCCCATCACACCATGCCGTTGCAAGAGTGAGCTCGTAAGTCCCCTGTTCAATGCCAGTTTGTGCCAGATCGTAGGCACGATTTGCAGAAATAGAACTGACACTCGAATTCGTACCACTGAGCGTCATCGCAACAAAAGCACTAGCAAGTGCAGCTACAATAACCAGCAGTATGGCAATAACCATCATTAAAAAGCCGCGCTGATTATCCATTCACAAACCCCGTTTCAGGTGCTACTGTCAGCACCTTTGATCCTTCGCCTGCTGCCGTAACGGTAATGGTAACGATGGATAAATTGGATGGAGTACCTGATGCATTAAAAGTGATATTGCTGGCAGATAAAGTAACCCCCGTCGGCATGGCAATGTTGACTGCACCAAGTGGAGGTGTTGGAGAAATAAAATAATTAGTCGCGGAAATATTGATGGTATAAGATGTATTTAAGCTCATGGCCAATGTTTGAGTGTAACGAATATCTCTCTTTAATTGCTCAGAGATTGAAATTAAATTAAAGCTTCCTGCAGAAGGGTAATTGAAGATTACGGCTACAGCTAAAATACTGATTACAATGAGAACCGCTATAAACTCGATAAGGGTAAAACCTTGTGTAGGTCGCATCATATTCTACCCTGCTCCAGCTCCTATACTCGCTGATAATGGTACTCAGCTAAAATTATGTTGGTCAGTTGGACCAAAAAGTCCTTGATCTAAAGGACTATTCTCACTGTATTAATTAATACCCATACCGCTAAAAGTAGCAGTAACAGGTGTTCCACCAGTAGGTGTAAAAGTTAAGGTACAAGTAACCGTAGCTCCAGGGGCTATTACAGCAGAAGTAATTGCATATACCCCCCCATTTGTGGGTTGTCCTCCAGCCAATACAGTCCAGGTATTGCAATTCGTTACTGCTACGCCCTTCGCACTGTTTGCCGTACGTGCAGCAAAATTAACTGACATGGCAGATGATAACCCCCCTGCAACGCCATTAACTGCGGCCTGAGCAGCATCAGATTTTAAGTCAATATAAAGAGGTACTGCTACCACGGATAAAATACCCAGAATTACAATCACCATTACTAATTCAATCAGGGTAAAGCCCTTTTGCAAGTTCATCAGTCACTCCCATATAAATCACGTACATATCACATCGTTTTGACATTCAAAATCGATGCAATGCATCCATTTGATTGGCTCTTAAGTCCATAATTAAGTATAGACCAGTATTTGTAGTAAACACAAACCCTATTTATAAAAGCAATAAAGCTAAGTAATTGACTAATAGCCAATTTTTATCAGATATCAATTAATTGTTACTTGATTATCCGAAATGCGTAATTCACGATATAAAATCGTGGATTAACATTAGAGTCTTTTGACAATTGCTTCTAGAGCCTACGTTCCGCGCTTTATGCGCGGAATCCAGACTCAGATTGAGTCAACAATAGAATTATTGACTCAGAGTATGTATGGATCCCGCGCATAAAGCGCGGGAAGTAGGTTATTCAAGATGAATTATCAACAGCCCCTAGTATATATGGTATTAACAACCAGCCGTATTTATTGTTATAACCGGTGCGTTACCTGCTGCTGTTGATGCAGTATAAACAACATTGCACGTAGCTGGAGTTGGAGCCCCTGCTGCTGTCCATGTTGCTGTAGTAGCAGTTTGGGTTAGAGTAAAACCTGGTACTGGTACATAAGATATCGCCACATTGATACCTCCAGCAGCTGATGCTGGATATTTATGGAGCAAAGTTACAGTAGCCCCATCCATAATAATAGAAGCAGTAGAATCAGGTAAATTATTTACGATAACCGCTGAATGAGTTATTTGACTGGCTGAAGCCACAGAACCCAAAATACCATTTAAAGCTGAGATTCGTGCTTGAGTAGTAAAATCATAATACTTGGGAATTGCCACTGCAGCTAAAATTCCTAGTAGTATAATGACAATAACTAATTCAATAAGAGTAAAACCACGTTGCTTCACCATTATACTCCTCAAAAAGTGTAAATAAGTACTGTTTTCTCATCCCTAACAACTTACCACTCATGACAACCCCATAGACGCATATCCTGACACCATCTATAAGAACTCACTGTAAATTCAACTATACCCTTATCACAGTATAGATCAACTACAATTTTTTGATCAATATTTGACCAAAAATATCGTTTGCCACGAACTTTGTAGGTTAGTTGATGAAGAACAGGATTATATTGCCAATATCCGCTTTCCTGATCTTCTGGCGAAGCGAATCCCGATGCCTGGAAAATATAATCAGAATTATTCAGATAAGAGCAATCGGGATCAGTCTGCTTCAATAGTATGCTTTGGGAATGAGCCAGTTGCATTATCGTGTTAAGATTCATACTTACAGTAGTTCTTTCTACCGTAGCTTCAAGCACTTCAAAATAACGTAAGAGAGTACCCACCAATACTGCAATCAAACAAAGAACGATTGCCAGATGCATTCGTGTAAATTCATAGGATCGTCCTAAGTTAATCATCGTTTCTGTATCAAACTAGCCATGCTCCACATTGGCAAAAGAACACCAAGAGCAAGGATTAATACCATACCCGCCATCACAACCAGTAAAATCGGTTCGATAGCATCACTTAATCGGACAATGTCATAATTGATTTCCCGTTGATAATATTCTGCAACTTCATCCAGTAATTCGTCTATCGTTCCACTTTCTTCACCAAGGCTAATCATCTGAATAATTAAAGGCGGAAAAAGCTCTGTTTGAGTGATGGCAGCAGAAATTGTATTACCCCGAACGATTAAATCGGTAACAGACTTGATTTTATTTGCAACATAAAGATTCCCTGTTGAAGCCCCAACCATCTGAATGCCCTCGACAGCAGGGATACCGGCCCGTAAAACCAATGCAAGCAAGCGCGCGAATCGAGCAAGAAGAATACGATGTATCAGCCAGCCTATTATTGGAATCTTCAGTTGTAATCGTCCCCAGAACATCGCCCCTGAATCCGTTTTTACATAAGCACGAATCCCCAAAATAGTAAGTACAGCAAAACCAATCATTAAGTACCAATAGCTCAATATAAAATTGGAGCTGGCCATTAGAATACGAGTTGGTAATGGCAACTGACTTTGGAAACTGGCATACAACTTTGCAAATGAAGGTATAACAAAGACATTAATAATGATTAACGCAACCACTATCGCGACGATTACCATAGTTGGATAACGTAAGGCAGTTTTTACCTTTTTGGTAATGTCTACTTCAAGTTCAAGATAATCAGCAAGATGCAAGAAAATTTTGTCCAGATTTCCTGTATTTTCCCCAACAATTATCAAATTTAAAAAAAAGTCGGTAAATATATTTGGATATTGTGCCATAGCAACATGAAGTGATGTGCCTTTATTTAAAGTATGTAGAATTTGAATCAAAGCTTCAGATAAGGTTGTGTTATGAGTTGTTTCAGACAGTCGCTCTACTGAGGTAGCTAGAGGAATTCCCGCATGGAGCAATGAATACATTTGTCTGCAAAACATATGGAGTTCAGATTGAGGTACTTTAGATTCGAACCATTTAACTTTTTGTTTGGCCGGAGTCGAGCTCGTTGCCGTTGAAATTGAGATATCAATTGGAATAAGATTATCCGCTATGAGTTGGTTAGCAAGCTCTTCTGGATTCGCAGCGTTACGCTGTCCAGATAGTGCTTTACCATTTTGATCACGAGCCGTGTAAGTATATTGCGGCATTCCCTATTCCACATAAACGGATTGTTTTGTTCAATCCTCAAAATTTGCCATCACTAGATATAATATCAATCAAATGAGAAAAAATGGCAAGAACTCCTGTCGATACTGGCGTAAAATTCACCCTAATGAATAGTTAGTAGTCACTATGTTTCACACTATGTTATACTTGAAAGTAACTAAAACAAAATTGTGTGAACCGTGTTAAATCAAACTGATAAACATCCAAAATCATTACGCATATTTTTTGCTACAGAAATGTGGGAGCGATACGGCTTTTACGTGGTGCAGTCATTATTAGCATTGTATCTGGCCTTTCATTTTAAATGGCAGGATAAACAAATTTATGCTCTGGTTGGTTCTTTTACGGCACTCACCTACCTCTCACCTTTAGTCGGTGGATGGATTGCTGACAAACTGATTGGCCAAAAAAGAGCTACATTACTCGGAGCATTCGTTTTATTTTTGAGTTATTGTCTTTTATCAATTCTGGATAATAACCTTGCACTGACCTCATCCCTGGCAGGTGTCGCTGTTGGAACCGGGCTATTGAAGCCTAATATTTCCTCACTTCTAGGTAATGAATACCCTGTAGGTTCACCAAGAAGGGAAAGCGGGTTCACTATTTTTTATATGGGAATAACAACCGGTATTATTTTAGGTACTACCCTACCTAGCCAGTTAACTGAACTATTTGGTTGGTCAGGCTCCTTTATCAGCGCGGCAATAGGAATGATTATTGCCTTTATGGTCTTTCTGTATGGCGTCCATCAATATAAAATAAAAGACTATAATCCTTTCGTTTTTGAGTTCAAAAATATTGTGCTTGCGGTCATCTTAATGACTGGGTTATGGGCTTTATCGTTCTATATCCTGAATTATCCCAAACTGGCGAATTTAATGTTTGGTTTAGTCGTGTTATTTTCAGCAGTATATATTTTATACTCTGTGAATCGAGAAGACTCCAATCAAGCGCGTCAAACATTGGTCATTGGATTACTGTGTATTATATCGGTGATGTTTTGGGCTTTTTATTTCCAAATGTTCATGTCATTGACTCTCTTTATTTCCCGAGTAGTGCAACCCACTTTATATGGTATTCAATTCCCGCCGCCCTATTACATTACGATACAAAGTATTGGAATGCTCATTATTGGCTATTTTTTAGCTAAAAAACATCATCATCTCAATCTGATTGAGCGCGGATTAAGTACGGGAAAAAAATTCGTACTGGCCATGATCTTCATGACTATAGCCTACTCCATTATTGCAATAGTAAGCACCTTTAGTAATAAAGCCATTTTATTATCGCCACTACTTATTATTCCAGCTTATCTAATGATTTCGTTGGCTGAACTATTCCTTTCCCCAGTAGGTTTATCAGCAATAACCGTTCTTGCAGATAAAAATAAAGTAAGCACAATGATAGGAATATTTTTCGTGTCACTTGGAATTGGTGGATTTCTGTCTGGAAAATTAGCATCTTTAACGGCCATTCCGCCAGGCGAAACGGATATCGCCGTGCTTAAATCGCTGTATTCCGCAGCATTTACTCAACAGTTAAGCATCCTTTTTGTTGCAACACTAGGATGTCTGGTTCTGTTTGCAGTCATAAAATTTTTGTTAACTGATATTCAGGTATCAGAATAATGAAGATTAACCCTTTTTATATAAACCATTTGCTGATATCATTTGGCGCTTTTTGATGGAAGATTAACACACCTATGTCTGATCAGAACCTTATGTTAAATACCTTATTGAAATCACTCGAAGACATCCAGGCTATAGATGTCAAAGTGATTGATGTCCATAAACAAACAACCATTACTGACTATATGATCATTGCATCTGGTCGTGCATCACGCCATGTAAAAGCTATAGCTCAAAAAGTAATGGACGATATGAAGATGTCTGGCTTACCTGCTCTCAGTTCTACTGGGCTGGAAAGTGGTGATTGGGCTTTGATTGATTTTGGAGACTTCATCCTTCACGTAATGCAAGCTGAAAGCAGACAATTTTATAATCTTGAAGGATTGTGGGAAGAGCAACCAGGTTCCTGAACTCTATATGCTAAAAATTACAGTCATTACCCTGGGTAATAAAATGCCTGACTGGGTAGTCAAAGGCTCAAATGATTACATCAAACGATTCAAAGATGGCATTCAGTTAAAAGTTATTGAAATCCCTCTAATTAGTCGGAGCAAATCATCTGATCTATCACGAATCATGGAAAAAGAATCCGCCATGATCCGTGAAGCATTACCTAGCGGGGCACGTATTATTGCTCTGGATATTGAAGGAAAAAGCTTCAGCAGTGAAGACTTATCCATAAAAATTTCCCAGTTACAACAGATCTCCAGCCATTTTTGTTTCATCATTGGTGGTCCCGAAGGACTTACCAGTGAGATCCTTCGGCTCAGTGATGAACGTTGGTCCTTATCCAAACTAACACTCCCGCATCCATTGGTTCGAATTATTTTATTAGAAACCTTATATCGAGCCTGGACTATCATTAATAACCATCCATATCATAAATAGGGATTGGTAAATAAGTCCATTTTAAGTTACTATCAGCACTTTGGTTTGTACCCTAAACTTTACTGTGTGCGATGCCTCTGAATCAGTCGTTCAAAAATTATCGAGCAGAATCACAAAATCAGCGTTTCAGGCTTAATTTATTAGTGGCTATATTAATTATTTTGTCATTAATATTGGTTCTTAGATTAGCTTATCTGCAAATATCAGAATTCAAGCGCTATCAAACCCTGTCTTTAAAAAATCAAATGAGTATTATTCCTATAGCGCCACCCAGAGGCGTGATTCTTGACCGGAATGGAGTATTACTTGCAGAGAACGTTCCGGTTTATGTACTCGAAATAATTCCAGAGCATGTGAGTGACATGAAAAAAACTCTGGCTAAACTTCGTGAATTACTTCCTTCTATTACTGATGATGATATAGAAACATTTAATCGTGCGCGATCACAAAACCGCTCCTTCGTACCCATTCCAATCAAGCTCAAGTTAAGCCAGGAAGAAGTGGCTGTGTTTGCAATCAATCAATACCACTTTAAAGGAGTGAGTATCAAGGCTCGATTAATGCGCCATTATCCACTGGGTGAAATGACAGCCCACGCATTAGGTTATGTAGGCAGAATCAATATTGACGAATTAAAGAAAGTGGATCCTACCAATTACCGAGCAACCAATTTCATCGGTAAAGCAGGTGTTGAAAAATACTATGAAGATATACTTCATGGCAAAGTAGGCTACCAAATGACTGAAACTGATGTCAGTGGGCGTACACTTCGAGTCATCAACAAAGTGAATCCTCATTCAGGCGCCAAACTCTACCTCAGCCTTGATGTGAGACTGCAGGAGGCCGCCTATAACGCACTTAAAGATAAACGCGGCGCTGTAGTCGTCATTAATTCTCACAATGGTGAAATATTGGCGATGGTGAGTTCTCCCAGTTTTGATCCTAATATCTTTGTCGGTGGGGTAAGCACAAAGGATTATAAAATTTTATCCAATGCGTTGCAAAGACCTCTATTTAATCGAGCGGTACGCGGAGTATATCCTCCTGCCTCAACAATTAAACCGTTTGTAGGATTGGCCGGTTTGGATAAAGGCTTTGTGACTACAGCCACTGAAATCTGGGATCCAGGTAAATTCAAACTGCCTACAGCCAGTCATGTATACCGTGATTGGAAAAAAACAGGTCATGGAGTTATTAACTTTAAACGAGCGATTACTGTCTCTTGTGATACGTATTTTTATCAACTCGGCCATAAAATGGGAATAGCCAATATAGAAGACATGTTGGTTAAATTTGGCTTGGGTCAATTAACCCATGTGGATCTCCATGAAGAAGCCAATGGAATCATTCCCAGTGCACGCTGGAAAAAACAAACTAAAGGTGTTTCCTGGTACCCCGGTGATACGTTAATCTCAGCAATTGGCCAAGGTTTCATGTTAGCAACTCCTCTACAAATGGCTAATGCCACAGCTTCATTAAGCCAGCATGGACAACGATTCAAACCTCATTTACTCACTAAAACAGTCAATAGTGATAACGGTGAAATTGATGAATACAAACCCGTTGAAGAATACCCTGTTTATCTTAAAGATGAATCCAATTGGGATGTGGTAGCCGATGCCATGCATAATGTATTGACCAGTAACGAAGGAACTGGATATCGATTTGGCCGCAATCCACCGTACCCTGTTGCCGGAAAAACTGGAACAGCGCAAGTATTCAGTGGAAGACAATATGAAAAAACTAAATATGAAGACATCCCGGAAGCACTTCGAGATAATTCGTTATTTATCGCCTTTACCCCCGTGGACAAACCGGACATAGCTATTGCGGTGGTAGTAGAAAATGATGTCATTGCATCAACAGTAGCTCGTAAAGTCCTGGACGCCTATTACCAAATACATCCAATTAAAGTGAATCCATGAACAGACATCATTCTAAACCCGTATATCGATTTACAGCAAAAGCTTTGCATATGGATTTTCCATTGTTGGGTTTGTTACTGACTTTAATTACTTTTGGTCTTTTAATACTCTATAGCGCATCCAATGCGAATATGGGCATGATTTTACGTCAGTCCATGAGACTCATAATCGCCACTTTGATTATGCTGGTTCTCGGCTTTATTCCCCCTCATAAATACAAGATCTGGACTCCATGGATCTATGGTATTGGTTTAGGGCTACTCCTGGCTGTAATGTTAATGGGTAAAATTGGTAAAGGAGCGCAACGTTGGCTCGAGTTGGGGCTGTTCCGCTTCCAACCTTCCGAGATAATGAAACTTGCTGTCCCCATGATGGCGGCCTGGTACTTTGACCGACAGGCTCATCCCGGAAGTATCAGATCGATATCTGTTGCTTCCATAATCATTTTTATTCCTGCACTGTTAATCGCCAAACAACCAGATTTGGGGACGGCGATAATGGTAGCGGCTGCAGGATTGTGTGTGGTATTCCTCGCTGGAATTCGTTTTAAATTTATTTTATTGCTTGTCGTTCTTATGGGCTTGGCGGTTCCAGTTGTATGGCATGTAATGCATGACTATCAAAAGCAACGTGTTTATACCCTTCTTGATCCGGAACAGGATCCTCTGGGTTCAGGCTATCATATTATCCAATCAAAAATAGCTATTGGCTCTGGTGGGCTTATGGGTAAAGGCTGGTTGGAAGGCAGCCAGTCACATTTGAATTTTTTACCAGAACATGCGACAGACTTTATCTTTGCTGTAAGTGGTGAAGAATTTGGATTTGCAGGAGGGTTTGCGATTATTGCCCTCATTGTTTTGATTTCACTTAGAAGCTTGAATATCGCCAGCAATGCTCAAACTACATTTACCCGATTGCTTGCGGCCAGTCTCGCCATGTCCTTCTTTTTATCTGGTTTTGTTAATATCGGCATGGTCATGGGAATCATTCCTGTTGTAGGTATCCCTCTTCCTCTGGTCAGTTATGGTGGTACTGCAATGGTAACCTTTTTAGCCAGTTTTGGGATATTAATGTCAATCAGCTCACATCGGATTTTGTTTAACAGCCTGAATTAAACCAATCAGCATATTAGGATCTGTTGACAATTCCGACTTCGACGTCCCGCGACTTGTTCGCGGGATCCCGTTCGATCTTGATGAATACATTATGTTTGTTAATGATACTCGATCTCTGGATCCCGCGAACAAGTCGCGGGACGTTGGAAATAAATAGATGAATTGTCAACACACCCTAGAAGAATATAAGCCAAAGTTATCTTTTCACCATAGAGTTCGAACCTTGATAAAAAGTCAGATTTGAGTGCTGATTAAGCGAAAAACTCTCTAAAAAGCACAGTATAGATGGCGATGTGAGCATTTATTAGAGAGCATTAATCCCAAGATGAGCCAAATATGACTTTATCTTGAGTTGTGGTGAATAATTACAGTCAAAGCAACGCGGCAACCGGTGCATAGCTTCGTCTATGAATCATACATGGACCCAGGCGAATCAAAGCCTCTCGGTGCGCAACAGTTGGATACCCTTTATGGCCAGCAAAGCCATATCCGGGGTATATTTTATCTAGTTCTTCCATTTCCTCGTCACGTAATACCTTCGCCAATATGGAGGCTGCGCTAATCGCGGGAATTAAACTGTCTCCCTGCACAATCGCTTTGCAAGGGATACTGATTTTTGGAATATGTATGCCATCCACCAGAACGGCTTCAGGTTGAATAGGCAAGGCTTCTATAGCACGCTGCATTGCCAGTAAGGTAGCATGATGTATATTCAACTCATCAATTTCCTCTGCTTCAGCACGCCCATAAGCAAAAGCCAAAGCCTTTTCCTGAATTTGTAACGACAACAGCTTTCGTTTCTTCTCACTCAGTTTCTTTGAGTCAGCCAGTCCTTCAATAGGTTCTTTTAAAATCACTGCCGCGGTAATAACAGCCCCTGCTAATGGACCACGACCTACTTCGTCCACTCCCGCCAACAATAGTGCATTATCAAAATCCATTGCATTGCTCTCTGCTAATAGTAAGATGTAAGATAATACCTAGATAAAATTGATTTATCACCTAAGAAATGCGATCATGCGTACAAATAATTATCAAATGATTAGCAATGAGTAAAATTCGATGCGCAGTAGTTGGTGTCGGCTATCTAGGTCGATTTCATGCACAAAAATATCAATCAATTCCGAATGCTGAATTAGTTGGCGTTTGTGATGTTAACTCTGATGTAAGTAAAGCAGTAGCACAGGAGCTTAATGTTACTCCATTTTTTGATTACCGTGATTTATTTGGTAAAGTAGATGCCGTAAATATAGCAGCCACTACAAACAGACATTTTGAAATTGCAAAAGCCTTTTTAGAACAAGGCATACATGTATTAGTCGAAAAGCCAATCACCGAAACAGTAGCTCAGGCGGAAGAGTTAATACATATTGCTGCTATTCATAACGCCAAATTACAAGTTGGACATCTGGAGCGATTCAATTCTGCCCGGCTTGCGGTGGATCCTTATCTGGAAATCCCCTTATTTATTGAATCAGAACGTCTGGCTCCGTTCAATCCTCGGGGAACAGATGTAAACGTCATATTGGATTTAATGATCCATGACATTGATATTATTCAGAACATGGTAAAAAGCCCAATCACTTCTATTGTTGCCCAGGGTACACCCATATTAACCAAGGCAATTGATATTGCCAACGCCAGAATTACCTTTGAAAACCATTGCGTCGCCAATGTAACAGCCAGCCGCATCAGTTTTAAAACAGAACGTAAAACACGAATCTTTCAACACAACTCTTATATTTCTATTGATTATCATAAAAAGCAATTCGCTGTTTTTAAAAAAGGGAATGGTGAAATGTTTCCTGGTATTCCTGATATTACCAGCGTCTCCCAGGAGTTTGAAAAAGGCGATGCTTTATTGGAAGAAATAAAAGCCTTTGTCAACTGTATTGAACAGGACAGTCAACCATTGGTTACTGGAGAAGAAGGACGTTATGCTCTTGAAACAGCGGAGCAAATAACGGCGCTAATTCATAATAATCTCACTGAACGTTATGCAGAAAGCTAAACACATTGTAATTATTGCAGGTGAAGAATCTGGCGATATCCATGCATCCGCTCTGATTAAACAGTTAAAAGCTGCTTATCCAGATATACGCATCAGTGGAATTGGTGGTAAACACATGCAGGAGGCGGGTGCTGAATTGGTATCTGATCTTGCACGTTATGGTGTTACTGGCTTAACTGAGGTTGTACGCTATTTAAATATTATCCGTAACGCGTTAAATACTATTAAAAAACATCTTGTAACACAAAAGCCTGATTTGTTAATTCTTGTCGATTATCCGGGTTTTAATTTAAGATTAGCCAAGTATGCCAAGAAGGAATTAGGGCTTAAAATACTCTATTATATCAGCCCACAAATTTGGGCCTGGAAAGCAAATCGCATTCATACAATCAAAGAATGTATTGATAGAATGGCCGTGATTTTGCCTTTTGAAAAAGCCATTTATGAAAAAGCAGGTGTACCAGTAAGCTTTGTCGGTCATCCCCTGGTAGAAAAAATGTCGCATAGTACCGATACACTTTCCAGCAGAGCAACATTAGAACTGCCTAGGGATGCACGTATCTTTGCTTTACTTCCAGGTAGCCGTACACATGAAATAGAACGTCATATGCCTGTTCTTAGAGACACTGCCAGACTAATCCATCAAAAAGACCCTGGCATTCATTTTGTTATCCCAATTGCCGGTACTATTAACGCAGATAAAATTACTTCCTATTTTACAGGATTGAATCTACCGGTGACCTTTATTAAAGGAAAAGCTATCGAATGCATGGCTGCAGCCAACTTTGTAATCGTTGCTTCTGGAACCGCTTCACTCGAATGCGCCCTTCTCGAAAAACCCATGTGCATTATCTATAAATCCTCATTCTTAACCTATCACATGGCAATGCTTCTGATTAAAGTTAAGTTTCTTGGTTTATGCAATCTTCTGGTCAATAAAATGATGGTTCCCGAGTTCTTGCAATATGATTGTAACGCCATTGAATTATCTCGATATATTTCAGATTTTCATCACGATCCGAAGCAACCGGATAAAATGATAAATCAACTGTCTGCTTTAAAAGAGTCTTTGTCTTTAAAAAAATCCGACTGCTCGCTGTTTGAACTTGTAGAGAGTGAATTGTCCTAATAAAATGCATAGTTTTAGTTGGAAAATCTAGATAATCAATTAGCCTTCATGTACAATTAATTTTGCTTTCATTAATACGTGTAAGCAATTGGACTGTATGATTTAATTAATAATAAGGAAGTTAAGATGAATGTCATTGATACACAAGCGACTACTCAAAGTACCAAACAAGAACAAGGTTTACAAGATTTAGTGTACAGTTTGGTCACCCGCTTTCTTGCCGAAAATAAAACAAAATCAATTGATGATCTCTATGACATGATATTGTCAGAAGTTGAGCCACCTTTACTTCAGGCTGTTATGGAAAAACGCCGTGGCAATCAATTGCAAGCTGCTAAGATGTTAGGAATCAGCCGTGGTACAATCAGGAAGAAATTACAACGTTATTTCGGCACCAAGTATTTTCGCTTGACTGACGAATAAGATATATTTTATTCGCGATAGGCTCGTTTAACGAGCCTTTTTTTTATCTAAAATATCTGGGAAATAAATTCAGTACCTGCCCTCCAAGAGGCATTACCGTTTGGTTAAGGCTTGTCATCCCTGGTGCGAAACGGATTGTAAGTCTAAAAATGGCTCTGTGCCTTAATCTGGATATCCTCCACACATTCGGGATAACGTTGTCCGGACTGATGTTATTGCTGAATTTTCATTCAAGACCTATCTTTATTTTCTAATTAGGGCATCATGATAATAAGACATACAATTACAGATTGATAATGGAAAATCATAAAACTCATTCTACTAAGTCATTAAACTGGCAAATCCTTGGATGGGGAATTCTTTGTATTCGATTTGTGCAAGGGTGGATTTTTTGGGGAGGTGGATCAAGGCGCTTTATTTATGATCCGCAAAAACTTGATCCTTATGCACCTCAATGGATGGCTAATAAATTACAAAGTACTATGCCAGGAGTGTTGTTTGATACAGGTCACTTGATTAGTTTTTTATTACAACATTTTACTTTATTGTATCTAGCGATTATTGCGTTCAGTTTGATTGAGTTGCTCAGTGGTTTAGGGCTGATTTTTGGATTTTTCACTCGTGCTGCATCGATGGTAACTGTATTTATCAGCGTTATTTTGATGGTATTGTTTGGCTGGCAGGGGTCAACTTGTATGGATGAATGGACCATGGCCGTTTCTAATTTGTCTATGGGTTTGACTTTATTCATGACTGGAGGATCTGTTTACTCTATCGATAGCTGGATGACTCAGCGTTACCCCCAATTGTTGCACAAACGTTGGTTTTTATTTTTGGGAAGTGGTCCATGGTCTTTAGAGACAATAAAACGAGTAGCCCTCGGATGTTTTATATTCACGGTACTTTTTACCGTAGGAACGTATGATTATTATCGTGGATCCGTTTTTTCTCGCTATCATGCTGGTCCAGTAAATCCAGACCTGTTTCATCTTTCATTATATGACGGTACTTTAGATGCACATTCTGTGCGCTTTAAGATGTATGTAGATGGAGGTCCCAGTGTGGTTCCTATTTATATCACACGTATTGAATTGTTGGATGCCACACAAAATATCGTTAGGTCTTGGACCGCAAGCCAACTTCGTGTCCTACCCAGAACAGCTATTAACAATGTATACGCGTACAATCAAGTTAAGGTAGGGATGTATGGCCTTGTTGCTCCTGAAAGTGCAAAAGCAGAAATTAGTTTGCTCTTTTCAAAGGGAAAAAAACTCCTGCCAGGAGCCTATCAATTACAGATTTATACAGTAGATGGGCATCGATGGGATTTGGCATTGCATCTTTAGCGAGATGATTCTATGAGTATCCCTCTTAGTCTGTTCGTCACAGGACAGAATTAGTAAATCGTTGTACTAAGGTGTGTTGACAATTCATTAAACTATTCTCAACGCCCCGCGACCCAGAGATTCAGACTCATTGACGCACATAATGTATTTATCAAGATCGAACTAAATCCCGCGAGCAAGTCTTGAACGATCCTCACTTTTTATACGTCATCCTCGCGAAGGCGGGGATCCATGCAAAAAAGTAGCATTGTGCTAAATTTTAGGATGGATCCCCGCCTTCGCGAGGATGACGATCTTATAAAAATTGCAATTTTAGATTAATCAAAGTGCATTTTTAATAAATAAAAATCTCTCAAGCTCGAAACGAGACCTGAGAGATACAAAAATACACGCTACTTTTCAAGACTACGATGAAACCAGCAACTTATTCACACGATTAACGAAATCAGCAGGATTATCCAACTGTCCTCCTTCAGCTAAAACAGCCTGTTCAAACAGCATAGTCACCCACAACTCAAATTGGCTGTCATCTTGAATATCATGCAGACGTTTAATCAATGGATGTTCAGGATTAATCTCGAAAATGGGTTTGCTGGTAGGTACTTGCTGACCTGCAGCTTGTAATATCCTTTGCATTTCCAAACCCATATCCTGTTCGTCAGCAATAATACATGCGGGAGAGTCGGTTAATCTGTTGGTAATCAATACATCTTTTACCCGCTCATTCAAAATGGTTTTAATGTGTTTAATTACAGGCTCTAGAGTTTTTTCCTGTTCTTTAATGTGATCGGTTGATTCATCATCATTAAACTCAACTTTTCCTTTAGAAATGGATTGCAGTTTTTTACCTTCAAACTCATTCATATAACCGACAAGCCACTCATCAATTTTATCGCTTAATAGCAATACTTCGATGCCCTTTTTCTTGAATATTTCCAGATGTGGACTATTCTTCGCCGCATTATAACTGGATGCGGTGATGTAATAGATTTTATCCTGGCCTTCCTTCATACGAGCAACATATTCCTCCAAAGTTACTTCCTGCTTCTCTGATCCACTCAGAGTTGTGGCAAAACGTAATAACTTGGAAATCGCTTCTTTATTAGCAAAATCTTCTACAGGCCCCTCTTTGAGTACCAATCCGAATTCATTCCAGAATTTTTGATACGTTTCCTTATCATTGGTACTCATTTTTTCTAACAGAGCTAAAATACGTTTAGTACAGGCCGCGCGGATGCTTTCGACTTGTTTGTTATCCTGTAAAATTTCACGTGATACATTCAACGGCAAATCGCTGGCATCAACTATACCCTTAACAAATCGTAAATATCGGGGTAAAAACTGAGTCGCGTCATCCATTATAAATACGCGTTTAACATAAAGTTTCAAACCATGTTTTACTTCATGCTGCCATAAATCATAAGGTGCATGGCTAGGTATATAAAGTAGAGTGATGTATTCATGTTTCCCTTCAACATGATTATGAGACCAGGAAAGCGGATCCATATAATCATGGGAAATATGCTTGTAGAGTAATTTATACTCCTCATCACTAATGTCGGACTTTTGCATTGTCCATAATGCAGTGGCTTTATTTACTGTTTCAAATTCTTTGGATTCTTTGTCGTCCTCAGAGATTTTTTTCATTTCTATAGGCCAGCAAATATGATCCGAATATTTACTGATTATGCTACGAATTCTCCAATTACTAAGAAACTCATCATTTTCATCTTTCAAGTGCAAGATTATTTCTGTACCACGAGATGCTTTTTTCTCATAGCCAATAGTAAATTCGCCATCACCAGTAGATTCCCAAACAATTCCTTCTTCTGGCTTTAAACCAGCGCGTCGGCTTTTTACTGTTACTTTATCCGCCACAATAAATGCTGAATAAAAACCCACTCCAAATTGACCAATCAACTGTGAATCTTTGGCATTCTCACCTGTTAATTGACTCATAAATTCTTTAGTACCGGATTTAGCTATAGTACCGAGGTTTTCAACTGCCTCATCCCAACTCATACCGATCCCATTATCACTAATCGTAATGGTTTTAAGTTTTTCATTCACCTGAAGTGTAATTTTTAAATCAGAATCATTTTCAAAAAGTGAACTATTAGAAAGGGCTAAAAATCGTAATTTATCTAATGCGTCAGATGAATTGGATATTAACTCTCTGAGGAAAATTTCTTTATTGCTGTATAATGAATGGACAACCAAATGAAGCATCTGCTTTACTTCGGTTTGAAAACCCATTGTTTGTTGTTTACTAACCATTATCCGATCTCCTGTTACTCATTAACTAAATAATGAGATCCATATAAGGGTATATTATTGAATTTCAAGGGGTGAATGGGAATTAATGTGATTTTAATACATTGGCTTGAGCCGTTGATGCAGTAAACTCTCGATATATCTGGAAATTTCAACATCCTGAACGCTGTGAAGTTGATCTCGATATCCAGGCCCACTCATAGCGTTTGGGATAATAGATTCCTGGGTTATTGAAGAGTAACAGCAAAATCTTCAATCAACACACTACAATTCAAATCCAGCCATTGTTAATGTTCCACCTGAATGAATAATCAAAACATTACCTTTCAAGTTCATATTCTTAATATAAATTCTCGCTGAATGAAATAATTTTGCGGAATATATGGGATCAGCCAGTATCCCTTCTTCTCGTGCCAGACGTCTGATTTCAAGTTTAATCATTTGATTTAAAGAACCGAATGATTTCGCTGTATCCGGATAAAAACAATCTACCTGTGGTGGTATTGATCCGATCCAATCATTCAGTTTTAATCTAAAGGTTCTTTCATCATCAGCCAATAAAAGCACATGAATCGATGCTTGATGCTTTAATTCGGTCAAGCCTTTAATTAATGCTGCAGCAGAAAAACCCGTACCTGCATCGACAAAGATGTGTTGAAAAATGACACCTGATGTTTCTTCATTATGGAGTATATCTGTAGCGATACTTAACGCCCCATCCATTGCTGCCGCGACACTGGCACCCTCTGTGAGTACAAATCCAGGTTCCTTAAGTTCATTCAGATAGGTATTGGCAAGTTCATCTACATTAAGCCATTCTTCCCTGTTCACCCAGATAATTTCCTGCTCGTCTAAAAACAATCGACTTAATTTATAATTACCCTGAATCTCTGTAGTTCTGGGTTTAATTAAAAATGCGGTAACCTTTAATTGATTCTCTCTGGCCAATTGAAGAGCCGCAAGCAAATTATTGGACTGAGGGCCTGCGATAATGATTAGATGCTTAATCCCTTGATTAATTAAATAAGGCATTAAACTGGAGTATTTTCGTATTTTTGACCCACTGATACCACATCCTAACTCATCATCTCTTTTGGCATAACACACTACTCCATCATTTGGAAAATGATTCAATTGATGAATCCGACTCGTTAAATTCCACATAAACTGCTCGCAACCGTTAGCTGATTAATCATTAGAAGATTCAGTGCGTCGTTGTACTAGGCTCTGTTGACCATTAATTCTAAAGTCTACGTTCCGCGCTTTATGCGCGGGAAGTAGGCTATTCAAGATGAATTGTCAACAACCTCTAGTGTTCTCTAATGAAATCCAAGTGGTGTTCTGAAGAAGTTTTCTCATTATATCTGTATCCCGAATCAGAAAAATTTTTTATCTGTTCTACAGTATCCACTCTATTGTGCATCAAATACTTCGCCATAATCCCCCGTGCCTTTTTAGCATAGATACCTATCATTTTAGTTTCATTATTTTTATGCTCATAAAAATTAATGGTAACAATGGGAAATTTGATTTTTTTAATGTCAACTGCTTTAAAATATTCAGTTGATGCCAAATTGATAAGAACAGGATTAGATTCAGAAGCTAATCGTTCATTTAAAGCCTTGGTAATCGGTTCGCGCCAAAACTCATAAAGATTATTCCCTTTAGGATTAACTAAATGAACACCCATTTCCAGTCTGTAAGGCTGGATTCTATCCATGGGTCTTAAAAGTCCATAAAGACCCGATAAAATTCCCAGATGAGATTGTGAATACTCTAAATCTTCATTCTTCCAGGTATTTGCTACTAATCCTTGATACACATCCCCTTGAAATAAATATACAGCTGGATAGGAATGTGAAACAGAAACGTCTTTGAATTGAAACTGCTGGTATCGCTCATAATTCAAAACAGCAAGATCCCTGGATAAATCCATTAATTGTGCAATCTCTTCGATTGACTTGGATTTCATAATTTTAGCCAGTTTTAGGGTGTTCTTGATCAACACAGGATCCGTAGTTTCATCAGTGTAGGGTTTGGATATGGTTAACATTTTTTTTGCAGGTGACAGAAGTGTAAACATTGCGTATATACCTGTAAGTAGCAATTAAATCGATACGTAATCTATCAGTATTTAGAAAAAACACCAAGCTGGAATTTATATAGTTAAACGACTTTGTTAGGGTCTGTTGACAAACCGCTGTACGTCACCATCGATCGGGTCAATAAACCTTATGCTCTTTACCTTGGTGGGCGAATATCTTTTCAGTAATCAAATTAATAATGTAGTCCCTGCTTGTTGTAAGCAGTGAATTTCTCTGTTTTAACCTCGAATGCAGCAATTGATTTGTTTTTTGCTTATGGCGACTGTATCCCATTCCTATACCAAAAATAAAACCAAGAATTATGGAACATACAGCAAACACAATCCAGGAGAAATTAGAAACAGGAGCAATCGCTTTAACTCCTATAAGTATTGAAGCTACTGTCCATCCTATGCTGAGCAGTACTTCAGTACACGCTACACCCGAAGCTGTACCATAAACAATAGCCCTCAATCGCCCAATATTAGGAATATGCTGGTAGGTGTCATGAATTACAGACTCAAAAGTAACCTCATTGTCTTTAATATAACGATTGATAAACTCTAATAGAGCTTTTCTGATTGATTTGTTATAAGTTAATTCCTGAACCTTAAAGAGTTCCAAAATAGAAACCGAATCAAACTGATTACTATCCATCGGATCGCTTAAATTCAATCTGATTGGTGGCTGCCATTTAATATTAAAACGGAGATCTTTAAGTTCATTGTATTGATGACAGACAGATAAAATAAACGTGTCCGTAATCACCATATGATGCTGTTCTACTAAATGCTTTACATGCCTTTTGAATTCTGAATCATTCAGAAACAAGCTTCTTAATTTCAATAATTCGTAAATTATTTCGTCATGTGAATTAATAAACTCTTTAATTTCTAATGATAAACTTAAATATAAACTGTCTATATCAGTTACTAATCTTTTAAAACCATAATAGGCAATAGGAATCGCTAAAAACAGGGAGATAATTGTTGTTATTGCGATTGTATAGGTTGAAATGGGACCTTTAAAGCCGTCTGGAGCCATAGGAGCGGTAGTGTACCAAAATGCAGCAGAAATAAGGCCAGCTATCCCTATTCCTTCAAAAATAGCATGAGCACTGAGAATAATTTTGTCACTCCTGGCAACAATGCATTCTGTTTTTTCATTCAATTCAGGAATACTGGTACGCATCGTTTTCTTTTTTGAAATCAGTTCTTTATCTGCATTCATCACTAATTCTCAAATAAAAAGTCTTTCAGCAAAAAACTTATAGTAACAGTAAAAGTCTAATACTTGAAAATTCCATTCTGTAAATAAATATAAAAGGGTTATGAATACTGTTCTGATATAAATTCAAACATCGAGAATCAATTAATTACTGTGCTGAGCCAGATTTTTGGTATTATTTTTCCTAGTCCCTTGAACCATACCAACTCGAGGTCTGTGCATAAATATCGTGATACTGTCACTGGTAAGAAGTACTTCACCCTCAGAATTTATTACCTGAACAGCTAATGTATGCTTTCCTCGATAGATTCCATTTAATTGAAATAAAAGATTCGGTTGAGGATCACCCAAAGGCGCACCATCAAAAATCAATTGCAAATTATCACCTTGTACCAAAGCAGGTTCTAATTCAACAGATACAACGACATAGCCTTGGTTATTACGAATAGTTGACTCGTTAAGAGGTTGTAAAATCGCAATTTTAGTATATTTATGTTCTTCAGAAGTGGATGTATCTTTCTTCTCCTGATTTTGAGTGTCACTACCTGATTGCTTAACAGGTGGAGTGTAGCCTTGAGCATCCGGGATCTTTAACTGCTCAGAACCCGGATGAGGTCGATCACTAAAGTGCACTACTCCCTGACTGTCAATCCATTTATAGATTTGCGCATAAGAGGCGCAAATCAATAACATACAGGTAACAGCAAGAAGTAGTTTATTCATCAATACGTTCCTTAAAGACTATAATATAGCTCAAATTCATAAGGATGAGTCAAACTTCTGATTTTAGTGATTTCTTTTTTCTTCATTGAAATATAATTATTGATGAAGTCTCTGCTGAACACATCACCATGCAATAAGAACTCATAATCTGCTTCCAAATGCTCCATAGCCTGCTCCAAAGAAGAACATACAGTTGGAACATCAACAAGCTCTTCGGGAGGCAAATCATAAAGATCTTTATCCATGGGTTGACCTGGATGAATTTTCTTCTGAATGCCATCAAGTCCAGCCATCATCATTGCAGAAAATGCCAAATAAGGATTTGCAGTTGGATCAGGGAAACGTACTTCAATACGGCGTGCCTTGGGATTATTTACATGCGGTATACGAATTGCAGCTGACCGGTTTCTGGCAGAGTACGCTAATAATACTGGAGCTTCAAATCCTGGAACCAGACGCTTATAACTGTTTGTTGAAGGATTGGTAAACGCATTCAACGCACGAGCATGCTTGATAATACCACCAATGTAGTAGAGCGCAGTATCAGATAGACCAGCATATTGATCCCCTGAGAATAAGTTAACACCATCTTTACTTAACGATTGATGACAGTGCATACCGCTACCGTTATCCCCCACTAAAGGTTTAGGCATAAATGTAGCCGTCTTACCATAATTATGAGCTACGTTATGAATGACGTATTTTAAAATTTGTAATTCATCAGCTTTTTGAGTAAGGCTGTTAAAACGAGTAGCGACCTCACATTGGTTTGCAGTGGCAACTTCATGATGATGTGCTTCAACAACAGTACCTAAAGCTTCTAAAGTTAAACAAATTGCCGAACGAATATCATGTGAAGAATCGACTGGAGGAACGGGGAAATAACCACCCTTAAGAGGAGGTCTGTGTCCAATATTGCCACCTTCCATTTCTTTACCTGAATTCCATTGTGCTTCATCAGAATCAATAAAATAAAATGAACCACTGATACTGGTTTCCCAGCGAACATTATCAAAAAGGAAAAACTCAGGTTCTGGACCAAAGTTCACTACATCAGCAAGACCGGTAGATTGCAAATACGCTTCAGCGCGTTGAGCAATTGAACGAGGACAACGATCGTATCCCAGCATGGTTTGTGGATCGACTACATTGCATCGAATAAATAAAGTATTATCCTGAAAAAAGGGATCGAGCTTGATTGAATTGACATCAGGCATCAGTGCTAAATCAGACTGATGAATTTTCTGCCATCCTTCGAAGGAAGAACCATCAATCATTTTTCCATTTTCGATAAAATCATCATCAATTGCTGAAACAGGTATAGTGATATGTTGCTCTTTACCTCGTATATCAGTAAATCTCAGATCAATAAATTTTGCATCATGTTCCTTTATTGCTGAAAGCACTACATTTTTACTCATCTTTTAGTCTCCAGGATAGTCCGCGTATAGTTTACCTTAAGTGACTTATTAATCCCAATAGATTACACTCTATAGTTTTCTACTTTATCAAAGTTAATATGGGCGCGTACCAATATCAAGCGCTAAAAAAAAATGGCAGTGCTAATAAGGGAGTCATCGAAGCGGATTCCGAACGTCACGCACGTCAATTATTAAGGGAGCAAGGCTTAATCCCTACCCAGGTACAAACGCTGGCACAACAGCGTACAGGAAATACCAAGGGTAAAATTTCTGCGGCCGATCTCTCACTATTAACCCGACAATTAGCCACTCTACTCGCTGCCGGCATCCCTGTAGAGGAATCATTGCGTGGAGTGAGCGAACAAACTGAAAAAGATAAAGTCAGAGAACTCATTATAGGTATTCGTGCCAAAGTACTTGAAGGATACGGATTAGCTCAGGCAATGTCCTATTACCCCAATGCTTTTCCAGAACTTTACCGCGCCACGGTAGGATCAGGTGAACAAACCGGACGCCTGGACTTGGTTCTCGAGAAACTGGCAGATTACACTGAAAATCAACAACAAACACGGCAAAAAGTACAGCAGGCTCTCATTTACCCTATACTGATGATCCTTGTTTCCACTGCAATAATCAGTTTTCTCCTCACTTTTGTTGTACCCAAAATAATCGAAGTATTTACCAGTAGCGGACAAACCCTGCCCGGTATGACGGAACTTTTAATTCGGATCAGCGATTACATTAAATCATATGGCCTCTATACTTTAGTGGCTTTAATACTTCTGTTCGCAGGATTCAAAAAAAGCCTGAACAATATCAAAATTAAAACAGCCTGGCATCGTTTTTTGCTGAAATTGCCCATAGTTTCCTATCTGGTGAAAACCATTAACGTGGCACGGTATATTCATACCTTTGGTATCTTGTTTGCGGCAGGGGTCAGCGTGCTGGAAACCATGCGTGTCTCAGCAAGTCTGGTAACTAATGTCGTGATGCGACAGTCTTTTGATACCGCTACGCTTAGAGTCAGAGAAGGTAGTGGGATTAGCGAAGCACTGAAAGAAACACATTATATCAGTCCCATGGCCATTCATCTGATTGCCAGTGGAGAAAAAAGCGGACAACTTTCGAATATGATGGAGCGAGCAGCTACGCATTTGGATAATGAAGTGAAACGATTAATTGATACCTCATTAACCTTGTTAGAACCTCTGGTGATTTTATTTATGGGGGCAGTTGTATTATTTATTGTTTTAGCAACATTATTACCTATATTTTCAATGGAACAACTGGTGAGCTAAACCTGATACATAATATATTCATCAGGTCAGCAGAAGCATGTTATAATTCACTATTTAGTTTTAAGAGGAACTTAGATGAACAGGCAAAAAGGCTTTTCTTTAATTGAAATTATGGTGGTTGTAGTTATTTTAGGAATTCTTGCTTCTATTGTTGTTCCCAAAATTATGGGACGACCTGATGAAGCACGAAAAGTAAAAGCCAAACAGGATGTTCTGGCCATACAGAATGCGTTGGATTTATATAAACTCGATAATGGTTCTTATCCAACAACTGACCAGGGATTAAGTGCTCTTGTTGAAAAACCATCAAGTAATCCTGCCCCTACTAATTGGAAACAATACCTTAAGTCAGTTCCCAAAGATCCATGGGGAAGAGATTATCTTTACTTGAATCCAGGACAACACGGTGAAGTCGACGTATTTACCTTAGGTGCAGAGGGACAACCTGGTGGTACAGGTATCAATGCGGAGATTGGTAACTGGGATGACCACTAATCGAGGGTTTACCTTAATTGAGATTTTGATTGTCATTGTGATTTTAGGCATTACTGTAGGTTTTGCCTTAATCACTTTCGGCGACTTTGGCGCAAGCAAACGGATCCTGTTTGCAGCGGAACAATTGGCAAACACGATACATCTGGCTCAACAGCAAGCCATATTGGAAAGCAGTACCATGGGTCTTCGAATCGATAGTTCCAGCTATCAGATTTTAAAATTTCAGGAATCAACTGAATGGAACCCGGTATCCAGTAAAGGGATTTTCAAAATTAATTATTTTCCTAAAAATACTGTAATAACACTTAAAACTGGCAACAAAGCTGGGCAAGGAACACCAGCCATAGTAATCAGCTCTTCTGGAGATGTAACCCCTTTTACAATCGTATTTGGTACCACTAAAGAAGAGGTAATTACCATTCTGACTGGCACACATGACGGCACTTTATCTTTTAGCACGGCCAAACCCAAATGACCTGTGAACCTAAATCGAAATGTAGTAACTCAGGATTTACTTTGATTGAGGTCTTGCTTGCTCTCGCAATTATTGCTATCGCTTTAACCGCTCTCTTGAAAGCTACTGCTCAAAATATTGAAAATACCCATAGAATTAAAGAAAAAACCATCAGCCATTGGATTGCTATGCAAGGTGTATCAATGATTCAGTTAAATTTGTTACAAGTTAATCAAAGCCAGGAATCAACCCAGGCTACAACGATGTTAGGCGAACAATGGTATTGGAGAGCAAAAATCAGTGCAACTCCACTTAATAAAGTACAGCAAATCACCATTTCAGTAAGTCCCAAGCAAACAGGGCCATTTAGAGAAGAACTGATCGCATTCAGGTATCTGCCATGAAAAAATACGCGGGCTTTACCTTAATTGAAATTTTAATCGCTCTAACGGTATTTGCAATTTTAGCAACAATTACGTCATCTACTCTTTATTATGCTTTTAATGCCCGTACACGAGTAAATGAACAGGCTGAACGATTAAATTCACTTCAATTAGCAATCAGCATCATTCAGCAAGATACAACACAAACTCTTGAACGCCCCATTAGAGGAAATGAAATGCGTTTATTTCCTGGATTCGTTGGACAAGCACAATATCTGGAATTGACTCGCGATGGGGTTATTAACCCCAAAAGTAGTGAAAAACGAAGCAGTCTCAAACGTGTTGCACTGGTTTGTCAGGATGGAAAACTCATACGCCGAACCTGGTCCAGTCTCGATCCATTAGATAGAAATGTTTATAAAGATAAAGAATTAATAACGAATCTAAATGATTGTTATTTCAGTTACTTAAATCAAAACCTGCAGGTATTGTCTGAATGGCGCGAGCAAGCTCTAGGCCAAAATCAACGTAAAGAACCCCTTCCCAAAGCCATACAAATCAATTTAAAACTGAAAGATTGGGGTAAATTAAACTTATTGTTTATAATACCCGAGGCGCTTTATGCAACCACATGATAAAACTCAAGGGGGTGCCCTTCTTACCGCTCTATTCATTATGACACTGGTCGCAATTGTTGCTACAGCAATGAGTACCCGATTGCAACTGGATATATATAGAACTCGTTTGATTGTCATCCACGATAAACTTTATCTTGCCTCACAAGCAGTTACATTCTGGTCACTTGGTGAACTTAATAACAAAAAAAATAAATTTATCAAAGTAGATGAGCAAGGTATGGTGGACGCATTCCCTAAAAACAGAGAATCTATGTATCCCCAAGTCACTTTATCTGGTGGTCTTTATGATTTACAAGCTCGATTTAATCTTAATAATTTGGTTGAAAAAAAATTCACTTTACCCTTCATTAATCTCCTGGGTATGGTTGATTCCAACGCAAATAATATGGATAAACTCAATTTGGCAATGGCATTAAAAAATTGGCTTATGACCTATGATCTTTCTCGAGGTAAAGACATGTTCACCGCCTATTACCACTCGCAAAAACCAGCGTATAACCCAAGCCACCAACTCATGAAAAGCCGATCTGAGTTTCGTCTGGTAAAGGATGTAACCGCTCCTCTGTTTTTAGCCCTGGAGCCCTACATTACGGTATTGCCTGAAACCACTCCCATAAACATCAATACTGCTCCCAAAAAACTCCTGATGTCTCTTGGAAATGGACTTAGTGACGCTCAGACAAATGAGCTAATCATGGCCAGGGGTGAAACAGGAATTGAAGATCTTAAAGATATTGATGAATTAATAAAAAAAATTGACCTGCCTACGGAGCAAATAACAATTGAAAGCAAATATTTCCTCAGTGTTGCTTTTGCGAAAAGCGATGAATTTAAACTGGTTATCTATACCTTGATGCAACGTGATAAAGACAAGAAAGGTACTCTGTCTGTGAGCATTATCAGAGAAAGTATTAATTATTTTTAACTAAATTCAGGGATCTGATTCGAATTATTCCAAACGTCCAAATAGCGCTGTTTGTCACAGATAGCCCGTCTCTATTTAACTCTGCTTATTTGTTAATCCTGATTTGTACTGTGTATAAAGTTGTCCTATTCTCGAAAGAGAAGATCCATCCTTAAAATTTGGATGTTTTGACATTTCATCAAATTAGTACCACCATCGCAAATTATCGAAATCTAAGGTGTCAACACGCCTGAATATGGAGTTATTTTAGAGTCGTATTAATAGTTGACTCATTATCCTGGGTTTGTCTGTCTTGAGGATATTTTTGATGTATTGAGTCAAGCGCTTCCTCAAGAGTATTCGCATTAAGTATTGTCTGGAATATTGTGAGGCGATTACTTAAATGCTCAGAGTCCGAGGATACATTTTTTTCCTTAATAGTACTATTCCTCTCAATGCCCTGATTTGCAATCTCTTTAATTGTTATAAAATCTGCATTATCTTTTATAGCATTTAATAAGTGAACCAGATTAGGATAGACTTGTTCTTTTAATTTTGACCCAGGCTCAATAAATAACTCACTTTCTAATAATTGACGTAATTGTTCATAAGCGTTCTGACTGCGAGGCTTTTCTGATGAAGCCGATGATTGCTGTGCTTCTGCGATATTGCCGTTGCTATCAAAACCAAACTCAATGAAAGTAATTTCTTCATTATAATCCAAGTTATCTTCGTATGCTTCCCCAACAGGCATAGGTTGATCCCACAAACTACTTGAAGGCGCTGCCACGGACTCATCCCTCAGATGTTTCACTTCCGCATCCAGTGATTCATAGAATGAGATACCTTCAACATTTTTCCACGAACACTGATCATAAAAGAATAGATGGTTTTGTCTGAGCGTGTCCATTGACGTAATCACCTCATACCCTAGTTTAAGAGCACTCATGGCGGTCTCTTTTACACAAGCTTCCATATGATGCCCCAGGATAACGAGGTGAGTAATCCCAGCGTCTTTTAGCTGATTATCAAGCGGATATTCAACACCCTCGTGAGGATGAACAAGAAATGCGCTAGTATGAAATTTATGAAACTCTGACACAAGTTCTTTGTTTGTTGCTTTATTCATGAGTAACTTTCTTGTTGGTGTCTCTCCGTATACAAACCACATAGGTAAATTATGAGTATTGGCAAATTCAATTACCCTTTCCTGTTTTCTACTTATCAGTTGATCATAACTCTCTGCATCTCCAGTAGCTTCACGATCTTCATCAATAACAAGAATGGCAACCTTGTTGCCTTCAGTATTGTTCACGCTCAATATCTCGTTTGCAATTTCTTTCATAGTTAACTCACTAGCAGCACTCTTTATCATAATGTAGTAAATTTAATTAATTATCTCAATAATTAAACTAATTAGCGCTCTAACAAAACATGATATAGCTGTCATCAACTTTGCAAATAGTTACAGTTAATTGAGTCATAACTGAGATAAGCACTAATTACATCAGAATACACTCACTCCCAGGATTGTTTAGTCGAGAGTATGCGACAGTTTGGAAGAAAGAAAGTGAATATTATCCACATCATAGTCTTTTTGAGGATGAGCATTAATGTATTTATCTGAAACAATCAGGTAGTTATTAACAAATCCTTCGTAAACAGATAGTCCTCCAGGCATTTCCAGTTCGCAAAGATCTGCAAAATGAGCATTAACCTCCCCAGCGCTATCCACACCAAATTTGGCACCCAGTTTTGATTTTTCAGACTCTTTAACTCGTACATAACAAATTTGGTCTAGAAAATCACGATAGGGTTTATATTCCTCAGGACACTTATCAATTACAGGCTCTCTTGATTTGGATTTGGTTACTCCTGTCCTTATTTCTTCTTTATATTTAGCCACCCTGGAGGCTAAAGTGGACGTTGCTAATGTTTGATCTCCTTGGTGTTGAATATGGCACTGATAAGGATCTGAATGAATGTATTTTTCACCTGGTGTAACATTCCATCCAGTAAACTCCAATAAATTCTTAACAATTGATTTTGATATGGAGGGGATTAAAGGAGTTCTGTCAATCATGTCAGAAACTGCCGCTTTAAATGATTTAAATGCGTTATTCATGATAAGTCGCAATTGTATATCGGCTTGCTTCTCAATTTCCTTTTTTACCTCCATAGCAACAGAAGCTCCAAAACAATCACCTTGTAAAACAATATCATCGGGTTTAATGCCCTGATTTAATAACGACACAACCACGGCAATACCCGCATTAGTTAAATCATTCGCTTCCTCAACCATCCCTGTACTCAATCCAATGCCTGGAAAATTAAATGCATGTACCGTTGCTCCTGTTTCCTTTGCCGCGGTGCTGATATCTCGAAAGCACGCTTGATAGTATGTATTTGCGCCAGTAAAATAGACGATGTGTTTACCTGTTCCTGGTTTTGAAGGAGAATCCAACTCAGGTTCGCATTTGAGTACTTCCAATTCACATGGTTCTCCTGAGACCAATTGAGAAGGTACAGTATGTAAATTAAGATTCAGACCTTGGAACGATTCATAATAAATTGAATCAGGTTGAGATTTTTGTTGATTAAGAAAATCTTCAAATGGAGCATAGGGCTTATCATCAGCATTTTTACCTCCATAACCCTTTTTTTTATACCAATCCCCATCCCCTTCAGGAAAAAGTGTTTTAGCTACTGACAATTTGAGATAGTTTTGAAAAAATGAGCTATTCTTTTGATCGTTCTTTGATTCATTGCTTTTGGTCATTCATACACCTGTTTATCAAAATAACAAACACCATGATAAAAGTATAGTACGACTATATGATTTTTTTTGATGCAAGAAATGCAGCATGAATCATATCGTCTATAGACTTTCTATTCTCGATCAGTGTATGGATTGTACTAACTAGATACTGATGACTTTTTTTCATATTATGCCAGGACTAAGGCTTGTCATAATCTTGACTATAAATTGTTACTGTAGAAATCTGCCACGTTTTTACTGCGTTCGACGAATTCCAAATTACAAATCTCAGGGCTATGATTGTGCTGTATCTGATCAAAGTGAACTATCTGCAGGATATAAATAATTTGAGGTGATCATGAACATTGGTGTGTTGACAATTCATCAATTTATTCCCAACGTCCCACGGCTTGTTCGCAGGATCCAGAGATTAATTATTATTAACAAACATAATCTATTCATCAAGAGCGAACTGATTCAAGAGAACACGTCGCGAGACATCAAAATCGCAAAGGTCAACAACCCCTAATCATCATAGTCCACTTTAGCTTCTAAAGGCCCTAGTTCCTTGATATATTTATCACCCGCTATTTTGTCTTGTTCCGTCAATTTACCTTCAAGTGCCTTAAGCTGTTTTATCGCGTCTTCATTTTTATTATCTGCCGCGATCTTAAGCCATGCATAGGCCTTAATCATATTTTTATCGACTCCTAGACCAGCCATGTACATATAACCTAATTTGGCCTGTCCGATAGGATTGCCTTGAGCAGCTGATTTTCCAAACCAGAACGCTGCTTGTTGATAATCTTTATCAACTCCAGTTCCAGTTAACAACAACTGACCAATTTGAGCCTGGGCTTCTGGTTGTCCTTTTTCAGCAGCTGCCTGATACCAGTATGCTGCTTTTTGGGGATTAGCATCGACCCCATATCCTTTTAAATAGTAATAAGCCAAATAAGTCTGTGCGTTGACATGTCCATTGTTTGCTGCTTGAGAAAACCAATAAAATGCTGCTGAGTCGTCTGCTGTTACTCCACCTTGCTGACCAGTATATAATAATCCCAAACTATACTCCCCTTTCTCATCGCCCTGTTCCGCCGCTTTTTGATACCATTCCATTGCTTTGTTTACATCTTTAGGAGTACCTTTACCCATCATATATTGATATCCCAGATTGACCTGTGCCTTGCTATAACCTTGATCAGCAGCTTTTCTGAACCATACAAATGCATTTTCATCATTAGCTTGAACACCGTCACCTGTAGCGTACATTAAACCAATATTTCTTTGTGCGATTGGGTTTCCCTGTTCAGCAGCCTTCATATACCATTTAAATGCTTCAGTGAAATTTTGGGTTACGCCTTTTCCAGTATCATATAAATACCCAAGACTTAATTGCGATAATGCATTATTTTTTTCAGCTGATTTTAAGTACCAATTTCGTGCTTCTTCAAAACTTTCCGGAACACCATATCCATACTGATACATACGACCCAGCAAGTACATGGCTTCTTCATTCCCTTCTTTGGCTGCCTGCATTAAATGAGGATATGCTGTTGTATAATCACCATTTTCATAAGCAGCGAATCCAATAAGCTCATCTGCAAATGCCGTATTTATTACCAACATCATTAATCCTAGGATAAACCCGCGCATGCCTACTCCAATTCGACTCCCTTAACATAAAGAGTAGAATAAAGAGCCAACAAAGCAAGTAATTGAACAAAATTAGAAGGTTAATTATAGAGAGGTATCCCGAATGTGGTATTGTGCCTGCATTTGGAGATCCTTCACTTCGTTCAGGATGACGACACTTCGGCATAATTCCAGAGAGTTACGTCATCCCGAATGCAATGAGGGATCTCCTGAACGCGACATTGTGCCTGCATTTGGAGATCCTTCACTTCGTTCAGGATGACGACACTTCGGCTTAATTCCAGAGAATTACATCATCCCGAATGCAATGAGGGATCTCCTCAACGCGGCATTGTGCCTGCATTTGGAGATCCTTCACTTCGTTCAGGATGACGACACTTCGGCATAATTCCAGAGAGTTACGTCATCCCGAATGCAATGAGGGATCTCCTCAACGCGGC
>NZ_LNYR01000011.1 GCF_001467955.1 Legionella quateirensis | reverse complement strand
TCCACGTGTGCATAGTGACGGTTAGCAGATTCATATTCTACGTGTGCTGTAGAAATGGTGATTCCACGTTCTCTTTCTTCCGGCGCAGCATCAATCTGATCGTACGCTTTAGCAGTACCACCATACTTCTTAGCCATGATTGTTGTAATCGCAGCTGTCAAAGTTGTTTTACCATGATCTACGTGACCAATCGTCCCCACATTTACGTGTGGCTTTTTACGCTCAAATTTTTCCTTCGCCATTTCAATAACCTCATTAACTTTTTATTGTTTCTTGATAATTGCTTCAGCAATATTATTTGGTGCCTCAGCGTACTTAGAAAATTCCATCGTATACGTTGCTCTTCCTTGAGTAGCAGAACGTAAATCGGTTGAATAACCAAACATCTCTGCAAGTGGAACTTCTGCCCTAACAATTTTACCCGCTGGAGAGTCTTCCATTCCCTGTACCAATCCACGACGTCTGTTAAGGTCACCCATAACATCGCCCATGTAGTCCTCAGGAGTAACGACTTCTACAGCCATAATAGGCTCAAGCAAAACTGGCTTGGCTTTTAAAGCACCTTGCTTGAAGCACTGAGATCCAGCAATTTTGAACGCCATTTCACTAGAATCTACTTCATGGAATGAACCATCAAATAGAGTTACTTTCACATCTACCACTGGATACCCAGCAATAACACCATTTTGTAATTGTTCTTGGACCCCTTTATCAACAGCTGGAATATATTCCTTAGGAATAACACCACCAACAATAGCGTTGATAAACTCATAACCTGTACCAGGTTCTTGAGGTTCAATTTTCAACCAGACATGACCATACTGTCCGCGCCCGCCGGATTGTCTTACAAACTTACCTTCTTGCTCTACAGATTGTCTCAATGTTTCACGATATGCAACTTGTGGTTTACCAACATTTGCTTCGACATTGAACTCTCTTTTCATTCGATCAACAATAATTTCAAGATGGAGCTCGCCCATTCCTTCGATAATTGTTTGACCAGACTCTTCATCAGTATGTACTCTGAACGATGGATCTTCTTGAGCCAACTTGCCTAAAGCGATACCCATTTTTTCCTGGTCCGCTTTGGTTCTTGGTTCCACAGCAACGGCAATAACAGGATCTGGGAAATCCATACGTTCCAGGATTACTACATGATCCTGATCACAAAGTGTATCACCTGTCATAACTGTTTTGAGTCCAACAGCTGCAGCAATATCACCCGCTCTAACTTCTTTAATTTCTTCACGGGAATTAGCGTGCATTTGTAGTAGTCGACCAATGCGTTCTTTTTTCCCTTTCACAGAGTTATAAATTGTATCGCCACATTTTAAGATCCCAGAGTAAGCTCTGAAATAGGTTAGTGTACCTACAAATGGATCGGTAGCAATTTTAAAAGCTAATGCAGAAAACGGAGCATCATAACTTGTTTTACGATGTGTTTCATTACCGTCTTCATCTATACCTTGAATATCAGGAATATCAGTTGGTGATGGTAGATACTCAATGACTCCATCAAGAACTGCTTGCACACCCTTATTTTTAAAAGCAGAACCGCAAAATACAGGAACAATTTTGTTAGTAACTGTTAAATGACGTAATGCTTTTTTAATTTCAGCTTCTGTGAACTCTTCACCTTCAAGATATTTTCCCATCAATTCTTCTGATGCTTCTGCAGCAGCTTCAATGATTAATGCACGATACTCTTCGCACTCACCTTTCAACTCGGAAGGGATATCCATGTACTTAAAAGTCATTCCTTTGTTTTCTTCATCCCAATGAATCGCTTTCATTTTGATGATGTCAATGACCCCTTTGAACTCTTCTTCGGCACCAATCGGAAGCTGAACAACAACTGGAGTAGAACCTAGTCGTTGTTTAATTTGGGTCACTACTCGATGGAAGTTTGCGCCCATTCTATCCATTTTGTTTACGAAAACGATCCTTGGAACACCGTATTTGTTTGCCTGGCGCCATACAGTTTCAGATTGTGGTTCCACACCTGACACAGAATCAAATACAACTATAGCACCATCTAATACACGTAAAGATCGTTCAACTTCAATCATAAAGTCTACGTGTCCCGGAGTATCGATAATATTGATACGATGGGGTTCAAACTGCTTATCCATACCGGACCAGTAGCATGTTGTAGCTGCAGAGGTAATTGTAATGCCGCGTTCCTGCTCCTGAACCATCCAGTCCATAGTAGCAGCTCCGTCATGAACTTCACCAATCTTATGAGACATACCGGTGTAGTACAGTACGCGCTCAGTAGTAGTGGTTTTTCCTGCATCAACGTGGGCAGCAATACCTATGTTTCTATACAGTTTCAATGGAGTTGACACGGCCTACCTCTCTCTTAGTTCCATCTAAAATGAGCAAATGCCTGGTTGGCTTTTGCCATTTTATGAGTGTCTTCACGTTTTTTCACTGCAGAGCCTTTACTTTCATAAGCATCCATCAGCTCACCGGCCAGACGAAGCATCATGCCTTTTTCCCCACGTGAACGAGCAGCCTGAACAATCCAACGCATCCCTAAAGCGATGCTTCGATCGTGTCTTACCTCAACAGGTACCTGATATGTTGCACCACCAACTCGTCGTGATCTTACCTCAACGCTGGGGCGCACATTATCCAAAGCATCTTCGAAATATCGAAGAACTGATCCAGCATTACCGCTTGACCCAGTCTCTCCACTATCTTCATCAGATTTTTTAGTTTTCTTTACGCGTTCATCAAGTACAGTTAATGCACCGTAAATTATTTTCTCAGCAGTTGATTTTTTACCGCTGACCATTAATACGTTAATAAATTTTGCTAGCAGTTCACTATGATGTTTAGGATCTGGCAAAATTTCACGTTTGGGTACTTCTCGTCTTCTTGGCATCTCAATTTCCTACAATCAGTTATTTTTTATCTTTTGGTTTTTTTGTACCATACTTAGAACGACCTTGTTTCCGATCGTTAACTCCTGATGTATCTAAACTACCTCGAACTGTGTGATAACGCACACCAGGTAAGTCTTTAACACGACCACCTCTAATTAGAACAACAGAGTGTTCCTGTAAGTTATGGCCTTCACCACCAATATATGATGAAACTTCAAATCCATTAGTTAAACGTACACGAGCAACCTTACGCATAGCTGAGTTCGGTTTTTTAGGTGTAGTAGTATAAACGCGAGTACAAACTCCGCGTCTTTGTGGACATGACTCTAGTGCAGGTACGTTACTTTTTTTCTTTACGTCCACACGAGGCTTTCTTACTAACTGATTAATAGTAGCCATTTGTACTTAACTCCGATCTGTCTCTTGTGAATATTTCGAATGCATAAGGAGGCCGGATTCTATATAGGTACGGCAGATTTGTCAAGTTTAAATCTGCCGTTTTTGAATCCAGACTAATGATCATGATTATCCGCGTTCAATGCTTCACTTAACGCGTGTTCAACATCACTTGCAGTAACAGTATGTGTTGCATGCTCACCACCTGCTGCAGCCCTTGCTCTTTTTGCCTTTCGGCTTTGATGATAAGTATACCCTGTTCCCGCAGGAATCAAGCGACCAACCATCACATTTTCTTTTAAGCCACGTAAATCATCAATTTTACCACTGACAGCAGCTTCAGTTAGAACCCTTGTTGTTTCTTGGAAAGAAGCAGCAGAAATAAATGATTCTGTCGCCAGAGATGCCTTGGTTATACCTAATAAAATAGGAGTTCCTCTGGCAATCTGTTTTCCTTCAGCAATAAGTTTGTCATTTTCTTGTAACATGACACTTTCTTCTATCTGTTCTCCTACCAGGAATTTTGAATCCCCAGCAAAAGTGATAACTCGTTTACGTAACATTTGTCTTACTATAGTTTCGATGTGTTTGTCATTAATTTTTACGCCTTGTAATCGATATACATCCTGTACTTCATTTACAATGTAATTTGCTAATGCACCAACACCCAACAAACGCAATATATCATGAGGATTAAGTGCACCTTCAGCAATTAACTCTCCGCGTTCAACATGCTCACCTTCGAATACTGATATATGACGCCATTTAGGTATCAACTCTTCATGACATTGATCTTCAGAGACGTTAATTATCAGTCTTCGTTTACCTTTAGTTTCCTTACCAAAATTAACCAGACCTGAAACTTCAGCCATTACCGCTGAATCTTTAGGTTTACGCGCTTCAAATAGGTCAGCTACTCTTGGCAGACCCCCTGTAATATCACGTGTCTTAGAACGTTCTTGAGGAATACGAGCAATAACATCTCCTATACCAACATGCCCGCCATCTTCAAAATTTACAATCGCGTCAACTGGCAAATAATACTGCGCAGGAACGTTTGTCCCAGCCAGGAATATATCTTCACCTTCATTGGTTACTAACTTAACCATAGGCCTTAAATCTCGGCCAGCGGCACTACGTTGCTTCGCATCAATGATTACTATATTACTCAGGCCTGTGAGCTCGTCTGTTTGCCTGTTCATGGTAATACCATCAATCAAATCTACAAACTTTAAGTTACCAGCCACTTCTGATATTACTGGATGCGTATGCGGATCCCAGGTAGCTATTACTTGTCCAGCTTCAACAGGAGAATTATCCTGTACCGAAATTACAGCTCCATAAGGTAATTTATATCGCTTTCGTTCACGACCAAATTCATCAACAATAGTGACTTCACCTGATCTTGAGACTGCCACAAGATTCTTATTCTCATGGGTAACTGTTTTAATATTATGTAAGCGAATCAAACCTTTTGTCTTGATCTGGATGTTATTCGCAGCGGTTGCTCTTGATGCAGCTCCTCCAATATGGAAAGTACGCATTGTTAGCTGTGTACCAGGCTCACCAATTGACTGTGCTGCAATAATGCCTACTGCCTCTCCAGTATTAACCAGATGCCCACGTGCCAGATCACGACCATAACATTTGGCACATAAGCCAAACCGTGTTTGACAGGTTATTGGTGATCGAACCATAATCTGGTCAACACCTTGTTTCTCAAGACGCTCCACCCAATCTTCATCAAGGAGTGTTCCCGCCGTAACAACTGGCTCACTTTGATTCGGTATATAAACATCTGCGGCAACCACTCGACCTAACACTCTTTCATGAAGTGGCTCAACAATATCTCCACCCTCAATCAAAGGTTGCATCAAAATACCAGTATCCACACCGCAATCGTCTTCTGTAATAACAACATCCTGCGCCACATCAACCAATCGTCGAGTCAAATATCCAGAGTTCGCAGTTTTTAATGCGGTATCCGCCAAACCTTTTCTTGCTCCGTGAGTTGAAATAAAGTATTGGAATACGTTCAATCCCTCTCTAAAGTTTGCTGTAATTGGAGTTTCAATAATTGAACCATCAGGCGCAGCCATCAATCCCCTCATACCCGCCAGCTGTCTTATCTGAGCCGCAGAACCCCGTGCGCCAGAGTCAGCCATCATGAAAATAGGGTTGAATGATTCTTGTCTTACTCTGTCACCTTTAGCATCAACAACTTCCTCAGTAGCAATTTTAGTCATCATTGACTTCGCTACTAATTCATTTGTACGTGACCATATATCAATTACTTTGTTATAACGCTCACCGTTAGTCACCAAACCAGAACGGAATTGTGATTCAATTTCACGGACTTCATTATCTGCATGATCAATAATACTGGCTTTATCTTCGGGTATTTCCATATCTTCAATACCGATGGAGATACCAGATCGAGTAGCATATTTAAATCCGGTATACATCAGCTGATCTGCGAAGATAACAGTTTCTTTCAAACCAAAATTTCTATAACAGCTATCGATAACTTTAGAGATTACCTTCTTAGTCATAGTACGGTTGATCTGCGCAAAGGGCATACCTTTAGGTAGAATTTCAGCTAGGATTGCGCGTCCTACTGTGGTTTCTACAAGATTATAGCCTGTTGAACCTTCTTCCTCTTTAGGCATACGAATTTTAATTTTGGCATGAATATCCAGATGACCAGATTCATAAAAATTCTGAGCTTCCTGCGCACTGACGTAGATCTTACCTTCTCCCAGCGCGTTTACCTTTTCACGAGTCAGATAGTACAGACCAAGTACAACGTCCTGACTCGGAACAATAATAGGTTCACCGCTTGCTGGTGATAAAATGTTATTGGTAGACATCATTAACGAACGAGCTTCCAATTGTGCCTCTAGAGTCAAGGGCACATGCACTGCCATCTGGTCTCCATCAAAGTCAGCGTTATATGCTGTACATACTAATGGATGAAGCTGTATCGCTTTCCCTTCAATCAAAACAGGTTCAAACGCCTGGATACCAAGTCTATGCAGTGTTGGGGCACGGTTCAATAAGATTGGGTGCTCTCGAATAACATCATCAAGAATATCCCATACTACTGACTCTTCACGCTCAACCATCTTTTTAGCTGCTTTAATAGTTGTTGCTAAACCTCTAAACTCCAATTTGGAGAAAATAAAAGGTTTGAACAATTCCAAAGCCATTTTTTTGGGCAAACCGCATTGATGTAATTTAAGAGTAGGTCCTACAACAATAACCGAACGTCCTGAATAATCTACGCGCTTACCTAAAAGGTTCTGACGGAAACGACCTTGCTTACCCTTAATCATATCAGCCAAGGACTTAAGTGGTCTCTTATTTGTTCCTGTTATTGCTCGTCCTCTTCTGCCATTATCTAATAAAGCATCGACAGATTCCTGTAACATTCTCTTTTCATTTCGAACAATAATATCCGGAGCATTAAGATCCAGGAGACGTTTTAATCGATTGTTTCGGTTAATTACACGTCGATATAAATCATTTAAGTCAGAAGTTGCAAAACGTCCACCATCCAAAGGAACTAAAGGCCTCAGATCTGGTGGTAGCACAGGTAGTACATCCATGATCATCCACTCAGGCTTATTACCTGATTCATAGAAGGCTTCCAGTAACTTCAATCGTTTGGTAATTTTTTTGATTTTGGTTTCGGAATTTGTTGTTGGCAACTCTTCACGTAAACTTTTAATTTCCTCTTCCAAATCAATTTGACGAAGCAGATCACGAATAGCTTCTGCACCCATACGTGCATCAAATTCGTCACCATACTGTTCCATTGCATCAAGATAAACTTCATCATTAAGCAGTTGACCGCGTTCCAACTCTGTCATTCCCGGGTCAACAACTACGAATGCTTCAAAATAAAGAACGCGTTCAATATCTCTCAACGTCATATCAAGCAATAAACCAATCCTTGAAGGAAGTGATTTAAGGAACCATATATGAGCAACCGGGCTTGCTAGTTCAATATGCCCCATACGCTCACGTCGTACTTTAGCGAGTGCCAGTTCTACACCACATTTTTCGCATATTACACCACGATGTTTCAATCGTTTATATTTTCCACATAAACATTCATAGTCTTTTACTGGTCCGAATGTCTTGGCACAGAATAAACCATCTCGTTCAGGTTTAAAGGTACGATAGTTAATAGTTTCAGGTTTCTTTACTTCACCATAGGACCATGAACGAATTAATTCGGGAGATGCCAATGCAATTTTAATCGCATCAAATTCTTCACTTTGCCCTTGTTGTTTGAGAATGCCAAGTAAATCGCTCATTACAGGTGCTTTTCTCATTGGGTCGTTGCTTAGAGTAGCCAAGTCTATGCCTCCAAAAATTGGTTAGTCAGTATGTATCGCTGAACAGTTAATCGTGATCTAACTCGATATCAATTCCCAGCGCTCTGATTTCTTTCAATAACACATTGAATGATTCAGGCATTCCTGGGTCCATACGATGGTCTCCATCGACTATATTTTTGTAGATCTTTGTTCTACCTCCAACGTCATCTGATTTCACAGTCAACATTTCCTGTAATGTATACGCAGCACCATAAGCTTCTAATGCCCAGACTTCCATTTCCCCGAATCGCTGTCCACCAAACTGAGCTTTACCACCGAGTGGTTGTTGCGTAACAAGGCTGTAAGATCCGGTAGACCGCGCATGCATCTTATCATCAACCAAGTGATTCAATTTCAGCATGTACATGTATCCTACAGTAACTGGATTATCAAATTTACTGCCGGTTCTGCCATCTATCAAGGTTGTTTTACCGTCTGGTGATAAACCTGCTAATTGAAGCATACTTTTGATTTCTTCTTCAGAAGCGCCATCAAATACTGGTGTTGCCATTGGCACGCCAGACCGCAGATTGTCTGCCAACCTAAATAACTCTTCATCGTTGAGACAATCAAGATTTACTCGTTGCACACCATCATGGTTGTATATCTGTAATAGGAACGATCTTATTTCAGCAGCTGATTTCTTACTATCCAGTAATTGAGCTACTTTATGTCCTAAACCTTTAGCCGCAAGGCCTAGATGCGTTTCCAATACCTGACCGATATTCATACGAGACGGTACGCCTAATGGATTAAGTACTATGTCTACTGCCGTACCGTCTTCCATATGTGGCATATCTTCGACAGGAACTACAATAGAGATTACCCCTTTATTTCCATGTCGACCCGCCATCTTATCACCTGGCTGAATTCTTCTTTTAACTGCCAAATAAACCTTAACAATTTTTAGAACACCCGGTGCAAGGTCATCGCCTTGAATAATCTTTTTGCGACTGTCGTTAAAACGTTTTTCCATTTCCTTAGATAACAGCTCCAATTGTTTAGACAATTGTTCTAACTGCTGACTGATTGAGTCATTATCCAGTCGTATGTCAAACCACTTCTCTCTGTCTACATTATGCAGGTAATCCTGAGTAATCTTGGAACCTGGTTTAAGATTGGCAGGACCACCTGTTGCTTCTTTGTCTAATAGTAAATTAGATACTCGATGATAGATGTCTTCTTCACGAATACGTCGCTCATCAATTAAGTCCTTACGAACCCGAGCCAGATGTTCTTCTTCAATACTTTTAGCTCTGGCATCTTTATCCAGTCCATCGCGGGTAAATACTTGTACATCGATAACAGTACCATTCATACCTGAAGGAACACGAAGTGATGAGTCTTTAACATCAGATGCTTTTTCACCGAAAATCGCTCTTAGCAATTTTTCTTCCGGAGTTAACTGGGTTTCTCCTTTTGGAGTAACCTTTCCAACTAATATATCGCCGGCATTAACTTCAGCACCTATATATACGACACCAGATTCATCTAGATTCGATAAAGCTGACTCACCAACATTAGGAATATCTGCTGTGATTTCTTCTGTACCTAACTTAGTATCTCGAGCAATACACGTCAACTCTTCAATATGAATTGTAGTAAACCTGTCATCCTGTACAATTCGTTCAGATAAAAGAATCGAATCCTCAAAGTTATATCCATTCCATGGCATAAAGGCAACCAGAAGATTTTGGCCTAATGCGAGTTCACCCATATCAGTACAAGGTCCATCCGCTAATACATCGCCTCGTTGGATAGTATCACCAGTTGAAACAATAGGCCGCTGATTAATACATGTATCCTGATTAGAACGGAAATATTTCGTCAGGTTATAAATATCGACCCCGGTTTCACCAGCAGTGGTTTCATCATCATTAACTCGTACAACGATACGTGAAGCATCTACTAAATCGATTATACCTCCACGTTTGGCGACTACAGATACGCCTGAATCGGAAGCAACTATTCGCTCCATTCCAGTACCGACAAGTGGCTTTTCAGATCGAAGCGTAGGTACTGCCTGGCGTTGCATGTTTGAACCCATCAAAGCGCGGTTCGCGTCATCATGCTCAAGGAAAGGAATCAATGATGCAGCTACTGATACAATTTGCTTTGGAGACACATCCATATAATTAATTTTATCAGGAGTAGTCAGAGAAAATTCATTTTGATGCCTACAAGGCACCAAATCTGCAAGAATATTTCCTTCTTCATCAAGAGCAACACTTGATTGAGCAATATACTGATCAACTTCTTCTATAGCTGATAAATATTCAATATCATCAGTAACCCGACCGTTAATTACTTTACGGCATGGAGTTTCAATAAAACCATAGTCATTAGTTCTTGCATAAACAGACAATGAATTAATTAATCCAATGTTTGGTCCTTCAGGCGTTTCAATTGGACACACTCTACCATAGTGAGTGGTATGAACGTCACGAACTTCAAATCCGGCTCGTTCTCTTGTTAATCCACCTGGGCCTAGCGCAGAAACACGTCGTTTGTGAGTAACACCAGATAATGGATTCACCTGATCCATAAACTGTGATAATTGGCTGGAACCAAAGAACTCCTTTACAGCAGCAGATACTGGTTTTGCATTAATTAAATCCTGTGGCATCAGATTTTCAGATTCTACAAGACTCAATCGCTCTTTAACAGCTCGCTCAACACGCACCAATCCAACTCTGAATTGATTTTCTGCCATTTCACCAACACTTCGTACTCTTCGATTTCCTAAATGATCTATATCATCAACCATACCGATACCATTTCTAATATCGATTAAAGTTTTGATAACAGCCATAATATCTTCTTTGGTCAAAGTTCCTGGACCATCATCATTTTTTCGTCCTACTCGACGATTGAATTTCATACGACCAACAGCAGATAAATCATATCTATCATCAACAAAAAACAGATTTTTAAATAGAGCTTCAGCTGCTTCCTTGGTTGGTGGCTCACCTGGTCGCATCATACGGTAAATTTCTACCAGTGCTTCCAATTGGGATGATGTTGGATCAATTTTAAGGGTATCCGAAATATAAGAACCATGATCCAGATCATTGGTATATATCATATCAATTTGTAATATACCGTTATTGGCCATTGTATCCAGCAGTTCTTCTGTCAATTCATCGTTAGCCTGAGCAATAAACTCACCAGTTGATGTATCGATTACATTTTTAGCAAGTGTCTTACCTATTAAATAGTCTCTAGGTACTATTAGATCTTGCATGTGACATTTTTCCATTTGCTTAATATGTCTTGCAGTTATTCTACGACCTTGTTCTACAATGAGTTCGCCAGTTTCTGGTACTAAAATATCAAATGATGCAATTTCTCCACGTAATCGTTGAGGTATTAAATCAATATGATATTCACCATTTTTAAGATGACAGCTTGTGGTCTCAAAGAATTCACTTAGAATGTCTTCGGCTTCATAACCAAGTGCTCTTAATAATATACTTACTGGTAATTTACGACGTCTGTCGATTCTGACGTATACGCAATCTTTTGGATCAAATTCAAAATCCAGCCATGAACCACGATAAGGAATGATTCTCGCAGAGTAAAGTAGCTTTCCTGATGAGTGTGTTTTGCCTTTATTATGCTCAAATATAACGCCGGGTGAACGATGCAACTGAGATACGACAACTCTCTCTGTACCATTTACTACAAAGGTACCTACATCTGTCATTAAGGGTATTTCACCCATGAATACATCTTGTTCTCGAATATCTTTAACTGGCTTAGGATCATCGCTTGCATCTTTATCAAGAACAACAAGTCTTATTTTGACCCTTAATGGCGCTGAATAAGTCAAACCTCTTAATTTACATTCTCTTACATCAAATGCAGGTTCGCCTAATTTATAACCTACATATTCCAATCGTGCATTACCTGAAAAACTTTCTATAGGAAATACAGAAGAGAATGCAGCATGTAACCCAGTATTAAGATGCTCACTCAATTTACAATCAGTTTGGAGAAAATCCCTGTAGGATTTTAGTTGGATTTCAAGCAGATTTGGTATTGCCATTTTATCGGTCTGCTTACCAAAGCTTTTGCGAAATCGTTTCTTCTCAGCATGTGAATATTGAGGTTTAGCTTCTGCAACGGCCATGGTGATTCCTCTGTAAATTATTGATGACTTCAAACACGTAAACCCAGCCATGTAAACATGGCTGGGTTCCTAAATTACATATATATCTTAATTATTTAACTTCAACTGTAGCACCAGCTTCTTCAAGCTCTTTCTTGATGCTTGCAGCTTCGTCTTTTGATACACCTTCTTTAACAGTTGAAGGAGCACCTTCTACCAAATCTTTAGCTTCTTTCAAACCAAGACCTGTTAATCCACGAATTACTTTAATTACGCCAACTTTGTTAGCGCCGAAGCTTGACATAACAACTGTAAATTCTGTTTGCTCTTCAGCAGCGGCAGCGGCAGCAGCAGGTGCGGCAACAGCTACAGCAGCAGCGGCAGCAGAAACATTGAATTTCTCTTCCATTGCTTCGATTAACTCTACAACTTCCATAACTGACATATTGGAAATTGTTTCTAAAATATCATTTTTTGACACAGCCATTACTAGCTCCTAGTTTAAAATTAATTAATGATTAAGCGGGGTTATCCTGCTTTTTTATCTTTAACTGCTGCTACCGTTCTCACCAATTTGGCGTGCGGTTCAGCAAGAGTACGGACAAATTTCTCAATTGGCGCTTTCATGACATACATCAACTTGGCTATAGCTTCATCACGTGTTGGCAAGCTTGCAACAGCATCAATTTGATTAGCGCTGTATACTTTGCCACCTACTGATAATGCTTTAATCTCAAGTTTCTCAAATGTCTTGGAAAACTCTTTAAGTAGTCTAGCCGCATCACTTGGTGCTTCCAGTGATAAAGCGATGAACAACGGACCTACCAGTAAGTCGTTCAAGCACTCAAATTCGGTGTTTTTAAATGCTCTTCTTGTTAAAGTATTTCTTACAACTCTAAGATAAACACCAGATTTACGAGCTTCACTACGCAAATGCGTCATTTGATTAACAGTTAAACCTCGATAATCAGCAACCACTGCTGAAATAGCCTTAGACGCGACTGCAGTCACTTCTTCAACAACGGCTTTTTTTGCAGCTAAATTTAATGTCACGTTACTGACCTCCTAATGTGTACAAATCACAAGGATTTGACAGTTATGGTGGCCGTCTCTTTAGAAGGAGCCGGTTCACCGTCTGCGCAGGAAATTAAGCTTATGCACCTGCGGTCTTCGACGGCATGGAACCAAATCTATGCCGTGAATTCTTAAAAATGGGATGTAATGTTACACAGGTATTGATGAAATATCAATAGGTATTCCAGGTCCCATTGTAGTAGATAGTGAAACTTTCTTCAAATATTGTCCTTTTGAAGAAGCAGGTTTCGCTTTTTTCAGATCATTTATCAATGCAACTATATTTTCCAACACATCTTCAGCAGCAAAATCAGCTTTACCTACTGAACAGTGAATAATACCGTTTTTATCAGTACGATATCGAACTTGTCCAGATTTAGCATCATTAACAGCAGCTTCAACATTGGTAGTTACAGTTCCAACTTTTGGATTTGGCATCAAGCCTCTTGGACCAAGAATTTGACCTAATTGACCAACGATTCGCATAGCATCCGTAGTTGCAATTACGACATCGAAATCCATAGAACCAGCTTTAATTTGGTCGGCCAGATCTTCAAATCCTACAATATCAGCTCCAGCTGCTTTCGCTTTTGCTGCATTATCACCTTGTGCAAATACTGCAACACGTACAGTTTTACCTGTACCTTTAGGTAGATTGGTAGAAGACCTTACTACTTGGTCAGATTTACGAGGATCTACGCCCAGATTAACGCTAATATCTAAACTTTCACGAAATTTTGTAGATGCAAATTTTTTCAATAATTCAACAGCATCAGTAACAGTATATAAATGATTAACTTTTACTGCTTCTATAATCTTTTTTTGTTTTTTAGATAACTTTGACATGGTAACCCCTTATTCTAAACCTTCAACGTCAATACCCATGCTACGTGCAGTACCTGCAATGCTTCTAACTGCGGCAGCTAAATCTGCTGCGGTCAGGTCAGGCTGCTTAATTCGAGCAATCTCTTCAAGTTTACTGACGTGTAGCTTAGCTACTTTCTTAGTATTAGGTGTACCACTGCCACTTTGTATACCTGCTGCTTTTTTCAATAATACAGATGCTGGAGGCGTTTTAGTAACAAAAGTAAAACTACGATCACTATATACTGTAATCACAACAGGAGTTGGCAAGCCTTGTTCCATTTGCTGTGTTGCAGCATTGAACGCTTTGCAAAATTCCATGATATTAACACCACGTTGTCCTAATGCAGGACCTACTGGTGGACTAGGATTCGCTTTACCCGCTGGAATCTGTAATTTTATATATGCTTCTACTTTTTTTGCCATGGTTACTCCTTATGGGTCATGCACTAGCTTTTATAGATAAATTTATTCTATTAAGTCCTAGCTCCCCGGTTTTATAAAACTTTAAATACTGATCAGGTTAAATACATTATCAGGATCTTATTCTATAGGAATCTTCTTAATTGACTTCTATGTTTTTTCAACTTGACTGAATTCAAGTTCAACAGGTGTGGAGCGGCCAAAAATCAATACAGCAACTCTTAATCTGTTTTTCTCATAATTTACTTCTTCAACTACACCGTTGAAGTCCACAAAGGGTCCTTCTTTAACACGAATAACCTCACCCGGTTCGAATAGTATCTTGGGTCTTGGTTTTGTAACACCGTCTTCAACGCGTTGCATAATAGCACGAGCTTCTTTGTCAGATATTGGTGTTGGTGTTTGACTGGTTCCGCCGATAAATCCTAATACCCTGGGAATCGCACGCACCATATGCCAAGTTTGATCATCCATTACCATGTTGACCAAAACATAGCCCGGAAAAAATTTACGTGTGCTTTTACGTTTCTGACCAGAGCGCATTTCAACCACTTCTTCAGATGGTACTACAACTTCACCTATTTTATCTTGTAGATTATGGTGTAATGCACGCGATGTTATCTCACGCATAACAAAATTTTCATATCCTGAATAGGCATGCACAACGTACCACTGTTTTACTTTGTGTTCGTCCACCATATTCACCCTAAATGTGTTATTTTAGCTATAGCCCACATCATTAACGAATCAACTCCCCAGAGTATGAATCCAGTTAATGTAACCATAACCATTACTATAATTGTTGTTTGTACTGTTTCATGACGAGTTGGCCAGACTACTTTAAGTAATTCGATTTTGGCTTCTTGTGCGAAAACAAAAACTCGTTTACCGGTAGTGGTCAAATATCCAAGGAACAAGGTCGTCAATAACCAACCAAGCCAAACTATAGACTGAATTGGACCTGAAAAAGTGTAATAATAGGTACAAAAAAAAGCGCCTGCAGTAATTAATACTACAGCCAACCAAGATAGTATATCTTTTATGTTACTTTGATTTTCGTTTGAACTTTTCATATTTACTTGGTAGTTGGCAGGCCAGGAGGGAATCGAACCCCCAACCTGCGGTTTTGGAGACCGCCACTCTGCCAATTGAGCTACTGGCCTAAATTTTATTGGCATGAATTCGAAGAATTCATGCCAACACACATTTACACTTCTTACTCGATAATTTTCGCAACAACACCGGCGCCTACTGTACGGCCACCTTCCCGAATTGCGAAACGTAAACCTTCTGTCATCGCAATAGGTGCATGCAG
>NZ_LNYR01000010.1 GCF_001467955.1 Legionella quateirensis | reverse complement strand
CCCGCGACACCCTAAGCCTCGGGATTACTCAACCGGGCTTAGAGCACCATTGAGTCTGCAATACCCTGAACATCATCCAGTTTTTGAATCGGGCGTTGAAGACGCTCCCTAAGCGCGTCCAAGTCTGCTGTTCTCACTTGACATAAGGCGCGCATGGCAGCCGCATCCGCAAGAGTGATGTCCTGAATCGGCCTGGATAACGACAACGGACTCGAGGACTGAAACAGGGCAATTGCAAAATCAACTCCTAAGCCAACCAACCCTCTACCCCATTCCATCCAATTGCCGGAATCCCAATGGAAAATCCTTAAAGAACGGGTTAAGACCTTCTCGGTAAAATCGGGTACGGGATAAAATGAGCGGTCAGGGTTGCAATATTCGTGACGAACGTGCGCCGGCAATTTCTGCTGCGCCCCGCCCACGACTTTGCACCAGTGCTCTTCTCTCTGTTTAGCGTCCCAGGTATCATAATTATCAACATAGGTATCAAGCGCCGTGATAAGCGGCTTAAAATCAAAGTGCTCTGTTTGCGCTTCAAATTGTTTTAACAATTTCTTTCTAATGAACTCTCCTTGTTCGTTTTGAGGAAGGCAATCGAGCATCATCGTGTACATGTGAGTGTCCAGTGCCCACACGGCATATTGAAAAGCAGTCCCTTTAAATGGCTCATCTCCGATATCAATGACGGACTCTATTTCTAACAGAATTTCAGGATATTTAACTAATATCGCTTTTGCTTCATCTTGAAGACCATATGCCACATGGTCAAGCAGGGTCTTGGTTAAATTCTCTTTTATCGCGGCGAAATTGACTACATCATCGTTACTGAATAGACTGTTTTTTAAAAGTACGCTAAGTGCCATCTGTTGAACTGTTCTGGTGGCCATTTTGTGGCCAGTGAGTGAGTCCATTACAGTTGCTTCTGTTGCCGGCATGATTTGATATTCAAACTATTTGTGTGCTTTTATTGTACATTAACTGGCGGAGTTAATGCAAATTTGTTTGATATGTTTCTGGGCAATCAGCAGGCGTATCCCAGCCTACGCCTGCTGTAGCGCATTTGCAATGAGAGTCAATTGAGTATTATTTCCTCACCCTATCACGAGGAGAAGGAATACCATTGATCTATGCGCTAGGCGCTGTTTCATGAATTTTATCTTCCAGGTCATCTAACATTTTTGATGATTTTGTTTTACAGACAAAAAAGAAAGATTGGTTATTTGCGAGGTTAATTGCTCCTTTTACAAGTAAACCTATGCCTATAGTGGATAGTCCAATCGCTAAATTAATCAATAACTCAGACCATCCTCTATGCTTATCAAGTTCAATATGTGCTTTTTTTAAAAGTTGGTCACAAGTGGTTTTGAACGTTTGATAATTGTCGTTTTTAATAAAATAGCGAGCTCCAGCATCACTTAAACCTTCATGAAGTGTTATTGCTGCTATTTTGGCTTTCTTTAAATGCTCATAAATATCCATGTCACTTTTTAAGAGTGCATCCTTTTCTCGTGTTGTCAGTTCATCTATCTTTTGCTGAAGTAAATCAAGTTGTTGGTTAAATTGTGATTCTTGTGGAGATAATATATGACCTGATTGGTATTGTTTCATTTTTTGTTCTGATGAAAGCTGCAAATTAATGACTTTTTCTAATCGCATGATCATGCGATTAATATCTCCGAATTTGGTATAGCCATAATGTGCGGTTATTCGAACATTATTGGGAGGGCGTGTGTCTAGTTCAAACTGACCAAACTCACTTTCTTTTTTTAACAAATCCTCAACAGCTTCTATATTAGTAAGATTTTTGATGCGAAAAACGATCATAGCACCACGATTTTTGGACTCTAGAGGAGTAATAAATTCAATACGATCGCTAAGACGTTGTTCTAGTAGGGTTATCATATATCGGGTAAGACTTTCGGAACGATGTGTTAATTTATCCCAGCCAATTGCGCTCATGATTTTCATATATTGCAAAACAGGTGCCAGGGCAACTGGGGAAGGGTTGCTGCAACGAAAAGCTCGAGCGCCTTTTCTTGACATTATTACAGGATCATAACCATCTATCAGCGGAAATACTTTATTGGATTCTGCGGCTTTCCACCCTTGTATTGGCGGATTTAGTGAAAGATCTGCATCTTTATTTACATAAATACCAAAACCACTGCCCGCAGATCCGCAAATATGCTTGTAGGAGCAACCCACAGCATAGGTGACGGGTAGCTTTTTGAGATTAATAGTTCTGTTTCCCACTGTGTGTGCTAAATCGAGGCCAACAACAATATTATGTGCTTTCAAAACGTCTTTTAATTCGGTTAAGACATGTTCTAGATCGATTCGCTGACCGGTGCTGAATACTATGTCAGAAAGATGCAAGATACTAATTTTATGAGCATTTTCTCTGACAAATTGTATAATCTTTTCTTCCTGATAAAGCCCACGCTCATCAGGGGATATTTTCATACACAAATCACCAGGATTCTGACAGGGTATTTCACCAGTAAATAGTCCGTTTGATTGAGCTCTTTGCACTTCACTTTCCAATAGAGAATGAATAACGGCCTGATCCGAGTAAAATTCTTTACTTAAGTAGCAAATCCCTGTTTTTCCAGATTTCCAATCGGCTTGCGAAGGGCGATAAAATGTTGACAATAGAAGTCTCAAGTTATCAGACAGTCCAGCTTGTGTGTAGATGAATTCGCAAGGGTCCGCAAATCCCAGCATCCCCTGCATGTCTGCGATAGCGTCAGGATTTATATCAAAATCAAACCAGTTACCACTTATATCCTGGGTTTTTGGAAAATGCCCTTCATGCAAAAGACGTTTTTGTAAGTCTAAGATACGCATGATCTCTTCTTTGGCAGGCGTAAAGACAGGTCCAAGTGAGTGACCAGCAAATGGCTGTATACTACCAAATTGAAATAAGCTACTTATATCTCGCATTGGATCGACAGAATCAAGTACATTGGCATATTCTAACGTAAAGCCCCCATCTTTTTGGGCTATAGCCTTCATAAATGCATCAGGATTAGTATTAATTAGTTCATCTATTGCCATAACAACTCCCTATGATTTTGTGTAGGTGGATTATATGGCTCTGTTGCGGAAAACTCCATTATCAATTTGCCTATTATAGAGACACCTAATGGAGAAAATTTACTTATGCAATACAAGAAATTACAGTAATTTTCTATCACTGTAATTCTTTTAAATAGCATGTACTATAATCACCCATTAATTTTATTTGTAAATGAATTGCTTCTAACCTTCATTTCACAATTTAATGTGAAAATACAATCAGGATAAAATCAAGTTCATCCTTATGGATTTTTAAAAGGAAGGACAGCCCGATAATATTGGGGGTATTCATCGAATCCGAGATGAATCAGACTTACAAGCACATATCGATTACATCCACTTTAACCCTGCTAAGCAGGGATATGTACCCTCAGCTAAAGAATGGCCGTATTCCAGTTTCCATCGTTATGTTCAGAGTGGACTAGTGCAGGAACATTGGGGATATGATGGAGATCAAAGAAGTGAATGAATGTGGAATGAAAACCTGGGATACGGCCCTTTGGGCCTACTCCCAGGCTTGTATCTTTAAATTGTAAGCAAGAAAGCTTAATCTCAAGGGCACTTGGGATGGGAGAAGAGATCTT
>NZ_LNYR01000009.1 GCF_001467955.1 Legionella quateirensis | reverse complement strand
ATTGAGTCTGTCAACTTTTTACTCATGATACACCTCGAATAAATTGAACGTTTTGTTCCTGGTACGCATTAACAAAGAGCGATCTTTGTTTAATTTTTATTCTAAGTGATTAAAATTAACAAACTATGACAGTTTTTCTTGAGTTATTGTATGGCCCATACATTTATTGCATATCCTATAAATGTACGGCTCGTCCCTGATTGGCACAAACCCTAATTTCGGGTGTAAGCTGTTATTATCTAATACAAGATGCTGTAAAACAAAAATGCAAGGTTACCTCATTGTAGGGAATGCCAGGAGACTGAGATGAGCATAGTTGACATAAAAACATTTCCTGCTGTTGTTCAATACCATTGAATATCCTTGGCCTCGAAGCATATGTTTACATCTCAGCCCACCATAAGCAGGCGTATAAAAAATTAGAACACGAATTAGAAACTCAATTTTTTATAGATAATAGTTCCGGGGTAGAACTGAAAAATTAAGGCGAGGCGTTTCTTCCCTATATTCGACAAATGCTTGGTATTTATAATGAAATGATGAAATGATGAAATGATGAAATGATGAAAGCAGAACACAACGATCGTAAAAACCAACCTAAATTAACAATAAATACAGGACTTAACCCTTATATTTCAATTTCAGCTTTTGCTGAATTTACCAATTACATGCATGAACTTAAAACAAACTATTTTATTGTTAATAAAATAGTTCCTACAAATGCATTTATCGCTAACCTGACCAGAGGCAACTATAATCTCGTCATTTTAACTCAGGTTAAACATTGTCCTGCTAATATCGTTTCTGTACCGCTGTGCGTGCTAACCGGGCCAGGCCCTGAATTTTAAATTTACGAAACTAAAGCATAATTCACGTTTCAAGCCCTGACCCTATTGATGCACACCAATTGTCCTCTTCCCATTTAAAATCATTCAACGCCACCTTGCCTGTTTACAAGTTCCCATAGTTTTTTCTATAAATCTTTCTAATTTCTTAAAGGTATTTCAGATACACCACTTAGCGCACTTAGAAGATCAAGTCTTCCTTTGTGCTAAACATATTTCTAGGGAGGAAAAAGCAAGGCCTGACCCTCCTGATGAATCCCTGAATACATAATAGGAATATTGAATTTGATAATAATTACTTCATACCACTATAATCCCAGACTGTAAGCAATAAAATATCTGTCTACCGAGGATACTCATGAAAAAGGGTAAAGACATCTCGGTAAGTTTTGATGGTCTATATCTGATTCATCAAAATCTTCCTGGGAAGCAGGTTCAGCAAATCACTTTACAAGAAGCACTTTTATTTATCCCTTTGCAAGGAGAAATCAGCATTATTTTGGAGGGGAAAGCTCTGCAATTGGGTGTGGGTAAAATGTTATACCTGCCGCCGAATCTGACGCATTCATTTTCTTCCTCTACTAAAAGTGGCGAACGGCTAATTGCTTTGGTTGATTCTACCAAATACCAAGCGAGCTTTCTTTCTTCAGTACCCTTAATTCTTTCAGTAGATCATTTGATAAAGGAGTTACTCTTTTATTTATTACTCCACCCGAAAACAAACAATGCGCAATCATTAATTCAGGTATTTTGTGAAACGTTGCATGAGATATTTATGCAGGCTTCCTCCAATTACATACAATCAGTGGAACATTTAGAAGCAAAAGCGAGCGATCCACGATTAAAAAAAGCATTAAATTACATGCGGGAGCACTTAGCAGAACAGATTAATATGATTGATGTGGCACGTTATTCCGGATTGAGTACTCGTAGTCTTAATCGATTGGCAGCGATTGAAACGGGACTACAACCCAAGCAGTGGCTGATTCATTATCGAGTAGCAAAAGCAAAGGAACTCCTACGCCTATCTGGAAACTCCGTTACTCAGGTAGCCTTTGCGGTAGGCTATAACTCCTTAAGTCAATTCATTACAACCTTTCGTACTCATACCGGGCAATTGCCTTCTGAATATCTCAATATGGCTAAAAACTCAAAATTAATGGCGAGTTTTTAGAATCATTTCTTTCTCCATGCTCATAAACTGTCTAAGCGAAACAACAAAACGTGAGGAGAAAATAGGATGATACGAAAACAAACAAGTAACTGGTCAAGAAATATAATTCTTTGCTTTGCAATGATCCTTCAGAGCGTGACTGCCCATGCTTACTATATTCCAAAGGCAACTCAGTCTGAAAGCGAAATTCAAATAGTACAAAAATATTTTGAAGCTCTAGCCACCGGTGATATGGCCTTGCTCGATAGCCTGCTTTCTGAAAATATCATTTGGCATCAACCTGGAAATGGTTCTTTGTCGAAAACTTATTACGGTAAGCAGGAAGTATTTTCACTATTTGGTCAATTTATGAAAATCAGTGAAAACACGTTCAAAATCGATGAAGTAAAAAATATCATGGCTAATAACTTCTTAGTAGCCGCTACCCTTCATTTCTCCGCCCATAAATCCAATGGCAGCAGACTGTCTATGGACGGTACTGACTTAATGAAAATTAAAAATGGTCAAATCGTCGAGGTTTATCTTTTTTCAGCAAACCAACCCGAAGAAGATGCTTTTTGGACATCTGAAACAAATTAAAACACTAGAGTCCGTTGACAATTCGCTGAATGGTTATGCTCTGCTGCATGTCAGCAGGGTCCATTGATTCAGTGGACACAGAAGAGGGTCGGCTCTTGACTGTTGTTTTAAGATAGAGAAAAGCAAAAAACAAGATCTGCCCCCCTATCTTTTTACTCCAGACGGCACATTGTTCAATAGGATATTGCGGTATAATTTCGGATAAATTGCTATTCTAAAACACATATTTTTTCACTTCTTTCATCACAGTCATTTTTACTATTATTCTTTGTCAAAATTAGTTATTAAGTTAAGTTCGTTACCTTTAATATCCAACCTTGCACTTCTGTTTTTAATTTCAATTTCTATAACAGTATTTTTAAGATATAAATTATTAAAATCAATAGCTGTATCAGTTGCGGATAAATCTTTAGCTGAAATCGATTTTCCGTCTATTTCAAGTAAGGTATCATTATCAATTTTAACCTGAATTCTGCCAATATTTTCCGTTTTCAAAACATACGGGATATTAAAATAATTAACTATTATACTGTGATCTGGACAAGAAGAGTTACCAATTTGATTGATGTAGAGTTGAATGTTGCTATCAATGTAGAAATTTTCATCAGCCATTGTCATACCGAATAAATTGCAAGGCCTTCGTTCAATATTCAGCTTTACTCCTGGCTGGTTATTATATGAATTCATTTCTTTTGAACGTCGCTCTTTGTAACGTTCAATAGCGACCTCTATAGGACGCGTTATTTCTGCGTAATTATAACGCTCTTTTGCTTGATTTACGCGTTGGCTAATTTGGGTATCACTGAAAGAAAAATATTGATGTAATTGATTTCGTATAAATGACTTGTTTTTCACCAATTTATCTTTCCAATCACCTACACTTAAATTGTCGAGTGCTATACCGACTGCTGCACCAGTAAAATAATATCTATCTTGAAGTTGGCATTTTATTAATTTATCAATCCCACATTTATTCTTGTAGGTTGTAATCATGGCTTGATTTCTTTCAGCTTCATTAGAGATGGCCACACTCCAGCCATAATAATCAGCAATTCCCTCCATGTTTTCTTTTGTTGCTTCATATATTGTAGAGATATCACCCATTAATTTTTGCCGGTACTGATTAATGGCTACATAATCTTTCAGCGCTTCGATGTTATCATTCGTCAAATACTCACCCAGAGCCAAGTCTTCAATATAAGTTAACTTTACATTTTCAATTTGATTAAATCCGGTATAAGTACCAAAGTTATATATTTGTACCGGAAAATCTTCAAATTGAAAAATATGAAAACGTTCATGAAACAATAGATGAAGAATATCTCGATTAGATATATCTTTTATAGTTTCCAGCCCAAAAACAAATGACGGTTGTCCATCAATTATATTGCCATCACTCCAGGATAAATTATCTATTTCATATTCATCATGGTCTAGAAAATACACCGGGAAAGATTGGTCGGATTGTATTTTCCAATTAGAGTTGATAGGTGAAAAATAATACGCGTAATGATGTTGATTAGAAAAATAAACAATAATAGGCTTGGAACTAATTTTAAATTTTGGCCAGATATTAGCATTTGAATTTATTAGGGCAAGCGATTGAGACAGTTCTCTGGTAAGCAGTAACTCATTATTATTAGCAAAGAGGTTATTAGTCATTATTAAAAAAGATAACAACAAGTAAATTATTTTTCCCATGATTTCTGGTTCTTTATAGTGGTGTGAGGAGGATTTAATTTGGATAAATCTGACATCATAGAATGATGACCAATAATTATACATATAAATTGGCTTAGTTGTATATAAATAAGTATTTATAATTATGCATTAATCCCTCCTAGAGAACTAAATTCAATTTAACAAAACCGGGGTTTTACGAACATTGCTGTTTAAGAGGCTAGATAAGTAGGGGTTTTAATTTTAAAACCATTTCGAGGTCAATTTCTGCTTACACTTAAGGGGGCAGGGCTTGAATTTTGAATTCACGAAACTATAGCATAATTCACATTTCAAGCACTGACCCTCTTGATGTACGATGCTGCCTCCCTTGATTTGGTCTAGAAGTTCAATTATCGATTCCAATTTATTTAGATGGCTATCGCCATAATAAAAAGAATCCTCAGCTCATTTGAAGCTCTGTGCACGCCTCTTGTTCGTCATTTTGCGTCAAATTATCCATATTGGTTCGTGTTGTATTGATTCGCTCTTTTAAACTCGCTATTTCCAGACTTAATGACTTCATTTTCTCCATTTTATCATATTCACTCATATCATCATCCTCTAAATCCCAGTCATCCCCACTGTCATCACTAAGAGTCATATACTCATCCTCTAAATTTGCCAGTTTAGCTTTCATGGTATTAAGACTTTCCTCAAGTGTTTTAACCTGCTTTACACTTTGCCAATCCATCTTGATTGCTTTGAAATTCTCTTTTCTCTGAGTTTGACTCAACTCCCTGGCAGCTTCTAAATCTTCCTGGGTAAAAGGTTTTTGATTATCATAAGTGCATGATAAATTATGTAAAAATCCTTTTGGATATTCATCCCACGTATAAATTCCATGTCCCCATTTAGATCCTTCATTCCCTAGTGCAAAATACCAGGGATCAATAATAAGAATGTTCTCTTT
>NZ_LNYR01000008.1 GCF_001467955.1 Legionella quateirensis | reverse complement strand
ATTGGGGCATCATTAACCGGATTGACTGTGACGTTCACTGTAGCCGTTTCCGTAACTCCGCCGGAAGTCACCGTGTAAGTAAAACTGGTGCTGCCATTGTAATTAGCGGTTGGGGTAAAGCTTAAAGTGCCGTCATTATTTAACAGCACTGTGCCGTTGGCTACCGTTACGGTGTTGCCTGCGGTAATAGCTGTACCATCAATCGCAGTGATG
>NZ_LNYR01000007.1 GCF_001467955.1 Legionella quateirensis | reverse complement strand
ACTCAAAGTAACCAAATTATGTTAATTTAATGTTACCGATGTGTCCGGACATTTATGTTACCTATGTTCCGGTCACACAGATGGTTGCACAAGTAATTGACACCAAATTTTGGTGCCAATGCTTTTCTCATATTAGCGTTTTGGCAGCGCTACAAACAAAGAGCCTGTGTGATTGAGATTATTTGCTTCAATACCAGCTTGGTCACCTTCACCTTTATAACAGTCAACATGAGCTCCCATAATGGCGCCACCAGTGTCTTGAGCCACGCACCATGAAGTCGCTTTTTGACACGTGTAGATAAAGTTCATTCCAACAGGAATGACCTTATGATCTGTTGCGCAAGAAGCATGAGGCGTCAGAGTAATATTTTCAGAACCATACGGCCCGCCATCTTCTTTAGCAAAAAATACAAAACTTTGATCTCGATTTCGCAAATCGGCAGCTTTATCGAAGCTCAAAGCATCCAGAAATTGGCGAATTTGCTTTTCAGATGCAGCGCTCTGTCTAATTTCTTTAGACACGTTACAGCGGAGTTTTGCTTCATCATGACACTTGGGATCTTTTGAGCAACGTTCAATTTCATCCAGATTGCCACCACAGGTTGGGTCTTGTGCGCATTGGACTATTCGGCCAAGCATGGTGCGAGGACGGCCGTTGTAGCCATCATAATTAAGATGGACTAATGTACCATCGAGTATTAATGATCCAGAACCTTCAACCATTAAAAAAGCAGGGTCATTAGGGTCTTTAACATAGCCAATGACGTATTTTTGATTTAAAGCTCCATGATCGATTTCGTGTCGATCAGGTGCCACAGAGTAGGTACCATCAGCATTTTCCTGACAAAATCCACGTGGCATTTTGGTTAGCGGATCAACTCCGCAAAGAGGAGCTTTGCAATGAATTTTTTTGCATTCCAACGAAGCATTTACAACACCGGGGTTACTGTAGATTGGATACAAAAATGTTCCACCCCGTTTGGAGCGAGCTTCAATAGCTGCTGGCGCGTAATAGGCCGTAAATTGAAACTCTCCCTTTTTAAATCCAGCGTGATTCTCAGGCCAGCCATCGCTTTTATACCAGTCAAATTGATTTTTTATGTCTGATAAGTATTTTTGAAAATTGCCACGGGCATCTTTTGCAAGAGCAAGCATTTTTTTATTGGTATTATGGCACCATTCCTGGCGCTTGTATTGGTGACCAGCAATAGTTATTGTTTGAAATTCGCCACGGCTTTTAGCGCAGTTTTCAATCTGATTATTTAATGCCTTGATCACTTCATCCATATTACCTACCGGGTTATTTAACGGCAGCTCGGATGGTGAAATTTTATGAAATTTAAAGCGCAGCACGCCAGGTTCTTTGGCGGCCATTTTTTGTCTTGTGGTGAAGTCAGCGTACCTTCTTACATCCAGACAGCGCTGGATTGGATCCACAGGAAGGGCGGCCTGAGCGAGGATGCTAAAGGTCATTAGTGCAATTAGTAATGCTGATTGAAACATGGGTATCCTTTAGTCTAATTCTGGTTGAGCCTTCGCCCAAACATGGTTATGAAATGGTAACAGGAATTATATCGGGTATTGACCATCCATCAAAATCAGGTGATCTCGAATCAACTAACTTATTATACATAATTCGCGTTGAATACCAATTGTTATTCATTTTAAGGATAAGTTAACATTCAATTTGATCCAGTAATTCAATCTGTTCATTGAGATTCAGCATCTGGTTTTGCCAATATACAGGCGAATTAAACCATGGGAAACTCTGAGGGAATGCAGGATCTGTCCAGCGTTTTGCAAGCCATCCTGAATAATGCAGCATGCGTAGAGTACGTAATACTTCGATTAAATGGCGTTCGCGTGGATTAAAGTCATGAAATTCACAATACCCTTGTAAAATCTTCGTTAGCTGCACTTCCATTTGTTTCGGTTCACCTGAAAGCAACATCCAAATATCCTGTATCGCAGGACCCATGAGGCAATCGTCCAAGTCAACAATATGGGGGCCTGCTTCACTCCATAACACATTTCCAGCATGACAATCACCATGTAAGCGAATTTGATCAATTGAGCCTAGGCATTTTAATATCTCATCGATTTTTTGTAAGGCCGTTTCAATAGTTCTGCAAAAATTATCTGCTAAATAATCCGGAATAAAGTTGTGTTTCAGGAGAAACTCATAAGGCTCATGGCCATAAGTTTGGGTATTCAATTGGATGCGACTTTGGAATGGCTTGCAAGCACTGACCCCATGTAAGCGTCCTATGAACCGTCCCATCCATTCCAGTTGTTCATTATTATCTAATTCCAGGGGGCGCCCGCCACGTCTGGGGAACAGTGCGAATCTGAAATCACGATGATGGTGTAGTGTTTCATTGTTAATATTCAGGGGGGCAATAACGGGAATTTCATGGTGTACTAATTCTAATGCGAACTGATGTTCTTCTAGAATCGCTGTTGAACTCCAGCGATGAGGTCTATAAAATTTCGCGATGATGGGTTCTGCATTTTCTATCCCTATTTGATAAACACGGTTTTCGTAACTATTGAGCGCTAGCAGGCTGCCTGTGCAAATAAAACCAGTGCTTTCAATTGCGTCCAGAATGACATCGGGATTGAGTTGCTCATAGGGTGTTTGATTCTCGTGATTCAAGTGTGAATTCTCAATAGGGTGATATTGGATGCATTATACAGGTTGTTTTCTTAATTCTTATGCGATCATCCAGAAATTCTTTAGTTTCATTTTGGGCGCATTAATGGCCTGCATAATGAAACCTAAATAAATCGGTATATTTCTTGCTTCATTTAAATTGATTGAATTACAAAATTGGACAGGATGAGCTATGGGCTCAATTTTTTGTTGGTTTGGAGAGTAATTTAGAGGCTGTTGACAGTTTTTTTCAATCAACTGGAAATGCCCAGATACCGCGGCTTGTCCGTGGTATCCATAGATCTTCTGGATGGCGCGGACAAACCGCGCCACGTAGGGGGTATGGAGCAGCTGTCAACAGACGTTAATGATGTAGGAATTTATTATGACGAATTGACTCTAGACATTTTGAGATAAGAGGTAGTCTGTTTGTATACATAATTGGTTTATGAGTTTAGTGTTTACTCATTTGCATAGGCAGCACATGGATTAATTTCTGTGTCGACGTTTATTGGAGAGTTATGGATAGTAATTTTGTGTATTGTTGTACTACGCACGAATATAGAATTAAGTAAGTGTATACAGTACCTCCATCAGGGCTTGGCCCTAACACTGGACGTTGGATGGAGTTATGGGTTGATAGGGAGAAATGATGAAAGAGATTACCATTATTGGTGCTGGGCTGGCCGGAACGCTTTGCTCATTATATTTGGCCAGACGGGGCTATAAAGTCGATTTGTTTGAGTCACGTTCTGATATACGTGAGAGCCCAATTGATTACGGTCGCTCCATTAATCTTGCTTTATCATGCCGTGGAATTACCGGCCTGAATGCAATGGATTTAATGGACGAAGTGAAAAAAATCATGGTTCCAATGCGTGCCCGTGCAATACACGAAGCAAATGGAGACATTCATTTTCAACCCTTTGGTCGTCATGAAAATGAATACATTAATGCAATATCTCGCACGGATTTGAATGCATTACTCTTAAATAAAGCAGATCAGTCTCCAAATATTAACCTGCACTTTGATATGAAGTTGTTGCAATTGGATATTCAGAATAAAAAACTGAAGTTTGAGACTAAAGAGGGTCGTCCTGTTGAATACAATTATCAACGATTAATTGGTGCCGACGGAGCTCCTTCGCATGTTAGAGAGTCACTGAAAAATGAAGGAATAGTAACGGCAAACCGTGAATTTCTATCACATAGTTACAAGGAGTTATCCATCAGTAAAACACATACTGTGGGTATGGCTCGGGAACATTTACATCTTTGGCCTCGTGATTCCTTTATGCTTTTGGGGAATCCTAATCCCGATGATTCAATAACCGGGTCTCTGTTTTTGGCTAATGAAGGCAAAGACAGTTTTGCTGTTTTGGATAATGAAGAACGTTTATTTGCTTTTTTTCAGAAGGAATTTCCTGATGCCTTTAAAGCGATGCCCAACCTGGCCAGTGAATTTTTTGGAAATCCTACAGGATATATGAGCACTATAAAGTGCACTCCCTGGTATTATCGTGATGAATGTTTACTAATAGGTGATGCCGCTCATGGAATTATTCCTTTTTTTGGTCAAGGAATGAATAGTGCTTTTGAGGATTGCCGCATATTGGATGAGTTGCTAGAACAGTATCATGACGATTGGTCTCGAGTCATGCCCGTTTTTTATGAGCAAAGAAAAGTGAATACTGATGCTGTCGCGCTAATGTCGATGGATAACTACCATGAAATTCATTCTGATATTCGTAACCCAGAGTTTATTTTAAAAAAACAGGTCGAGCGGGAGTTAATGGTTCGTTATCCTGAACGTTATGTTTCTAAACATGTCCTGGTTATGTTCACAAATACTCCATATTCTCGTGCGTTAGAGCTTGGGGAGATTCAAGCCAGGCTTTTAGATCAAATTTGTTGTTCAATAACTGATGTTAAGGAGTTAAATTGGCATGATGTGGATAATTTGATGCTTGATTATGACAAAAAATTGGCGAAATTATTTTAGTATAAAATAGATCATTAATTTTAAAGAAATTTATTGGTCAAAATTTTGTCGCAAAACCAAGATTCAGGGACATTATTTTGTCGCTACCTGAGAATTAGTAGCGGAAACAATAAAAAAACCGCATAAAATAGTATTTATTTTAAACATTTTGGTAAAAAAGTTGGCACGACGGCTGCACTAGTAATTTTGTCGAAATTATTTTTACACGGAGTCAGTCATGAAAACTATTCAAGCATACATCGATTCAAAACAAAATGAATTTGTGAATCATCCCTTCTTTAATATATTAGAAGAGTTAAACAGTTTGGAAGAAATCAGTTATTTTGTACCAGAATTAACCTTTTGGGCAATGACCTTTCAAGATATATTACGTATTAATGAGGAACGAGTAAAAGATCCCTATTTAAAGAAAGTTGCGCGTCACCATCGTTTGGAGGATGCAGGTCACGAAAAATGGTTTTTGAGTGATAAAAAATACATGAGTGAATTATGTAATGATAAATCCTGCGATCGTGATGATGTAGCCTGGTTATACAGTAAAGATTCACAATTAGTCCGAGACGCAGCTTATGCCATCATGTCAGAAATTTATAAACTGGACGATGAACGATTAAACGTTGCATTACTCTTGACTTTGGAATCATCTGGACATGTATTTTTCGAAAAAGTAGTGAAACAAGTTAAAAAAACAGGACAAGATAGAAATTTAAAATATTTCTCAAGTTCACACCTGGAAGTGGAACTGGCTCATGCCTTGTTCGAAGAAGAAATGGAGAAAAGAATATTCGCGGTGCAATTACCTATCAGCACCCGTCGCGAGGCTTTAAAAATGGTAGATCGCTGCTACGATGCATTTAACAAGATGTTTGATGGATTGGTTCTTGCATGTAACAAACGATTAGGTCTAGCAAAAGAAAGGAATCAACATGTCATTAAACCAGTGGAATACAGAGAAAATCAAGCTGTATGAATATGAAACAGGACAAGCGTTGCTCAGTGATGAGCAAACGCTTGTTTCTTTTAGTCAGGATTTTGGTAAATTAGTTCAATCGCCTCCCGCCGCTGTTTTTATTCCTCAAACTACAGATGCATTACAAACAATGATTTTATTTGCAAATCAGCACAAATTACCAATAACCATTCGTGGTAACGGATTGAGTCAATGTGGACAGTCTTTACCAGTTCCGGGTGGATTAACGCTTTCAATGCAACATTTTATGAATCCTTTGGAAATGACTGATGATTCCATCTGGGTTGAGGCAAATACCAGTTGGGCCAATTTACTCGAAGTAACATTACAGAAGAACAGGGCTCCTTTTGTATTACCCTATAACTGTAATTTATCCGTAGCTGGAGTGTTGTCGGCAGGTGGAGTAGGTGCTTCTTCTTTTAAATATGGGGCTATAAATGCTCATGTTCGGGCATTGGAAGTAGTTGATGGATTGGGTGTGAAACACCTTGTTGAGAGTAATTCGCCGTTATTTCAGGCCTGTTTATCAGGGCAGGGGCGCTTTGGGATCATTACTAAAGCCTGTATTCAATTACGTCCAATCAAAGCACAGGTTAAAACTGTTTGCCTGGTTTATACCGATCAGGAGCAATGGTTTCTCGATATAGAGAAAGCACGAGGTACCGCAGATTATATGGAGATGTTCTGTTCTCCTTCTATCCAGGGGGCAAAATTAGCAGGAGATAAACGTGTTCCATTGGTGCAGTGGCTTTATGGATTGCATCTTTCTGTTGAATATGAAAAAAACAGTCCCGAGCTGAGTGATGTTATTGCCAATCTGAATCCCTGGCGTGTAATTAATACGCAAGAGGAGCATAGCTCCGCGTATCTTTTAAGGCATAATTCCCGATTTGAAGTCATGAAAATGTTAGGACAATGGGATTTATATCATCCCTGGTATGAGTGTTTTATCTCTACATCCGTGTTAAAAGAACATCTTCCTTCATTACTGGAGGCCTTACCTGTGCATTACGCCAGTCTTGTCCATGTAGTACCTATGGCTAAAAAGAAAGGGGGGTTTTTGATGCTCCCTGAAGATGATTCTATTTATTCGTTTATGATTTTGAACCCGGGCGTACCTTTGCCTCTGAAAGACAGTTGTTTACAGGCGATTCAAGATCTGGATAAACGATTGATTCAGTTGGGTGGCAAACGCTATTTGTCGGGTTTTTTGGGGGTCAGTTTGCCAGAAAACTATTGGGAAAAGCATTTTGGTGAGCGACATGCCTCCTGGATTGATTTAAAAAATCAGTATGATCCAGAAGGAATTTTCCAATCAGTGTTGCATCCTCATTAATTTTGGAACTCCATCAGGGTAAACATGCCCTGAGTCGGAGTGACTAATTTTAATTTAAAACCAGTTGATTCAATTAATTCACACCATTGTTTTACGGTTCTTTGTCTGCCTCCTACTAACACCATCATGATGATATCCATGGTCTTGTTAGTATGAGGTACATTATTATTGGGAATGGCCTGTTCAGCAATAATAAGTGAACTTCTTTTTTTCATGGAATTGCGGATGTCTTTGAGTATCTTATCAACGAGCTTGTCATTAAAATCATGCAGTATTCCCTTTAAAATATAGGCATCAACCTCGGGAAGGTTTGAAAATGAAGAGTCATTTTCATTTTTAATGGACTCAGGATTAAATGGATTGATGTCGATTAGTACATCGGGATGATGTTTTTTAATGGCTTGAGCTAATCCTTTTCTGCCATAACCCAGTTCGATCAGCATTGAAAATTGTCCAAAATCAAAGTGTTGAGCAATAAGGTCATCATCCAGTTTTGAAATTTTTGCCATTCCTTTTTCGTAGTCTTCTTTTTTATCAGGATTATTATTCATAAATTCATAGAATTCAGTGCCATGTTGGTATTGAAATGCAGGAATACCTGTTTTTAAGCTGGTTTCCAATTGCGAAAACGCTTGCCACCAACATTCATCAAACATTCCCAAAATATCTTTTATAGAATTGGGGTTGTCCTGTCTTAGCGGGTAGGATAATGGTGTAAGGGCAAAGGCTTCTCCCTCCTTGATAAATAATCCATAATCCGTGAGAAAGGTTAATAAACGATCTAAAAGATCGGGAATCGTTCCAGTTAATTGTGCAAGCTCTATCACTGATTTAGGTTGGTCGGACATATGGTCTGCCAAGCCAAGGTGAGCAATAGTATGTATGGCTCTTGAAACAACATATTCACGTGACATCATAGCTAATTGTAAATGAGGTGGGGGCAGCTCTTTATCCATTCATCATCCTTGAAATAATTCAGTTTTAATTGGCAGGTTTATACCCACTTTAGATAAAGATCAAATAATTTATGCTAGGATGGGTACATACCTAATTTACTTGGGTATATAGTAATTTTTAGCATAGAATGAATGAGTTCGCATCTTTAAAAATAACAGGGTTATGGGCATATGAAATTTGATATTCATTATTTACTGTCAGCCAGGTATGCAAAATGGATCATCATCAGTTTAATTTCGCTTTTTTCAATGTTAATTATTATAGAATTCGCCAGCATTTTAATTCCATACTCGAAAAACAGTGAAGCTTCTGAAAAAGAAACTACACCTTCAGGAGGAACAAAACAGGATACATTTAGCGATATTTTGAACTCTTCCATGTTTGGTGTTTATGTTCCCAATGATTTGAATGAAGGTAATGTTAAAAAATCCATGTTGAATGTCAGTCTGGTAGGGATACTTTTTGCCGATAAAACTGACGAATCGCAGGTTATTATCCGCTCTTCCAGTGGTGAGGAAAAAACTTATAAAATCGGAGATAAAATTCCAGGTGGAGCAGTTATTAAACGAATTATGGCTGGAGGGGTCCTTGTCGAAAGGGATGGCAATCTGGAGAGTTTAAGTTTGCCTAAAAATGATTTAACCTTTGAGCCTGTAGCAAAGCCTTTAAAAGAGGAATAAAGAGTATGAGATCTATATCCAGGTTATTATTAATATTAATTTTTATTCCGCTGTTGGCTGCGTGTATTTCGAGTGCATATAATTTACATGAAGGGATACAAAGTTTTAAGGCTCAGGATTATAGAAGAGCATTTATTCGCCTAAAGCCTGAAGCAGCAAAAGGTCAGCCTGATGCTCAATACGCAATAGGGTACATGTATTATTATGGCCAGGGTGTAGTCGAGGACAGAAAAAAAGCATGGTATTGGATTAATATGGCAGCAGAGGCTGGTCAACCGGATGCCGTAGTAGCAACTAAAATTCTTGAACGCGGTAGTCTTGAGAAGAAAAAGATATTCCAGAGTAAAAAACTCCAGAATTATCCGGTAGAGAAAATATTATTTTAAATATAACTCCTTATATAATTCAGCTGCATTGGGATGCATGAGGCTGTACTTCTAAAGATCTAGGCCCAATATTAACTTGCGCCTCTTTGACAATTTAATTCCCTGTTCAAGCAGTGTTTTGGCATCTCAATGACCTGACGGATACAGAGACTTGTGAACTCTTCTGTACCGTTGATCTTTTCAGAAATGTTACTGGAATGTCAACGAGGAGAAGTCGCACTGAAAAGGCGTCTAAACATCTTGGAAAACAATCTACCGAAAAATAACCTGGTATCGTTATGTCCTTCTCAATGTGATAACACATCCACTATATAGTGCATTTATAACAATATAATTCCTTCTTCTTTAATAAATCCACGACATCCTTAAAAAACTGGGTCGAAGTAAAAGAATTTTCAATGAGGGAGTTTAGATAATCTAAATAATTGTATTAATACTTCCTCATAATGAAGAGATTTGGATTTTTTCGTAAGCCCAGTTCGTGTTTCACATCAGAGTGAATGTGTTGCGATATTTGGCAAATACAGCTTAAAGATCCTTAGCGACGCTATGAACTTAAAATTTAAGGCACCTGTTCTGGAAAACCCCACGCTGTGTCCTGTGATATGGATTTCGCACATTGGCGAATTTTTATACTTATTAGGTTATACACATTTTGCATACCTTGTTAAATAATCGACTACGTATGGTCATATTTAATTAACCCTGACTTTATAGAATACAGTTTAAGGGCGAAGAGAAATCTTGGCTGTTAAAAAAAGTTGGAGTGGATCATGTATACAAAATATGAGTCAGATATTGAGGTTATTGAAAATCCTGAATTAAACGTACAGCACGAAAGCGTTGCTGAACAGGAAGGGATTGCAATAAAAATATCTCCTTTTCAAGCTTTAACAATTCTGGCTAAAAAATATAAAAATACAGAAATGCCCCCCGATCAAGCACAACTGTTTGCTCAGGTGAAACATTTGTTCTTGATGGGTGTTCAGAATGAACAAGATTTAAATCTCTTTAAAAGTCTTTTAAAAGACGATGCCCTTAAAGGTTATGAGATTCCATTAATAGAACATAGTGAATTTGAATTACTTAAAAGAAATGTTGCAGAATTATCTGATGAAGAAAATGATAAATATAGTGAAGCAATTGCCAAACTAGAACTGATTAATAATGATCCTGTCAGGAGATATTTTGAAAGTATTCTTTGTCATGACACACTTCGATCTGGCTTGGATGATTTAAATCTGATTAGTTTAAAAAAGCATTTTAAAACAGTATTTGCAAGCATGCCCATGTCTATGAAAATTTTAGTTCCCACAACAATTTATAATGGTGATGTGGAGGGCGCTGCAGCTCAAAAAAGTGCTACTGCACCTGAATATATTACTGCGATTCAAAAACTTCGTAATCCGGAAAATTTCCCTTCGTTTAAACCAGAGAATGAAATAGGTGAAAAATCCCCCAACGAGGTGTTGAGAGACAGAACCAACAAGATGATGCTGCTTGTTAAAACCATCCACGCTGGAATGACTGCAGTAAATCAATCAAAACAGGAACACTTTCCATTGAATATATATGGAGAAGAAGGATCAGTTTATTCCCCTTCAATAAGAGGGCGTATAGATAGAAAAGATCAACATGGTGACAAACAGGAGGTAAGGTCAAATAATCTTGGAATCATGAGAAGTTATATGCCTTTATCATCTAGTGATGTATTATATGAAGCCCCCTCTATGGATACTGCCAATCAATATCGTAGACCTGCTGATGCTTCAACTTATGTTCCTAATGGAGATATTCCCCAAAAATTCTTTTCTACTCAGGTTAGTCCTTTCGTAAATTCAATATCTGGCACTATGCTGACTCAACTTAGAGTAATGGCAGATTTACTTAATAAAAATGAGTTTCAATTTCAAGATGATCCTGAACAATTAAAAGCGTTCTTTAAATGTTTTATCTCCTACATGATATACAATTCTGGGGGACATTCTTTACAAGAGTTCACAGCAGTATTTGATTTACCTCAAGTGCAAGCTATTTTCAAAGATGTACCTGGATTTGAAGATTTAAATCTTAAAAATCTATTTCAAGAAGAAAATGATATAAACTTCATGAATGCAATGAATGAAGTGATTGAATATAATTCAGAAATATTGCAAAAAAAGGCTTTGCATAGGGAATTAACAGAACCAACTTTAGACAGGGAACTTAGCGAGGGAGAAGATGAATTAACCGAACGCGCAAGAGGTCGTTTAAGATCTCCAAACGTTCGCTTGGATGAAATATCGAGCTTAGAACGAAGAGATAGGGAGATTGATGAGGCCTATATACACTATTCGTCACCAATCAATAAAGAGATTGAAACCGAAGAAGAATATAATTTACGAGTTACTAAAGCAGAAGGTCTTTTAGTAGATAAATTTAACATAAAATGGGATCACAATAGTGATCAAAAAGAAATAAAAAGACATGTTTTTACTCAGATTATGTCAAACATGTCTGAACGTCAAGATAAATTAATCCGAGAGTTTTATCATGGCAAGGGAACTCTTGCGCAACGATTGGATAAAGCGTGGGAAATTTACAAAGATGATAAACGTACTGATGAAGACAGAATAATCGCCCAAAATTACATGATTTTTATTCTCGATATAAATGATAAGCATGTTATTGAAAATTTAAACGAAAAACTAGTCCAGTTAATGCTGGAGAGGGAACTTAATAAAGTTGAAAATCCAGATTTTATTCCTGGGAAATCACCAATTGTACTGGCTGAAAAAAGTAAATCTGGTTTGAAGCAAACTGAAAACAGTGGAGAGACTGAGGATGAAGAAGTTTTAGCGCTAATTAACAAAAAAGATTTACTTGATGTTAATCCAAATTCAAAATTAAAGGACAAAGGTGAATTAAAAAACAAATTTGGAATCGTCAATGCTAAAAAAACAGAGTTTTTTAATGCAGAAGAGCGTGATATGTTACGCGTTTTAACGAGAAATGGTATTTTTTATAGTAGAGACCGTGAGGTATTCGATACCCAAAAAAGCATCTCTCATGACAAGAAAGGATTTGCTGCATATACACTAAATGTGAATGGTGAATTATCTGTTTTTCAACATATAGACCATGATAAGACAGGAATTGCACATTCATCAATGAATGCAGGGGTACCTGTGGTTTCAGCTGGTGAGATTGAAATTAAAAATGGTAAGTTAATTTCCATTACTGAACATAGTGGGCACTATAGACCTAGTCTATATAATATGTATAAGACATTGGATTATTTCAGAAAACAGGGTGTAGATATATCTGATGTCAAAGTCTATACATTTACTTCTTCTGACACCATTGAAAAACAATTAAGGATTGATGTATCACAAAGCAAAGAGTTTAGTCATTTTCGTGTTATAAATGCTGATGAATTATGTAATTCATTGTACGGACACCTGAAATTAGTAGTAAACCAGGCTAAAAAAGATCTTGAAGCGTATCAATCTCCATCGTTTATGAAGTTTTTAAATAAAGTAAAAGATTTCATTACAGGTTCAACATTGACTAACGATAGGGAAATGCTGGCTAAAAAACTATCCGAGGGCATAGTTGCTTTAGCAGAAGAGATAAATTCGGCAAATTCATTGGACAGTTTGAAAAAGATAAATGATAAAATCGATAAACTCATAGATGATGTACAGGGCGAAAATATGGAAGTGAATCTTCGGCATGGCAAAGATAAAAATCAGGGTAATTTTGCTCAGCGTACCAATTTATTTCGAGAGCAATTAAAAGGTATGAGAGAACGATTAGAAGAAACTAAAGAAAATGGGTTAGAAACCTTAAGCGAGGAAGATATTCTCTCATGCAGTGATCAACTAAAAAGTATGGGTAGAAAATAATAAATAGTAGTTCAAACATGACCTGGCATATACTTCAGAAAGACCTAGGACTGTGAGATCATGTTTGAGCTTATACAATAAAAAATGTTACCATCAATCAATTTTAAACATGGGCTTTAAGAATTAAAGAAACAATGTAACTGCAATACACCAGCACCAGTATCCCGCCATGCCACGGGGACAGTTTCTTCTTGTAATGAAAATTTAAAAATACTAACAGCACAGTAAGTGCAATCAATACAGGCATATCTCGCCATAAAACAATGGTACTGATTTTTGAAGGATTAATTAGAGCGGGGAAGGCTAATATCAATAAAAGATTGTAAATATTGGATCCTAGAATTGTACCTATGGCAATTTCTTCTTCACCTTTTAAAGCTGCCGTGATTGATGTTGCTAATTCAGGAAGGGTTGTTCCAAAAGCAATAATGGTTAATCCTATGGTAACTTCATTTACACCACACCATTGCGCAATAGTGGTCGAACACAAAATAATGTATTTTGCACTTACAGGCAGAATGATTAATCCGAGAATTGTACTTAACAGATTGGAGCCAATGGAGCGATTTAAATTGACTGCTGCTTTAAACTCACTGAAGAAGGGATCTCTTTTTGGGGCGTGATTCGCCAGGTAAATAAAAAAAGAAATGACTGCAATACACGCAATAAGCAATAAACAGCCATCAGTTTTACCCAGAAATCCATCAAGAATTAAGCTGTAAGCGAAAAGCATGGTGATAATCAAGATGGGGTAGGCTTTTTTAAGTGCGGTGTAATTCATAGTGCTTGGTTTTATCAGTATGGTAATCCCCAAAACCAAACCGATATTAGCAATGTTTGATCCAATGGCGTTTCCTATCGCCAGATCGTTTTTATCCTTAAGAGCGGAAAGAATGGAAATGGCAATTTCAGGTGCTGAAGTCCCTATGGCAACGATAGTTAATCCAGTGATCAATGGTGACAGGTTAAATCGAATTGCTAATCCTGAAACACCGCTTACTAAATGATTAGCTGCCCAAAGAAGAGCAATAAAACTAATAATTAATATCAGGATAGTATTCATTGAGGAACTCAAAATTAAGATTTATTTGATCATAATACGAGTTTGAGTATTAGGATATAGCTCGACCAAAATTAGCCTTATTGAAATTCATGAAGATCAAATAGTTGTGCCAGAATAAGACTGGTAGGTTTGGCTAAACCGAGTGAACCCAGTTGTTCTTTGGGAAACCACGAACCTGTAGTTTCTGCGATGTGCTGATTCGTAGTTTGAGTTTTAATACTCAGTGCTTTAATTTCCAGATGAAAATGACTAAATCGGTGCTTAAAGGACATCAGTTGTCTTGGCGTAGCTCCCTTTAATGCATAATGACGCTGGATGTATTCCAGGGGACAATCATCAATGTTCAGGCTGGGGAAACACCATAAACCACCCCATAACCCAGTGGGAGGTCTTCTCTCCAGGTAAATCCGTTTATTTTTGTCATGAAGAACAAGAAATTGCTGGTACTGGACCGGAGTTGGTCTTTTAACTTTTTTTTCAGGGTATTGGCTTTGTTCTTCGTGTTTATAAGCCAGACAGGTTGTGTTTAGAGGGCAGCGAATACAATCTGGTTTTCTGGACGTACAACAGGTTGCTCCCAAGTCCATTATTGCCTGAGTGTAGTCCGCACATCGTTCTGTTGGCATGCATAAATTCGCGTACTCCCACATGGTTTTTTTTACCTGAGCCTGTTCTGGCCAACCTTTAATTAAAAAATACCGTGCTAAAACTCGCTTCACATTACCATCTAAAATTGCTGCTGGTTCATTAAATGCCTGCGATATTATCGCCGCAGCTGTTGAAGGGCCAATGCCTGGTAAGGTGATCAAAGTGTCCAGATCCCTTGGAAATGTCGCTTGATAGCACGCGCTGATTATTTTTGCCGTGGCATGCAAATTTCTTGCCCTGCTATAGTATCCAAGCCCAGACCATAATGAGAGTACCTCATCCTCTGCCGATTGTGACAGATCATCAACGGTAGGAAATCGCTGCATAAAACGATTAAAATAGGGAATAACTGTTTGCACCTGCGTCTGCTGTAACATTATTTCAGAAATCCATACCCGGTATGGATCCCGTGGAGATTGCCAGGGTAAATCTTTACGGCCGTTTACGTCATACCATGCAAGCAGGGGGCGGCTAAATTGTTCCTGAATTACTTGATTGGTCAACGTATAAACTCTTTTAAAGTGCCTTCAATTTGCTTCAGGGGTTGTTCTAAAGTAGTTTTAATCAACAAATGACTTAACAGAGGATTTATCATTTTTATATCAGGAAGCACCATTGGATGCTCAATGGTTCCTGATACATCTAAAGGAAAATAACCTCCGAGAGCCTGTTGAATTTTCTGCATGGAGCTGTCTGTTGAGTTGCTGTTTAAAATAGCTTTTAGTTTGGCATTTAATTCATGGGTTGATAAATTGATATTCCCTTCACCATTGACCTGTAATTTATCGGTCTGCAAGAGCAAGGATTCGCTCGTAATTTTTTCATTCTGTATTTGATATTGGATATTCGCTAATTTAAAGGGAGTATTGCCGGATCCGGATTTTTCCCATCCTGATAATTGTAATGTTTTGGGAAGCTTTGATGGAGTTCCTTTCATCAGGTTATCCAATTGCTCTTTTATATTGCTGATCATCTGATTCAGGTTGATGTTATATATTTCACCATCTTTGATAGTAATCGTTCCTTTACCATTTATGTTATCAAATCCTTGTAGATTCAAAGGGACCGTTGCATGAATCGAGTAATCAAGATTACCACTTATTGCTTCATGACCTATTAAGGCAGTCATTAATTGTTTGCCATCAAGGTTTGTGGCAGTTTGATTCAGAGAACATTCTTGGTTGGCTAATTTATAATCCATATCCCCTATAGATTCCCCACCATAAAGAGAGAGGGTGAGTGGATTGAATGATATGCCAGTTTTATGTGTTTTAATGGTAGTATTGAGCTTACTGATTGCAAATTGATTGAGTAAAATATTTTGAATAAAAAGTTGACCTTCAACAGATGAGTTTTCAATTCCATTGTGTAATTCATTTAAAAAGGAGGGAGCAAGACTTAACCTTCCTTTAAAATTAATGTTAGCTTTAGCTATTGAAACAGGAGCTGCTTCGGTAAGCCTGGCTTTGATTTGTACTGGAAATGGAGATTTTTGGGTATTAAACTGTTCAATACCAATTTGAATATTTTTAAATACTGTGGAACGTCCGTTATTATTAATAATCATTTGGCCATGATTGACTGATAAACTTTGAATGGCAAATTGATGGCTGGACAGTTCTTTCTTATTTGGCGTTATTGCACTACTGGATTGAGTTGCCTGGGGTATATCCTGGTTGATTTGTAATTTTAATCCATCCACATTAATTTCACTGAACACAAAATTCCCCTTTAATAATGGAGTAATTTGTAAGTTCAAAAGCAGGGTGTCTGCAGATAAAAAATAGTTCTCTCTGATTTTTTCATCACCAATTTGTATTTTGCTGAATTTTAATCCGGGTCTTGGGAAGACTTGCCAATAAATATCACCATTAATTTGGCTTTTTTTATGTGTAAGGGCTGTGATTTGATTGCTGACTAATTGCTTGATGGTTTCGGGTTTAATATTTTTAGCGAGTATCCAGAGGGTTATAAACGCAAATATTATTAAGACTAGAGCAGCAAGTAGAGTTTTTCCCAGTAATTTCATAGGACAGAACCTGGAGTTAAAAAATGAAGCATATAGATATAGAAATGTCTGTCAAGCTGAACTTAAAAAAATTGGATTATTTTTACTGGAATCAGTTCATGGTGTTTTCAGGATAGGATAATCAGATGAAGTAATTTTTTGTGCAGCTCCGATATAATAAAAAACTCTGCTTTACTCTTGAAAGAATCTTGATGGCAATTTAGACTGAAGAAGAGGGTTCTATTGTTCAGCATTATTCACTGGAATAATAGATTATTTCAGTCGTGATTTGATAGCAGTATCTAACCAACTCAAAGATAAGATGTAGATTTCTTTTCAGGATGTACTCAGGATGAGTTTACTAAATCAGGGAGATCGTCATGCATCAAAGACAATCGGAGATAGTGGTATTAAAGCCCACCACAGTCTTTTTATCGTTTCTTGCTTCACAATTACCAGAAAATGATTTGCCCAGTTTGAAAACATTACATACGGATAGCACCGCTTATGTTATCGCAAAGCAAAATTCTGACGAAGCAACGCTTAATGAAATTGAAAAGCATTTTTCAACCATGTTTCGGCATGAGATTTGTCGTTGGTTAGGAGCAAATGCACGAAATGAAATTGAGGCCAGTTTTTTGGATTTTCTATGTTGTTTCAAGTTTGAGTTGCACTCCCATATTATTTTGATGGAACCAGCAATAACAGATGGTCATCAGTTATTGAATATCAAACCACGCACCATGCTCTTAAAATGGATTAAGTCTGCCGTAGATGATCAAGATGAATTGGCGACAGTAATGGAGCGGGTTAATCTATCTCAGCTGGTTGAAAACTCAACAGTTATGGTAAAGAATTTTTCAAGTTTAAAAGAAATTAAACCATTTTTGAAAAAGTACTATAAGCCAATATTTGAAGCTGCTATGAGACGTATGTCCAGTCAACGAGAAGAATGGCCTGAGGTTAATTCATTTCAATCATTTAGTCAGTATTTTGAAGTCGAAATACATACTCAATTGATACATTTGCACCAATAAGGAGTCGACTATGGAACCAGTGACTATAGCCCTCATATGTGCGGCGGCGTTTGGAGCAGTAGTAGCCTTATCTGTATTTGTCAGACAGCTATTGCTAAGTAGAGATAAGAATTTAAATGATGAAGCACAAAGAAAAGCAATAACCCAGGAAGCGGGTGAACTTGAAAAGATGCGCGAGCAAATGCAAAGTAATAAGCGCTTCGATTCTCATTATAAAGTTCTGGGCGCCAATAAGGACGCTATTATTTACCTGGATACTAAGATAGAAGATGTCCTTCATAAGAAAACACAATTGATAGAACGCTATGCACAGGTTTCTCTAAAAGAATCGGGCGCTATAGTGGATGGTGAAATCTCTGAAGAACGTAAAGCAGCCTGTGATAGATTAAAAAAAGAAATAGATGAAGAAATTAAATTTTATGATAGTGAGCTGGATCATTTACAGAAACGAAGAACGTCTCTATGGGATACGCGTACGGATTTGCAGGAATATTTATTAGGTCAGGAAAAGTCGCGTAATGAAAGCCTGGACTACATTTATAAACAACATTCAGGTCTTCTTGAAAAGATATACATACGCCATACAGATGACAGTGAGCATATTGCAAAACAAACTATTGAAGCCGGTACTTCATCTTTTAAAATGATGATTCTGGCGCCAATTCAATTTCTATTGCAATATTTTAATATTTCAACAGGCATTTCTTTTGATCAATCTAAAATTGAGAAAGCAGCCAGAGATGATGTTGATAAAACTGAACGCGATGTCAATGATTCAGAAAATAGCGATGATGATGTTAAAAGCGATGATGATATCAATAGTGATGATGATGCTGATCCTTCTAAGAGTGACGATTCCAATATAGACTCTGATGAGGATGCTGATTCAGAAAAAGACTCAAGATTAATGTTTGTTTAAAAATTATTCTTTTGAGTTATTTGATGACATTTATGCTGTTGTATATTACAATATGGCACCCATGTAGACTTGTTATCCGCATGGGTATTATAAGGGTCTGAATTTTAATTTAGCTTAATGCTTAAAATTTGAAGACTTTAATCCCTTGGTTGCATAAGGAATTACTCGTGGTCTATATAAAGCGTGATAAGGATGGTCAGATTTGTGCCATATATAATCAAGAGAGCGCAGATACTAAAGAAGAAATTGATATTAATGATCCAGAAGTAGTCCAATTTTTAATACATTGTGACAAGGATTTTCAATTAAAATTTATTCAATCAGATTTGCAATTAATTCGTGTGCTTGAAGACGTAATTGACATTTTAATGGATAAAAATATCATTACTATTACGGATTTTCCGCAACCAGTAATCGATAAGTTATTAGCACGCCAGGCCTTTCGCAAGAGATATGCTGGTGCTGCTGGTATGGAGTATAACGAAGATGAAGAAGATAAGTAATTTAATTTTTATAGCCTGTGTTTTAAGTTTTACCCTTGTAAGTCCCGGATTTAGTTTAAATTTAGATACACTTCTGCCTGATGAACGAAATACCGTAGATATCTTTCAAAAATCTGCCCCTAAAGTTGTATATGTTCATCGTCTGACTACAGTAGCAAAGAATCATTCCCTGCAGAAAATGCATGTTCCCGATGGCGCGGGTTCAGGGATTATCTGGGATGATAAAGGCCATATAGTCACCAATTTTCATGTGATTAAAGGCGCAGATGATTTGGCTATAACTCTGGGTAATATGACCGTACCAGCCAAAGTGATTGGGACAGAACCCCGTAAGGATATTGCTGTTCTGGAAATTAAAAATCCTCAAGCATTATCTTATTTGAAAGCGTATAAGCCTTTTGAAATTGTTCATGTAAACGATCTGATCGTCGGTCAGAAAGCGATTGCCATTGGAAATCCATTTGGACTCGACCATAGTCTGTCTAAAGGGGTGATTTCAGCATTAGGCCGCAAAGTCCCTGGAATTGGTGGTGTGACCATCCATAATATGATTCAAACAGATACTCCTATTAATCCCGGTAATTCAGGTGGTCCTCTCCTTAATAGTGCAGGTCAGTTAATTGGTCTGAATACCATGATTTATTCGCGTTCCGGAACTTCAGCTGGAATTGGTTTTGCAGTGCCTGCAGATGACATAGATCGAATCGTTACTCAGATAATCAAGCATGGCCGTGTAGTATTGTCCGGTATTGGTATCCAGCGAGTTGAACCTAACGTTGCTCAGAGACTGGGTGTGAAAAAAGGGATATTAATAGCTGATGTTCTGCCAAATACTCCAGCAGCTCAAGTCAAGTTGCATGGAACACATAGAGATCCCTGGGGGCATATAGTAATGGGTGATGTTATCGTCGCTCTGAATGCTCATCCAGTACCCAACTACGATGTGTTATATAATCTACTGACAGAAATTAAAGTGGGTGAAGAAGTGACGCTATCAATCCAAAGAGGTAACAAGCAGATGGATGTTAAAATGAAAACCATAGACATTGCTGCGTTATAAATTGGGTAATTAGCTACACGTTTTAAAGATTTGAGGCCGGAGTTATACTCCGGTTTTTTTTATGCAGAAATTACGTTAATTAATAGCCAGACCCCAACTCTAAGAACCCTTTGTAATGTTTTCATTTAGTTAAAATAGATAGCGATAAAACAAAAGGAGTTTATGTCTATTTGAGTCGCGAACTTGAGGCTGTGGAACTGATCAATTTTAATAAAAAGCAACTAATCGCTTCTAATTTTATCAAAAAACGAACGTGTGTGACCGGAACATAGGTAACATAAATGTCCGGACACATCGGTAACATTAAATTAACATAATTTGGTTACTTTGAGTA
>NZ_LNYR01000006.1:468905-469649 GCF_001467955.1 Legionella quateirensis | reverse complement strand
AGTTGGTTGCCATGCCTTCATGTAAGCTATGTAATTGGTTATTTAGTTGTACCAATTGGCCTTTAAGCATATCTAATAATTTCATTAATCCTTTTAATTGCTTTTGAGCCTCAGAAGTAGTTACATACACTCGGGGTTGCATACATTTACAAAATTCGCGAATCACCCTTCCATCGATGATATCGTTTTTATTTCGCGCTAAGGAAGCTTTAGCAAAGTTCTTGATTTGATATGGATTAACCACACTAACCTTGATGGATTTTTTTAATAAAAAATCAGCAATGCCCTCACTATAATGTCCGGTAGCTTCCATGCAAACCCAAGGTGACGTGGAATTTTGGGTAAGCCATGCAGCAAATTCAGCATGACCTTTGGCATCATTAGGGTAGACTGAATGTTTGTAACGATTATTAATAAAAGTAGCTACATCAAATTTATCCTTGGCAACATCTACACCTACATATTCAGTCTGATCCATGTTAATCTCCGATTGCGTTAAATACTTGGCGATTATTTATCAATGACCATGCTTGTTCATGCAGGCTTACTTTGAAGGGTGGCCTAAGATACTGTTCGGTCGATAGATAATTGGGGAGAAGGTCCTATTCTACGCCACAGGCTTTATGCCTTGCCTGGATTCAAGATCTCTTCTCCCATCCCAAGTGCCCTTGAGATTAAGCTTTCTTGCTTACAATTTAAAGATACAAGCCTGGATGAAGTGCGAAGCGCGTAATCCAGGAAGCC
>NZ_LNYR01000006.1:448047-468895 GCF_001467955.1 Legionella quateirensis | reverse complement strand
CTCCCATCCCAAGTGCCCTTGAGATTAAGCTTTCTTGCTTACAATTTAAAGATACAAGCCTGGGAGTAGGCCCAAAGGGCGGTATCCCAGGTTTTCATTCCACATTCATTCACTCTCCAAACGCTCCTTGATCTCCATCATATCCCCAATTTTCCTGCACTAGTCCACTCTGAACATAACGATGGAAACTGAAATACGGCCATTCTTTAGAGGACGTTGCTATTCAATTTGTTGAGGTACAGGTACCTTTGTCTGTAGTTACTATCCGAACTTTCGTAATGCAAATTATTATTGATTATTTCCAATAAAATGAAAAATTTTTATCATTTTAGATAGCCAAATCCAATTAATCATTTAGTGGACTTATATTACAAATTAGCATAGTTGCAAAAATTAAAATTATAGTAACGGAGGATAAAGCTATAAACCATCGTGTTATGAACTTGATACTTCTATTAATTAGATAGTTTTTGATGAACTAAATTGAACCTCTTTTATTTATATTTAAAGAGCGAGTGGGGACATCTAGGGTCACAAAACCCCCAACAGGTAAAACACAGTTATTTACACCATGACTGTAAGGAAAATTTTTAATACAAGGAACTTTAAAATGAGATGCCCAGTCGTTTATTACCTCATCAATGGTACCCTCTATATCGTCTTTCGAAATACAATTTTCAAATTGACCAAATACTATCCCTGAAACCTGAGCGAATATTCCTGCCAAATCTAAATGAGAAATCATTCTGTCCACATTAAATGGTTCCGTTGATACGTCTTCTAATAATAAAATTTTGTTCTTAAAATCAGGCTGATATGGTGTCCCAATTAAGGAGGTAACAAGAGATAAATTTCCTCCTACTAATTCACCTGTGGTTACACCTGTATGCACCATATCTCCACCTTGAACAGAATACGGTTCATTAAATAAACAGGATAAAAGTGTTTTTTGGAGTAAGGGATTATAAGGAATTGTTAGAGTATAACCAGTGTATGAAATTAAGCCCGTTTTTGTAAAAATTCCTAATTGTAATGCTGTAGTATCGCTGAATCCCACAAGAATTTTGGGGTTATTAGCAATAATGTGATAATCAAGTAAGGGTAAAATCCGTTGTGAGCCCTGCCCTCCTCTACTTACAATAATAGCTTTAACTTCCGGATCTTTAAAAAAATCCATTATGTCTTTTGCACGATTTTCATCGCTTCCAGCTAAGAATCTATTTTCTTCTTTAAAATGAGCTCCAAACTTTATTTTAAATCCCATATCTCGCAGATAATTGATGCCTTTATCAATTGATTTTGATTTTAGAGGACTAGAAGGAGAAACGATACCTATTACATCTCCATTTTGTAAAGGATTTGGATTAATAATTCTCATATAAACTTTAATCTCAACAAATAAATTTGAATATCACAATAGACTACATCAAAATCTATAAGGAGCGTATCTATGGTAATTACTCCCTGAACGAATAAGCATCCCAAAAACAATATACAAATCTTATCCATCTCAAACATTCGACTTTTATTACTCCACTTAGACGATAAACAAAAGTCCATTTTGTCAAGAACATTCTCTTTGTGGCAGATAAGGTACGTTATCTATCGCAAATAAATATCACACTTCATTAAAATAAATAAAATTGGTGATTCGTGAGGCTCAAGCTCTTGATATTGATATTGATATTGATATTGATATTGATAACCAGCTTCTATTAGAAAATGTTTTAATGGAACCACATAATCACTATCAGTATGAGTGGGTATATTGACGATATTAAGTAATGCAGTAGGGCCTTCTGAGCAGAATTTGTCGTTACCTCTGCGTAAACACTCATCAAAATACAATTCATAATTGTCCAAATATCCAACTACAGAAATCTAGCCATTTTTATGTCATAATACTTATTAATAAAATAGAAAAAATTATAAAAATAGCACAGCAAAATCAGATGCTCCGAGCTATTGAAAAAGTCAGTTTGGCTCATTCAATCAGATATACAACCGTTTAAGAGATAACATTTCAAATCGGATACACATTTTACGGCGTCATAGAACTTGTTTGTTCAGCACTGGTTTCTTCCATATATTTCATAAAATTCACAACAGCAGTTGTATATAATAATGAAAGCGATATGTTTCGTTCTGCATGCAATTTAGCCTTAACTCTCTGCTCACCAGCAAGATCTTTGTGCTCCAATGCGAGGGGTTGATTTGTCGCTAATAAATCAAAAGCACGTTGACATTGATAGCCAATGTCATTTCCTTGTTGATTCTTCCCTACTAGAAAAATGCTGTCAGTTGCGACGGAATAACTTACTTCATAGGTGATTCTTGGATTAGAAATTTTGCCATTAGAAAAATTTCCCTTTTTATCTACAAGAAATGCCTTTTTTTCAATACCCTCATCATAAATATGCAGATCTTCAGGTAGTGGTAGGCTTTGAATATTAGCTACCTCGCAGCCTATTTTATGTTTAATTCTTTCCCTCATCAAGTTAGTAACTTCTTTACCTATTACAATAATATCTACTGTATCTTGTGGTTCAAGGCATAATCGTGGGAATTCACTTGAGTTAGCATAGGTTCTACTTAGATCGTTAAATGCCTGATCTTTATATGAATAGGCGTCTGCGAATATTGATCGCCCTCTCATTTCTTCTCGACCCACAATACTACGAGGAGAAACATGAAGAAGATAAAACATGTCTTTATTTATACCCTTAACAATAATGGTTGTACAAAGGCTTATCTCATCACTTGATAAATTCACATCAAGCGATTGAAAATCTTCAGGAAAAGGGCGCAGAGCTTCTATTCGATTTACTTGGGTAGACATTTCACCTACCGTTCGTGATGATATATCATAGAAAATGGTCTCATCAGTCGAGGCAATTATAAAAGGGACCTGTTCAGTCGACGTTAACCAACTTTGAATTGTTTTCATATTTATTTCAAATAGTATACATTATATTATTTTTCGCATTTAAACATATTGTTTAAAATTTGAATACCATCTTTACTATTTTTTATCATTAGTTACCCAAGAGTCACCTATGGTAAAAAAAATATGGGATAAAAAATATACGATATTTTTATGATTACGATGCCAAATATTGATAAAACTTTGGTTTCGAAATCATGTTGAATACAACTCCTCTGCAATGAGGAGTTGCTACTTAACATTAATCTCTCCTAATTTAAGCTATTTTTTCGAATGTGTATCTTTCTATCATTAAGGAGTAATGAGTTTAAACACTTTGATTCGATAAGTTTTTAATAAGTAAAAAGCTAGTCTCCATAGGGTCTCAAATAATTTATCTCATCAGTCTCAAAAAACGGTCATTTTATGATAATTACTTGGTCAAAAATTATCCACCCATTTACTTCTTTTGATTTTTACTTGCATTACCCCAACTCAATGATTTGGGCTTTGTCACGATGATGCTTTAAATACGACAATACTATTTTATAATTATCATAGGTATGGCTGGACTCAGATGCCGCATCTGGCAGTGTGCGCCATTGGGTTAACAAATGCTCACTGTCCACCGTGCCAACATGTCGCCACTGATGCACTACGGTAAATTGCGTTATTTTATTCACTGGACAGTGCTCTTTTACTGCAATCGCACCCTTAAAAGGCCATACCACCTCTTGATATTCTTCTAACGCCTCTAATAGCCGCTTGTTGTATGCGTTATAAGGTTCTTCTTTAATGCATGCCCCATGGCATCGTTTCAACTGATAAGAAAAGCACGAGCCACTCCCCTGTTCTACCCCACATAATTTTTGACACAAATCATGATTTTTTACCAATTGAAGCAAGGTGCGTTTTGCAGCAGCCACACTTCGAAAAGCACCATAAATTCCATGCTGTTTTAATTCATGCTCCTCTTCAACTTGCTCACGCACGATAGAAAGAGTTAAATAGCCTTGGTGCTCTCTTAGCTTAAATCCTGCAATGGTCGTTTTGCGCCGCAACCTTCGATTATAAACAGGCATATGCTCTTTAATCATCTTGGACTCAAGCAATAAGGCACTCAACTCCCCTGCTGTTGGAATAACTTCAATTCGCACTACTTGTTGGCTTAAAGTAAACTCTTTAGGGTGAGCATAATCCCCTGAAAAATGAGACAGTACCCGTTGGCGCAAGGTAATACTTTTACCAATGTATAAAGGCAATGAATTCTTATCGCCATAAAATATATAAACACCAGGAGTATCTGGTAGCAGGGAAACGTCTGTCGTTAATTTCGAGGGAATGCTCGATTTTTGATAGAGTGCTTTAGCCGCGAACAGGACTTTTGGCCAGGTGTGCAGCTCCACCATTTTTTGAATCACTTCATGCAAGGCCTTAACATCCCCTTGAGCACGGTGATGGTGTTCTAATGAAACGTTTAGCGATTGAGTAATAAACTCTAAATTGTAATGGCGTTGGTTAGAATAAAGCTGTTTTAATAATTTAATAGTACATAATACTGGGGCTTGATAAGTTATCCCACATCGCTTGAAGGCGTTTTTGATAAACCCAAAATCAAATCGCGCATTATGCGCAACAAATACACACTCGTGTAAAACGTCTAACAATTCAAGTGCAATGTCTTCAAACGATGGGGCATCTTGAACCAGCTCATTGGAAATACCGGTTAATGCTTTAATGGCATCGGGTATGGAGCGTTTAGGCTTGATCAAGCGATGCCAGGTGCGCCTAATACCAAGCTCTGTAATAACCATCACGGCAATTTCTGTAATTCCATCCGTGGTTACATGAAGTCCAGTGGTTTCAATATCAACCAGTGCCCATTGAAAGGAATACTGCATAAAGTCTCTTTTAAAATTGATAAAGGCTAACGCGAGGAGTGTCAGACCATCGAGTTGTATAAGCCGGATATTTCAGCTCTGCTCGCATTGACCAGGGCTTTGAATATCCTTCAGCCGCCAGGCTAATCGTGTGTCGGCCGTATTTATGATGGATTGTATCAAAAACGCTCATGAGTTGTTCAGTCTTTTCTAAAGCTTCATCAGATACTTGATGAAACATTGAAACAAAGGATTCAATTGATTAATCAGGCATCCAGAGATTGTTATTTATTTTAGCAGTTACTTTATTTTCATTTGCTCTTAAGATGATTCATATGAACAATAAATGGAGCCTGTTCCATAATCATTTAAAATGACCGAATGTTCTTTTTCTGCAATGTAACCATATACAGATCCTTTTATTGATTCATATTTATAATCCTCTTTAAACCGAGCTGAATCAGCAGGTGTAGCCTGGGAGTAGGCCCAAAGGGCCGTATCCCAGGTTTTCATTCCACATTCATTCAACCTCCAAACGCTCCTTGAACTCCATCATAACCCCAATTTTCTTGCAATACTCCATTCTGAACATAACGATGGAAACTGGAATATGGCCATTCTTTAGGTGAGGGTACATAACCATGTTTAACAGGGTTAAAGTGGATGTAATCGATATGTGCTTGTAAGTCTGATTCATCTCGGATTCGATGCTCCCAAAACCGACATTGCCAAAGCGGATACTCTCCTCGTTGATCTTTTGCTATTTTTACACCCTCCTCAATTAAACTTTTTGTAAAATTGGATTTGATCTGATGCCAGCGTAAAGAGTAATTAAAATCATTGTCTGGCAGTTTCCACACCGCATGCACATGATCAGGCAATACCACTATAGCCTCGGTGCTAAAAGGATATTTTTGTTTTATTGTTCGAAATGTCTCACCCAGCAGGTCAATATGACTGGTTAATAATTGTGATTTCCTATTTCTCAAAGCAAGAGTAAAAAAATAAGTACCCCAGGCGTAAAATCTCTGCGAAAATAGACCATAGTTGTTTATGAAGTTGGATTTCCTGTGAATGAAATTTTATAGGGGTTTGATGCGCTATGGAAGTAAAATGAAAACCTGGGATTCGGCCCTTTGGGCCTACTCCCAGGCTACGCCGGCTATGAACCATTGCATGCTAACCAATTGGATGCATGACTTGACCTCGGATTCCAATGCATTACACTGATTTGACGGTCAATACGTACAATTTGAGCATTAAGAGTGGCGAATTGAACCCATGCACTGTCAACATACCCTGATAAACCAGAATAGTGTTGAAGGACATGTTTTATGAAGTTACTGCTCTCTGAAGAAAAACTCCGCCCTATTTGCACCCTTGCATCATCTTCCATTCTTGCAACTCTACTGACCATAAACGTCTCTGCCCCAGCACATGCAACGACAACATCTTCTTCTAATGAGCAACAAAAACGGATTCAAGCACTGGAAGATAGGATTCGTGTACTGGAAAAATTGCTTATTGCACAACAAAAAATATCGACCAATTCATCCCATAGATCAAAAAAAAATAGCGCTACTCACACTATTAAGTCCACTCCTTCTATCACATCGGGCAAACTGCATGTCAAACAGCCCGTAGTACAAAAACCCGAAGCACATCCAGTATCCTCAGTTTCTCTTAAGAAACCATTCACTACAAAAGATAAAAAAATTTATCTAAAAGGACTGACGATCTCACCTGGCGGATTTTTGGCTGGCCAAGGTTTTACTCGCTCACTTTATCAACAATCTGATGTGGGATCCTTCTTCGGCGGAATCCCACTTGGCAATAACCCCTTGCATTATATGCGTGAAACCAGACTCTCTGCACGTACATCACGTTTGTCCAGCCTGTTTGAGGGAGTAATCAATCCCGAAACTTTAGTAGCCGGATATATAGAGGTCGATTTTTTTGGCAACGGTTCAGCAAATTCCACTGAAAGTAATTCCTTCGATCTGAGATTAAGGCATGCTTATTTTAATACCGACTGGAATAATTGGGGAGTTCATGTCCTAGCTGGTCAAACCTTCTCACTTGCAACAACTAATCTAAAAGGAATAACGCCTCGCAATGAGTTTCTTCCGCTAACCATTGATACCCAATTTGTCATTGGTTATGTTTGGAAACGCCAACCCCAATTGCGTCTGGTAAAGAATCTGGGCGAGCTGTTCACAGCAGCGATCTCAATAGAAAACGCTCAAACGACCTTTGGTGGCACACCCTGCGGAACCAATTTGGGCAATGGGGTTATAAGCCAGATTTGTTCTAGCCCCGGAATTCAAACTCTTCCCAATATTGTGTTTTTTTCTTTGAACAACACTCCTGATGTGATTGGAAAGCTGGCTTATGAAGACACTATTAATAACCATAGAGTTCACATTGAAGGTTTCGGTTTGCACCGTAATTTGTATAATCGCGTTCGAAGCGTGCCTGACTTTAATGAAAATCATAATACAAGTGCGTACGGTTTTGGTGGTGGCGGATTGATCGAATTAATTACGAAATACCTTGATCTTCATGGAAATTTCCTGGCAGGCCGCGGCGTAGGAAGTTATTCCTCCGGTTTTCTTCCTGATGCGACGTTAAATTCCAATGGTTCATTAATCGCGATACCTGAAGTTATATTCATGGCAGGTGCAACATTGCATGCCACTTCAAAATTTGACGTCTATGTCTATGGTGGTAAAGAACAAGAAGATCGCACTTATTTCAGAGTTAATGACAATTACTTTGGGTATGGTGTTCCTAACGCAAACAATACTGGATGCAACATTGAATACGGTATTTGTGGGGGAAACAATCAGACCTTATGGCAAGTGACAACCGGATTATGGAATAAGGTGTATCAAGGGGATTACGGTGATGTACGTGCTGGCCTTCAATATTCCTATACTGTGCGAAAAATCTTTTCAGGTAATGGAGGTCAGGAGAATTTACTTAACCCCCAATACATTGGTTATCAAACCCATGATCATATGGTTTTTGCCAGCCTGCGCTATTATCCATTTACTTTCAGCGGCAACTACTAATCAGGCAAAAGCATCAGACGCCTTTCGCACAACTCAATCTCTTGAGCCACCCCCCATTATTTATCCATATCTTTCTTTATCTTATTGATTTTTAACAATCAATCATAGAGAATCGCTTCCCTGATAACGCTATTGGTGACCCCGTTTATACGCTCTGTTAATTAGCCAGCAGGCGTAGCCTGGGAGTAGGCCCAAAGGGCCGTATCCCAGGTTTTCATTCCACATTCATTCACCCTCCAAACGCTCCTTGAACTCCATCATATCCCCAATTTTCCTGCACTAGTCCACTCTGAACATAACGATGGAAACTGGAATACGGCCATTCTTTAGCTGAGATTACATAACCATGTTTAACGGGGTTAAAGTGGATATATGCGATATGTGCTTGTAAGTCTGATTCATCTCGTATTCTATGCTCCCAAAACCGACGTTGCCAAAGCTGATACTCTCCTCGTTGATCTTTTGCTATTTTTACACCCTCCTTTATTAATCTTTTTGTAAAATTGGATTTGATCTGATGCCAGCGTAAAGAGTAATTAAAATCATTGTTTGGCAGTTTCCAAACTGCATGCACATGATCGGGCAATACGACTATAGCCTCCGTACTAAAAGGATATTTTTGTTTTTTGTCCGAAATAGCTCACCTAACAAGTCAATGTGGTTCGTTAATAATTGTGATTTTCGATTTCTCAAAGCAAGTGTAAAAAAATATGTACCGACAGGCGTAAAATTTCTGCGAAAATAAACCATAGTTGTTTTAGAAGTTGGATTTCCTACGCATGGAATTTTATAGAGGTTTATTGAGTCATGGAAGTAAAATGAAAACCTGGAATACGGCCCTTTGGGCCTACTCCCAGGCTACGCCGGCTATCGGTATATATAGTGAATAATCCTAAAAACTCTAAATACCCCCAATAATATGGAGCTTTCTTTCCTTTTATAAATCCATTAGGTTGAACTTGATTTTATCTGTATTTAATTTCCAGTAAGAAACTTGATTTTTTCCTGATTGCTTTTTCACAATACATCGTGAAATCAAGGTTGGAAGCAATTCATTTACAAATAAAATTTATGTGTGGTAATAGTACATGCTATTTAAAAGAATTACAGTGGTAGTAAATTACTATTGACATGCAGAATATTATCAATTTTTTTTAAATGCATTGGAGAAATTGGAGAAAAAATACCCTGAAATAAACATTGCAGGAAGGGCAACGATAGCCCAATACCAAATATAATTCCCTTCTTCACCTAGATAATATAAAAAGAAATATCCCAAAAATATACCGAGAAAAATACTTACTAAGGAACCTAATCTTGAAATCCTTTTAAAGTAAAAAATTGCAATAACCGAAAAATAAATACTTGCTATCTGCATCACTGCCAATACTGCTGCATGTAGGACACTCTCAATATTATTTAAAGCGATATTACAACTGATTAATCCTATCAATACCCAAATGAAATAGTTGATGGTTGGAGAAGAATGATCTGTTTTTTGTAAAAAACCAAGACTAATCATACCTAAAATTGAACTCCATACTCCGCAGATGGTAGTGGTAGCAATGTAAAAAAATAAAATATCATAAAATACAATATAGTTAGATGGTATGAAGGTAAGTATGGTTAGGGGAAAAGCTGTGTCTGGATCAGTTAAAGCTACTCCATGTTGTTTTAAAAAAATACCAAAAGCAACTACGGCAGAATAAAAAGTGAATATTAAGACGGAAGAAAAAACGGAAGCTTTATAAGCTGTATTGGTATCCTTTGCTGAGAAAATTTTTTGTCCCCACCACGGAGCAATACTGTACATAATGGATTGTAAAAAGAATAATGCGATCAAGTAATTGGCGGGTAATACAGTTGATTGTTGCGTTAGAGTTCTCTCTATTGAACCGAAATCTTGAGAAGAAAATATACTCAATGAGCAGGCAATTAAACACGCTAAAATAAGTATTGTCATGAGTATAAATCCTACGACATCCATGCGAATAATACCTATTAATCCATTTCTAATCACTGAAACAACACAAAAAATCAAAATCAAAATAACAAACACAGTCGATGATAATTGCGGATAAATACTATTAAAATAAATCATCGTTCCTTTTAGATAAGTTGCAGTTAAAATGAGTAAAGACACTATCAAAATAATCCGCACAACGTTCCCGACTGCGTATCCTAAATGTCTATCAAATAATGTGGACACACAGGAAACATCAACATCCTTCCATTTTTTACATGTTGTAACTGTTGCAAAAAATGGACTGAGAAATGCTATAGCTGCCATCCAAAACGCTCTATATCCAGCTTGATATCCCAACGAGGCCATTACTATGAGGGCCATAGGGTTTATTTCTGTCATAACAAGAGTAGAAATTAAATAAAATAAATTGGTGTTTTTTCCTGCGGTTACATACTCTGATTGACTCTTGGCTTTTTTCCCTTGCAGAATAAATATCGTAGAGACTAAAAATACTAGTATTGAAATGATGTTAATCATCATATCCAGACCTGTGATCATTTATTAACATCTTCATACAATTAATGCCATTAATGATGGATAACTCATTAAGAAGATATTGGTCATAATCATCATTATTTATTGAATGTATAGCTTTCTCTAAAATCTTTTGGCATGGAGAGCACGATGTGACAGAAATAAGCTCGATAACTTCGTCATTAGAATCTTTTTTGATTAACTGATTTATTTCATTGCTTGAAAAAATTACTTTTGTTTCATCAACATAAATTAATTCAAATCCATATTCAAACCCATTTGGGTGAGTTACAGGCATAAAGCCTTCCATCTCTATTTCAAACTCAGAATAATTCCATAATTTACTGCATTTTCGGGCACTAGTTTCATCAACCAATGTATGCTTGGGCTTGCTAAAAAGCTGTAAACAAAAGTCCGTATCATGTGACAATAAATCGAATCGCGCAGAAACTCGGTCCATGTAATCCTCTGGAACCGCTCCAATTCTATAAACCCGGTATTTTTTAATTAAGTTACGATTTGTACTATTCACCAGTTCTTTTAACTTTAAAAATGCGGGAGTCCCATGCAACGAAAAACCAACAAACAATTTTTTTCTGGTCATAAAAGAAACTTGCTTAAGATGTTCTGCTTCTTCTAAATTGATGCACAACGGTTTTTCCGTTAAAACATGACTGTTGTTACGCATCGCCAAACTGGAATAATAACAATGTGAGTCTTTGTGAGTAGTTACAATTGTAAGGATAGGATTGTGTAGCCAGACTGCATCCAGTGCATCAACAAGTTCAATTTTATCGATATCTATTGATATATTGTTACTGATATCAAAAGGATTATTGTCATTCAATACCCTTTTTTTAAAGGTAAGGCTTTGATGAGTATCGTTGTCATAGCAAATAACTTTATCTGCAAAGCAGGAGGCGTATTTCGCATACGAAGCTCCCATTTGCCCTAAACCAATTATAGCGATAATGAATGTCATTTTTTATACTAGTGAAAAGGTGATAAATATAATATATTGCTGCTATGGAGAATTTTATAGCACTATGTTTGAAATGACTATAGCAATCCCTAAAAATCATATCTCAGTTTCTTGTGGAGAACACATTTGTGAAATAGCGAAGCCACTTTTAGAGTCCGGGCTTTCTTATTTTGAACATGTCCGAATTTATGAAAATGGAACAATTGCGTGGCTTTCTACAAACGATGAGCGAGCTCGATCCATACTCGAAAATGAAATTGCTGGCGCTTTGGATTTTGATTTTGGCAAACTAAACCAACAACGGCATATGTTTTCCGAGGATATAGTTGAAACTATTAAAGATCCAGTAATGCGTAAGGTTGCAGGTGATAAATTGACTGTTTCCAGAACTAATTATGATATTAGGAATCTTTTTCAGTTAGTGAGCATTAAGAAAGGAATATATGAAGCTTTTGTTTTTGGTACAAATGAGAAATCAAATCTGCAAAAAAGTGATTATATTAAATTAATTCCAACATTAGAGCATTTTATTTTTTTCTATTACGACAAGGCTGAAAAATTAATACAAAAAGCAGAAAAAGAAGCCATTAAAATTCCAGGTGTCACAGTGGATGTAACAGATGAAACCACCCCACCTCAAGCTCTTACAAAAGCCAACAGATACTATTTTAATTTAGCACAGAAAAATGAATATTTAACAAATAGGGAATATGAAGCCATCTATTTATTAAATCATGGGTATTCAAGAAAGAAAATTGCTGAAAAGTTGTGTTTGAAGACGAGAACCATAGATTCTTTACTAGCCAATGCAATAGAAAGAAATGCTGCTTATAATATCAGAAACCTTATCAACAAAATAAAAAATAGCGATATTAGATATTGTTTGGATTTGGAAATTTATTGTTAAATTGTATTTTTTAGACGATCAGCAAATTGGGCATGGTAGACTCTTATGCGTAATTAGTTACAGAAGCAGGGGTTCTTCTGTAACTATTAATAATAAAAATCATTCACGCCAGTTGTATTTTCTTTCCACTAAAGAGTCGTTAAGAATCACTATTTCTCCATATTTAAGACGAATAACATTTTTATTGCCTTTTATTTCTTTAAGATAAGCAGACCCACCGCCCCCTTTAAGAAAAACATTTGTATACCATACATTAGTTGGACGTTTTGATTTGTGATGTTGCACTGGATCTTGAATGTCTGCTGCTATTTCTTTTGATAACATTAAAGCTGCTGTGTTCATTGTCTGCCGCATTCGTGCCGCATTATTCTCTGACCAGATATCTACATTATCTTGTCGTGATTTTAAAGTATCCAGCTTATCCATATATTGAAACTCATTTTTATAAATCAATACAGCTTTGGGTAATTCTTTTCTATAAATTTCTACATGAGCTACAACCTTAAGAGCATTTAACCCATTAGATAATTTATAAGATAAATCAACATAAATCACCGCATCACCAACGGTTGTTGCATTATTAGCAATATTTATTTTTTGTTCATTGGTAAGTTCTGGCATTAGATTGTGTTCGTTGAGGTGAAGCCACTTGATTGATTTTAACTGATGACTGATTTGTTGATTCATGAGTTGCTCAAAATGAGTATCAGAAAGATCCTGGCGTAAAGGTTTAAATAATTGTTCCGCTTGCTTATTTTCATGAGCTGCATACATACTGCCCAATACCCCTCCAACAACCAAATTTGTAGTTCCACCAGTCGCAGCAAGATTGGTTGATTCCATTAGCTCCAATTCCAGATTTTTTTGATTGGTAGATAATATTTCTTTAGATTGATGAATTGTTGGGCGTTGGTTCGTATCTAGTGGAACTCGCCCCAGGGATGTACAAGCAGTTAACAAAAGTAGAGTAATGCCACATAAAAGAGATTGAATCCCTGATTTTATTATTTTTTCCATAATATATCCTTAAGTATAACAAAGTAGATGGACTTATTTATTTTTCCGTGCGGTCGGCGATTCTAAACTAAATAGGAAATTATTCAATAGAAAATCAAAGAATCAATAAAGTTCATATCGATCGAATAATTATTGAGTTATTGGCTGTGTTTCTGATTAAATTATGTGAGTTAATGATCCTGTAACCAAATATTTATTTCTTGCATACTTTCATTAATAGCAGTCACGACTTGTTGATAAAGTGGCTCCAATAAATCACATTGCCCAGATTTCCAATAACGTTCAAAATATTGACATGCCATTTTCATTTTAATTGTGCCTACGTAAACTGCCCCTCCCTTTATTTTATGGGCTAGACGTTGTGTTTGATCCCAATCTAATGCAGCATGAGCTTCTTTCATTAGTTCAAAATCAGTTGGCAATGATTCTTTAATCATAAATATCAACGTTTCACATAAAGTAGATTCATTACCAGTTGTTTTAATTCCTTCTTCAATATCTAAAACAGGAAACTGAGACAGATCAAACATCAATTCTTTTTGTTCAGGTAAGTCGAATAGGGTATTATTTTGTTTCGAATTTTGCGATTCTTGACGTTTGCCCGGAATAAATGCATCTAAAATATCCGTGCAGCTTATTACTGATAAAGGCTTAGATAATACGGCATTCATACCTGCATCAATACATCTCTTTTTATTATCATCTCCTGCATGAGCGGTAAGAGCAATGATGGGGGTATGTGTTTTTTTAACTATTTCCTGAACCCGAATGAGATGAGTTACCTCATACCCATCTAGATCAGGTAAGCCAATATCCATAAAAATTAAATCGTAATGCTGTTTTTTCCATAGTTCAACTGCGCTTTTCCCTGTCTCAGCAATTTCTGTTTCACAGTTCAATTTCGTTAAAATTGATTTTGCTACTGTCTGGGCGATGAGATTATCTTCAACAATCAGAACACGATGCTTTTGTGTATTAGTCTCTATTTGCATCGGTCTTACTTCTTTAGCAAAAGTTATTTCATAAGGCTTATCTATGGTATTTTCCCACTCTTCATCTATTCCTATATCATCATCAATTAGCGGTTTCTGAAGAGGGATAATACAAGTAAAGCGAGTTCCTTTTCTTATTTCACTTTCTACATAAATTTCCCCACCAAGATCATCAATAAATTGTTTGACGACGGAAAGTCCAAGACCCGCGCCTTTATAAATTCCTTGATACGATGGAGTAAGACGTTTAAATTGCAAATAGATATCTTGTTGCTTTTCCTTAGGAATACCTATTCCTGAATCTTCTACGATCAGTTTCAAAATAATTTCTCTTTCACTTGATTTAGCAAGTAGTACAGAAAGAGTGACATATCCCAAATCAGTAAAGTTCAGCGCATTGGCAATAAGTTCCAATGCGATGCGATGAATTCTTACCTTATCCCCAATTAAAAAAGTTGGGATAGTTTCATCAAACTGTAAGGTTAACTGTAATTTCTTTTGTGCTGCTTTAGCTCGATTTAGCTCAATGAGATCTTGCAACGTTTTTTTTATATTAAATTTTTTTTTCATCTTGGGAATTTCACCCGAACTCACTCGTATCGCTTCTAATACCTCATCCAGAAAGCCAAGCAAGGCATGGCTTGAGGCAACTAAGTTATCAGCATACTCTTTAATTTGGGGTTTATCTGATTCCATTTGAAGTATATCAGCAAATCCTATTATGCCTGTTAAAGGAGTTCGAATATCATGACGCATATTTTCAAGAAATTCTGTCTTGGCTTGACTTGCCTCTTCCGCTTTTTTTCTTGCTACAATTAATTCTTGTTCTAAAGTTTTTTGTTCAGTGATATCCATTGAGGTACCAATTATGCCAACAATTTCATTTTGCTCATTGTACAAAGGGCTTTTTATAGTAATTTCAGTGATAAGGCGTCCATCAGCTAATCTAGCAATTTCTTCTTTCTTAAATGTTTGATTTTCATACATAACCTTTAAATCAAAATTACGCCAATCTGAAGCAAACTCCTTCCAGCATAGATCAAAATCCGTTTTGCCAAGTATTTGTTCAGGTCTTTCAAAACCCGCCATATGGGCAACAAATTGGTTACATCCCAGATAACGACCCTCTGTATCTTTCCAATATATAGCACCTGGAAGTGTATTAATTATGGTGTTTATATAAGATTTTAACGCCTCATTGCTTCTATCGATGACTTTCAATATCACGGTATAAACTGGATATGTATAAGCTATTGACAGTATATATTCGTAACTACATTCATTATCACTTAATTCTGCTTCTACAAACAAAGCGGATTCTGCTTGTTCAAGCAAATCCATTACATTTTGTTTATCAAGATTTAAATAGGAAATTAATTCAGTAAAAGATTTTTTGTTCAACTTGGGAAGTTTTGAAAAATAAGCTTGTCTTGTTTTAGTTATAATATGCTCAATCAAATGTTTTTTGTTGAGAAAAAAAACTATTGTTTCAGACTCTTGAGGAGAGTGTTCGAAAAGCAACCCATCTTTTATACTATGAGCTCCTTTTGCAATCATCGCTTTATGTCTCATTCAAGCTGCTCCTGCCCTGTTTCATTTTCAAGAGAGGTCTTAAGCAAGTGTTCAATATGAACAGCCACCTTCTCCATGGTATTGTATTGATGAAACTGATGATAAGTCAGATTAAGATGAAAAGTTTCATTAATAGTGGCTAAAAAATAATACATAGACAATGATGAAACTCCATGAGTCCAAAACTCCTCTTCAACCAAGGCAATATCACCCGTTATATTAAACCAAATATGTTTAAGTTGTGATAAAATTGACCCATTCTCTTGTTCTGGATGGTAAGTCGAAGGGAGTAATAATTTTTTTCTATCCAATTTTCCATTAATAGTTTGTGGCCACTGTTCAACCCAAATATAAATAGACGGGTTAACCCAAGACATAATATGTTTTTTGACATTCATCTTTATATGATCAAAACAAAATTTTTGTAACCATGGACTAAATGGTTCTCTACCATAGGCATGGAATGTATCAAACTTTTCTTTTTCAAATGGGCGTATCAAAACTTGCGATTCTAAAATAGGTACTAAGAGCATTTGTAAATGGCTTTGTGGCGCATTGGGTTGATATTGAATGAATGACTCAAAGTTATCAAATTGGCCGTGTATTAATTGCAATGCATTTTTTCTCTTCTTCTCTTCCAAAGTAGAGGTGGTCAATTTTAATAAGCTATCCAAATAGTAATTTTTAATAGACAATTTGTCGCAGAGAGAGGAAAAATAGTCATAAGGGATATTGTGAATTTTTATCGGTTTTGCATTCTGATTTATTAGCTTTTCAAGGACTGTTTCATTTTGCAGTTCATTGAATGTCATAACTTGGCAATCGACTTGTGTCACCTCTTTATCAATGTGAATCACCACGTCATAACGAAAATAATTCAACTCATTCAAATAGTGTCCATGTTTTACGTTGATGTCTACCCAACTTATTCTTTTGAATTGCTGTTTTAATGCATAAAAAAATAAGGGGGAGAGCACAATTTCACTGTCGCGTGATTTATAAAATAGATTGGAAGGACAAATCTCTGTATCTTCCGGATGATGTCGAGCATGTTTGATAGCGAGATAAAAGTCTAGTAATTCTAGTGAACGCACATCACCTATAAGTATAGTTCCACCTGATTGGGTTGCTTTCACTAATTGTTTTAGAGTATCCAGGAGTGATTTAATGCTAGGTAAGTATTGAATTACCGAATTAACAACGATACAACTGTATTGATTAACCTCATGAATATTAACTATGGATTCCAATTTAAAGGTAATTTTGTGCAAGTGAACCGTAGGAATAATAGACTGAACATAATCTATTGCTTTTTGTGAAATTTCAACCAAGGTCACGTGTTGAGCTTTTGGTAAATAATCTAATAGTAGAAATCCGGTACCACAACCTACTTCAAGTACTTGGTCAAGATTGGCTTTTTGAATATATTGACGAATGGTGTTATAGGACTCAGATAATTCTTCAGATTGAAAAATAGTACCGGTAAATGAATTCTGCCAACCACAGGTATTTATTGTCTTGGATTCGAATTCTTTAGCATGAATATATGCTTCGTCATATATCTTTCCCATGTAATCAGATGAGTCTTCACTGATAATATGCATACCATGTGAAAATAAGAGCGCTTCATCAATTTCTATATAAGCTGCCAACGTTTTATAATAATCATTGTGTTCATGAATTTTTACAACAGCTTTTTTGACAAAAACCTCTTGCTCAATCGTGACCTCTATTTCTCCTGCTTCAATTCGAATACCACCAAATTTTAATTGGTTATCTTTTCTTCCCACATAACAGAGCATGTTATTGTCTGTATGTACTACCAAATCTCCTGTTGCGTAATATCGAATATTTTCTTTTTCATCTAAAATGAATTTAGTCTTGGAAAGGACTTCGGCATTTAAATAACCGCGCGCGACTCCCCTACCACCTATATATAATTCAGCTTTAGATGAATTATCATCATTAATGAGCTTTAGATAAGTATTAGCAACAGGTTCTCCAAGAGGAACTGATTCTGTAAGAATGGGATATTCTAAATGGTACATCATCGACCACATGCTCGTTTCAGTTGGGCCATATACATTCCAAACATTGCCCTTTTCATATTGAAGCTTTAAAGCAAGATTGGTTTTGAACTGCTCGCCACCTACTAAAACACGCATTAATCCATTATTCTTCCAGCCATTTTTTAATAGGATTTCCCAAGTTAATGGTGTTGCCTGCATTAAACTGATATCAAAATCTCTTAAGTAGCGTTTTATTTTTTTTCCATCAGCAACAACTCCATGTTCTGTAAGAACAATAGAGGAACCAAGTGTTAACGGCATTAATAATTCAATTAATGAAATATCAAATGTGTAATCTGTCAAAGCAAGGAACAAATCATTACTGGACAAATTGAGCGTTTCAATTAATGAAGAAAATAAGTTCATCATTGATTGATGTTCTATTAAAACACCTTTAGGTGTTCCAGTTGAACCAGATGTATACATAACGTAAGCAAGATCACGGTCTTCATAATTAATAGAAAAGTCCTTTTCATCAAGAGCATAGATTGTATCAGGCTGTATTTGATGTATTCCATCAGGTACCATAGATGAATTATGTTTGTCGCAGAACAATAGCTTCGCTTTTGTTTCCTCCAAAATATACTCTATGCGTGAGCATGGAGAAGATGGGCTGATTGGTAAAAAAGCACAACCTGATTTTAATATACCTATCATGGCAATAATAATATGAGGTGTTCTTTCCAACATTAAAGGAATAATGGTTTCTTTAGGAAGGTCAAATTGTGATATTAAATACGCAATTTTATTCGACAATCTATTGATTATTTCATAACTATATATTTCTTTGTCAAAATATAATGCCGGCTTATCAGCATAATGTTTTACAGCATTATTAAAATACTGAATAAAATGGTAAGGCATTATCCCTTCCGTGGTTTATTTAATTACATGTTGATAATTATATCATCTTTTTAGGTTTTTTTTCTGTTCTGTATTATTCGAATAATAGATGAAAGGTTAGTTTGTCCAGAGCCAAAGCTGGCGTAGCCTGGGAGTAGGCCCAAAGGGCCGTATCCCAGGTTTTCATTCCACATTCATTCACTCTCCAAAAGCTCCTTGAGCTCCATCATATCCCCAATTTTCCTGCAATACTCCATTTTGAACATAACGATGAAAACTGGAATATGGCCATTCTTTAGCTGAGGGTACATATCCATGTTTAACAGGGTTAAAGTGGATGTAATCGATATGTGCTTGTAAGTCTGATTCATCACGGATTCGATGCTCCCAAAACCGACGTTGCCAAAGCTGATACTCTCCTCGTTGATCTTTTGTTATTTTTAAGCCTTCTTTAATTAAACTTTTTGTAAAATACGATTTGATCTGATGCCAACGTAAAGAGTAATTAAAATCATTGTCTGGCAGTTTCCACACTGCATGCAGATGTTCAGGTAACACGACTATAGCCTCAGTACTAAAAGGATGTTTTTGTTTTATTGTTCGAAAAGTCTCACCCAACAGGTCAATATGGCTGGTTAATAAGTTTGATTTCCGATTTTTCAAAGCAAGAGTAAAAAAATATGTACCGCCAGGCGTAAAATCTCTGCGAAAATAAACCATGATTGATTATGAAGTTGGATTTCCTTTGAATAGAATTTTATACTGGTTTGTTAAGCTATGGAAGTAAAATGGAAACCTGGGATACGGCCCTTTGGGCCTACTCCCAGGCTACGCCGGCTGGATGATGTTCAGGGTATTGCAGACTCAATGGTGCTCTAAGCCCGGTTGAGTAATCCCGAGGCTTAGGGTGTCGCGGGATTGGGCTCCCAACAGGCCATTAAAAACCATTCAAGCAATTCCTGATATCTCCAATTACATCATATCTTGAAGATTATGCGGGAAGAAGTTGATGAGATAAAATGAAATCGGAATAGATCCTCTACATGCGTTTGATTTCTAACCTGACATAAATACCGGTGTTAATGGTTCATCAACATCTGTTGCTGAGCCTCTTCTTCTCTTGACTCATCTTCTCTGCTACCAATAATACGTTTCTTCTTTAAAAGGGATAAAATTTCTTGACGGTTTTCGTGAGCTATTGGTTGATTTTGTTTATATCGGTTTTCGAAAAATTTAACGCTTGTACAGGCGGCAACTGAAGACGTAAACGGAATACAAGTTGCCAAACCGAATGCTTGATATAGCTGATACTGAGCGCAAACTGAGCCAAATATTGTTGAAAACACACAGAAAACACCACATAAAATTGAAAGAGGTTCACATTCGTTTATTTTTTTCAGATCAGCTTTGATGAGGTTTTCCAAATTAAGTTGATTGGACATTAACTGACTAAAAGACTCGCCACTAGCCCCATCAAGTATCAATTTTCTAAAGCCACGATTGACACTGGAAAGGACTAAAATATCTTGAGTTTCAAGATAGGAGATAATCAACAGGATAATCTTAGGATATAAAAATTCACCAGTCCACTCACATTTTATGGGAAGTGAGTTTGTATACTTTGGCGGTATTTCAGTTTTTTTTAGTAAAGGGGTCGTTTTAAAGAACATAAATAGCACCATAATATTGATTGATTGTAAAATCCATGTCGTTTTTAACATATTGCTTGCTTATGATATCAGAAACCTTATCAACAAAATAAAAAAAAGCGACATTAGATATTGTTTGGATTCGGAAATTTATTGTTAAGCTTTATTTTTTTGAGGAGCAGCAATTAATTTACCGCTAACACTATTTAATTATTGTTTACTCGTTTGAGTACACTGCATTATCAATAAGCAATTGAAATGAGCAGGCAATAGCATAATTATAAAGAGACTCTTTATTACGATTTAGTCTAACAAAGGCCTGGTCACAGTTGGGCTTTCGGAAAGAAGAATTTTACTGCTTTAAAACTCTAATTCCTCTGGCGTAGACTCCCAACCCAAAATTGAATTCCTATGAGGATATCGTCCAAATTTCTCAATAA
>NZ_LNYR01000006.1:378075-448037 GCF_001467955.1 Legionella quateirensis | reverse complement strand
CAAGATCTCTTCTCCCATCCCAAGTGCCCTTGAGATTAAGCTTTCTTGCTTACAATTTAAAGATACAAGCCTGGATGAAGCATAGCGAAATCCGGGAAGCCTATGCGCAAGCATGGTACCTTTTCTAATCAGTGCCCGCTTCGCGGGAATTCCCGGATTACGTGCTTCGCACTTCATCCGGGCTACTATAAATATAGAGTATGTAATCTAGCGGCGTGCTCCTGAATGATCGTCACTTTTTATACGTCATCAACCGTAGAACATTAAAAATATTGAACCACGCGCCTCAACTCAACGATGATGCAATTTCTTTAATCACTAATAGATGCAGGTTTCTTTATATATTTATAACTAACACGGACGTGTACAAGACTTAAGAAAAACTGCTCCGGCAATTTACACGACCAGAGCAGTTCATCAAGAGGGAATTACTTCAAAGATGCAGATTGTACGTGCTCAACAGAATCTTTCAGTGCGTCTACTTTGTTTCCAGAATCTGTATTGGTGAGATTGAACATCGTCAAACGACCATTGTAAATAGACACTGCTGCAATAGCCAACAGGCCTACACCCGTAAGAGCTAACAGTAAATTGGCAAACACATCTTTACAACCACGATGAGTTTTCAACTCCTTAACGTATTGATTATCACTCTTCATAAAATCTGTTGCTTCAGATTTGAATGTATCAAGATCAATCTTGTTCAATGCATAGTTCGAGCATAGTGAATAAATCTTATTGTATACTTCTTGACCAGCAATTGCTGCTTTATGATAAGAGTCTGTTTTTACACCATTCTTGTCAGCCGGATATTCTTCAGATTCTACGCGTAGTTCATCAATTTTTGTCTTTAAACGATCTAGCTGAGCATAAACTTTGCTTAATTCTTTTAATCTGTCGTCATTAAGAGCTTTAAAGGTGCTCTCTTGAACATGATCATCCGACTCATTAATGTTGTTATCTGGAACAGAATCAACTTGAACAGCATCAGTAGGTTCCAAAGTCTCTGTAACAGGAACAGATACAACTGGTTCGCTAACAGATTGTTCCTCTTGAACTACGAGTACTTCAACTGGTTGAACTGGCTTAGGAAATTCTACAGTCTTTTGTTTAACTAAAGTATCAATACTCTCTTTCATTCTTTTGATTTCTGATTGATGATACGGAGTTAATCTAGCAGGGGTATAAGGACTTTGTGTGCTTTCTTTCGCTTTTGCTATAGATTTCAGAATCTCTTGTAATCGCTCATAGGAATCGCATTCATTTAATCTTTTAATTGTATTTTCAAGCTTGCCTTTAGCTGTTTTAAAAGTAGCCGATTCACGTTTATTTTTAGCAGACATTGTTTACTCCAAAGTTTGTGAACAAATAGTGAGCACATTGTACGCTGGATTTCAACAAAAAGCCAGTTATAGGGTAAAAATAGAGTAAAGATTGTGGCTACTATTGTAACAATTGCGTCATGATGACTTACAATAAAACATTTTCATGCTTTTTCTATCAAAAATAAACATCAAAATGATTGTCTCTAAATATAGTGTACGCCATGCAAACAGTAACAACATAAATCATATATTTATTAATTAGATCATATAAGTCATTTTGCGTACACGCATGGATTCTAACGTGATATAGTACTGCACAAGTTGTAGGGTTAACTCTTGGAACGTGATCCAAACAATACTGAGATACTTATTTTGAAGGTATAATTTATGTTTGATAAGACTGCTAAATCACCAGAACAAAAAGAGCCACCAAATCAGTTATTAATTAAAGCAACAAAAGATGCTGAAAAACCGGCTATGTCCAGATACGCCAGTTGTTGGCCAAGTGACTACAATAACAGTGCTTTTAAGCGAAAATTATCGCCACCGTCATCTCTGCCAGTCATTCCAGAAGTTGAGGAAGACACGATACCTGAAGACAATACTGCAACTTCAACAGGATATAATCCCTATTCTTTTATAAGATCCTGGTCAAATAGAAACGGAACAGTATTAGAGCCGATAATTGAAGAAGACGAAGAATTTACCGAAAAAAAACCCGTTCAGGATGAAAATCTCTTAAACTTTGGACAAGATGCTCTTGATGATGATTTTGAACGCATAACGACATCTATCAAATAAATCTGAATTCCTAAATTAACCCGTGGTCTCACAGTCGAACGCGGGATAATAATACATTTGCTCTATACCTTGGCGTTCTCGTTACGTCCTAATCCATTGAAAATATTTTTCTGATTTAATATAATACAGTGATTCAGTACAAAACGAGGTCTATACTCCGATGCGCATTATCTCTCAATAAGCCCTGATGGGCACAATAAATTCTGGCCCAAACCATTGAGAGAGAGAGTATATGAGTCGTTTAATTCAATTAGTTGATCTAAGTCTGTATTTTACCAAAAAAATCTGTTTTGAAGTATTTAATTATTCAGTTTATTCAGGGGAACGAATCGCATTAATAGGCGATAATGGCTCTGGTAAAAGCTGCATGCTCAAAATAATTAAAAACCTTATGCCCCCCAGTGAGGGATATGTCGATTATGCGGATAACCTGACTGTATCTTATGTACCTCAATTAATTAATGGACATGATACAGCCAGCGGCGCGGAACGATTTAACCGGGCTTTAACCCAGGCCTTGACCGAAAATCCCGATGTTTTATTGCTTGATGAACCTACCAATCACCTCGACACTAAAAATCGCCAAAGTCTGATGCGTTTGCTAGCTCAATACACGGGTACCTTGATCATTGCCTCGCATGACATTCATTTACTTAGAAGTACAGAGTTTTGCTTTTGGCATTTCAATCAGAGCCAAATTACTCAATTTAAAGGGTATTTCGATCATTTTCAGCAACAGAACACCCTAAGTCGGCACGTGATTGAAACCGAAATGGAGCAATTACGATATCAAAAAAAACAACAGCATCAAGCGCTGATGAAAGAACAGGTAAGAGCAAAAAACTCTCGCTTAAAAGGCGAAAAATCAATTGATCAAGCAAAATGGCCAACCATCGTTTCAAAATCAAAAGTTCTCCGTGCTCAGGAAACATCGGGTAAAAAGAAAAAGAACATCGCTAAAACCAAGGAAGATCTCATAAAACGATTGCATGAGCTAGGCACAAATGAAGTAATCAAGCCTCATTTTGATCTACCAATATCACAGAGTACGACTAAAGCTCTGGTGACTATTAGTGAAGGATCCGTTTCTTATAATCAAAAGAAGATATTGATAAATATCAATTTAAATATTTCAGGGCAAAGCCGACTAGCTCTTTGTGGCGTTAATGGTTCGGGAAAATCTACTCTCATAAAAGCCATTATGGGGTCTAAGGAAATAATAAGAGAAGGCTTATGGCAAACGCCGGAATTAAAAGATATAGGGTATCTCGATCAACATTACCAGAAACTATCACCAGACTACACGGTATTGGAAACCCTTCAGAACTGCAGAACGGACTGGAATCACATGGAATTACGTAAACATTTAAATGATTTTCTTTTTCGTACTAATGAAGAAGTGAATGCACAGATTTTAACCTTGTCAGGAGGAGAAAAAGCGCGATTATGCCTGGCAAAAATTGCGGCTAATCCGCCAAAATTACTTATTCTGGATGAACTGACTAATAATATGGATCTTAAAACCAGAACTCATGTCATGACCCTCATGAAAAAATACCCAGGGCCATTCATTATTATTTCTCATGATGATGACTTTTTAGAACAAATCAATATTAATGAATACTACAACATATGATTAAAAATTGAACTATAATAATAAAGGTATACGCGTTTGGGAGTTAAAAATGGACAACTACACACCTAAAAGCACCTCGTTAATTAGACTCTTCGCACTATTATCTTTATTAATTGGGGCTTTGGTCTTCGTAACACCGGCAAGAGCAGATTCAAGGGAGTTAAATGCGCCCGTTCCCAAGGTTATTCCTACCCAGGTTTCCTGGTATATCTACTATGGATATAGGCCTTATCGTTATTATTACCCCTATCGATATTACAATTCCTATCGATACTATTATCCTTATCGTTACTATCGACCCTACCGATACTATTACCGTTGGTAATTTGTGAACGTAGCAGTAAAAAACAAGTGACTCATCTCAAATAACCGGAATGTACTCAAAATATCATTCCGGTAGTTCTATGGTGGATACACCCATCAGACACTTAGTTTATGAGCAATAATCAGCTTATTTGTACCACTTACTTAAAATCAAAGACCAAATTCAGGATAATAATCAAATCCATTCGATTGGAACATTTTAAATCAGGTAGTTTGGTTTCTTTCTTTATGATAAAATTACCACTATTTTTCATAAAACTAATATCAGGCATGCAAAACGACTACACAGAGTTTGAACAACGCAAACGAGATCATATTGAACTCGCGCTAATGCCTGCAAATCAAAGCAGTGAATTAAATCCATTTGATCAATTTTCTTTAGTTCATGAGGCCCTGCCTGATATTAATTTTGAAGAAATCTGCATTCAAAGCAAACGATTTAATCAAATAGTAGAAACCCCCTTTTTTATCAGCTCCATGACAGCAGGTCATTCCAATGCACTAGATATTAATAGACGACTTATTGAAGCGTGTACGGAGTCAAAATGGGCAATGGGAGTAGGCTCGCAACGCAGAGAGCTGACTGATAATCAGGCTGCTTTTGAATGGACACCACTACGTCGTGATTTTCCCAAAACCAAATTATTCAGTAACCTGGGGATAGCTCAATTAATAAATACCCCGATTTCATCCATTCAAAGATTGATAAATTCTCTGCAGGCAGAAGCGTTAATTATACATTGCAATCCACTGCAGGAATGCATTCAACCGGAGGGAACAACTGATTTTAAAGGATGTTGGAATGCCTTAACCGAGTTGGTTAAAAATCTGGAAGTCCCTGTAATCGTAAAAGAAACGGGATGTGGTTTTTCGCAAAAAACTCTGTCTCGTCTTAATGAAATCGGTGTTGCGGCTGTAGATGTCAGCGGTGTTGGAGGTACTCACTGGGGACGTATAGAAGGTCACAGAGCAGATAAAAATTCAATCCGTCATCTCACTGCGGATACCTTCAGAAACTGGGGTATAGATACTCTGCAAAGTGTTAAAAATGCAGCGCAAATAAATCCTTGCTTCGAAATCTGGGGTTCAGGAGGAGTGCGTCATGGTCTGGATGCAGCTAAATTAATTGCACTCGGCGCAACATCTATCGGATTTGCCAAACCCATGCTGGAAGCAGCTCTGAACTCAACAGAACACGTACTAAACAAAATGGCTGCAATAGAATATGAGTTAAAGACCGCCATGTTCTGTACTGGCAGTCAGATACTTAGCGATTTAAAGGAGAAAGCATGTCAATAGTCTCCAATGCCAATGAATTATTTCGTGGGTTCTCAAAATTATCCAGAGAGGAACGTTTTCAAAGATTATTAGAATTGGGGGCTATGACCTCCGAGGACATCGCCTTTCTTCAACAAGGCGGTATAAAAGACCTGAATCTTGCAGACAAATTGATTGAGAACGTGATTGGATATTTCCAACTTCCTTTAGGAGTTGCTACTAATTTTAACATCAATGGCCGTGATTACGTTATCCCTTTAGCGGTTGAGGAAACCTCGATTATTGCCGCCTTATCCAAATCAGCTAAATGGATTCGGCAACACGGCGAAATCAGTACCCATGTCCAGGGTGACTGCATTCTTGGACAAATTCAATTAGCGAAAATAAACGATTTTCAACGATTTTCCCGGATTTTTGAAGAAAATCGCCTCAATCTTATAATAAGAGCAAATGAAGATGTTGCTGCAAATATGGTAAAACGGGGCGGTGGAGTTATTGATTTACAATTACGTCAATTAAAAAGAGAAGATGGACAGGACATGGCAGTTATTCATTTAACTATGAATAGTTGTGATGCAATGGGGGCAAATATCATTAATCAGGTATTAGAGTATTTAAAGTCACCCATAGAAGAATTAACTGGTGAAGAAGTCACTATGTGCATTCTATCCAATTTAAACGACCAAAAATTAACAACTGCACAAGTAACCTTACGTAACATAGACCCTGTTTTGGGGTATAAACTGCAAGAAGCATCTCTTTTTGCTGAAATGGATCCCTATCGAGCAGCGACTCACAATAAAGGGGTGATGAATGGAATTGATCCGGTTTTAATTGCAACCGGCAATGATTGGCGTGCGGTCGAAGCAGGAATACATGCATACGCAGCTCGATCAGGTCGATATCAAGCCATTACCAAATGGCGTTATCAAGATGAGGTACTGACTGGTGAATTCACCGCACCAATCATTGTCGGTACTGTAGGTGGAGTCACTTCCCTGCACCCTACAGCTAAAATGTGTTTGCGAATGATGGATATCAGTTCTGCAAACCAGCTGTCTCAGGTGATTGCAGCAGTAGGTCTTGTACAGAATCTTGGTGCAATTAAAGCATTATGCACTGATGGCATCATTCAGGGGCATATGAAATTACATATTGATAATCTGTTGCTGGTTGCAGGTGCTGATGAACATGAAATGCCCTTACTAAAAGAGCGTTTACAAGAGTGGCTGGATATCAACAAAAGAGTCAGTCTGAATAATGCACATGATCTATTAGCCGCAATCAGACAGGCACCTATAGCCGTATGAAATGGTTCATCCCTGCCAAAACATTTTTATTAGGCGAGTATGTTGCAATAACTGGAGGTTCTGCAATCCTACTCACCACAGCACCGTATTTTGAACTTTCATTAAACGATGGTATTGATACATCCCCCATTCATCCTCTGTCGCCTGCAGGAAAATGGTGGAGTAAGTCACAGAGCGAAGGAACGTTCTTGGGCTGGAATGATCCCTATAATGAGCGTGGCGGCCTTGGGGCATCCAGTGCTCAATTTCTGGGAACTTATTGGGCTACATGTCATCTGCATCAGAACATACCTGATGAACACTCCATGTTGGAAGCCTATTATCAAAGTTCCTGGTCTGGGAAAGGATTAAGGCCCAGTGGATATGATGTAATAGCCCAGGCTCGAAAAGGATGTGTGTACATTAATAATCAAAAAAACATGGTGCAATCGTATCATTGGCCCTTTGACGACCTATCATTTCTCATCCTTCATACGGGAGTTAAACTTGCGACCCACCAACATCTCATGCAAACCACCCTTCCGACCCAAATTAACGAGATGTCCAATTTGGTGGATGAAGCAAAACAAGCATTCGAACAACAAGATAGTGCACAATTAATCGATGCCATCAATAAGTATCACCAAATACTTTCAAGTTTAAATTTGGTTGCCGAACACAGTCTGAACATGATCAATACCCTTAAATCAAATCCTGAAATAAAAGCGATAAAAGGCTGTGGCGCATTAGGCGCTGATACCCTGTTGATACTAACCAGACGTCAAAATCTGGAAACTTTGAGGAAAAAAATTGAACATGAGGGTTGGACTGTTTTGGCGTCTGAAGCCGATTTAACCTGTTAAAGCAACCTCAATTCATACTTCACTTAACTCACGATTACCTAGTCTCAACCAACTCTATGATTTGATAGAAAAAACACCAATTTCTCTAATTATAAATCGACAGAAATAAGAATACTCTTCCTCTCCCCATAATATAACCTTCATAAATCCCAACTATACTAAAAGTAAGAATTAGTATGAGCAAAACATGGCAACATTTACAGTATTTTGTTATGGAACTGGAGAAACTCATCAATCAGCAAACAATATTATTTCCCAGTTTTCCAAAGCCTGTACTCCGGAAAATTCCATCCATGTAGATGGCCCTACTCTATTAGGCACTGAAGTTAAGGCTAATGCCAAAAGAGCTACTGCACAGATTATTAATTGGTTAAACACTCAGCAAGATGGTTCTCATAATATTAATCTGGCAGGTTTTAGTCGCGGCTCAGTGACCTCAATTTATATTGCCAATAATTTAAAGCGACGTGAAAAAGAATTAGCAGCTAAAGAACAACGCTTGTTGCATGCAGGGAAAGAACTTGATGATGCAGATAAAAAACTTTTGACCCAATTACAGGAGATAAATTTAAATCTCTTTCTCATGGATCCAGTAGCTGGTCTGAGTGACAAAAGCAAAATGGATGGGCGTCTTATTCCTGATAATGTCAAAAACTATGTTGCTGTGTTACAGATGGATGAAATGCGTCGCGATTTTAAACCACAAGATTTAACCCGTATCATTATTCAATCCCCTCAAACCACAAAAGTATCCATGTTGCCCATGTATGGCAATCATTCGGATACGACCAAAATTAAAAATGACCAGATGACTGCAGGACCTAAAATTGCCTGGTATTCATTGCATCAATTTCTAACCCGACATGGGACTCAATTTACTAATGATCAAATACCGCAAATTGTTTACAGCCAAAATTATAAAAAACCTGTTGATTTACCAAAAAATCCATCTGCCAAAGAGCTACTCGAATTATTCAGTATAAATCATGAAGAACGAGATGCGTACCTGAAATCTGGATTGAAATCAAACCTCACTGATGGCATACCCGTACCCAGAGTGCAAAGAACACTAAATAACCACCTGGATTTCTATGTTAAAAACCCGGATTTTTTTACGAATCAATTAGAACGTGAACTGTTTAAAATAACTTATCCTAAAACATTTAATTATTTATTTGAAAGAAATCAATTCGATATCCGTTTTCCTGAGAACAGTAACTCGACCCCAGAGCAAGTTGAACTAGAATTGAATTCCTTAAAACGAAACAACGCTAAATTATTTGAACGATTGAAACCTCGTGGAGTGCAAGAAATTAACGGCGTTATCACCGTTGGTCCCTCAGGAGGGTTATATCATTTGGAGCCTTGTGCCACCGTAGTACAAATGTTCCCGAATCTTGTAGCCAATGATTTGGTACTTCAAAAAATTCCCAATAAGTTAGCTCTTCTCGAAATGAATGCATATCGCCTTATTTTTCGATATCAAAGAGAAAAATCGATGTTGTATTTCTCTAGCGAAAGAGCAGAAGATTCACGGGCAAAAAATATTATTAAAGAAATTAATTTATTAGTTAATGATAAGAAATTATCTGATGATGAAAAATATCACGGTGTATTGGATCTGGTTGAGAAAAATTACAAAGAGATGGCTCAACAGCTAAGCACTTCTGATTTAGCTTCTATGCTAGAGAAATTATTAGACAGTTATGGACGTCAATATAAAATTCAAGATCCCGGTATCGTTCGAGTGTTCTTATCTGAAATTGTGTATACAACAATGAAACTTCTTAAAGAAGTAATCAGTTTTGTAGGAAACCTGGGATACATCGGTGGAGCAGTATTGTTTGGTATTGGACATGCCGTTCAGGAAATTGGTCGAAGGATAAATGATATGTTGGGGCCTCTTGGCTATAATCCAATAAAATATGTGGCCTCTGCTATAGCCTATACTTTGGAAGGAATAGGATTTGCGATTAAAAACAGTTTTGGTTTAAAGCCATTGACTGCTTGGATCACCAGTGGTTTAAACGGAATTCGAGATGCAATTAATACAGCAATTCTTGATATTAAAATTGAACGGGCAGAGGCAGCAACCAACAATGCCCCTGTCGATCCAAGAGCTTCTGTAACTCAAGCTCTCAGGACACGAAGTGAACCTGATTTGCCTAAACACAGAAGTGATGAATTAAGTGAACCATTACTCAATAAACAAAATGAATCACCATCTGATTTACAGGCAACCGCCATAAATAAAACCAAAGAGGCAAGACGGGCTATGCAGGAACAAAGAGAAACTATTTATAATAAAGACCAACATGATGATAATCAGTTAAGTCATAAAGACGATAGCAGCTTCCAAATTTCTTAAACCCATATGAAGCAACACGTTTGATTTCAAAATGATAACGAATTGAATATCAAAGAAATTTTTGTAATCAAGTAGTGAAGAATAAAAGCGGGTTATGCTCGAAGTATGGAGTTCGTCTAATACGCGATCGAATCACTCTTAAATCATTTACACTATTATAGTTGTAAATTTCCCCAAAAAAGTCAGTCCAATTCAAAAATAATCAATAAAACACTTGAAATTCTACGCTAATCCGGTATGATTTCAGCCTCTTTAGGGCCGTTAGCTCAGTTGGTAGAGCAGGAGGCTTTTAACCTCTGTGTCATAGGTTCAAATCCTATACGGCCCACCAGTTTAATAAACTGATACCAACAAAGTAGTTTAAATAAAGAATACCCTGTAATGGGCCGTTAGCTCAGTTGGTAGAGCAGGAGGCTTTTAACCTCTGTGTCATAGGTTCAAATCCTATACGGCCCACCATTTTGGTCAAACCTCCTGATATAGACCAAAATAGCAAAACGATTTTTAAATCATCACCCATTGCGCTCGTAGCTCAGCTGGATAGAGTACTTGGCTTCGAACCAAGGTGTCGGGGGTTCGAGTCCCTCCGAGCGCACCATTTATAGGGCCAAAAAAAAAACGGCTCTTTCCCAATTACGGGGGCACTCACCAGTTAACAACACAGCACCCTAACACGGGTTCTATAATTAATTGTTTACTGATGAAACATAGCCAACAAACGTTCGATACCAATGGGTTCTTCTTTCAGTAGAGGAACAACTGCATAGCGTGTAGCATATTGGTTAGCCACTTTATCAATTTCAATCAGTTCATTTTGTGCTCTTTGGCGTAAAAGCAACGAATTTGTCTGCGCAATTGCTAAGCTGTTATTGATAATCCACGCCCATGGTTCTATACCTGCACGACGCAAGTCTTCTTGTAAGTTAGCCGCCTCAAGTACTGGCGTCGTTTCCGCTAACGTGACGAGCAGCACTTTAGTTTGCTTTGGATCCTGCAATTGCATCATGGGCGTTGTAAAGAATATCTTCTTACCACTCATCTGGCGCTCAATTTCACGATGATAAGAGCCCGTAGCATCAAGTAATAATAATGTGTGCCCGGTAGGTGCTGTATCCATCACGACGAATTTTTTACCTGCCTCACGAATGATTCGTGAAAATGCTTGAAAGACAGCTATTTCTTCAGTGCAAGGTGAACGCAAATCCTCTTCCAGAAGAGCATGGGCTTGAGCATTGAGCTTTGCGCCTTTAGTCTCTAATACATGTTGCCTGTAGCGCTCCGTTTCGGCATGTGGGTCAATCCTGCTTACAGTCAAGTTGTCCAGAGCATCAATTAAAGTATCGCTCAAATGCCCCGCTGGATCAGAAGTAGTAAGATGCACTGGCAAGCCTCGATTGGCTAATTCAACAGCTACAGCAGAAGCAAGTGTAGTTTTACCGACCCCACCTTTTCCCATCACCATCACAAGACCATGACCATCATCTGCAATATCATCAATCAGGGTTGTTAAGTGAGGATAATTGTGAGTAACAGTATGCTTGTCTTGAGGAGACCATCGTTGCACAGAGTGGGTTAATAATTGATGTAAGGATTCTAAACCCACTAAATTAAATGCTTTAAGTTCTACTTTGTCACATGGCAAACCCTTGAGCACATAAGGAATAGCCGTTAAGGCAGCCTGTTCACGAGAATAAATGGCTGCTGCCAGTGCATCATGCTCTGCTTCGCCAGCAGGAAGTATGCCATTAATCACCAGAAATTGTTGCCTCATGCCAATAGCTGCAAGCTCTTCATGGGTTCTAGCAACTTCTCGCAAGGTCGCAAGCTGTGCCCGTGCCACCAGCACTAAACGTGTGCGCAGTAGATCAGATAATGCCTCAACCGCCATTTTATACTGTTCACGCTGTTTTTCTAGTCCGGCTAAAGGGCCGAGGCAAGAAGCATCGCCATGGCCATTTTCAAGAAAACTATTCCAGGCTCCTGGCAACTGTAACAACCGAATGGTGTGTCCGGTGGGTGCGGTATCGAAAATAATGTGATCGTAATCAGCTGTCAGTGCGGTGTCAGTGAGCAGTGTGGTGAACTCATCAAAAGCTGCAATTTCAGTAGTACAGGCACCAGACAATTGCTCTTCCATGCTCTTGACTGCAGAGTCAGGCAGAACGCCTAGAACTGGATTTATAATTCTATCACGATAGGCTTGCGCAGCCGATTCTGGATCAATTTCCAACGCATAGAGGCCTGCTACTGTTGGGATTGCGGCAATTTGATTACCTATACTGACACCAAATACTTGCCCCACATTGGAAGCAGGATCAGTACTGACCAGCAATATACGCTTATTCGTTTCAGCAAGTTGCACTGCAGTGGCGCAAGCTATCGATGTTTTTCCTACTCCACCTTTACCAGTAAAGAATAGGAAGCGCGGGGGGTGTTGTAGAAATTTCATCGGTTTGCCTCCCTGTTTCAATAACCACTGCTGGAGCAGCCACTGAATGATTTCAATATTTGATTAGAGCGCTTACTTAATAGTTGTTCATAAAAACCAGCGCTTTCGTAACCAAAATGCAACATTCACAAGTAAAATAAGAACTGGTACTTCAACAAGTGGCCCAATGACCGTTGTAAAAGCAATGGCAGAATTAAGTCCAAAAGTGGCAATTGCAACAGCAATAGCCAATTCAAAATTATTACTGGCTGCAGTAAAGGACGCTGCTGTTGTCTTTTCATAACTGGCACCAATGAGCTTCCCCATCGCAAAACTGACAAAAAACATCACCACAAAATAAATGACCAATGGAATGGCAATACGTAGGACATCGAGTGGAAGTTGCAACACCATAGCGCCTTTCAAAGAAAACATCGCAAGAATTGTAAAAAGCAGAGCAATCAGGGTAATGGGAGAAATTTTTGGTAAAAAAATAGTTTCATACCAGGTTAACCCTTTTCTTTTTATCAATACAAAACGAGTAAGAAATCCTGCAAAAAATGGAATGCCCAGATAAATAAAGACGCTTTGGGCAATCGTCATAAAATTGATGTGAACTATTTGCCCACTCATTCCAACATTAGGTGGCAAGACTGTTAGAAAAAACCAGGCATAGACACTGAAGAACAGCAGTTGAAAAATACTGTTAAATGCCACTAAGGCTGCAACGTACTGATTGTCTCCTTCTGCCAACTGATTCCAGACAATTACCATGGCAATACAGCGAGCTAGCCCAATAAGAATAAGCCCAGTCATGTATTCAGGATACCCATGTAAAAACAAAATGGCGAGACCAAACATGAGAAATGGTCCGATGAGCCAGTTTTGAATCAATGACAACAGGAGAATTCGCCAGTCTTTGAATATCAGTGGTAGTTCTTCATATTTTACCCGGGCTAATGGTGGATACATCATTAAAATCAGACCAATCGCAATTGGAATATTGGTAGAGCCAATTGACAGGGAGTTTAAAAATTGTGGTGCGCTGGTAAAGAGTGAGCCGATAACGACACCAGAAGCCATCGTCATGAAAATCCATAAGGTTAAATATCTATCTAAAAATGAAAGGCGACGAGTGCTACATGTGGTCATGATAACAACTCCTGTTCTATTCGTAGCTTAAGTTGATTAAATACCGCCTCAAATGCTGCGTTGATTTCAATTTCGGATCCTTTTATTTTAGCAGGATCAGGGATACTCCAGTGGAGTTTCTTGGGTTGTCCTGGAAAAATGGGGCAGCTCTCGCTAGCTGCCTGATCACAGACTGTAATAACTAAGTCAATTGATTGTGATTCAAATTCATTCCATGATTTACTGCGTCCTGCGTTACATTTGATTTCATGACGTGCAAGAGTTTCAATCGCTTTTGGATGCACGTTTCCAGTCGGAGCGCTACCTGCGCTAAAAGCCAGATAACGCTCATTGGAATAATGGTTGGTTATCGCCTCTGCCATAATTGACCGACATGAGTTTCCGGTGCAAAGAAATAGTAACTTAATAGGCTTAGTATTCATTACCCACAACAGTCAGTTTTTTTTGGTTTCGTATCACAACAAGCAGTCGAGGTATTTTGACTGGGTATTGAGCAAGAACCCTCTGATATCTTTTCGCCAGAAAAAAACTGAGCGTCCTCCATAGTATGATAAGCTTCCCATGCAATTCCTGAAGGATCATTTACCCAAGACTTCTCCGATTTGGCATAACAACAAGTCGTCTCGCCATCACTATGAGTTGAAATATTGGCTTGAGAAAACTGCTTTCTCAAGGCATCTAATTCAGTAGCATCATCTACTTGTATACCTAAGTGTTCCACACCATTTTTGGCTGTGCGAGTTGAAATAGCAAAGTTAATACGAGGATCTTCCAGCATCCATTTAGCATAATCTGATTTCACTTTTACCGGTTCGGCTCCAAACAGGGCATTATAGAAACGAATGCTATCAGCAAGATTGTTAACACCAATGTGAATATGAAAACGTTTCATGATTTACTCCATTTTAGAATTACAGCAATCAGTTAATTCAATAACCAGACAATCACTTGTCCCTGGTTGTTGAATTTGAACTTGTTGTTTACTGCAACAGTCTTGAACCATGAATGCGATAAAATCACGCATTAACTCAAAATTTGCAGAATAAAATACATAACGCCCTTGGCGATAGGACGTGACAATTCCGGCATTGGATAAATGGCTTAAGTGAAATGATAAGGTATTATGTAAAATACCTAACTCATCGCCAATTGCGCCTGCAGATAACCCTTTCGGTCCCGCTTGAACAAGTAGTCGGAACACTTGTAAACGAGTTTCTTGAGAAAGGGTATCAAAGATTTTTAGTGAATTTTTTATGTCCATATGTCTAGAGTAGTAGACCTATATGCTTTAGTCAAATAGGCCTAGTGCTCCGGAACTTGCACCCTGATGCAAAACTCAAAAATATTGTTTAACCCATCGAACAATATCTTGAGCACTCATCACACCGGAGTGTCGAGCCTGTTCTTGTCCATGAGAAAAAATCATTAGAGTAGGAATACTTTGAATCTGGTAGCGAGCAGCTAATGCTTGTTGTGATTCCGTATTGATTTTAATAAACCTAACTCCGGGCTCAAGGAGCTTTGCAGCTGCTTCAAAATAAGGTGCCATCATTTTACAAGGACCACACCATTCGGCCCAAAAATCAACCAACAAGGGTATATCGTTCTTTTGGAGATGAAGATCGAACTGCGCTGCGTCTAAAGCAACAGGCTTTCCACCGAAGAGTGCTTTTTGACACTTCCCACATTTTGGGTTCTCGGCCAATCGCGTTGAAAACAAACGATTTGTTGTATGGCAGTGAGGACATACAACATGGATTGAATCACTCATAACATTAGTTCCTATTTATTTTACTTCATTAGTTTTTTATATACGAATGCTAACTCTCACCAATAAACTTCTTTAAAATCATCTCAAGAGGACTAAACCCTGTAAGAAAAAGATTGGCCCCCACAAATACAGTAAACCATAAAAAATTAAAGTTGATAAATTTTGGGCTCGTCGATACGCCTAGAGCAAGTGATATCAGAACAAAGCCACCCGCCACAATACGAATATTCCGTTCAATAGTCATCTTCTATTCTCCTAATACTGATTTAATGGGTACGCTTCCACCAAATTAAATAGCTTATTGGAATTAAAAACAAGGTAAGTACTGTTGAAGCAAAGGAGCCAAATATCAAAGAAATGGCTAGGCCGCCAAAGACAGGATCAGATAACATCACAGCGGTTCCCAGAATAATAGCAAGCGCCGTTAAAACAATTGATAGAATTCTCTCTCCACCGGACTCAATAAAGGCTTCTGTTATAGAAGAACCTCGGTGTTGGTGCTCTAAGATAAAATCAATGAGTAGCAGTGAGTTTCGAACAACGATTCCTGCTAAAGCAATTAGCTTAAATTTAAAGTTTCCATCAGAAGATTTAAGAGGTGGAGTTACAAAAACATCATGATAAAAGGAAATAAATGAGGAGGCTTAAAAATATCAAGAAGGACGTCGAAATCGGAATTGTCAACACAATATGTTCATATTTTTAACAAAACCCAATTGCATTGTGTTATAATATGCGCCAAATGGATAAATTAAACACAAAAAGAGTCCTCGATAATTAGGGAATATCATCGTTTAAAGGATATATAACAAATTCATAAAGAGATTAACCTAATCGTTGAGTATGCATAATGAATACATTAATTGACTTTTACAAGAAAAAAATTCAAGAACTTATAAATAAAAATTACTCTCTAACTCCCTTTGAACTTCTTATAAAATTTCTTAATTATATTAATGAGCATGATGTGTCACCTGGCTTCTTTAAATCAAGTCTAAGTGCGGAAAGTAAAAATTTAATTCAACGAATGTCAAATGCTCAGTTTAGTCCTGAAGACGTTATTCCCGTCCTAGAGCAATTTTTTTGTGATACTACACAAGTTAGATCTCATTGTATGATATATCCCTTGGCAGCCTATTTTTATTATTTTGAAGCCAGTTATCCTCGAGCTCGAGTTGAAGGTGTACAGCAATTTACTTTTATCTATACAAGCGAAGAAACTCTTCATCAAGCCACCCATTTGAGTAGAAAAGTACTCTTAACATTACGCAGATATACCTGCGAAATTGAGTACCAATATGAGGCACAGGCGAAGACATGCCGTAATTGGAGAGCACTTTCACAAATGGTTTTACATGACAAAACCAAATATGAAATGGGAGCCCTCTTAATAAACATTTTTAGCAGTGAAGTTGAAGTGAAGAAACTTGGAATGGGTTTATATATGAAGGAGCCGGACTATCCACTGTACTTACTTAATATAAACTATAATGATGAAACCAAGATTGCGATCATTAGAAAAATTCTGACCATGTTGTCTACCCCAGATGTGGATGAGAGTGCTAAATCTATGGCATTCAAGACCCTTCAGCACATTGATATACCATTAGAAATGCAAGGTAACGTAAATGACCTATTAGTATCAGAGTTTTTTAGATCCGGTCGATACAGCGCAGAGATTACCTTCCGATCACCACTATCAGACAAGACATGGGATTTTGTTCTGGAGAAAGTACGCCGTAACCCAGACATACGGACTCTACTAAAAGTGCTAGTTCTTTGCAAAAAGGCAATGTCTACTCCCAAAAGCGTGCTTAATGAGGCCTTAAATCAATTCTATAGGCAGAGGCAAATAACTGATTTACTGGCTTTGGCCAATATTGCTCTCTTACTCGATCCTGAAATGGCAGATAATCGGCATAAAAAACTCTTATTCGGGAATAAACTTATAAGTTTAATAGAAACAGACAGCAGAGATCCTACCAAAGCAGGTGATTTGCTCATTCGTATCATGCATCCACTACCATTAACTCAAGAACAATGCAAACAACTTGAACAATTATTACTTCTTAAAACCAGTGAACAAGACAAACTCGCAATATTATCTATATTATGTAAAGCATTAGAAAAAAAATTACTTCCCTCTGTATTTAAAGAAGCACTTCTAAAACACATCCAAAAATTCTGCTTTGAAGAATACCCCTCTAGTTTTAGTCCGCTCCTCTACAGTACTTTAGACAGTCTACTTTCACCTCAGCAACGTTGCGATTTATTTTCGCGCTTAACATTCTCTGGTCACCCACCCTTAGCCAGGGTATGCCTGTACATACTTCCCCCGCCCGAAATGTTTGATGTCTATCAGACTATGTTAGCAAAGCCTTGGGATTTAAATTTTTTAAATTCGACTATTAGAGATTTAGACCATCGACCAAATACAAAAATCCTGTCTATTATAGCATTGCCCCTACTTGAAATAGGTCGGGAAATGTTCACAAATAAAGCATTGCCATCGACCACAAGACAACACGCACAATCTTTAATACAGAAAATAAAACAAATGGTTAAGACACCAGAAGTACATGAATATTGTTTTACTCTCTTTATGGATTTACTTCGCTCAGGAAAGGAACATCATGGATTTCAAGAACAAATTATACACCTTGCTCATCAAATATGGCCAACAAATGAAAATGTTCAGCACGATGCGGTTCACGCTTATTTTTCTTTTTTAAATCAAAACATTAACCGTTTTGATCATAATGATTTCAGAACAATAGTAGCCTCTTTGAACCGAATACTTATCAAAATTGAACAACCCGAAGTGCGGTCTATCATCCTGGTCAATCTGGATAATATATTACTTAACATACATGATAACTTTACATCGACAGCGCTACAACAAGGCATCGAACAGTTAAGAAGTACTCATGAATTAAAGAGTATTGTTGATAATCTTATCTCTGAAGACCTAAAAACATATGTTTATGATGATTCTGATGCATCACAAGATATTGATTTATATAAAATTTAAAACTGGAGCATCAGGCTTCGAACCAAGGCGTCAGGGGTTCGAGACCCTCCGCGCGCACCATTTCATTATTTATTTTGAGATTTAAACAGCTGCTTGGGAACTCATTTGATGCTCCCGAGCGGTAACATTTCTATTTTAATATGTGAAAAATATCAATTTATTACCGATCGGGAATATTTTATGGAATTTTCTTCAAATAGGGTATAAAATTACCGTACGGGAATATTGGAAGAAAAATGATGATTCAATCTCCGGAAAATATAGGACAATATATTCGCAAAGTTCGTAAAGAACTTACAGTTACCCAAAAAGATTTGGCTTTAACTGCCGGCACAGGATTGCGTTTTATTATTGATTTGGAAAATGGAAAGCCCACTTGCCAAATTGGAAAAATGCTGCAAGTACTGCAAGTACTTGGGATTCAACTCAACCTATCTCATACTGAATTCGATAATGAAAAATCATAAATTAGATGTCTATCTTAACCAAGTACTAACAGGCCAATTAAGTATAGATGCACATGGTGACATGTCTTTTGTATATGATAACTATTATCTCGAAAACAAGAACAATTCCCCCCTGTCACACTCACTTCCTCTTCAAAACACCATTTACTCGATGAAGCAATGCCGACCATTTTTTAGTGGACTCTTGCCTGAAGCCCATATGCGCAGTGCTATTGCTCGTCAATTAAGTATCAGTGAAAAAAATGATTTTGCCTTATTAGCTGCTATTGGTGGTGAGTGCGCCGGAGCTGTGATGATATTACCTCAAAATACATCCTTAGCTCAGCTAAAGCCGGACTATAAAATTATCAAAAAAAAGGATGTATTAGAAATCCTGCAAACCATGCATCAAAGACCGATGATAGTCGGTGAGGATGGAATCCGTTTATCCCTTGCTGGAGCTCAGGATAAACTCCCAGTTGCCATTATTGAAGGAAATCTGGCAATACCAATGAATGGTGCACCCAGTACTCACATTTTAAAACCAATCAATCGAGACTTTCCCACCCTAATTGAAAATGAGTGTTTCTGCCTTAACCTGGCTCAAAGAGTTGGATTAAATGCTGTGGATGCAGCTATCCATTACGCTGATGATACTCCTTATCTGTTGGTTAAACGTTATGATCGGATTGAAACAGAGCAAGGAATCCAGCGCCTTCATCAAGAAGATTTTTGTCAGGCAATGGGCATAAGCCCTGAGATGAAATATCAGCGAGAAGGTGGCCCCCAAATGAGTGAATGCTTTGATTTGGTAAGAGAGATATCAAGTCTCCCTGTCTTTGACATAAAAGAATTATTGCACGGGATTCTGTTTAACGTAATTATTGGCAATAATGATGCACATAGTAAAAACTTCTCTTTGCTCTATCATGGTTCAAAAACGCGTTTAGCACCTTTCTACGATATGATTTCAACCGTGTATTATCCTAATCTTGCTACTAAAATGGCGATGAAAGTTGGTAGTAAATATGATTTTGATGGCCTATTCCCTCGTCACTTTACACAAATGGCAGAAGAGGCTCTTTTATCTAGTGCTCTGGTACGAAAAGAAGTCTTGAATTTAGTGAGCAAAATTCAAAAAAATATAACGCCTAGCCCCTTTACTAGCATCATTTTGCAACGTGCTGACACATTATTTCAAAGGTTTCAGAAGTCTTCAGGAGGATAATACCTCATCAGCTGAAGCTAAAATATCTTGCGAGAGATTGAAGTGTTTGAGTATGGGACTTAGATAATTTATACGAGATTTGTAGTGATATCTCTCTGAAAAATATAATATTACTAAGCAACCAGATTTATCAGATCTTGTCCAAAAATAATGGTGGTTACATTATAATTTCCAGTTTCCAATTTGGAAATCGAAAACTAGCATGCTTTAACCCCATTAAAATATACCGGGCACTTCCGGCTCTTCCCTAAATCAGGGAACACTTAACTCATCCACAACGCACTCTATCTCTTAAACTATAATTTTTTTAAAATTAAATACCCCCCTTATTTGGGGTAGAAGCGTATTTTTCTTCTTTCGTTTCATTGGAGTGCTTTGTACTCAGGGGCGTCGTGTTATTAGACACAAAAAAAGAATGCCGCGTGACCAGGTTAGCATTATTGGAGCTATTTTCCTTATCAGATAGTGCTGCTGCCGACGCATGGGTATTTAACTGTAAATCAACATCAAACCCCAACTTCAAATTTAATGTACGTATGCGTTCAATAAAATATAAACCACGCTCATTGTCAGGCGCCATCTTGATAAAAGTCAGCATATTTCTTTTGTAAGTATCGGAACACTTGAGAGAAGGAAGTTCGTCAAGTGCTGCAATAAAAGACTCATGAGTATCATAAGCAGGAACTATATAAAAGTCAGGATTAGTATGCAGGCTATCTAATAATTTTTGACTTAATTGAGTCAAAATATCGCTCAATTGATGTTTTTTAATATAAATTTGGCTATGTTTAAGTGAGTTTAAAATGTCTATCAGCTCTCTTAGAGAATTAATGCGAGTACAACATAACAAATCAGAAATCTTCTTTATGACATTTTTTCCCTGAAATGAAACTCCAGCCATTACTTGGCAAAACTCAGCTCCACTAACAGTCTTCTTTGCCTCCATCATTTTATCTATAAAGAAAGCAACACCTTGCACTATATGCTGCTCAGAAAGACCATTTTTTTTCGCTTCAGTCAAATAGCTAACAACATCAAAATTTCCATTAATGTATGGGAGGTTAGCTATTAATTGATGAACATGTACCACAACTTTGGGATGATCGAGCGATACATACAATTTTAAATGATTGAATGCTGGAAGATTATTACTAAATAATACTACCAGGTCAGCTAGTAAATCAGGATCTATTTTATTATGAAGTGACAGCAAATCGACAATTTTTTTAATGCGAAAACAAAGAGTTATTTTGCTTCCAAACCCAAGCTTCATAATTTTATCAATATTATTCTTTACATAACTATTTAATAGAGCAACAGTCATTTGCTCAAAATTCTCAAGTTTCTTGTTGTTCTTAATGATCTCAGAATAGTTTTTAAGATAATTGAGTATATTAAATAGTTCGTCAGCCTGGTTTGTTATTTTCTTTGCCAGGATTTGATCAAACAGATTGGTAAATTGATCTTTATAGAACACCTCTTGAGTCACATGCGACTCGATAGCGTTGACGATCATGCCGCGTAGATCTTTCGGTATTCTTTTCATTAATTTTAAAACATTCAATGCCATAGGAGAAAACAAAGACAAGGATTTATTTCTTAATTGTTCAACTACCCTATCTTTAGCCTTTTGAAGTTCCGTTTCAATTTCTGTATTAATGGATTCTCTTAGTTCATCAGGTAAATAAGTATCTGCAGCTTGTAGGAATTTTTTTTCACGACCAACCACAGCATATAGATCGCCATACATGCTGAATATTTTTATCTGCTCAACAGTCATCGTAAGAAATTCAGGAGAAGACGATGCCACTTGAGCATGAATAAAATCCCTGCACATAGTCCTAAATAAGGCTGCACTATCTGAGTTATTTATATCGGCTTGTTCTTTAGTAAAACGATGTATTCCTGAATACTCAAATAAAGTAAGTTTAATACCCGTTTGCTTTTCATATTCCTTTTGTAAATAGATTGCTTGTAATAATGGAGCATGTTTATGAAATGCTTCAGCAATGCCATCTGTAGTTCCTCTCAATTGTTTATTCGCAAATACAGCATCTTGAGTGAAATAGATTGCATCAAATTGATCAACATTATAAATAATTTCTGAGTGGGCTGATTTATTATTACCTCCACCTATTTGTAAGGAAGCGATCAAATCCAGCAATGCAGTTTCTTTTAGTTTTACATCATCTCTTGCACCGTCAACGCCAGCTATAGTCTTCTTTTTACCAAAGCCTGAAACAATATTAGTTTTTGCGATCGATTTAATATGTTGATGTTTTGGATCATTATCTACAATTAAAAATCCGGCCGCTGCAAAAGGTACAGCACCAAAGCCAACTAAAGCAACAGACCGATTAGGGTTTCCATGTTTCATTAAGCGATCCGCTTTTTGTGTTCTGGTTGGTTTCCCTTTTCGGCGTAGGGTTTTTCTTATTTCTAATTCAGCCTGAGTTTCTATATTTTTATTGTTTTTGTTCACCGTCGCGGATGGGTCTGCTATTCCACGTGCAAATACAATCCCTTGTTCCATTGCCGCATGCATATTGACTTCATCCAGGACGTGTTCAGGATCATATGCAACAGGTTTATTAATCAATTTCATCTGCTGCAATTGTTTTAAGGGTAAACTGTCAATGTCAGGAGTATATAAAGTTCTTAACACGTGATATTTGGATTGTTTTGCAGTAGAAGCAGCGATTTGAGTAACCGTTCTTTGATAACCTTTGACATGTTCATAATATTTTTTTACATTACTTTTTTGACGCAGAAACCCGTCGCCCTGATTTTCAATTAAGCTCCTGGCCTCATATATCAGCTCCGTCATTTCATCTTTCGCTTGTGTATTTTCCTTGGCAATATCCTGATAAAAATCCAGATATTGAGCGTTGTAACTGTTGGTTGATCTTGCCCGTAGAACGTCTATTGAATCCGAATCATGCAGAACTTTTTGATATATATTTTTTTTTCTTTGCTTAATTAATTTCCAACTTAACTCGCCGTGTTCATTACTCACAAGCTGATAATATTTACCCTCTTTCATATCTTTATTGGCAATAGCCTCAGCTAATAATTTTGCTTTAGCATCAGATACTTGCAAGACTTTGCTATAATAATAAAAGGCTAACAAGGCACTATCCTGATCCCAATAATCTATACCCTCACCTCGTTCTCTACCTGCATCATGAAATAGTGCTGCAATCTGAATGAGTTTTATGTCTTCGCTTGTCAATGCTTCCGCGTCTACATCCCCATATCTTCGATAAAGATTGACTAATACAGGTATGTAATAAGCAACACGATTAACATGCTGAAGACCATGGAGATCCCTGTTAATTTCAGTTACTTCAGTTACATCCAATATATGCGGTCTGGAGTATACCTTTTTGAATAGCAGTTTAGAGTGAACCGAAATATCGTCAGATAATCGAATGGTATCTTTTTGCGGATCAAATGGTTCTATGCCTTTCCTTTTTAAAATATCGGACACATCATCACAGGTGATTAACTGTTGATGTAACTCGCCTAATCTTTTATAGAATTTATTCAGAATTTTGTTGGTTTTTATTGAAGGTTTATGAAGATTCAATTGATCGGACAGAAACTCAGCTAAAGCAAATTGAGTGCTATTTTGATGTTGTTCTAATTCATTGAGTATGTTCCTGCAATGTATTATTTGTTTGATTTTTCCTTCTAAATTAAATACAACACCTTTAAAAGAAACCTTCTTTTCCAATGCTTTTAGAAGAGTTGTTAACTGGTTATGTATCTCAATATAGGTCAAAGCCATGAGCTGTCTCTGTAAAGCAAACTACATGCCCTTAATATACACATTATAGCGAATAAAAGCACACGGATAAGACGTGATGATCTTCATGCGATGTATATAAAATCCGCTATAATGAATAACAATGACATGAGTTCAAAGAAGTCAGACTCGAGTGTTTAAGGATTATCGTCAAAGGACAAATAACAAAATGAAATTGTTTCCCTTATACGACTAACTGTTATGAGATCCGACCTTAGCTTGATTGGTTCGCGACCCCGCAATTAATTACTCTCTTCATGAACATTCATAAAATCATGCCGATAAGCCCAATTTTCATGAACAGTACCTGTTCTTATCGAACAATAAATTCATGGTAAGTACAATCAACTTGCTCAACTAGAGCAGAAGCGCACTCCTGACCATCGTCATCAAAATCATCTAAAATTCTCACTAATTGTTCATGTAAGAGAGAGCCTCTTATAAACTCTCTCCAAATCTCTTTTTGAATTTTTTTACATTCTTCTCTAAATAGTAGAATGACGTCTTTTCTGGTCAAATCAGTTTTTTTTTCTAAAATTTTTATCATCGCCACAGCTGCATTACGGTGTCTTATAGAAATATCTGAATAACCACATGAAGTACATAAATATTCTCTCAACTTATCGATAGATCTTTTTAATAGGTCTGGAAACTCACTAGGCTTAGTATGCATCGCTTCAATTTCTGCTTCCCCGCAAGGCAAATCATTTTTATCTAACCTTCTGATAATGAGGGTTTGCTCTTCATATGTATGACATATCGCAAGCCATGCCTGTAAATCTGCGTGAGTGGCGATTTTTATATTCATTCGTTTCAAGCAAATTCTTCTTTCTCTATCCGGCATCAATGCAAGCGCTCTCCCACATTCTTCCGGTTGTGTAATTAAGTGAGCAACTGAGTCAAAATATTTCAATCGAATCGTGAAGGGAACCATTTCTAGAAAAGCTAATGCGTTTATGCTATCGGTAAGTAACTGAGGTAGTTGAGGCTTAATAATAGCTATTATATTTTCAAGGATACCCTCTTTGGCTTTCCAGAAATGTAGTGTGCTAAATAATGTTTCCTGATTGACTATTTTCTTAGCTATTAGTGAGGAAAAATATTTTGTTGCGAATGGTAGACAGTTGAGATTCCAAGAGTCTATGTGTTCTGCATTCGTCCATAATATGAGGTTGTCAAAACAAGCATCGATCACTAACTTTTGACTGTCGTGAGGAAGACTTACTAAAATGGCCAAAGTAGAATCCAAATTGATGAGCAATTTAGGCAATTTAGGGGAAAGAATACTCATCAGGTGTACTATGACAGGATGATAAACAGAATATTGCCTCGTAGAACGGAGCGGATTTATACAATAATGACTTTTGAGCGCATTTAAACAGACAACACAATCTTCTGGAGTATTAATGGTGTCAGCCAAGGCTTGTGCATACCTCTGAGTAAACTCTTGCTCTGCCTCACCCTTAAGAGATTGTATAGTCCGTGAGTAATCGAAGACATGATCGAGCGACGAAAGCAGCGCGAGCGGAGACAATAAGCTCATCACTGAGAGTTGTTGCTTCTCTGATAAATACCTTGAAATTCTTTGAAATACAAACCAGTCGCCTTCCGTTATAAACAGACCGAAGTGAGGTTGTATTAGCGCAATCATTTGAGCTATAAAAGCAACGATTTCCTCTTGAATGTCATATTTTTCAGCTGTAATAATCAGTTTTTTTAAATCACTATAAGAACTCACACAGTGTCTGAACGCATTAAAATTCTCTGGGCTGTAGGCATCAAGTTGCATTAAATGCTGACAAAAGATATTGAAATCAATCTCATCAGAAAATTGGTGATTCGCTAGCGCCTCTTTAATTGTCACTTTTATTTCATCTAACAGATACATAATAAATCACCACATCGCATAAAATGATAGAGCATATCATTTTATGCGCACAGAGAATATATATTATCCAAATGCATCATCAAAAATAACACTCAATTGTTTCGCTATAACTCCAATTTTTTATAAGCTACCGTAGTTGCTATGGTTCAATTAAATTAGAAGAGTTTACGAAGGAACACATGAGGACAATCCAGGCTAAAGCCTTTGAGCAACAATCATTTTGTATCATTTTGAATAATTTCAGTCCCGGACAGCCTCTTGTAATGGGACTATTTTGGGTACCATTTATTATAGGTAACTCGCTCAAGCGCAGTGATATTACACGAGCACTTTTACTTGCTATAATGTGTAGATAAGGATTATTTTAAAGAATGATCTCAGACGGCCATTTCAGCGATGTCATATTCTTATTATTCGTTTTATTCATTCGCACATTCGCCTCTTTGGTAGTCTCTGTCTAAACTGTATTGGGATTTTTTATACAACTACCAACAGGAGTTGATGCCGTGAGTCTCAAGCAATTCAATTGTCGCTATTTATTAAACGAAGATCGCATTATTTTTCGCTTTAACACGTTAGATCATAGTGAATATATCTTCTGGCTAACGCGTAGAATCACTCACTGTATTTTAATGTCAGCCAGTCAATTTATTCAAACTGAATATGAAAAACTCACACCTACGGTTGCTAATTTTATAACAGAAATAAATCAATCTGATAAACAGAAAGCAAACTATGCAACAGCCTATGAGCCGGGCAACAATTATCCACTGGGTGCTGATCCTGTATTGGTGATGGATGCTAAATGCAAAATGATGAAAATTGAAGAACAAGAAGTCTTCTCACTTGATTTTGTTCTTCCTGGCGGGGCGAATTTAAATCTCAAATTAGCGATACCCATAATGAAACCGTTGATCCTATTATTAGAAGAATTAAATGTTCAAGCGAATTGGGGTAGTCCGATGTGTTAGCATGCTTTGGTTGGGCAAACTATTACCCGACCAAAGCACCCTAAATTAAGGGGTAGTTTAGCAAGCGTAACTCGTATTTGACGAATGTGTAATCCAGTATCAACTTCATCCGATAATCACCTGTTCTATTTGAGTTGATCCACATCGTCCAACTCAAAGAAATTAGGTATTGAAAAAGTTTCAGTGCATTTGGAGTTGAGTCCTAAAGTCACGTTCTTCCTGTTGCGGCATATGATCTAATGTCGTTTGTGTTGTATTAATACGCTCCTTCAGGCTTTTTATTTCCTGACCGATTGATTCTTTTTTATCGTTTATTTCTTGATCACTATAGAGCTCCTCACCTAAATCCCATTCATCCTCGTCGGATTGATCAAAAGTTGAAAGTTCATGATCCAAGTCGCTCAATTTAACCTTCATGGTATTAAGACTATTCTGAAGAGTTTGAATCTGCTTCTTCATGTGCAAGTCACTCTTTCTAACACTGCCATTACATGTGGGGGCTGTTCATGAAATTTGTTTTTAATATCCGTCACATCAGAATTAACGCCTGGAATGCAGCCAAAAAACGTAATCGCATCACGAACACCAAACTCTGAAGTATCACATTTTTTACGCATTACTTCACAAATTTCATGTTTCATCGCTTCATTTAATGATTTACTCATAATACACCTCGAATAAACTGTATATTCATTTCTAAAGGCTGAAGATCAACAGAATGCCCTTGTATGATTTTTATTCTAAATGTTCTGAGTTAATGATTTATGATGAGTTAATATCAATTGCCGTATTATATATATGCAATTCGTGTATCAAACGAGCTAAAATAAAACTGGAATATTCTTTATAGAGACCCATCCCACTTTTTCATAATTTTTTCTTTAGGATTCTCCAAATGATTCGCCCATGCTTTTAATAGTAAAAATACAATTTACACTTACGTCATCGATCCATTGACCCTTTTGTAACTAGTTAAAACCAAGTGTGTACAACGCATATGATGCCGTAACAAATAAATCATAGCCCTGATAAATATATAATTATGTTTAAGATGCTGTATAAAAATTATATGATGGGATGCAGGATTTACCCTTAAAAGGATATAAAATGGATAAAAGATGTATCTTGATTAGTGCACTCTTGAGCTCAATGGTAGTTTATGCGGATCATTGTCCAGCACCCAATACACTTTTTATGAAGCAAGGTAATAAGTACATTACCCTAACACCACCTGGTTGGCGTTGGGCAGGATCCTGGGGTGGAAAACCCGAATTTAAATCGGATAATGTACGATTAAATTATGCTATGTGGGATTCTAAAAGAATAAATCCAGATGATGCAAATCGTGTTCACTGTGTGTATGGAAATCCAGTTTTTGATGGCAGTAAATCTGGTGGACTCTTACAAACTGAACGCATCATTGCTCGATCCAATATTGAAAATAAACCCAATTGGCGTCAATTTGGTGAGACTTATTTTAGATGCGATGGTCCAGACGTGTTTCAATGCCTGTTTGGCTAGATTGACTATTCCTGCCTCAGTATGTTGGCTTGAGCTTAGCCAAGCACAACTGAGGTTTGTTGAGGTAAAGGAGTCTTTGCCTGTTATTACCAGACTCTCAAATAATAACAACAAGAGTGTCCCTTCTCAAAATAAAGGCTAATACGTCCGCATTGCATCGTTACTAATGAAGTAGTCGGAGCCAGGTATGTGGTAGTTTGGTGGGTAAAAATTGCCTATAATAGACTCTATCTGTATAATTTTAATATTCTACGTCAGTTCACTATTATCAAGTTCAGGAATAAACACATGACACAATTTTATATTCCGCCATTGTTTGAGTTGATTCGTTCTAAAGATCTGAATGACCACGAATTAATTGCATCGATGCAATCAGCTTTGGATGAAGAAGTAGAAATATTTGATTTACAAGATTCTGATTATAATAATGCCTTACATTATTGTATCTATTACAATCGCAGTTTAGATGTTATCAAATGGTTGATTAACCTATCCCCATTCTCTGTATATGATCGCAATAATATGGGCAATCATGTTCTATTTGCTGCTGTAAGCTTTAGTAGTCTCGATGTTATTTCCTATTTATTACATCATTTTTCTGATTTGGTTCATCAAGTGAACAACAATGGAGGTACTATCGCACATGCTGCAGCAGTTGGACATTTTATACAGGAGGAACCTTTAGCAACGCAGTGTATTCCCTATATTAATCAGCCTGATTATTTTGGTGACTTGCCAATTCATGCAGCGGCACAAGCTGGAAATATAACTGCAATAAAATGGCTGGTAGCTCATGGAGCTGATTTGCATGCACGAACCGTAAAAGATGATCTTAGCGTATTAGAAATGGCAACAGTACGCGGCAATATTGAATTATTAGACTATCTGAATGATTACTTTAACTTGAGTACACCCACTAATAATGGCTTTTATCCTATTCAGTTTGCTGCTATGAATCATCCAAATTCGTTGCAGTGGTTTTTAGACCAAGGCTTTCCGGCGAATTGGAAAAATGATCTGAATATAAATTTGGTCCATAATGCAGCCAGCTACAACATTGTTGAGAATCTGGAATTATTAAAGTCAAAACAAGTCGATATTAACCTACCTACAGCAAATGGTTGGTATCCAATCCATTTTGCAGCCCAATCAGGTGCAGTTGAGGCAATTGATTGGTTTGTAAAAAATGGCGTTGACCTTCAATTAAAGTGCAAATCTGAGTTTGATAATACCCCTCTGGAAATTGCTGTGCTTAATAATCAAGTCGATGTTCTGGATTATTTGCTCGATAAAGATGTACCTATAAGTCAACCAGGAACTAATAATTGGTATCCCATACATTTAAGTATTCGTCAGGAGAGTTACAAAGCCTTTGTTTGGTTAATTGATAATGGTGCTGATATTAATGCAGAACAAGAGGATGAGGCGGGTGAAACTCCGGTTATCTGCGCCGTATACTCAGATGATTTAAGTTTCTTACGTACACTAGCTTTATGTGGCGCGGAGATTGATAAACCAAATCGTCTGGGTATTTATCCTATCCATATGGCTGCTTATACCAATACCAAAAGTCTGAAATGGTTATTGGATAAAGGGGTTTCTCCCAACAGAAAGCAAGCAACTAACGAGGAATATCAGCCCATTCACTTGACTGCTATTTATGGAAGCCCAATATTTCTAGACATTCTCCATAGCTATGGTGCCAATATCAACGATGAAGACCAAACTGGCCTACAACCTATTCACTATGCTGCAAAAAGAACAGATCTTGATGGTGTCGTTTTACAATGGTTTGTGGATCATGGTGCAGATGTTAATGCAGTTGCTCAAAAAGATTTTGGCAACAGGCCGGTGCATTATGCAGCCATTAGAGATTCAGTTGTAAATTTGGAAGTATTATTCGCAGCTAAAGCGGATATACATAAAGCTACAGGTGGAGGGCTGTATCCTCTGCATTTAGCGGCCTATCACAACAATCTGCGCACCGTTAAATGGTTACTGGCACATGGTGCTGTTGGTGATCAATGGGAAGATAACGAGAACGGAGAAACCCCGGCGCATTATGCAGTACAACGAGGCCACGTAGAAGTACTGGAATTATTATTTGAGCATGGTTTTGATGTCAATAAAATCAATAAGTACCAAGTTACCCCTTTTGAGCAAGCAGTGCATTTAGGTAACCAACACGTTATTGATTGGTATTTTAATAAAAAGATAATTTCCAAAAATTAGGTTGTGTTAACAATTCCGATTTCGACGTCCCGCGAACACGTCGCGGAACGTTGGGAATAAATTGATGAATTGTCACCATATCCGAGTTAAATACTGCTCGAACAGCTTCATACAAACTGTAAGAAAATTCGGTACAATCTGACTTTTCTCTACAAGAAGATAAACAATCTTCGTTTTGAAAAAAAGATTGAAACAAAACGTTCACAACCAGGTCTTGCCTTTTACTTCATAATCTTGCTTCCTTCACAGAAGAAGCGGATAATTCAGATGTTGTATCATGAGTCTCATCTGATCGTGCTTTTTGTAGTTGCTCTTTAAAGTGCTGCACGACTGATCTTGTCTGATACGCTTTTTCTTGTAATTCTGGCATAAGAATTTTGGGATTCATCCCATGAAAATCAGTTCCATCTAACTCGTCCACAGTACGTGCAAAGCCATAGGTTGGAAAAAAATAATTAAGTGCAGGTGCTAAGGTCTTGGGTAAAACATGTTCAGCGAGTATATGTCCATTATGTGAGTTGGCACAATAAACGGTAGTTGATATACAACGTCTCGTTTCTGGATCTATTTGTGCGCCAAATCCTGCCCTCCATTCATTCATATCCCCTGTATGATAAGCTCCAATGACCTCTCCTTGATCATTCGTTACAAGTCCGATGCCCAACCCCCAACTTACGTGCTCGCTATCACTGGCTATAACCCGTACCTCGTCAACGAGCTTATCCTTTGACTGCGGGAAATAGTCTTCTTTCATCGAATACACTGGCTTAACCAGTTTGAACGCATCATTCAACTTATCGTCATTGATCCAGGATGTAATAAACCGGGCATAATCTGAGGCTGTTGTCTTCAAACTATTCGCGGCTACTGGCTCAGGACCATAAGTAGTGTGGGGCATATTTAATGCATGAGGTCCAAATACATTGGCCCAGGCTAATGTTTCCAAATCAGAATCGGTTACGGTCTTGATGGCCCCTTGCAAGCAATCAATGCCAGGCCCAGAATAGGCATAATGTGTACCCGGATCGAACTGAAATGAATACGGTTCTCGAGCCACAATATGCAAGCCAGTTCTATGAGACAGAACCATTTCAGCATTTAACTTTTTTGCCCATTCACGATACTCAGGAACAAATTTTTTAAGAAAAGGATTTTCATCATCAGGTACTGTTGCTCCATTACCATCTCGATACACTTGATATAAAGGCGTTTTTAAATTAAACCCACTGTTGAATTTAGTGAATTTTCCAAACCCCGGTATGGCTTCATCCGCTTTATTGGATGCCATCAATTTTAAGACCAGATAAGCAAAGATCGGTTTACTGAGTGAGGCAGCGCCAAACACTGTCTCTGCGTCAACAGGACTTGAAGTAGTATCTTTACCACTTTGAGTCGTTCCAATGGACATAGTCGAAATTGCCTCATTTCCATATGAAGCAATAGTCACTCCTGGAATTTTGGCTGAGGTCATTAATTGTTGTGTTGATTCTCGAGTTACCCCATTCAGTTCATCAACTTCAGTAGCTTCAAGCGGGTCATCCTTCAAAAATGATGGTCCAGGATGTATTTGCGGTAAAAATTCGGCAAGACCGGTTGACCAAGGTTCTGCAGCATGCCCTCCATTATGAAGTTTGCATCCAATACCTGACTTTTTGGCTAATAGCATGGTGGCTTGAACCAAAGGTTCATCACCTAATCCACGATCACCTGTTTCTAGAATTCCGGCCTGTAGTTTAACATTGACCTCACCTTTCGGCACTTCCCTTTTGGAAAGCTCATCATAACCAGTCTCTAGCATGTGTAATAAATAGTTTTGCTCCTCTTTACTTGCCAGAGGCGCACGCCAGGTTCTATCTTCCTCATAACGCACAGGCTCCTCAACTGCCTCACCATTTAATCTTGAAGCGGATGGTCCCCACCAAACAGCAGGAGATTGAGCAATCACTTGCCCATAAATATCGGGATGCATTTTAGCAGTGTACAGTGCTTGAAGACCGCCCATACTTTGTCCACATAACCCTATTTTCTGAGGATCACTTGTGACAGGTATACCTGCTTGTCTTAACGCATCTGGAATACGGGCAAGTATCGCATCGGTTTGTAAATCACAACTGTATTCTTTAAGCCTTGGCATTGATACCCATTTCCCCTGCTCCATAGTAGGTTGTGCAGGTGTTACAAATACCGCGATGATTGGTTCCATTGTTCCTTCAGCAATTAAATTATCCAGAATAATTTTTGTATCCATACTATTTCCAAAGGCATCCTGCCCTAAGTGCATGTCACCATCCAACATGACTTGCATAGGGTATTTTTTCGGTTCTAAAGACTTATAACCTGCTGGAAAATAGACTTCAACCAACTGCTCCTCCGTTGCCAATTGATAGTGCTCATCCACCAGTTCGCTTAAATTACCGTCCGCATTAAGCACACGTCGTTCTATATGGCCTTTGTGTTCCACAGCCAATTCTGGATTTTCATATACGGAAGTGACAAGTGTTCCATTAGATAAGGCTATTTTGTTGATAATATTAGGTTTTTGAGCCAACTCTCTGGGCTTCACATCGGGATGCATAAAAAAATCACTGCTCTCATTAGATGCCATAGACCGGCTTAAAATCCATTGACCATTGTTCTCTTTGGTCATGGAAAGCATATGCTCTGCTCCAGATGCATCATGATAGCCAAATAACATTTCTTTGGGGGTTGGAGTCGCAGGATTAGGTGTATAAATAAATGTTGCTGTAATCTCTGATGAAACCGTATCAATAACTACTTCAACGATCCCTGCACTTTCACCAGTTACAGCTAATTTAATAGATTCTGACATCTGAATTTAATCTCAGTAAATTCATAGTATAGTTTAAAGCACTAAAGGCGTTGTGTTCTTGTGGATTTAATTTACGCATTATTTTCAGTAAATTTTCCATAAATCCTGGAACGCCGTCTGTTTTTAGTTTTTAAAATGATGCAATTAGATATAAATTAGAATCAATGCTAGTCAAATTGAATAAAAACCCAAAAATAGCCCAAAAAAACCATTTTAATCTAAAATTAAATTATCCTGGATGTTTATATAAAAAAAGAAGTTCGATAATCCTATTAAGAGGAACTAGCTATGAAAAAATTATTATTAGTTACACTGATGATATTTTGTGGTGTTGCCTTTTCTGCTAATGAAAGCTTTTTGTTTTTCCAAACAGCTACAGAAGGAAACCTTAAAAAAGTGAATAATAATCATTACCTTTTAACGATACAACATGCGCCCAAATATGTGAATTATTTTTCAGATCGGCCAGTTAGAAAATCAGGCATAATGAAACTTGCAAAATTTAATTCATTCTGGACGAACGATGAAATAAAAAATAATTTTAAAACAAATCCACCGAATGTGGCCATTGTTTTAGTTGATGCACAAGGTAAACGCCAAGACCTGGTAGCCATAGCGTCAAACCCCAAACTATCTAAAGAACAATTAACTTACGAGCTTCAACCCATAAAGACACAAAACGTATACATCGGACCATTCAAATATATGCTTATGATTACTGATGATATTAGCTGGAATCCAGGAGGATTTTAAATCGTCTTAGGGAGTTCAATCACTATCGATAGCACGAGAAAGACCGTGATTTTTACTGGATCTTCGCGCGCGTCGCTTTTTTTGACGTTTAATCTGTTCCATGCGTTGTTGTTTTTTTGTTTTTTCATTACTGAAGGCAGCTTGAAATTGTTCACAAAGCCTCACTCTTGCAAAATATCGGTTATCCTCTCGACTTCTGGATTCCTGACATTTTATTTCCAAGCCAGTTGGGAGATGCTTTAAATAAACGGTTGATGCAGTTTTCTGGAGTTTTTGTCCACCACTGCCGCTACCCAGTATAAATTTTTCAATAAGATCCTTTTCATCAATATGCAAGGCACTCATTTGTTCCGTCAATTTATCTTTTTTTTCTTTGTTAATCATGGAATTCTGTATAATTTAAATGATTTTGAGTGGTTCGGAGAACTAAAGTGCTGATCCAGGTGGGTATTTGAGCACCAACTCAGGAGCTTTTGATCGCCTCAACACCTAACTCATTGAGTTATCATTAAACCTGTTAGTCTGGAAAAACGTTCTCTTTATTACATGACCACCATCGTCAGTTTATGCACTCGGTGAAACGCTATTTGATTGTTCCAGTTTAACATAAAGAGCATGTTCATATAGACGTTGATAGCATTTTTCAAAATCTTTTATAGGAACGTGTGTCTCAAAATCCAGAATTTTCAGAAAGTTTATTTCTAATAGATTCAGTTCTGATAATGAGACTCCCGCAACCCTTGAGACAAAAAGATTATCAAATCTTAAGTCCATAAGTTGTTTATAAGCCAAAAGTAACGAACAGGCAGTTAATCGGTGTACATTCATTTCGTTTAATGACGCATCAGGAACCTTCTCTAAATATTTATTTAAATAAATCACTAATAGTATATAGATACTCGGCTCATTAATAAGATAGGTACAAAACCGGAGTAGATAGTGCTCAATAGTAATTGGAGGTTTGCTTTTACCCGTATATTCATCTTCTCTATACGATTCAGCATGATGTGTAATAACACTGTTCATTAATAAAGAAGCAATTGTTTCAATAAGAAATGAGGTACTGATATCACTTATTTTTGGGATCTCAGTGGCTGGTACTGTTTGAATCTTCTTGTCTTTTGAAAAGAAGAATTTCATGGTTACTCCTTTATAAACCAAAACAAGCCTTTATCGTGTATAAAGTCTCAAAGCAATTCGTATACTCTTTTAGATCATGATTAATGCAGAGATTTATTAAGTAGCAAACTAACCGAGATGCTATTCAATGAAGTACTTGCTGCATGCATTTGACTGTTCACCAATACTTTAAAAAGTGATCGGTGTATTTCGGAACAATTTCAGGCGCAAGTTTAAAATATTTTATTCGTTGTGTCGATAATTTGAGATGTTGGACTAAAAAACAGGCTCACGCAGTTCATCCATCATTCATTGAATTTTAAGAGTTGATGATGCTTAAGAAACTCAAAAGTGTTTTCAATGTTCTGATACGATTCATCCCAAAAAACCACACTACAGGAGCTGTCTAAAAGACTATTGGCTTGTTTCAAGGTTTCTCCGGATGTAACAAAGTAAGTGGTATTATTTTTAATATTAATCTGTGGTTTATTGATATCTACCAGTGTTCCTTTAATCTGAGGAAACGTTATCCAACCCGCGTGATATGGTGTTGGATGAATACCTAAAACACGTATTGAATTCATTTGAGCAACATAATGCAGTTTCTCAAGATTTTGATCGAACATCATTTCATACATTTCAGGAACTAAAGCGCCAGGAGTTCGGGCTGCGGCCTCAAGAAAGATTAACTCACCCGTTTTTTTGTCCTGAAAAATTTCAATATGAAAGGCCGATGAAAACATCCCTAAACATTTTAAAATGCTGTGGCTAAACGCTTTTAGATCTTCAAACAATGATTCGTCCTTAACAGGAATACTTCCCATTGGACTTCCTTTAGAAAATTTAGCTAAAGGATTTGCGTATCGCCCTGCCATAAAAAACTCAATGTCATTATCATGCACCACTGCATCACAATGAAATAAATCACCATCAATAAACTGATCGATTTCAAAAGTCCAAGGTTCTTGATGTATGCATTCCAAAACCTTACGAAAGGTCAGTTCATCAGGGATATAATAAGTTCCTATGCTACTCACTAAATCCACGGGTTTAATGAACATGGGAAAGCCAATTTGATCTATGACGCTTTGAATATAACGCTCATTATTCTCTTGATATGCTTGTTTATCGAATAAGACAAATTCTGGCGATTTAATATGCCCTAGCAATTTATTTTTTGAAACCGCTTTATTAACATAGGGTAGAACCTGCTCTGTAGTGCTACCTGGTATCCGGTATTTTTCTCTTAACTGAGCGCAAACAAGTTGAGTGCTGTCCTCATTTGTTAACAATCGAATTGAGCCAGCTTCATGATCTTTAAGATAACTCAGTAGAATTGTTTCAACTTCATGAAAATCAATTTGATGAAAATTTCGCGTTACCTGATGAGTTTTATGAAAAAAAGATTTATTGGTTTCTGAGAGTTTATCAAGACAATATTCACTGCCAATTAATATAAATTGTGAATCTGCATCATATGCAATTTGAGACAGGGTGGCTTTAATGGCTACAACATTATACAAAAATAGATACACAGTCATCTTTACACACCTCCCTATCACTGAAGGCCGATACTATACCATAGTTTTTCTATTTTGAACATAATGTATTTTTTATGATCCAATATCACTCTGCTCCAATCCTAAAAAAGGCATTCGCTCACTGGCAAGTCACCCGTTTAAAGCAAGGTAACACGATTCCCTCAATGCGAAAGAGGGATAAATTAAAGTTGATTTGCAGTGTTGCCAGTGTAGAATGATGCCTCCAGGACTTATGAAAAACACCAATCTATTCGTTAAACTCAATTTTTGATTCAGTCATTTAGTTAATCTACACTCCCTCATCAAAAATTGAGTTTTGCTTTGACCTTAGGGTTTTTCATAAGTCCTGTTTACTTCTTATCACTCTCTTTAAATTGAGTAGAAAGTAAGGTTATATCAATAAAAAAAATATGGATTTTTCATCATGAGACTTATCAACTTATTAATTGTAATGCTATTTTGTTTGAATGCAGCACGCGCAGACGGAATAGAAGGGATTCAATCAAAGCAGAGGTTTTCATTTGATGTCAGTTGGTTGTATTGGCGCCCATCAGGGGCTACCAGTGATTATGCATCCATCACCGCGCTACAAGGAACACATGCCAGTGTTACTCCACTTTCAGTTCAATCGGACTATTCGTCAGGTTTTAGTATCGATACGTCCTATCTATTCACTAATGATACAAATGATATTGCGTTCTCATATGTAAATTTTAATCAAAATTATACCGATGGGCCTCATCATGCGGTTGGTAGAATTACCACTGTCGAAGTAGCGCAGCCTATATTAAAAGCCAATATTTACGATCAGACACATGCAACCCTTAATTATAATTATGATGCATATGAATTAAACACAGGTTATTTAATTCAATGGCAGCAGTTATCATTAAAGTTACTGGCGGGGTTACGTTACGCCGAACTCGCATCGGAGATCAAATCCTTCTATGGCATGAATAATGGAACTAGCCTCACACATTTAATTGAATCTGATACCAAGGCCCTTGGTCCAACCATTGGGATAAAAGTTACTTACCCTCTTTTCAAAGATATTAAACTCAATGCTATGGGTGAAACCGGGTTATTAGTTGGTACAACAGATGTACAAGCTTCAGCAATTAATACCTCTGGTTTTCCTTTTTTAACTGCTGTAGACGGAACAAATAATCGACATACAACGATTCCTTTCTATGATATAAAATTTGCTTTAGAAAAAGCTTTTACCATGAATAGAGACAAGCAGTTTGTATTACGAGCCGGATTTTTTGGCACCTATTATGAAAACGCATACATCCGCCGAGATTTGACCAGCTCTGCACAAGAAAAATCTATTTCTTTTTATGGACCATTTGCAAGCATAGGCTTAACTGTTTAATCGTATTAGAACTTATAGCGAAGCAGCATTCTTCGTGACACACAAGCATGATACAGAGCACTCAGAGAGCCTGGTGGATCGTTTCTCCAGGCACTCATTACCATTCATACGCCTAGAGAGGCCATACCCTTCCTCCATGACTTCTAGTCACAGTGCTTCTGTGTCACGAGAAATCCCATTTAAAAGCGTGCCTGGAGATCATCAATCAGGCACGTTCAAACAGTAAGGGACGATATTAAAGAATTTACTCAAAGAATTTTTTTATCCCAATCATTACTGGAACAGATATGATTCCACCCGAGTTACTGATACTTGCTCTTTGAATAGGACGAATGGCCACCATCTTTTCAATTAGGTTGTTTCCTAATAAACCATCACTGGCCATGATACCCACTTTTACAAAAGCAGAAAGACTGTCCTGAATATTCATCAATAAGCCCATATACAATCCACCGGAGATACTGGAACTGGTTTTATAAAATATAGTGGTGGTTTCACTACCGAAGGTAACTGGCACACCATTTAAGCGATCATTCGAGGCAATTATTTCTGGTCGATAGCTGCCGCCAACTTTAGCCCCTACAAACGGGTAAATGGTCTTATTGGCCAACGTAAAGTTAGAATCAAAGTAAAAGGTGCTTAGTAAATACCCGGAAAATGATTGATATTTACTATAAGTTTGGTCCAAAAATCCAACAGCAGTATTACGTTGATATCGTTGGCTTCCTGCAAAGCTTCCTTCAAACTCTAAACCCCACTCCAAATTATTAGTGTACGCATAATTGATACTAGCACCATAGAAATAGTGGGTATCAAATAACCTATTAAAATAATAATCATTGCCTACACCTAGAACTCCAGAGATATTGGGATTCCCTTGGAGATTGATACCACCAAGTCGAAGGACTTTTGAGGGGTCAGAAAATCGCGTATAGCCAGCACCACCATCTAAAGACAAATTCCATTTCCCAGCAGTTAAGGGATGATGAGTCTCCCCCATAGTTCCGGCGTAAAGAGAATGAATAAAACACATACCCAGGGATAATAAGAAATGTTGTAACTTGAGAAATCTCATAAAAGTCCTTGTAAATAAGTAAATACAAACGGTGATAAATTAATCTGAACGCCATAACCATTTTGGACTAACCAGGTCGAGGATAATAATCGTGAATGGTTGGATCAAAAGCAAAAAGATACAACATACTGACACCTAAATCTATGACTTTTATATAGCATCAATCAGCATGTTGCCAATACCATTTTTCTGGTATGCCTGGATAGCTGGTTTAAAGCAACCGTATACGGTTCAAAAGCTTTAGGAATCTGCTATCAGCCAGGCTGTTTCTACAGGTCCCCTGATTAGCAGGTTGTTGAATAATAAACTAAGCTAATTAAATAAGTATGGGAAAATAAAGCACATGAAATCACCCAAAACCATTGCCGATAACTCCGATATTATTGAACTGTTATTTAATAGCATGCCCTTTTCATATGTTTACTGGAAAAATACTGAAGGGGTCTACATGGGCGCCAGCACGAATCAAATCAAATTATTTGATCACGACGGTACCGGTTTTGTGGGAAAAACTATTTATCAAGTTCTTAACGATCAGGCTACGGCAAAGGCTATTGATGATACAGATAATAAAATCATGCGAACGGGTATTCCTGAAATCCTTGAGGAACCCGTTATTACCCCGCAAGGAGAAAAAAGAATATTTCTTTCCCAAAAGCAACCCATAAAAAACAGCAAAAATGAAACTGTTGGCTTAATCGGATTTTCTTTAGACATTACAGATCGCAAGAAAATTGAAGAGGAATTAACGTTAGCTAAAGAAGCAGCTGAGGCAGCAAATAAGGTAAAAACAGAATTTCTGGAAAACATGCGCCATGATATCCGAACACCTCTTTCAGGAATTGTAGGTTTTTCTGAAATTATAAAATCAGAATCAACTGAACCAAAAATTAAGGAGTATGCAGTTAATCTGGTAGCTTCCAGTCATGCTCTACTTAATTTAATGGATGAAGTTTTGGAAGCAGTCAAGGTTAGCTCCGGGGAAATCCCGATGCTAAAACGCAAATTTAATCTGAAACGAACACTGGAACAAGTGGTTGCCCTTTACCAGGCTAAAGCTTATGAAAAGCATTTAAAACTATCTCTCACCCTAGATCCCAATCTTCCCTGCTTTGTTATCGGTGATAAAATCCGCTTGCATCGTATAGCTCTCGAATTAATTGGTAATGCCCTGAACTTCACTGATGTGGGTCATGTATTAGTCCATGTATCCTTGGCTAAGAAAGAAAGCCAGCAATTAGTAATTAAACTGACTGTGACTGATTCGGGTATAGGCATACCTAAAGAAAAACAACAGGAAATTTATCTGCAATTCAAAAGGTTAACTCCATCATATCAAGGAATTTATAAAGGAACCGGTCTAGGACTGTATGTAGTTAAGCAATTTGTTGATGAGTTAGGTGGTGAAATTTATGTTAAAAGTGAACCCATGAAAGGAACCTGTTTTACGTGTTTATTTCCTTTTCAAGCGCCACTGTTGGATGATGATTCTGGGATTGATGAGACAGATGAATCCAAAATGGATCGCCCTTTCATGCAACCACTACCCCACCCTTTATCTCGAACACCAAAACCAACTGAACAGACAACACCTCAATTGATGACTGATGTACTGGTGGTTGAAGACAACTTTATTGCTCAAACCGTTGCTCGCGCTCTTTTAACCCAACTATCCTGTAAGGTTGATATTGCATCTAATGGCAACCAGGCTCTTCAATTATGTAAGAAAAATCAATACGACCTGATTTTTATGGATATAGGATTAGGAAATGGAATAGATGGTTATGAAGTGACACGTCATATTAGAACGATGCCTAGTGATAAAAAACACACCCCTATTATTGCCCTGACAGCACATGGTGGTGATGAAAGCAGAAAACGATGTATCGAATCAGGAATGGATGCCGTACTCACTAAACCACTTACTCAAGCCCATGCAATGGATGTGATTAAAACCTTCACTCACAAAAGACGCAATCTACCAGAGATAAAATCTACCAAAGCAAGACACGACCTGCCTGACAGTAATGACGAGCTGTTTCAATTAAACCAATTCCCTATCCTGGATATTGAAGTAGCATTGAAAAACTGTGGCCAGAAAAACATGGTAAACGATCTCCTGTCCTTAATGATTAAAGATCTCCCTACTGATTTAGCTCAAATGCATCAAGCATATAAAACCCATAAATACGATGAAGTTGAAAAACTGGCACATAAAATTAAAGGTGGAGCACTTTATTTGGGTACAACACGAATGAAATATGCCTGCCAGTATGTCGAACGATATTGGAAATCAGGACAACATGAATTATTTAATCCACTCGTCGAACAGGCAGTTAATACTATTGATGAGACTATCAAATATATTGAGGGTTGGCTCAGGTCTGACACGTAGTGAGGTAAGCTGGGCCGAATACGACCCAACATGGATTCACCTAAGTGTTCTTGGGTTTAAGGGCTATTTACAAGAAATGTTGCATTCTATTTTTATTCTCCCTCAAGTAAAATCCCAGATGTGAATAGTGATGAAAAGAATTACGTTTTTGCAATGAGGTTTGATCTTCCCAAAGATGAAAAGTTTCATAAAAACTCTCGTCACAATTATCACGTTGACTTACTACCAATGTGTCTGTCTTAACATCACCATTCGCAGGAAAAGTAACGAAAGATGCTCCTTCAATACCCATAATAGTTGGCTTGTCACCTTTGAAAACAGGAATGCGAGTTGGATAAAAATAGTCTGTAACTTCATCATATAAATAGATGTAATAATGACCTGTTTTTGCTTTGGCTCTTAATTTGATGCCATTGGTGCAGCCATAATAATCGTATGAAATAGTTTTTTCGTCTATTGCGTATAAATAAGCAATAATCTCTCCTCCATCGTTCTGGTGTAACCTTGCTTTAAATGGTGAATTTAGAATCTGCTTTTTCATTTGTGCAATTACCGTATAATGTTCCGCATCAGGACTGACACTACCATCCAGGCAAGTGGTAGGAGACGAAACTTCAGCGGGGCGAATTGTAATATGAGTTTTAGCTTTATCACTAAATCCAACGTTGACTTTAAAATCACTCTCCTCATCGACTAACGCGTAAGGAAATGATGAGTTGGCTTCCAATATTTCAGAGTAAGCTTTTTTAGAATATTCATCGAGTTGCGTGCTTAGCGGGTAGATTTTAAATTTCACATGAAAAGTAGGACATTTACTATCTTGTGAATAAACCACCTTTTCTAATGAGATGTTATGTTTTTGTAAAACAGGTAAAACCGGATGGCTCACTTCTTTAGGCTCATCAGCTTGAATGTCTTTTGATGAAACAGATAATTTTAAATTCTTGAGAAGCAAAATCCTGTCTTGATATTTATTCAGTAAACAGTGCTCCAAATTTAGCGAGGAAATGCAATAATCTCGCTCTTTTAACCACATTTTTTGTCGATTCACAAAAGCAGAGGGCTGTTTATCCTCAAGTTGATAATAAAGTTTTGAAAGTACGCGATCTGCATCTGCGAGTTTTTTAGAGTGACAAATAGCATGTTCTATATTCGTTCTGGCTTTATCACAATTGAAACTTGTTTTATATGTTTGAGGTTTATTATCAGGAGAGTATTCATTAACAGATACAGCCAAGCAATTCGTTGTATGCATCAAATTGAACAGAATTAAAAGACTAAGAATAGTGTGTCGCTTTAACATATTATATTCCTTGATTATGAACTTGATTTTATAAGTCAGATGATGATCCGACGATTCCATTTTTTATCTAATTTTGATTGAGCAGATCAGCAGGAGAGTGTTTAAAATTCAAGTAAAAAGTCAGACTTGTTCTATCTCTAGATAAAGGAAATTCAAATAAAGAAAGATCGTATTGATGAATGACTTTTAGAATGGGATTGAGCCATTTTTTATATCGAGGGATTAAAAACTCTGAGGCTGAATGTGCTGCGTTTAAAGTGCTAGACAATAATAAGAAAGCACATAAAATTCTTATTTCAATTTCCATATTTTTTCCAGTTCCATCTGAGGTTAGTTCTTTAAAACAGGCGAAGGATATCAAATAATTCAAAAATATCAAAGAAAAAAGTGCCATGTAAGGAACTATGAATACAAAAATAGCTCCCTAATCTGTGCCTAGAAACAGGCCCATACCTTAATATAAGCAAGAAAAGCAAACCAACTCTCCTTTATGACTAAGGGCCAAATGTAGCTCAAATCCCCCCAAAATTACCAACAGAATTATGGCCTCACTGAGGACATACCCTGAATCTTGAAATTCAAATTGAACTATGCGGTTGAAATTGACTTTTGTTTATAAAAATGAGAACGCATATATTATTGTGTACCGTCAGCGTTACTCCCCCAGACGAATAAATTATTCATTGAAAATCATATACTTCTCTCATCAGAGTGGTTGGCATTGAATTATTTTTTTTAACATATTACGATGCTCAACAAAAAAAATTACAGGATTTTTCATGTTCAAACTCAAGGATTGGATTTATTGTTTTTTTCTTTTCGCCTCACCTTCTTTATTCGCCTTAACAACACTCATTGTTACAGACAACACAGATAATGACCCGGGTGGTTTCGGATTAAATGGGGAGCTGAGATATTTTCTGAATACAATGAATCAAAATTTAAATACGGCACCTGATGATTACGCCATTGTTTTTGATCATCCTATGACGATACAACTCAATGGAATTCTGCCGATTATTAATAACTCCTCAAATCCTGTAAACATTACAATTGGCAATCCTACCCCCAACTTTACGGTCACAATTGACGGTAACAACGGCGCTTACAGCGGGTTTTTTATTCCTACAGGAACTGTAACGATCCAAAATATGATCTTTCAAAACCTGACCGCAAAAGGAGGCGATGGCGGAAACGGAATTTCTGGCGGTGGTGGTGGTATGGGTGCCGGAGGAGCTATTTACGCACCTCGAACATTTTTAAATGGTTCAAATCCTGCAATTACCTTGTTGAATGTATTGATACGCAACTGCTCTGCGGTTGGCGGAAATGGAGGAAACTATTTTACCCTGATGTCTACAGGTGATGAAGGAGGAGGCGGCGGCGGTGGCTTCAGTGGAAATGGAGGCTCTATTACAACCACAGGAACTACTGGTGGTGCAGGAGGTGGCGGTTTTGGTGGTAATGGAGGTGATGTCACACTTTCGACATCCGATCCATCTGGCGCCGGCGGTGGGGGTGGCGGTGGTGGTGGCATAGGTTCTCGCGCTACCCTGGGATTATTAACCAATCTCGGAGATGGAGGAGCGGATAACAACCCCGGGCTCGATGGGAACGGCTATGGTCTCAACATTCCTGCAGGTTCTGGAGGAGGAGGTAATTCTGGCGGAATTAATGCAGGCGGCGGCGGTGGAGGGAGTGGCACACCTTCAGGAGGAGGCGGAGGCGGAGGAAACGCAGGAATGAATGGCCTCAATCCTCAAGGCTCGACCCCCCCCTTACGCAGACAGAATATCGATCCTTCCGGAGGCAATGGAAGTGATGGTGCGGGAAGCGGCGGTGGTGGAGTCGTCATATTTAATCCCGTACAAAATGACATTGATGGGCACTCGGGGACTGCTGGTTATGCCGGTGGCGGTGGTGGTGGCGCTGGTACTGGAGCTTATGATAACTCACCCTATTCCTATACTGTACAAGGTGGTTCGGGAGGTATTGGCGGTGGTGGAGGTGGTGGCGGAGTCAACCAATCGGGAATGACGTCCGCGGAAGGCGGCAACTCTTCCGGCGGAGGGGGAGGAGGTGGAGGTGGCCCCTCTAATGGTCCAACTGCTTTCGGTGGAGTGGATACAGGTAATCTCGGTGGAGGAGCCGGAGGATTGGGAGCCAGTTCCTATGGATCGGGCTTCGGTGGCGGAGGAGGTGGAGGAGGAAGCGGTCTCGGCGCTGCTATCTTTGTGGACAGCAATCTAAATTTCACAGTACAAGCACTATCGGGAGTTCCAACCACCTTCAATACTCCAAACAACACGGTACAAGCAGGAATTCATGGAACTGGTGGACCAGGAGGTTCGGACGGCTTCGATGGCTCAGCTATGGGAACTAGTATTTTTCTGCGCACGGGTTCTTCTCTCACATTCCTGGCACAAGATGCTGGAGATCTATTGACACTTGGAGATCAGGTCGCATTTACCGATGATACTGTTTTTGGCACTGGAGGAACCGGTGTCTTTATTAGAGGAAATGGAACCGTTGTTTACAACGGAGCATCCGATTATCCAGGGACGGTTAAAATCGATAATGCGAATTTCAAAGTCAATGGACAGATCAATCAAGCATCAATTTCTGTCTGTAGAAACAGCAACCTCAGTTCGCAAAGAGGTACTCTTAGTGGCAGTGGAACCTTGACAGGAGCCGTCAATGCCAACTCCGGAACGATTTCACCAGACACAGGGGCAACGCTCACCCTAGGCAGCTTGTCTCTAAACTCCTCAGCATCAGGAGGTGGCATTGGAAGCCTTGTTCATATCGACATCAACACCAATGGCACTTCTTTGGTCGCCGTTAATGGACCCGCATCGCTAGCAGGCACTTTAGAAATCAATCTGGCTCCAAACACTCAGCCTGGCCTTTACACTATTCTCACTTCATCGGGAATTACAGGTACCTTTGATTCCGTCACATTTACAGACAATCCCGCCACATTTATGGGAACAACTCCACTTTATACCCTTTCCTATTTACCAGTCGGAGCCCCTACTTATGTGCAATTTAATTTCCTAGGCTATCCTGCGCCCCCCCCACCCTCTCCTTCCTCCGTTGACATACCGGCTACAGTAAATGGATCACCTATAGTGAATCCTGCTGTTGTTTGTTGTGGCAGACCTGTTATCCTTGGACCGTTGCCAGTGCCAGGATCTGGACCTACCATTTATACCATTATCAACCAGACAGGTAATGTCACATGTCACATTGGACAAACCTCAACTCAAACTTATCTGAAAATGAATGGTAAAAATGGTTCCTGTACCATCATTGGCAAAAAGAATGGTATCGTCTCTAATCCTTTGAAGGTAATAGCCCCATGAATAAATATTTGAAATTGATTAAGGGGGTTATACTAGTAAGTGTCCTAATTGACCTGGCTTATGCAAATCATCCTTCATCTTCTAACTCTTTGTTAAATAATTGGACCGGATTTTATCTAGGAGTAAATGAAGGATTTGTTTTTAGCAACGTTCAATTAAAAGCACAACAGTTAGGTTTTACTAATCCGGATGGAATTTGTAATACCAATGCAGAGTTCACGACCTACTCTCCTGGAATACAATTGGGATTCACGCACCAATTCCCCAACTATCTTGTATCCGGTATAGAAGCAAATCTCTTCTTTAACACGAGAAAAGATAACACTTTAGATTGCAACTGCCCTAATAATCCCGAAGTATCTGATCGCTTCATACTTAAGAATCAAATGCACTATTCGATAAAGGGCCGACTGGGTCCTGCCCTGAATTGGAATAAAAACCAACTTCTCCCGTATGTAACAGCTGGAGCCAGCTTTGCAAACGTACGCTTGACCTACACCAATGAAGGAGAAGATTATTACTCCAAACATAAGAACACAGCAGGCTCGCTAATAGGCGCAGGTATCGAATGGGCTTTTATGAACAATTGGACATTACGCACAGAATATAATTATGTACATTATGGAAATTCTATTAACCTCCCAATACCCAGTATTTATGGCTTGATAGATACTGACGGAAATGCTCGTATTAATCAAAATACCAATAACATCATGATCGCAGTTAGTTATTGGATTTGATTAGGAATGCACTGTTTGTTAGTGGAAACTGGGTACCCCTCCCATATTTAGTGGCATCCTAAATTAGAGCTCATTAACTGATTTTTCTAACAGAACAATTGCCTGGCTTAATTACAGGATTTTGGGTCATAGACCCATTATTGAGAAGTTAGAATCGGAGTTTACTATGACTTATTCGAGCTAAAAAAGCCCATCATGCTTGATATAAAAGCATCTGTATGTATAATCGCCAAAATCATGATTACCAGCTCTAAGGATTTAACGTTAAATGAGTGCGCGAGCAGATACTCTTTTTAAACCTCAACGAATTAATAAATCAATTTTATCTGATGACGATGTCAAAGAAGTTTTAATTAATGTTTATCCCAGTATATTCTCTGCAGAACAATTTGCTGATGGTTCAGCATGTTTACTCTGCTGTGGTGTTAACGACACCTATAAAATATCAATTGCTGATAATAATTATATATATCGAATTTATACGCATCAATGGAAAACAAAAGAAGCAATTCTGGCCGAAATCGGTGTTATTAATGATTTAAAAGAAGAATTGGATATGGCTCATTATCCAATCAATACCGAGAGCGGTAAATGGATTACGGGAATTGAGATGCCAGAAGGAACACGCTATGGCGTTCTGTTAAGTTATGTGGCAGGTAATATGACTGCTTGCACTTTAGAAACATCCTATCTAATAGGGCAACAGCTTGCACTATTACACGATGCGTTCGATGAGCAAACCTATAGGGATGATCTCCATATTTATAATGAGGGTAGTTTAATCAAAAAACCTTTTGCTACCATACTTAAAGCAATGCAAACCAGCAGAAACGGTTCCATTGAGCAGCTGAAAAAATGTACTAGCGCTATTTCTGCTTTACCAATGCCCCGATTGTCCAGAACTGCATATGGCCTATGTCATGGCGATGCACATTTCAATAATACTGTGATTAGTACTGGCGGCAAGATCGAGTTTATTGATTTTGATTTATGTGGCTATGGAGCAAGAACTTATGATCTTGCTACTTTGATGTGGAAGATAGAATTAAGAACTGATACTCGTGCCCAAAAATCCAGAATGCAATTAGCTTTATTAAGAGGTTATGAACATGTACGTGAATTAACTGATGAAGAAAAAAAATCCATACCCACTTTTGTGGCCTGGCGTCATATATTTTGGATGGGTGCCCAAGCTAAATTATTACCCAATCTGTACGGCTATTTATTATTATCCAATGATTACTATAAAACTCACTTAGGCTGGCTTGAGAATTGGATTGCTCAGGGGCATAGTGATTGCACAAAAATGATACTTTCTGGCGATCTGCAATTGCAACCTAACGATACTGTGTCAATTACCGATCTCCAAATTGAGTGGTGGCAAAAACAACGAACAGGCTTAATTACGCGATTAATCCGAGAAGCCTCTCTTCAGAGAGATGTAATGCACTTTGCGCATCTGCATTCAGAGGATAATTTAGTCCAAGCGGTTAACATTGCTGAGTCATCAGCTCATTTGACGAATGCCATATGATAAACACTATACTAAGCACCAATGGGAGTTTAAAAGCGTATCGAAGCCGTGCTGATTATTGGGAAAAGTTAGCTACAGTAAGGCATAATCCGCGCAGGGTTATTTCAGCAAATCATGCATGTCAGTATTACCCTATTTCAAAACAAGCCCTGGTCATTCACCCCAAGATAACTGAACGGGGTTTTGAAGCCATTCGTTTTATACTGGTACAATCGATGTATAAATTTATGAATGAAGTGGCTTATATCGAAACTGAACTCGTTAATTCAGTTGCCGAAAATATTTTAAAAGATAAATTACCCTTTCTTTATTGTCATGAGTTAAAGCAAGATATGCTCACCATTATTATTGATGAAGCTTATCATGCTTATGTTGCCAAAGATTATGTGCAACAGGTTAGTTCATTATTACAAATACCTCCCATTTATACCCCTCGCCATACGGAGCTTGCGAAAGCAATTGCCGTTTCAAAATTATTATTACCCCCTTATCTTCATGATGTATTTTCAGTAATCGCAGTGTGTATTAGTGAAAATACGTTAACAAAAGAATTAATTTCTTTTATAAGTGAGCCCGAATTAGATCCCTCGTTCATCCAGCTGATGAAAGATCATTTAAGTGATGAAGGCAGGCATGCGGGGATATTTTCTGATACCCTAAATATAACCTGGCAGTATATTTCAGAAGACGATAGAAAATTAATTGCAGAGGTTTTGCCCACTTTTATTGAATATTATTTATCCCAACAAGGTGAACAAGAGTTTGCACGTCTTTTACTAAAGGAGCTCAATTTTTCTGAAGAGGACAGTGAATTAATTATTGCAGATACCTACCCAGTTCGATCAGTTCAACAACTCAATCAAAGTAATCCAATTATTAAAAATATTATTTCATTAATGAGTAGAAATCATTTATTAGATGATAAATGGGTCCGTCATCATCTAACTCGCCATGGTTTTGACCTTGAGCTAAAAAATAAGCTCAAGCCAGCCGTAAAACCAATAGACGACAATAATCTTATCAAGGAATTAAATAAAGCAATCAGACAATATAGAGACAAGATTGCACTTAACTATAAAAACGAGACACTTACTTATTCGGAGCTTGATAAAGCCATTGAATCAATGGCAGCTCATATCCAGTCCAAAATTGAACATACACAAGCACAGCAACTCATTGCAATTTGTTTGCCTCGAGGTATTGAGGTCATTATTGCTATTCTTGCCATACTTAAAACCGGGCATGCCTACTTACCCATAGCACCAGATACTTCCGCTCAAAGATTAAAAAATATTTGTGAAACGGCACAAATTAATACAGTGCTTACTAATAATAACTATGCAACTAAATTCCCTCATTTGAGCATTATTAATATTGATCAGAAAGTAGAAGAGCTTGATACCACGCCTCCCTATCGTATGGCATACGGACACGATTTAGCCTATGTGATCTTTACCTCAGGTTCAACCGGTACTCCCAAAGGCGTCATGATCACCCAGCATTCCGTTCTTAATCTAATTAATGCGGTACGGAACAAATGTTCAATCAATGAACAAGATAAAATAGTACAATTTTTTGAAACCACTTTTGATGTATCAGTGGCTGAATTATTTATGACTTTATTTTCAGGAGCCACATTAGTCATTGCGGATAACGACGAGCGAACTGACCCTGAACGACTCCTGGATTTATTAAAAAACCAACAAGTAACAGTACTTACCTTGCCGCCACCATTCTTAAATTTAATGCCCGTAACTAAACTTCCATCATTACGAATGCTGATTGTTACCGGAGATGTGGCCAATCAAGCTTTAATTGATAAATGGCTAGCAGTAACTGAAGTGCTCAACGCTTATGGTCCTACCGAAACTACTGTTTGGGCAAGCATCGGTTATTTCAATCAAACAAACGAGTTTAATAATCTAGGATCTGCGCTGGATAATGTGCAGTTTTATGTTTTAAATGAACACATGGATTCAATTAAACCTGGCGAAACAGGGGAATTATTTATCGCAGGTCAATGTTTGGCAACCGGTTATCTGCACGATCATATAAAAACCAACTCTGTTTTTATCAATAATCCCTTTAAACCGGATACATTAATGTACCGAACAGGCGATTACGTTAAGTTATTACCAGGTGAGCAATTATTATATCTGGGAAGGGTAGATAGGCAAATTAAAGTTCGCGGATATCGGATAGAACTAACAGAGATTGAAGCTGCCTTACTCACTTTGTCTGAAATATCTCAGGTTGCCTTGGTGATTCACGGAGATAGCCTGGATAAACAAATAGTATGTTTTTACCGTTCAGTACACTCCGAATTAAAGGCTGAAAAAATTCGCCAGGAGTTATTGATATTATTACCGGAATATATGATCCCCTCACGTTTTATTCCAATCAACTCCTTTCCAGTTACTTCTAGTGGAAAAATTGATTATAAATTTTTATCACAAGAATATTTAAATAATTTCTCGTCTATTGAGCCCATAACCAATAAACAATTATCACTATTAGACTGCTTTAAACACATATTGAAGTTAGAGCATATTGAAGGGGATGACAATTTCTATTATCTCGGAGGCGACTCCTTACAAGCAGTTCGCTTAGTTAGCTTGATAAACCAGAATTACAATTGCAAATTAACCATAAAAACCTTTGCCCAAGCAGCCACTATTAATGACATTGAGCGCCATATTAATGGTTCACAATGTGCAACCACCCTAACTTTAGCTATTGAAGAATTTTAAAGCGGATAACATGATGAATCATTCCATTGAACAATTAATCCAAGAAATACATCAGATTGGATTTATTATTTCAACATCCGGCAATAATATAAAATGTATTCCTATTATGAATAATGTACTGCCTGATGAGTTCAAACAAAAAATAAGAGATAACAAAAAGCAAATTATCGACCAGCTGAATATAAAAAAAAATTGTTTATCCGATGGTCAGCGGAGAATGTTTTATATTAATCAAATCAATCCGGATAGTTGTGCTTATAGCGTTCCTTTTTTATTAAGTATTCATGGTAAAATTGATGAACAAAAACTTGAAAACGCCATAAATTCGATCGTTTTAAAACATTCAGTACTCCACACTAATTATTCTGCTGACTCAACTCAGAATGCTTCAAAAATAAAGCTATCAACCCAATTTGTATCATCAGAACAATTAGAGCGGGCTATAAATACTGAAATCAGTAAGCCTTTTGCATTAGAGTTAGAGGCGCCTATTCGATGTTCTTTATATCAAACATCTGAAGATAAATTGTTCCTATTAATTAATCTGCATCATATCTGTCATGACGGATGGTCAATAGACATTTTCTTTGAGGAATTATGTGGGCATTATAATAATACCTGCTCCGTACACGCTTTAGATTTTCAATATCATGATTATGCTTATTTTCTAGAAAGTTATAAATTAAGTGAGCAATATTCTCAAAGCCTGGATTTTTGGCGTGCTAGTCTAGAGGGAGCTATTCCTACAACTTTACCCAGCGATATCAACGGTCTAATTACAGATAAACCACTGTGCGAACGTGTAACGTTCTCTTTGACAACAGTACAGTCACAATTTGTGACCTTATTTGCTAAAGAATGCCATACGACCCCATTCATTGTCTTACTCAGTTTTTTTAACATTCTTCTGTCACGGTATACAAACTCGAATGACGTTGTTATAGCAACACCTATCCATAATAGAGCACTGTCCTATTTAGATAAACTGATTGGTTATGTATCTAATACCTTATTAGTAAAACAGGAGTTAGCCTCTAATCAGACAATTAAAGGCAATATTATTGCAATGGATAAGCAATTTACCTCCTGTCTTGAGCATAGTTTGGTGGATATCAGTGAAATCCCATGTCTGCAACAATTGACCAATCAAATACCCGTTTTATTTTCCTATCAAAAATTTAACTTTCTCACTGAAGACTTAACTTTGGGAGAGACTAAATCATCTGTTTCCTTAATTTTTACAGGTTATAACAAAGCCGATTTATTAATTAATTTTATAGATAATAAAAGTAATTTGTCCGGATACATTGAATACAATACTGAGCTTTATTCCAAAGATCTGATTAATCGCTTCATTGAACATTTCATGGAAATTATTAATCAAGTAGACCATAACAATCACCTGAACATTAATGAATTAAGTTTTTTAAATACTTCTGAGCAGCAGAAACTCAATGAAATTAATATCAACGATTTCCCTGACAACACAACAGATATTATCCAATACTTCAATAAGCATGTTCAGCAACAGCCTGAAACAATTGCTATAGAATTTCTAGATAAAACATTATCATATCGTGATGTTGAAAAAAAAACAGATGCAATTGCCCTGTTTATTCAGGAGAAAGTTCGGCCTGGAGATATCATTGGCATCAGTATAGTTGACCCTTTTTTATTCGTTATTACTTCCTTGGCAGTATTAAAACTTCGTTGTATTTACATGCCAATAGATCTGAAACAGCCATCAAACTATCTGCATAATCAATTGGAACAGACCAAGCCCTCTTTGCTAATCTCAGACAGCCATGATGCTTTTTTTTCTATTACCTGGCCATGTAACATAGTAACTTATGATGAAATAGAGCAGCTTGAGGTAAATGAAGAACAAACATTTATTAGTGATATGTACCAGGCAGAGGAATCTGCTTATATTATGTTTACATCGGGTACAACAAGTACTCCGAAAGGTGTTATTGTATCAAGAAAGAATATTGTTGATTTAGTCTGTCAGAACAAATATTTTAAGCCAGAAGCTACCGATAAAGTAGCTCAAATATCAAATCTTGCCTTTGATGGAGCAACATTTGAACTTTGGGGGGCTTTACTGAATGGCTTAACTCTGGTTATTGTTCCGAAGGATTTATTAAATGACCCATTTAAACTGGGAGAATTTTTAAAAGAATCGCAGGTTAGTATTTCATTTATTACTACAGCCTATTTTATCCAAAGTTTATCCGTTAATAATAAGACTTATTCCAGCCTCCGCTGTATTTATGTTGGTGGAGAGTCTATACCTGCTCATATTTATGATACTCTGATTACTGCAGGCCTTGATAAGAAAACTATTTTTAATGTTTATGGCCCGACTGAAGCAGTCAGCTTTTCAACCTTCTACTCTTATTTTCCTTGCACCACCAGACCCTCCATAATACCCATTGGTAAACCAATATCTCATCGCGTTTGTCTTGTCATGAATGACGAAGAGCAAATAGTGCCTTTTGGTGGGATAGGCGAATTGCATATTGCGGGTAGCATTGCAAAAGGATATTTTGGCCAACCCGATTTAACCCATAAAAAATTCATTAAAATTAACTACTTAAATCACACTATTTTTTATAAGACAGGGGATTTGGTAAAATTCTCAGCATCTGGCGATTTGATATTTTTAGGTCGTAAGGATGGGCAGGTAAAACATCGGGGCTACCGAATAGAACTGGAGGCTATTAATCAAACAGTTATGATGCTACCTGAGGTGAAACAATCATACATCCATCTGGTGAAAAAGGATAACGAGCCAACCCAATTAATTGCTTTTTTAGTACTTACCAATCATTTAAAAACAGCTAATGAAACCGAACACATTAAAGCCACTCTTCAACAGCAATTACCTGCTTACATGCAACCGGATAGATTTTTTATTGTTGATGAAATTCCCTTAAATAAAAATAAAAAAATTAATGTGCATGCCTTAATGGAGTTATATGAAAAGCAATTGGTAATGCCTGTAGTGATGGCTAAATCGAATACTAGTGAAGCAAAGCTTGCAACACTTTGGATAGACGCTTTAGGGCATCAAAAATTTGATAAGAACAGTGGTTTTTTCCAATCAGGTGGCGACTCTCTCAGTTTATTAAAATTACTCGTCTCGATTCAAAGTAATTTTGACTTACAAATCTCATTACGAGAACTGTTTACAGCCAACACTTTTGAGGAAATGCTTCAATACATTGAGTCTTCCAATCATAGTGTAATTAAAGAAGAATTAGTTAGTACCAATCAAACCTGTTTACTCAACAAAGCCCAGCAAAATCTCTTGTTTCTTGAGGCGTTTACTCAGGTTAACGGGTTATATCATATTCCATTAGCGCTCAATATTATTGGGCCTTTAAATAAAGAAAAACTAAGAAAAGCAATTAAATTATTTACCCAAAGGCACCCTTTATGTCATTCAGTAATTACTACATTAAATGGCAAACCTCATCATACACCAGGTGAGTATTCGGATAATTTTAGCATTATTGATTTAAGCAATTCGAATAATACTAAAGAGGAAATAGATTTATTGATCTTAAATGAATCAAACAAAGCATTTAAATATGATAAGGAACCCTTATTCCGAAGTTGCCTGATTACTAAAAAACCTCAGGAACATATTTTATTACTCACTTTTCATCATGCTATTGCTGATGGCTGGAGTCTTTCGATTGCTTTAAATGAAATTGCCCTACTCTATTGCAATAGTGACTGTCAATTGCCTCACTTGACCTATAACTATTTTAATTACAGCGCATTCATGGAACAAATAGACCACTCTAATTATGGAAAAAATGCAAAATTATATTGGCAAAACCAGTTATCCGATATCCCTCTTTCTAATAATTTACCCTGTGTGGTTAAAAACGACCTATCAAAACCCCATTCCGGAGAACACTTTAAATTTACCCTCCATACTAGCCAGATCGAGATAATAGATAAAATAGCTGCAGTAAATAACACAACAAGAATTATAGTTCTTTTTAGTTTTTATCAATTATTACTTTTTAAATTAACTAAAAATAAAACCATGGTGACTGGAACACCCATTGCTAATCGTAAAATTAAAGGAACAGAACATATAGTCGGTTATTTTGCAAATACTACGCCCATCCGATCGCATATTGATTCAGAAATGAGCTTGTTTGCGTTCATTAATAATTTACAAAATACTTTTTTGGAAGCAGAAGAACATACACTCCCATTTGAAAAAATTATTGAATCAATAAATCTCAATCATAAACCATCTGAGCAGCCACTGTTTCAAACCTGGATGTATTCCTATAACCTCGATGAATTACAATTTAAAACAGAGACGTTGAAATCCAGCGCGATGTCATTTGCACTGCCTTCCGCTAAATACGATCTTTCTATGGCCTTGATTTTTATGAAAGGCTCTATTTCAGTTCAGTTCGAATACGCGACTGCACGATTTAATTCAGCAATGATTCGTAATTATGCGGGAATATTTATTGAATTAATTGAGCAATTTGAAGGACAAGACACTTCCCTGGAGCACTATTTACAATTGAATCGCCCTCAGAGCAAGTCGGATAATCTCTATGATTCATTTGTCGAAATGGTGCAACTTTATCCTGAGCGGATTGCCATAACGTCAACAGCAACAGCTTATACCTATAGTATTTTTCATCAGCGAATAAAAAGACTAGCCTGTATCTTAATTGAAAAAGGCGTTTGTGCAGAAGATACTGTCGCGGTACTTTTGCCAAACTCAATCGATCAGATTTCGTGGTTTTATGCCTGCATGCAGATCGGGGCCATTTATGCACCCATCGATTCAGAACAGCCTGAAGATCGTAAATTAAACATCATTGAACAGCTAACGCCCAAGCTACTGATAAATAAAGAAATAAATACAAAATTTCTTGAAGAGATTGAAGAAAGAATCCTCAATAACGATCTGGTAATTGCTGAACAACAGATAACTAATTCAGCCCGATCTGATGTGGCTTATATAATCCATACCTCTGGATCAACAGGTATCCCAAAAGCGGTTGCTTGCTATCATCATAGTGTATTAAATCTTTTTGAAACAATAAATGAACTTGCTCCAGTTAAGAATATTGTTTCAGGAACAGTTTGGACACAGTGTACCTTTGACGTATCCATTTATGAAATATGCTACCCCTTAACTAATGGAGGCACTCTGCATGTATTAACTGATGAGATTCGTCTCGTCCCAGATAATTATTTTGAATACCTTAACTCACAACAGATAAACACAGCCTATATTCCTCCCTTTTTATTACCCTTATTTCTAAAATACCTGAATAAGATATCCAATCCGATTCATTTGCAACGCTTATTAATTGGAGTAGAGAAAATATCATTAGATTTAGCTTACGCCATACAAGAAAAGCTACCTAATACTATTATTGTAAATGGCTATGGCCCGACAGAAGCAACAATTTGCTGTACTTTATATCGTCTACCGCCAATACGAACATCCTCAACATTGAATAATGCCTATATACCTATCGGTAAAGTAGTAAACAACAGTGCCTGTTATTTACTCAATGAACATTATGAACCAGTCGAACAAGGTCAAGTTGGAGAACTGTTCATTGCTGGATCAGCCCTTGCAAAGGGATATCACAACGATGTGGAAGACAGCTCATTTACTTATATAGCCATACCTCATTTAGAAAGAGTATATCGTACGGGTGATATGGGAAAACAGGATCATAATAACGATCTTATTTTTATGCATCGGAATGATGATCAAGTTAAAATACGAGGATATCGCATTGAATTAATGGAAATACAAGCAGCATTAACAATGCACTATAAGGATTTGGAGTCCGCCATACTAGTTGCGGCTCATCCGGTTACTCAGACCCCATCAATTATTTTATTTATTGTTAATCAAGACAAAACACTTTGTGAAAAAAAAGTGAAATCAGACCTTGCTTTAAAATTACCAGCGTACATGCTTCCTGACCTGATTATCAATATTGAATACATTCCTATAACTTCTCATGGCAAAACAGATTATGCATCTCTTAAAAAAATAGCTGAAAACTATCACATACCTTCTGCAAAAACTTTGCCCCCAGTTACTACTGAAAATGATACGTCAACTCTCTTACTGTGTATTTGGAAAGAATTATTAATGAATGACTCATTAACTATTGATGATGATTTTTTTGACAATGGTGGAGATTCTATATTAGCAATGCAGATGATTGCTTATGCAAAAGAAAAAGGCATTCATTTGGAATTAAAAAAAGTATTTACACACACAACTGTTAAAGAGTTACTATCTACAACTGTTACAGCTAATCCTGCTATTAATATTATTTCTGAAACCTATCCTTTAACACCTATACAAACCTGGTTTTTTAATCAACCTTTTAAGGATCACCAGGCAGTCAAACAATCGATGCTTTTGTGTTTTCAAAACTCTTTAAATGTTAATGACCTAACAAAAGCCTTTAGAAACTTGTTAAATGAATACCCCATTTTAACAATGCGTTTTAAGAAAAATAATGACATATGGAGCATGCAACCGTCATCTATTTCAATTGATGTTTATTTAAACAATCATATCTCGTTTGAACAGTGCGCTAATTTTACAGAGCTACAGGATAGTTGTTATAGATTAAAAGAAACTATTAATTACCAGGAAGGAACCAATTTTGTTGCCAAAATGTTTTTTCAACGAGATACGAATAAATTTTATATTTATATAAGTGCACATCATTTAGTAATGGATGTAGTCTCCTGGAATATATTATGGCGAAAATTATTCTTTTTTTATAGTAACAAAAATTCGAATAAAAATGTTTCTGGTTCAATTAATTATACAGCCTGGTCTAGTCTATTAAAAAACTCCAATTTAATTGAACACGTGCAAAATGAAATTGCATTTTGGGAAAATCAAACGAATCATGCAAATGTACCTTTTAAATCATTAAATCCAGCAGAGCCACTAATTCGTGTGAAGTCACGCATTATTGAATGCGCCAACATCAAACAGGAAACCGTTTTGGCTTTGGTTGTAATGTCATTGGGTAAAGTCTTCAACCTGAAACAGGTTAAACTAATGCTTGAAAGCCATGGCAGGAGAGTGGAGCAAATCGATGCAGATCTATCAGAATCTATAGGTTGGTTTACTTGTCTATATCCCATGACGTTCGAGGTAAATGAACAACACAGTTTCATCAATCAGGCAAACCAAATTAAAGAAACATTAGGTTCTGTGGCTAATAGTGGACTTGGATATGGCATACTTAAATACGATCATCCAAATAAAAACTCCAGTTTACAGGACGATAAAGAACCTAATATCTTATTTAATTTTCTTGGCCGCTTAGAAGAGCAGCTTAAATTTGCAGAATTAACCGCTGATATTATTCATTTTAATCAAGAGTTCGATAGTGATATTAGTCAATTGCAATTTCCTTTAGAAATAGTCGGCTATCAAAAAAATAATCAACTCATCGTTAAGATGATTTATGATGAGCAAAGTGTAGCAACTGAACTAATTGACTCGTTACTTAATGAGATTGTAAAGCTTAGTGTTGAGAACACCTTGCTATCACAACCCGTACAATTACCTTGTAATAATGTGCATTTATTAAAAAAGGCCGGTTTAGTACCCATTTTTCTTATCCATCCTATCAATGGGAACCTGCATTGGTATGAACCTCTGTTGCAAAGATTAGATAATAATTATACAGTTTATGGCCTAAAATGCCCTCAGTTTTTAATAGATGGCTTAAAAAACATTTCTCTTGAAGTTTTAGCAATGCATTATGCTCAGCAAATCCTTGCGACAATAAATCTTAATCCCTGCATCATTATGGGATGGTCTTATGGTGGTACTTTAGGTTTTGAGATTGTTAAATATATAGAGCAACGAGGGAATCGTAACATTCGTTTTTATGCTATTGATCAACCTTTAATTGTTAATCGCGACAAGGCTTACTTTAGTTATTATGGTATCAAAATCGATGAAAATCGCTTGTTAAGCACAGGTGTGGCCTCTTATTTTCTTGAACTTATAACGGAGCACCCCCTAGACACATCGAAGCAATCTTTATTACTTGATTATTTAGTCCTCTTGGAAAGTCTGCTGGTATATCAACCTCATGGAACAATATCTCATGTGAATTTAATTATGTCGGAACATACAGCCAATAATACCAATTCTCAAGACTGTTATCATTGGTTATCTCATACTCAATTAATACCCAGAATTCAAATAATCAATGGGGATCACTTTTCTATTTTTAGTGAGCGCTACGTTGATAATTTAGCAAAAATTATTAATGAACATGTTAGGGCAATCCCTAGTCAACCTTATGAAACAATGAGTTAGGAATATACGTTATGCAAGATCTGTATTATTTAAAACCTAATGTTATTTCACAACCACTGGTTAATCAGTGGTATGCCTGGTCTTTTTTAGTTGCACCACAAACTGCAGCAATGCTTATCGTGTATGCACACTTGGCTATCATGAAATCTTACATTAATCATCCTGAAATGCATGAGCAGGCTCTATTGCATCCAGAATTAAAAGGTGGTCAATTCATTGATTTACCTGTTCGCGATACGGAATTTATTGCTCAATTATTAGCAAAGACAGAAGATAAATGTTCCGAGTTAATAAACTTGGCCCAATCCATAACAGAGCTGTTTGATTTATTAAATAAATATGAAAACGGTGCACCTTTAGAAGATTTATACTCTCAAATACCAGAACAACTTAGAGGCTATGTCGAATTAGTCTATGATTTACAGAATCAAAAATCATTTCGCTTTTTCGAGCGTATGCTCTATAGCAGTAAATATTCAACCAGAAACTTACAATCTGTTGTTTTATCAGAAATGACCAATGAGAATCGCCCATTCTTATTAAGCACGCCCTATCAAGAATCTACTGATAAACTGGAGGTTTCTTTACCATTCAATGATAGCTTTTATGATAAACTCTACCAAAGCAAAACAGTGGGAATTACTGAAACCGACTTATTGGCTTTACATTCACACATACCCAATGCTGAACATTATGAATTATTTAAATCTTTTTTTACGACACAACAATCTGAAAAGAAAATTGATTTATTGACTCATGATTCGACAATAAAAATAAAATATTTTGGTCATGCTTGTGTCTTGGTTATGACAAAGCACTGTTCTATCTTAATTGATCCTATTATTAGTTATGAAACTCCGTCTGAACTTGACCGTTTTTGTTATGCTGATTTACCTGAAACAATTGATTACCTTGTTTTTACTCATGCACATCAAGATCATGTCCTGATTGAGCATGTATTACAACTCAGATATAAAACAAAACAGGTCATTGTTCCAAAATCTGGCGGTGGTTTTCTTCAGGATCCTTCCCTTAAAATATTTTTCGAAGAGTTAGGTTTCACAAAGGTTATTGAAATTGATGATATGGAATCAATAGATATTCCTGATGGCTCGATAACCGGCATTCCATTCCTTGGGGAACATGGCGATCTGAATATCCAGACAAAAAAAGCGCATCTAATCACCTTGTTTAACAAAAAAATGCTGTTTGCGGCAGACTCGAATAATCTCAGCTCAGATTTATACAATATAATTTATCAATCTACTGGTACTATCGACCTCATTTTTATTGGTATGGAGTGTGAAGGGGCTCCTGTTTCCTGGGTCTATGGAACTTTATTCCCCAATAAACTGGCGCGAAAGCATGATCAAAAACGAAGATTAAATGGCTCCAATTGCGATCGTGCCTTGAAAATAATTGAGATATTTAAACCCAAGCAAGTGTTTGTATATGCAATGGCATTAGAGCCATGGCTAAGCTATATCCTTAACATTAATTATAATGAAGATTCCATTCAATTAATAGAATCCACAAAGTTTATTAAAAAATGTAATGATTTAGGAATATTTTCAGAACGCCTGTTTTCACACAAAGAAATTTTTATATAGATACGGAGTTTACTATGAATAACGAATCGATTAACTTTTATAATAAAAATGGATACATTATTTTATCAGATATCCTATCACCGGATATTGTTAATAATTTAGTGAGTACAACTGATCGTATTGCCAAAGATGAGAATACCATAGAGCGATTTAATCATTTATATGATTTTGAAAATAGTCATGATAAAAACAATTTAAAAGTATTGCGTCGCATTCAAACACCAGAACTAATTGATTCATTATATCGCGATGTTGGGCAGAATTCTGAGCTATTAGCTAATTTATCACAATTATTAGGACAGAATATTCGTCTTGAAGGGATTAAAATTAATTTTAAATCGGCAAAATGCGGCTCTGAAATATTATGGCATCAAGATTGGGCATATCAGCCTTATACGAATGATAATGTACTAACTATTGGTATATTATTAGATGATTGCAATGAGAGTAATTCCCCAATACATGTAATCCCTGAAAGCCATAAAGGTCCTACCTATCGACACGATAGGCTTGGTGTATTTTCTGGTGCAATCGATTTAACACAAGACTATTTACCCACTCATGAAGCAATACCCTTACTGGGTAAAGTAGGCGATATAACGGTACATCATTATCGTATATTACATTATTCTCCAAAAAACATTAGCAACCACCCTAGGAAAATGCTATTTATTCGTTATGCATCTGCTGATGCATGGCCTTTAATGGGTGTTTTGGATTATAAAGATGGGTTTAGTTTCGAAATAATGAAGTCGAGGATTGTATTAGGCGAACAAACTTTAGAGCCTAAACTAAAAGAGGTTCCTGTTAGAATGCCATTACCTTACCCAGACAGCTTTAGTAAATTAAACCCTGGTTTACGCAGCTATGGGATATTAGAATCATTTAGTAGTGAAAAATAATTATAGGTTTAGTAAGGTTTTTATAATCATGGTCTAGAGAGGGGTTGCCTGTAAAAGCGGCCATCCAGTCCTGGCATTACGTAGGGGCAACGGAATTTGAGCCCCTGTTTTTTTTTCCTTGATTATAAGTTTTTAAAGTAGCCAGTTGCTCTTCTTCTGAAATAACCCTTATTGTCAGGATGCTCTCCAACTAAAATTGTGACGAGCATTGCACGTGATTACAACATAAATGTGAAATTTAATACCGCGTGCACTTAGTATTAAAAAAATTTAGACAGGCTGATATCGTTCTTTAAAGAGGAGATTCTGACTCAATCAGTATAATTACCTAAAATTAGTTTCAGCTATTTCTTCAGTAGTTAATGTACTAAGTAATTGATCTAAAAATTTCATTACTCTCTCATTGTTATCTAAATAAATCCCATTTGGAGAGGCTGATTTTCCATTTATAAATCGAGTAGATAGTCCAATTCCCAATCTAATGACTTTCTTCGCCTGGATAATATAAAATGAAATCCCCCCAAAATAGTGTGAAAAAATACCTACTCGGGTGCTTTCTGTTATTAATTATTTTTAGTGTGCTTAGCTTTTGAATAAAGAGGTATATAGTCAAAAGATTGGGAGGCACTTTCAGACCCACATTCATCGTAGGTATTATCAGCACACAGAAAAAACTCCTCTGCTCCATATTCTGCTGCTTGAGACATCGCCTCGTCAATTGAGTTGAAACGCCATAACTCTTTTCCTTTATGAATAAATACATCTGATTTTTTATCGATAATTTCAACAATATATTCATGAAGCTCTATTGGTGAATAAATCAAAGCGATTGATTTAGAGCCACTCTTTGCCTGATTAATTAAACCCTCGCGCGTTTGATGTACCATGATTCAAATCCTCAAGAAAGGGTATTTACTAAATTATAGCCGCAATTTTGTTGATGTATTGAAAATGAGATATTTTTATAAAACATTTTGGAGTTTATTTTATAAGGCTCTCTGGAAAAAATGAGGGTAATTTTGATGTTTTTTGTAAAAGCAGGTATAACCTGTTTCTCAAACCAAGTTCATTCTATCCAACGAGCCAAAAATAACTTTGAATATGAAGAAATACCTCAAGGCATAAAACTTGATTCTGCAAATACAGGTTCATCAGTTTCAGTAGGTAGTTGCCTGTCTTTTATAGCATCAATTTCCATAAATGAAGTCCTGTGCTTAAACCCGCAGTATCGATCATCATAACCAAGCGCTATAATTTCCTCAGCTTGAATCGGAACTTTCGGTGGAGTAAAGAGATCTTCTTCAAGCGCAAAATCATTTTCTTTAATGTTATCCCCCCGCATGATGCGGCTAACATATTCAGAATAAGAACCAAGCATCGTAACAATAGCATCTTTACCTAATTCCAGCATAAAGGTCAGAGGAGACTTTTCCCCCGATGCATAAAGCGCTTCTATAATCTGTGATGCAGCATAAATCCTATCTACTAATAAATCAGCAACATCTGCATTTAAACTAAAAAATGTCTCTAATGGATCTGAATTTGAAAAACGTTGAAACAGCTCTAATAACTCAAATTTCGCATCGTGATGAGGTCCTGTTAATTTTTTACGTACCTGTGTATCTAATCTCATAAAAACAGAAAAAGGATCGGCATACCTCAAATTTTTTAAGCTTTTCATAATTAAAAAAGATTGAGGGTTATTAACCAGGCATGCTCTTTCTGCATCATTTAATGATAAAAATTTCATCCAGGGGTCGCTCACTCCTAACCCCAAAAATCCTCTCATTATTTGAATTGAAGTAATGTCGTCATTTACTAACAATTTTAATTTTTCAATATCCATTAAAAGAAAAATTTCCAGATAATTACCGTATCTAAACTCATGTTTCAATGCTCTTAAAATCGGTATTACATTATAAGGATTTGGAAGTATTACATTTAGATAAGTTAATTTAATTTTTTTAAAAGTATCTATCGGATTTTTTATACCTAAATCAACAAAACCTTTCATTAATAGTATTATATTTTCTATATTGTTTAGTAATAAATCGAAAGTACTATCTTCTGGATTAAATAGTGTTTTAAACCAGGCTCTACGGTATATTTTTAATTCTTTTAACGATTCTTTGAGACTAACCAAATTAGATGCATTATTAAGTATAGAAACGTGCCTGTCTTTGGGAATCCCAGTCAATTTAATTCTCGCTTTGACAAGTTGAGATTCCGCATAAGCTATATATATATATGAATCCTTCGCCTTATCAGAACAGACAGACCAAAATGTCGGTCGTATATCTTCTGACATAGAATTCACAGCATTACAATCATCCAATGAATAATCTTTGCCCTGTAATCTAATAGTACCTGCATTGTCATCATCGTTTAGGTAGTATACTCTGCCTTCTATTGGGGCACGACGTCCAAAATCACCCCGTATCAGTGCCATAATATCACTAGAATTCATCTTACGACTCCAATTTTAAAAAGCCCCGAAAAACTTAATCTCATCATTAGGCACATTATTATACACACAGATCATTAAAATTAAATGATACAGCTGTTCGGTGGTGTGCTAACCAGCATCATTTATACCTGTGAACTTGCAGGTACTAACCCATTTAACTATCTGGTGGCATTACAGGTTTACAAAGACCATATTGTTAAAGAACTAAGCCTGTGGCTTCCATGGAATTACCACCATACAAAACAATCACTTGATTCTGCAAATACAGGTTCATCAGTTTCAGTAGGTAGTTGCCTGCCTTTTATGGCATCAATTTCCATAAATGAAGTCCTGTGCTTAAACCCGCAGTATCGATCATCATAACCAAGCGCTATAATTTCCTCAGCTTGAATCGGCTTAAAGCCTAATCTTTTTTCATAAAGGCCTTTAGTTTCTGAATTAAATACACGAGTTAAAATATAAAACTCAGTGTCTGCTGGATATTGAGACAATACGCATTCCATGAGATGTCGACCAATTCCTGTTCCACGAAATTGAACTCCCGCTTTCGCGAGGATGGCGTATAAAAAGTAAGGACCATACAGGAACAAATCGCGGAACGTTAGGAATATATTAATGAATTGTCAAAACACTCAAGTAACTCGCAGATTCATCACGCTATGGAAAAAACCTTAACGCCTTCGCCCAAGACGCAAGTTGCCTCAACAGCTTTCATTTTTTCAATGTTAGTGACAGGGTCAAGGAAGCGATTGATTACCCTGAGCACATTATTGTTATCCAACATGTAGACGTAAGCCTGATTTACTGGTCCCAGCCATGGTGCTTGACGAATTTCGTGAGTATAGGTCATTCCTCGAGAGGCCAGCATGCCTTTTTTACTGATAATCACATTATCAGGCGTGTAACTGGAAGAAAACTCAGGGGGAACTTCGGGTAAAGAAGTAGTACACAGATCCCAGTCAACCACATAGCGAATACCGAAACCATTGTGTACCGCCTCCACAATTTGATCATAATTAGCAAGTTGCGCGGCTTGTGCATTAACCATAATGAACATACAGAATGCAATTAATTTTTTCATTTTAACATCCTTTGTTATTGAGCTTTATCTTAGCAACCGGATTATAAAGGATATGTATCTCTCAATCATTAACTATTTTTTTACCCCTACTTAACAAAAAAATCATCTATGTTTGTTGATTGATCAAAGCCAGTATTTCATTAACAAAAGCCATATACCCCTCTTCGTTAACAATATCCCAGGCACGTTGATATGCTGGACTCCACGTGTTATCCAACATAATTTTAATGTTTTCTTCAAACTCATTATTGCGATTCAAAGCTCGGTATACATATTTTTGTATAGCCAACAAATGCAAGTGTGCTTTCACAGTATTACTTTCAGATTCGTATTTCTTCAATAATCCTGTTTCTTCTGAAAGGCTTGGAATATCCTTGTGTATATAGCGGTGCAATAACTCATGATAGATCACCATAGTTAAATAATTGCCTGGTAATGGGTTATCATTTGAAGACTTTAAAAAATTACGAATTTTAATCAGAAGCGGGTAGCTCATTCCTGTAAAAAGGGTATCACACAGAATAAAGTTAACAGACAATTCCTTACGGGAAAAAGGGATATTAAATAATTGAGTAGTAGCATTTAACAAGGGTTCACCGTCCTGCTCCCATCTCTTTTGAATTCTGGGCAGGAAAGCATCCAATTCGTCGATCATTGCAACGGTTATTGGTTTGTTCTCGGTATTGCTGCATACGCCAACATCAAATAATGTTCCGTACTCAAAAAACAGTTTTGGAATGTTTGGTGTGTTAGCCGCAAAAATGGGGCTCCCTAATGTAATCATCAACACACATCCTATGATAACTGGTATTTTTTTGTGCATAAAGTATCATCCTGTGAATACGAGCATTTCAAATGCCTACTTTAAGCAAGAAAAACCATCAAATCAATGGATAATCAGCTGCGATCATCGAGGTGGGTATTCTTGTAGAGAGGCTTTAGGTAGAAATTTAGATGCGGCATAAATGCCGCCTCACTCCGAACGGTTCAGATGTGTTTCTTATACCAAAAACAGGTTAATCCCGAAGCTAAACGTCGGGACGAAGTCTAGAAAACGGGATTCTTACAGGTCAATGATACTAAAAAGTGAATCTAAAGCAGCTCTCCTCTTCATCTTCTTCACTTGACTCCAAGTACTGATGCTGAAGGCTAAAATCATGCACTAATTCATTGTTCTTGATAAAGTTTCGAATTGCTCCAAAAAATTTCTCTGGAACATCTGACTCCATTGAATGATCTGATTGTTCAAAAATTTTGAGGCTACTATTTGGAATAGCATTAGCCATTTGTATTGAATTAATAGGTGATGTAATCCAATCTTCTTCCCCTACTAAAACAAGAGTGGTACAAGTGATATCAGATAGTTTATCTAAATAATTAAACTCCCAAATATTAGACCGAAATCCTTCATTAAGCGCATCAAACGAATAAGGATAAATTGGTGCGGGGCGACTCACTGGTTCATTGTGTCGTATTTTCCAGGAATAAAAAGGTTTCATTACTTCAAAATAATGATCTGTTTCCTCCTGATTTGTAAATGAACCACTCCAAAGTGTTTCACATACTTTTATTTGTTCTTCCGTTCCTTTAGCTAAAACATTTGCCTTTGCTGTTTCCAGGAATGAATAACTTGGTGCTCCTGCTGCCAAAATTAAAGAGCTCACTTGTTTCGGATAACGTACAGTAAATCCAAGAGCTGTCATCGCGCCACAAGATTTGCCCAGCATAATAACCTGTTCAAGTTTTAATTCACCAATAATATAGTGAATGTCATCTATATTATTATCGAGCGTATAGGTAGTTGGTTCTCCCTTGGCACTCAGACCACACCCACGTGGATCATAGAAGATGACATTGGCTTCTTCTTGAATGCACTCGTAATCCTTATAATTGGAATGATTGGCTCCTGGGCCACCTGGAATCATGAATACATAGGGTTTCGTTTTAAGAGCCTCTTCATTTTCATAGACTATTTGAATATGGATGGTTGTTTCAGGCGCGTTTATTCGGCTGGGCACTTTTATATTAAATATTTTATTCATAGGAAACTCCATTTTTAAAAAAGACCTGAAAAACGCGAGTGTAACTTATTTGGCAAATCACTGCGATCAAGAGTTTTCACCTATAATTCTTTTGTTTCTCCATTGATTGTTACGTTTGTTACTCACATTACTTTTCAGATAAACTCAGCAAACGTATCTTGGGAGAAGGCCCCAAGGGCCGTATCCCAGGTTTTCATTTTACATTCCACATTTATTCACACTCCAAACGCTCCTTGAACTCCATCCTATTTTCCTATAAATGAAATTGAGTATATTGAATTACAATTCATAACTGTCAATAAATTCAAACTGAGCAAGTAATGTAAGTTAAATATATTTTCTTGGCTGATGGTCAGCGACAGTAACAAAGCACCAAGGGGTTAGTTCTAGCCTTTAACTTATCAATACAGAGCAAATGCAATGGGGGATTAAGGGCAACAAGTTGAGGCCAATCATTATTAATATGATCCAGAACAAAATCTCGAGTAGTTTCCATAGGTGGTCCCTCTAGGAAGGCTAGATACTTATGCTCACGGGCAACACTATCTACAGCGGACCAAAATCCATTTATATGGTGCTCTTTAATGGATACTATTTCATAATTCATAAACTCAGCCTAAAATAATTAATGTTCAAATAATTCTTCTATTGTTTCTTACACATTTAGAGTCTCCCATTTGTGTTGTAGCCCGCTACATACGATATGAAGCGGGAATGGAAAAGAAGTTTAAGAGCCTGCAACGTGAATAATGTCAATTTTATCCCAGCTGCGAGTAGAGTTTAAATCTGGCTCTATTGATTATTATCCAGTTGTTCTTATTAATTTATCATGCTTATTTTTTTTAATAAGTTCTTTTTCTGCTCAGCAGTGCCTTTGAATGAGCTCAATGCTGCGAGCACATCGTCTCGGGACGTTTGAATTTCATCCAAGCGCGCCTTATTGTTAATCATCCAGGAAAGCGCCCAGTAATAAGCTCTTACCGAGTGATCGAAGGCCATAATCGTAGACTCAATACTTAATAAATCGTCTGATTCCAACTTTAGTGTAGCTAAATCAATTTGAGGAAAAAAATAGGTTTTATCCTTGATTGTCAGTTGGGTATCGTGAAATATTGGAATTTCTGTTTTTAACGCAAAACCCGTGATTCGCATTTGCCAGAAAATTTCAGCATTGTCTGAAAAAGCCTGGACTAATTGTTCCTTTTCTTCATTTGAGCGATCGGGTTGTGTTGCAAGTTTTGTAATCTCGATTAATTTTGTCAATTGACGAGACATTTCCCCTTCCAGCTCCACTAATGATTGCAGCAAGGCATCTCTGTCTTCCTGGCGGAACAGTTGGATTTGAGCATCGTTTGTATCCGCGTTTCTCTCGCCATCTACCAAAAACCGGTGTAACGATTCACTCGTGATATTTGAAGGCAATCTTTCTTTGATTTCGTTTAAGAGTTCCGTTAAATAGCCCAGTGTCTCAGTAGCCTTTTCCGGGTTTGAAATATCACTTGAGAGCAGCTTCTCCGCACTGTCTTTAAGATTGGGTAAATAAATATGTAAATGAGCGTGATCACTATTATCATAGAGATCAATCGTGACATCATTATACCCCAATACATGCAGCTTCAATGGCTTTAAATAGTTGACCAGACTAAATTTTTTTGCTTGAAAGCGAGCATTAATGTGAGGGTCGTAAGTACCCATGGCTAAAACAGAGGCGGCTGAATTGAGCAAGCTTTTCATTTGCTGATCTATATGTATCACTGCTTTATTCGCTTTTTCAATAATATATAACCAATCTGGTGAAGCTAGTGTAATACGTGCCGTTGGTTTTGTTGCTGTATCCTCTGCATGAACGGGTATCCAGAATAGAAGACAAAGAAATAAGCAAAATACTGATTTAATAAAAGACATCATCACTCCCTGTTATGATTGAAAGCTTGATACAATGACATGGAAAGTGAAACAAGAACAGAGATTTTTGACTGCACCACATGACAGTTCCTTGCTGTTCACATAGAACTCATTTGGTTTTTTATTGGAGCCATATGCATGTTATGAGCCTTAAACGTTTTTCACGAAACGCATTATTCTACATCCAATTGCAAATCTAAATTTTGTTCATTCTTCGATACTCTGGCATAACCCACTCTCATTATTATCCCCAGTTATTCAGAATAATAAGGAGCGTTATATGCAGCAAAAAATTGAACGGTGTTCAGAAACATTAGGGACAGCAAGCAATGAGTACCGCCAGGCGTAAAATCTCTGCGAAAATAAACCATGATTGATTATGAGGTTGGATTTCCTGTGCTTGGAATTTTATACGGGTTGTTTGAGCTATGGAAGTTA
>NZ_LNYR01000006.1:188252-378065 GCF_001467955.1 Legionella quateirensis | reverse complement strand
TTCTCCCATCCCAAGTGCCCTTGAGATTAAGCTTTCTTGCTTACAATTTAAAGATACAAGCCTGGGAGTAGGCCCAAAGGCCGTATCCCAGGGTTACATTCCATCGTCATTCTCATTTGTTTCCATTTGATGAAAATGAAAAGTCGGGCGAAGCGCCCGACCTACCCTTGCTCCGCCAGGTGTAAAATCTCTACGAAAAAAAACCCTAAATGTTTATGAAGTTGGATTTCCTGTGAATAGAATTTTATAGGGGTTAGTTGAGTTATGGAATTAAAATGAAAACCTGGGATACGGCCCTTTGGGCCTACTCCCAGGCTACGCGGGTTCACATTGGTAGTTAGTTGTTTTTCTTTATCTCTAATTGAGGTTCATTGAAAAATTGGTCGGCGTGTAAAATATTGTGAGCTGGAATACCTATCCTCCCTGCCTCGGACAAATCTCCTCCATACTGACTTACCACTCGAATACTGGAGGTATCCACATCCGATAATTGTTCTTTGACCAAGTGATTGAGTAGTGACATTGTTGAGTGCGGATTTACATTTCGGTTATCAGTCACATTTTTAAATAATTGATAACGGTAAGATAGGCATAGAAAAATATTGGGTGCAATTTCAATAGGATCTTTGCTTTCTCGTACACTTAAATCAACAGGAGTAATAAATTTAATCTCAGGGTTTTGTTTTTTTAACAATCGAAGAATCTTTAATACATTCAGTTCATTTGTGTTAGAGATCAAATAAACAGGTTCTGATTCTGATTGTGTAACCAGTGTTGGAAAACGCAAAGCACTCGTGTCATCCAGGTCAATAATTTCATTCCAGGCATGTTCTAGTAAAGCTAATGCGAAATCTTCTGAGTAGGATTCGCTCCCATTTAATCCAATCATCGTTTCTTGTTCAGCTTCCGCCTCTTGAAGAAAAGGGAATATATGCAGAAGATTTTGTAGAAACTGCTCGGTGCTAATAGCACCCAGTTTGTAGGGTTGAATGAGTTGCTGTTCGTTCATCTTGTATTGATACATGACCCATGCGTAATTAGACCAAGATTTGAATAGAGTGGGGCATGAGCTGAAACAACCGACTGAATATTCGTTACATAACTGTGCAAACGCTTCGACGCTTTTGCTGATTGGATGTAATGTATGTATTGTTGATAAGTTAACTATAAGTGGCATAAAGACAAAACCTCGGCAAGCTCAATTTGGATTAAGTGTAACCCAAGAGGTACCTGGTAAAGCTAATAAGAAATTTAAACACGGCTACAACTTGGACAGAATATGGCTCCCCGGGACGGGCTCGAACCGCCGACCTAATGATTAACAGTCATCCGCTCTACCGACTGAGCTACCGGGGAATAGAGGCGGAATCTTAAAACGATTCCGCTTGATGGTCAAGTAAATTTTTAATAATTTTTATTATTCACTGCAAAAACGTTGTAAACGGTTTAATGCGTCTTTCAAGGTGTCAATTCCAGTGGCGAATGAGATGCGGATGCAGCCTTCAGTTCCGAATGCGGATCCGGGTACTAGTGCGACTCCAACTTCATTTAATAATTTTTCGGAAAATTCGATGTCGTTGGCGTATCCGCGTTTGTCGATGATGGCCTGAACGCTGGGGAAGATGTAAAAGGTGCCGTCAGCAGGGATGACTTCGATGCCCTCAATGCTTTGTAATCGATCAGCTACATAGTCATGTCGTTGATGAAACGCATTAACCATTTCATGTACGCTGTCGTTACTGCCATTTAAAGCGGCAACTGCTGCTCTTTGAGCAATGGAACAGGGGTTGGATGTGGATTGGGATTGAACGGTTTTCATCGCATTGATCAATGGCGCAGGGCCTGCGGCATATCCTATGCGCCAGCCGGTCATGGCATAGGCTTTGGAAACACCATTTAATACGATGGTTCTATCATATAACTCTGGGCAGGCATTCAAAATATTGGCAAAAGGTTGGCTCCAGATGATGTGTTCATACATATCGTCAGTCGCAATAAGAATATTGGGGTGTTTTTTCAATACAGTTCCCAACGCTTTTAACTCATCCAATGTATAGGCTATTCCTGATGGATTGGAAGGACTGTTCAGGAATATCATTTTGGTTTTAGGCGTAATGGCTTGTTCTAACTGTTGCGCAGTGATTTTATATCGTTGCTCAGGGGTGGTTTGAATAATGACGGGGACTGCTTCGGCCAATAACACCATATCGGGGTACGAAACCCAGTAAGGCGCGGGAATAATGACTTCGTCACCTGCATTGAGGAATGCCTGACATAAATTATAACAACTTTGTTTTCCCCCAACGGAAACTAAAATTTGATTCAGTTGGTAATCCAGACCATTGTCGCGCTGGAACTTGTTCTTGATCGCTTCTTTTAATTCAGGGATCCCATCTACCGCAGTATATTTGGTATAACCTGCTTCAATGGCTGCAATGGCTGCAAGTTTAATGTGTTGAGGCGTGTCAAAGTCTGGTTCACCTGTTCCAAGACCAATAATATCAAGACCTTGTGCTTTCATCTGAGCTGCTTTTGCAGCTACCGCCAGAGTAGGTGAGGGTTTTACTTTTTGTACACGCTTTGCCAATGCGATATCCATCTGTTACTCCTGTGAATTATCAGTGTCCTAGCATATAATATAAAATATGAAAGACTTATTTAAAATTTATTCAAATTACCAACCAGCCGGTGATCAACCTACTGCAATTGCCTCGTTAATTGATGGCCTGGAATCAGGTTTGGCCAAACAAACACTTTTAGGCGTAACCGGCTCCGGTAAAACCTTTACTATAGCTCATGTTATTCAGGCCATGAGAAGACCCGCTTTAATTATGGCGCCTAATAAAACACTGGCGGCTCAACTCTATGGCGAGTTTAAAGCTTTTTTCCCTGATAATGCAGTAGAATACTTCGTGTCCTACTACGATTATTATCAACCAGAAGCTTATGTCCCTGCTTCCGATACCTTTATAGAAAAAGACTCATCCATCAATGAACACATTGAGCAGATGCGATTATCGGCAACCAAAGCGTTAATTGAGCGTAAGGATGCAATAATCGTTGCTACAGTTTCTGCAATCTATGGTTTGGGTGATCCCGATTCCTACTTACGTATGGTATTACATCTTTCCCGTGGAGAACACTGTGGGCAGCGTAAAATATTAAAACGTCTTGCTGAAATGCAATACACTAGAAGCACCTTAACCCTTGAGCGTGGTCAGTTCAGGGTGCATGGCGATGTTGTTGATATTTTTCCTGCTGATTCAGAAAAAGATGCCATCAGAGTCGAATTATTTGATGAAGAGATAGAAAATATCGCCAGTTTTGATCCATTAACTGGTGAAATCCTGCAACGTTTGCCTCGAATCACTATTTTCCCTAAAACACATTACGTCACTCCGCGAGAGCGTATATTGGAAACAGTTGAGTTAGTAAAAGATGAGTTGCAGCATCGTCTTGCTGAATTCAATGCGCAAAACAAACTGGTTGAGGCGCAACGACTGGAACAACGGACCTGCTTTGATATTGAAATGATGCTGGAGTTGGGCTATTGCTCGGGCATAGAAAATTACTCCCGATATTTATCAGGCCGCCAACCGGGTGAGGCTCCGCCAACCTTGTTTGATTATTTACCGCCTGAAGCGTTATTGATAATAGATGAATCGCATGTGACTGTTCCACAAGTAGGCGGTATGTATAAAGGCGACAGGTCACGTAAGGAAACCCTGGTCAATTATGGCTTTCGATTGCCTTCAGCATTGGATAATCGACCTCTACGTTTTGAGGAGTTTGAAGATCGGTCGCCGCAAACCATTTATATATCGGCAACACCAGGACCGTATGAACAGGCACACTCAGCTAATATTGCCGAGCAGGTTGTTCGTCCCACCGGATTGATTGATCCTGTAGTAGAAATCAGACCGGTAAGAACTCAGGTCGATGACCTAATGTCCGAGATTCACCAGGTCATCAGAGAGGGGGGGCGTATTCTGGTGACTACTTTAACGAAAAGGATGGCAGAAGATTTAACTGATTATTTGACGGAGCATGGAATTAAAGTGCGGTATTTGCATTCTGATGTAGATACAGTAGAGCGGGTTGAAATCATTCGCGATTTACGTTTGGGCGAGTTTGATGTTCTGGTTGGTATTAACTTGCTGCGTGAAGGTCTTGACATGCCTGAGGTTGCTTTAGTCGCAATTCTTGATGCAGATAAAGAAGGATTTTTGCGCTCTGATCGTTCTTTAATTCAAACGATAGGTCGTGCCGCACGGAATGTAAAAGGCCGGGCGATTCTTTATGCAGATAAAATTACTGGCTCCATGCAAAGAGCATTGAATGAGACAGACAGACGACGGGAAAAACAAAAAGCCTTTAATCTGGAGCATGGTATTACTCCCATGGGCATTAATAAGTCTGTGGAGGATATTATGGAAGGTACCTATATAGGTAAACGAAAAACGGTTGTGGCTGAAAAAATGCCAGAATACATGCACTGGTCAGAACAGGAATTGGTCAAGCAGATTAATCTTCTGGAAAAGAAAATGTACCTGCACGCAAAAAACATGGAGTTCGAACTGGCTGCAAAAGTAAGGGATGAATATCTGTTGTTGAAAGAACAGCTGATTAAGATATAACCCGACAGTCATCGATTTTGAACCCTGAGGTTCAAGTGGGGGGCGAATGAATCGGTTCAGGCTTCCCACTGCTATGGTGGTCTTGCACAACGCCGATTACAGGATGCTCCCCTGGCTATGAGTGTTGGTTCTAAAATCACTCGCCATCGGGTTAATTACATTATAGCATCGCCTTTTTATTAAAACATAGAAAAAATCATTAGTCTGATAAAAATAGTTCTACAATGAGTATTTTATGAGTGGATTGCAGGAGAGACGTTTTATTTGTGTGGAAATTTTTTATCTAATAAGGTTTTAAATTCAGTGTTATTGACTGGATGAGAAAAATAAATACCTTGACCGGATAAGCAGCCTAACTTTTTCAATTTATCTAAAGTTTCTTGATCTGCGATACCATCCGCCATGGTTTTTAATCCTAAAGTATTGGCTATTTTTATAATCGTCTCGACAATTTTTATTTTCTTGGGATCATGAGTCATTTTAAATATATAGGATTTTTCAATTTTGACTTCATTTATAGGGTAATTGGTTAAATAAATGAATGAAGTATCTCCACTGCAAAAATCTTCAATGGATAACTGAATTCCAATCGCAGCCAGCTTGCCAAGAACTTCTTTGGCTATAGTTTGTTCCGTTAAACAGGCTCTTTCAGTAAATTCCAATATTAAAAAGGCAGGAGAAACTTTATATCGATGAAGCAATTCTTCAATGAGGCCAGGGAGCTCCCTATCGGAAGCATCTTTAACCGATAAATTCACGGATGCCGACAATTTGTAGCCTTCACTATGCCAATTGGCAATTTGTTGAATGACCCCTTTTAACATAAATTCGGTTAATTGATGAATTAAACTCGTGCCTTCAACCAAAGGAATAAATTTCTCGGGACTTAATATACCGTATTCAGGGTGTTCGAAGCGTACATGCGATTCCGCACCAATGATTTGGCCTGAAGCCAGATTGAAGATGGGTAAATAATGAATTTCCAGTTCATTATGTTCAATCGAACGTTTCAATTCATTGATCATCGTTCGATTCTGGATCAAATCATCCTGCATTTCTGGACTATAGATAGCATAAGGCCTACCGTCTTTTCGAGCATGGTATACTGCAATGCTGGCATGATTAATTAACGTTACCTCTTCCTGGCCGTGGAAGGGGTAAATCGCAATACCTGCAGTAGTAGTAATGTTGATATTAAAACCATCAATAATGTAATTCGACGGTATTAAATTAAGCATGTTTTCTAACAATTCATTGGCATTGAAATCCTTTTTGAGTCTGGGAAGTAAAAAAGCAAACTCATCACTTTGCAGGCGTGCAACCATATTCATACCGATCGTTACTTGCAACATATAAGGGTCGATTAACAGGTTTTTTAATCGATCAGCAAATTGTTTCAATACCGAGTTGGCATTAAATGTCCCAAAATTATAATTAATATTTTGGAAATCATTAATTTTTATTATTATGAGAGCCAGTTGTCCTTGTGTACCTAATTGTTCCATTCCATGTTTAATCTGTTCACTTAACATGCGGCTATTCGGTAAGCTCGTTAAATTGTCATGATTACTTTCATATCTGAGTTTTAACTCCAGATTGCCACTGATATTTAAAAATTCTCTGGTTTGATCAACCAATAAGGTTTGCGCTCTGTTTACGAGCCCTTCACAGAATGCCTGGCCCCAATATACAAACATGAAGGGCGTTAAATCTAATACCCATATGGCCGGATTGGAACGTTGTGCTTCAATAAATCCAGCTAAATTCACATAGCCAGTCATTTGATAGGAAACGATCAGGCTGGCAATTAATATACTGCTTACAGCAATGGCCAAACCTAAAAAAGTATATCTGTTGACATGACTTTTCAGAATAATGGAGCTTGGTGTAAGGCTGTTTTTAATATTCATTTATTTTATTGGCTCTATATCAGTAAATCGTATCGCAGGCGGATCTTCGACTACCTGATTTTTACTATAATTTGCGCGAAGATATAAATCACCTTGAGGCGGTGAAGCGAATCCACCCCAAAGTGTTTCAGTTTTTGCTTCATGCAATCCCTCTGTTTCAATTTTTATATTTAATGGACCTCCATGAGGAACGCCACAAGGTGCCAGCAAACAATCGTGTGGGTACATTTCTATCCAGTGGTTATCCAGAAATCCACGAGCTGAACCAGCCCAAATGATGACGCACTCATCAGAAACAGGGTGAGTATGGGCAGCAAATAAATCGCCTGGGGAACAACGCGTTAAATGAAACCCGCATTGACGCGCACCATGACCTGGCCATAAGACAAAACGCATCGGACTGCCATTGGCTGTGAATTCAGCACCCATAAATACATTGAATAATGCTCCCTTACTCCTTACTTCGCTGGCCTTCATATTCCAGGCACGCAGTTTCGGATGGGAGTCGTTAAAATGCATTTGATTTTCTGTAGACAAAGTACCAGGAATAATTTTATCTTTTGCCACTTCAGCCGCATCAAAATCAATTTTCCCTAATTCCTGAATATAAAATCCTGATTGTTCATACAGGCTGACTAAAGGTGGGGTAATAGAATTTACTAATACAAAATCTTCTTTATTCTTAGCTGGATTTCGTACACCATGAAGAATATTTTCAGGAAAATAAGCAATGTCACCTGCCTCAATTTCTACCCATTGATCATGAAGAAAGACTTCGCCTTTTCCTTGCATACATAATAAGGCTTCTTCTGAGATCTGATAGCGATACATTGGACTTTCTAAGCCAGGGGCTAATGTTAATACATGGATACTTTCTGTTTGAAAGCCATTTCCAGGCCAGGCAATTAAACGGGTAGGTATGTTATGCAGTATTATTTCTATTCCTTCATTGAGATTCCCAATGGCTCCACCCCTCCGGATGTCCTCATGTGTGCGATTTTTAGTTAAATAGTGTTCTCTAATGTCCATATATCGATTCCTTCGATGATGACTATCATGATCACCTGTTATGAGTCTGGAATAATTAGCACAACATAAAATGAGTATAGCATAGTTGTTGGTATGATGATGATCATATTGATTATTCTTAATCAATCAGTCGGAACTGCATTTCTATGCTATTTGGTTAAAACTTTTCCGGATTCGCCATTTCCCAAAATTCTTTAAAACTGTCCGGAATGTTATCGCCAAGCAATTGACCTGGAGATAGATATTCATAAAGTTCATTGAATGGTTTTACAGCATTGACACTGATGCGTCTCATGATATGGTTTGGCCGTAAATCACTGGGATTACTCAAGCCCAATGCACCAACCATTTCTAAGAAACTTTTGATGGTATTTTTGTGAAAGTTGGCCACTTGATATTTTTTTTCGTCGACTACTAAACCAAATTGCAATCGTTTATTTTGGGTTGCAACTCCTGTTGGACAGGTGTTGGCATTACATTGTTTTGATTGCAGACAGCCGGCGGCCATCATCATAGCTCTGGCAGAGTTACACATATCAGCTCCCAGGGCAATATTGGTAACCAAATCAAAGCCATTCGTTACTTTACCGCTGCATATAATTCGAATTTTATCGCGGACGTTTATCCCTACAAGAGCATTATGCACAAATACCAACCCAGCTTCCAAAGGGGTGCCAATGAAATTGGAATATTCTACAGGTGCAGCACCTGTTCCTCCTTCAGCCCCATCTACGGTAATAAAATCAGGAAATATGTGTGTTTTAAGCATGGCTTTGCAAATAGCGAGAAATTCATCTTTGCGGCCAATGCATAATTTAAATCCAATAGGCTTTCCTCCAGAAAGATCGCGTAGTTTTTTGACAAATTCCAGCAACCCTACAGGAGTATCAAAGGTAGAATGAGCGATTGGGGATAATACATCTTTCCCCATCTTAACTTTCCGTACTGTGGCAATTTCCTGAGTTAATTTGGCTGCCGGTAATATCCCTCCATGAGAGGGTTTAGCCCCTTGTGACAGTTTGATTTCTATCATTTTAACTTCATTGCGATTGGCTTCTGTAATAAATTCATTGTCATTAAAATTGCCATCCTCGTCACGACAACCAAAATACGCAGTTCCTATCTGAAAAATAATGTCGCCACCCTGCAAATGATAGGGACTTAATCCCCCTTCTCCCGTGTTATGAGCAAAACCACCAATCATCGCTCCTTTGTTCAGGGCCATAATGGCATTTGCCGATAAGGATCCAAAACTCATAGCTGAAATATTTAATCGAGATGCATTATAGGGTTTTTTACAATCCGGTCCGCCCACCATAATTCTGTCTTCTACTTCCGCTGCGTGCTTGGGTACCAGAGAGTGCAGAGCCCAGGTATAACCTACACTGGAGATATCGCGTTCTGTTCCAAATGGAATGGTATCACGTGTATTTTTTGCTCGTTGGTAAACAAGTGAACGCATTTCTCTATTAAAAGGAAGTTCACTTTCATCGGTTGCCACGAAATATTGTTGAATCTCAGGTCGAATAAATTCAAGAAAAAATCGGACGTGACCTAATACGGGAAAATTACGCAAGATACTGTGCTTTTTTTGACAAAGATCATAAATCCACAGCATGATTAAAGGAATCAGGAATCCGATAAACCACCTGATGTCATGAAACATTGCAAAGAGAGCCATTAAAGTAAGTAATACTACTCCAAAACCAATATACCATTGACGTCGCATCATGAATCCCTTTCAAAAATTCCAATATGTTTATTATAGAATGACTTATAGTAAACTACATGATTAATCAGTTTGTGGCAGATTATCGGCCTCACCACCCACCGTCTTATTAATTTTATTTTCTAAAGAAGTGATAAATTGAGTCACTTTAAGTCGTTGTTGTTCTTGCTCCGTTTTGCACAGGATTAATTCGTGACCAATATCTAAAGCTGCAAGCAACAAATTATGAAAATTATCCAGTGTTTTAAACTTGGTTTTATTAATCTGCATTTGCTCATTGAGTTTTTCGGCAGCGAGCAGTAAATTGGTTTCCTCACCTTCCGGGCATTTTATTTCATATGATTTATTTAGTATTTTAACTTTACAGGATTTAATATGAGTCATTATTATGCCTTTGCAGTAGCACCGTGCTAATTAAATAGTAACAATTTTGCAGGAATGCAGCAAATAGTGAGAAATCCTTATCATAGCAATCAATGCAGGTGAACACTCACTGTAAATCGGTTATCATTAATAATTTTTGAAATGAGTGAATTATGTCTGTAGAAAATACCCACTTGCATTTACCTGAGTACACTGATTTTGCCGAATCTATTGCTGTATTGTCATTAAGTATATCCGGAAGTGAATTACATGGGATGATGTGTGGCTATCTCTGTGCTGGTGCAGACAGTCAGGGTGAGGCTTATTTACGTGCCTTATTGAATAATAAAAAAGACGAAGAAAGCCGTAATGCTTTATTGGTTATGTTTTCTGTTTATACGATAAGTCAGCAACAAATAAACAATTTTGATTTTGAGTTTGAACTGTTACTCCCTGATGATAATGAGTCATTAGTGGAACGAGCTCAGGCTTTTAGTGAGTGGTGTGAAGGCTTTACTCAAGGTTTGACCATGGCCGGAGTGGGGGCGGATCAATTTTATGAAGAGGAAGCCCAGGAAGCACTCCAGCACATAATTGAATTTGCCGAGTTGGATTGCGAGACTCTGGATGTTGATGAAGAAGATGAGAAAGCATTGATGGAAGTGAGTGAATATGCGCGATTAGCGGTCATTCGTTTGCATGGTGATTTAGTTATGAATGAAAGAGAACGAGGCGGTTCGGAAACAACCCATTAATTTAAAAGGATGTTTATATGCAGTATGTACTTAACGAATACGAAACCAGACGAAAAAAATTAGCCTTGCAATTAACCGATGACAGCATCGCTATAATTTCAGCGTCGCATGAATTATTGCGTAATGGTGATGCGCACTATAGATTTCGACAAGATAGTGATTTTTACTATCTAACAGGTTTTAATGAGCCGGATGCATTACTGGTGATCACCTCCGGTAAGTCAAGTCAAAGCATCTTGTTTAGTCGCCCACGAAACCCTGCCCAGGAGCAATGGACAGGAAAACGTCTGGGTCAGGATGGCGCTGTCAGCGAGTTAGGTATGGACTTTGCGTATCCTATTAGCAGCCTTGATGAAGAATTACCTAAACTCATGAGTGGGAAGTCTGCGGTTTACTTTATCCTGGGCAGGGATTTGTCATTAGAAAAACGGTTAATGTTGATTCTGAATACAATTAAATCTCAAGTCAGAAAAGGGATAAAAGCACCAGAGACTTTTTGTGATCTGGAGCCTCTAATCAGTGAAATGCGTTTGTTCAAAAGCGAAGCGGAACTTGATTTAATGCGGCGGGCGGCCAGTATTTCAGTAAGTGCCCATAAACGTGCGATGCAGTTATGTAAAGATATGGAGCATGAATATCAGTTAGAAGCAGAGTTGATTTATGAATTCAGCCGCCATGGATGCCGAAGTGTCGCATATGATCCTATAGTTGGTAGTGGTGAGAATGCCTGTATTCTTCATTATACTGATAACAACAAGCCATTAAGACGAGGTGATCTGGTACTTATTGATGCTGGTGGTGAATACGGTAATTATGCAGCAGACATTACTCGAACTTTTCCTGTTAATGGTACATTTAGCCCCGAGCAAAAAAGCATTTATGAATTAGTACTTAAAGCTCAAAAAGCCGGTATTGCGGCGATTAAGCCCGGACTGCCCTGGAATTCGGTTCAACAAATTATGGTTAGAATATTAACCACAGGCTTAGCTGAATTAGGACTTTTACACGGAACAGTGGATGATCTGATTGAAAAAGAAGCATATAAGCCCTTTTACATGCATAACTCAGGACATTGGCTGGGTCTTGATGTTCATGATTCAGGTCGCTATAAAATCAATAATGAATGGCGGCCGCTTGAGCCTGGCATGGTATTAACTGTAGAGCCTGGAATTTACATTAGCGCAGGAATGAATGGTGTAGACAAGCGTTGGTGGGATATAGGGGTTCGTATAGAGGACGACGTAGTAGTTACTTCTTCAGGACATGAAGTGTTAACTGCAGCGTTACCTGTTGATGTGGAAGAAATTGAGGCTTTGATGCGTGGCTGATAAACAAACTGATATTCTCATTGTTGGTGGGGGTTTGACCGGTGCTACCTTAATGCTTGCTTTGCGCGGTTTAGGGTATAGTACTTTATTGGTTGAATCGAAACCTTTTAGTGATAAAGTCAATCCTGATTTTGATGCAAGGTCTATCGCTTTATCTCCGGCCAGCAAGCGTATATTAAACATGCTTGGTGTGTGGGATATTCTTAAAGAATATGCTACGCCAATTACCATGATTCATGTATCCGATCAGTATCGTTTTGGTGTATCCCGATTGCAGGGTGAAGAACATAATCCTTTAGGTTACGTAGTCGAAATTCAATATATTAATCTGGCATTGCATCAATTATTGGCAAAAAATCAGATATTGGCCCCTGCAACTGTCCATGCATTAGATCTCGCTAATAAGACAGCAACAGTTTTGACGCAATCTGGAGAAATCAGTATTGAAGCAAAATTGATTGTTGCTGCGGATGGTGCTGATTCTATAATCCGAAAATTATGTACATTAACGGTACAGTCCAAAAGTTATGAGCAGAATGCCATTGTTGCCAATATTGGTTTGATAAAACCTCATAATTTCAAGGCCTATGAACGATTTACCGCTCATGGACCTCTTGCTCTTCTCCCCATGCAGACTAATAAAATGTCACTGGTTTGGGCTATGGCTCCAGAAAAAGCAAAAGAATTTATGGAGTTAAGTGATGGCTCTTTTATTAAAGAATTACAGCAGGCATTTGGTTATCGATTAGGGCGATTTGTTCAAGTCGGGAAACGATTTACCTATCCCCTGAAGCAGGTTCTGATGCCCGAACAAACTAAATGGCCAGTTGTATTTGTGGGTAATGCGGCGCATACGTTGCATCCCGTTGCCGGTCAGGGCTTTAATCTGGGAATCCGGGATGTGGCAACTCTCGCTCAATGTATAGCCAAACATGGGTTGAATTCGGATATGTTGGATGAGTATCTTCAGTTAAGACATCATGATCAACAGGTGATTACTCGCTGCACGGATGGATTGATTCAACTCTTCACCAGCCGTTTACCAGGAGTTGGCCTGGCACGAAATATCGGACTTATTGCCCTTGATAATATTCCAGTTCTAAAAAATATACTTGCGCGCTATGCTCGCGGTTTTGGTGGTGTTATACCTGATTTGGTCTGTGAAATCGCCTTAAGTGAACAGGAGTTAAAATGAGCCAGAAATTTGATGTGCTTGTAGTAGGCGGCGGAATCGTCGGATTAACTGCAGCAATTGCCATGGCTCAGCGAAATTACTCTGTTGCGGTCATTGATGCAGGACCATTAAAGGCAGATGTGTCGACTACGGATATACGTGTTTATGCGATTAACAAAGCCTCACAGTCTTTATTTCGAAAATTGGGGGTTTGGGATATTTTGGATGCTGCCCGCATCTCCCCATACACTCATATGCATGTCTGGGACGCTCAGAGTGGTGCGTACATCGATTTTGATTCACGTATCATTGCTGAACAAAATTTAGGCTCTATTATCGAAGAATCCATATTAAAACAAGGGCTATTGCAACAGGCGTCAGTGGAATCAAACATCAGTTTATTTTCCAATTGTGCCGTTGATGACGTTTCGAATAGTGAAAACGGGGTCATGATTTGCAGTCAAAATATTGTCTGGGAAGGGCAACTATTGATGATTGCTGACGGAGCAAATTCGCCAACACGTAATAAATTAAACATTGAATTAACCAGTTGGTCTTATAATCAAAATGCTTTGGTTGCAACAGTACAAACGGAAAAATCGCATTTAAAAACAGCGTATCAGGTGTTTAACCCGGACGGCCCATTAGCCTTTTTACCTTTAGCTAATGCCCATCAATGCTCCATAGTATGGTCAACTAACCCGGTTCGAGCACAAAAATTGATGGCTCTTGGTGAAGATGAATTTAATACTGAAATTACGCGAGCTTTTGCAAAACAACTCGGCAAAGTTGAGTTGGTAAGCCTTCGTCATCAATTTCCGTTACGAATGAGGCATGTGAAACAATACACAGGAAAACGGTGGTTACTGCTTGGCGATGCCGCTCATACCATCCACCCATTGGCCGGTTTAGGACTTAATTTGGGATTGGCAGATATAGCATCCTGGCTCAAAATCCTTGATCAAGGTCAGAATACATTAAGCTCCAACAAAATAATGGGTGCCTATCAACGAGAACGGAAGCATGCTGTTTGGCAAACCATTATGTTAATGGAGGGCTTTAAACAATTATTTACTCACTCTTTTACACCTATAACCGCCTTACGCGGATTGGGTTTGCGCATGTGCAATGAGATAAACTCCATTAAGAGAATGTTTATTGAACATGCAGCCGGTTGAATCACTATCCATAAACCGTAACAAGTTCTATTTTCAGTAAATTATTTAATAAAAAGAGCACTGTGCTTAATTTTTAGTTAATAATTGCCAGTTATAATCACTTTGAAAACGAGAAGAAAAATTATTTCATCGTTACACATCATCGTTATTATAAAGAGGCAGCTTATGTATTCCGGAAAGTTCTTTTCTCAGGTTAAACAAAGATTAAAAGATAAAACTTGTGAGTTAGGGAATACTCTCCAAAATCTAGGAAATCCTAAAGTAGGACATCCTTTAGTTAAATTGCAACAACCTAAGCTATTGTTTCGCGTAGACGGCCGTAGCCATGATTTATTACATAGGCAGGGCGGTTTGTTGGCGCGTTCTACACAAGATGAACTATTGTCTTTACGGTTTTCTGATGTTGAAAATTATCAAAAATATAATGACAAACCTTTTGGATGGGGTGCTTGTTCGTCTCTGAAACACTTAGAACAATTCTTGGAAGATAATAAAACACATACAGCACAATCATGGATTCATGTATTTTACGGACCAGCAACTTGTTTAGGATTGTTGAAGATCCAAACGGGTATTGAGATTGATGGCCTGGATAAAGAACATGAGCAATTGGTACTGGAGGATTTAACATTGGATCAATGGCTCGCTTCCACTTGCCCAACTTTTCAGACTAAATTTTTAGATGGGCGAATGGTTCCTAATCTGATGGTCGAGTTTAATAAAGATCTTCCAACATCAATGCGTAAAAGTGACTTTGCTACAGAACGGAATATCCTTAATTGGTTGTTGGTTAATGGTAGTGAGGAGACATTTGCAGCATTCTCCAAGCATCTTTATACCGGTTTATCAGCTGAACGTTTAGCTCATCGAGTCGATGGTGATGAAAAAATAATTGATGCCGTCGGACATTTCCTAAACATGACTAAAGAAAGTTGTTCGCTGTAACAACCAATGTTTTTATGCTTATAGTGCTGAGTTCGTTGCATTTCAGCACTATAAATTCCTTCTTTCACTGAGACTGTTATCGTCTACATGAATCATGATTTAAAGAGAGATTTAGGCATCTAATCAATGCTGTAGTTTGCATGTGTCTCTCTGTTTTTATCTGAAGCGGTGAGTTAATAGTTCAGGTACGTCCGCTGTTTCAATTTCCGCATGGTAATCCCCCATTATTGTAACAGGAATATGATGCTGAATACTTAACAGTAATGGATTAGCATGGGGTACTTGATCAAAACGTAAGGAGCTGTTGTTACCTATCATCGATTCAACGCTGCCAAATCCCCATTCATTGCCAGTATATGCAAAAGCATCGGAAGGATTTACGGCACAGGGAAAATAGACTTCCGTTTCTTCTTTAGAGAATTGTAATACATCTCTACCTGATTGGATTACCTCAATGCGGTTATAAAAATCTTCAAAGACAGAGTCAAACTGCATCTGTTGCAATTCGCTAAATGTTGGAAATTCAACTTTAGCAATCCAGGAATAGGTTTGTTCATTCAGTAATTTTTTAAATGCTCGAAGAAAATAAGGGTAGAGCATATGCTGAATTTCATAATGCCCATCAATTTTGGCAAAAAATCCCATACCGACAGCCGTTGCTTTTAATAAAGCGGGTTTGCCAGCCGCTTTGGCGGTCTCATTAACAGAGGTTAAAAGTAATGAGGTGTCTTCCAACAAATGACGAAAATAGGCTTCTGATTGAAAAATTACTGCATTCGATTGGGTAAATGATGGGTAATACGTTCCGGATGCTGTTCTGGCGAGGTAAGGTAACCCAGTTCTGATACGTATAAGTGATTGGTTTAAATCATAAATACCTAATTCCCTTTGTGCTTCTTTATATTCAGTGGGCAGGTTCTTAAACAATGATTCAAATCTAGCGATATCAATTTTAAAATTTTGGCGGTCAAGCATAAACAATCGATAATGGAGATAATTGTTTTCAAAGGCAGCGCCAGCGAGTGAAAAAAGTCCAACGTTGATGGGTTGAGGATATAATTTTAATGGGTTAATAAATGGATAACCTCCAGTGGCAAAAACCAGACTATCTGAATAAACCAGCTTTTTTGCCGATGTGAGCCGTTCCAATGGGGATAATAATTCTGGATGATCGTTAGGAATGGTCGCAAAAAAATCAGGATTTTGCGGGAAGCTCATTCCGTTTTGAAAATAACCTGAGCGATCACCTGAAACATTGACCGCAGGTATTTTTGTTAAAGAATGTTGAACAGCCAACTCATCAGGGAAATAATTTTTATTGAAAAATACTTTAACGGTAGCTTGAGATTTTTTTAAATGTTCACTGGAAATCTTATCTTTTAATCCGCTTTCCGTCAGTTGTTGATCAAACCATTTTTTTGGATTTACTGGAGTGTGGGGGGCTTTCGAACGAAAAAAATAAGAAGAGATACCTTTTCCAAACATATCAATCTCTATAAATGTTAGATGAGAGATTATATTACAGTATGTGTCAATTTAAAACCAAATTGAATAAAAATTTTTAAATTTATCAGGTATGGTTTACAAAAAAACCTTTTTTTGGCATAATATGGTGCACATTGGACTAAGGTTATAACATATGTTTGCAAGAAATTTCTTTAGAATGATTGGTAAATGTATGCCTTATGCTTTGGATCAGTCGAATGTGCGTGTTGGTCGTATGGCTGCTGAAACTACTGAAGACATCATTAGAAAAGAATTTGAAAATGAGCTTAAAAAAGAGGGTTGGCATAGTATAAGAGAGCGAATTCAAGTCGAAGAATTAGTTCTGGATGAATTGACTAATGAAAAGCATCAATTACAACAAGCTGTAGAAAGAAGTTGCCTCACCCCAGCTATAGAGAGAGCCAGGCAGGGTTATTCTGTTAGAGGAGTGTTCTGGGAGGAAATGCAAAAAAATCGTAAACACGTTGCTCCTTCAGAAACTTTAAAAGTCCTTGATGAACAAATTGATTGGCTGAACACACGACAAAAAATATTCGAAGAAATAAATGCTTACACCTCAATTAATAGGCCGTTTTCTTAAATTCTGTAGATTATTCTCTTTATTAACGAGCAAATTGCTCCCGACTGAACGTTACTTTATCCGTTGTAGATTCGTGCCCATGTTCCATAAAGCGGTTTTCAATAGCCCTATAGCGATTTAATCCACCTTCTCGATTGGCTATCTGAATATTTAATCCTGGCCGCGCATTAAGCTCCAGCATTAAAGGTCCATGATCTTTATCTAATACAATATCAACGCCAAGATAACCCAATCCAGTTAAATCGTAGCAACTTGATGCAATTTCAAGGATTTTATTCCAGTAGGGTACTTCGATATCAACTATCGGATTTAATGTATCCGGATGATAATCAATGGTGTCATTCTGGAACACACCTCCGAGAGTCTTTCCAGTTGCAAGATCAACTCCAACACCAATTGCTCCCTGGTGCAGATTTGCTTTTCCGCCAGAAAGGCGAGTAGGCAATCGTACCATAGCCATTGCGGGATAGCCCAATAAAGTGATGATACGAATATCAGGAATGCCCTCATAACTGACTTCAGCAAAAACGGGATCTACAACGACTCGTTTTTCGATGATGGCATAATCTGAAGATCCACCCAGGCTATAAGCACCTGATAAAAGGCATGACAGATGATAACTTAATTCTTGATGGGTAGTCAGTTTGCCATTAATTTGTCGATAGCGGCCATATACTTTATCCTTAAAAACTAAAATACCATCACCACCAGATCCTCGCGCAGGTTTAACTACGAAATCATTATATGGAGAAAATCGTTCTTCAATGTTGCGGATTTGTTGTTCTGTTTCTATGATGTCGTACAACGGCGGAACTGCAATTCCAGCTTTTAAAGCAAGCTTTTTAGTTTTAAGTTTATCGTCAACCAGAGGGAATAATTTTCTTGGATTATAACGCAAGACAAAATCGGTATTCCGCTGATTAATACTCAAAACTCCGTGATTTTTTAAACGACGAAAGAGACGAATCATTCTATAGCGCTCGCAAGTGCTTTAAACCGTTTCAATTCAGAGAGTCTATAACCGCGATATTGACCAAACCATAAAATAAAGCCCAGGAGAATTAGAAGCAGTTCAGGGAATGCGAATACCAAGTATTGAACGGGTTCGTAACTCATTGCCCAATAAGATAAAACAGCGGCGACCAGACTGCCGGCGCCTGATTTAATCGCTTCGGATGCCCCTCGCTCATCCCATGTAATACACATCCGTTCAATGGTCATAGTTAAAATAACCATCGGGAATAAAGCAACGGATAATCCGGAGTCCAGATCAAGATTCTGGCTGACCACACTGATGAATATCATCAACAGGATGACTACCGTGAGTATGGCAGCCAACCTCGGCACCAGGAGCAGTCTTAACTGATCCAGATAAAACCGGGCGAGCAAACCAAAGGATACAATGATAATAAAGAGGCTTATTCCCCAGACCACGTGTGTTTCTCTAAATGCCAAAGCGATTAATACCGGCATAAAGGTACCAAAGGTTTTTATACCTACGAAATTGCGTAATAACAGGATAATGAAGGCACCGATAGGAACCGTTAACAGGATTTTATAGGTTGCCTGGACATTCACTGGTAGCTGGAGTAGAGAAAATCGCAAGAGTTGGGAATCGGATTGTAATCCTCTTGATTTGGCTACGCTGAGCGCATTAATAGGAGTTGGTGACACTGTAAGAGAGAATTGTGCTTTGTTACCACCTGTTACATTAAATAGGGGATCATTACCATATTGCCAGATGAGAAATTCCTTGGGTAATCCTGCACCGCCAGTTCTTGGATTGATGTAGATCCAGCGTTTTCCATTAAATACTGCCAGTAATGATTTCAAATCTGCTTTGCTTTGCTGGTTCAGATAAATACCCTTCACCGGAATAGCAAAAATCTTGGATTGATTAAGTAATAGAATGGTTGCATTGATAATGGTTTCATCGTTGAACTCATTCCCAACTAATAATTTGGCATTTCCATCTTTTTTGTTTAATTCTTTAATGGTGCTCTGAGCAAAAGTCTGAATATCTGCAGATGATTGTCTGACCTGGTTGGTAATGGTTTCAACGGCAGATTTTTGGCTGTCATCCAAGGGTTGTGATTTGATTACAGAAGGTTTGGGTAATGAGGATTCATCACTGTCTGTCTGCCGAAAAATCGCCCGGTAATAAAGTGATTGAGCACCATGGCTACGCCTGATAGACCATACTGTTTCTCTGTTATAACCATTTAAATTGGTGGTTACCCCATAGCTTCTGGATACAAAATATTCATCAAGGATAGCAAAGTGAGGGGGTAAATAAGGAATTGTAAAACTGGCTTTAATCGGGGTGTTGTTGTCTGCAGTAAAGCGTAAATTGGATTCAACCATCCAGCTGTTTATTGTTTCAGTGTCTGTTAAAGGAACATCCAAAATAATATGTCGGTATAAAAATATTCCAGAACCCAATAAGAACAGGGTAAGGATCAGGCCGTAAACATGTCGCGTGTTTTTTTTCATTATTTAGTAAGGCTCTTGGATTTCAAAGTAAAGGTAAGGGCGGGATCAACAGCACCATCGAAATCTATAATTGCGTCTCTTCCCAGAAGCAATGGGTATAGGAAGCGTTTTCGGTTCGTTAAATTAACCTGAATGGCTCTGACTTTATCTCCCAGTTTGACATTTAGTAGAACCACTGGACGCTTGATGGGAGTGGATTTTAATAACCCGGGATTTGTTTCGCTGGCTCTGACTTTAATTTTAACTTTACCTATATATTCGCACTCAAAAATATGGTCGCCATTTTTAGTGGGTACAGTAAAACGTAAATAAGGCACCCCTTTTACATCGATTTCAGTGATATTTACTGCGTTTAATGATGCTGATTTTGCACCAGTATCCAATTTTGCTGAAAGAGTGAGATTTTTATCAACTAAGGTAGCTTTCTCAACATAACCATAAATCTGTACTTCACTTTTTGCCATAATGGGTCCAGTCAATAGTGACATAAATAAAAAGAGAGCAAGTATTGATCTCATCTAATCCTCAATTAGGGTTATATGTAATTATTAGTGCAATATCGTATCAGGTTTGCGTCTTAAGTCACAGTACGTGAATGAGATTAGTTAAAGAAATTTGAAATTTATTCATATTTTTTCTCTTTGATTGTGATAAAATCTAAAACCGCCCTAATTATTTGTATTTTTTTAATTCAGGCTGAAAAGTTTATTGACATCAAGAGCAATAATGCATACAATGTTGCGCAATCTTAGCTGATGGCCCATATGTGCACGAATGTCTCTTAAGAGTGATGAAAATCAAGCTATAAAACCTGTAGATTTAGTTTTCATTCTAGCAATTGCTGGCCGTATCGACGCGCAAAGTCGAATCCTGGCAGAAAAACTCGATAAAGATCGCACTGTATATTACGCCTACGCAATTTTAGATTCCCTCAGTTCTTCTTACAGCATGTTCAAATATTTCTTTGACCTGTGTATTCCCAACGGTAGCAATGATTTGATGCATGACATAATGATGACCCCTGGCGGAATCATCGCAATCTCCATTGAATCTCTATTCCTGGTTTCATTTTCTTTCCTGGCAACCCGATTTGAAAAAGAAAAGAATGATTATGTTAAAAAATTCATCGCTACAGCCTGGCCTTATTTCCGTGACATTATGAAAGGTCTGAAAAATGCCTACAAAGGGTTTCGAAGCGCGATAGTAGCCATCAGTTTAATTGGTGGTATCGATTTAAAATATCTTATCGCCCCGGTTGGATTATTCCTGGGCATTTTTGCCGCAGCCAATCGATTCTGGCTGCGAAAAATGGTGGAAGACCGAAAGGTCATGATGACTGCCAATGCGGAATTATTGCTTGAAATCAAAAAATTGCGGACATTAACTCAGGAAGAAAGTGAAACTTATCTGAAACAAATGAAACGTCAGTCATTTAATACACGATGCCTGGCTTTTGCTGCAGTAGCCGCAGGTGGTTTTATTGATGGATTGTATCTGTATGTGGGCGTATTAGGACTGGCGATATTATCGTCACCCATGTTGACCTCCATGGCCATTATTTGCGCTATATATACTGTTGCCTGTGTTGTTACTCGTTTATATGAAGAATATGATTTTCAACTCAGATTGTTTGTCACTCAGACCAAATGCGAACTGGCTTTGATTACCAAGGTAATGGAAACCAGCTACGCGCAATTATTAGCATTGAGAGGCAAATTCAATCATAGTTTAGAGGACCTGATTGCCATTCGTTGTTTGGAAATGGACGTTTATAAGTTAATCAACAGTTTTGAAGAAAAGCGAAATGTGCTGAAACAGCAATCAACCCGTACTTATTTATCTGCTGCATTATTAGGGATAAAAAATGGATTATATGCTTACAGCGCTTTGGCAAGTATCTTGTTTTTAGTTGGATCGATACTGGTATTAACTGGTATCGCGTTCCCGCCAGCTTTACTTGTCAGCTGCGTCATTCTTGGTCTTGTATTTATGGTAAGTTTCGCAATTCATTCCCTGGTTTCAACTTATATTCAATTAAACAAAAAGGATGATCCAGAAAATCATCCCTATCATGAATTGATAGATATGAAGAATAATCTATTGGATGGAACTGCTAATTTACTTGAGCCGGATTCTTTTCAACAGTCGCTTAAAGACGGTCTCTTTCTGGATCGGTCACCTCAGTTTTTCTTTCAAGAATGGTTTGAAGTATTCCGTTCCTTATTTTCCGGTTTTGGCAAAGGACAAAAATTTGTTGATTTTGCGGGGAATCCATTACAGGAAATGGACGATCAGGGGCATTACCAGGATACGCCAATAATGTATGTTTTATCGGTATTCAGTGCCTTATTCTTCGGTTTGATCCTGTCGCTCAGAGCCTTGGCAAGAGGGTTAGGACGCGCCCCATTAGGACAGGTAGATCTTGCGGCTGATGTAGAACCACAAACGGTCAAAGATCCTGTCACCGCCAAGGTAGTGCTGCAAACCGAGACGCCAGGGGAGTCAATCCAGAGCAAAAATCTCCGGACTGATTCCCAGAAATCGTCGCCCACTACCTCGAAACATTATGGATTTTTTAATAATAAATCAACCAAATCAGATATCCGCCACGCTAAAAGTGAACAGGATTTTTCAATATATACCTCTAGCCCGCAGAGTACAATTCAGGGTTTAACGTAGGGTCATTGTACATTTTAAACTGGTGATATATTCTAAAAGTACGTGTTTTTGCTTGTACTTCATTAAGAAGTTGTCCCAGACAAAGTGATAATTGCTCTAATTGATTATGTATGATGGCCAATTTCTGAGTACAGGTTTTTTTATGCTCTTCGCTGACATCAGAGCGTTTTGTCTGTAAGGCCATATGATAGGACTTCAAGGCTAATATGGATAGACGGTCAATAATCATCCCTGGTGATTCTGAATTAACCGGACATTGAGTTGGATTTGCTGGTTGCAATAAATGAAACAGCCATTCATCCATAGCCTCCATGCGATTATTTCTTAATTGATTACAGGCATCTATTTCTCGTTTCGCTTGATACACAAATTCAAAACCCATGTCATCTCTGCGAGCGCGATCTTCGGCATGCCATAATTGATAATTAAATGCATGATTTTCTTCAACCAGTTGATGAAATTGTTTATGTTGGTATTCGATCCCTGAAGATTTCCATTGGATGATGCAGTTTTTATGTAGATCAGTGATAACTGAGGGATTGATATCGTGGTACATAATCTATCCTACTGATTAAAAAGCTGAATAGTTTAACCTTATTTGTGGGGGTGAATCCAGCATTCTTTCAAAGGGGATAAGAGAACCTGGTTAGGTGCAGAAATGCTTACTTATCTTCACCAAAGTATAGTGTGTAGATATTGAGATAAGTTCCATCAGACTCCATGCTGAGAAGAGCCTTGTTAATATTATCAATTAATGCCTTATTGGTTTGGAGTGCGAGTATTCCATAACCCTCTCCAATAGGAACTTGTTTGCCAATCATTTTGATACCTAATGACACATTATAAATCATATAATGGGCCAGGTGATTATTAATAAAAATAGCGTCAATCTTATTATTTTCAAGCCCTGATACCATATCTGAAAAATTTGAATATCGCGTGATTTGTCCATCATCATAATTTGAATTAAGCAGTATTTGATACAAGGTATCAGTAATAACGCCAATACGTTTAGTTTTCAGATCGCTGACAGTATCAATTTTGTTTTGACTTAGTGTGACAAATTGACCATCACTGATTAAATAAGGAAGACTAAATAAAAAATTACCTGTGGCGTCGCTTGTAATGGGTATTTGAGTGAACGCAAGATCAATAGTACCATTTTGCAGTTCAGCCAGTTCATTATTAAATGTGATGGGTTTATAGATGCAGTCGATATTAATTCTCTTACACAGCTCATCCATCAGGTCAACGGTAAACCCATAAAAATGTTTTTCGTCATCATCTGCATAGACTGCGTAGGGAGGCGTAATAATAAAACCCACTTTGACCGTGGTTCCATAAAGTAGAGAACTGCTAATAAACAAGATTATGAAGAATATTTTTTTCATGTTTATAGCCTAATCAAGATTTACTTAAACTCTAGGTGGCTGGAGATTGTTTGTCAAATTATAAGTCATTAAGTGTTAAAATAGTGTTATGCTTTTTTAGCCAGGCAGCGATCAAGAGCATTGGCAAAAGCAGTTTTTTCTTTAATGCTCAATGCTGATGGCCCACCAATACGTTCTCCCGTAGAGCGCAATTGCTCATTTATATCTCTTAAATTTAATCGTTGTTTGATGTTGTTTGCCGTATAAATTTCTCCTCTGGGGTTTATGGCCAAGCCGTGTTTTGCTACAACATCCGCTGCAAGAGGTATATCTGCGGTTATTACTATATCGTGAGCGTTTAAATGACTGACGATGTAGTGATCGGCTTGATCAAAACCTTTTTCTACCTGAACGGAACGTATGAATGGTGAGTTGGGGTACGTGAGGAATGCGTTAGCGACCAAGGTCAGCTGGGTTTTTGTGCGTATGGCCGCGCGAAATAAAATTTCTTTAATTATTTTGGGACAGGCATCAGCGTCTACCCATATATGCATTATGTTTCATCCTTATCAGGGTGCGTTATGGATTTAAGTTAAAGTGCCGTTGACAATTCCGAATTCGACGTCCCGCGACGTTGGGAATAAATTGATGAATTGTCAATAACTCCTAATATTCTATCAAAATTGTAGTGATCTTATAACCACAGTGTGTATATTATTGAAGTGTGCCTTTCTACATGTTCAAATCAACAGATTATCTGTATATTAAATTATTGTTCTTGATGGAATAAAGTGCCAGGGATTTTTGCGGTTTTAAGGAAAAGTGGTATGAAGCTGTTAATAGACATCGTAAAATCACAAATTCAACAATTAAGAAGTCCTGCTTTAAAGGTTTGGCTGCTAAAACATTTTAATGAAGATTCTGATTCTTTAACGGATTTTTTTAGTAGACAAATTCCTGTAAACTGGAATAAACAGCATGCCCAGAGCATTTCGAACATTCAATTTCCTGCACATTATGCAATTTTTCCAATTGTAGCTAGCTATGCTCCCGAGGAATTACGTCAGCAATTAGGAAAATATCTAATTGCCGCTCCTGAATTACATCATGACGTAGAGGGTATTGATAATAGCGCATTCAGTTCTCAAATCTGCAATCAATTAAAGGATTTTTCAGAGGCCTGGCCTGTAATCACCGCTTTGCAAAAGCAAGGTCCTGATGAATTAATTCAAGTACTTGAACAGTCCAGCGAACCTTCATTAAGAGCATTAGCTCGCTTGAATCATGATCCCAATGTACAGATTTTGCTGGATGTTTTTTTTAGTAATAATAATAAGGAATTGGAGGCAATTAAACGAAACAGCTTATTTCAGTTTTTACGCCAACCTGATTTTTCCGGGTGGTTTACCCGTTATCTTGATTCCTATGTAAATCAGGCAACGGACATGATGTCCCTCCGCTTTTTATTGCTCATTTTTTCTCCAGGAACCAATGAGCTGGATAAGTTGACTGAATTGAGAGCCAGCATTGATGCCTATCCTTTTCCTCTTCATTTAGAAACGTTGTGGGCCATTTGCTCTTATTATCAATCAGCATTTGATCCTGATACATCTGTCGCATTGCCATTTATTATGATGATCCATGACCTTTTAAAGAAGATGGATTCAGAAACACAAATTGAATTTCTAAATGGCTTGAATCCGATTCAGTATTTTTTAATTGTTGATTATTGTTTAAAGAACACTATCCAGGGAGGGATGGAAGAACATCAGATGTTTATGGAGTTGCTGTTTTTATTCTGTTATGAATCAAGTGTGCCTGATAAACAGTGCCTGATGTTGATACAAAACCGTTTAATACAGCCGGAAGACATACTGTTTAAGACACATCAAATACCCACATCGGCTAAGTCACTTCCGGCCAAGTCAGTTCTTAAAACCGAGGGATGTTTTGGTGGATCAATGATAGAGCAGTTGTTGGTTTCAGCTGATTTTGTTGCGACAAGTTCATCTGAACTATTAAAACAGCTAATTGATCGATATACGTTGCTCAGTTTAACACTGAGTCAGACCGAATTTAATAAGAACATCCTTGTTTCAGATGAATCAAATTCCAATACCGCTGAGTTTAAGGAACATTTAAAACGCATTAACCTGCGATTACTGAAACAATCTGAACCCAATGAAGATTGGTTAGCCAAGCGGTTTAAAACTCTAAAAATGTGTATTGAATACAGGGTAAATGCATTGTTGTTTCAATTGGAAGAACATGCTAATCAGCGAATAAATCAAGGCAAGGAGCACGGGGAACAGGCTTTGCGGGTGTTGTATAACTATTATAGCCAGATGTACCCTTCCTTACGTTTTGATTTGTTGATCAGAGCTATAGAAACACATTATCAGAAGGTACGCGAGTCAGTAACCATTTTGAGCAACGATCCCAATCAAACGCTACAGAGTTTTAATTTATATGGTTCTCAAGTCACCATTGAACGTGTTGATTTGGAGCGTAAAAGAGACATTGGGTTATATAATTCAGTGGGCCAAAAGATTGGATTTATTAATGATACTAATGAAGCCATTACCTATGTTAATGAAGAACCTCTTCCACTAATTCAAACCGGGGCCGTACAGGAAAATGAACCACTTTTTGATCAATCAGGCAGAGTGATTGGGTATTTATCCGAATCAGGCCAGGTGAGAAGTGCAGGACAATTTCAAAAAGAGTTCAGTGTACGAATATTGGGAACAACTCCTGAACTGATATTAGATAAATCGCCTGCAGGTTTGGCGTTATTGCTCCAGCACGTACTCTTTGAAAACTCGTTGAATGTTTTTTATGGCCTTGAGGGGGTTACAGCCGGATCTCCAAAAGTCCAGTGGTTTGAACGACGTATGTCCACGACGGTAGAACATCTGGCAAAAGACATTAATCCAGCCACCCTTGAATCGATAGTCAATCATTTTAGTGATGATGAAGTATTTGGATTATTGGCCAATATTCGGCATAAAACTAATGCAATTCAATTATTTCATAGCATTTTAAATCACGATAAAAAACGTGCCCAATTATTTAGTGGCTTGTATGAAGCGGATGTTCATCAGTTTTTGGGTCGGCATAATGTGGTATGGTGTTTGGCTGAGTACATGGCTAAATATTATGATAAGCCCTGGTTTGCAGAAGGTTTATCGCGTTTTGCCTTTTATGCTAAAAAAAATAAGCTGGATAATGTACTGAGCGATTCTCTTGCTTTATTGTTTAAAGAATTAGGTTCCAGCGACACAAAGGCCGGCAAATTTGATGCATTGTTACACCAATTGATTGTAAGCGAAGACTGTGCTGCACTTGTACTAAAAGAATTTCTTAATGATCGTTCACTTACAGCGGTTCAGCAAGTAAAAAATCCTGAAATCAGCCGAGTGACTCAATATTTTAATAAGAAGCATTTGGTTGCTACTATTCCGGTATTAAATAAAACGTCCTTTTGGGAAGGAACAGCACAATATAAATTCGTGTTGCATGTTTTAGAACAACAGCATGCTGTCCTATTTCCAAAAGCGGAAACACCTTCCTCTGCAAAAGTAGCATGGCAAAAGAGCGAATTAGATGAGTTGGCAAAATTCACTAATCGACATTTAAGTAAAAAACGCTCTTTAGATAGTGATTCTTCAATTGGTCATAAAATCCTGGGGGAATTAATATTTAGAAGTGCCCGATTGGGACAGACCTCATTATTTTATTCTAAAAAGAAGTTTAATAAAACGCTTGCTCGCTTGTCTTTTTCGCGAGTTTATCTAGAGAAACTAGTTGAAAAATTCTGGATACCTGACGGAATCAAGGAGCAAATAGCGGGAGAATTACCCCGCATAAAAGAGTGGTTTCGTGCTCAGCTTCCATTGAACAAGGAGTTAAAAGATCATCAGGTTTTATTGGACTGGCGGCATTTAATATATGAGACCTGGAAAGAAATTAATACCAGAAAACTCCCCCTGATTTGCGCCTATCTTTTGAATTATTCAGGTCAGAAAAAATCAGTATTGCAATTACTAGAGGACTATTTTGACTCATTTCAAAATAATACTGAGTACCTGCATCCCGTTTCAGGATTGTTACAACAATTTCCACAGCGCGATATAAGTTTTGTTGTATTTGATGCTCTGGAAGAGGCGATGATTAAAAATCCCCAAAAACTGGATTTGGTGGTATTGCGCGATATGGCCCAGTTTTATGCAAAAAAAATCATAAATAATGAGTTGAAATCCCCGCAGGCAGAATTGAGTTTATTAACTTATTTTGGACAAAATAAGCAATATGAGCTGGCACGGCAGGGGTGTGAGCTTTTAGCGAAGACCTGTACTGATAAGGAATTAAAAAAGCGTTTGCTGAAGGGTGCAACCGAAGCTGAAGTTGAGGGAAGTTTACATTCAAGTATAAGTGAGTTTTATTTTGGATTGCTAAAAACTATTAAACGATTATGGCATTATGGTATTTTTGCAGAACAATCAACTTCTAAAATAGTTAAATTATGTGATGATCATACACCGGGATTCACGCGTCGACAGGCCGCTGATGAAGTGAACATCCCTAAAACCATGCAAATGAATAGTGAGTGCCTGGGTTTTAATGTAAAAAGAAAGCAATTAATCGGACTCCTGGATACTGTAAAACGTAGCCCGGTTATTAATACTGTTGAGATCCATCGTACGAAGTCAAAACAAACGCTATTTGGATGTGCACAGGAAATCCGCTCTTTGGAGCGAAAGGAAGTTGTCGCTAGTCAGAATGGTATGATAACTATATAATCTTAATAATCTTGGAAAATAATTCTGGAGCTGGTCATGAGAATAGTATTCTCTTTTTGCTTACTGCTAATCTCTGCTTGCCTGTGGGCAGAATCTACTCTCCCCGATGGATGTCAGGCCGTTGCTGTCCAGGGTGAGTCGGTCACTTTAAAATCAAAGAGCAGCAAATTGGTATTTATCCATAATCTCACCAGTGCTGATCTTTGGATCACTCATCCAGTGACCAATCCTGGTGCCAGTGCTGGATGGACAACACGTTTGCAGGCCGGTAACTGGTCAGCATTGGCAGTGGATAAACCTCCATTTGAATTGACTTGCATTGAATCGAGGCCAGGCCATGAACAACAGGTTCCTTGCGAAGGAGCCATTGCAGTGTGTCAGTGGAAGGGGGTAAAAATTCCTGCTGGAAGTGAAGGTACTTTTTGGGCTGGTGAAGACATGTCGTTGCAAGCGTTGACTGCGGCTATTGGTGGGCGTGGTTTTAAATTACCGGTAGCGAAGTAAAAGGTAAACCTTTCACCTATAAAATGCCCTGTTCTTGCTAGTTAAATAGATAAGTGGTAGAACAGACTAAACTGTGTTTAAGTACTAATTATGACAATAAAATATATAAGTGGTGAAAGGTGAGTAAAAAATCAAAAGATCCCTTTTATAAGCGGGAAAGTGAAAAATATGCCGATCCTATACCGAGTCGAGAATTTATTATGGAAGTTCTTGATGACTATGGGCGGCCCATGTCGCGAAATCAGTTATTTGATAAATTGCATCTGAATGAGGAAAGCAAGCAGGAATCTCTTGGTTTTCGATTGAAAGCTATGTTACGTGACGGACAAATAATGCAGGACAGACGAGGACGGTTTTGTCTGTTGCAAAAAATCAATTTACGCCGTGGAACTGTTCAAGGACATCCTGATGGTTTTGGGTTTTTTGTCCCCGATGAGGGTGGAGAAGACATGGTGCTTTCCGCTAAAGAAATGCGGACAGTAATGCATGGTGATGTGGTGCTTGCATATCAGGCCGGGGTCGATCGGCGAGGCAGACCTGAGGGTAAAATTCATGAAGTACTTGAGCATGCCAATGCCACAGTAGTTGGACGATTTTTCACAGATCATGGTGTGAATTTCGTTTTGCCTGACAGTAAACGTTTGACTCAGGATATTTCCATCCCGCTCGAATTTGCCAGTGGTGCTAAAAACGGTCAAATGGTATTAGTTGAATTAATTGCGTTTCCCAATAAACGTGCACAAGCAATTGGTAAAGTCATTCATGTTTTAGGCGAACATATGGCTCCAGGCATGGAAATTCAGGTTGCAATTCATGCTCATGGTATTCCATTTGAATGGCCAGATGATGTCTTGGCAGAAGTAGCAAAAATTCCGCAACAGGTTACAGAAAGTCAACTCAAGAATCGGACTGATTTGAGAAAACTGCCTTTTGTTACTATTGATGGAGAAGACGCTAAAGATTTTGATGATGCAGTCTATTGTTATAAAAAGCCCAAAGGCGGATTTCAGTTGTATGTGGCTATTGCTGATGTAAGCAATTATGTGGCGCAGGATTCTGCACTGGATAAGGAAGCATCAAGGCGTGGTAATTCCGTGTATTTTCCTGGAAAAGTTGTGCCCATGCTGCCAGAAGCTCTATCCAATGGATTGTGTTCATTAAATCCACATGTGGACAGATTGTGTATGGTAGCCGAGATGTCCATTAGTATGGATGGTAAAATAGCACGATCTCGTTTTTATCGCGCTGTCATTCATTCCCAGGCTCGCTTAACTTATACTCAGGTTGGCTTATGGCTCGAACAACAGAAAACAGATGAAAAACATCAACATTTGTGGCCTGTTCTTGAATCTCTTTATGAGTTATACCAGATTTTATTAACGACGCGAAAATTGCGCGGCGCGATGGATTTTGAGACTACTGAAACCAGAATAGAATTTGATGACAATAAAAAAATTAAATGCATCGTTCCCGTTATTCGTAATGACGCGCATAAATTAATAGAAGAGTGCATGTTGGCAGCTAATGTTGCTACTGCCCGATTCCTGGAAAAAGCAGAAATACCTACTTTGTATCGTGTTCACGCAGCTCCCGAAGAAGATAAAATTACGGCTTTGCGCCAATTTTTAGGTGAGATGGGACTGCAGTTGGGTGGTGGTCGAAAACCTACACCAAAAGATTTTCAGCGAACCATGAGTGTGATTGGTGACAGGCCTGAAAAGCATTTGATCGAAACAGTCATGCTTCGCTCACTAAAGCAGGCTCAATATGTTGAGGCGAATGAAGGTCATTTTGGTTTGGCTTACTCGGCGTATACTCACTTTACTTCACCCATCAGGCGATTTCCTGATTTATTGATTCATAGAGCAATTGGCCATTTATTGGATAATCATCCGGTTTATGAGTTTAGTTATACTCATGAGGATATGAATCGCCTAGGCAAGCATGCTTCAATGACCGAGCGTCGTGCTGATGAAGCAACTCGAGAAGTTGTGACTTGGCTGAAATGCGAATACATGCAGGATAAATTGGGACAGGTCTTCAAAGGAAGAATCTCTGCTGTCACCAGTTTTGGTATCTTTGTTGAACTAGATGAAATTTATGTCGAAGGCCTGGTTCATGTAACCTCGCTAAAAAATGATTATTATACCTTTGATTCAGTAAAACATCGTTTAATTGGCGCTCGTAGCGGCCAGGTTTATCGTTTGGGTGACAAAATGACGGTATTGGTCGCACGCGTTGATTTAGACGAGCGTAAAATTGATTTTGAGCCTGCAGAGGATGAAGTTAGCAATGAGTGAGCAGTTTGTATATGGGGTTCATGCGGTTACTGCTTTATTGGCTAATCCCCATAGAGTGATTAATAAGCTCTTTGTCAGTCAAGACAGAATTGATAAAAGACTGCAAGATGTATTGGATAAGGCAGAACAGGCGAATGTAAGTATTGAAAAATTAAGCGCTCAGAAAATGAATCAGCGTTTTTCAGAATTTACCCATCAAGGCGTTGTCGCCTCAGCTCGTCCATTGCCGGAATATGGTGAATCAGATTTAATTTCTTTATTAGAGACCAGCAAAAAACCAGGTCTAATATTGATTTTGGATGGTGTTACTGATCCCCATAATTTAGGTGCCTGTTTACGATCCGCAGACGCAACGGGTGTGGACTTTGTCGTGATCCCTAAAGATAAAAGTGCCAGCATTACACCTGTAGTCAGCAAGGTAGCTTGTGGTGCCGCAGAATCCGTTCCCCTGGTACGTGTAACGAACCTGGCAAGAGCCATGGACATTCTAAAAGAGCAAGGTGTCTGGATTTATGGCGCAGCCGGTGAAGCAGAGTGTTCACTGTATCAAGTAGATTGTACCGGTACTGTGGCAATCGCTCTTGGTGCTGAGGGAGAAGGATTGAGGCGCTTAACTCGCGAACACTGTGATGGCCTGTTTTCATTACCTATGGCAGGAACGGTGGACAGTTTGAATGTATCAGTGGCTACCGGTGTTTCATTGTATGAAGTAATCAGGCAAAGACAAAAAGGCAGTGTGTGATGAGTGAATTGAAAATCCGAGCAGCAAAAGCAGCCATGGCTTTTATTGAAGACGACATGGTAGTAGGGGTGGGTACTGGATCTACTGTAAATTTCTTTATAAAGGAACTGGCGTCTATCAAACATAGAATTGATGCCTGTGTTGCAAGCTCTAAAGCAACTGAGTCTTTATTACGTGCTGCTGGTATTCCCGTAATTGATCTCAATGCGGTGCACGAATTACCGATTTACATTGATGGTGCAGATGAAGTTACTGTGCGCGGAGAAATGATTAAAGGTGGTGGTGGCGCGCTTACTCGTGAGAAAATTGTTGCCAATGTAGCTCAAACATTTGTTTGTATCGTGGATGAATCTAAAGTTGTGACCCATTTGGGCGCGTTCCCGGTTGCAGTTGAAGTGATTCCCATGGCGCGCAGCTTTGTTGCCAGACAATTAGTGAAATTAGGTGGCGATCCTGAGTACAGAGAAGGATTTGTGACGGATAATGGCAATATCATACTGGATGTATTTAATTTCACCATTACTACACCCATGTCACTGGAAGACAGTATTAACCAGATACCGGGAGTAGTTGAGAACGGATTATTTGCCCATCGCTTGGCAGATAAAGTGCTGGTTGCTTCAGTAGACGATGTTAAGAGCTTGAAATAAGCAGGAAAACAGTAGGGGTTGTTGATAATGACTTGTTTCATTACTCGCAAACGCCTACGTACCGCGGCGTGTCCGAGGTAACCAGAGATCTTCTGGATGGCGCGGACAGGCCGCACCACGTAGGTATAATAGATTACTTGTCAACAGACCCTGGTCAAAAGACTCATTTTATAGGTTTTGAAACAGATGGATACACATAAAGTTTTTGTCAATAGAATTATAAATATGAAGAAAATCAAGTTGATTGGTCTGGATATGGATCACACCTTAATTCGTTATAATTCAGAGAGTTTTGAAGCCCTGGTGTATCAACTGATTAAAGAACGATTGGTTGACCTGAAACAATATCCTGAAGCCATCAAAAATTTGCAATTCAATTATCATGATGCCATACGTGGTTTGGTTATCGACAGTAAAAACGGCAACATTTTAAAGTTAAGTCGTTATGGCGCCATAAGACAAAGTTATCATGGAACCAAATTAATAAGCTTTAATGAACAGCAAAAATTCTACAGAAGTACCTATGTTGATTTAGGCGATCCGAATTACATGGCAATTGATACTTCATTTTCCATTGCCTTCTGTGTTTTATATGGTCAGTTGGTGGATTTAAAAGAAGCGTTTCCAGATGAAATGCCCAATTATCAAACTATAGCTCTGGATGTGCAATATTGTGTTGATAAAGTTCATTCGGATGGCAGTTTAAAAAATATTATTATTAAAGATTTAAACAAATACGTTATAAAAGAAAAGGCGGTCGTTGAGGGTTTAAAGCATTTTATTCGTCATGGAAAAAAGATTTTCATTTTGACCAACTCAGAATACTCCTATACCAAACTATTATTGGATTATGCGATAACTCCCTTTTTGAATAAAGGGGAAACCTGGCAAGATTTATTTGAATACGTCATTACTTTAGCAAATAAACCCCGGTTTTTTTATGATAACTTACGCTTTTTGTCTGTTCATCCTGAAAATGGCACTATGACTAATGTGACTGGGGCTATAGTTCCAGGAGTCTATCAAGGCGGTAATGCTAAAAAGTTTACCGAAAATCTGAACGTGAGCGGTGATGAGATTCTTTATATTGGCGATCATATCTATGGTGATATTTTACGATTGAAAAAAGATTGCAACTGGCGTACCGCTTTAGTTGTTGATGAATTAGGCGAAGAGATCGCAGCTCAATTAAAAGCCCTACCAACTGAGAGAAAAATAGTCGAATCCATGAATGTTAAAAAAAATCTGGAGCAACTCTATGTCAATCTGTGTACTCGGAGCATTGATGAGGCATCAAGAGAATACGACGTTCAAATTCATGATTTGCAGGTGGAAATTTCAGCCATAGACTTACAAATTAGCAAATTATTACAAGAGCAATCCAAGTTTTATAATCCCAAGTGGGAGAGAGTATTCCGTGCTGGGGCAGAAGAAAGTTATTTCGCCTATCAGGTGGATAGATTCGCCTGTATTTATATGGAAAAGCTATCTGATTTTCTGGAACATTCACCAATCACTTATTTCAGGGCACACAGACGATTATTGGCTCATGATATCGAGATTTAATTTTAATTCTTAAGTTTTTCTTAAGGTTTACCCTTTATACTCATTTTGTGAGTCTTAGGGAGTCGAGATGCGAGTATTAATTGTCGAGGACAGTGCGTTTAATGCATTTTGTTTACGTCGTTTGTTGGAGTCAGTGGTGGCACAGGTATCTGTGACTATTGTGAACAATAGCCAGACCGCTTTATCATTGATAAACAGCCACTCTCCGGATATGGTAGTCATTGATGGAGATTTAGGCGCAGACTCTGATGATCACTGTTGTAATGGACCAGAGCTTGTCGACATCCTGATACCTAAATATCCTAATCTTCCCTTGATTGCCTGGTCCGATTCAGAAGTCATGCGAGAAGCATTCAGCCAGGTGTTTAAGCGTCATAATCATTCACTCAATGAATACAACAGCTGGAGCAAAGTCATTAGCATCGACAGAATTTGCAAAACCTGGGCTTATTATTTCGATGAGTTCATGGGGGGGCAAGCAGAGGCCTTCTCCTGTCAATCTTGCGTGGTATCTTGCTGAGTCTGCTTAATCAACAGGTTGGCTTTAAGAGAAGATGTTTCATTCCTGGGCGCGTCTCTAATGAGCAAGACCTGACTCTTCATTCCGTTTGGATTGCCTGTTAAAGCAATAACTCCTATGATTTGGTAACCCTAAGTTTGCATTTCTATTGTGCATTTATTCAACACATTGTTGATAATTGGTGATGAAAGTTGTCAAATGATTGGCATTAACTTATAATGAGCATCTTTTTGCCACTAAGACACTTATCGGATCAGTATGCCTCATTTAAAAACTCCTGCACAACTTGCCACTCACCCAATAGCACACCGAATTCCCTGGAAGATATGGGAAAATGAATTTGATTATCAATCAGGTACTTGGGAATTAAAGTACATGAATTTTGATTTCGGCAAATTTTTACAACAGGTAAATAAATCGTACAATCCTTACAAAGCCATGTTGTGTATGCTGTTAGGTCATCAAGATACATCACCTGAAGAATTGTTACCCGTGCTCTTGAATGTTAAAAAAAAATATTTGGAATTGATGCTCAAAGCGTTGTTAGTAGCGGGACGAACAGACATACTGGAGCGCTACATCAAGCACCCTGATGTCAACATCCATCCACGAGTCCTGCAACACTTTTGGACTCAAGGATGCGTCACTGCTGCACGATATGATAATCATTCGTTCATGCACTTTATGGCACAGTGCTTAACGCCCGCACAGTGGTGGATCACGATTGAATCCAATGATTTTGCCGTGTATATCGAAGCAGCAGCAAATGGCCACACGGCCTTTCTGCACTATCTTGAAGAGCACGAACAGCCTATAAACCGACGTGTGGCTGCACTGGCTCAGAGTTGTCGGGCATTTAAAGAGGCCTTATCAAATGGGCATATTGAGACAATACGTCATCTGAATTCCCTGATGTCGCAGGAATACAGGAATGAAGCGCTCACAGCAGATGATTTTGGCGCTCTGCTAAAAGCTGCAGCAAACGGCCATACCTCTGCCCTGGAATATGCTGAGCAATGGATGACGGAAGAGCAAATCATGAGTATGGTTCAGACCAATCAATTTGAAGCGTACCGAAAAGCAGCTGCCAATGGACATGTGGGTACCTTGAGATACCTTGAACGTCGAATGCGTCCTGAAGACGTCAAAATCGCGATTCTGGCAAATGACTTTGAGACCTATCGAAAAGCCGCCGCAAAAGGGTCTATCGACACCCTGCAGCACCTTGAGTCGCACATGACGAAACAACAGATCACAGCCGCAGTTGTCGCAGATTATTACCATGCATACCGCGGAGCTGCTTTAAACGGCCATGTTGCTACCATGCAGTATCTGGAGCCACGGATGCCCTACGGACGAAAGCATGCTGCATTACGAGCCAACCAATATGAGTTGGTGCGAGCCGCGGCGAACAGGCGTGATGTCCTGACACTTGAGCAGTTACAAACAGGGTTAGAAGACCGTATTTGGAGAGAAGCACTAAGTGTAAATGATTACGAAGCATATGGCCAGGCTGCAGAACGTGGTGATATGGCCACCCTGCACTATTTGGAACGTTGTTTTACTGCGGAACAAATAAATGAAGCGATGTCAATGTCAAACTATGAAGGCGAGGGTTGCACACCTTATATCCGCGCCATCAGAAATGGTCATATGGAGATGGTGCAGCACCTCGAATCCCGGATGACCTCTGAACAAGTATTCGAGGCCTGTCAATCCAGTGATTTTAACCCCTATGCCCTGGCGGACAATGTTAATATACTCAGACACTTGGAATCTCATCTGTCCAAGGTACAAATCTACGGTATTCTAAGTGCAGACTCGTGGTCAGCATACCAAGAAGTCTTGAGTGGTCGAAAAATCGCCAATACAGAGTACCTCGAAACCTATATGTCTGTTGATGATATTAAGCAGAAGTTAAGGGCACATAGTTATAACGTATATCATTATGCAATAGGTTCCGGTTGCCTTTCAAACCTCAGGCACATAGAACAATATCTTGATAAAGAAGAAATTCAGGAAGTGCTTCGAGCAAATAACTACGAAAAACTCAATTATGCCCTATACCGCGGTCATCTTGAAATCTTGAAATACTTTGAAGAACACATTCTATCGCGAGAAGAAATTAGTATGCGACTTAGATCGAATAATTATGGCTCGATCCTAAGTGCTCTATCAACAGATGATATTGAACTCGCTGAGTACCTTAAAGGCTTTGTGACCCCTGAAGAAATAGATGGTGCGCTCAGGAGTAAACGCCTTAAACTATGGGAAGATGCGCTTCGCTACGATCATCGTGAATTCCAGGATCTTCTTGAAGGCTTCATGACTCTTGATGAAATGAAGCAGGTACTTCAGAACATGAAGTTTAGTGTATTCAAAGAAATTGCCATAAATGACCATATCGAAACACTCCAGCATTTGTTTGAAATAATGCCTTCGGATTTCATGGAGGCAGCACTGCAGTCGAATGATTATCAAGCATACAGAAATGCTCTTGGAATGTTGAAGATTGATGTCTTGCGTTACCTTGAGTCTTACATGTCTGGTAAACAAATCCATGCCGCGATTTTGTCTGATAATTATCGTACTTATTTTCTGGCAATGCGACATCCCGAAGCCACGCATTATGTGGAAAGACGATTAAAGCAGCTGGGATCTCCCCGGATTCCGGACCGAGTTATAGCCGATGTGTACCTTGATGCTGCGGCAGGTGGCAAAACCTCCATTCTGCGGCAACTCGAACGGTCAATGACTCCAGAGTTATTAAATACGATACTCCAATGTCTTTGTAACATTGACCATTTTGAGGTGGTATTCGAGACCGAGTCTATTAGTGAATTTCGCCTCACTCGCTGCGCCAAACGACATCCCGATACATTGTGGCATCTTCTGAACCACTTGATATTCATGGATTGGGCGCTTTTGCATCAGGCGGAGTGTGGTGATGTATTGCCGGTATTTTTGTACGAGCGTTGTGAGACATGGCAAGCTGAAGCAAGGGCCTTCGCCGAGAGTAATCCAAACGCGGTCTTTACGCTGGATGAGGCGAACACTGCTTTTGCTCTGCGTGCGGCAATCGGATTTACTCGGCATAACAATCCCTCAGCGCAACAGTTTCTGCGGTTTTTACTGGGTATTCCCAGTGTGGTCGCCCAGGCACATGCTGCAGTTCGCGATGAGGAAAATGCACTCTTGCGCGCAGCGATTCGTCATGAAAACCATAGGGCGATTCAACTGCTTATGACAATACCGCAAGTGTATGCCTTGGCGCAAGCCCATAATTTTTATGCAGATGACATTTCAGGCAATGTGGACCTACGAGCCATAGCACAGGATAGGGAATCGTCCCTGCGTGCCTTAACACCGTTGGAGAAACGTCGCTTATCCCGCCTTCAAAAACATTACGCAGAGAAGATTTTTGGAGGCGAGGACAAAATGGATTCCATCAGAGTAAACCAATTATTGGAAGCGCTGCGTAATTACCTGCGCAAATGTTATGAAGCCAAACCAGCTCGCATCATTATTAATGGCAAGGAATTGATCCTGCCACTGGCATGGGATGCATTTCAGCGGCTTAATCTCACCGGGGAGGTGCGCGCATGTGCATTGAGGGCGTATTACACACACACTGTTCATACCGCGCTTCGCTGGATACTGAAACCCAACCCATGGATGGCGGTTAATGCGTCCTTTGCTGAGAATGATCCGCGGAAAGGATTGGGTTATTCCTCCTTTGAAGGATACAGCAAAGAGATCGTTCTTCTTTGGGCAGCGGCAGCGGACACAACGGCGGCACCTACTGAAGGACATACTCTCGAAGGCCGGATTGTTCATTTTATCACAGAGCTTGCCCTTATCAATCGTGCCCATAATTGGGATAAAAAACGTCTTGCAAAACGCCTTGACGGTACGGAGTTTATGGAACACTACGATGATCTCGAAGGCGACAATCCAAGCTGTTTTTCAGGCGACTTACGTCGTCTTTTTCAATCAATTACTGGACATCCCCTGGTGCGTGCACTTGGAACAGAGCTTCTTGATGCAGAACTTCGTGATTTCGCAAGAGCGCATTTTTCTTCCCGAATCACACCTCAGAACCTGCAGCAACTCCGTGGCATAGCGGAAGCGCTGGTAGATTTGAAAGAATTAAGTGAGCAGCGGATGGAAACTCTTCGTGGACTCGACATTTCTGAGCAGGATTTCAATACCTTTATAGAGAAACTGTCTGAAAAATATGAAATGGAATGGAAGCCATGCCATCTGGCGTATCTGAAAGAGCGTATTGCGCTTAAAGAAGGTGCCTCCTATCATGTCACTCGACTGTGGAGTCTTGTCGATTTTGCACAGCTTCTCGAATCGCAAAAACCATCAGTCACTGCAACGACATCGACATCCGGTTTCTTTGCTGCATCCAGTGGGGCCGCTTCTTCAGTGCCTGTGAGCGACGACAGAGCAAAACGTGATCGTCCTGAAGAAAATTCCGAGGAGCAGAATTCAGAATTATCACAAACGCAAAAGCGCTCTCGTCACTCTTAAAAATCACCAGCCAGGAATGAACTGTCTTCCTGGTTGGCTGTACATTTTGTCTAGTGGATGAGATATCTCCTCATAATACTAGCCAGGATAATGATCTACTATTCAGTATAAACGCTCGTCTTTGCGAGCAACGCGAAGCAATCCAGAACACAGTTCCAATAAGGCTCCGTTGTGGATTGCTTCGCGTTGCTCGCAAAGACGGGTATTTATAGAACCATTTAGAATTAAATAAATATAGTGCCGGTGTTATAAATTATGAGGGGATACCTATTTATGGATACCGCGCATAAAGGATGAGATATCTCCTCATAATACTAGCCAGAATAATGATCTACTATTCAGTATAAACGTTCGTCTTTGCGAGCGAAGCGAAGCAATCCAGAACACAGTTCCAATAAGGCTCCGTTGTGGATTGCTTCGCTTTGCTCCCAAAGACGGGTATTTATAGGAGTATTTAGAATTAAATAAATATAGTGCCGGTGTTATAAATTATGAGGGGATACCTCAGGCATAAAGCCCGGCACGTAGTAAAAAAATAGACAAAATGTTGTATATCTACTTCGTTATTCATCTAAATTCGTGGGGACAAATCTGCCTGAGAGCGTTTCAAAAAAGACTGGTGGTACACATTCGCTTGTTTACCTAAACCTGGAAATTCAGGGATTTCGTCTTTTGAACAGTCTGTTAATGAGCATCATCCCAATTAGCGCCTGTTCCTATTGAAACCAGTAAGGGAACAGAAAGCTCAACCGTATGCTCCATGAGATCATGGATTATTTTAGTGCATGAATCGACTTCTTCATGACGTACTTCAAAAACCAGCTCATCATGTACCTGCATGATCATGCGGGCTGGAGGGTTGATTTGGGAATTTTGCCAGTTTGCTACGGCAAGCATGGTTTTTTTAATGATGTCTGCAGCTGTACCCTGCATGGGTGCATTGATTGCCATGCGCTCCGCAGCCTTTTGCCGCATCATGTTACGGGCATTAATTTCAGGCAAGTAGAGACGTCTTCCAAATAACGTTTCTACATAACCCAATTGATGCGCTTGCTTTCGAGTGCGTTCCATATAGTCGAGTACACCAGGGTATCGTTGAAAATAAGTATCAATGTAATGTTGGGCATCCTGGCGTTCAACGCCAATTTGTTTGGCCAGACCAAAAGCGGACATACCATAAATCAAACCAAAATTAACGGCTTTCGATTTTCTTCTTTGTTCTGAAGTGACTTGATCGAGAGGCGTTTGAAAAATTTCACTGGCTGTTGCTGCATGAATATCCCATCCATTCGCAAAGGCTTTCAGTAAATTTTTATCTTGCGATAAATGCGCCATAATACGTAACTCAATCTGAGAATAATCTGCGGCAAGAATGACACAGCCTGGTGGCGCAATGAATGCTGTTCGAATTAATCTACCTTCTTCACTTCTTATGGGTATATTTTGCAAATTGGGTTCGCTTGAGGATAAACGCCCCGTTGCAGCGACAGCCTGATTGTATGAAGTATGTACTCTATGCGTTTTGGGGTTGATTTTTTTAGGCAAGGCATCAATGTAAGTTGATACTAACTTGGTCAATCCGCGATATTCCAGGATGACAGCGGCAAGTCTGAAATCAAAAGCCAGCTCCTGTAAAACCGATTCTGCAGTGGAGGGTTGTCCGGTTGGTGTTTTTGATATAACCGGTAATTTGAGCTCATCAAATAAAATTTCCTGTAATTGCTTCGGAGAATTAAGGTTAAAAGGTCTTCCAGCCAATTGAAGCGCTTCGTTTTCTAATTCTCCAATTCGCTCTTTTAATCGCTTGCCATGATTTTTCAGGGTGATTGGATCAATTAATACACCGTATCGTTCCATATCGGCAAGCACGGTGAGCAAAGGCATTTCAATAGTCTGAAATACTTCGCGTAACGACTCGTCCATCATGGGATACAGTTTATGGTGGAGCTGTAACGTGATGTCTGCGTCTTCCGCAGCATAAATTCCTGCTTTGGCTACGGGTATCTGATCAAATCTGAGTTGTTTCGCACCTTTTCCGGCAATTTCTTCAAAACTGATGGTTTTAACGCCCAAATATTTTAAGGCTAATGTGTCCATGTCATGGCGTCCGGCACTACTATTGAGCACGTAAGACTCTAACATGGTGTCGTAGGCAATTCCTTTTAAGGTAATGTCATGATTCTTAAACACTTCATAATCATACTTTATATTCTGCCCAATTTTTTTAATATCGGAATTTTCAAGGATGGGTTTTAATGCAGTTAAAACTTCTTCCCGTTCCAATTGAGGACTGCCATCTGTATGTATTAAAGGAATATACATTCCCTTTTCTTCCTCAATGGCCATTGAGATGCCAACAATTTCTGCTTCCATAAAATCCAGACTGGTCGTTTCAGTATCTACAGAAAAAATGGGACATTGTTCCAATTTGTTTAACCAGTGGTTTAATTGCTCATTGGATGTGATGATTTCATACGATGTATATGAGGTACTCGGTTCATCCGTTTGAGTTGGTTGGTTTTCTTCCTGTCCTAATAATTCTTTAAGCCAGTTCTTGAATTCCAGTTCTCGGGTGAGTTCGATTAACTGCTCTAAGTCGGCCGGTTTTGGTTTTAAATCATTCAGGGTTAAGGGGAGTTCCAGATCTGTTTTGATGGTGACCAATTTTTTGGATAAAGCCAAGTGAGGGATGCAGGCACGTAAATGCTCTCCAATTTTACCGCCAATAGCATCTGCATGTTGAATCAGGTTATCCAGAGTTTTGTATTCATCCAACCATTTTACTGCGGTTTTGGGACCACATTTGGTCACTCCGGGTACGTTATCTACAGTATCACCAATGAGCGTCAGGTAATCAATAATTTGCTCGGGGGTGACGCCAAATTTTTCTTTGACCCCATTTACATCCATGCTGTAATTGCTCATCGTATTAATCAGTGAAACATGTTGGTTGACTAATTGAGCCATATCTTTATCGCCAGTCGATATGACAACGGATAAACCAAGCTCTGTTGCCTGATGCGCTAAAGTACCAATAACATCATCGGCCTCAACTCCATCAACGATCAACAAAGGTAAACCCATGGCCTGCAAGAGCTGGATTAAGGGTTGAAATTGAGAGCTTAGTTCTATTGGCATAGGTGGTCTGTGTGCTTTGTATTCTGGATACCAATCGTCTCGGAATGTTTTTCCTTTTGCATCAAAAACTACTGCCAATTCTTCAGGTTGGTAGTCTTTAATCAATTTTTTTATCATGTTGGCTACCCCATAGACTGCTCCAGTGGGTTGGCCTTTTGAATTGGTTAATGGGGGTAAGGCATGAAATGCCCGAAAAAAATAGGATGATCCATCAATCAAAATTATCGGGGCTTTCATCATTATTCTGCCTCTTGTACGGCTAATCGTTTATTCAGGAGTGCAACCTGCTCGGTCAGAGTTTTAATATTTTTACGCATTAAAGGAATACGATTTACTGATAACTCATGTTTTATTGCTATATCTTTGGGGCGAGCCGGATTACCTAAATAAATGGTTCCTTCTTTCAAATGTTTATTAGGTGGTACACCTGTTCTGGCTCCCAGGATTACTCCATCGTCGATACGAACATGATCACTGACCCCGACATTAGCCGCAAATATGACATTATTACCTGTTGTGGTACTTCCAGCGATTCCAGTAAAACCACATAAAATATTATGTTTGCCCAATTTAACCGAGTGTGCAACCTGGACCAGATTATCAATTTTAGTCCCCTGACCAATGACGGTCGCCCCCATGGTGGCTCGGTCCACCGCAGTATTGGCGCCAATTTCTACATCGTTTTCAATGATAACCCGACCTAAATGAGGAACTTTAAGGTGTTGTCCGTCGACAAAAGTATATCCAAATCCATCCGAGCCAATTACGGTTGATGCGTGAATTGTTACTCCTGAGCCTATCTGAGTATTATCATATACTGTTACATGAGCGTGTATGGTGGTGTTATCCCCCATTACGACGTCATGGCCAACGTGTATGTGACTTTTAAGGACGCAGTTGTTACCTATCTTGCTTCCTGACTCGATCACGACGTAAGGGCCTATAGACACACCCTCACCCAGTTGAACTTCTTCACCTATGACGGCTGTAGGATGAATACCGGCAATTGCTTTTTTAGGAGGGTTAAAATGATGGAGTAATTTAATAAAGGCTTTGAAGGGATGAGGAACCTGTATCAGTGGTTTATTGGATTTAATTGTTGATTGCCCTACCAATATGGCTGCTGCTTCCGAGAGTTCAGCTAATTTAATATTGTCCTCACCTTCAGCAAAAACTAATGAACCGGGAGTAATATTATCTATGGGGGATAAGGCGGAAATTATTATTGAGTCATTACCTATCACAATTCCTTGAACCAGATTTGCTATATCACAAAGTGAGGTATTCATTCATTAACCTTTTTATTCTGCAAAATAGGTCGATTATATACCCCTTACTCTTCATTTTCGAGTTAATACGAATAGAAATCAGGACTGTTCCATTTGCCTGTGACCGAATGATTTAGATTTCAATAGAAAAAAATACTTAAATAAGGTATAAAAACAGATAATTAGTAGTTCATTCATTTTTACTTGAGCCTCACTGGGTGACTAATTTGAAATCAAAAGGATGGGATATGTTAAAAAGAATAATGATCGCCGGACTTGGTGCTTCCTTGACAATGAGTGCTTCTGCTGCAGAATTGGTTTATGAAGAAGGAATACCGGTACTTTGGTCATCGATAATTACTTTAAGTGGTGGCCCATCCTGGTCTGCTCCCGGGCAAAGTCAATATTTGTATCCTGAACCCATTCCTCGCTTTGATCATTATACCTATAACTCAAAGACCGGTGTGATGGCAAACGCAGAAATTTTCTTTGGATTGCAACGTATGGTTCGACCCAACATCCTCGGTGAATTGGGACTTGGGGTAGCTGGTGCCAGTGATGCCAAGATTACTGGTAATGTCAATGTTGATGGTATTCCGGATTTTTATTCATTTCAGTATAAAGTAAATCATGTTCGGGTTGAAATGAAAGGCAGACTGATAGGAAATTTAATTCAGCCTGTTCAACCTTATGTGAGTGGTAGTTTTGGCGCCGGATTTAATAATTCACATGGGTTTAACTCACTCTCTATAAGTCCTTACTTATACCCATCACCCTGGTTTGCCGACAATACGACCGTCGCATTTTCCTATACGCTGGGTGTTGGCGTGCAATTAATGTTGAATCCTAACTGGCAGGTTGCCGCTGGATATGAATGGGGTGATTGGGGCAAAAGCTATTTGGGTGGTGATGGTAATACAATTACCAAAGGACCACGGCTAACTCACTTATATACTAATGAAGTATTGCTTAGCTTAAGTTATTTATTTACTGCTTAGCCTAAGGTATTTATTTACATAGTACTCTTTCACAGTTTATTTTTCTTTTGAAAGAGTATTTGAGCGTCGAATGATTTAAATAGATACACATCTCAAAGTCTCGATGTACCGTGGCTTGTCCACGGGATCCATTGATGTCATGAGATTCCTGGATCTCGTGGACAAGCCACGGGACGTCGAAACAGTTTATGAGTTAATATTTGAAACGTATAAATGGTCAAATATAACTTGCGCATATTTAAATCATTCAGCGCTTTAACCTCTGTATTTACGTAGCACTAATGCTGCGTTTGCACCACCAAATGCGAAATGATTGGATAATGCTATGTCTATCACTTTGGGTCGGGATACATTGGGTACATAATCCAGATCGCAAGCTGGATCAGGAGTATTCAAGTTGATGGTGGGTAAAAGGATATCGTTTTGCAGGCACAAGGTAGTGGCTATAATTTCCATGGCGCCGGCAGCACCGATAGTATGCCCCGTCATGGCTTTTTGAGCCGTGATTGGGATTTCGTAGGCTTTTTTTCCAAAAACAGACTTGATTGTTTCCGTTTCAGTACTGTCATTTAACTGGGTACCCGTACCATGAGCATTGATGTAGTGAACATCATTAATGGATAATTTTGCATCATTTAACGCTGCGGTGATTGCTCGTGATTGTCCTTGAGAATTAGGTGCTGTGACGTGAAACGCATCACAGCTGGCACCAAAGCCAATAATTTCAGCGAGAATTTTTGCTCCCCTTGCTTTAGCTTGCTGCAGTTCTTCCAGAATTAGTACGCCCGCGCCATCGGCCATCACCATTCCATCCCGATTAAAATCAAAGGGACGACTGGCTTGAGTTGGGTTTTCATTGTTAGTCGACATGACGCGCAGTTTACACCAGCCTGCCATTACCGATTCCCAAATTAGAGATTCGGTTCCACCACAAAGAGCTGTAGAAATGTTTCCCTGGGAAATTTGTTGGTATGCAGTGCCAATGGCTTCACCAGAAGAAACACAGGCGTTGGAAATGGTAGAATTGGGTCCGCCAATACCGAAGGCTATGGCTATATGATTGGCAACAGAGTTAGGCATACCTCTTATCACACTCAGTGGGGGAATTTTTTTCCAGCTTTCAGTAAAAAATGCTTTATAGCCCACTTCCAACTCTGGGTGACCACCAAGGCTTGTACCGATGTATGTTCCTGCTGATGCAAGATCCTGTGCCGTAAGCCCAGCTTGTTCAATCGCGTTATGAGCACAATACAAGGCATACTGGGCTGCTTTGGGATAACGTTTGCTTTTATTAAATTCTGGAAGATTATCCAGCGATAAATCGGTAATTTCGCCAGCAATTTGAGTTGTATACGGCGAAGGATCATAGGCTTGTATTCGTTTGATACCACAAAGACCCTGGATTGCGGCATTCCAAAATTTATCAATTCCAGTTCCTATGGAAGAAGTAATTTCCATGCCAGTGATCACAACCCTTTTTTTCATTAATGGTCCTTTTTGTTCAATAAATAACGCCTTCCTTTAGGCAGACACCAGCAATACTAAAGGTGAGGTTTAAATAAAGTCAAGTTCTAATTAATATATGTTTCAGAAGACCTTTAGTGGCGGTTATGCACAAGGCCTGGGATGAACGTAAAACTGACGCCACCTGTTTCATTGTTGTAGATTATTTGAATATCAAAAGACGCTAATGAGTGGCGTATTAATAGGATTCAGGAGTGGGGTGCAGCATACTGAATCACTCTAAAGTTTTTGTAACTGCTTCAGGTTTATTTCCCAGTAGTCACATGCATTTTGTATCAGAAAACCAAGTCTGGAATACAAGTTAAGCGCTTTAAGATTATGGGTTTCTACATCCAGATTGAGATGAGGTTTACCTTCAATTAATGCTTGATTGATGCAATACGTGATTAATGTGGTTCCTAATCCTTTACCTTGATAAGCGGGTAAAATGGCGATATCGGATAGAGTAGCTCCATTATCTTGCCAGCGCAGATGCGCCTTTCCAATGGGTTTGTTATTTTTTATAGCAATTACGATTTGATATTCTCTTCCTTCAATTAAATGTTGGAATCGTTCAACCGAGTCGACGTAATGTTTTGGAAAGCATACTTTATCGATGGCTGATAAAATGGGAATATCATTCATGTTGGCTTTACGAAACGTCAAGGATTTATTGTTATCAAGTAAGGGATTTAAATCTTCCCGTTCCATATAATATTCGCTATGAAGGTAGGTAAATCCCTTCGCAAGTAACCATTGATCGTTAAGATGAGAGGGGCTTGAGAAAATTAATCTATGAAATTCATGGTATTCAATAAGAGGTATTATTGATGCGATAAGTTCCCTGGCTATTCCTTGTTTGCGTTCGGAAGGTTTTACAATGAGTGCGATTTCAACAGCGTCCTCATAAAAGAAATAGGCACTTAAAAATCCAATTAATTGTTCTTTTTTATAATAAAGCAAGCTGGCTGGCAGTGAACGGACTTGGCTCAAAATATGAGTATAAACATTAGGGGTGCTTCCGTCAGATTTTTTACAGACAGCCATTAACTCCTCTAGTTCCTTGAGTTGTTGCGTATTGAGTTGGTTTATATTAGTAATCATAGTGCTACTTTATAATTCCTATTTATTATTGCTAAGATTAGCGTGTTTTATCAAGAATTGCTTATTTTTTAGAAAAAAGTTTGAGATAAGCACCATAACCTCTTTGTGCCATTTGATCCTTGGGAATAAACTCTAAAGAAGCTGAATTGATGCAGTAACGGAGTCCACCAGGTTGCGGACCGTCAGTAAAAAGATCCCCTAAATGAGAGTCGCCATTCTTTGATTTTACTTCAGTGCGTACAAAGAATAGATAATGTCGGCCTGTATGCAAAGTAATAAATTGCATGTCGATTGGTTTGGTAAAACTTGGCCAGCCGGTTCCCGAGGAAAATTTATCAGTAGAACTGAATAAGGGCTCACCTGATACGATATCGACATAGATTCCTTCTGCCTCATTATCCCAATACGCATTCTTGAAAGGCGGTTCAGTTGCGCCTTCCTGAGTCACTTCATATTGCAAAGGAGTGAGTTGCTTCAGTTTTTGCTCTTTATCAAATGCAGGGTACGCTTGAGTCAGAAAACTGATGAAAAAAAAGCAGATTACAGTAATGTATTTAATGGGTTTCATGAGACCATACCTCTTCTACTCGAGCATCTCGGCCGCAACGGTAACGATAATATTTATAACGAATTGGATTTTTTTGATAATAATTCTGGTGGTATTCTTCCGCGGGATAAAAATGTGTCGTAGGTACTATCTCGGTATAGAGTTCCGAAAATGTATGCTTCAGTGATTCCTTGACTGTTTCAGCTGTATTTTTTTGTTCATTATTTAAATAGAAAACAGCACTACGGTATTGACGACCTTGATCACAAAATTGCCCATCTTTGGTCGTTGGATCGATGTGTCTGAAAAAATAGTCGACTAATTGCTTATAGCTGATTTTATTCGAGTCAAATTCTACAAGGACTGATTCTGCATAATTGGTTCCTCCGGCAGATACCTGTTCATAGGTCGGATTTTTAATGGTATCCCCATCATATCCAGAAGTTGTTGAGATGACTCCAGGAAGGTGATCAAAATCAGCTTCCATGCACCAGAAACAACCTCCGGCAAAAATCGCCTGTTCGGTTTTGGCAAAACCCGAGATTGATATGAGAAACAGGATGCAGACAACACCTGAACGAATGAAGGGATTTATCATGTTGGTCCGCTCTCCTGAAGTATCTGGATGATACAATGTCACTATATTTAGTTTAGTATATATCAACGGGCAGAATGACTGTTTTTTTTAAATTCCATCATTCGAATCAAGGCTGTAAAGCAAACTAAAATACAAAACAACCATGCTAAAGGATTAAAATATCCGGGGTATAAGGTCATGGCAATAAAGAAAATAAATGCTTCTGCCCGCTCCATTAATCCTGGGCTGTAGTGAAAACTTTTATGGGTATTGTTGTTGGTGAATATGCCTACAACAAGAAAGCTGGTAATACAGAGCAAGATACTGCCTAACATTAAAATGGCAGAAAAAGCATTTTGAATTGGATTAAATAGATAAAATGCAAAAATTACTGCAAATTCAACGATTCGGTCAATAATGATGTCCATTGCTGAGCCAAAGTCGCTTGACTTGCCTTGAAAGCGGGCTATTGAGCCATCAAGTGTATCTAAATACCCTGAGATTAAGAGACAGCTAATTGCTAAAAACGGTTTATGTAATAAAAGGCAAGGAATAAATAATAAACCAAAAAAGCCAGATAACCAGGTAATTGATAATGGTGTTATTCGATTATTTAAACGACAGACTAGAGGATCAACCAACACACGTTGATAATGATGTCTTAATGTTTGTTCTAACATAATGTTTCCCTTAAATTTTAATAGAGTCAGGTCTTACAAAAAACGTTCAATCTCTTCATTAAAAATTCAAATAAGGAAATTCACTCTTCAGAAGATGCACTACTTTATCCAGGTAATTCTTGCTCTTGATAATTAGGAGGATGGTATCATCACCGGCAATAGTACCCAGAATTCCTGAATCTTTATTTTCAAATGAATGATAATCGACATATTTTTGATCAATGTAATAGCCAATGCTGTTTGCGTTACCTGGTTCTGTATGCAATACAATGAGTCCATATTCAGAAATATTAATGCCAAGTATCAATGGTAAATTAGACGATTTAAAATCAACAACCTTATACACTCCGGAAACTTTGGCAATATTCAATTTTTTTAAACGTCGCGATAAAGTCGCCTGAGGAACATCATAACCTCTGGCCTTTAAATACTGTTGCAATTCCATCTGCTCCGCAATTTTACTGCTTTGAACAATAGTTAAAATATGCCCATCCAATACGGCATCACGCGACATAAAACCTCCCATTATAATTTGAATATGCAATCAATTGTTTGAAATTATATCCATTAAGCCTTGACAAGGCAATCTGAGATCCATATAGTGAATAAATGAATAAAAATTGGATATATATTTAATATGAATAAATTGATGTACGTGTTTTTAATATGCTCTGTCCTTTTTTTTACAGGGTGTAGTGGGGGGAATGAGGCTCAAGTCCTGAATGTTGCCACCTCGGCAGAATATCCACCATTTGAATACTCCGATCAGGGTGAAATCAAAGGTTTTGATATTGATCTGGCTCGCCTGGTCGCTAAAGAGTTAGGAAAGAAGGCTGTATTTCATGACATGCAGTTCAGCAGTATTTTACCGACTGTTTTGTCAGGGCAAGCAGATTTTGCCATCTCAACCATCACCATTACTAATGAACGAAAAAAGAATCTGGATTTTAGTACACCTTATTATTTTGAAGGCATGGCCGCAGTTTTTAAGACTGGGCAATCCCTGAATTCAATAGGTGTACTGCATGATAAGAAAATAGCGTGTCAGTTGGGAACCACTATGGAAATCTGGGCTAAAAAGCAAGTGCCAACCGCAGAGCTTGTCCTGATGGATAATAATAATCAGGCTGTAGAAGCACTTAAGGCAGGACATGTTGATGTGGTGATTATGGATGGCGCGCAAGCTCCCATCTTCAGTAAAAACAATCCAGGATTAACTTATGTATTGATTGCACAATCTGAAGATGGATACGCTTTGGCGTTACCCAAGAACTCATTGTTAACGCCCCAAGTGAATCAGGCATTAAAAAATCTGGAGGCAAAAGGAGAAATTCAAAAATTAAAAACTAAATGGCTGGAGAATGATTCATGGAACAAATAAATGAGTACATCGTTTTTATTGGCTCCGGCATGTTTCTGACTTTGAAGCTTCTGGCAGGAGGACTGCTTACCGGTATAGTGCTTGGAACCGTGCTGGCCATATTACGATACAACGGTATAGGCAAAGGATTAATCAGGCAGTTTATTTCCGTTATCAGAGGAACGCCCGTTATATTGCAATTGAGCTTTGTGTATTTTTCTTTGCCGGGACTTACCGGGTTCCGACCCGATATTTTGACTGCAGGCATTTTGACTTTTGGTTTAAACAGTTCGGCTTATATTGCCGAAATTTTAAGGGCAGGTATTGAGCATTTACCAAAAGGGCAGTTTGAAGCCGCGGCAACCTTGAACATATCTAATTTTTACTTGTGGAAGGACATTATTTTACCTCAGGTAATCAACAATATTCTGCCAGCGCTGATTAATGAAACCATAGCTTTAACCAAGGAAACGGCATTGATTTCTACTATAGGCGGTATGGATTTAATGCGTAAAGCGCAATCAGCGGCTTCAGAGCATTTTACCTATTTTTTACCTCTTTGTATTGCGGGTTGTTATTACTACGCTCTGGTTTTATTGATTGAATTTCTGGGTAAACGAATCGCAAAAGGAGGATCGCATGTTAACTATTGCTAATGCCTGCAAACAATTTGGTTTCACTCAGGTTTTGAATAATATTAATCTGCAGGTTAAGGAACACACTATTCTAGGGCTGTCTGGTCCTTCGGGCAGTGGAAAATCAACTTTATTGAGATGCATCCAAAAACTGGAACATTTAAATTCAGGAGCAATTCACATAGAAGGAAACAGTGGATTCATGTTTCAGGATTTTCAGTTGTTTCCTCACATGACCGTACTTAAAAATCTGACTTATGCCCCAGGCCTGCACAATAAAGCACAAAACCACCAAGCACAAGCCATGCATCTTTTGGATACTCTCGGTATTGCAGATAAAGCTGGAGAGTACCCATTTCAGTTATCTGGCGGACAAAAACAACGTGTAGCTCTGGCACGAAGTTTAATGATGCAACCCGCCGTGCTGCTTTGCGATGAGCCTACATCGGGTCTGGATTCGATCATGATTGAAGAAGTCATCATGCTTTTGAAAAAAGTGAACAACATGGGGGTCACCATGATCATCGCCTCACATGATTTAGCTTTTCTGACTCAACTTACTGACCGGCTTGTGGTGCTTAAAAACGGGCGGCTTATCGCCGACATTAAGCCCAGAGAACTAGAACATCCTATCCATTATGTAAAACAAACATTAGCAGGAGTTGATTATGAAGCAAGTAATTAAAAAAATTGTTTTAGCCTATTCTGGCGGGCTTGATACATCGGTAATGATTCCTTGGCTTAAAGAACACTATCCTTTGGCTGAAATTGTTGCGGTGATTTGTGATCTGGGGCAGAACGAAGATCTGATAGCCATTAAACAAAAAGCTCTGAATAGTGGTGCTATCAGCGTCTATGTTATTGATGTTCAGAACGAGTTTGTTACCGATTATCTTTGGACTTTGGTTAAATCAGGAGCGTTGTATGAGGATCAATACATCCTGGGTACAGTTTCCAGGCCATTAATCGCACAAAAACTGGTAGAAATTGCTACTCTAGTAGATGCTGATGCTATAGCCCATGGCGCTACAGGTAAGGGAAATGATCAGGTGCGATTTGAATACACGATTAAAGCTCTGGCACCTGACATGCACATTATTGCTCCCTGGCGTTCTTGGGAAATTAAATCAAGGCAACAAGCCATAGATTATGCCAAATTGCATGGTATTGAGGTTCCTGTAACCCCAAAATCTCCTTATTCCAGAGATCATAATATTTGGTATATCTCTCATGAAGGCGGTGTTTTGGAAGATCCTGCTCAGGAACAACCCGATGATTTGCTTTTGATGACTACTCCAATTGAACAGACGCCTGATGAACCTGAATTCATCACGATTGAATTTATACAGGGTGAGCCGGTATCTTTAAATAATACTCCGATGCATCCAGTGGATTTGCTTCACCTGCTCAATCAAAAGGCTGGTGCTCACGGGATAGGTGTTGCTGATATTGTAGAAAATCGATTGGTTGGCATGAAGATCAGGGGTGTTTATGAGGCACCGGCGGCAGCGGTTCTTTATAAGGCACATCAGATGCTTGAAAGTCTTTGTCTGGATAGAGAGACTCTCAGCCTGAAGCAATCTCTGCAGGGAACCTATGCCACTCTGGTTTATGAAGGGCGTTGGTTCAGCCACACGAAAAAAGCACTGGACGCATTAATAGAGGTAACTCAGCAACATATTACGGGTACGGTAAAACTCAAGTTGTTTAAAGGCAATATGATTCCTTGTGGTATGCATTCACCTTATAGTCTTCATCAGCCAGCTCTCGCAACATTTGAAGAAGATACGGTATATAACCAACAGGATGCAGAAGGTTTTATTAATTTATTTTCGTTGTCAGCACAAGTCTTTGGCAAGGTCCATAAAGGAGATCAGTATGAGCAATAAAACCTGGGGCGGTCGATTTAAAAAAAGCCTGGATCCTTTAGCCAAAGCGTTCAATGCTTCTTTAGCCTTTGATCATGTTCTTTATTCATATGACATTCTGGGCAGTCAGACTCATGCCAAAATGCTTGCGCGTCAGGGAATTATTCAATCAGAAGAGGCTCAGGCGATTTGTGCCGCTTTGGAAGAGATCAAAGGTGAATTGGACAAAGGCGAGCACGTTCTGCAGGATGAGTATGAAGACATTCATATGTTTATAGAACACCTGTTGATTGAGAAGATTGGTGAAACAGGTAAGAAATTACATACTGGCCGAAGTCGAAATGATCAGGTAGCTCTTGATTTAAGACTCTATACCCGAGATGCGGCCTCTAAAATAATTGGTTTGTTGCACAGCGTCAGGGATGTACTCCAAAAACTGGCCATGAAACATGCTGATGACCGCATGCCGGGATATACTCACTTGCAACAGGCTCAACCTATTTATTTAGGATGGGTTTTTGATGCGTATCTGTCCATGTTGGTACGAGATATAAGTCGCTTTGAAGACATGAGAAATCGAATGAATTTCTCTCCATTAGGCGCTGGGGCGCTGGCGGGCAGCAATTTACCACTGGATAGAAACTGGGTTGCTCAAACTTTGGGATTCAGCGGCATTATAAACAACACTCTTGATGCTGTGAGCGATCGCGATTTTATTATGGAATTTTGCAGTGCCGCTTCAATTTTGATGGTACATCTTTCTCGATTGGCTGAAGATTTAATTCTCTGGGCAACTCAGGAGTTTGGATTTATTACTCTTGATGACGCCTTTGCAACCGGTTCATCCTTGATGCCTAATAAGAAGAATCCGGATATTCTTGAGTTGATCAGGGGTAAATCTGGCAGGGTCTTTGGACATTTACTCGGTATAGTAACCGTATTAAAAGGCTTGCCTCTAGCTTACAACAAGGACTTGCAAGAGGACAAAGAAGGTCTATTTGATACAGTAAATACCTTAGTCTCCTGTCTTACTATTCTGCCTCCATTTTTGGAAAGCCTGGACTTTAATACTGAGCTGATGGAAAAAAAAGCCAATAGTGGTTTTCTCAATGCCACCGCTGTGCTGGAAGCATTGATTATGCAGGGTATTCCGTTTCGAGATGCTCATCATCAGGTGGGACAAATGGTCGCTGCGGCTTTGGAGAATCAGTGTTCTCTGGAAGAGTTACATCCAGAAGTTAGCGGTTTCCTCTCAAAACCAATCAAACCTTTGAATCCGCAACAAGTGGATTCAGTTCAATTAAAACATGTCGTAACAGGAATGGAGTTAGATGGTCAGGATATTCGGTTATTATTGGATAGTGCTAGCAGGATTAAAAAAAATCCTCTTGAATTTTCAAATACACTGTTGGGCAAAAATTTGGTCATGATTTTTGAAAAACCGTCATTCAGGACTCGATTGAGCTTTACTCTGGCAATGGAAAATATGGGAGGAACAGCGATTGAAAGTATCAGTAATTCACGAAAACATGAAGAACCTCGTGACTTGATTCGTGTATTGAATGGCTATTGTGATTTTGTCATGGTAAGGACTCATGATGACACAGTGCTGACTGAGATGGTGAATTACTCCAAAGTACCCATTATCAATGGTTTATCGGCCTTGTATCATCCATGTCAGGTGCTGGCTGATTTGTTATCACTGCAAGAGCATTTTGGTACCCTGGACGGGTTAACGATCGCTTATATTGGTGACGGCAACAATGTGCTCCATAGTTTATTGTTAATGGCTCCTTTGGTGGGGGTTAAAATTAATTATTGCTGCCCTGAATCTCATCAGCCAAGAGAAGAGATACTGAACCAGTGCACGTCGTCTTTAGAATCGATGATTACGTGCTATTCCACACCAGAGGAGGCGGTTCGCCATGTTGATGCAGTGTATACCGATGTATGGACCAGTATGGGTTTTGTTAATCAGGATAATGAGGACTGTTTTACAGGATTTCAAGTGAATGAAGCTTTGATGGCTCAGGCAAATTCCGGAGCTGTGTTTATGCACTGCATGCCCATGGAGCGTGGAAAAGAGGTTACTGATTCATTACCGGACCATTCCTGTTCCATCATATTTGCACAAAGCGAGAATCGTTTGCACGTGCAAAAAGCGCTGCTCTTGTTCCTTGGGCAATGAGTAAAACCGTTTAAAAATCCGGTTGACGTCTTCTCGATCTCAGAGATAACGTTTCCCGGATTTATTAAGACATGATCAGTTAACTAATAACAAAAAACACCACGAAAATCAGGCTTAAAACGAGGACCAAGGGGCTTTGTTTTTGTCGGGTTAACAGTTTGAGTAAACTATAAAGGATGATTCCTCCTCCAATACCATTTGCAATGGATCCAGTGAAGGGAATCATCATAATCGTTAACATGCAAGGTGCGGTTTCACTGATATCGGGTAATTTCATATCAGTTAAATGCTTCATCATACAGCATGCTACATATAATAAGGCTGGTCCTACAGCGAAACTGGGAATCATTCTGGCCAAAGGAAAAAAGAAGAGCATTAAGATAAATCCAACTGCGATGACCAATGCGGTGATCCCCGTTCTTCCTCCTGCTTCAATTCCGGTAGCTGATTCTATGTACGGTGAGGTACTGGCTGAACCTAAAAGACCTGCTAAAGAAGACGCAGCAGCATCCGCGGTTAAACTGTAACTTAAACGCTTGGGATAATCCTCTTCCTCTTTGAATACAGTAGGATTAAGCAGTCCTATTAATGTTCCAGTGGCATCAAATATGGCGATCAGGAAAAAGGTAAAGATTGCCTTTAATGCGGTCACACTGGTAAGGCCAGAAAAATCCAGTTTTAAAAAGGTGGGCTCCATAGAGGGCGGTAAGGCAACCAATCCTTGCCAGGAAGTTAATCCAAGAATCAGGCTCAAAGCAGCGATACTCAGAATGCCGATTATAATCGCACCGGGTATGCGATAATAATCAAGAGCTAATATCAGCAAAAATCCTAAGAAAAACAAGCCGATTTCCGGATGGTTGAGATTTCCAAGACGCATTAAACTGTGAGGATCATCAATGACAATCTGATTGGTTTGTAAGGCAATTAACGCGATTAATAAGCTAATACCAATTAAAATCGCAATTTGTAAATTGTAAGGGATTGCTTCAATTAACAGTCGACGCAGGCCAGTCAAGGTGACTAAAAGAAACAGCAGTCCAGAGATGAACACCATAGCCAAAGCATGCTGCCAGTCAATCCCCATTCCCTGAACGACGCTATAAGAAAAATAAATATTTAATGCCATACCCGGGGCGACGCCAATGGGCGTATTGGCTATTAACCCGGTTAGTGCGCAGGCAAAGGCAGTGACCAAACAGGTAGCGGTAAATACAGCACCTTGATCCATGCCCGCATCATGCAAAATGGAGGGATTAACGAAGGCAATATACACCATGGTAAGAAATGTGGTCATTCCTGCCAGAATTTCAGTTCTAAGGGTAGTTCCATTAAGATAATTGGATTTTGAAGTATTCATCTGGGGATTGATTGGTAGGAAAATTTAATGCTACACAAATACAGGGGTGATTTGCAACTTAACTGTTGTGTCTATACCGATGAGCCTATGCCACAGACTGACGTGAGCCTTTCTGTAGCCTATATAAAAAACGATGTGTTAACGTTTCAAATTAAAAATGGAAGTTTGATATCAACAGGATTATTTCTATCGCGATTAATACAATAATTATAATTTCCAGATTATGCCCATGACGGTTTTCCAGATAACCATTAAACATATCAAAAATTTCATTAAGCGTATCCAGCCTATGATTTATTGCATTAACTCTTCTTTGAATATGTAAATAACGCTCAAGCATGGTGAAATGCTCTTCGAGAGTCGGATGTTGCCAAAAATATTTTGGATGATAGAGAAAATTACTGATTAAATTCAACTCACTCTTGGCTCCTAAAATCTCTCCTATGACCTGCTGGATTTGTTTCCGGCTGATAGGCATTTCACCTTCGTGAGACAAGCTTTGAATCATGGGATTGTATTTTTCTATCAGAGCTTCAATGATGGTTTCAAAATATTGTAATTTCACCGATTGGGAAAAGCCGTAGGACAAACTGAGCTTCAGCTCATCGCTGTCATCTTCCATAGTCAAACAGTCCACATCAAAAAAATCATGAGGCTCGATTGCTGTCTTGTTGCTTATTTGATAATGGAATTCATCGTGAACCAATATAGCTACAGGCTTATCAATCAGCAGTTTAATGGTATTAAGATAGTCATTAATCTCATATCGCTTGATTCCCCATGAGACTACCGTACCGTTTTTAAAAATAAAAACGGTGTGATCTTTATTATTACGAGGATTCAGCTTGAGTACATCTCGAGTTTTAACTGAATTGTATTCAGTAGATAAATTTTTGAAGTGGTTGTCTAAACGTGCTAAGTCAATCGATTTGGCAACGCAAAAGCTTAAGCATTCCATGGTAATGATAATCCGCAAATTGATAAGGCGTTTGCAGAACAATCAATTTGAGGCAAACGCCATTTATTATGGCTAAGTATACAATAATTTAAAAATTATTACACGCTATCTGCTGTCTCACGTCCTGGGTAGGCTTTTTTCCTATCCGTTGCTCCACCTAACCATTGTGGGCATACTTCCAGGATTTCTGCGATTTTATCTAGCTGTTCTTTATCTGGAAGTACATGACCAAATATCATTGAGTTTGCCAAATGACGGGTGACTCCAAATACTTTTGCAACTGCTTTGGTCTTTTCAGCTAACTCTTCTGGAAATCCCAGTGCAGCCAATTCTCGATTAAAGCGTTGTGAAAACACTTTACTGTTCATTTTCTCACTCCATGAAAAAATAGTTAATCCAGCACTGCCTTGTCGACTAGCTGACCCAACATCAATACCTCGTCAATCCATGAACCAGGTAAGAGTGTTATAACTTATTTTTTTTCAATAGCAAAGACTTTTTATTAATAAAATCAATTGTTTTTCATCAGGTTATCGTGAAAATATCAAGATGACCAAGTAATGAGCGTCTAGAAAATCCAGGATGCATTCCTGGTGACTGATATTGTTTTGAGGATGAATTAATAGTACTTTTAATTACAGTGATACATAATTAATAGGGATGTTATGAATGTATTAAAAATTGATTTTGAACAATCTGATGCCAAAGGCCAACTTGCCTCATCATTGCACCACACCGGGTTTGCTGTTCTGGATAATCACCCAATAGACATCCAATTGATTAACGAAATCTATCAGGAATGGATGACCTTTTTTAAAGGTGATGACAAATATAAATATCAGTTTGTTGTTGAAACCCAGGATGGATATTTCCCCTCCTCGATTTCTGAGAAAGCGAAAGGTGCGGAATTAAAGGATTTGAAAGAGTTTTATCAATATTATCCATGGGGACAATATCCTGAAACTATGGGTACTAATACCCGAAAACTATACCAGCAATTGACACAATTGGCTTCCACTTTGTTATCCTGGCTGGAAGAGGAACTACCCTTCACTATTGCCAGTACCTTATCCATGCCATTATCAGCAATGATAAAACACAGTGACCTGACCATGCTGCGTATATTGCATTATCCTCCATTATCGGGCAATGAGCCTGTTGGTGCTGTCCGAGCTGCGGCTCATGAGGATATTAATTTGATTACTTTGCTAGTTGGAGCAACCAGCTCAGGATTACAGGTAAAAGATAATCAAGGTAATTGGCACGAAGTGCCCTGTTCTAAAGAAAGCATTGTGGTTAATAATGGGGACATGCTGGATTTGGCCACCCATCATTATTATCGTTCAACCACTCATCGAGTAGTGAATCCAGATAACGGTAATGCGGCCAGATTATCCATGCCATTTTTTTTACATCCAAACCCTGATGTTCTTTTATCGTCAGATATAACCGCAAAACGCTACTTATATGAGCGATTAGTTGAATTAGGTTTGAAGTAACTACTGTTCTGTTTTATTTATGGAACGGAAAATCCATCAATTGTTCAGACCGTGAGAAGGTTGAGATATCTACGCATAATTTATAATGCTGAACATGTATTAACTTCGGCTTTAATGATCCGATAAATACCTGTCTTTGCGAAGGAAGTGAAGACGGACATTAATGATTATCTTCACTAGATTTATGAGAGATACCTCAGGTGAGAGGGGCCGGCGGCACTACCATTAAAGTCAACGTTTTAAATTGTTGCCGGTATTTATTACTCAAGGGCACTTCGACGCACTTAAAATCCTGGGCTAAATAGCGCTCTTTTAGTTGTGAATTTCTGGTTGGGTTGCATCCATCAATAACCATCATAAACCCCTGTCTTTTTAGTTCCTCTTGCTCCAGCCATGGACTGAGTCGAAACGAATAAGCTTCAAGCAATTTTGGTCTGTTGGGCAGGTACGCGGCAAGGTAATAATCGTAATTCTCATCACCAGCTACATAGTTCAGCGGCTTGTTGGTAAATTGATTCCAATAGCTCTGTGCTTCCTGAGCCAGCATATAACTGGGATTGTTGGTTCGAGCATATTTGAGTGAAAAATAGTTAGCGGCCATATAGATTCCCAGCCCGCCTGAATGAATTAATAACGCCATAAAAAGCAGCGGTTTTAAAAGTGCTGTTCTGCTTTTTAATTGAAAATAGGACATTATTGCTGGCACGGTGAACGAAAAGAGTGGAAAGCCCCATTCCGGCTGAATTTTCAAGCCAAAAATAAGGGACAGTAGAATGACCAAACATAAAGGGGCTATTCCCAGATAGACTAAATAATTCCATTTAACCTTGTTTGTTTCACGAATTGCGGGATTAATCCGCTTGGTTTTAATCAACAGGATGAGTATTGCTAATGCAGGCGCTATGTGACCCAGTTGCTCACGTAATGCTTTAATGGGATAAGTTAAATGGGGGTGTTGCGTATAATTGCCTGGATCCTCACTGACTTTGCCATGGATAAACTCCAAGGTTAAAAAACCATGTTGGATTACAGAAATCAGATGCGGTGTGAGTAACAATAACGATAATCCAAAAGCCATTAACAATTTGAACAAAAATTTATATTCAAAATGCCATAGCAGGTAGACCAGTGCGATAAAGATGATTAACAGGGATTCGTATTTAGCCAATACTGCTCCTGCAGTTACTATCGCTAAAAAAATCCAGTCCTGTAGGCGATTTGTATGGATGCAGCTATCCAGAAAGTAACATATCATGATCCAAAAAGGGAGCATGATGGAGTTTTGATTAAACTGCAGGACGAAATTAGTCTGATAATACAAGCAAAAAGAAGAAACAACGCATGCGACAAAAGCATCATGAGAACCCAGATAGCGTTTTGATAATAAGTAAATAAAGAGCAAACTTGTTGATAAACATAAGACACTGGCACAAAAGGTTGCCATTTCATTATTGACGCAGATAATACTCATGAAGCTGATGAGCCAGGTGCCAAGAGGCGGATGACGATTATAGCTCCAAGCCCAGGCGTGTCCCCAACTGATGTTTTGCGCGGAGTCAGGTAAGATGGATTGGTATCCCAAAAAGGGGATCAGGATATAAATTAATGAGAATCCCAGGATAAATACACTGAGTACATGTTTCGGATTAATTGCGTCTGTATCATGAAACAGGGTTTCCTTTAACGCTGATAATGGACTAAACAAGTAATTATTACGCATTAGTACTATCCTGAATGAGTCGAAAATGCACCAAGTTTATTCTATCGCCCTATTCTTTGGAAGCCTTCAACTTTTTTTACTGGTTCAGAGCAGTCTTGAGAATAGTAACCTCATCCTTGTGGACGAGGTTTTTAGCTGAATTGCTGGGATGTCACATCTGGCCTGTTCTGAAAGTCATGAGCTTTGTTTAGTCGACTAGATTTCTGTTATTAAACTGATTAAGGTCTTTGTCATTCGCATGTTCTGCAACTTGATTAATTGAGCTTAATACCGGAGTAGTTTTAAAAAAATGATGAGCAGAATAAATAAGCGTTCCTGCGCCGGATAATGAAGAACCAACAGCAACGGAAACGGCGCTGGCACTGCCTGCCGCTAAACCGGTAAAAAACGCACCGGGTCCAGACCATGATCCTAAAGCAAAACCGATACCGAAGCCGATCACAGCGGCAATAACCGTAACAGCCGCTGCGTAAACAAGAGTCAATAACGCACTTTTAAGTTCGTAATGAGTCCCTTTAACTGCTCTATTACAATTAGCGATGAATGTTTTAAAACAGGGTTCTTTATCATCAATGGTTGGATCTTCAAGTTTATCAAGCAGGCTATTTGTTTCAATTCCCAATGCTTTGATTGTTTCAGGGGATAAATCTTTGGCTTCAAGATTTAATTTATCCAGGGCACGATACACATCAGAATCTTCAGTGCATCGATTTCGAGCATGCAGGATGGTTTTCCTTTGTTCGACGTCGTTGATTAGCTCCTGTGCTTTCTTTAATTCTTCCTCTTGCTTTTGTTGCGCTATTTTAGGCGTTTCTAAAGTAATAACCTTAACCAATTCCAGTGCACCATTTGTTTCCCTTGCAGAGGTCGATACAGCTGATATAAAGGGAATTTGTTCAAACTGCTGTTTTGCATTTTCAAGCGCATTGGGTAACGCTTCATCTCTTTTGGTTCCTACTAAAATTAACAACGCAGCAGGATTTGCTTCCCGGAACGTAGCCAGGTCATCATTAAGTTCCTTGATTATTTGTTGATCAACAGGTTTGGATAAATCAATACAAAAAAGACCAAAATTCGAGCCAGGGAGAAAAAATGGGGTGTTGTTTTTGAGTTTCGGATTTCCAGACGTTTCCCATATGTTAAGCTGAACTTTTTTAATTCCTTCAATATCAGGAATCTCAATCGTATTAAAATCTGGACCAATCGTACGGCTGTATTTTTGATGTGGCTTATTGGTATATTGAGGTTTAGTCAATTTTTTACATAATTCTGTTTTACCTACGCCTTCCGCGCCAAAAATAAATGCTTTTAGGAACATTTTATTCATCTCAAGTTCAAATTTTGAGTCATTGTACATCAACATGGTGATAATACAATCACTCGATGATTCATACTTGTTATCTGTACCGTCTTTTGTTAGAGGCCCTCCATTTTATTTACAAACAAAACACCTTGGGCTAAAATTGCCCAAAGTGCTGTGAGTAGTATTTAAATAGGAATAATAGATTTATGAAATTTAAAGAATTTTCTGGTGAAGAATTAATGAAAAGAGTTAATGCTCTTCAAGAAAATGTAACATGCTCACCTATGTTAGGTACTGTTTTTTATATAATTGAGTCCTCAAACAGCAAAACAATCGAATTAAAAAAACACTATAAACCGGAACTTGATAAACCGGGTATTTTTACTGATTACCATACAAATCTTAGAAAACAAAAAGAACTGATAGATTTGATGAACAGGAAATTGTGGGCGAATGGATTCAATGGAGAGCGCAACTGGAACCCGTATGGTGCATTAAAATTACACCTGAACCTTAATAAAATCGCTGAAATGGATGAAGCAATTATTCTGGGGTTAATCCATTTATTAATTCAAGAAACGGAGTCACCTGACAATAACCTAAGCTTTAGCTTTAAAATAATTGATCCCTCCAGTCGTGTTCACGCTCGTTTTTTTTATACCGATCAACTCACGGTTTATTTTGATAAATATTCTTCAGCTGCGGATATGATTCGCTTATCACAAAAAATAGAAGACTATTTACTCTCTAACAATGTACCACCCAACACGATTAAACGTGGACCTAAAGACAGTTTTGGCTTTAATTCTTTTGTATCTGCGCGATTTGATACCAATAGACTCTTGGGACAATATGATGTGTATCCATTCTTTGATCTGGAACTTGAGAAGTTTTTTAAAGCTCATTCAGTTGACGAGTTGAATATTCCTATATGTGCTCTCGAAGCGGTTTTTAATACAGTGCTTATAACAGATATCGCTCAGAATATAAAAGTTAAAGGGGCAGGATTGACTAAAAAGGAACGTGATGCGGTACAAGCAGAATTTGTGAAAATGCTTCAGGATCCTAAAAAGTATATGTCACATTGTGACATTAAAGTCAGAATAACATTACAACAAAAGTTGTCTCAAGCTCCTGCTGAAGTTAGAAGTATTATCCATTCAGTACAACAAAATGGCCTTAGTTTTACTCAATGTACAACTTATGAAGAGATTAATCATTATTTAAAGCAAGAAGTAACGAATCTCAATCAACAGAGTGCAGCTTTTAAAAATATAGAGAGTGATTTTGTTAAACTGGATCAAGTGATAGTTAATGAATTTAAACGTTTGGTAGAAGATAAATTAAGCGAATTAAACCAGGCAGCAGAAGCACAGCGGATCAGATTATCGCAAATCCATAACAACAAGTTCCAGGAGCTATTGCTTAAAATAAGCAATAAAAGTAAACAGCTTAGGGAAGAACAATATCCTGACAAAGCACTAATCGCTGAAAATCTACATACCAAAATAAAAGATGCATTTGATCTTTATCAATCTTCCTCAAAGACGAGGCAAGATTATCAGCAGTTCAAGGAAGAATGTACGAAAGAGATTAATGCAGCCAAACCTCATTTGGAAGAGCATCGTGGATGGAAACAAATTTTTGTCAATATGGCAATAGGAATCGCAACATTGGGGTTAGCATTTGTTATTAATTACAGTTGTTCAAAAAGTAATGCTTTTTTCTTTAAGGTAAATACAGATTCAGTCAATAAGCTTAAAGATATGTCGCAGATCATCGATGACATGAATACGTCACCTTCAGCCGCATAAACCCCAACGGAATGCTCCATTAAATCAATCCTCATGTGCACTTTTTATAAGCTCGCCATCCTCGCGAAAGCGTTGAGGAATCCTGGCATTTATTTAATCATTTTACAGGGCTTAATTGATTCACACTGACTAGAATAACGTCATCCTCGCGAAAGCGGGGATCCATTAAGCAAGCGCAGTGAGGTGCTAATTTGATGCATGGATTCTCACCCTTCCAATTCGCCTTAGTTTTTCTTGATAAAAAGCTCAATATTTCATTTCAAATGGTATCGAGATCTCACTAAAATGGCCTTCGCCCTCAGGGAGAAGGTGCCGACAGGCGGATGAGGTGATCAAACATCATTCATTTGCAAGGATGTCGTATAAAAAGTGAGGACCGTTCAGGAGCTACCCGGCTACACATGGAGTTGGTACCCGGGATTCAGGATTAATCTATATTTGAATCAGATTTTTTCTTGGCAAAATAATTCAAATCCAATTCTCGAGCAGCTTTCACATCATCAAGCCGTTTGACTGGTAAGGTATGTGGCGCATCTTTAAGCAGGTTGGGATTATTCGCTGCCTCTTCTCTGATGTTTTTCATTGCGTGAATGAAACCATCCAACTCTTCTTTGCTCTCGGTCTCAGTGGGCTCGATCAGGAGACATTCTGGAACTAGCAGAGGAAAATAGGTGGTGGGGGCATGAAAACGGTAATCCAACAGTCTTTTTGCCAAATCCATCGCAGAAATTCCGAAGCTTTTTTTCTCCGGATTTAAGGTAAGAATAAATTCATGAGACGCTCTTCTACCTGGATATGCAGGAGTAAAGCCCGCAGCGGTTAACTCTTTGAGTAAATAATTGGCATTAAGCGTGGCGTATTCAGAAACTCGTAATAAACCTTCTTTTCCTAATACAACCATATAGAAGTATGCCCTCAGGAGAATACTGGCATTGCCCATAAAGCAGGATAAACGACCAATGCTTTGTGGGTAATCCTGTCTTGTGGCCCATTGGTACTCTGTGCCTGTCGTTTTCACGACGGGAAGAGGCATAAATGGAACCAGCCTTTTGCTGACGGCAACTGGGCCTGCGCCCGGGCCTCCGCCTCCATGAGGAGTTGCAAAAGTTTTATGTAAGTTGAGGTGCATTACGTCAAAACCCATATCCCCAGGTCTTACTTTACCCAGAATGGCATTAAGGTTGGCGCCATCATAATACAGTAAACCACCCGCTTGATGCACAAGAGTAGCGATTTCCTTTATTTGACGCATAAATAGTCCCAGAGTTGAGGGATTGGTCAGCATGATCCCTGCTGTTCTTGGGCCTACTTTACTTTTCAACTCCTCCAGATCAATATCACCGTCAGCGCCAGTAGTAATTTCTATCACTTTAAAACCGCACATGACCGCAGATGCTGGATTTGTTCCATGAGCTGCATCTGGGATCAGCATTTCATCACGTGCTGTATCGCCCCGAGATTGATGGTATGCCTTGATCATGGCTACACCGGCAAATTCACCTTGCGAACCAGCCATCGGAGTCAGCGAAACTCCTGCCATGCCCGTAATTTCAGCAATATTGTTCTGTAAGCGGTATAATGACTCCAGGAATCCTTGACTGTCTTGTTCCAAAGCCAAAGGATGACGGTTGGCAAATCCAGGAATAGAAGCCGCTTTATGAACTCCTCGAGGGTTGTATTTCATGGTACAAGAACCCAGAGGATAAAAATTGGTATCAATAGAAAAATTCTTATGAGACAGGCGTGTATAGTGTCTCACTACCTGTAATTCAGAGCAGGCAGGCATTCTGGGCGGAGTTTTACGTTGAAATTCAGCCGGGATCGCATACGTACTGTGTGCAATCTTAGGTGCCTGGGCGGTAGATTGTCGACCGTGTTTGGATAATTCAAAAATCATCATATTTTGCCTTCCGTTTTTTGAATAAGTTCTTTGAACTCGTCTCGATACATCATCGGAGTGAACTCAATAAAGTTGTACTCAGCTATTTCAGCCAGAAAATAAGGGTCTTTTTGAAATAGTGACTCAAGGTATTCCCTATCATTGGTGTTAGCGATGATAATGCCCCCTGTTCGTGGCTTCATCGGGCCTGAAAACAGTAAAAGACCTTGTTTGTAATGGTAATCAAGAAATTCTCTATGTGCTCGCAGATATTTATCTACTTCACTAAGAGGGGTCAGATACGTTAATTGCACTATAAACATCAGGCACCTCGCTTGGTCATAATGGCTTTTAATGCCCGGGTATAATTCGCGATATCTTCCTGTGTACGCATCTCAGTGGCGCAAACCAGCAGAGTATTGCTTAATTGGGGATAATGAGTCCCAGGCGCATATCCTCCTGCAATACCCGCATCAGCTAATTGCTTTAACACTTCTTCAACTGGTTGATTGAGTTTGAGCAAAGCTTCATGGAAATAAGGAGCTTTAAAAACGTGTTCGACGCCATCAATTTGTGTCAGTGCCTCAACTAATTCATGAGTATTCTGATGGCATTGACTGGCAACCTGTCTTAGTCCCTCAGCACCAAGTAAACTCATGTGTATCGTAGCGGCGGTTACTAGCAAGCCCTGATTTGTGCAAATATTTGAAGTGGCTTTGGCGCGGCGTATGTGTTGTTCACGAGCCTGTAAAGTCAGGCTAAAACCGGTTTTACCTTCTTTATCAACGGTGCAACCGATTAAGCGTCCGGGCATTTGACGCACGTGAGCCATTCGGGTACTTAAAAAGCCAAAATATGGGCCACCGGATGCCATAGGTGATCCTAAGGGTTGTCCTTCGCCACAAACGATATCCACCCCATGGGCTCCCCAATGACCGGGAGGGTTCAGTAAGGCCAGTGAAACGGGATTGACACAGGCTACGCTAATGGTTTTGTTGTGATGGGCCCAGTCTGTGAGTTTGTCAACTTGTTCCAGACATCCAAAGAAATTAGGTTGAGCAATAACCAGAGCCGTAATGTCTTCGCCAGAGTATTGCTCCAGAACTGACATGGCAGTGATTCCCTGTTGCTCATCAAATGGAAGCGTAATCACTTCAATATGTTGATTGCGTACAATCGTTTCTATGGTTTCGCGATAAAAGGGATGTACTGTACCTGCAATTAATACTCTATTGGTTTTGCTGTGCTTGTTGACTCGGACAGCCATAAGCACGGCTTCAGCCAGAGCAGTGGCGCCGTCATACATGGAGGCGTTAGATACTTCCATGCCGGTTAATTCGCAGATCATCGTTTGGTATTCATACAATAATTGCAAAGTTCCTTGACTGGCCTCAGCTTGATAAGGCGTGTATGCCGTTAAAAATTCACCACGAGAAGCAATATCCCACACCGCAGCAGGGATGTGATGCTCATAACATCCTGCGCCAATAAAACAGATACCATTTCGGTTTTTATTTGCTAAATGCTGAGCTTCTTTCAGCATATCCATTTCGTTGATGCCGGAAGGCATGTTTTGAAATCCAGCATATTGCAATGATGAAGGAATTTCATCAAATAATGCCTGGATCTCGTTGACGCCAATTGACGTCAACATTTCTTTGGTATCTTCAGGAGTGTGTGGGATGTAAGGCATGATTAATTTTCCTCAGCTATCTCGTTTTGATATTGATCAGCACTCAATAATTCATTAATTTCTTTTGGGTTACTGGGTTTGAGCTTAACCAGCCATCCAGCGATATAGGGATCCGTGTTAACAATGGCAGGATTCTCAACCACCGCATCATTGACTGCAGTAACAACACCACTGATTGGCGCATAAAAATCTGAAGCGGCTTTTACTGATTCAACAACGCCTAACTCCTGTCCTGCACTGACTTCATCACCGATTTCAGGCATTTCAACAAACACCATATCGCCAAGTAATTGTTGTGCATGATCGGTAATTCCTACAGTAACTTCATCTTGACCTGATTTTAACCATTCATGTGTTGCTGTGAATTTTAAATCATTCATTATTTTATCCTTATGTATAGAGCTTTTATTTAAATGGAATTAAGTTATATGGCCTTTCCTTGTTTAACAAAACGCGGTTTTCCTACTTTTGCTGGAACCAGTTTACCTCGTATGTCTACCATTACACTGTCGCCGGTTTCTACTGGAACACGTGCCAGAGCAATCGAGTGTTCCAATGTCGGAGAATAACTGCCGCTGGTAATTACCCCATCAGTACAGCCTTCAATAATCACTTTTTGTCCATGACGCATAATGCCTTTGTCTAATAAAGTGAGTCCTACCATTTTTCGTTTAACGCCTTCTTGCTTCTGGGACAATAAGGCGCCCATACCAATAAAGCCGCGATCTTGTGGATCCCATTTGACGGTCCAGGCAAGTCCTGATTCAAGAGGGGTTGTTGTCTCATCCATATCTTGTCCATAAAGCATCATTCCGGCTTCCAGTCGCAAGGTATCTCTTGAGGCAAGGCCACAGGGTTTTACACCGGCTTTTATTAAATCTTCCCATAGCTGGATTATAAGCTCCTTGGGAACGATGATTTCAAATCCGTCTTCTCCTGTGTACCCTGTGCGGGCAAAAAACCAGTTATCCACATCCACGCATTCAAAGTTGGTCAGGGTTGATACCGCATCGATTTGAGCCGGGCTGAGAATAGTCAAGGTTTTCGCTATGGCATTAGGGCCTTGTACAGCAATCATGGCTAATTCGCGTCGTTCTTGTAAACCAACTGCAAATCCTTCACTTTTCTGCCGAATCCAGTTGATATCATTTTGGCGTGTTGCTGAGTTGAGTACTACTCGGTAATTGTCTGATGCGCGTTGATAAACGATTAAATCATCTATGATTCCGCCATGTTCATTGCACATACAACTGTATAATGCTTTGCCATTATGCTGTAATTGATCGACATCGTTGGTCAGTAATTTACGCAAAAATTGACGGCCACCAGCACCAAGAATATCAACTATGGTCATATGTGAGACGTCAAAAATACCTGCATCGTTGCGGACAAAATGATGTTCGTTGAGTTGTGAGCCGTAGTGCAGGGGCATATCCCAGCCGTGAAAATCAACCATTTTTGCGCCACTTGTCAGGTGAGTGGCATGAAGAGGGGTTTTTGCAATCATTGCATATCCTTTATTTATCACCTTGATGCTTGTGATTATACTCGTTGCGATTAATTTTGCGAGATTTAGCTTTTGATTTTTCGCATTATTAGAAGAAATAGCTATATACTGTATATTTAAGGGATTTTTAATAATGAATTGGCTTACTTCTGGGAGATGGGTGCTGGATTTAGGTTGGTTGAGTTTTCTTTTATTACTTCTAAGGCATTTCTGGTGTAGCCGATCGGCTCTGGTACAATCAAAATCCTGGCTAAAAGTTAAAGGCCACATTACCCGTTGTGACTGGACCAAGGTTGGTCATAGCCTTTGGCCTAAAATTGAATACACCTATCAGGTCCAGGATAAGGATTTGATTGGCGAGTATCTGTTTTTAGATACCTCACATAACAATCCACATTCCAAATATTCCCGTCTGGTTGCTTATAAGGCAGCGATGGCATTTAAAGAAAACTCTGAAATTGATGTCTATTATAATCCTAATGATCCAGAGCAATCGGCTTTAGATGTTACTATCCCGGTAAAATTAAATTTTATCCTGATTTTTATCGGCTCTTTAATTATTTTTCATATTGGCTTCATTGCTTATCGGATTTTTGGGTAGAATTCTCGTTTTCAGGGATTTTGCATTCACATGGCGGTTCTGTAATCCGTGCTTGCAAACTGGTTACAGCAAAACCTCTCACTCCCTGGCCTGCAGGTGCCTGGGTGAAGCTTAAGACAACTTTTAAATTTTGCTGCTGCTGATATTGTGGATTTTTATAAACGACTAGCACGGTCATGGTCGCCTGCCAGTGAGTAGGATCCAGAGTCGCCAACACAGGTGGTTGTGTTGCAACTGCGGTTACTTCATATGAATTTTTTTGCACCGCTTCCGGTAATTTGGAGTCATTTAACGCTTTGGTGTAGGCTATCCAGCCATCAGAAGTAAAATATTTGGCAATTTCTTTTTGCTGCTGCAGGTAGTTTTTATAATCAAAAGTATACGTTGCAACAATGGCTTCATTAGCCCAGACAGCCAATTGAGTTCTATCAGGTGCTGCGATTCCTGCATGTGCCGCAAAAAACAATACTATGCCTGCAGCAAGAGTTACTAGTTTATTCATAGCTGTATTCTCAATAATGTTATAGCCTCATTGTAGTCCTATTTTCCAGGACTGGCCTAAAAATTGTGATGAAACATGGAACTGGTGTCTGTTCATGGTTCAATTAAAAGTGATTGAAAGTCTAATATAAAAAAAACCCCGGTTAAAGTACCGGGGAAAATTATGTGTCTGAGTTGGATAAAAACAGACACTACCCCGCATAAAGAGGGGAAAGCGGGGCAGAGTATTCGGGGGGGAATACTCATATACTTAGACACTGGGTTTGCAATAAAGTTCAATATTTGTTCAGAATTTATTCGCAGCTCGTAATCTCAAGCTTTTTAACCACCGTCCTGGTATCGGTTAGGACTGTTTTATGGTATTTTATTGTCATGATACATTTCGAAAAAAGCAGATGCTCAGAGCCTGCATCAAGAGTCTGTTGGCATGTGCTTTAATTTATCAAACCGCATAATAATTTAGTTGAAGATTGTGGTTCACTTTAATGCAATCATTCATGTTGTAGCAACTGTCTGAGGCTATGTAGTAGCAATTGTCTTGTGTTTTATAGTTTAAGTTGCCAGAAGTGCCATATGGTATCGCATAAAAATAAATACTGAATTCAGGTTTGTATAAATAAATCGGTCCAGATGAAAGTTGAGGTATATAAGGCATGGTGCGTAACAGTCGTTTTTATTTTGCTAATCCTGATACAGTCGGCCGATTTATTAATCGCTGGGATATCCTGTTACTGGTTTTAATTTTTTCTGTTTTGTTTTTTTTAGGCTGGGCAGGGTCACAAATGGCCACACCTTATCAATTGGGCGATCAGATCCCTATTTCTCTGGCTCCTTCCAATCTTCCATTTTATGCCTTACGCACCGTTTTGCGGTTATTTATCGCGTTAATTTTTTCAATTATATTTACTTTTGTAGTAGGTGCATTGGCTGCCAAAAATCGTCGGGCAGAGCAAGTAATTATTCCTGCTATTGATATATTACAATCCATCCCCGTACTCAGTTTTTTATCCATTACGGTTACTGGCTTTATTCACCTGTTCCCCAATAGTTTGTTAGGTCCTGAGTGCGCTTCAATTTTTGCAATATTTTGTGCTCAGGTGTGGAATATGACTTTTGGTTTCTATCAATCATTAAAAACCTTGCCCCATGATTTAAAGGAAGTGTCCTCGATGTTCCGGCTTTCGGCATGGCAGCGTTTCTGGAAAGTAGAGGTTCCATTCTCCATGTCCGGATTATTATGGAATATGATGATATCCATGTCGGCAAGCTGGTTCTTTGTGGTTTTATCCGAAGCCATTTCGGTCGCGCATCAAAACATTCGATTGCCTGGAATCGGGTCGTATATAGCCTTGGCTATTGCACAGAAAGATTTACATGCAGTGGGTTATGCAATTTTGACGATGATGATTGTTATTTTCTTATACGATCAAATTTTATTCCGACCTTTAATTGCCTGGTCGGAAAAATTTAAAGTGGAGCAATCACCAGATGAATCCGAGTATCAATCCTGGCTTATTGACTTGATACGCGGCAGTCGATTGATGAAACGATTCACCAAAGGTATTGGAATATTGGTAGATGGCTTTGTGAATGCCCGATGGTTACGAATCAGTGAACCTAAAGCAGTCAAGGAAATTGATTTTAAACGACAGAAACGTCTGGATAGGCTATGGGGAGCCTTGGTTCTGTTATCTATAGTGAGCGGTGGCTGGTTATTATTAAGATTTATTCTTGCTGAGCTGAAAGTCAGCGATATTTTGCATGTATTTATACTTGGAGCTGCTACAGGTACAAGGGTGATCGTATTAATTATATTAAGTTCATTAATATGGATACCCGTCGGGGTATGGATAGGTTTGAGACCGCGAATTGCTCAGAAGATACAGCCTGTAATACAGTTTGTAGCCGCTTTCCCAGCCAATTTATTTTATCCGCTATTTGTCATAGCAATAGTTGAGTTTCATTTAAGTGTAGAGATATGGGTCACTCCACTCATGATTTTGGGTACTCAGTGGTATATATTATTTAATGTGATTGCTGGAGCATCAAGTATTCCCAGAGACTTATATCTTGCTGCTGATAATTTTGGCCTGAAAGGATGGAACTGGTGGAAAAGATTGGCATTACCCGGTATTTTTCCATTCTATATCACGGGTGCAATCACAGCTGCAGGGGGCGCTTGGAACGCCAGTATTGTGGCTGAATTGGTGAGTTGGGGGAATATTACTCTTAAAGCTACTGGACTGGGAGAATACATTCAAGCCAGTACCACTGCGGGTGATTTTCCAAAAATTGCTCTGGGAACTGCAATGATGTGCGTTTATGTTTTGGCTTTTAATCACCTGATATGGCGTCCACTTTATCGATTAGCTGAAGAGCGTTTTAATTTTAATTGAGGCACTTATGTCTGAAACCATTATTGCCATAGAAAATCTGAGGAAGTCCTTTAAAAAGGCTTCTTCTCAGGATTTGTTGGTTCTTGAGGACGTTAATTTTAAATTACAGGAAGGTGAAATAGTCGCTTTATTGGGAAAATCAGGTTCGGGAAAATCCACATTGCTACGGATTATTGCCGGATTGGTTGCCCCATCGAGTGGAACGGTTACTTATCGAGGGAAACCGGTTACCAGACCCGTGGCAGGAATTGCCATGGTATTTCAATCCTTTGCTCTTATGCCTTGGCTTAATGTGCTGGAAAATGTAGAACTTGGTCTTGAAGCACAAGGTATCAGTCGTGATGAGCGTAGGCATAGAGCAATTGAAGCCATTGATATTATTGGTCTTGACGGTTTTGAATCAGCATTTCCAAAAGAGCTGTCTGGGGGGATGCGACAAAGGGTTGGTTTTGCTCGTGCTTTGGTAATTAATCCTGACGTCTTGTTAATGGATGAACCGTTTTCAGCACTTGATGTATTAACTGCAGAAAACCTAAAGTCTGACTTGCTGGAATTGTGGAAAGAAAAGAAAACCAACACTAATGGAATATTATTGGTAACCCATAATATCGAAGAAGCAGCTACTCTTGCTGACCGAATTGTGATTTTTGGAAATGATCCTGGATATATTCGAGCTGAATTACCGGTGACTTTACCACAACCTCGAGATCCTGAAACCCCGGAGTTTCGTGCTTTAGTTGATAAGATTTATACCTTAATGACTACGGGCCCCAAAGAAAAGGCTAAACGTGCGCAAAGAGAACGTCAGATTGGTTTAGGTTACAGGTTGCCTGATGTTGAGCCTTCAGAATTGTCAGGATTGATTGAAACCATGAAATCATTTGAGGAACGCATTGATTTACCTGAACTTGCTGATGAGCTCATGATGAATATTGATGATTTGTTTCCCATTCTTGAAACTTTGGAAATACTTGGTTTTGCCAAGGTATCCGCAGGAGACATACAACTCAGTGATTTGGGGAAACAGTTTTCCGAGGCTGATTTGCAGGAACGAAAGCAGCTATTTGCTCAAAGGTTATTGGAAAAAGTTCCCCTTGCCCGCTATATACGCAGGGTTTTAGATGAAAAAGTAGGGCATCGTGTTTCTGAAGAGCGCTTTTTAAGTAAGTTGGAAGATTATTTGAGTGAGAAAGAAGCGGATCGTGTTTTACGTACAATGATTGACTGGGGGCGATATGCTGAAATATTTGCCTATGATTTCAATACTGGAATTTTAAGTCTGGAAAATCCGGGTAAGGGTTTATAAGGACGCGAGTAAAAGGTAAGCCCCTATCAGGGATTGCTGTGCTTTGTTTGTTTCCCATATCCTGCAGTTTTGATAAGGGAAACAAATAGGGCAATGTTCAGGATAGCTTAAGCTGATTTTCGGACCAGGTAATCGAGGATCTGAAATAAACGTTCCTGGCTACCGGCCATTTGCAAATCGGTTTTATATTTGTTGTTTATCACAAACGCAGGAACGGCATTGATTTGATAACCGGCCATTAACGTCATGCCATTTTGCACACGCATATCAATAGTCGGCGAGTTTTCAAAAGCACTTTTGGCAATTTCTTTATCAACACCATGAGCTACAAAAAAATCTATCATTGATTGTTTTGATGACAAAGGTTTTTTCTCTTCCTGAATGGCTTTAAATAATTGAGGGCTTAATTTCTCAGATAAAGCTAAGGTTTTAGCTGTATAGTATGCTTTGGCATATAATTCCCAATCGGGTTTGAATACTACAGGAACGCGATCCAGTTGCACGTTGGCTCCCATTTTACTTGCCCACTCATTTACTGAGGGATCAATTTTATAGCACCAGGGGCAACCATAGCTGAAAAACTCGGTAATCACGGGTGTTTTGCCTTTATTGACCGATTGTTGAGGATTGCTGACCAGTTGGTAATCCTTACCTTCTACAAATTCGGCTGCAAGTGCCATAGCAGGTAACAACAACAGAATACAGATTAATTTTTTTAGCATGTTTAATTCCTTAGTATAAACCTTCAATATAATGGGCTACTGCTTCCATATCATCCTGAGTCATTCTGTCACTGATATCTCGCATGATATGGTTTAAGTCATTTGTTCGTTTACCGTCTTTAAATGCCTGTAACTGCATCACTGTGTATGCTGCTTTCTGGCCAGAAAGGACTGGAAAACCAGCTTGGGCATTACCTGTGCCTTTGGGGCCATGGCAGGCAATACACGCCGTGATGTGTTTATTAAAATCACCGCCTCTATAAATTTGTTCGCCTCGCTGCAGGTATTTTTTAGGAGTAGCCCCTTCAGCAAGTGGCATTTTAGCATAGAATGATGCCAAGTCATTCATATCTTGTTCATTAAGATTGGCGATCATCGCAGTCATGGTAGGAGCGATACGCAGTGTTCCTGCTTTCATGTCTTTTAATTGTTTTACCAGATATTGTTTATGTTGACCTGCAAGATTAGGCCATTCTGGTGTAGGACTTATGCCTTGTTGACCGTGACAGGCAGCACACACTTGAGCTTTATTCTGCCCTGTTTGGGGATTTTCCTGTGCATATATAACTGCCGGGATGCACAAAATTAGAGTGAGTGCTAATTTTTTCATCGCTATCTCATAAAAAATTAATCATTTAATGGTACACTGCTTAGGTCAAAATCCCAAAATGAAATTATATCCTATGTTAGTAAATTTATATTCTAAAGCAGTATTTTTAAAAAGTGCAGCCCGAGTTGACCAATTACCTGAAGATATCGGTTATGAAGTCGCATTTGCAGGCCGATCAAATGCCGGTAAATCCAGTGCTTTAAATTGTTTAACCGGTATAAAAAGTCTTGCCAGAACCAGTAAAACACCAGGCCGTACACAATTAATCAATTTATTTTCATTGGATGAACAACGTCGACTGGTCGATTTGCCGGGTTATGGCTATGCGAAAGTAGCACTGCAAGTGAAGTTGGAGTGGCAAAAAAATCTGGCACACTATCTTGAGGTCAGAGAGAGTCTTAAAGGTTTGATTCTGTTAATGGATGTACGCCATCCCTTAAAGGATTTGGATCAAATGATGATAGACTGGGCTTTGAATCGCCAGCTTCCTGTACATATTTTATTGACTAAGTCTGATAAATTAAGTCGTAGCGATGTAAAAAATACAGTCCTTAAAGTGCGTAAGCATTATGATTTGGCTGATCATTTGATTTCTGTTCAATCCTTTTCATCTCTGAAAAAAGACGGTATTGATGAATTGGTTGCATTATTAAATTCCTGGTTTGCATTGGATTAGGCTTTGCTTCAATACACGTTGTTTTTATAGTGACTTGGATACAGTGTAAATTCAGGGCTTTTTTAACCATCTCCTTTCTTGTAAGCAATAATTCACCATTGAGTTGTCAGCATTGAGCATGGACTAATCATGATAATACCATTTTGGTTGGATAATGATTAGTTTGGTTTGTTTGCGAATCATCTGTATTGATTTGCAACTCTCATGGGTGTTATTATTTCACATGGTTCAAATGTAGTTCAATGAAGACATGAGTAGATTTAAACTTTTTAACAATTATTATACAGATCACTATAAGCCAAAATTTCAATTCATCATAAAAAGTAAACTGGGCAGGCAAAATGGCTCAGTATTATTTGATTTATTTCATAATCTATTCAGTATGCATCCCTTGGTAAAACTCAGAGGGCATTTATATAAAGTGAATGTATTGAATCAAATTAATAATAGTCCACTTGCTATGGAGCAACTTGTTGCGTTGTTTCATAAGACGAACAGGACCACATTGAGTTCAAAACTGGTGAGACTTGTATCGGCAAGCTCGTTAAAAATTGAACACTTAATTAAAATATGCAAGAGATTTCATGTTGATATTACAGACGATATTTGGGAATGGATCAATCATCAGCTGTTGAATGCTACTCCTGTATGGAGCTCTGCGTACACACATCCAATAAGAAAAGCATGGGTCCATTATCTATTTGAAAATCCAGATCGAAAACCAGAGATAGATCCGGAATTTGCCAGTATTACCATTTGTGGTATTAAACTGAATGAAACCTTACCCTATATCTTTAATACCTGTCATCCAATAGCGGTCTGGTTTAGTACCAAATCAACCGTTGCACTGCGAGAGAAGGAACAACAATGTTTGATCGATAGAAGCGATCATCCATCAACTGTGACCAATACATTGATTTATAGTTCTGCCTTATTGAATTCACAAGCCCTTAAAGAATTAAAAACATTTGCCTTAGAATATTCTATCATCTTGGTTGATATTGATCATTCTAAGTTAATTTTATCTCCGCTCTCAGCTAAGTTGCTTCAATTGGTCAGACTCGAATTACAAAACTTAGGTCACGGTGGTAATCCTGCCGCGGCTTCAGATCTGGTGCGTTGGATACCCGAATTGATGAGAGGTAAAGTTTATGCGGATATTGATCTTCCTTTGAACTATCGGAACATCGAAAAAGTACATGCTATTAAAAAAGCAGGTATTCCAGTAGTTGTAAATATGGGATCAATTGTAACACCTCCGAGTCAAAAATCAGGTACGGAGCGATGTGCGATAAATACAGACATTATTGCGTATAGCGATTGTAATGATACTGCAGTGTTTATGCGTAAAGTTGCTGTACAATTAATTAAAATATATGAGGATCCTTTTACTGCGTTAATTGAAGCTAAAGCTGAAATTTGTGAAACGGCGGCATTTAAGCAAATTCAAAAGCGAAAAGGAACTCTTTTTGACTTAAGAAAAGCAGTGGAACAATGTAAGACAATTGCAGACTTTTATAAATTTGTTGGCGAGATCTTGTTTGGCAAGATATTTCATCTATCAAAAGATCAGGTTGCTGAGTGTTATTTTTCAATTAAATATGCCAATATGAATCCCAAGTTCTTATTCAGGAATGAACGTGATCCTCAGTTGATAATAAAACAAGTATTACAAAAATACTTTAAATCACTGGTTGAGGAAATTTCTGGGCCGGGAGCTATTTATAAGGCTTTAGGTGGTGATGCGTTATTTACCAGCGGTGAATATCGTCCTGCACGAATGATTCCTTCAATACCGATTAGGGCTTTAGAAGGATACGCCTGTTCCAATGGGATGACTGATTTTATGTCAGATAACATACCACCATGGAGAACACTTGAAAATGATCTGAATCAAATGCAATTTAATTCTTCGGGATTATCCTGGGTTCCAGAATCCGTAAAATTATAAATGATGAATGGAAGCGAATGGATGATTGATTTTTATACAATAATCACACACCCATCCGCGAAATGGAATCTGCTAACACTTCAGGCACATTGTGAGCACTGAGTTCAGGAGTACAGTGCTGACGAGATTCCCGAAATTATTGAGCGGTTATTTAATTAAAATTTGTTCAGTTCAGAGAGGTCCTTCATCAGCTCTTCAACAATATGAGGGTTGGATAGAGTCGATAAGTCGCCTAATTCGGAAATGTCTTCCACCTCATGGCCGGCTATTTTTCGTAAAATCCTGCGCATTATTTTACCCGATCGGGTTTTGGGTAAATCAACAGCAAAATAGATTTCATCTGGCTTGGCTATAGCACTAATCTCATCTTTAACCTGCTCGATTAATGCCGCTTTTAATTGATCGTCGCCAACATGACCCTGTTTTAAAATGACAAATGCGAAAATCCCCTGTCCTTTTATGTCGTGTGGAATACCCACTACACCAGCCTCTGCTACACTGGGGTGGCTGACGAGGGCGCTCTCAATTTCTGCGGTACCGAGGCGATGCCCTGAAACGTTCAATACATCGTCAATACGGCCAGTAATCCAGTAATCGCCTTCTTTATCTCGTTTGGCACCATCACCGGTGATGTAATAGCCATTCATTAAATAGGTAGTACGATAACGTTGATGATCACCTGCTATAGTTCTGGCGATTGAAGGCCATGGATATTTTATAGCCAAGGATCCTTCTCCTGCTTCATGTATTTCAAGTCCTTGTTCATCTAATAATACCGGAACAATTCCTGGGACTGGGTGACTCGCTGCACCTGGTTTAATTATAGGATCATCCGATCTGGGACTAATCATGATGGCTCCTGTTTCAGTTTGCCACCAGGTATCAACAACCGGACATCTTCCTTGTCCTACTTTTTGATGATACCAATTCCATGCTTCTGGATTAATGGGTTCACCAACAGTTCCTAACAGGCGAAGGGACGCTCTGGAGCTTGTCTTTAACCATTCGTCACCGGCACGCATTAATGAACGAATTGCTGTAGGTGCTGTATAGAAGACACTCACCTGATATTTATCAATAATTTGCCAATTTCTTGCCGGGTTTGGCCAGGTAGGTATTCCTTCGTACATCAGCGTAGTGATACCGTTACATAAGGGACCATAAACCACATAGCTGTGACCAGTAATCCAGCCTACATCCGCAGTACACCAAAATACTTCGTTATTCTGGCAATTAAATATCAATTGATGTGTATATGCTGCCTGCAGCAGATATCCACCAGTGGTGTGAACTACCCCTTTAGGTTGTCCTGTACTCCCCGAGGTATATAATATAAATAGAGGGTCTTCTGCATTCATGGGTTCAGGTTCACATTGAGCAGTTACCTTCTGTTTGAGTTCATGCCACCAATGATTGGTCTTGGCATTAAATGCAACGGGGGAATTGTCTTTTTTAATGATCAAGGTTTGCAGGTTCAGATTCTCACTGGCTTCATCTGCCTGTTCCTTTAAATTGACAGTCTTCCCACCGCGTTTAAAGCTGTCAGCAGTGATTAAACATTTACACTCGGAAGCGATTAAACGTTGTCTTAGGGCATGAGGTGAAAAACCGGCAAAAACTACTGTATGGACTGCTCCAATTCGGGCACAGGCCAGCATGGCAATAGCTGCTTCGGGTATCATCGGTAAATAGATACCTACTTTATCTCCTTTTTGTACATTCAAATGTTTCAGTACATTACTCATTCGACACACTTCGTCATGTAATTGAGCAAAGGTCAGCGTTTTGTGTTCTTGTTCAATATCACCTTCCCAAATAATGGCCGGTTGATTTGCTTTTTGCGGTAAATGTCGATCAAGGCAATTGGCGCTGACATTTAACTGGCCGCCATTAAACCAGGTGACATCACCGTGTTTAAAGCCCCCCTCAAGAACAGTATCCCAGGGGCGAATCCAATCTAAGGTCTGACTTGCTATTTCAGACCAGAACTCAGTTAATGATTCCAGCGTGTTACTCAGTTTTGGATGTGATATATGTACAGGGTTCATTTTATACCTCGTCGCCTTTGGCAATCATTTTGATAATTGCCGAGAAATCGGACTCGCCGAGTCCTTGATCGATAAAGTGTTGATACAGTTTGGTTACCTGGGCTCCCAAGGGAGTTTTAACATGCGCTGACAGGGCAGTTTCCTGACTTAATTTTAAATCTTTTAACATCATTGCAGCAGCAAAACCGGGTTTGTACTCATTGTTAGCAGGAACATTATCTAATACTCCTGGAACAGGGACGTATTTGGTCATTGCCCAACATTGTCCCGATGAGTTACTTACTACTTCAAAGAGTTTTTCAGCAGTTAATCCCAGTTGTTCTGCCAGAATAAACGCTTCAGAAACAGCGACCATTGAAATACCAAGAATCATGTTATTGCATATTTTTGCGGCCTGACCACTACCAGAGCCACCAGTATGAATAATTTTTTGTCCCATATTGGCAAGAATAGGGCGGGCTGCATTAAACGCATCAAGATCACCGCCAACCATGAAGGTGAGCGTAGCGGCAGCTGCTCCAGCTACACCGCCGGATACTGGTGCGTCCACAGAGCGCATGTGGTGCTCTTTTGCCATCTGATGGAACTCGCGAGATGAGGACACATCGATGGTAGAGCAATCAATGAATAAAGTGCCTGATTTTACATTGCTGAATAAACCATCTATTCCTTTACATACACGTACCACTTGTTCCCCTGTTTGCAGCATGGTAATCAAGACATCCTGTTCGTTTGCTACTTCGTGCTGAGTGAGCGCAACCAAGCCACCAGCTTCAGCAAAATGAGTCCGGGCAGACTCTTGCAAGTCATACCCGGTGACCTTATGTCCTGCTTTGAGCAGATTAATAGCCATGGGCAAACCCATATGCCCCAATCCTATAAATCCTATTCTAGCCATATCTAACTCCATAATAATTAATAGTGTTCCGTTTAGGAGCTGTTAACAATTCTTCTTGAATAGCCTACTTCCCGCGCATAAAGAGCGCGGAACGTAGGCTCTAGAATCAATTGTCAACAGAGCCTGATTGGTCATGTTAATGAGTAGGCATAGCAAAAGCACTTCCCTTTAATTTGGTGACGGGCCATTTACTGGTTACTGTTTTACGTCGTGTATAGAAATGGATGCTTTCTTCTCCGTGCATGTTGGTATCTCCAAAGGAGGAACGTTTCCAACCTCCAAAGGGATGATTCGCAATAGGCACTGGAATGGGAATGTTCACTCCGATCATACCAACCTGTACCTTTTGGCTGTATTCACGGGCGGTAAATCCATCCCGAGTAAATATGGCAGTACCATTGCCGTATTGATGTCTGTTGACCAACGCCAGAGCTTCATCAAAATGATTAACCCTTACTATGGCGAGTACCGGTCCAAAAATTTCATTTTGATATACTGACATCTGTTCCTTCACGTGATCAAAAAGACAGGGGCCCATAAAGAAACCTTGAGGGTATTGCGGATGCTTAAATGAGCGGCCATCAATAATTAATTGAGCTCCTTCGCTGACTCCCTTGTCAATTGCTGCCAGAACATTATGACGGTGGGCGCTGCTGATTAATGGCCCCATGTCGGTGCCAGCAACATCTCCGGCATCTATGTTCATCGCACGAATTTGTGGCGCCATTTTGGCAATTAAAGCATCAGCGGTCTGATCGCCTACAACAACTGCTACAGATAATGCCATGCATCGTTCACCCGCAGAACCATATGCTGCACCTACAATCGCGCTGGCGGCTTGATCCAAATCAGCATCGGGCATGACGACACAATGATTTTTAGCACCACCAAAAGTATGAGCGCGTTTACCATAGGCTGTAGCGGTAGCATATATGGACTGCGCGACTGGTGTAGATGCTACAGCAGTAAATGCAGCTATATCAGGATGAGCCAATAAATGTTCGACAGTTACTTTATTGCCCTGCAAGCAATTGACAACTCCAGGAGGTAAGCCGGCGTCATTTAATAATTCCATTAAACGTATTGGGGCAGAGGGATCTTGTTCTGATGGTTTTAATATAAATGTATTGCCACAGGCAATGGCTGGAATCATCATCCAGATAGGAACCATCACTGGAAAGTTAAAGGGCGAAACGCCAGCGCATACACCCAGAGGTTGGCTGAAGGTATGGCAGTCTATATGACTGGCTACATCTGCAGAGAAATCACCTTTAAGCTGATTGACCAGTCCACAATGTAATTCAACCACTTCTATGCCACGTGCAACGGAACCTTTAGCATCGTCCAGAGTTTTACCATGCTCGCGGGTAACAATACGTGCCAGATCCATTTGATGCTTTTCTAATAAATCTCTGAATTTAAACAGGATACGTGCTCTTTTGATTGCAGGGGTCTGAGCCCACTCAACTCCCGCTTCTTTTGCCGTTGCTACTGCTTTATCGCAGACTGCTTTAGAGGCAAAATGAACTTGACCAATGGTCTCGCCCAAGGCCGGATTGAAAATAGGATGGGCTTCAGTATTGGTCTCATTGATCAGTTGACCACCTATAAAATGCGGTACGTTATATCCCATTGTTAAACTCCTTTTTTTTATTATGCGTATTGAGCGCCGTATGCCGGTGCTTAAATGAATCACATGGTTTATTGCTGGATTCGTTTAAACTGATGAGTGATTAAACAGACTGAAAATGTATCTGAGAGTCATCTGGTTTAAAGTGAACCGTTAACTTAACATTATAGTCTTGATTGTTTATTCAGTTATTGTTTTTAAGGTTACTTGATATTGGCGCCTGGTTTTATTGTTTTGTGAGCCGAGCGTTTCCACCACTTCATAATGCATTGGATTCCCTGCATTTTCCAGCGCATTTTGTACGGCATCATCAATACCTGACTCAGAAAACCCTACAAAATCTTCTATACTTTTCATAGACATCCCTTTATTATTTATCCAAAAAAAAATATAGTTTAGCATGAAGTAAAACTATTAAGGTACTCAACTTCCTGATATCTTATCTGAGAATATAATTTTAATGACGAAACATATGATTGTTTCATTGAATTATTTGTACAATAATGAAAACAAAAAGCAGTAAGGGAATAAGCTATGGGAAAAGGTATAATTCTACGTGTTTTGGAAGGTACTGTAATAACGCCTGAGTTATCTAGTACATTAGATACTCTCATACCCAATTATCAAATCGAATATTTTCAGGAAAAACCCAATTACAGGCGAAGTTATGAACGACGAATAAACAGTCTTCATGATGCCTTTTTGTTCATGCTGGATGCATATCCTCTGGATCCCAAATATACAACCTTGACAGCCGAAACATTAAAAGCTTATGCAAGCGAAGTTAAACAATCCTGCGATTTAACAAAAGACTCTGTTGAAGAGTTACAAAAGGAACTGGAACTCTATACTGCCAAATTGGTTGAAGTAATAGCAACTTCCTGGAGTTGGCCGAAAGGTACTGCGATTGAAGAGGGAATCGCCTGTTTGAATGAAGCAGAGCAGTATGTATTAATGAGTCGAGGACGTCCCGACCTGGCAACATTAATGCCCATGCAAATGGAGCATGGTACAGAGTATATTTTACAGTATGATGAATCTCTTCCTCCTTATTCCGACGAATTTTTAAAAGAATTAAATGATTTAAAATCAAGAAATTACCCAAAAACGCCGGTATGGTTTAAAAATACTGAAGAATTTCAAAAAGCTTATTTTACTCATCTGAAGTTAAGTCCCCTTGAACCTACGGTAATCATGCAGGATATCAATTCCTTTATTGCACGTTGGGATGAGATAAAGAAAGCATCGCTTAACATCGCTGCTGAATTAGAACAAATTTATAAAGATATTCAACCGTACCCTACCTGGTATAAAGATAAAACTGAAGATCCCAGGTCTATGGGGTTTAGTAAAGCTCAAAAGGAAATGATCAAAGTATTAGCAGCTGAGCCCGGTAAGTTTGATGCGAATTTAACTAAATTTAAAGAGTATATACTGGATAAAAAAGACAGTGTCGCATTCAAGAATTCTCTTGATAATATCGCCAATCTTCCTTTGTGGTATTGGTCGTTATCCAAGGTACAACAAAACTTTTTAGCTCACGTTCTCCAAAAAGCGGATCGGGTCGAAGATGTGGTGTCCTTTTTATCCAGTCGCCACAGGACATTACCTATTCCAGCAAACTATGCGGTACATAGTCTATTAAAAATTAATCCTCAAGTTGTCAATATAGATAATACTTTTGATGTAAAACATCTATATGGAAAACGCTTTAGATCCAGCCATATAGTAAGTCGTGATGTTTTGGATGCTCCCGAATCAGTTCAACAGCGACATAGCGATGCAAATTTTGCCAAGGTTATGGAGCATGCAAAACCGGGACAGCTGTGTTTATTGCAGACGTTAATCAGTCCAATTCACGCGGTGGACTATATTCCTTCAATGGTTTTGGAAAATCTGCCAGTTCCACCTGATCTGGAATTATTTAAATACGCGCGATCGACTGTTCAAAGAAGCGGAAAAGCGCCATCTATTTTACAACATAATCATCCTTTTAATTATGCGAAGTACTTCTATTATACTGCTTCAGATGATGCTGATAGTCTCCATTTATTAAAGACCGCGCAAACTTATGTGGCCAATACTCCCGGATTGCAGGAGCTTTTAGAGGAGTATAAACGAGTTCTTGAATCCCCGCTTGGTTCGGCGACCTTTTGGGATTATGTTGGAAGAGAGCTGTTTTTAACTTCATTAGAGCAGTTGATTACCTTGACCATAGACGGTCATAGCTACGGTTCCTGTGTAAGCGGAAAGGATAGAAAAGCCATCGAGTTAATGCATACTGACGCCATGATTTTATATAAAGAAAAATATGGAGTCTGGCCTAAATTCGGTATACCGAGCGATAAAATAGAGCGTATTAATTTTGTTAATATATTTGTAGATATCTATATGTCGCGACAGCAGCATGAGCATGCGGGACAAAACGCTCCTGGATCTGACGGTATAAAAACCCCGGATATGTATTTGCCAGCTGATATTATCGAGGCGATTAATGCTCGTTTAGGTACGAAAAAAGGTGTGAAATATGATGATGTGATGGCCACAGGCAACGAAGTTAAAAATATTAGTAAAAACCTGGAGTCATATTTTTTACCTGAGAACGTTTTGCTCTGTAAATTAACTGCCAGGCAATTAGGAGAGGATGCCTGTACCAAACTTTATGATGCATTAACCGCATTAATCAATCAAAAAAGTCTATTTCAAAAGCCTAATGAGTGGAGTTTGAGCTTGTTTAAAAATAAAAAAACTACTGATTCATTTACTGGGATCAGACAAATTCGCGGTGTGATGCAGGATAAAAATGCAGGTGACGATAATATATTACGATTGGAAAAAATATTTTTAGAAATATTAAAACGACCGGTATCGAATTCAACGCGAACAACAGAAGCTAACTCGATATATGATCGGAACAGAGATATAGTATTATCAATGTTTAACGTTGGTGATGTAGGCATTGAATCTCTCGCTGAGAAAGCAGTGGTTGAATGGACAGAATTATTTGAGGCTTCCAAACGTGCTAATAGTAGTGCTCTAGCCTATTAGCAGGTGATTAATAGCGGTACAAACACATTATTCAAAAGCTCTATGTAACGTGGCTTGGTTCTTAACGACTCTACTTTTTATACGTCATCCTCGCGAAAGCGGGGATCCATTAGGCAAACACAATCAGGTGCTAATTTGATGCATGGATTCCCGCCTGCGCGGGAATGACGCAAATTTAATCCAGAACAGATCGTCATTAACCAAGTGAGTAATTAAATGCTAGGATTCCTTAGCGCTTGGCTGCATTACTGCTTCTCAACCAAATGAAAAAAAACTTCTTTCTCTGCTAGCTGTGCGCGTTTTACAACAAATGCTCCAGGCCATAAATCAGGGTATTTAATCCCATTACTTTCTGGCAGGCAAGCAATACTCCTGGCATAAAACACCGACGGTCTATACTGTCATGAGTAATTGACAGTGTTTCTCCAAGGTTGCCGAAAATCACTTCCTGTCGGGCGAGTACCCCAGGCAGTCGTAACGAATGTATATTGATATCATGGTGAGAACCACCTCGAGCACCGGGAATTAATTCTTTTAATTCGAGCGTGTTTTTTTTATTTTTTCTTGCTGCTGCGATCAATTCCGCCGTTTTTAATGCCGTCCCTGATGGAGCATCCAGTTTTTGTTGATGATGGGTTTCTATTATCTCTACTTCAGATAAATATTCAGAAGCTTTGGCTGCAAACGTCATCATTAACACCGCGCCTATTGAAAAGTTGGGAACAATAATTCCCCCAAGATGTCGAGATTCACATTCTGCAGCTAACTCTTTGATTTGGTTTGCAAGTAATCCTGATGTACCAATAACTGGACAGGCACCATGTTGGATAATGGTCAGAGCATTATCATAGACACAATCTGCACGAGTTAAGTCAACGACAATTTGAGCATTAGTGCTGGTTATGGCTTGACCCAGATTATCTTGTTTTGTTAACTGGGCTACTAATTCAAAATCATTATGATTAGCTAGCGTTTCACAGGCAAGAGAGCCCATTTTACCATTCGCTCCATTAACAATAACACGAGTCAACATTATTTCTCCAATTGGTATGCTTGAAACATTAAAAATCTGTACTGGTTTATTCTTCTTGTTCGTCTTTGGACGCTAAGTTTGAAGGATGAACTGTACGCCAGGCCCAAATTGTTGCAAAGGGCCATCCAATGACAGTAGCCTGCATGATTAACGCGACTATAGCACCACCCGGATTATCACGAATCAGGAGGACTAGCCACGGAAAGAAAAGCGCTAGAATTGACATAATTATTCGTTTCATTATGAATCCACCATTTGTTAAATTATTAATTATAGGCTTATCTTAATGCATATTTCTAATCGGATACACATCAAGGAGTATTTAAGTCTTGATTTTAGTACCCTGAATTGCTCCATAGTACTTGCAAACACCCGTTAAACATTGTACATTGTGCGCTCATTTCTAAAGTGAATAACCGTATTATTCCATTTTCTAATTTCGGACATGAAAACCAACAATGCACGGTCAATAGACTTTATCCAATCAAATAACTTGAGTTATTTTCATCCTATAATACTTTCTACAACAAAGGTACCATAATGAGAAAACAGGAGCTGCATCCACGCACCGCTGTAATCAATAAATCCCAAAAAAATCAATCCAAACGAGCTCGATCTGAGGCTTTGATTTGGCTTGCTGCTAATTTTCCCAGTGCATTTGATAATTCTTTACGAATTCGTCCTTTGAAAACAGGTATAATGGATGATATTTTGCAGTATGCAGATAAAGCTGCAGAAGCTGGTATTTCTAAAAGTAAACTAAGAGAAGCGGTTGTGGTATTTACTCGTCGTCTTGACTACCTGGCTTGCCTGAAAGCTCGTGAAAAACGAATTGATTTGAATGGGAATACAGTCAGCGATGTTTCCGAAGAAGAGTCTGAGCATGCAGCAGCCAAAATAAAGAAACGAGTAGAAAAAAGCGTACGAAATGCGCGAAAAATTGTGGCAGCTAAATCATCTTCACAACCTGTCAGCGCAACGCATCAACAGACAAATGGATATAATAAACCAGTGAATCAGGTTGCAGCCGCCTCCAGCGAAGATTATCTGCCAACCTATCCAGTCAGATCCCCGGCTTACAGTACGCAACACGCCGCGACACAACCAGTCAGAACCGCTGCTGTAGTGGTGAAGCACAAAACCACGAGACAGTATGATCCTGATGCTGTGGCTCGTCTTAAAGAAAAACTGGGCTTATCCCGCAATGCAGAGGAAAAGAAGGAGACCGCCGAATAAATGAATATACGAACTTTATGGCTAAGTTTACTATTCGTTCAATCAACTTTCGCTGCGCCGCATTTTGTTCAATCAGCCCCGTTTTTTAATGGTACATATGATTTTAAAGGGGCTGAATTATGTGCTACTGCCAAACAAACCTTAGCTTATTTGAATAAAGGTTCGAGTTATGATCCGCAAGTGATTCATGGCGGTAAGACAGTCACCATTTCTTTGACTCGAGTAAAAGCGACACTGGAATTTATTTGCCGAAATCAGGAACAATTAAATGATCCTGCTTTTGTTAAGCAACATTTTGATTTTATCCGTTGGTATCCTGATAAAAACCATGCGAAACAATTGTCAACCAATAAGCCCTTGTTAAAAAATCTGCCTGAAGATCGCATCTTAATGACCAAATATTATGTTCATTTAGCTAAGGCCAGTCTAAATAAAACATCCAGAATGCCTTATGCTCTTTATGGCTTGCCGGCGGATGAACACGGTTTAACAATTGAAGAAGCAGAGTTGAAGCCTGGATTAATTCGCTTGAAGTATGGAAAACAGGCTATATTAGCCGGTGCACTTAAAAATCAGCCCGTGCCCGTTCTGGCTTATTTAAGTCGCGAGGATTTAGAGGCCGCTTTGTTACAAGGCACTGTAGTGGCTGATTTTGGTAATAATAAGAAGAAAATTTTTAATGTCCACAGAACCAACAACATTGCCTATGATCGAACTAAAGCGCCTTATCAACAGGAGCGTTATTGGTATTTTAAGCAGGTTGATGGAATCAAAGGTTATGGTAAAGACGCTGATCATAAAATTACGGTCAATCCCAAAGTAACCTTTGCCGCTGATTTGAAGCAATTTGGTCTGGGTAAAGTCTTATTGGTTCAGTATCGTGAACAATCAGGTCAGTTAATCTCAAGAGCAGGGATAATGGCAGATACAGGCGGCGCATTTGCAGATAATTTATATCAAGTTGATTATCTTGCAGGAAGTTATCCGGGTAAAGAAGCCTTTTATCACGAGACACACCATTTGCCAGATTACGTGGAAGCTTATATTATGATTTTAAAAGATGTGAAATCAAATTAAAGACCGGTAGTTAAAGAGAGTTAATATTGGTAACCAGGGATGATAGATATGACAAACGATAAAATAGTTCTTTCTGGATTAGTCGGATTAGTGGCCGCACTTTTGGTTGGAACAGGCGAGTTTCTACTGCACTACACTTCTGAAGGTTATGGTTCGGATATTCCTTACCAATTTATGATGCATATCTCCACGCAAAGATTGAGTTTTGGGCACTTCATTGCTGTATTATCAGCTCCGCTTTATTTAATTGGATTTTGGCATATGTATAAAATGCTGGAACCTGCTGGTGGTAAGCTCCCTGCAGCTATAGCGATTTTGGGCGGATATGGTTTTATTATGGGGATAGTCTGGATCGGTTCCCGGTCAATGATCGCGTCTATAGTGCAATTAAGTAGTGATGCAGCTAATGTAAATCTCCTCATCAATTCTTATCAGTTTTATGATGAAACGCTTTTGCAGATTATTCGTCTTACCACTTTGTTGCTGTCTTTAGGTTTCTTTTATCTGGTTCTAAAAGGAAAAACCAATTATCCAGTATGGATGAGTTTTTTGAATCCATTTTTTCTTTTAATAGCAGTTTTTTCCATCTACCTTCTGTTGCCAAGCATCGGTAAATTCATTATGCCTATAGCTATGAATGTGGCCTATGCTGTATTTTTTTCAATTTCTACCTGCATTGCCCTGAAATTAAAAAAAGTAGATGAATGATCCTATAGTGCCAAATGATTTAAATGCATCAATTAAAATTGATTGTTAATCAGTTAAAAGGGTACGCATCAATAGTTTAGACGTCCTGTGTTTTGTTCACCGGACGTCTAAATCGAGTTTTTAACACATCTTAATTAACTATCAGGGTTGTATTTATTTCAGGTTTATCAAATTGTTTATCCGTTCCATTCATGTAATGTATGGACAGAGATACAATTTTATCTATTTTGCCTAACCCAAATATGATTTGGTTTCCTTGATAGGCGCAAAGACCTTGGGTTGGTACAAAAAATCGAGTAAGAGTTTCGCCATTTTCCAGTTTTAATGTTAAAACAGCACCTAGGGCCTCAGGTTTATTCGGCATAATAACCTTTAAATAATTATTTTTACCGCCTTGATTAATAAATACTTTTAAAGGTCCATTCAGATTGGTATAGATTAAATCGGGATATCCATTACCAGTCAAATCAGTACTTAAGGGGGATATGCTGTAGAAAGGATTTTCTGCATTAGCCTGTTTTTCCACTGAAACATAGGTAAAGTCAGGAAGTTCTTTAAGTAAACGTCCTGGTAAACGAAAGAGTTTATGCAGAGGGAAGGAGATGTAGTTTTGTGCAATAACCAAATCTTGATATCCTTCATTTGTAAAATCCTGGAATAATACCCCCCAGCCAAATTCATAATTTGCAGTTTTTGTTTTCTTGGCGACATCTTCGAATTGGAAATTTCCTTTATTTTCCAAAAATATATTCTCACGTAACAACGTTTGGTCTTTGGTTAAATCGCCTCGAACAATAAGATTGGGTGGGGCAGATCCGAAATTCCACCAATAGAAGGGACCTATATTGCTAAAAAATAGATCGGGTCTGCCATCTTTGTTGTAGTCACCTACAGCAATTCCCATTGGATAGGAGTACACATCGGATGTTGGATTTGGCATGTTTTTAAATTTCAGGTCGCCCATATTTTTATAGGTTCTTACCTGGCCAGTATCATGAGCTACAACCAGATCCAGCTGATTATCATTATCCAAATCAACGAACATGCCCTGGAAGGTATTATGAATGTAATTCAGACCCGCTTCATCAGTGATGTCGGTAAACGTATTATCGCCATTATTTTTTAGAAGTAAGCTTTTGGCACCGTAATTTTTTTTGTTAAAAATTGATTGTCCTTCAACGTAGGGCGGTTTAACGTAGGTTGCTACAAAAAGATCAACTGTTCCTTTTTTTTGCAGGTCTGCTATAGCTATGGAGATAGGTGCATATCGTTCATCTATGGCCACATCCAGCTTTTTGATAGTAAACACGCCATTTTTATTTTCATAAAAATAGATGCCGCTGTCTCGTGTAACAAATAAATCAGGCTTTCCATCACCCGTAGCATCGACTGCAACAACACCATAAGTTGTATCTTGTTTTGGCTTGGTAATACCCGCTTCTTTCGTAACATCTATAAAAGCACCCTTACGATACACAAACAGTTTATCCTGCTGATTGTATCCACCTCCGACAAAAAGATACTGTTCCCCATTTCCCATTAAATCAAATAGTGCAGCTCCCATAAAGGGCAAAGAATTTTTGGAATCGAATTCATGAGTAAAATCTATATCTGCTGTTTTGAAATGAGGAATATCTGTTGGGACTTGTTGTTCTGGATAGGGATTGGTAGGCCAGGTGATTACTCTAATGATGACAGCGATAACCGCTACAACTATTACACCAAGTATTATTTGTTTAATCATTTTAAACTCGCGTGCTAGTCCGTTTATTAAAATATAGTATAAAAAATTATAAATTTCATGCTGAAACCATGAAACTTCATAGGGTGGTGAGCTATGTTAAAATGTCAAAACCTCTAATGTAACTGAAATAATATATTCATAAATCGATATGTATTAAAGTCCAGGAGCGGCTGAATCTGAAGCTTCCTCTGTCTTATCTTTCTCTTTCTCTTTTGATTGTTGATGATCATGTTTCATATGGAGTAATTTGTCTTTAATTGATTCCGCATGTTCCTTACATTCTGCTGGTCCAGGGTTTGCGTCTCTATCGAAATCCTTTTTCAAATCAGCTCTGGATGCAATATTATAAGATACATGGACCTCATTTTCTGATTTAAGAGATAAGGTCTCAGTAAAGTCCAGGACATTTTCTATGAATTGTGCTGCTTTCATGCGCCCATCTTCATCATTATTAAAGGCGCTGGAACGTTTTTCTCCAAAATTAGGATCGTAGTAAGTCAGTTTGAACTGCCCACCTTCCAGATGCGAGATTCTCATGCCTGTTGTATGGCCAGTATTTTCTTTTGGACACCTCATAAAGAACTGGATACGATCTTTTTGGGGGTTTTCTACTATATCTGTAACTATATTTTGAGCAATCTCTGATTTTGTTTTCTCAGTATAGGGTTTCCTTTTTTCATTAAATGCCTCGTTATGTCTTTCCTTTACTTCTGTATTTCTTTGCAGAAACGCGATCTGGCGTACCATGGGCATATCGCTGTAGTCCACACCACTATTTACCTCCTGGCGTAAATTGTTGTGGAATTTATCGGTAACCAACCAGGTACCCGTTAATCCCATACATTCGCCAGAGGGATCCAGTAAATTACTTTTTTTTGCAAAGGCTGTTTGAGAAAAATGAATGAAGTTAATTGATATAAAATTAAGAATACGGGTAAGTATGTTATAAGTTCCATGTTTTGATGTATCCAAAGCTTTTAAGTAATTACTTTGCGTTTCTTTATCTAACGAGAAGATAGTTTCACTCATAAAATCCTTATGAGCCTCGCTTAGTTTGACATAATCAAATGCACTCACATTTTTTAAAAACCCGGTTACTGCTTCGGGATTTTTCTTATTAAGTGAAATTAGCCCTTTAGCTATCTCCTGATATTGTTCTGCGCTCACTCCTAACCAGCCTGATTTATCCAATAGGGTTTCACTCATAAAATCGTTATGAGCCTCGCTTAGTTTGACATAATCAAATGCACTCACATTTTTTAAAAATTCGGTTACGGCTTCTGGATTTTTCTTCTTAAGTAAAATTAGTTCTTCAGCTATTAATTTATATTGTTTTTCATTGATACCTAACCAGGCTGATTTCTCCTGAAATTTGTAGAGCGGAGAGGATTTCTCAATTGTTTTTCCCATGATATGTTCTTTTGGTGGCTATTAATTTCAGTATAGTCAATCCAAAATTGTTTGCTCAAATTTTAATCTAAATAGGATTGTTAAATTAAGATAAATTGGTATGCACTCATTTTTTAATTGAATGTTCATCAGGAACTGTGAGTTTCATGATTGGCGAGAAAATTTTTCAGTCATTAATGGAGTTGTATAGCGAGATCCGATGATCTCGCATAAACACAACAGGGATTCAGAGATGATCCCACAAGGAGTTATCTTTAATTAACTAAAGCTTAAATTTCAACCGAAATTAGTTCCATACAATTAGTTCCACCAGGCGTTCCAATAGTTCTGCCTCGGGTTAGTAACACATAGCCATTTTTATCGATGAGTTGTGTTTTGACTAGCTCCTGAATAATTTGTTGATTCAAGTTTTGATGATCCAGATTATGATAATCAAGATAAATAGGATATACATTATTAACCAAACATAAGCGTCCCACGGTTCGCTTATTGGCAGATACGGCGATAATAGGGACGGTACTGTGTTGTCGGGATATCCATAGAGCGGTATCACCGGATTCTGTCAGAGTAATGATTGCCTGGATCGGAAAGTGATTAGCAGCGTGCATGGTTGCCATAGCAATGGCCTGATCAGCACGTTGATAGTGACATGACTCAGGATCTGCATGATAAAAAAAACTGGCGTGCTTTTCAGCGCTTAAGCAAATTTTATTGACCATGGTAATTACTTTTATGGGAAATTGTCCGCTTGCAGTCTCGGCAGAGAGCATGACAGCATCTGTTCCATCCAATATAGCGTTGGCTACATCTGATACTTCGGCGCGGGTAGGTTGAGGATTGGTTATCATTGATTCCATCATTTGAGTCGCAGTGATTACCACTTTATCCAAAAGACGGGTTTGCTCAATCATGTGTTTTTGAATGGCTGGAACTTCAGCTGCGCCAACTTCTACGCCCAGATCGCCTCTGGCTACCATAATGGCATCTGCTTCCTGAATAATGTCAGTTAAATGATCCAGGGCTTCAGTTCGTTCAATCTTGGCAATTATAGGCGTAATTTTAGCGCCAAATTCGGTCATTAATGCCCTTGCATTCCGAATATCCTGGGCATCTTTTACAAAGGATAAACTAATATAATCTACCTCTGCCTGAATTGCCGTGCGTAAATCGTTGACGTCCTTCTCTGTCAAGGTTCTTGCAGCGAGTCCGCCACCTTTTCTATTTAATCCTTTTAAATCGGTGAGGACGCCGCCTTCTATAACGTGGCAATGGATTTTTGAGCCAGCAATGTCGGTCACTTCCAATTCAATTAAGCCGTCATTGAGTAATAAATGATCGCCTGCATCCAGTTCATCTGCCAGATTGGGATAAGCAACTGAAACTCCATGCAGATCACCCAGTTCCCCTTTGGATTGACAATCCAGAATAAAACTCTGGCCATCAACCAAAGTAATGGACTTATCTTTGAAACGACCAATTCGAATTTTAGGGCCTTGTAAATCCGCCATAATGGCCACGGGATGATTCATTTCCTGGGCAATTTCTCGCACGAGAGCAATAAGCTGTATGGCTGAGGCATCAGCATGTGAAAAATTAATCCGAACCACATCAACCCCGGCACCAAGCATTGCACGCAAGGTGACGGGATCTTTACTGGCTGGACCAAGGGTCGCTACTATTTTAGTTCGTCGTAACATCTTTAGCCCGCTCCTGCAAAATGGCTACTGCTGGCAGAGTTTTCCCTTCCAGACACTCAAGAAATGCTCCACCTCCAGTGGAGATATAAGAAATTTGATTATTCAAATCATAGAGATCCACTGCGGCCAAAGTGTCGCCACCTCCCGCTATGGAAAACGCATCACTTTCTGCAATGGCAATGGCAAGAGCCCGGGTTCCATATGCAAACTGGGCAAACTCAAACACGCCAACCGGACCATTCCAGATGATGGTTTTTGCTTCATCAATAATATCGACATAATCACTGACCGTCATTGGGCCAATATCAAGTATCATGTCGTCTGTAGCCACATTAGCCAGTGTTTTATTAAAGGCAGGGCAGTTTTCACTGAATGTTTTGCCAACTACCACATCGGTAGGCAGAGGAATTTTGCATCCTTTTTCTTCAGCAAGTTTGAGAATCTGACGTGCTTCATCCAGCAGGTCTGGCTCATACAAAGAAACACCTATTTCAAACCCCTGTGCTTTCAGAAAAGTATTCGCTATGCCGCCACCGGGGATAAGATAATCCACCATACCTACCAATTGTTTCAATAAGCTCAGTTTGGAGGATACTTTTGCTCCTCCAACTATAGCCACAATGGGTTTTTGGGGGTTCTTGAGCACCAGTTGCAACGCTTCCAGCTCTCTTACTAATAGTGGGCCAGCAGCAGCCACTGGTGCGTATTTTGCTACACCGTAAGTAGACGCTTGGGCTCTATGTGCAGTTCCAAATGCATCCATGACAAACACATCGCAAAGATTCGCTAATTTTTTTGCCAGATGTTCATCATTGCTTTTTTCACCTGGATTAAACCGTACATTTTCACAAATGACTAATTCACCGGGTTTAATGTCAATACCGTTAAGGTAATCACTGACAAACCGCACAGGATAGTCGAGATTTTGTTCTAAATAATCAGCAACCGGCTGTAAAGAGAACCGTTTCTCATAACGACCTTCTTCTGGTCGGCCAAGGTGCGAGAGTACCATTACCGCTGCACCTGCATCCAGCGCAGATTTTAAAGTCGGTAGTGCTGCTCGCAATCTTTGGTCACTGGTGATCATTCCATCTTTAATCGGCACATTGAGATCTTCACGAATTAAAACCCGTTTACCGGCAAGGTCTATATCGCTCATTTTAATCAGATTCATTCGTTATCCTTTAACAATTCATCATTTGGTGTGCTGTATCTATCATACGATTAGAGAATCCCCACTCGTTATCATACCAGGCAACTACTTTTACCAGGTTACCCAATACTTTAGTTTGAGTTGCATCAAAAATTGATGATGCGGGATTGTGATTAAAATCACAAGAAACCAATGGGTCTTCATTGATTTGTAAAATTCGGCTTTTTGCCTGGCGTACAAGATTATTTACTTCTTCAACTGTAGTTTCACGTTTCGCTACAAACGTTAAGTCAATTACTGAAACGTTAAGAACCGGTACACGCATGGCAAAACCATCCAGTTTGCCGGCCAGTTCAGGTAAAACAAGACCTACTGCAGCAGCAGCACCAGTTTTGGTTGGTATAATAGATTGAGTAGCTGAACGTGCACGACGCAGATCTTTATGGCTGCCGTCTAACAACATTTGATCTTTAGTATACGCATGGACTGTATTAAGCAAGCCGTGTTCTATACCTAATCCATCATTTAAGGGTTTTACAACCGGAGCCAGGCAGTTAGTGGTACAGGAAGCATTGGAAACTACAGTATCACTTGCTTTAATTACCTGATGGTTTACACCGTACACTACGGTTGCATCAACGCCTTTTCCAGGTGCTGAAATCAGTACCTTTTTAGCTCCGGCAGTAATATGTTGCATGGCAGCTTCTCTATTGGTAAAGAAACCAGTACATTCAAAAACAATATCAACATTCAAATCCTTCCAGGGAAGATTTAATGGATTGCGTTCCGCGATGACCTGGATATTGTGCCCATCAACGACGAGCATATTGCCTTCGATTGATACATCAGATCCGAAATGACCATGTGTTGAATCATGACGGGTTAAATGAGCTGTGACATCAATACCTGATAAATCATTGATAGCCACGATTTCAAATTCATTCTGTCTGTTGTATTCAAAAATCGATCTTAAAATGCAACGACCAATGCGGCCATAGCCATTAATTGCGACTCGTATTGCCATGTTACTTCTCCGAGTTGAGGTGCCCTACTCATACTTGTTTGCGGCAAGTATATCCTTTTGATGTTTAAAAGGTGTGGGTTACACAAGTGTTTGTTTTGTTAATCTGTCCAATGTATTCGTTATATGTTCTATGGTAATTCCCAGAAAGTCATAAGCTTGTGCAGCTGGCGCAGAAACACCAAAACTATCAAGACCTATCACCGCTCCATCCAGACCAACAAATTGATACCAGTACGCAGTACTTGCAGCTTCAATTGCTATACGGATCCGAACCTCATTGGGTAATACCTGATTTTTATAAGCAGCATCCTGAGCTAAAAACAGCTCGCCACAAGGCATGGATACTACTCTTACTTTTAGTCCTTTGGACTTAACCTGCTCAGCAGCTTGAATGGCCAGCTGCACTTCTGAACCGGTTGCTATTAATAACGCGTCAGGCTTACCTGCGCAATCTTTAATTATGTACCCGCCTTTTTTTATTAATTCGGCAGCATTCTCACTGTGTGGCAGGGCTGGTAGATTTTGTCGAGAAAGCAGTAAAGATGCCGGTCCATTATGATGCTCTAAAGAGTGTTGCCAGGCAACAGCCGTTTCCATTAAATCTGCGGGTCGCCAAACAGTCATGCCTGGAGTCATTCGTAACATTGCGGCATGCTCTACAGGTTGATGGGTTGGACCATCCTCTCCCAGTCCTATTGAATCATGTGTAAATACGTAAATCACACGTTGTTTCATTAAGGCGCTAAGGCGAACGGCATTTCGAGCATAATCCGAAAATACCAGGAAGGTCCCTCCGTACGGTATGAATCCACCATGAACAGCAAAACCATTCATAATAGCCGCCATTGCAAATTCTCGAACTCCATAATAGAGATAGTTACCAGAATAATCCTTTGTCGTTATTGCTTTGCTTCCTGACCAATCGGTATTATTGGACCCGGTCAGATCTGCCGAGCCTCCAAACATTTCTGGTAATAAAGCGGCAAAATATTCTATGCACTGTTGTGATGCCTTTCTTGTGGCTATGGCTTTTTCATTGGTGCGGCATTGATTGACGAATGCGGCTGAGGCTTCTTGCCAGTTATCGGGTAAATCCCCATTAATACGGCGTAAAAATTCAAAGTGTTCTTCAGGATAACATTGCTGATATTCATGTTGCAGTTGCAACCATTGTTGCTCTTCCTTTTCACCTTGTTCTATATGATTCCATTGATGCGCAATAGAGTCAGGAATGACAAAAGGAGCATGAGGCCAGTTAAAAAACTTTCTTACACTGAGAATATCATCCGCACTTAGTGGAGAGCCGTGTGATTTTTCACTTCCGGCAACGGAAGACCCAAGTCCAATGATCGTTTTGCACATGATTAGAGTGGGTTGTGTTTTATTCGCTCGGGCTTCAATAATCGCCCGTTCTATGGCGTTCATATCGTGACCATCAACAGCCTCAATTACATGCCAGTTATATGCTTTAAAACGGGACGCTGTATCATCGGTAAACCAGGATTCAACTTTACCATCAATGGAAATTCCATTGTCGTCATAAAATACTATCAGTTTTCCGAGTTTCAAGGTTCCTGCTAATGAACAGGCTTCATGTGAAATACCTTCCATCAGACAGCCGTCACCAACAAAAGAATAAGTATAATGATCTACCAGTTCAAATCGCTCGCGATTAAATTGACTTGATAGTATTTTTTCAGCCAAGGCCATACCAACGGAATTAGCCAAACCTTGACCTAATGGTCCTGTTGTCGTTTCTACCCCAGGGGTATGTCCTTGTTCCGGGTGACCCGGTGTTTTAGAGTTTAATTGACGGAAATTTTTAAGTTCTTCAATGGATAAATTATACCCTGTCAGATGAAGAAGGGAGTAGAGCAGCATTGAGCCGTGACCATTGGATAATACGAAACGGTCTCTGTTAAACCATTGCGGATTCTTGGGATTATATTTTAAGAATTTTTTCCATAACACGGTTGCGATATCTGCCATACCTAATGGCATTCCAGGATGACCCGATTGAGCCTGGTTTACGGCATCAACACTTAATATGCGCACGGCATTAGCTAATTCTTTGGAAAGATTCATGCGAACTCTTATGCATTTAACTGAGGCGCTATTGTCGCTCAGAAGGCATAAATCAGCAAGAAGACCATTCATTTTTAGTTGTAACTAATGTAAATTCCATACTTTAATGTTTTTAAAATTTTACTTATTGTTTATTTATTGGCATAATGTGCCTGTTTTTGTATCCTTTCAGATATAAAACGGGATTTTTCTACATAGCACTAAATGATTCAGGCCAAAAAGAAACTAATTTGATATCCAATAGATATTTTCAGGAAATCATGACTCCAGTTATCTTGCATTTAAGAAGCAGTTTCCCAGATTTGCCTCAAATGGCAGAAAGTAATTCCCTGCAATGGTCATTTGATGAACATATCAAGCTTCTTGGCCCCGATTTTTATAAGAAAATTGTTCTTAATCATCCTCTTTTAAATATGGAATACAGCATTTTATGTCATCAGATCCGGCATAATTTTTCTTATCCAAATCAAATCAGTCAGGATCAGGTAATTGAGCAATTACAGTCTGCCTTAATGCTTGCTGAATTATTAGAGCAGGTTCATTTGCATTATCTGATTGTTCCTCGTGAAGTTGTGAGATTACGGCGCCATCAACAGGTGTATAGAACTCTGCTTGAAGAAATGGCAGGAATGAAGTTTCCCCTCAGAAATTCTATTATCGAACCCTGTCAACCTGAATTCTCCTTGACTCAATACATTCGGGATAATACAGCACAGATTAATTGGTTCAGGCTCCTTGTTACCCGTACCAAACGGGTATTGAATTTTTTAGATCTTGTAGGTACAGGGTCAGCGACATACAGAAATTTTGTCGGACTCATGGATCAATATACGAATCCTTTTTTTGCTTATCTTGCCTGGTGCTTCTTTATTCCACGTTTAACCACTAATCTTTTTTTAATCGTGAAACATACCATTTCATGGCCAGACATGGATGATAAAGAAAAAGCACTAGATTGGTATGTTCGTCTTCAGGCTCAATTACAACGCCGTTGGTTTGAGTTAGGCAACGATCTGGTCTGGGTCAGTGTGGGATTGCTTAATTGTTTTGTCTTGATAGGAACTTTAGCACCGTTATCCATATACTTCACTTTGTTTGCTTTTGCTTTTGATATTGCGAATGCGAGTTTAAGAACCTACATCGAATTAAACCGACTCTATAAATTGCAAGATGAATACAAAGAGATGTTTCGTGCAACAGATGATGAAGAACACAAAAAGGCCATTAAAGAGTATCAGAATTACATCAATCATCGGATTGAATTTGAAAAAATGCGTTTAGGTTTGAGTCTTGCGGGTACCCTGGCCATATTTTTAGCCATGTGTCTTGCTATTCCTGTTCTGGCTGTAAACCCTGTTCTTCCTTTTATTGGCGCTGTATTATTAATTGCGATTTGGGTGGCTACTTTTGTATTAACCCGCAACGTAGAACAGTACCGACCAAATGATACTGTTGAAAAGCCTTCCGGCGTTGTTCAGTTCGGAATGTTTGCCAGGAAAAATAATGAGCAGCTTAAGCCTGATGTTGCTCCGGAAGATTCACTCGAACCTCCAGAAGATGGTCATACTTTATTGAATTGTGGATAGAGTGTTAATCAATTGATATGCTATGCTTTCACGCATTAATTATCAGATCAGGGTATAACATGTCATCGCCAATTGGATTGCCACAATTTAGTCATATAGACGTTGCCGGATTCAAGACTCATCTGGAAGCATTATTAAAAGGTCATTTGGAACAAATAGATACGGTACTCAAGGAAAATCAACAGTACACCTGGGACAATCTGATGTATCCCCTGGATGATTTGGCTGATTCCCTGGAGCGATTCTGGTCGCCTATGTCCCATCTTCATGGAGTGATGGATTCCAAGGCTTTACGTGAATGTTATGATGCGTGTTTGCCCTTATTGTCTGCCTATGAAGCAGCTATAGGTCATAATCATGAGTTATATGAAGCAATTAAATCCATAGACAAACATCATTTAAATCCGGCGCAACAAAAAATTATTGAGGACAGCCTACTTGATTTTGAGTTGTCTGGTGTTGCTCTATCCAAGGAAGATAAAAAACGTTTTGAAGCGATTCAGGCACGGTTAGCAGAATTGTCAAATCAGTTTGGTAATAATGTACTGGATGCAACTCAGGCATTTACTATACACATCACTGATGCCAATCGATTGGCGGGATTGCCAGATCATGCCATGAATACCGCAAGGGAACTGGCTGTTGAAAAAGGTCTGGAAGGATATGTCCTGACTCTTGAGTATCCTTGCTTTCAAGCGGTGATTACGCATGCACAGGATAGAGCCTTACGTGAAGAGATTTATCAAGCTTATATAACGAGAGCGTCGGATCAGGGGCCGAATGCCGGATCCTTTGATAATACTGATTTGATCAACGAGCAATTGGCATTACGTCATGAAAAAGCCCAACTCCTCGGATTTAATAATTATGCAGAACTCTCCCTGGCGACTAAAATGGCTGAATCAACCAGTCAGGTTGTTGAATTTATGACCGATTTGATTGATAAAGCTCGAAAGCAGGCTCAGCATGAGTTTGCTCAATTAGAACAGTTTGCTGCGGAACAATTTGATCTGGCACCAGTGAAACCCTGGGATGTGGCTTTTTTATCTGAGAAAAGAAGACAGGATCTCTTTACTTTATCTCAAGAAGAATTACGTCCTTATTTTCCTCAACCTAAAGTGATGCAAGGTTTATTTACTATAGTCAAAAAGCTCTATGGAATGACTATAGAAGAAATTCCAGGTGTTGATGTTTGGCATAAAGACGTACAATGTTTCGGTGTAATTGATGAACACAATCAGGTACGCGGTTACGTATATACCGATTTATATGCCAGACCTAATAAGCGCGGTGGGGCGTGGATGGATTCATTGCAAAGCAGACGAAGGCTGGAAGATGGAACTGTGCAACTTCCGATTGCTACATTGACTTGTAATTTTGCAAAAACCTCAGCTAATAAACCAGCAACTTTGTCCCATGACGAAGTCATTACTCTGTTTCATGAGTTTGGTCATTGCTTGCATCATCTTTTGACTCAAGTGGATTACTTAAGTGCTTCTGGTATTAATGGCGTGGAATGGGATGCGGTTGAATTACCCAGCCAGTTTTTTGAAAATTGGTGTTGGGAGCAGAGTGCTCTCTCTTTATTAACATCCCATGCAGATACAGGTGAGCCCCTCCCGGTTTCATTATTTGAGCGCTTGTTGGCCGCAAAAAACTTTCAAACGGCTATGGCTATGTTAAGACAAATGGAATTTTCTTTGTTTGATTTTCGTATTCATCAAGAATTTAAAGCGAATACGAATACTTTGGTAGCCGATGTTCTTGCTGATGTGCGTCGCAAAACGAATATCATTCCCATTGCTCCTTATAATCGGTTTCAGCACAGCTTCAGCCATATATTCAGTGGCGGCTATGCTGCAGGTTACTACAGTTACAGTTGGGCTGAAGTATTATCCAGTGATGCGTTCTCCCGTTTTGAAGAGGAGGGGATATTCAATCCTAAAACAGGCCATGATTTCCTGAAATTTATTCTGGAAGTAGGCGGATCCAAAAAAGCTGCATCAGCCTACAAGGAATTTAGAGGACGTGCTGCAACAGTAGATGCCTTACTCAGACATAATGGCATTCAGTCTGAATAGAATTTCAGTCTTAAGAATAAAGAAAGGACGTATTTATGAATAAGAATAGAAAAAAAATAAGCTCTATTAGGTTAATTGGTCTGCTTGCTATGGGGCTTATATTTACAAGCACACACAGTTTCGCTCTTCCGTTTAACATCGTTCCCAAAGCAGGTACAGAACTTCCTCGTTCCTTTAAAAACGGACAAACAGTATTTGCTTATTATACGGTTTATAACAATACTCTTGTTGCAAGAAGTGGTAATTTTGTGAAATATTTACCGCTTAATGTCACTCAAGTGACAGGCAACGGTACTTACCCAGATATTTGCGGCTCTTCATTCAATCTTAATGGTAAAGGTCAACCGGGAAGCAGTTGTACCTTGCAACTTAGAATTTCTGGTGTAGTGAATAAAGATGACCTTGATCCTCATCACCAGCTGTTTGTTTGTTTTCCAGGAGGAAAAACCTGCGCAGGGACACAATCTCGATTAGATGTGACTCAGGATTTAACTGCCTATATTATTGGTTTCAACAGTAATAACATTACCAAATGTCCAATACAATCTAATGGCAGTTTTGGTACCTGTTCTAGTGCTGGCTCAATAGTAGAACCACCATTGGGGCTTAGTTTCATACCCAATTCTCCACAAGTCTGGTTTACTGAAGGGGGAAATAATTTTATAACGGCATGTACTGTTAAAAGCGATGGAAATCTTACGGCTTGTGGTGACATTTTAGATATTGCATTGCCTTATGGTGTTACTTTCCATCCTTCAAGGAAATATGTCTATGTAACGAATAGCAACAGCACTACAGTCACTTATTGCACCCTCTCCGACTCGAATATTCCTGGGGCATGTCAACAGACAGGTTCTGGCTTTAGCCAACCACTTTTTATCGCAGTGAATCCCTCTGGAACTTATGCCTACATTACTGACAATATTTACGGTACTTATGGTGGTGCGGTTTCTTCATGTCAAATTAACAGTAATGGCAGTTTAAGTAATTGTATCGCCAATTTAAATTCTGCACTTAGAGAGCCAGTTTCTATTGCAATTAACCCGGCTAACCCATTGATTGCCTATGTTACTAGCTCTGCAGCAAATATTATTGCTGCCTGCTCACTCAGCTCCGCCAATGGTACTATCCTCACATGTAACGAGATGTTGACAGGAATTCAAAATCCATGGTCTATTGCAGTTAATACCACTGGAACTTTTGCGTATGTTACCAGTTTTGTAAATAACTCGGTTTATTATTGTGCGTTAAACTCTAATGGCGGGTTTGGTGATTGCAAAAAAACAGGAACAGGTTTTAACTATCCCAATGGAATCGCCTTATATTGAAGTTTCATAAGAGTGTTTCCAGAATTGACTGCTTCGTGATACAGGCAATGTAAACAGCGATCACGAAGCAGGATTAATCGCAGATATTTTATATTCAGATGACTATACCTGGTGATTTTATGTTATAATTAAAGTGTACAAATTGGGGGCGACCTGGCTTCGACGTGGGTTGCAAAACCAGAGGTGCATGCCGAGAATGAGAACTCTCGTAAATCAGACTCAAATAAATATAAATGCAAACGATGCAAACTTCGCAGAAGCTAACCTTGATGACGCTATTGCAGCTTAATCAATCTTGGTAGATGCAACGTGTACCGGCCTTAACCCCGGTGCCCCGTTCGACCGAGCCCGCTTATCGGTATCGAATCAACGGTCATAAGAGATAAGCTAGTGTCCTAATCCATCCCGGGTTACGATGCGAAACTTAGGGAATCGCTGTGTACTATCCTGCCTGTCGGAGCGTCCACAGTTAAACTCAATTGACAAGGCTACGCATGTAGAGCTGAAGGCAGAGGATTTGCGGACGCGGGTTCGATTCCCGCCGCCTCCACCAATTCAAAGTTTGTTATCATCCAATAATTCCAAAAATCATTTAAAATCAACTTTATTACCTAATTACATCTATGGGGTCAGGCCTTGAATTTTGAATTTACAAGCCTCGTCATGATTTTTTGACTATTTTACTTACACTAGCGTAATGCAAACCAAAATAATCCCCAATTTCTTTTAAACTAAATTGTCCGCTTTTGTACGCAACTTGAATCCCTTTATTTCTTGTACCTGTATTTTGTTTTATTTCCTCTAACGTGTATCTTTCTGATTCGTATTGAGTTTTCGGAATATCTATTAGATTCATTTGAGGGTCAATTTTTTTCAACATCCCATTAATAAACGCATCATTCCCCAAATAAATCTTTTTTTTAAATCACTCCATGGAGACTTAATTATTATTTCATTAGTTACATACTCCCTGTATTTCCTAACGGCTGTGGAAACATCGTCACTAAATTCACAAAGAATTTTATCCACATCCAACCAATTTGGTTTCGACTCTAGGATAGTTGCTAGGTAACTACTCCATTTCCATTCATGCGGTGAAGTAACCATTTTTGCTCGTACTGGATTTAATACAATGTATCTTGATAGCTCAAGCAAATAACTATCTTTATCAATTAACATTGCTTTGAATCGTCCTTGAAAAGCGTGCCCCAGACGATTGGGTTTGAGTATAGATACCGTTAAGTAATTGCATGCCTTTACTTAAATTACCAGCTGGAATTTTTATTAACTGATGATAGTGATTATCCATGAGACAGTATGCATAACATACTCATGTACATCTTAAACATACCTCAGAAAGAGTACTTAAAAATAAATTTCGATCTTCTTCTGAAATATAGATACGCTCCTAACCATCATCCCTTGAGGTAATATGATACAAGGCTCCTGGAAATTCTATCCGTAGTGATCTTGCCATGTTGGACTTTTAACTATTTTTTCCTTGGCATGTTTTTAATCCATTTCATCCGGATCGTCAATAGATTCATCAACTTTGAATTGATAATTCACAATTCAAGGCCTGACCCTCTGGGCAATTGCAAAAGCAATGACTACCCAATCAACGATTGTCACGCATGAGCAATTTAATTTGCAATGTAAAAGAAAAATATTGCTTCCTAATATTGCTTAGAATTTTGGTGTTCCTTTTATTCGTACTTTTGAGCTGTTACATATATTAGAGGCAAAGTTTATTTTTCAATCAGCGATATAAAGTTAGCGTTCATTTGTGCATAAGCTTGTAACTATGAGTGGTCTATAAAAACTCTTCACTTTAAACCCATTGTTTTAGATTTTTCAGGGTCTGAAACAATTAGTAGTTTGTATACTTCATATCAGCCTATATTGACTAAAAGTATTCTTTATTCTAAATTCTAGAATATGGAATGAAAAGGTGATGTGAAATGATTAAATCGCAAGACATCGTAGTTCTAGCCAAGTTATTAGCTTACCAAGCAGATCAAAGCTGGTCTCAAAATAGTATTGCATTTGAATTGTGTTTGAGTCCTTCTCAAATCAATAGTGCATTTAAGCGACTAGTTGCGGTAGGATTAATTACACCATACCATCCGCCAAGCAAGCCTCAGCCTATCATTCAGGCCTGCGAAGAGTTTTTTGTTCATGGTTTAAAGTACGTTTTTCCTGCTAAATTAGGCGAGCTAGCCCGTGGTATTCCCACCAGCTATGCCGCTCCATCCTTAAGTGATCAGATTGTTACTGGTAATGATCCTATCCCTGTGTGGCCATATGGCGAAGGAGAGGAGCGTGGCCTTGCCCTAAAGCCATTATACTCTTCAGTACCTGAATCCGTAGCAAAGCATCCAGATCCGCTATTTTATGACTTATTGACACTTATTGATGCTATTCGTTCTGGGCGCGTAAGAGAAAGGCAAATTGCTTCACAAAAAATATTGGCATTATTAAAATCAAAAAAGTTGGTAGCAAATGAATAGAAGTCCAGCTCAAAGAAATATCGAATCTCTTAGTTTAATCGCACATCGGCTTGGTGATTTATGTGATGAAGTAACTTTTGTTGGGGGTTGTATCACAGGGTTATTAATAACAGATAAAGCGGCTCCTGATGTGCGTTTTACTGTGGACGTAGATTGTATAGTCAACGTTATTACTAGACCGAGTTATTATGCTATTGCTGAGAAATTACGACAAAAAGGATTTAAGGAGCTAATTTCTGGTGATCATCCTATATGCCGTTGGGATTGCGATGGCATTTTAATTGATGTCATGCCTATAGATAAAAGTGTCTTAGGTTTTTCTAATAAATGGTATAAAGATGCGCAGGAAAATTCTATCATGCATACCATTACTGACAATGTAAATATAAAAGTTATTTCTGCACCTTATTTTCTGGCAACCAAGATAGAAGCATTTAAGGATCGTGGAAACCAGGATTTTTTATTAAGTCATGACCTAGAGGATATTATTTCAGTAATTGATGGACGACCGGAAATAGCTAGTGACGTTATAGCTGCGTCAGCTAATTTAAAGCAATATCGGTCGTCTGAATTTGGACTATTAATGAGTAATGATCAGTTTCTCCAAGCGTTACCTGGGCATTTAAACTATTCACTAGAGTCCGAGAGTCGAAAAAAAATCGTTGAATCACGGATAAATGCTATTATTGATGTGGTGAAATAATGAATATTGCTTGGCTAACTGATATCCACCTCAACTTCTTAAAGGTTGAAGCAAGAAAGAAATTTTACCAACAGGTAATCGAAACTGGCGCAGATCAGATTTTGATTACTGGCGATATAGCTGAAGCAAAAGATGTATGTGAAATTCTTCAAGAATTTAGCACCTACACAAATAAGCTTATTTATTTTGTATTAGGTAACCACGACTACTACTTTAGTAGCGTTAATAATGTACGTGAAAAAGTTCGTGCTCTGTGTGCTCAGAATAAAAACCTCATTTGGCTTGGGGAGCCTAAAACTCTAACATTAGCTGAGGGTATTGTATTAGTAGGCCATGATGGCTGGGCAGATGCGCGTTATGGAGATTTTGATCATAGCTTAGTCAATTTAAATGATAGTCGTTTGATCGCTGAGTTATATCAAGCTTTTTTATTGAATAAGTCTGCCTTAAAAAGGGAAATGCAAAAATTGGCTGACACAGATGCCGCAGTCCTCCAAGAGACATTGGATGATGCGACTAAAACTGATGTTAAAAAAGTAATTATTGCTACCCATATCCCACCATTTCCTGAAAGCAGTTGGCACAAAGATAAACCTAGCGATGAAAATTGGCTACCTTATTTCGCTTCAAAAGCAACTGGCGATGTGATTATGAATTTTGTTAAAAAACATGCTGATATTCAGTTTTTAGTTTTATGTGGTCATACTCATACAGCGATAACTATAAAACTTTCTGATAATCTGATAATTAAATCAGGTAAAGCAGAATACTATAAACCTGAAGTTCAGGAATGTATTTGTATTTAAAAATAAGGGGGCTTGTGACAAATAGCCCTGTCTGAATACTTAGGTAGAGTATTAATTATGAATATATGGAAAACGACACGTGATAAATTGAATCATTATTTCTCTAAGAATAAACCATCAATTTCTTTTGTTCCCCCAGGACTTATTGAACCCCATGCTCATTTACTTAATCCTCTACCGAATAATAGATGCTTATATAAAATAACGAACATTGACTATCTCTTAAACTCAATCCTAGGAAATTATCTCTATTTCAATAATGTTTCTAGTTATAGTGACTTTCAATTAGCTGATATTAATGATGGTGCACAACTACCACTTGAGCGTCCAATTAACGCTAGTAGTTCATTCGAAACAGATCCTAAGTTTACAATGGAACATTATTACGATAATTCGCGTTCTCGAACTTATGCAAGTTGTTTTTCAATACAAAATTCAGAACACATTTGGGAAAATTATGGTAATCACAATCCTACAGCTAAAGTGGGGATTATTTTTGATTATACTAAACTTAAGACTATGCTAAATGCAGTTATGCTGTCGTCAAATACCCGATTATTAACTAATAATATTCCATGTATTCAATTTTTCTCAATTAATTATGGAATGATAAAATACGTTAATTGGCAACAAGCTATAAACGAGTCTGAATTTCTTAGAAATCCTATTGAATATGCATATATAAAGGATTTAGCATTTCAAGAAGAAAATGAATTTCGAATTACATTATCAGCGTTGGGTTTGGGTAATTTTACGCTAAATAATGGGGAAGTGTTGGATTTTACACAAAGACCTAGTCTTCATTTATACTTCAATCATTTAGCTGCCGCAGCTAATGGTACAATTATTGGTATCCAGTACTCGTATAATGGCAAAATTGAAAATTTTCAGAATCTGATTAGCGATTTTAGAATTTTTCCAACGTAGTAGGTACTTTTGTTTATAGGATAAATTTTTTAACTTAGTGACAATGGGGGTACATTTGGGGGTATATTTTTAATCGATTGAAAAATAAATATTTAAATACAACTACTTGATTAGCTAATTAAATAGCCGTTGCCCCACCATATAATTCATCGATTTTAAATATTATTAGCAGGTTGGATCTAGCCCCAATCTACTTGCTTCAGAAATTACAATTTTTAATGCCAAACAACATGCTATTTCAACAGAATCGACTACATCACAAATCATGGGGTTGTACGTAAAACGCTTTTGAGCGCGGTATTGCCCTTGAGCAATTAATTCTTGATGAAGATTTTAAAAGGGTGGAACGAAGACTGGCTTCGGAAAAGAAAAATCTTTGAAAGAGCCCTGATCTTTGTCGGCGATGTTAGAATAAATCCACTCATAACCTAGATTCAATTAACTATGTTTAAATTTAATTCGCTTAATCACAATGATTTAACTCTTATCTATCAGTGGTTTCAAGAGCCGTTTGTTAACCGATGGTACGCAAGAGGAAAACATTGGTCATTCGAAGCAATTAGAGAAAAATATGAGCCAAGAATCTTAGGCCAGGAAAATGTACCAAGCTTTATTATTTATAAGGACGAAATCCCTATTGGCTTCATTCAATACTACCAGTTTGAACATGGTTTTCCCGAAGGGATTTATGGGCGGCACAACTTACTCTTTAAACAATACAAACAAGCGGATTTGGTTGGGATTGATTTATTTATAGCTGAACAAAATATGCGTGGGAAAGGCTTTGGAGTTAAGATAATTAATCAATTTATCAAGGATTTTCTTATTGGTTTTTCTGCTGCAGTAGTTGACCCTCAGGCACTTAATAGTAACGCGATAAAGTGTTATGAACAATCTGGGTTTATGAAAACTTCATTTAGTGAAGACCCCAATTATTTAGTTATGGTTAAACAACTTATTAATCCTGAAGTTTTACGAGAAGTAAAAAATATACTGCAAACACGTTTTGAAACAGAACTAAATATTGAGTCAATAGATTTTTTAAGCGAACCTGAACGAAGAAATAGTGTTTTAAGAATAACACTTGAACGTACTAAAAATGGAGTTCCAGACAGTATTATCTTAAAACAATCTTTGCCAGAGCAATCCGATGCAGATGACAAAGAAGCTGATGCTCGATTTGCTCGTGACTGGGCTAGTCTTGAATTTCTGAGTAGTATTCCTCAACCGGCTCATAATGTTCCTAAATTTTATGGTGCAAGTAAACAACAACGTTTTATTCTTATTGAAGATTTAGGACAACAGCACGTTAGCCTTGTTGATTCTTTAACTGCTCCAGATCAAAAGAAAGCGATTGCTGCATTAACCCGGTTTATGAAGGCATTAGGCAGTTTTCATGCAACTACGTTTGGTCATACAGAACATTATGAAAAGCTCTTACACAGAATTCATGAAAATGCAGAAACCGTGCAAGAGGAACTTGATTTTATCTTAAAGGACTTGTTACCAAAACTTGAGTCAGCAAAGAAACAATTAAATGTACCTGTTACGCAGGCATTAATTGACGAAGCAAAAGATATCATTACAACCATGCTAAGCCCAAGCCCATTTACTGTTTTGACTCATGGTGATATTTGTCCTGATAATGTTTTTGACCATGAGGGCAAAGACCTTCAATTGATTGATTTTGAGTGGAGCTTTGTTCGTAATGCGTTGTTAGATGGCACTTATTTGCGCATGAGCATGCCTACCTGTTGGTGCGCTAAAGCAATCCCTCTTGATGTTATTGAATCCTTGGAGATCATTTACAGGGAAGAATTGAAACGTACCATTCCCGCGGCGAATGATGATGTGGCATATAACATCGCTTATACCAAAGCATGTGGTTTTTGGGTACTACAACAAACCTTACCTTATCTTGAAGGAATTCTACTTCAAGAAAGGATAGGACCATCAGGTCCTGTACCTGAAGGCTCCTTGTGGAAATCAGAAGATAATACCGTTAGACCACGCTTTTTATCACGTCTTCAATCTTTTGTGGATGTGGCAACCAAGAACAATACCCTCCCTCATTTAAAAGAAATGTCGAAGAATATACTCGTGGCTGTTGAAGCCAGATGGCCTGATACCATGCCGTTAGCGGTATATCCTGCATTTATGAATGAAATCCCATTGAGATAATGATGATGCATTTTAATCAAATTTTCGTAGTTAAAGAACACTTGAGAAAATGAAAAATGAACTGCTTTAACACCCCTAAATCAAGGAATTAATTTCAGTTTTCTTTGTCGGTTTCTATTGGTTCAATCATCACCTAAAACATGTCCAATGGTTTCATTAGTTATCTTGCTCTTTTTAAGTTCGATAACGTTATTTTCAATGGTTTTACAAATATCATTCAGGGGCAGATGACTCAAATTGTCAATTGAGAACGGGTTTTGTAGCTCGACTCCGATTTGATCTAATGAAAAAAGAGCATAGGCCACCAACGTCACTATGATCGGATTAATGTATACAGAGTAATTAACCAGGGCTATGGGGAGTATAAGCAGAAATAAAAGAATAAATCGGCGCGATTTGATTGCCATGACAAAAGGCATGGGTGTTTTTAATATCCGTTCGCACGCACCCTGGCAATCAAGAATCATCTCACGAATCTCCTCTGCTTTCAAAAAAGAAAACTGATTTAATTTGCCGTCTTCTTGCATTTGCGACAACAGCTCAGCGAACTTTGACGAGATGAAATTCGGTTGATGTTGCCAGCGCTGTAATTGAACATAAGTATCTTTATCCACTAGATGTTGTATTTCATCGGTCTTAGTGACTCCTCTCAGCTGATTTTTCATAAGATAGGGCATCGCTGCAATGAGGCCTAAACCATTATCTATCTCATCACGATTTGAATTTCGACTGTAATTGATGAAGATAATTGCCAAGTTTCTACTGCAATTAACCACTGTTCCCCAAAGTTTTCTTGCTTCCCACCAACGATCATACCCAGCATTAACACGAAAAACTAAAATTAAACCCATAATTACCCCAGCATACTCAAAGGGACTTATAGGAAGAGATAGGGAGGGAATAAATATACTGAGCAAAGAAATGAGACATGCATACATAAATGCGGCGAAAACCTTTTTCCATACTCTAGGCGAAACCGAACCATGAATAGCTAGTGCACAGTCTATGAAATTGGGGTATTCATATTGATTAATTGTTTTTTTATTTTCTGTCATGATACTTCTCACCTCATCTTGGTCCATAACTCCTGATTGAGGAACAGACGACAATTATTTATTTTTCTATAAGTTTCGTAATTTTATTGAAAGATCAGCAAATGGTAATTGATTTGTTGATAAGTCAGAAGCCAAATGATGTGACATTTTAGTTGATGAAATGGCTTCACTCCTCTTAATTTTAAAAAATTAAAAGATGATTAAATTTTTATAAGAGTTTTTAATAGGAAGGCCTCTTGATGAGGCCTTTTTATTCTTCAATACTAATCTCGATTTTTTTCTCAGCTGCGGCTTCTTTTTTAGGAATTCTAATTTCAAGAACCCCATGAGTATATCGAGCGGTGATTTTAGCATCATCAGCAGTTTGAGGCAGGCTAAAGCGACGATAAAACTGACCTTGAGTCCTCTCTCTTCGAGTATAACTTTGATGCTGCTCTGTTTTTTCAAATAGACGTTCGCCCTTTAAAGTGAGTACGTGTTGCTCTAAAGAAATGCTAATATCTTCTTTTTTCACACCAGGGATATCGGCAATGACTAAAAAGCAGTCTTTTTCTTCTGTAATGTCCACCAACGGTGACCAAGTGCCTGTTTCAATGTAGGATGAATCATCCTGCTTTTGAAGGTTAAAAAAATCATCAAACAATTGGCCCATATCACGGTACATGGGCATAGATCTTCTTAATGTGTTCATGCTGTCTCCTTAAAATATGTTTGTGGTTGATTTCCTAGATAAGGGTTTTTGAATAAAATTCAAGCCTGACATCTAAAAAAAATTGATGCTGATTTACTCTTAATGAATGGTTCTACGACTTTCTACTCGCTCCGAAGTCGAAGGATAAGTGGCAAACTGCTCGTCAATGATCGGTTGACGATAGAACAATATGGGCGAGCTCATGAGCAAGAAATACTGTGATTTCTTACTGAGTTAACTGTTCAAGTAAACCAGTAGTTACGGCAATGTTCGGATTGTGTAGATTTCGATCGACAGCAAAAGCATTTGGTGTTGCATTATTTTAAAAATACACTCTTGAAAATCAATTTTTTGTACCTACCTTATCAATACCATTAACTTTAGGAGGGTTTAACTTATTTTGTGATTTTTATGAACTTAGGTAACTAGAACTAAAACAGCTTAATTTTTGTTTATATTTTTTGCTTTTAATAAAAATAGAATTAAGAGGATTTAAACTATGTCAACAGTTCAAACAACAATCCGAGGTATTTCATCAACTCCAGCAATCAATTATTATGTTGATAGACAGTTCAAAAAATTGAAAAGAGCCTACAGCAAAATCAATAAATGCAAGGTGGTCGTTGATTTGGCAAAAAACAACACACACAAAGACAAACTGTATAGTGTGTGCATCGATATCACCATACCGGGTAAGGAGTTGGTGAGTAAAAAGCAAGACTCCAATTTATTTATTGCTATTCGTAATGGCTTTCTAGCTCTCGAGCAATTATTAGAGAAGCATCACAAAAAGAAATTATTCTTCAATAGAAACCAATCTGATTATTTGCGGCATTATAAAAGCGATGTCATGACTCAAGCCGTGTAAAGAATTCTTAATTGTATTTGTGTATCGAGACAGGGTCTGTAGTCATAGCCCCTGTTTCTAAAATGGTTCAATTAGTTATAGATTGATAGAGAAGGAGGATGTTATGAGAAAAGAATACGTTCTATTTTTATCGTGGGCACTTATCCTTAGCGCAATGATGTTCGTGGTAAATCCAACAGTTGCTAATCCGATACCCAAAAGTATGTATCAAAGCGCATCTCTATTGGATAACGATCCATTTTTTCAATCCGATGATGAGGTATTTAATCAATTCAAGACCATGCAACAGGCTATGGACAGGCTAATGCAGCATCAATTCAAACAATTTAATAACGCTTCATTAGGTTTTATGAACTCAAAAAGTACTTTAAATCCTTCACAAGACATTAAAATGGAGGAGCACAACAACGAACTTACTTACACGATCAAACAGCCCGAAGGCAGTGAAAGTAAAATCGATGTTTCTGTAAAAGATGGCTTAATGATTGTTAATACATTCCTCATCCAGAAAACAACACATAGTGAACATGGCAGTAAAAGCTATAGCTATTCTCAACGTAATTACACGCAGTCTTTTAAATTGCCAAGTGGTTATGATCCCAATTCAATGGATATGAAGTCCAAAAACTCGAATCTCATTGTTACCTTCAAAAAACACTATGTACCAAATTCTCTGAAGACCTAAGATCAATAGTACATCAAATGACATCGGTGCTATTAACCAGGAGAGGCACCGGTGTCTTGTCTTAAAATTTGGAAATAGCTGATTACCCCTTAACAATTATTTAAAAAATCACTCGTTATTCAATACCGATTGAGTGATTTTTTGAAAGACCTCTGCTGTTAATTTGTTCTCGTCATTACCATAAGGTTTTAGTACTTGCTCATAAGCTTTTTTACCCAATTGATTAATCACATTATTAAATTGAGCTATAGACATGTTCTCGACTTGTTTATTTTCTTTTGGCATTTTAGGTACTTGTCGTTTAGGACTATGTTGCTCATAAGCATAAGCCATTTCAATTAATGCGGATTCAGTATAGTGTTTACCAATCAGCTCGACTCCTATTGGCATGTCTTGGAAATATCCAATAATAAAAGCAATAGAAGGCATTCCTGAGTTTGATGAAACTGGAGCACGCCAGGTATTTATAGTATTGCCATCATAAGTTGCAATTCCTTGTGTTGAAATGGGTATGAGCAGGGCGTCCAACTGCTTTTCTTGCATCATTTTGTTCACATAGTCATTGTTTTTTAAAGCAATATTATGGGCAAGTTTGATTTCATGTACCGTTTGCTTTTCCATTTTTTTCATGAACTTCAAGCACTCATTAATTGTACCAAAATTACGAGTGCGGTTTGATTCGCATATATCACGGAAATTTGTTCTGGTTGCTGGGTAGCTGTTTAAGTACTTATTAATATCTTGAATTTCACCGGCTTGATTGTACTCACGATGTGTATCAAATCCATTTAACTTAATTTCAATAAAGCGTGCACCAAGATTTTGCATATCGGAGTATGCCTTTTGCATTATATTAAGAATGTGTTCAGGCATATCCTTAAATGTATCAACAGTACCAACTTGTCGCACAATACCGATTCGTTTATTTTGTAATCCATTTTTATTCAAATAAGCAGTGTAGCTTTGGGGGTGATTTATATTTTTGGCGTTCTTCTCTTCAGGATCTGGTTTGGCAATAACATCCAATAGAATTGCTAAATCTGAAACTGTTCTGGTCATCGGTCCTGCAACACCATCAATCTTTCCCATCGGAAACAAGCCTGATTGACTAATTAAACCGGTACTCGGCCGCATACCTATTAATCCATTAAATACAGCAGGAATACGTACAGAACCGCTATTATCTGATCCAATTCCTGCCATTGCAAAATTTGCACTTACTGCGGCAGCAGGGCCTCCGCTTGATCCTCCCGGATTTTTATCAGGATTATAAGCATTTCCTATTCGGCCATTACGACTACTGATACCCATCATGCCCCATGCAAATTCATCCATCCCACCTTTTCCCAGAATGATTGCACCTGCCTCTCGTAATTTTTGGCTTAAAAATGCGTCTTTTGAGGGTTGATTGCCTAGTAAAGCATAAGAGCCGGCAGTTGTTGTGGTATCAAATGAATCAATATTATCTTTTAAAATAATCGGGATGCAGTGCAATGGGCCAGATAGAGTGTTTGTTTTTTCAAAAAGATTATCCTTCTGTCGTGCGTCATCCAAAGCAGATCGATTAATTTCGGTTATAGCATTAATGGGAGGAGAATCAGTAACTGATAAATTAAATTTTTTAATTCGTTCAATGTAGGCAGTCACTAATTGCTCGCAAGTTAACTGATGTTCAGTTATTGCCTTGTGCACATCTGTAATGCTCGCTTCTTCCAGTTGAAAACCAAACACAGCGTGGGGTAATTGAAGCAGAATAAAGATCAGATGAATGAATTTCATGACTATTCCTTATGCAGTTTATTTGCATAATAATTGCAATATTTTGATAGATATAATCAGACCAGTTAAAGCTAAACTGGTCAAGAAAATTGACCCTCTCAATGACACACCATATCAAGAGTGACCATCTTTAATGAGCAAATGAAAAGACCTGAACCTATGCATCCAAAATGCAAGCTTAACAACTATATTTAAAAGCCAGGGTTGCACCTTGTAAAACTAAATCATTAGTATGGGTACCTGTGGCGTTATCAAAAACTTGAAATTGATTGAACCAATCGGAAATCTCATAACCAATTTTCATCGAGAAATTTTTATAATCAACATTGATACCAACAAGCCCTTGGAGAGCAATTGCTCCCAAATCTCGTTTTCCAACAATAACAGAGCCAATTTCTGCTGAATCATTACGGGTGAGCCTATCATAGATAGACCACTTGCCCCACATGTAGGAAGTAGCAACATGAGCAATCAGGCTGTATTGCAAATTATTCTTATTATAAAACGACCATTGACTTTCCAGTCCGATATTTGGCCCAAAGCCTGTGAAATTATTGGTTACCTGCTCTAAAACTGAGACTATACCCTGATAGCCGGTATTGATGCGTTGATTGATCGCGCCTCCTTTGAGTCCGATTAGAGGGTTCAGAACTAAGGATTCACCAACTTGAATGCTCTTATAGAGATCCAGATCAAATATATTGTAGTCAATCGTAAAATCGACTTGCGCTGATTGATAAAAAGTCTCGACAAATTTGCTCGGCATAAACGCAGAGATAACATTGTCATGAGTAGTTGATTTAGCTTGCACGTGGTATCGTGTATAAAATGCTTTGATATTCCAATCTTCTTTTTGTAGGCCTGCACCTACTCTAAATCCAGGCGCAAAATCAAAATCTATTGTTTTATAGGCGATAATTTGATTCGGCAACCTTAAGTTATTGGTCAAAGCCCAATCGACTGTTTCAGATGCTTGCCAGTATAAAGCATCAGCATAAAAATCAATTGCATAGGCAAATGAGGAAAAAAATAACCCTGTAACAATTATAAATTGATTGAAATACCGCATGTGGCACCTTGTAATGTCAAATCACCATGTATAGGAACTGCTTGGAAGATGGGTATCCTTAATTGGTTACTCCAAAATTGCATTTCATAACCCGCTTTAATTGTTACCTGGGCTTTTGCCTGGAAGGACCATTCCAGTCCCAAAAAACCGCGGGTCATAAATGAGCCCAGCATTGAGTTATTCATATTCGATGTGACCGTTTTTTCTGGAATAAAGCCTAACAGGGCTTGAGGTTGATGATAAACATCTTTTATATTCCAATGTCCCCACAAAAAGGCAGTTGCAAAATCACTACGGATATTAATGTTTTTATAAAGGTGCCATACACTGTCAATTCCAAAGCTTGGTCCAACTCCCCAAAAATTATTTTTTAAATGTTCTGTAGCGGAATATAAAGTGGTATTGAATAAGTTTTCTTGCCATGAGGAATTTATTGATTGATTAATGGTTCCACCTTTAATTCCTATAAATGGGCGCACAATTAGTGTATCAAGGGGATTAAATTTATGGCCTATTTCAGCATCGACCATATTCATGATTAATCTCCAGTTTAATTGAGCAGCATTGAAGACGTTTTGAACAGTAAATCCATTAAAAAATTCAGGTAGAATAATTTCGTTAGTATTGGCGGTTATTGCTTCACGTGCTTTATTAGAAAAGTAAGTCCAATATAATTTGGTATCAAATAATGCGGGTTGTTCGTATTGAATCCCCACTTTGACTCCAGGGCTCCAATTAAAATATACATTAGGTTCAGTATATATGTTTGATGGGCGAGGAGGAGGTGGTTCAGGGATTTGAATGGTCTGAACGTATGCCCAAGTTGATGTCGATTCTTGAGACGCATGCCAATAAAGAAGATCTTCAAAAAAAGTTAGTTCACCTGAGGCTGCGCTAAAGAAGCTTATGAAACTCAAAAAAGCGCATGTAATAATTTGTTGTTTTTTCATTATGAATCTTAATCAAAAGTGAATAAAAAATCTAAAACACCACCTTGTAGAAATAGAGAGTCATTCGTCTTCCCCATATCGAAAGTGTAATATCTCAACTGATTGAACCAAACTTGCCCTTCATAGCCCAGACGGATGTTCAAATGGGTATTATTTATTGCGCCTATCCATTCCATACCCAAATATCCTTTTGCCATTGGAGCTGCTGTTGTCAGGCTGTCATTAACGACCGTGATAGTTACCGGAGTATTATCGTAATAGACGTCTGCTAATTTCCAATGTCCGCCTAAAAACGCGCCTGAGAAATTACCAAGAAGATTTAATTGATGATTAGCTGGTTCAAATAAATGCCACGTGGTATCCAAACCGAATGATGGTCCTAATCCTTTAAAATTGTTGGTCATCTGTTCCGTTGCTGATGAGAACGTTGTTATTCGTGTAGGGTTAGGATTTGCGTTTGTGGTTGGTTCGTAGGGCTCTTGCCAGGTTGTATTAATATTCTGATTTATAACAGCTGCTTTAAGCCCAACAAATGGACGAAGATTTAGAATACTGTTAATTTTAACTGTTCGGCCAAGCTCTAGATCAAGGGTATCATACACTACATTCCACTGTATTCCTGCTTGATGATAATAGGGTCCTGAAATGCCATCGCCTGCAGCATTGTTGGCATAAAAATTACCCGCGAAGGCTGAGTGAATTTCTCCTGAATTGATGCTTGCCTGATTAACCCCTTTGGTTTTATATCCTGTGTAATAAAGCTGAATATTCCAGGGATTTTCAGTGGTGTTGTTATAGCCTATCCCTATTCTAAATCCAGTATCCCACTTGAAGGGAACATCTAAAAATTGTATTTGTTCATTAACATCCTTTGGCTTAAGAATTTGAGCCCAATTATCATCACTTACTTCCCGTATTTGCCACGTTAACAAATCTAAAAAAACAAAAGTAGAGTTAGACGATTGAGTAGAGGGAAGTGAAGCGTTATTTGTATTTTGAATACCAAAAACTTGACTCGAAGCACAAAGTAATAATAGCAAAAATCCTTTTTTCAAATACCTTCTCCAATGACAGTATTTTTTTCTTAAAAAATTTGGTGAAATTTACTGGAAATATTCATTGATGTCCAGATTTGGTTATGAGATAAAATTCATTAAAAAAGAAGTGTTTATTCTGTTAATAGGTGGGTTATGGATCTGAACCTGCGATGCTTATGAACTTTTCGCTAGCAATCTGGTTTGTTCCGGATTGCTGGCGGTCAGGAGAGCAGTTTATTTTGGTGAATAACTGGATTGTTGTTCATCGAGTAGTGTATCTATGTTATTTCTATATGAACTTTTCAGGCTTGATGATCGTTGCATTTCTTCTTGCCACTGAGTTTGCGATATAGATCCATCCTTTAACTGTTGTGATAGCAACGCCTCTTGAGCAGATAGATTCATTATGGCTTTATCTAAGTCTTGTGGTGTAATCCCATTTTTTGTGCTTTTTGAAAACATAGTGCTCTCTTTTGGTGTTGTGGGTGAGTATATTACCTTTAGTCCTTTTTAAGATCAATGTGAAAAATTCTGAATGTCTTCAGTTCGTTAAAAGATCTCATTATTCAATTGGAGTTAAAATTGATTATGATTTGTGAAGGCCCTTTGTGGTGACATCGGAATCATGGGGTACTATGAGGGGGGGCCGAGTAAAGTATCCATCACTTTAGATGCATCGGGCAAGTTATAATCAAAACAGGTTTGCATGTTTTTTTTCAGTGCGCTCGGTAAGCTATTCCCTTCAAATTGAATACCAAGACCATCTATTTTGATAAGGGTTTTTTCCATACCTATTATAGAGGATTGTGGCGTCGTTATAGTCACTTCGGTATTTATTCCTTTGAGTAACATGGTCATTACTTGAGGCAGCGGACATGCTTCATAAATCATGTTGCCAGAAAGGTCTGTTAGCAAATCATTTGGCAGAGTCATTTGCATATTAATGGGTGACTCTCCTGCGAGAGTGATAGTGGCATGCAGTGTTGCAGTGGGAAAGACAATCTGGATTGGCGCGATGCTTAATTGATGCTTTTCTGCGTTGAGAGTGGCATTTATTTGGGTAGGTAAATGCATTTTTGGTATTGATATCAATTGTGCAATTATCTCCGGGTTTTTTATTGCTATATGGGTTTGCATCTGGAAGCTGTTTGCGATGGTATTGGTCGTTAAAAAGAGTTCATTTCGAGCAAAGTTAATGTGTGCCATTAGCATGGGGTAGCTTGAATTTAACTTGAGCGTAACTGTTGCATTGATGGGTTCATCCCACCAGCTACCTGATATAGTAACAACATGCTCGGAGTTATTTGTTAAAGAATTATCGTATTGAATGCTGTTTAAATAAATTGGTTGACTCGTTTGCGAGGGCGAATAATTGATTTGCAGGTTTGTTAATTCAATTTTATCCAGTGAAAAAAAAGACGCTTCCTGAGTCGTTGTCTCCTGAGTTGTTATAATTTCTTTGCGGGGTTCGGGTTTCTTTTCTTCCGGTTCGGCCGTTTTTGTATTTTCTTTCCATTTTATCTGAGGAATATTATAAAGATTAATAAAGCCATCATTGATGGACAATTTCGATATATGCAGTTTTTTATTAAATAATTGCCAAAAAGAAATTTTAACGGATACCTCATCTATTTTGATAATGGACTTATTGTTTTGATTGAATTCAAAATTATTGATACTTAATTTTATGGACGGGAACAAACGAACATGCGCATAAAAAGTAACAGCACCCTTTTGATTATTAAATTGAGGAACAATGGTATTGGCGATAAAAAGATTGGCAAGATAGGTCAATATGTAATTAATTAAAAATATAAGGAACACGACTATGCTAATCAATATTAAAATTATTTTTCCTTTTGAGGATTGAGTATCAGTCATCAGTTCTCTAATTTTATATTGGTCATCACTTGGATAGTTTCAGAATATCTTATGGCTGCAGTGACTGCAAATGACAGATGAAAAAAACTCTATTGTTCAGGAGGATATCTTATTTTTAGGCCAATCTCACTTCATTAGAAGACCTCGGCTATTTACGCTATTGAAACATTGCTTTACGATTATTTAATACTATGCTAATTTGTCTTAAATTTATGAATTATGTAATGAAAATATAAGGAAAACGATGTTAGTTAAATTGATGCTCGGATTACTTGAATTTAAAAAAAAACCTTTTCAGGGGATGAAAGATTTATTTGAACAATTAAGTGGTCAACAGAATCCTGAAACACTATTTATAACGTGCTCTGACTCAAGAATTGTGCCGAGTCTTATTACACAAGCTGATCCTGGTGATTTATTCAGCATACGTAATATAGGTAACATTATCCCACCTTATCCATCAAGTTTTAGCGAAACCGGTGCTATTGAGTACTCTTTAAAAATATTAGATATAAAAGACATTATCATTTGTGGTCATTCAAATTGCGGTGCAATGAAAGGATTATTAACGCCACATATTGAGGAGCATTTGCCTGCCGTAGCATCTTGGCTTGGTCACTCTCAAGTTGTGTTAGAAGAAATAAAGGCAGCGCGAAAAACTGAACTGAATGACCCGGCGCGAGAGCTTGAGATTGCTACTAAAAAAAATATTGTGCAACAAATGAAACATTTAAAAACTTACCCACTGATCCATGAGAAAATGGCTCGTAAGGAGTTGACAATTCATGGTTGGTATTATGAGTTGGAAACGGGACAGGTTTTTATTTATGAACCGGAGTTAAATGAGTTTATTAATCTTGAAGATGCTTTAGAGCGGGCTCTTGAATCCAGGAAAAACAAGATAGTCTCTAGTCTTTCTATGAATTATCTGCGACAAATGCTTCCGTTAAAATCAGAAACAGAATATCACCAATTAATGCAGTTAATTATTAAACTTCAAGACGGTATTCTGCCAATTTGGGAATTTATTAAAGAACCCGTTAAACAGCAATTATGGAAGGAGCTCGGTGGATTTTATGAAACGCCTGATGATGAAAAATTCAAAGCCATGGTCGAGTCGAGTACCTCGTTCAGACTACCTGCATTAGAAGAGTTTCGCGATTCTATCTCATTTACAGATAATAATTCTTCCGAAAGCCCTTTATTAAGTTTATCAATGTTTATCAAAAGAACGAACGAGGCTAGCATGACTAATATCGTTCCAGAAAAAGCTGGCTTGACTGAAACACCTGATGAATATACTCAAAGCAATACCCTTCAAAGTACTTTTTGATGATATCGTTGTTGTTTCAGAACTATTTGGATTCGATTTGGGGTGTTAATATGAGGGCAAGAGGACGATTGAAAAACATAGGATGAGCGTTTTTGCTCGGCATAGGATTTCTTAAATTTATACCCAGTTTAGAACTACAATAAGTCGCTGTCGCTTCATTATAAAGTCTATTGTTCAGATCATGGTTTACTTCTATTGTGTGATTCAGGATTAGTGTAACAACACTATGTCATAAGAGTAATTTGTCTTCATGTGAATGGTTGTGATTGATTTATGCTTTAATTCTGTCTTTGACACAATTGTAGGCAGTAAAAACTCTTTGCAATACAGGAACACATGGATAAGATAGCACTACCTGCAGCCGAACTCTGGACCAAAATGATTTTAATGTTTGCAATACCCAATTGTGATACTGTAAAAAAAGCCCGCAAATTCCTTGAGCTTAATAAAATTGATTACGAATTTATTGATTTCAAAAAATCGCCACCCACCAAAGAACAAATAAAAGCATGGGGGGATTTCGCAGGAGAACTTCCCATAAATAAAAAGGGAATGACATACCGAAAATATAAAGATCTTTACGAAGCTTTGAGTATGTCGGAGCAAATTGACTTTATTATCGCTAATCCCTCCCTGATCAAGAGACCTGTTCTGATCCAAAATAATAATGTAATCGCATTGGGTTTTAATGAAGAACATTATAAAGAATTGGTAAGAGCACATTGAGATTAGTTGACCTGACGGTGCTCTTAAATCTTATGAACATTTTAAAATAATTTCAGGTGAAATTGTCCATTTAAATTCAAATGGACCATAATATAGATATATTGTTGGTTTATTTGTCATCCTTTGTCTTTAATTTAAGATAACTATGATTAATGAATTCGTAAGGAGAACGGTATGCACCCGAAAATAACAGCCGCACAGAGAGACATTGCTGAAGCCTTTAACATCAAGCCTAAAAATGGTATCAATATGATAAAGGACTTGTTAACCGGTGAGGAGAACGTTCAAGTTGCAGAAGAAATTGCCGAGTTCTTTATACAACAAAAACAAAATCTGGATTTAGATGCTGTTGGTGATTATCTGGGTGGTAAAGAAGCTGAGAATCAGGCTGTATTAAACTCCTTTACTCTTAATTTTGATTTTGAGGGGCAGGATTTTACTACGGCTTTCAGAACTTTTTTAACTTCATTTAAATTGCCAGGGGAAGCCCAGCAAATTGATCGGATAGTTGCAAGTTTTGGTAAGGCTTATTTTAATTCAAATCCCGGTATTTTTGCCGATTCGGATGCGGCTTATGTTTTGGCGTTCGCAGTAATGATGCTTCAGACCAGTTTGCATAGTTCCAGTGTAGCACCGAAAGATAAAATGACTCTCGAGAGCTTTGAAAATATGTTAAGAGGTTGTAATACTGAAAAAGATAGTGAAAATAAAAAAGATTATGATAAGGTTTTTTTAAAAAAAATATATGATGACATTAAAGGAAAACCTTTTGAGTTCAATTTCGTAAAAACTAACCCAGGATATGAATTTAATACCAGTATTCTAGGTACTGATCCTACTTTTAAAAAATTGGATTCATTGCTTCAATCCAATACAAAGGCTCAAGATGTATTTCCAGGAATCAGTGCAGATGTTATGGCTACTGTGGATAAGCCAAATTCATGGCTCAATATTTTGACAGGTTATCAAGGTACAATAACCTTAACAGATGATAATGCGAAAGCGGCAGTTACTGTTCAGGTATATACCCCAGGTATCTTTTCTAAATTATTATTTGGAGATCAACCCAAAGTAATCATTCAACCCGTCAATCAAGATGGGACTGATCCTAAGGCATCAATCGATTTGGCGGGAAAAATTGCAGCTGGTTTTCAAACACCAGTTAGTACTATTAAGGCCACATATGACAATGATAAAGCCGATTTAATTAAAGCTTATGATACCAGTAAATCTGCCCTCAAAACAGAAGCTTCTAAAGAATTTGCAAGTAACTGGAAAAGGGAAATTGTAGCAGAACGAGACGCAATAAATGAAGATAAAGGCGTTCGGATGCAGAACAAATAGAATTGGTAAGAACATTCAGCTGTTTATGGGAGTGGACTCTGCATTCTGAATGCTGTCTTCATAATTCGGATTATTGACCTATGAACATCAAGAACTAAGTTATCAATAAGCTGGACTGGTAGCTGCTCTAGCAACCTGTTCCTGACATGAGGGCGACAGGAACCAGGAGATCTTGTGTTAATGTATAGGTTTTATTCGGTATTAAATCGACCCAGTTTGTAAGAAAATCTGGATTTCCTGAGCTCTTTGACCAGACAAGTACTCTAAAGTACTCCGCTTGTTCAGGAATGGCTAAATTGTTCTTCCCCAGTTGTGTAAGTACGAACAGGTTATCTGGATTTAATTTTAATCCTTCTCTGACTATTTTATTATTCATTTCAACTTCTTTGGCAGAAGCGGCCCATTGAATCGCAATTGTTGATTTGTGATCATTAAATGGGCCAGATACCTGGTTGTTGATCGTGAAATGATCGGCGAATGCCGTGTTTATTACTAAAAGCGAAACCAGGAGCAGGGTGATATTTTTCATTTTTATCCGTTGCAAATTATTGAATAGTTAACCCTTCCTGTGGGACACAGACGCTATCCGCATCCATCCTGGGTGCCTTGAGTGGAAAAGTTTCGGATGCACATAGAGTGGATTTTTTACCTGCTCTTTTGAAGACTTCTTTGGGGATATGAACAGTCACATGTTTAATGACATTGACTGCCTCGGCAATCTCGAAATCACCTACCATGCTTAATAGTTGATAGCTCTCTTCCCGTGATAGCCCTTGTGTGCGGACTAAAAAGTCTACGGCATTTCTGGAGGCGAGCTTCATCGCTTCAAACAGATCCACATTTAAGCCGGTAATAATCCAGTGCGTTGAATTTTCGGTAATTGGCCAGGTAAATGCGTCCCCGCCTTTTCTTTTTGTTTTGTCAAATACTCCTTCTGCTTTAAGGTCTTTTCTTACGATAAACTGCAAAGCAATACCTTTATATGAGGTTTCGAGGGCGGTAACATCAATCTCTCCATTGCTTTGCATCGCGTGTGAATCACCAGTCCAGACGAGAGCCCCTTTCTGGAATACTGGGAGAAACAAAATTGACCCTACTTGCAGCTCCGGTTCATCCAGATTACCACCAAAAGGTCCCGGCGGAACGGAGTTAAACTCCCCCCTTACCGGTTGCGCTGCTGAGGCCTCTATATTGACAGGCCAACCTTCCGGCCAATCATTAGGTGGGGCTACAGCAATGACTCCTGGAAAAGGTTTCAGTTGCAGGCAAACACCCTGAGTAAATTCAGTCGTGTTGTTTTTTTTGTCGAATTTAAAATACTTTATTCTTGGCTTGGTAAATTCTGATAAAATCCCTTGAGTAGGGCTTAAGAAATTATATCCAAAGTCATTTAATTGAATATCAAGAATCCGAATTTCTAATACATCACCAGGCTCTGCTCCATCTACGTAAACAGGGCCTGTGAGTGAATGCATTCCTCGTCTTTTTTGAATGTCATGTTTTACATAAAATTGGGCTACCTCTGCTGGAGTTGTTTTATTGTAGACCATTTCATGAAGGCAACTATTCCAGGTTTCCATTGAAACAGTATCACCTGAGCGAACTTTTATAACGGGCGTTTTATTGAGAGTAAAAAGCCCTAGTGTCGTCGTTTTTTCTGTAGCCGGAACCTTGTATGTGTTTCCCATTGCCAAAGAAGCAAATAATGCGGCTGTAATTAAAGAAACTGTACTTATTATTTGTTTCATTCACGTTCCTTGTGACATTAATTTCTTAGCTTAACAGTTATTAAAACTTAATGTAAATCATTCAGTCAAAACAAGATAACAGTGTTATTGTTTCTGCGCAGCGATGGATCACTATAAAATGAAATACAGAAGACTCGCTAGTTGATGCGAAGTTCAGCACAACTGCTGTCGTTACGAACAATGATATCCGGTTTATTCACAGCGACTACTTGAGTAAAGAACGCTTGAGGCACTGTTTGAGTCATCTGTTTTGTAAGCCCCAAATTGTTTTGTCTTGAATCATTGGGTACTACGTCCATTTTTTTTAATGGAGTTGACGAATTAGGTACAGATAAAGAACCTTTTTTCTGTTGGATGATAACAGGTGAATTGGGAAACGTTGATTCGTGAGAGGCTGCGTACTGTTCCAAGTATATCGCTGTGGCATCCTTAACAATGTCCTCATTTGCAGATTCCAATGATAGGTGGATTGGTACCTCGCTCATTAAATGATGATTTTTAAACAATTGAGATATTGTGTCATTCAATAGAAATAAAGGGAATTTGGATCTACCCCCAAATCCCAGATTGACATCACCAGCATAATACACACTTGTGATGACGGTTTGTTGGGCGGTTACATAGGACTGAATTTTTTTTAATTGTTCAATAACAACTTCACCTATCTGATGTTCTTCAGAAGGAATATCTTCAGATATTTTAAGTGGGAGCAATGTATTTGTATCATGATATTTTTTCTTAAGATCGACAAAGGCAGCGGCAGCAGAAATTTGATTATGGTAACAACTAATTATAAGAACATTTTTGGAAGTGATTGCATACTGTATATAACATTTTTGCATAATAAATCCCAAATAAATCAAGTGAGAACAGTGAGGAAGCCCTGATTTTGTTTATTGAGCTCAAAATTATAACAAATGAATATTAAGTGATCATTAATGACCTTGAATATGATGTGTAAGAACTTGAAAATATGTGATTAATTGTTTATCGAAGAGTGTTTTATTGTGTATGACGTGACGAATTTTTTATTCCAATTGGGATTATTTTTATTAAATAATAAAACGGCTGATTCTGAGCATTTAATTCAATTCTGAAGCAGCCACTCCCTTTAAATGGGGAATGGCTCTTTATAACCAAAACAATCGACTTAATTGCGTTATGATTGAATCTGGGGCGATTATTTAGGCTTTATTTTATTTTCCGGGAATATTTCGTCAAACAACGTCGCACCACCTACCGCAATATTCGCAAGAGCATTTTCTATCTCAGTGCTCTTATCTCCAGTTTTAGCACCAAAAAAACTATTAGCGCGGTTGGTCGCATTATCTAGAGGTCTGCGATTTTTTCCTACCTCATGAGCTCCATAGAGAAACGCGGCAGTTGCTAATAGTGACGCGGAAAGCCCAAGTCGAGTATCTGCCCAATAAAGTGGCGCTAAAACTAGGTTACCCAGACTCAGTAATGTTCCTGTTTTTCCAGCATCATCTGTTGATATTTTATTTCCTGGCATAATCACTCCTTGTATTATTATTTGTACCAAAGAGTATTTGAGGGGCGACTAAATTGCAAGTTTTATCAATGCGATAAGTTTTTGAACATATCCAGAACATTATTAATCAATGCCATCCTCAGGTCATGGGTTTTCCTTACCCATGCCTGTTATGGATAGTTGCTGTGATGCTATGTTCTTCTACTCAACATCAGTGGCAGATCGTAATAAATAAGCGTTTAAGCGATCAGCAAGTTGGGTCGCTCGTTCACTGGTACTGACCCATCGTGTTTCTTGGGGTAGTTTGGAGGGCAAGTCGCTTAATTTGACTAATTCTGTCTGCACAGAAGCCTTGCCAGTGGTTGGTGCTGATGCAGGCAGATTCTGCCAACGCAGCATCATGGTGCCTTCATGTAGACCTGAAGTACTTATCCAATGATAAACTCCTGGATCTGTACGAGAGATTACAAATCGGTATTGCCCATCTGCATCCGCTATAGCCTGGGTATTGTTGAAACTGCATAAATATTTGCCTGGATCTACGGTAATAGTCCAGGGATTTGTTGCCGGAACAACAAAATATTTGGCGCCGCCTGAATTAATAGTAACAATTAATGCTTCATCATCATTCAGTTTAAAATGACCAAAAGAGCTTGCCTGAGTTACCAGAGTTCCTAAATCATCTGATTGGCTGGGCTGTTTAAATGTATTCACTTTATTCATTTTTGTTTTAATACCTAAAGCACCGGTACCATAAAAAAATGTAGATTCAGCAAGATTTTTTAATGTTTCCATATAGATACGAGTATCGCTACGTGGTTTATGAGCGGAACTATCGTCAAGTACTTCTACACTTAATTCATCGGGTTTATTGGTTTGCCAATCACCGAGAGTATTTCGTACAAAAAGCATTACCGCGCTGCTGGTGGATTGAATATGGTTTACCCGTCCATTAGCTGGTTGGTTATCAATGGTGATATCATAGGTACCATCAGCATTGATGACTAAATCATTGCTCGTCAAGACGGCCACCGTTTTCTGTGAATTAGGGTTACTGATCAATGAAAACGTGGCATCAGCTAAGCCATTGCTATCACGAATTCCATGTATAACATAATGGACCTTGTCATTGATTGGAATGGTACGATAGATAACATCAGGATTATCATAAGAATATCGGCCTCCGGGTATTGTTTCTCCGAACCAATGGCGTGGTCCGGTGTCGACCCAATACACTTTGGGGTAGTAGGGGTCACTATTAACCGCTTTTTGAATAGAACTGAATACTAGCTCATCGATCATGCCATCCATTAAAGGTTTGGCCTCGTCACTTACAAATAATCCATAAGCTACTGTATAGGTTAGTTTGGCTTTATAGCGCAATAAATGAAATGCATGATTTTTAAAAATATTAATTGCCTTTGCATCAAGATCGCGTTGTTCTTGAGTCGCTAGCGGATTGCTGCTTGCTTCTATCTGCGTTGCGATACATAACAAAGGAAGTATCACTAAACAACATGCCGTTTTTAAATGTTTTATTAATACATCCACTGTATATTCTCCATTTCGAGCGCTTATGGGGTGAGGGAAGCGGTGTAACTGGTTACCCGTTTAAGCTTTAAAAGTGATGTCTTCTTTTTTCAGAGTACATAAAATCCAATAAGAGAAGGGCTGGTACGTTCATAGTACATGCAATAACAGCTCAATAGGTTCGTAAATTATCGTCATCCCTCACTGTGTTCGGGATGACGATAGTTTACTGACTTATAGAGAAGTTACTATAAAAGAGTATAACCTATTGTTAATTAATAATTAAATTCATTTATTACTTCAATCCTGATTTAGAATATTCTCACCAGAATTAGTTAATGTGAGCCGACCATTTGAGGTACTATGTCTTGTTTACTCTCTTCAGATGTATAAGAAGATCGCTTCGTTTCCTGTGCAAATAAGGTTCCAGCTTTAGAATGTGTAAGATTGGATTCCTGTATTTGGCCTAAGTTTGCAGCAGGTTGCGATCGATATCCCAATCCATCCAGAACTTTTGCCGTTGTATTGCCAGAAGTAGCTACATCGACGGTTGTATTTTTATTATTTGTTGCTGCGGACACAACGTCCTGTTGTTTAAAACGATATAAATTGGCTAAAACAATTGTGGATTCAAGCACCATCAAGGCAACACCCAATACTGGATTTAGAGCAAAACCTATGGCAACAAATAATCCTGCTGCTACTATAGTAATCCCTGAATTATAAGCCAGGCTCACGAATAAATTCTGGAAAATATTATCTTTGGTTTTTTTAGCTACATCAAAGGCCGTAGCAATAGGGAATAACAACCCTTGGTGTACTACGATACCGGCATGTTGTTGGGTGACGGTATCACCAATACTCGATTTAACCGCAATACCAATGTCTGAATAGGCAATAGCCGTTATATCATTTGCGGCATCACCTACCATGGCCACTTTGTGGCCTTTGGATTGTAATTGTTGAATATAAATTGTTTTAGATTGTTCACCAGGTTTTGTGATAGCCCCTACTGTATTCGCGCTAATGTTCGCTTTTGGAATACCTAATAATGCGGCATACTGTTCTGCAGTCGCTCTATCAGCTCCCGTACAAATATGTACTGTTTTGCCAAGACGTTTTAATTGATCCACCGTTGCAACAGCATCTGGACGCAAAGGATCGTTTAAGGCAATTTGTCCTATTACTGTGGTTCCTCGCACAATATAAACAGAACCGTTGTCCGGATTATCATAAGGTTCATCGAACTGTGTAATTTCATTGGCAACAAGCATGTCCTTATTACCAATGATGAATGTTTCACCATTGATTATGCCTTTTATGCCTGAGTGATGGCTTTTATCAATAGAAGTTATATCTAAAGGTTCGCTTGGAACAATGCCTTTATTCTGTATATAAGACTTGATAATTTTGGCTGCCGGATGATCGGATTTATCTTCTAATAATGCGACATGGCTCAAAAAATTCTCATCTGAAATACGCAGGGACTCCACCGCAATTTGGCCTTCGGTGAGCGTTCCATTCAGATCAAAAACTATGGTGTCTATATCTGAGGCTGCCTGTAATGCCTTCCCATTATTAAAATGAATCCCTTGTTCAGATGCCTTTTTCATACCGATTTTAACTGCCATGGGGGTAATCAAACTCAAGGCGCATGGACAAGCGCTTACAAGAACAGAGATGACGCATTGGATAGCCAGTGCGGGAGTAAATAATGAGCCGATGACAATACCGGATACCAGCGCTACGCCGAGTAAACCAGGAATAAAATAGTATAATACTTGATCCGCAAACAGTTCGACTGGCGCTTTTTCATGATTCGCTTTATTAATATTTTTTGCGATTAATGAGAGATAAGAGTTTTGATATGTTTTTGTAACACGCAGTTCCAATGAAGGGATATGATCAGCCAGGCGCATACCCGATTTTACGACATCGCCAGGTTTAAACATCCTCAGGTGGGGGGAGCCATCGACCCGTGTTGTGTAAAGTAGTGTTTCTTCTGTTAATACACCATCGACAGGAATGACCTCTCCTTTGTTCACTATAATAATATCGTTTGGAATTAATTGTTTGACTGAAATGTCCTTATTGGGGTTACCTTTTAATAGAACAAATGGAGTCACGCAATCACGAACATCCAGTTTTTTATTGATTTTACCGATTAAGGTATGCTCAATTCCTTCGCCTAAATGCCAAAAACCTAAAACTAAAGGAGCCGCTTCAAACATCATCGGTAATCCGGGGACAAACATACTGACTATAGAGACACCGACTATGGTCAAAGTACTTATTGCGTATAATGTTGTGGTATCCCATTTTAAACTCTGTAAGGTATGCCATGCTGACTGATAAACAGAGCGTCCTAAATAGAATGTCATCAACGTTGTAAGCCCGGTTATAACGTAATAAGCCAGCAAAGGAATGTTAAAACTCGCAATAGAGATGATCAGTAAGCCTATTCCCCAAATTAGCCCCAATGCCGCATTTAGCCAATGATTTTCATGATGGTCATGATCATGGCTATGGCCATGGTGATGGCTGTGGTGGTGAGCATGGGAGTGAGGCTGTTTCGTATTTTTTTTGTGTTTTTTGGGGTGATTGGAATGTATCGGTTTGGATTGATGTGCGTGATCTTTATGCTTTATTTCGTTTTCATTCCAAAGTGCTTCTAACTCGACAAGTTCATTTAAGGCGATTTCTTCGGCCAATAAAAGTTGTGTAACCTGATTTTGGATGATTTTTTGGTCTTTGGATGTACACAACAAACTAATGCTTTTGTTAGTACTAGTGTCATCGATTGCAACACGCACTACCCCTAATTCTTTCGCTTCATACAAAATCTGTTCTATTTTTGCCGGTTCGAGAAGTTGAGTATCATCTGAAAGATGGAATCGATAATTGTAATAATACATTGGTTTCCTCTACTTAAAAGATTAGAGAGATGCTAAAGAAGGTTTTGTTGTGCTTGATCACTTTAATAGCATTTCATCACCTTCAAAGAAGTGTTATAATATAACACTCAATTGTTGAAGAGCAAGTAAGATTAAGTAATTTTTAGACACTATTTAAAAATTATGTGTTTATTTGTGTTCTTTATTTGATTATTTTTCATTGAAATTGAGAGTATGATAAAATTAAAAATTCTAATAACTAAACGTATAGATGGTTGATGAAACATAATTTGTTGGACAGAGCATATAAGCATTGCATGAGTCATGGCTACCGGTTTACTGAGCCAAGAGAGCGTGTCCTCAAAATATTAGTTGATGAAAGAAAACCGCTCGGGGCTTACGATATTTTACAGCGATTATCTTTGGAAATTGAGAACCCCAAGCCTCCTACAGTCTATCGTGCCATCCAGTTTTGGCATCAAGAGGGTTTTATTCATTGTATTGACAGCCTTAAATCTTATGTCGCCTGTTTGCATGGGCACCACGTGGGGCAGGCTCAATTTCTCATTTGTAATCAATGTGACTTTGTTAAGGAGTTGGAATGCATTATCGATTTTACCTCTGTAACAGAATCGGCTAACGCCATTCAGTTTTCAATCATCAATTGCACTGTAGAAATCAAGGGTCTTTGCGCAGAGTGTAATCTGACTAATTTAAGAAATTAGGATGTGTTAATAATTCAATTCCAACTCCTGCGATGTGTTCCCGGGACGTTGAAATCGTCAATTTATGTTTTTTACTAAAGCTACTCTCTTACGCTCAAGAGCAGAGCGCATAATTGAACTGAAACCCATTAGTATGTATAATATGGGAACATTACGTTCAATTCTAGTTGCAATGAAATCTATTTTTAACTCCTTTCCCAATCCAAGCCTGTTTTCTCTTAAACACTTTCGTATTTCATATACCTTGTTACCTCCGATTAGAAATCTCATCGCGAATTTTAATCAGGATGAATTAAATGTTGTGAGTATTGCTTGTGGCGCAGCTCTGGAGTTATCAACCCTTGAACTACTAGCTCGCTCCAGGGGAGTTAAGATTAATTATGTTGGTTGTGATATTGATCCGCGTGATTTAAAATTTAATACTCGTGTTTTACAAAAGAAAGCCCCAGCCGTAAACCAGGCTTATATTCTTTCAGATATTGCCAGCGCTCCTCCTGTATCGGTTATTTCCCAAGCTCATTGCATTATTTGGCGTCATCCAGAGTTTTTAAGTGATCATGATGAAACCCCAAAAGAGTTAATTTTAGATATGTGCCATATTTTATGGAATGTTCTGGAAAATAAGGGTGAAGAAGCTCCTATTTTAATTACCTGTTATGATCCGCATGAAATGATGGTGATATTAGAACTCATTCTGCAGTTTTGCGAAGATGATCTCAAATATAATTTGAACATTGATACGCAAGATGGACGAGCATCCTGGCAAAATCAGATGATTGATGCTGATGATCGAGATCCATTATTTAATCTAAATCATCAAGATCAATGTCAACTATTAATATCGCAATGTCACCTTAAAAAAAATAGAGCGAATCGAGAGGTATTTTTGAGCGCATTATCTAAAGCGTTTCAAAATATCCTGCCTAAAATTCAAACGAATGAGCATAACACGCCCACTGTTCTTTTGGAGCAACTGGATGAGCCCTCTCTTGATGTACTACGAGAAGCTACTTCTTATATAAATGATCAGATAAGAAAGGATGACAATCCCTTTATTAAAAGAGATCAATTGCTTACAGTGCTTAAGCAGTCTTATACGCAACCAGAAATGTGCCACCCATTAACGTATTAATCTAAAAAAAGTAATAAACTTCTAGGAAATGTCAACAGCCCCTAATTAACTTAAGCAACTACTAGGAGATCTGGTGTTTTGTTTGAGATGAGATGAAGATTTATACCGCATTTTCATGGAGTTACATTGGGATGAGGTGCCTTTATAATAAGTTCGGAATCTTAATCATCCTGAGTAGCCCAACCTCTTTAGGACAAACATCAGAAAAGACACCGCGTCATCCATGGGAACGCTGCTTCAAGCCCATCTTCCACAGTATTGATGGCTTTGTCAGACTGGATTTGTGACAAATTTTAATTATCTATGTAGTATATAATTATATTGCAGCTACTATTAGCCAAAAACATACATCTTAATTAAGGATAGCCATGAGATTTAAAGGGATAGGATTAATTATTATATTAGGAACTGCACTCTATCTATTTCTTCATAAATCTCCTGCTTATCATCGGGGTCCTGTTTTAAATTCTACAGTTATAGCTTTTGACTATGATGGTAGACATAGTGCCGTGACCCCCCAAAGCTTGATTAATGGTGACGCGCTTATTTTTTTGAAAGTAGATCCAAATGATAATGGATTAGAATTGGTGAGTTCGCTAAAACAGCTGCAAGATTATGATGGTAAAAAGAAAGGATATATTGCTTTGGATAACCCCAATTTTAAAGATTATTATTTCGGGCGTTATTTAAGGTATAGCGATCTTCTTGAATACCGTCAATTGAGTCAATTGGGAATTGCGGGTATCGCTCTTAAGTACACTGGTAATAAAGTGACCTCAGCACAAGTTATATTATTGGATAATTCTCGTCGCTATTTGATGCCGGTCAAGATCACTAGTGATGTTTTAGAACATGTCAAATTGAAGGAGTGTGATGAACAATGCGATCTTCCTCAATAGGATTATCTCTTAATTAAGAGATAATCAGGATTTATAGGAGCCTTAATTAATAAAAAAAAATAAAGTGTACTGTTGGATTTGATTCCTTTGAATTTCGTGATTTGTCTATTCTATTAGTTCCAGGTCGAATCACTTAAGCGCTCGTCCATATCTTTACCTGGAGCGCACTCTTTAGAAAAATAGCCATCACTTCGCTTTAAATAATGGTTATTATAGTACTCAAGGGCATTCTGTTTTGCGATGAGTTCAGGCACGCCTAGCAGTCTTGCTGTTCGATAATTTCTTTGTACAGCCTCACATTCTGTTTTTGCTTCATTGTATTCACCACGGGCGTGCATGCTTTCATGAGTCAGTATGTTCAGGCTGATGATTTCTTCTGGACTCGCATGATCGGGATGGGCAAGATAGTCCATCAGGATTGAACACCTGGGGTATTGAATGACTATATATCCTGTTTTCGGATCTGTATGGCCGCCAACCCTAAGCTCCTCATCAAAAAGAGTGTCAAACAGGGTATTACAATGTACCTTTGCAGGATGATTATCGGCTAATTGACTGGCTGTGGCAGATAAAAACCGTTCCATTCGCCAGTGATGAAAAGGCGGCCATGCGCTTGACAGGGCTAACAGTAATAACACCGCAATATAGGGTTTGAAAATGGGCATGTGGCCGTTGAGTTCACGGTAAATCAACCAACAGAAAAAAAGGGAAATCAGGATCCAAAGCATCATGCTGCTCTTAAGAAGTGGTCACGAGATGTATCAGTGAACTTTAATCTGACTGATACCTTATCAAGTATTAATACACTATTCTATGCAAACAGGTTTAAAAATTAATTGATCGGCATCTGAATGGGATAACGCGGAGTCTAAATGCCCCATAGCCGTCAAGCGAAGGAATTTTGAATTAAAAGTAGCCCGGATGAAGCACCGCGAAGTCCCGCGAAGCGGGCACTGATTAAAAATGTACCATGCTGCGCATATGCTTCCCGGATTTCGCTGTGCTTCATCCGGGCTACTTTTGATTTACTCCTGAGCTTGGAGTGTCTAAGCTCTATAGTGTGAAATTACGATAGAGAAGGTTTAGAGCGAGTGCCATAAAGGCCTGGAAATTTGAAATCATTGGTTTTTTCAACGATCATTGATGCGATATCATCTAATCGTTGAGCCAGGCTTTCAATTTCTGCCATTACTCGTTCATCACGTGCAAGCAGTCTATCCAATAGTTCTTTTAGACCTTGTTCGTCATCATTAAAACCGCTGTATTCTGGATTACTTATCATGAATGCATCAACTATTAGACCAGTCTTTAAATTAATGTTTAATGAAAGCACGATGTCAGTGAGCATAATGTCTTCTTTCTTAGTTTCCTCGGGCAGCTTGGTGAGATCGATTTTAACTGAGATTAAAGCGGTGAGACTGGTGTAATTGTCTTCACTATCTTTGCTCGTAGAGGTAATTACCGCTTTGATAGATGCTGCATCACCATATTCTTCTTCAGTGTATTCTTTAGCTAGCGTTTCTATCATCTGAACTGCCATGGGAATGAAATAGTTAATTTCATCCTGTGGTAGCAGTTTTGTGAAATCAACGCCAATTGAGCCTCTGATGACAGTAGTTGGAGTGGCTCCAATTCCGTAATTGTATGCAAGATTATCGAGTTTTAGTTCGAAAGTATTTTGGGAACCTGTTTTTCGATAAAATGAATTCAGGGCAACTTTGGATGCATGCTCCGGAGTGGTTTCTACCTCGTTGAACGTAAGCTGTGTAACCGTTGACTCATTTTGGAAGGGGCTAAGAATTTTTATAACTTGTGAATTGAGCTGTTCAAGTACATTGTCTGCAAACGCATTTACCGCAAGAGTGAGACCGAGTCCTAAAGAGAGAACGAGTTTTTTCATGAATACCTCCAGTAGTTTTTAGAGTTGAGTTGTGTGTAAAGTGGGCTTGGATAAAGGCCAATTGTGGAATAGTTGATTGTTTGATTAGAGAATGCTTGTGAATTTTCACATGATTGAGTACAGCAAAAGATTGAGTCCATGCTTTATTCATTTATAACATCCTGTTTCCACGATCAAGTTAAAGCTAGAGTACTATCTTCGATCATTTGTGTAATAAAATTAAACCAGACAGCCGAAAAAAATTCTTTTTTTTCAAGCATTAGTCAGTAATGCCGTATCAAAAAACGACGTGGGCATAGTGTCATTTTTGCAGCATTATGACAAGAAAAAAAATACAAAGTATTTATGTATTTTTGATTATTTATAATTTTTGCAGTGTAGTTATTTATGCTCAATAGAGAAACATCACGGAGTATTCATTGAATAACTGAGTTTATTGGGGGCTGCCATTTAGTTAAGGATTTGCTTCTGCCTGAACTGATTAAGGATGAATTGGAGTAAAAATTACACTTATAAAGGCAGTTGTATTTGGGGTTTTAGTACAAAGTAGCAATTTTTGTATTTGTTTGAGAGTATAAAACTTTACCACGTGTTCATCGTGAAACACGAGCGTGATTGTCGTTCTGTTCGTTAAAAACAGCCCGTTTAATTTGAGAGTAAGGAGTACTCGATGTTAAAAATGTTTAAATCCATGGATCCGGAATCAATTACCTATATTAAAATGTACAGCAGTTTTACTGATGAGATTACTGAGGCGGGTTTTGCCTATGTTTTAATGCCGGCTTCTCCTCAAAGAAGTTTGGTTTGTTTGCAGTCTATCCAGTTTGTGTTCAATGCATGCGGTGACGTGACCCAACTCGGCATTTTCTATAATGGTAAGGAAAGGGATATTCAAAAAAAGGTCTGCAATACAATGAGCGGACTTGTGTCACTCAAGCTGCGCCATGGAGCGGGGTGCGAACTGTGTACTTTTGATGAAAACAGGAACTTTTTTAATTTGCAGATTGATAGCAGCAATGATTCATCAGGCTTTTTGACCGATATAATCGATTTGTTAAAAGAAGAGTATTTGATGAAGCCTGATTTTGTCCTCGATTTAAAGTTACAGCTGCTCGACAAAAATTTTCTGGAGCAGGAATTCATTCGTTTGCGGGGAAAAACACCTGAGCCGCGGTCCGCTTGTATCATTTGCTAGCGGATCAAACACTGAGGAGATCTCTTTTAATTATAGTACTGCCTGAATGTGCGGATCTAAAAATATATCCAGAAAATAGCTACTAAAATCAGCGCAATTATTAAATAATGGTAGCTAAAGAACGATGGTTATAAATGAATAATGAACAAGGGATATGAACCTATTTTATGGATATAAAATTATTTATGCCAAAGAGTACACGAATCATGATAAAGAAATTATTTCTGTGTATCTTGTACAGTTTCGTCTATTCATTGACCTGTTTTGCAGCCAATAGCGATGCTGAATTAACTAAAAAAATTTCTGCTATCGAGAAAAAATCAAATTCTATAATGGGCATTACCGCTATCTATATAGAGAAAAACAAGGTAATAACCCACAATAGTACGCAGCGGTTTTTTATGGCAAGTACCATCAAATTACCAATTGCCATGGCTTTTCTGCATCGTGTTGACCAAAAAAAAGATTCCCTGAATCGAATTATTAAGCTTGGATTGAGCAATTCCGTTCCAGGTTCAGGAACATTGCATCATGCCTGTGAGAAAAAAAAGATTAGCATGTCGATGCAGCAAATACTGAAGTATATGCTCACTAATAGTGATAACAGCGCAAGCGACACCATATTGCATACTGTGAACGGACCCGAGTATGTAACGAAACGAATGTATGAACTTGGTTTTAAAAATATATTTATAAATCGTTCTATTCTCGAGATGTTTATGGATACGAATCATGTGGATCATTCATTAATGAATAAACCCCGCTCTGTCTATTCCTGGAAAAGAATATTTAACAGTATACCTCTTAAAAATAAAGTGTTGGCCTGGCAGCGATTTGAAAACGACAAACGCGATACGACAACACCTGACGAAATGGCAAAATTATTGGTGAAGCTCTATAAAAAAGAAGCTCTTTCGGAATCCAGTACGCAAGTACTCATCAATATTATGGAACAATGCAGAACAGGTCGCAGCAGGATCAGAGGGTTATTGCCCGGTAATGTCAAAGTAGCACATAAAACAGGAACATGGGCAATTGATGAACAAAATTATTTAAAGTATCCTGGTTCCAAAAAATTGTTCCGATTTGCCAGTGACGTAGGGATCATTACTTTGCCTAATAATAAAGGGCATATTGCCATTGCTGTATATGTAAAATCGCAAGCAGCCAGCGATTATTCACGGAGTCGAGCCATTGCCTTGGCCAGTCGTGCGATTTATGATCATTTCATGAAGTTGTCGCTTAAATAAGGTTGTTTCTCTCGCGAAAGCGCGGATGACGTATAAAACGGGATCATCGTTCAGTGCTTGTCCGCGCCATCCAGAAGAACTCTGGATACCGCGGACAAGCCGCGGTATGTGAGCCATTACTGATAATTAACAAAATGAATTGTCAACAAAGCCTGGAAATGCTCCTGGACATCAGTTGAGCATTTCTGGCTTAAAGAGTTTTCCATTTATGAACAGCTGTTGATTATCAATTTTAATGTCAACAATATAATAAGTCCCTTCAACCCTCAAAAGCCCTTTATTAATATAGTTCTTGATGATGGTGTCTGCTTGCGCTTCTGAATTGGCCGTATCATTTACAGGGTCTGTTGTGGTTGAGGATGCTGGCACGGGATCTCGAGCAGTTGTTGATTGTGTCTGATTATTTGTTGAATTACTTTGCAATGAGGCGGCTATGAGTGCTTTTACAGTAGCAGCAGGTGCTTTAAATTGCCCTTCTCCATGCGCTTTTTGCATTATTTGTGCCGCATCACTGATGTCGCTTTGAGGTAAAACAAGCTTCAAATTACCAGTGATTTGACCATCAGGTACCGTTAAATACATCTCAGATAATTCAAGTTCTGATCCTTTAGATAACAGTTTAGGTAAATCAGCAAGTAAAGCCAGCATGTTTAATTCTGGATGTTGATTATTTTCCAGCATGGTCCATTGCAGTTTATTAATATCAGCCATGGCAGAAGGGTCCAGATTTTTAATACTCAATTTAAAAGAGCCCGGCCCGTAGGTATTATTATTAACAAATAACTTCTTCAAGGTTATGTTGGCGTTGTAGTTCAGTAATTTATCGCTGATGTCTGAACCTAAATCTACGTCAAATGCCTCCATTTCAACTACTTTGGCATTATCCGCATTGAGAGTAAAAAAAGGAATTGATAAGTGAGTCTGACCTATCCACAAGCCTTCAGTATAGTAAAATTTAAATTTATTAAACACTTTGCCCAGTTTAAATGAGACGTTATTCGCATCGCCATTGAAACCATAAGCTGTCCAACGACCTTTGATTTTATCTATATTTGGTGAAATTTTAAGTACCGCGCTTAAACCCAGCCACTCAAATTGATAATCCTGAGGCCCGGTTTTGCCTTTTGTAATAATAGAAGGAAGCGAGTATTTGAAAATGGTATTGTTACAATAACTTATTAATGCACCGTAGTGTGTTTGTGGTTTGGTTGTCACATAGCCCAATCCAAAGCGCATCCCTGAGTCAGTAAAGATGAAAGGTCCATGATTAATCATCAAAGGGAAGTTAATATTTAAATCGACGGGAGGATTGTTTTTTGTGCTTCCATTCTCGTTTGTTACCTGTTGAGCGGGTATATGCATTTCGAAAACCAGGTTGGCACGTGATGAGAACCAGCCCCGATGGTATTTATCTAGATGAACACTGGCCATAGTCGTATTATGAAAGGCATTGATATTTTTATTGAGAGTGCGTTCTACCAAAAATCCCATAACGTAATAAGCGAGTAAAATCAGCACTAATAAGGATATAAACAACCCGGTCCATTTTTTCATCATTGCTCGAAGTGAAGGTACATGGTTATTATTTAGTCTAAAAAACTGATTTTGTAAAATTCGAGTAGAATTGTTAAATAAATAGTTAACTTATTCATAAATTTAAGGTTTATAATTATTTCATCATTATCTCTTATGATACACTCATTATAATTATGAAAATTATTCTATCGCTCTCATTTTTTATCAGCACCTTGGGGTTTGCATTCTCTTGCCATGATCCCCAGGTAATTCATCAAAAACCAATTCAATTTGGTACGGAACGTATTGCGTTAACACGTGATTATCAGTTAACTCATTATGGAATTGATTCAAAATCTATCGAAATCGAACCCAAAATGATCGTGATGCATTGGACCTGCGTTCCTTCTTTAAATGTTACCTTTCGGATATTTGATCCTTCGAAGTTACCCGCCAGTTCTCCTAGACGAAGTGAATTACCAGGGGATTTAAATGTTTCAAGTCATTTTTTAGTTGATAAAGATGGAAGTATTTATCAGCTTATGCCCGAAACCTGGATGGCCAGGCATGTTATTGGTCTTAACCATTATGCGATAGGTATAGAAAATATTGGTGGTGTAGATGGCAAAGATGATTTAACTGAAGAACAGGTTAAAGCCAATGCTTTTCTGGTATGTTATTTAAAGAAAAAATATCCGACTATTCAATACGTAATTGGTCATAATGATTATCTGAATTATAAAAATACACCTTTATGGCTTGAAAAAGATCCAACATACCAAACCGATAAAACAGATCCAGGCCCAACATTTGTTAAGAGGGTAATTCAATTAACGGGTAAATGATCGGCCCGATTTTACATGTGTTTTTTTGTGCAAGAGCAGATTTTGTGAGTACTAATCACAGGATAACGAGGAATAAAAGGGACAATAACAATGTACGCTTTTAATCGCACAGGTGTTCACTTTATACGATTTTTTAAATCCATTTTCTTCTTTTTGAGTTTTATTGGGCATTTAAGTCACAGCATTAAAAATATTATTACCCGACATTTGACCATTTCCTGGCAAAATGTGTGGAAAATCTTATATTACTCTGGCGTAACTTTGGTCACACCTTTAATCATTATTTGTGCTTTAATGACCATGTCCTTGTCCATAAACAGTTATACGATTTTAAGAAACTTTAATATACAGGATAAAGCCCTTTCGATAGCACAAACGCTCCTGATCCAGGATATTCTTCCCATCATTATTGGTTTTGTTTTATGTGTTCAGGTCTCTTTGAATATTATCAATGCCCGTATCAAAATTACCAAGTTACAGCGCTCTCCTCAGGAAGTAATTCTGGAGTACATACTGCCGATTATTATCGGAGTTAATATTACGGGATTGTTATTATATACCTACTTAATCATCATTATTTTTTTGAGCATGTACCTTACGTTCCATAATGTTTTTAATATGAGTAATTATATTTTTTTACTGGATTTGGAACGGACAACAACCCTGTTTGCCTTCACCTATTCAGTGGCTAAAACTTTGTTATATTGTTCCATTGTCAGTTTTACCGCAGGATATTACTATTATATGGTTGCCACCAGACATGTACCATTGAGAAAAGCGGTTTCGCGAATTTTAACTCGTGGGTCGTTGTGGTTAACTATAAGTAGTTTTTCAATTAAATTTTTAAATCTATAGGGAATTTGATGCGCTCCGAAAAATTTTATACCTCAATTGGTGTTTTTGTCGTTGGTGCATTGATCCTGATGATCATGGCGGTTGTATTTTTTTACGAAGAGTACGTCCATGCCCAATCCCAAATGTATGTCATGTTTTTTAAAGGGTCTTTAAAAGGCTTAAACTCAACAACTCCAGTCACATACAGAGGCGTAAAAATTGGTGAAGTAAAACTGATTGAAATTACTGAAAACAGAGCGATGAATAAGGTCAGGATACCCGTTTATGTTCAGTTTTTTGTTGAAAAAAATTTAGGCTTTACGCAAAATCCAATTCATTTGTTAATTAGTAATGGTTATGTTGCGCAAGTATCTACTCCTAATTTTATAACGGGTAATGCTGAAATTGAATTGGTGAAAATGGACTCCCATACACCATCAAAAGATATATTTTTTAATGATTACCCCGTATTCCCAACCCGGAGTCGCGTTGAAAAATCACCTACTCTTGATGACTCCATCAAAGCCGCTAAAATGTCCTTTGAAGCATTCAGGACACTGATCACTTCTGACGAAGTGAAAGATCTCATTAAGTCTATTAATAATATGAGTGACAGCATGTCAGTTTTAGCGACTAGAATGGATAGAAACCTGCCTCCGGCTATGGCTTATTTTAATATAACCATGCAAAAAATTGCTGATGCAGCATCATCAACTCAAAATTTGACGGATTATTTATCCCGAAATCCGGAATCATTGCTGCGAGGTAAACGGTGAAACAGATTCAGATAATCATCATATTGGCATTAGGATTTATACTTTGTGCTTGTGGACGAAGTAAACAGCCAGAGTATTATATGTTAAATCCAATTCCACCCAAGTCAGCTCCCGTTGATCGGCATATTTTTTTGAAGATTGGCATGGAACCCATTCACACTCCGCCATTTACTGAGAAACCGCAGTTGATGATTTATGACAGTTTAAATCGGGTCCAACTGGAAGAATTTCATCAATGGGCTGAATCATTGGATAAAAACATTAAAGGGGTCATCAAAACCAATTTAAATACGCTTATTCCTGGTATTGTTATGGAAGACGCGCCCTGGGACCTTGATTTCAAGCCAAATTATAATGTGCAAATAGATATCTCTGAGTTCAAAATTGGTCTATGCGGCAACAGCAGTTTACGTGCCAGCTATTCTATATCAAGCCAGGAGCACATCATTAAAAAATATGATCGTTATTATCATGTGAAAGTACCTGTAGTCAGTGTAGACGCATTAGTTCAGAGTATGAATTCAAATTTAAATTTGTTTACACGAGATATGGCAAAATCATTAATTGCTTTGAAATACAATAGAAATTCAAAGTGATATTAGTTACATTTTGTGTCCTGATTGCTTTTTATTTTGTTGAGACGTAATGAATTATCCCAGGGTTGGTATAGGTGTTTTGATCTTTAATAACAATAAGCTATTGTTAGGTCAGCGACTAGGTGAGCATGGCCATCTCACATGGGGACCGCCAGGTGGACACTTGGAGCTTGGTGAAACATTTGAGATGTGCGCCATTCGTGAAACACAAGAAGAAACGGGATTAATTATTTCTTCTCCTAAAGTAGTTGCGATTACAAATGATGTTTTCGACAAAGAGCGCAAGCATTATGTTTCTATTTTCTTAAAAGCCGAATATCCCAGCAATCAAGCAATTCATATTATGGAGCACGATAAAGTCATTTCCTGGCAATGGTTTTCGCTTCATTCGTTACCAGAGCCTTTATTTTTGCCATTAGAGCATCTGATTCAAGAGGGGTATTTTATGCACAACAAAGGAGTTACCCAATACTCATCATATTAATTCCCTGCACACAATATCAGGTGAGATTTTGATGAATCGATGTGACGTTTAAATAATTGAATTTAAGGTATATTGAGTGCGAACAAATCTTCTAACTATTTTTAGCGATTTTGGTGACGGTCTTCGTAATAAAATTACTGGCATTTACAGTGTATTGATCCTGTATCATGTTTTTGTATGGCTATGGGCATTTTATGCTTTGCATGATAACCCACTTCTGTTTAGTACGGCTGTGTTGGCTTATACCTTTGGTTTACGTCACGCGGTAGATGCCGATCATATTGCCGCTATAGATAACGTGACTCGTAAATTGATGCAGGAAGGCAAAAAACCTATATCAGCCGGATTATTTTTTTCTCTTGGCCATTCTACAGTAGTTGTTATAGCGACAATTTGTGTGGCCTTGACCACTGCAACACTGATGCAAAGCAATATAAATCGATGGCATGAAGTGGGTAGCTTGGTATGTATTTCTATTTCGGCATTGTTTTTGATATTAATTGCACTCATTAATCTTTTTATTTTCATTTCTATTTTTAAAGTGGTACAGCACGTCAGGAAAGGAAATCACTATCAGGAAGAAGATATTGATAATTTATTGAACAACAAGGGGTTTTTTGCCAATCGATTTCGACGTCTCTTTGGAGTGATCAGTCATAGTTGGCAAATGTATCCTTTAGGTTTCTTATTTGGACTTGGATTTGACACCGCAACTGAAATTATTTTACTTGGAATCACCGCCTCTGAAATGGTACATGGTTTATCATTCTGGTCAGTATTGATTTTTCCTGCGTTATTCACTGCAGGGATGACCCTTATAGATACTACAGATAGTATGCTCATGGTCGGTGCTTACGGTTGGGCATTTATGAAACCTATACGGAAACTTTATTATAATTTAACCATCACTTTGGTTTCCGTTCTGGTGGCTTTTTGTTTGGGAACGGTAGAGGTGCTTGGTTTAATCGCTAATAAGATCGAGGCGAATGGTTTTATTTGGAATTTAATTAAAGAGATAAACAGCCATTTTGATATTTTAGGATACGTCATCATTGGAATTTTTATGAGCAGCTGGATTATTTCAGTAATGACCTATAAATATCTGCAACTTGATAAACTGGACTTAAATGTAAAAAATGAGAGACAAGAATAACTCAATGAAAAAATCTGAAATTTTTAATGCAACATAGAGGTTATTATTTTGCGATCCCTGTGTTTTTGTTGAAAAAAGCCCTGACGTTAACTCTCTGATTTATTTCCATTCCTTGCTATTTTGAACGTCATCATTTATTGTTATTTCCAGATTTTAAAGGGATATTTGAGGTTATTGAATGAAAAAAATGGATTTAAGAGATTCACTGATGTTTGTAATCTCAATATTAGCTTTAAGTCTTACGAAACCAATAAGTGCAGAGTCCTTAAAGCCCCAGAAAATAAGTGTTAATGAATTCAATCAAAGCCAGAAAAGCCCTTCAGTATCTACGCTGAATACATCGTTTAATCATAGGGGTTCGTGGTTTGCAGGTGTGGGTATCGGGGCAATGCAACCCAGTAATCCTGCCAGTTTTTCGATAAATAACGGATCTGATTTTGATCCGCCTAACAATATGGATGCCTTCTCCACGAAATGGTCTGATTCTTATCTTGTATCAGCAACTGTTGGACGATTCTGGCAACGACCCAGTCAATTTATTCCTGGATATGCATTCGGTCTGCGTTATCAGCATTTTTTTGCCAAGGATATTACCGGTCAGGTAATGCAATACTCGTTACCTGAGTTTACGAATTATGACTATAATCTGGGTGCGAGTATCAATACTTTATCCCTCTATACCAAGTTGGAACTAATACAATTTGGTCCAGTACTACCTTATCTGACGGGAGGTCTTGGCTTATCCGTCAATCATTCAAAACTCTATGAAGAAAAGTCTCTTCCAGGCATAGTTCCAAGAGACAATCCCGCTTTTGCGGCACAGACTAAATCACAACTGACCTATGATCTGGGCTTGGGCGTTGATGTTCTGATTAATCCTCAGGTTATTCTTTCTCTTGGTTATGCATATCAATATTTTGGTAAATTAAGTACTGGATATGGCCAAAGAATAGAGTGGGCAACTCAACGATTAAATCTTGGTAATTTAAAAGCCAATACTTTTCTTATTGAGTTAACTTATCTGTTTGATAAAAAAGAAAATAAAGTATTTATAAAATAGAGCAAGTCGAATAGATCGGATCTTCTTAATAAAAATGATTTAGTCTCTGAGTGGAGTTGATATGAAACAATTAAGCATAGTATGTGCTTTATTTTTAATGATGAATCAGGTTTTTGCCGATAATCCCGTAATTTACTCTCTTGATGCTCCTTTTCCTGCTCAGGTATCTACTCTGGGTGGAGCTGTTACCGCAACCTATACGTTCACAAATAATCTCCCTTTTGCTTTTAAAAAACCCTTTCAGGTCACAGCGAAATTCTGTCCGGCTCTTAACGATGAGTGTACTGCTAACGCTAATGAATATACTATCATTGATCTATGTACGGGGAAAAAGTTACAGCCCAGGGAACGTTGTACCTATAGTGTATCTTTGACTGCTAAATCTACGGGTCAAAAGACAGTTCAGGTCAGTTATGGCGGATATGACAATAATGTGGTCACGATTAGACCTCCTTTGTCTACAACTGCAAAAGCAACGCCCGCTGGAGTTTTAGGAACCATCAGATTCCCTTTAGCAAATCCCTTGCCCAGTCGCGGATTTACTAATACTGACTATACCGTGACATTTATCTTTGCTAATTATGAAGCAACAGCGGTGAGTTTTACTCAGCGTATTTTACAGAATAATGATCCGCTTCATCCTAATTTTTTAATTACCAGTGATACCTGTTCTCCATCTGGAACAACAGGAACTTTAGCGGGTGGATCTCAATGTCGTATTACGGGTAAATTTAATTCAGCCAGCAATGGCACTTTTACCTTAACTGCAGAGTTACTCGGTCTCATCAGTTCAAACAGACTGAGCACCACGGCTATATTACAGGCACCGTCTTTTAATCAATTAATTGGTGTCGATTATAATCCCAATCACTATACCAACAGTTACCCATTTAATTTTCATGATGTTTTTTACACAGGAACACAAAATAACCCTGCTGCTACTAACGTTTATGCGGAATTACAACAACTTCAGAACGCAGGATTTACTACGGTGCGTTCCTATCAGACAGAACCTTACAGTTGGATAGATATTATTAATCAGGCCCATGCTCTGGGGATGCAGGTCATATATGAAGCGGTTATTCCGCAACAACCAAATGACTCAATCTATGCTGGGTGCCCGGTAGGTGTTGGCGTTTTGAATTATATTCCATGTGCCCAGCAGACTCTGCAAGCTGTGGTTAATGAGGTTACCCCTGCAGTATTTAATAGTACAGTGAGCCTTGTTTTTGCTGGTCATGAAAATTATTGCGAGGCGGGAAATGTTACATCTCCTTGTAATAATCCCATGGTTTCAAATGTTGCTTATTTAACTTCTGCCGTGATGGATTTGCAAACAACAATTGCAGGCTTAGGATTGACTACACCAGTAAGTTCTGCTCTGGTCAGCGGCAATTTGGTAACACCCAGTCCCGCGATTACTGCAGATATGCAAACGTTGATTAACCAATATTCTGCAAGCGCGCCTTTAGGTTTCGATCCTTATCCTTTTCAATGGGGCGTTTCTCCGGCGAATGCGGGAGTTTGGACTCCTCCGCTAAGTACTACTAACCAACCAACAAATTCATTAGCCTGGGATTACATCCAGGTTGTTGGATCAGCTAATCCACCGGCATTACCTGCTGCTGCAGGACAGTCATTTTATACTCCGGGTCGAGTACTCTTAATGGCTGAGACAGGATGGGCAACTGCGGGCACAACGAGCGGTTACGCATGTAATTCTCCGGGACCGTGTGCTCCATCAGTTGCGAATGCTACAACTTATTTCCAAACTCTTTATCAAATGAACACCAGTAATTTTGTGAGTACTTCAGGATACACTAATGGTGTGCTTGCTTTTGAGGCCTATGATGAACCGGCGAAACCTGGTCCAACAGCGGAACAGAATTATGGCTTGTTTGACACAAACTGCAATCAAAAAGCAGCGGGTATGGTCCCTAATAATGCCATGGTTTCCGCAACGGGGTGTCAAGGCTACATTAATGGCACCCTGTTAACCATAAACGGTACTATCCCTCCATCACCACAGCCGGCATTTAATGTTCAAATATCTTATGCATCAGGACAATATCCCAACATCAATGTCACAATCCCTGCAAATAATGGGACAGCTCCCAATATAAATACAGTCACTCCATGGCCTCAATTTTTAATATATCAAGGCGCGATAATTCAAGTGTCGTCAACTACAAGTGGGCAGGTTTGTACCACTACAGCGACAACAGTCACTGCCTCACCCGCTTCAATTACTTTTTCACCAGTAGTGTGCTCGAATACTACGAGTAGCATGGGGTGTTTTGGATTGGGGTGCCAGATTTCTAATCCCTATTAAGTGGATCAAGAAATAAATTGGAGTGTGCAGGCAACTGGCAAAGGATTCTGGTTCTGATTCCTTTGCCTATCAGCGGGGTATCCAGGATATATCATGAACAATTTGGATTCTATTCCTGATAATAATGTTTCAATAAAACAAATCATTTCCTGGGCATTTTATGATTTTGCCACTTCTGCCTATTTTGTGGTGATATTTACTTTTGTATTTGCTACCTATTTTACTGATTCGATTGCCTTGAATACTATTGAAGGAACCGCTCTTTGGGGATATACCATTTCCGGTTCTGCCTTATTGATTGCTATAGTCAGTCCTTTCGTTGGCGCAATAGCGGATTATGGTGGCCAGCATAAATTATGGCTGATCTTTTTTACCTTGCTGGCAGTTATTGCTATAGCTTGTTTATGGTTTGCTTATCCAGACAGCAGTTCCATCCCTCTTGTTTTAGTGTGTATTTTTGTTAGTAATTTCGCATTGGAAGTGGCCACTGTTTTTTACAATGCATTTCTACCTAAATTGTCTTCATCTCAATATATAGGCCGGATTTCAGGATGGGCCTGGGGGATGGGTTATCTGGGTGGACTAATCTGTTTGATTATTTCCTTATCTATTTTTGTTGATGGTCGTTTGGGATTTTGGTTAGGAAATACAGAATCAGCAAATATTCGTGTTGTACCTTTGTTTGTCGCTGTATGGGTTATTTTTTTTAGTTTACCCTTTTGTTTCTTTGTAAAACCAACCCATGGACGCTATTTAACACCCGGTATCGCAATAAGAACAGGGTGGAGTGAATTGCTGTGCGCATTAAGAGGTTTGAGGGGGCAAAAAGATCTTTTTTTGTTTCTTATTGCGCGCATGTTTTATATCGATGGTTTAAATACACTGCTGGCACTGGGTGGGATTTACGCTGCAGGAACCTTTGGCTTGGAAATCAATGAGATTATGATTTTTGGAATTATCATTAATATTATGGCTGGTATTGGAGCAGCCTTGTTTGCCTTATGTGATGACTGGATGGGGTCAAAAAGGACTGTACTTATTAGCCTGTTTTGTTTGGTTAGTACTTATTGTTTTTTACTAACGGTTACATCCCTAACCTTATTTTGGTTGACCGCACCTGTTATTGGTGTTTTTGTCGGGCCAATTCAAGCCTCCAGTCGTACTTTGTTAGCACGTTTGAGTAAACCTGAAGAGATAACCCGAATGTTTGGTCTTTTTGCTCTTTCTGGAAAAGCAACCAGTTTCTTAGGGCCTTTATTAGTTGGAGTGGTCACTGCGTTCACCACAAGTCAGAAGCTGGGTATGGCAATGCTACTACCTTTTTTTCTTCTTGGCGGTCTACTCATGTTCTTTGTGAAAGAGCCTGACCATCATAATACCCGCGTTAACTAATGTTCCATACTTAACTCTATCGTGCAGTCCACATCATGTTCAATTTTACGAGGTATATTAAAAATGGATATTCTGGGCAGTTTTTCACGCACCCGCGTCATGGCATGTTGTAAAGTCACCGAGTCATCAAACAAGTTTGGGTACGTACTTTTATTGGGTTTGCTGAAGTCTGGATTTGTATAGTGTTCGCCTGTAAAGGTTACATTGTTTTTATGCTGACTCCAAAACCGTAATAAGGACTGCATCCCCGTGTTCGTGATTCGTTCTGTAGGATGCTGTTGTTCCAGTACTTGAAAAATACATTTACAGCGCCACAAGGTATGATCAAGAGACGGAGCCTGAAGAAGTTGCTGCTCCAAAAGGGAGCGTAAATGATGATTATTTTTTTGTAGACCCGATAACCATGCTTCTATGGATTTGCTCTTTAACAAAGGATTTTGAGATTTCTCATGATCAAATATATCCACCTGATCCAGCCGTGAATTAACAACCGCATTGAAAGTAATGTTTAGAAAATTATTAAGCTGGGTTTTTGCTTCCGTCACATTGTTTTTATGTGCTTTAGTATTTAGGCGCAGATATTGGGATAATCTGTTTTTAATAGCACAGGCTGTTTCATAGAATAAATCCAGATCTTCATTGGTATTCAGCGATTGATAACTGATTTCTAACCTGTTTATATGGGATTTTAAATCATGAAACGGAGTCAGTTTATCCGAGAGTAGGCTGAAGATGTTCTTTACTTCACTATCGGATAAGAGTTGGTGTTTCAATTCTCTTTCTGCAAATTTTGCCCACTTATTATGAGCCTTTTCTTTTGTACTGATTTTATTTTCATTGGAAGTCTGTTCAGCCCGGCAGATATTCAATAGTTTTTCTTGTTGTTTTGGTTCTTGAATAAGGTGAAACAATGAGAGAATTTTAATTAACAGAGTTATTTGGTTTTCGTTTAATACGTAGTCTTCAAGCACATGCGTATTATTTGATGTGAGCAAATGGTGCAGCGGCCATTTTATGGTGTCAGGCAGTATTAATATTGTATCTTCCAGGTTAAGCGGAGTTAAGTCTGTAGTAAACTGTTCCACGTGATGATTGAAAAGCAGGGTCAGTATCCATTGCTCATCAAATACCTTCAGGATATAGTTTTGAACTTTCTGTATGAGCTGATCTCTTCGCTGTAAAGCCTTCTGAATGGCACCGTTAAATTGAAATAATTGGATATAATTTCGTTTGTCTTCTATAGGTATTTGCCTGTATAACTTGATTATCTGTTCCAGCACTTCTTTTTGTTTTGAGTTAAGCGAAAAAGTGGATTGTATGGTTTTGCATAGTGTTTTTGGCTGTTCTGAAAAAAGAGGGTGTGTCACACATTGGAATACCGCATGAATCAGATTGTTGTTGATAACCCCATTATATCGATGAAGAAGAGCAGACAAGATATTATTTTCTGCTGCATTTAACACAGGCGCAAATAACGAACTCCATTCCTCTTCCGTCAGGGGAAAATCGTCTAGTAATTGTTGATTACAAAGGGTTAAATCTTCTGCGCTGATGTGAGGGTATAAAACACGAATCAGCTTCGTGGTATAGGCAATTACTGAATTTTTTTTAGTATCGAGCGATTGGTGTTTTCCTAACAAGTGTAACAGATGATCACGGGATTCAGCTGACACCTCGGTTTTGGTATTCAGTTCATTGGCTGGCGCTGCTGAAAGTGCCAATGGATTTTCAATGCTTTTCATGGGTTTTCTTTTAAAACGTGTAAATTGCCAACTAAAAAAATCGCCAAGCATATGAAATGGAGTCGTAGTCGTTTGCCACAATCCAATAATGATGCCGTGCCAGAATAATCCTTCTAATGCACCTTTTAAAGCCCATAACGGTTTTAAGCGGTCATGTTGATGTGCCGCTGCAATTTGTTTGGCGCGAGTAAAGGTTTCATAAATGGGGTTGTGGATAAATGCAAACAGATGATATTTATGCATGATTTGTAGACCTGCGCCCAAATGTTTTGCACTCCAATCGATAAGACGATCATTCGTCTGTGGTTCTCCTTGTGGCGTGCCATCCGGGTCACGATAATATGAAGGAAAATTATAATCGTGCATTCGTCCGTAATCGCGGGCTACTGTTTTTGATGGTCCTTCGTGTTTAAGCGCGGCATAGAGCATTCCAGGGGTTTGTTTCCTGGATAAATTTTCCTGCTTATTCTGTTTTTGAGTATTAAAATAGGCTTTTATCGCATGAGTTTGTAATAAGGGACTCACATGCAGCTTAGCTTGTCTGGCTATTTCCTGAGCCAGTTCTTCAGAAGGTTGAGGATAGAAATATGAGTTGATATCACGTAAAAAGTTCAGTGTCTGATCATATCGAGACATGGCCTCAGGAGATACTTCAACCGGTTTGGTGACCGTAAGGTCGCGTATCAGCTTTTCACATTTGGCTCTGTTTATGGGGTAAAAAGTATCCTTGGAATTAATAAAGATCAGGAAACCCTGTTTGAATTGTTTATCGTCACGGCCTATATCGTACAGACTATAAATCAAATTTTTGAACATGCTAAAAAATATTTTTTGGCACTCTGAAAAGTTACGCCCATCATTGGCAAGGGTGCTGGTGAGCATCTTGTGTTTTTCAACAAGATAGTCACTACAAAATGGCGGCAGTGCAGGGGGTTGCTTTTGGGGATCAGGTAAAAATCGTGTCTTGATCTGATCATAAGCCGACTTGAAGGTGGGACAGTATTCCATAATGCGTGCTGATTGCAACATGCGAATGACGAATGAAGCACACAGCTCATTAGGTTGATTAAAATAGCGGTCAAAATTCTTGGGGATTACTCCTATAAAAGGCAAATAATCATCATTATCTCCGCGGATTACCTGGCCATAAAATGCATCTTCCAGAAATTGATCGGGAGCAACAGGATCATAGACAATATGTCCTCTGACGTTTCGATACATCGCTTGTGCATATTGCATTTGCAACGGGCCCAAGGGATTGCCAGCATAACAGACTTTGGATTGCTCGCTATAGGTTGTATTTTTAGGAAAAGCCTGAACATCCAGAGTACCGGCACGCCGGTACATAGGGGTTTGTTTTTCTTCCCCATCCCTTCCTTTAAAATAAGTACCCTGCTTACTCGGTATTAAAAAACTGTTAATCTCGGTTAAGCCGTTTTCGTTGTTTCTAACGACATATTGTTTTTTGTACTTTGGATAACGTTCATTCTCGAAGTAGGCAGGTTCTGGTAACAGATCAGTCACCAGATTATCGATTAGAGCATTGTAAACAACTTCCTGATATTCAGATGGTTGCAATTGGCTCATATAATTAAAATCGGTCAGGAGTGTTTGAAGTTCAAATTTTATGCCTATAGCGGCATTCATTTTTGCTTCAGAAGGACCTTGTCGATGAAGACTGATTTGTTTAAAACGTCTTCCCCAATCAGCCTTGGACTCTCTGAATTTAAATGCATAGGCCCCTGCTTCGTTGGACAGGTTTACCGTTCCATCCCAATTCGCCCCAATACCCAACGCCAGTCCAGGATTGACTTGAAATCCTTGTAATAACTCGAACAGATATTGTGACAGTATATTGATTTCAGATGAACCTGGATTGAATTCTTCATCTGTAAAATTCACTAAGGTTTTTTTAAGTACGGTATTGATTTTTTCAGGGCTTAAGAAACTGATGGGTTCTTTTAAAAAGGGATTGACCAATATATCTTTGGAGCTGTCATTCTTGTTTCTTGGGATAAATTCGACACCGAGTTGAGCTAAAGCAGTTTCCAACCATAATTGAAATAATTCAGTTGGCCACACGTCCATTCGATGAGACAGTTGACGTCGAATAATGGCATGCAATTGGTCCAGTGGAATAAAACGAGGAGGATATTTGACCTGAGCATCAAAATGACCACCAAATTTCATCCCAAAAGCATTAAGTAATAAGAACTCCGTTTCTGTATCCAGACGTCCTGCACCATTAAAATTGTAATCATAATCCGGGATAAACGGGTTTTTGATAATAGGTTTAACATCCTGCGGCAAATCCAGTACTTCAACTGGCGTTATGATGGATTCAATGGATGACGGAATAATCGGTGGAGCTGATGAAGATGCGGCTATAGGGATGTTTTCCCTGTTAAATACATCCACTGGAGATATTTTCGACCACCCAGCCATCATTCCTATTAATTGCCATAAGGATTCATTATCACAGTTTAATTGCCAAAACGAATCACTGTCTCGATAGAAGCCTTGTTCCTTAATCGCTGTGAGAATTGTTTTATAATGCTGTTCCAGATTCGTTTCCGAAAGAGCATCAATCTCACCACGATGATAAGACTCTATAATTTCATTAAACTTCTGAATGGCCTGATTAATAGCGCGGCTGTGTTTAGGGAACTCACTAAGAACGATGGGGAGCCTGTTTTTAAATAATGCATCAACATTAAAACAGCCTTCCAATTCCAGAGTCAACGATGCCAACCGTCTCGCCAAATCTTTACTGGTCGGAGGATCTGGTATAGAGAGATTTGCGTTTAATCGATTCAGCACGTCGCGATCGGGGCAGATCATATTCAGCAGCGGATAAGCTTGCGCTAAAACAGCTTCCTCATTGGTTAGCTGTATACGAAATACATGAGGAAGCGAATGTTTCAATATGTGAAAGTCAGCATCGGGTAAAAAATTTGGCATAAAACCGCCCGTATCATTTTTAATTATTAGGAGATGATATTTCTTCATAATCTGCTTTCGGATGCGTCCAATCATGAAGCAACTTTTCTTTCTTTTCCGCCAAGGTTTGTTGGGGGCGTTTATTTTCACCACGATTAAAAATGCTGTTTCTGACGTGTTCCAGTCGTAATCGATCACATACTTTATTTACAATATATTCCCAACTCTTTTGGGTTTTTCCACTTAACCTTTCATAATTGAGCATTTCACTCTTTAGTCTGTCCAGCAGGGAGTTCGGTCCATGCTCAGAATGGAAGGCTCTGTCAATAAAGGTAATTAAGACCGCGTCAGCATCATCACAACCCTGAAAGCTGTTATTTGAAATCAGACTGTTTGAGTTATGAGCTCTTTTACTCTCAACAATTCCGCCATGATCACTATGATAACTGGATAAAATAATACCGCCACGATGAAATCTTTGAATAATTTCATTAAAGGCATCATCAGTTCCAGAGCCATCAACCATAAGGCGAATTAATAATTTATAAAATCTCTTTAAATCCAGGATATTTGCCTCATTTTCATCTTCCAGAAGAGCAATCTGATCAATTCGTTGATTCACCGCTTCTTGAAATCCACGAAGGGAGTCTTCGGTAGCACCAGATTTTCCTGTTTTGCTGGCAAGTGAAATCCCCGCTGTACCTATGCTTCCTGCGACCAGAACACTTTGCGACTGCTCGTTGAAATTACGAGAGAGTCCATTCGGTTGAGACAATGCTTGTAATTCAAGAGCTAAAGCTTCGCCTGGCCGTGGGTGAATACACAGAATTTCCATAATTTTTGCTATAGCTAAGGAGGTATCCAATCCAAGAACTGAAGCCTGTAATAGTAGTTTTGTGGTAGTAGAAAGAATACTGGCAACACAATCTGTACCTATGCCGGTTAATAAACTGCTATCAGAACCGCAATCCTTTGTTGATTGTGCACTACTGTGAACAGGTTTTAATACCAGTTCTTTATCAATGCTATGTACTAACTCTCTTAGGGCATCAACACTACCTGCAGTAGTTAAAGGCGCAACGGGTAATAATGCAGTAAGGGCTAACATTGTGGCGCTGCATTGGCTAAAAATTGAGGTCAAGGTGCGGATCAGACTACGTTGTGAGGAATGTATCTCTAAGTTATCCTGTAACAGTTCAGGATTCCGCTCCATTTCGCTGGCTATATTCCCAAGCGACACACCTAAGTGGGATAGGGTTAAACGTAAGGCTGAAATAGCATGAGTAAAATGCGCTTCTTGTCCTGCCGCGCTATCTTCCGCTATTGCTTCATGTGCTAATTTTGCTTCTTCCTGAGTTAATTCTTTTGATCTTTGGCTGGATTTATCAATTTTTTCTTTATCCAGGAGCGTTAAGGAGCGGCTCAAGCAAATCTCGAATAATTCCTCACATAATAAAGACAGGGCACATGAAGCAGCTATAGTGGTTCCATTTGCTTCGGCTGACAATTGAATTGGAGAGCTGTTCTTAATCGGATCTCTCATGTGCAGCATTTCATCTTTAAAGTTGATGGTAAAGGCCTGGATGACATTTAATGATTCGCTGAGCACCTTACTGATGATGCTTTGTGCCGAAACCGCTTCATTTTTAATCTCATCGTCAATAACACTGGCTTTTTTTGCTACGACTATAGACTTTAAAATTGGTGAGATGAATGCGCTGTGTGTGCATAGTGCTGCGGCAATGCTGCTGTTAGTCATTGTAGCCAGTTGTGATGCCATCGCTCCATTTAGGCCGGGGATAGGATTATGATTTGCTTCCGCATCGTCCAGAACTTTCAGTATATTGTCATACAGTCGGGGCATTATGGCGTCAGACACTAGAGCGCTGTCTGAATACCCTGGTGCCGGGATTTGTTTGTCCTCCTTCAGTCTATCTTCTTCCAGTTTGATCACTCGACGCAGCATTTCCTTCAAGGCGCCTGAATGACACAGAGCTACAGTTAACGAACGGGAAAATGCCGTTTCTGCCAGGAAATATGTTGTTTTGGTGCTGGATTGAATCACTGAAGACGAGCCCATGGAGTGTTCTGCCAGCCTAGTGGCATTACTGGCAAAACTCAGGTTTGATTTGAAACCATTATCCAGTTGTGTTTTGTCAACACCATCACTCAGCCTTTTTAATGCAAGACTGTATCGTATGCCTCCGAGTAATGCTTCTGCACTGATACCGCTTTGTAACCCGATTAAAGCAAGTACTCCTACAGAGCCCAATAAAAAGCCGGTGCTGTTGCCTTGAGAAAAGGCTATGGTGGATTTACCAGCAGAATCCAAATCATTTCGTTCCATATCCGGCAGGATAAAATTTCGGTACGAACGATGAGTTAATACCACTTTTTCCATGACGCTTTGGAGGTGGTGATTTAGGGAAAGTTTCTCTGAAATAGGACCTGTTCCTGATAATTCAGCACTTCCTTTATTAGAGTCCAACGCGGATTGAGCGTATTCTTTAGCTTTTAATTGTTCTGCTTCATTAAGTTGCAGGGGGATGCTGGGGCTTTCAGCTAATGTGCGCAGTTCCTTCAGGGCAGAATACATGCCTGCAATCACATTCAGAGACGCGATCAATGAGCCGGATGTAACCGCTTCACTCATACCTAAGACTACAGGAGCTGATACACCTAATTGCTCGCATCGCTCAAGCCTCTCTTGCAACGCGCACACTCGAGACATGAGTTTATCCAGATCTGCTCCTGTCATTTCCTGACGAGACTGCAAGACTACTTTGCTTTCCTCATTACTTCCCTTGTCATTTTTAGTAAAGTCCACACTTCCGCTCAACTCACGTGAAATCATCCCTGTAAAGCCAGGAATAAGACTTGATGCGATGATGAGAGCAGCTTGACTTCGCACAGTACCAATGGCGCTTGAGGCAATAACTTCATGTTTCTCTATTGCTTGGAGTTCACCATCTATATGTTCTATTGCTTTATCAAATTGGTGGCAAAAATCAGTAACATTTTGCGAGTGATTTAGAGCATCTCCTCCCGAGACGTCTTTGAGCAGACTGGCTTTGGAAGCAGATTCCTGAGTATTTTGTGAAAAATTATCTTTTTCCTGGGTTAATGCATGCTCTGCTGCAGTTACAGCAAGAACAGATGAGTTCACTGCCTGCAATGTTTTGACAAATGGCATTGCAGTTAACATTCTTATAAATACGGACATACCGGGACTGGTAACGCTATGGTGTTCTTGCATTTCCGCTGCTAGTTCAAAATTTAATAGCGCTTCTTCAAGTTTGCGAAGAGCCATTAATGATTCCTGACTGTTCTTGCTTTGGGAAAAGGTTGTGCAGCATTCCTGGAATGCCTGATATACATTTTTTTCTTTTGGATTTGAGGACTCTTCTTTTGAAAAATGGGCCACAGCGCTAAGCTCACGCAGTGCGGATCCCAAAGCATCAACTACAAGAGCTAGAAGACTGGCTGTACCTAGAGAACCGGCTGTCGCGGTATTCGCACTGGTTTTTACCAGATGTCCATGTGATTTGCCGGCACTGCCATGATGTTTGAAATCACGATCAAGATTTTTTTCCAATTGATTCGAAATATTATTCAAATTCATCCATAAGGCATTTGAATTAGCCGATAATCCAATTTTTTTATCGTTCAGTTCTTGTTCTATGTCAAGAGTAGAGGCTCGTTTGGTTTGTGACAATTGTTTGTAGTTCTCAACTGAATTCAGAATGCCTTCTATGCATGCCTTGATATCGAGCGGTAGTTGAGCAATATGTGACACGGTCATCGCAGGTCCAAGTAATGCTTTCTCTACAGTTGACGCGACAGCATTGTGCGTGAAACCAAGCATTTCCTGGAGATCGTCAGGGAATAAATCCAAGCCAGCAGCTTTTTCATCACGAAATTCATCAATACCATTAAATAATAGATTTAATGCTTTTAATAATGAGTCGCGTTGTGCCACATCACTTTCTTGTAATACCTTTGTTGATACAAGTCCTGATTGTTGGCTACCAGCAACAGCGCCACTTATTGATGAGCCCACAGTTCCTGGAATAGCAGAGGTAGTCATGGAAAATGGGGCAAAAAGGTTTTCTCCTGGCATGATAATAACGTCCTGTAATTAACATTATAAGAATTAGAAAGAACTGAGGATGTCATCGAACAGAGTATCTGAACGGATACTTTATATCATTTTGTCGTTTCCAACCTTGCAGAGTCCATTCTGCTCTAATTTCGTAAGGACTGTTTAAAACAGGGATTACACACTTTACGAAAGAGCTTATTTTTACCATGTAAATTTATTTTGAACAAGGACAGATTTAATTGAGGTTTTGAATTTCAAATGCTTTACCGAGTCTTCCATGAACGAACTTGCTAGAGATTTAAACTGGTATAAATCATGTTAACAACCGCAATTTTTAGAGTAAACATTAAAATATTAATAATCATTATTAATATTTTTAATAACGCTGATACGTTGTGTTTTTCATCGATTTGCAATAACCCAATAGTAGGTATTGACCTCATGAGCATCTTATTGAAGTAATTACACAAATGACAGGTTAAAAAAGGTTTATAATTATACAGAAGAATTCATTTTAAACGGCTCTCCAGTTTTTCTGGTCTAGAACTTATCTTGGTTGTGATATGAAAAAAAACATCGATATCCTGAAAGCGATCGGACTTCTTTATGAAAAGACTGCTTTACCCGTAATTGAGTCTTCATCTGAGCCTAATGGAGGTGTTTTAAACATTGAACGGGTTTTGAATGATAATCCGGAATGTTGGGATACTGTAATTTCGGGTACCTCGCAATTAGAACAAAAGACTATTTTTATAAATTGTGATTTTAATGAAGACTTAAAAGACGATTATCTAAAAAAAAGAATTATCAGTAAATTAATTGAAGAGGGTTTTGCTCTTTATTTTCGTACATCTAAAGGATTAATGAAATTAGAGGATCCTTTACACGTTGAAATTGATTTACCCAGCATGGTTCCGATCACTCCTCAACAGCAGAGTGCAGAGATAAAAAATTTAAATTTAACAAAAGATCGTATTGAATTACTTGATAAATCCAGACTGAATGAACTATCTGAACTGATTTTAAGCGCCCCTGATTTATTTTTTCATTTTATTAACTTTAGCGAATTAAATGATTTTTCTGGATTAATTTCAGACATCAATTGCACTGAGTGTATTTATTCTAACTTAAAAGGAGGCGTGGAATGGAGTTATGATACACCTTCCCATTTTGATTCGGGTCACGATTGGTCCGATAAGCACGAGCTGTTTGAACGCAAGATTTTAAGTGAAAATAAATCAATTAACCTCTGGCCCCCATTTTTACCTTCAGCTCAAACTTCCGAGACAGATGACAGCACTAAACGTGATTTGTATTTGGATTTTTTGTTGAAGTGGCATTCTGATTTATTAAAAAAAATCCGATATGCAAGCATACCTAACACGGAATGTAATTTAATTTCCTTACTGAATCAAACAGAGTCACTGATCTCTCTTTCTATGAATCATTGTGAGTTTCGCCCCATTGGAGAAGAACAGCTTTATAACTCAACATTGCGACATTTGGAAATTAAGGATACTCCTGTCCCTGCGGATGTTTTGTCAGAAGTGCTTCTTCATGCGCCAAACCTTGCCTCACTTGCGATTAGTGGGTTTGAAATAAATGAGGATACAGAATTAAATTTTCAGCATAGAACCCTTTCAAAATTACAGAATTTAATTCTCGAAAACAAGTTGAGATTATCTGTTCAGCAATTAAATGCTCTACTCAATGCGACACCCAATTTAAATAAACTCAAGCTCGATTCCATCAATCTTAATTACGATTCATCACTGCATATTAACTCACCGCTCATTCATCTAAATGAGTTGGATATAAAATTCACCGTTGGTTTGAGTGAACTCTATTATTTTTTGAGCAATACGCCAAATTTAGAGGTGTTCACTTTATCTGGAATAAACAATGCTGATTCAGATCTCACTTTATTTCAAACAACGAATGAGTACAAAAATTTAAGAAAGTTGAATATAAGCGACTCTACTTTTAGTCCTGAGCAACTCAGCGCGCTATTAAAAATAACTCCAGGCTTATGTGAATTTGAACTAAAGAGTAGTCTTCTCTTTGATGATCAATCATTCGATCTTAAAAAAAATTCACTGTCTCAGTTGATCCATTTTAATGCTTCTGGAACATACATCACTACATCTCAATTAAAATGCATTTTTGAAGCTGCACCTAATATGCAATTTCTAGGTCTCAATCCAGTTGATGATTTTCTTGAGTTTCTTAGTAGTCTGAACGCGAACTTATTACCTTCCCTGACTACAATACAATTTGAATGGGATTGTTTAAGCGTTGCTGAGCTTGGCCAGTTAGTAAAAATTGCTCCCAATCTGAAAATGATTCGAATGATACAACCTGACAAGGATGGGGAGGCTGCGCTCAATTGGTTTATCCAAAGCTATCCTCATATTAAAATAATCTATTTGGAGCCTCCCCCTCCAACAGAAAGTTATTCTGAACACTCTCATTTCAAATCTTCTTCCAAGTCATTGAATGGCCTTATCGCCGATAAACACATCAAATCTTCTTCCAAGTCATTGGATGGCCTTATCGCCGATAAACACAGTAATCCAATTTTACCCGCCAGGAGATTATTTAAAGCTAAAGAAGAAACTCAGCCTCATTTCAGTAATTATCATCTGAATTCTTTTACCTGGGATTCCGGAACCAGAACTTTTGTGCCGGAACTACCTCTAGAAATTAATTTGGAACCAATTGATGAATCATTGCAGCTAACGAATCAACAGGTAGAGGATTTATTTAATCGTTCTGAACCGACTAGTAACTATATATATGGCCAAATCTCATTGAGCCAACCCGTACTAAACCAGTGGATACAGGTGCCTGGCTTAAGTTTGGATGATGAGTTGGTGCATTTTGCCAACAGCACTGCGGATTTTGAATTAAAAAAAGACAAATATTCAGGTTATTATTTTATCAAGTTTAATAAACCTACATTAACGTCCGTTTTTAATTACATCATCAAGTCTTCGAAACCTCTGGATGACACCCTTAATCATGAGGCTCCAGAAGAGCATTTGGATTGGTTATCAAAATGTACTTTTGATTTGAATGGAAGGTTAGCTGATTCTCCTGAATATCAGAAACTACGTGCACTTGATTACGATCAACGCGTCCAGGCTTTGGCTTCATTCTGCAGATTTCCAGAAACATCCGCAGCTCATAATATTAATGGTGATGCTATAGACGTTCTTAATGGTCTGATACACCAACGCTCGGGCGTATGTCGTCATCGTGCGCAATTGTTTGTAGCAATGGCTGAGTCACTGGGTATTTCTGCTGCATTGATTTGTAATGATGTACATGTATTCGTGAAGGTGCGTGATGGGAATCGCCGTTATAGCCTTGATTTAGGAGGAGGGGCTGCTCATTTGATCGATTTACCGATGCCTGCTCTAAGCAATTCAGCTGACAAGCAATCTCATTTAACTCAGGCTGAACAGGTTCTAAAACAAGAAAAGGCAGCTAAAAAAACGGTAAAAAAACAATTTATTCCCTTGACCGAGGATAACCGATTTCAGACCTGGAATAATGTTCCAATTGTGGCAAATGATGCAGCTGAACTGGCTGAAAAACTCATCGCAAAAGATGCCTGTGCAAGACAATGGCTGATTTTTAAGGATAAACAGGGACTTGAAATTCTTCATCAGCAGTCGACTCAATATCAAAACTGTTTTTTCTCCAGAGATCTGGATGCTTTGAAACTGGAAGCTGTTCGTATTGATAAAAGTAAGGATACGAAAGTAGACAGTCCTCTAAGTTTATTTATTAAAACAGCTGCCGATCATCCCAATGAGACTTATACCTGGTTTATAAATTGGTCTGATCCGAAAGCACGACATGTTGGATTAAACAGTGTCATTGATAATGAAGGCCGTAATTTGGATGGATTGGTTATACCGTCCAATGTTCATATTGTAGTAGGAACCGATCAGACTTCTGCATCAAAAATGGGGGATGATTTTTACTCCCGTTTCGATGCGATAAGCCAGGCTCCTGAAATTCCGGCCATGAAACTACCGGAGATAAAGGCAAATCAACCTATCAATGAGGGCGATATTTTATTTCCGTCTCCGCTGACTTGGGAAACGGTATTGCTCGGTCGTCCTTCACTGGATAATGGCATTCTGGATATGATTCCAGGCGCTCTGATGAAGGCCTCTGTAACGAAAACGGATCAGTTAACGTTACATAACGCCCCGTTTGAAGATCCAAAATTTCGTTTTTTTATCAATGAATTAATGAGAAACAAGCGGTTTTTTTTCAATGGAGAATGGCATCATTTATCAGAACATTTTCATTTGAATTTTGTCACTCCTGATTTATCTACCTATCCCATCATCATTGAGCCTGGTGAACATCTTAATTTCACTCGGGTAGTGAATCAACATACCTATCCTTTGTTGTTCAATCAATACAAAATTGGCGACGATCAGCGACTTAAATCACAAGTGGGTTTTCTCGAGTCCGACTCATCAATACAATTGATAATTACAGAACATCTGACTGAAATTCAGTGGTATACCCTCTTAAAAGAAGCCAAAGAGAACAATTGTGCTTTATCCATTCAGACGACGCCAGATGTTTTTATTCCAGCTCCATTACGTTCACTGGTCACCGTTGGTCCTTCTTTAAAGAATAATGACACTCTGTTCATCGCGACTGATTTGGATGCTGTTCAGGATGCCAAAGTAGATGAACACGCATTAATTATTAATGTAGATCTAAAAACTAATTTTAATCAGTTGTTTTATCATGTCTCATTAAACAATCGAGAATTTAATGGTCAGGAAACTGAATTGTTGAAAGCCATTAGAACGGGTAAAAAAGTCGTTTTGAAAGGACGATTTTCAGTAACCCTGGCGCAACAATTACAGACGCTTTTTATTGATCCTCCAACCATTCGGGTCAATGGAGAGTCAATTTCAGCGAGTAATCTGACCCTGATCAGTGATGATGCTACTCCCTTTAAAGCCATACATCCTAATGAATACGTATACCAACCTGAAATGGATTTTAATCGATTATCCAAGGCCTTGGATGAACAATTAAAAAAAACCTATCAAAGGCTCAGGCTTACACCTTGTCATAGTCATTTTGCTGATCTGCCCGAAGATATGGTGTTGCATGAAGCCTGGGTTGACAATTTAATCAAGAGGCTGGAATGGAGCGCCGGAGCGCTCCCTGATAGTACCGGCCCGACATCACCTGTGACCGTGATGAATTATCTGGAACACCATTCCTTTGTATTTCTCACCAGCAAAACGGGGGAAGGTAAAAGTCATTTTGTCCAAAAGACTTTAAGGGAATATTGTCGCAAGCAGAATAAGCCAATCACCCTGTATTATGAAATGACCGGGATTAAAGATTGGTTACGGCATTCAGGAGAGAGTCAGTCCGTATTATTTATTGATGAGGCTAACCTGGCCAATGAACATTATGCGGTGTTTGAAGCTTTGGCTCGCGGCGATAAAAACTTCTGGTTTGAAGGGGAATGTTATCCTCTAACAAACCATAAAGTCATTTTTGCTGGAAATCCAACTCAATATGAAGGGCGATTTGAGCCCGATTTATTCAAACATTACCCGAATTATCTGCCGTTTAAGGGGCAGTCTCTAGAAACCATTTTAACCCCTTTGCTTGAGCAGTATGCCAATGCAAACACAATGCTTGAGCTTATAGAGGCATACTATGGCAAAGCACAAGACGCGGGACTTACAATTACCCCACGCAATGCTCAGATGATGTGTTTGCGATTTTTTATCTTAAAGGAATCGCTGCAAACTCAATTATTGCCCGATGATTTTTTGTTGCGTTACGCCATCTTAAGTGAAATCAAGACATTAAGTCTGGATAAAAAGCTAAGTCGAGATATTCGAAATGATATCAAGCTGACGACATCTTGGCGCGAAGATAAAAATAAATTAAAAGATGCTGTTCAGCACGCTGTGCCGCAATCTAGTGATCAGCAATTCGTATGGACTGAATCACGCAATAAAGCAGCATATGCTATCGAAACTTTGTTACTGGTTCGTGATAAGAAAGTTAACGGTCAATTTAAACAGGAACATGGCATAAATGGGCTCATTCTGGAAGGTGAGCCTGGGATGGGTAAAAGCAAATTGGTCAGTTCTTTGCTTAAAGCCAAAGGGATAGATTTTGTAACGATCTCACCCACAACACCTGATCGTATGCAAAACAAATTATTGGAAGCTTTTCATCAAGGTCAGGTAGTCGTTATTGATGAGTTTAATACTCTTGTTAACGAGCAATTATTAAATGCGTTACTTTCTGGATACGATTTAGAGGGTAATCCTCCGCAAAATCCTGGTTTTTGTATTATTGGTACTCAGAATCCCACTACTTTTCATGGTCGGCAGATGCTGTCTAAAGCTTTGGATAATCGACTGATGCATATTGAATTACGTCATTATAAATTCAATGAAATTAATGAGATTTTGACTAAAAAATTCAATTTAACACCTGATGATGCAGTCAAATTGACAGAAGAGTATTTGTCTGCAAGGAACTTTGCCAGGGAACAAGGTTTATTTCCTCCTCCAAATCCACGAAATATCATAAATAAAGCTGAAGATATGCCCATTCAAACAGATATATCCCACTCGACTAAAGTGAAATGAACAGGACTTACGAAAAACGTCCAATCTCTTCGTTAAAAGGAATTTTTAATTCAGTCATTTAGGTTATCTAAACTCCTTCATTAAAAGTTCCTTTTGCCTCGACCTTAGGGTTTTTGTAAGTCCTGATAAATTGTCTTATTTTTCTCCGGTCACTAAATAAATAGTAAAGTTAAATTGATATTCACCGTGGTATTTACGCTGACATTCGTTATCAAAATATTGAACCATGGCTTCATTGACTACTTTAATATCAGGTTCTGCTAACTGTCCTTGATAGAAGGCAATACCATTAACGAATTTTCTGAATACATCCAATGATGGCAGGACAATCGATTGTTTGCATAATTCTACGTTGAGTTTTTTGCACGCTATATCCTTCAGTTTTTTATCCAGACTGTCCATCCTGGAGTAGTCAACCGGCGGTTTGAAATCAGACAGTACACTGAATTGGCCTGAGTCTCTAAGAGCATAATAACTCGTAATAAATGGATCATCACCCGATGGGAACAAGGTAAAAAATGTACCGCCTTGTTTTAGAGCTTTAATAATATTTACAAAAGACTCATAGATGTCAGTGGCCCACTGCAAACACCAGAATGAGACAATAGAATCAAACTGTTCGGCGTAATTCATATTGATAACATTGTCTTTTTTTATCGAAAAATTGGGGTAATCAAATGTGATTTCCTGAGCCAGTTTTAACATATTTTCTGATGCATCAATTCCCAATACAGAACCCTGTGGAACCATATCAAGTATCTTTCGAGTATAGGTGCCATTGCCACAGCCAATATCCAATACTTTGTCAGTTGGTGCAATATTGAGATCTGAAAGATAATGATCGGCTACAGATGCCTGAATATAAGAGCCAATCGCATAATCATTTGCTGGCCAATCGCGTTCTGACATAGTAACTCCATTTAATATTGAGTAGTGATTAATTTTTTAAATAATCAAAAGATGAATATAGCTCTTTAAGAAGTAAAAAGTCTATTTAAACTAAAAAATCTGGTCTGTAACCCCAGTTTTAATTTAGTATGACTGTCTGTTTCAAGTTTTGGAAGTCTTTAATTATAAAGGAGTATTTTATGTCTCAATTGCAAAACCAGAACGTTCTTTGTGTACTATATGATGATCCCGAGTCGGGCTTCCCCCCTGAATATGCTCGTGATTCCATTCCAGAGTTATCTCAATATCCAGATGGTCAAAGTATGCCATCACCATCGGGGATTGATTTTACTCCCGGGGAGTTATTAGGTTCTGTTAGTGGCGAATTGGGATTAAGACATTTTCTAGAACGCATGGGGCATCGATTTGTAGTGACCAGTGATAAAGAAGGCGCCAATTCAGTTTTTGCACGAGAATTAAATGATGCCCATATTGTCATTTCTCAACCTTTTTGGCCCGCCTATTTAACTCGGGAACGCATACAGCAGGCTCCACAACTCAAATTGGCTATTACTGCGGGTATTGGTTCTGACCATGTGGATTTACAGGCAGCCATGGAACATAACATTACTGTATGTGAAGTGACTTTTTGTAACAGTATCAGTGTTGCGGAACACGCTGTCATGATGATTCTTGCTTTAGTCCGTGATTATATTCCGCAATACAACACGGTGTTGAAAGGAGGTTGGAATATTGCCGATTGCGTAAGTCGTTCTTATGATTTGGAAGGCATGCAGGTAGGTTGTGTTGCCGCAGGACGTATCGGGCTGGCAGTTTTAAGACGATTAAAACCATTTGATGTCCGATTACATTATACGGACAGACACCGATTGTCTGCCGCTGTAGAAAAAGAATTAAATTTAACCTATCACCCTACTGTTGAGTCCATGGTAAAGGTGTGTGATGTTGTCTCTATTCATTGCCCCTTACATCCTGAAACGGAACATTTATTTAATGAACAATTAATCGCACAGATGAAACGGGGTGCTTATTTGATTAATACAGCGCGTGGTAAAATATGTGATAGAGAGGCTATAGCAGAGGCGTTAAAATCAGGTCATCTGGCAGGTTATGCTGGTGATGTATGGTTTCCCCAACCCCCATCAAGTAACCATCCATGGCGGAGCATGCCGCATCATGCCATGACTCCTCATACCTCAGGTACCACCTTATCAGCACAAGCACGATATGCAGCTGGCGTTAGAGAAATTCTTGAGTGTTGGTTAAGTAACAAACCAATTCGAGATGAATATTTGATCGTTCACAATGGCCGATTAGCCGGTGTAGGTTCGCATTCCTATAGCGAGGGAAACAGCACAGAAGGGGCGGTTTCATGTTATTGAGGTACTGGTCTTGAGTTATTTCTAATCACTCTTGGGATGAAGGCGGATAAAAATCTGCCTTCATCCGCAGATGATTAGAGAAAATAATGAGATCCGCTCGGTTGACTCGGATAATCAAGCAAAGATCCTCTGGACGAGGAGTTCTCTTTTGGAAATAACGTTCTTAATGGCTGATTTACAGGCGTTTCACTTCTCGTTTGACTTTCTTTCAAAGGACTTTCTACATCTGGATTGGTTTTCGTAAAAAACGAGTTGCTGCTCAGGTAATCCGTAGGGGATTTGTGAATTTTTTTCTGATCGCTTGTTGGTTCATCAGGAGGATACTGTATTTCTGGATCCATTCGACGTCTTTTGGGTTGATTTTCCTTGCCTGATAACGCACGTGGAGCAAAATATTTTTGATTTTGGACCAGCAAATTATAACAATTTGGCATATCAGTCATTGACTTTGTATCGAGGTTTGACAGTTTTCCTTCAATTACTTCATGAGTGACGCAATTTCCATTTGCCTGAAAAGTAAAATAATCAATTAATTGGCCAAATCCTGCGAATACATAATCAATATTTTGCTCAAGGTTTTCGGCATCAAGAGGGAACGCCAGGTTTAACCAGGGATCCATTAATATCTGTTCATTAACAATGACAATAAAATGATTTTTAAATGTTGCCAGTCTGAGTGTATGGATTAGGGAGTTCACTTTTTGAGACTCAAGTACTAAAGCAGCAAATCCAAAAAACGCTTTTTCCTGACAATTTCCAAATCCAGATTGCTTGGTCAGGATTGCTATCTCAAGAATTTTACGTAACCAGCTTATATTCTGGTTGTTCAATATATTATCTGCCGAATCTTGGGTTAGTTTGACTAAAACTGCATCTTCCTCATTGTCCGTAGGTAAATCAGAAGAACATATATCTTGAGCTAATTGATTCAATGCGACAATGATATCCCAGACTGCGATATCATTTGTACTGAAATCATATTGCTTTTTTGTGGCAAGCGCTTTTTTTCTTACTTCAGCAACATCCGAATTGGTGAGTGCTGCATATCGGTTTGCTTTTTTTGATTCGGGTTTTTTTGATTCCGGATGGGGGTTTACATTCTTTTCAGCAATTGAGGTTGAAATTATTCCTGCATTTTTAGCTTTTAATTGATGAAAGCTGGAATAAAAGTCATCAAGGAATAATTGACGTTGTTGTTCGCTAATTGGGGCGCTTTCTAAAGCACAGAATTTGGTGTCCATATATCGCTCATTTGGTAATGCTATTGGTAAATACGGGCTAATATTATAAGAATTTATTATTAAGAGAGTATTAATAAATTAAACATTGTTGAATTAATTCATGCATATTGATTATTTTATGGTACATGAGGTTTTTTTTTGTGATAAAATACGTCATTGAGTTCTAATTTTAACAATTTGGATTGCTATCATGCGGTCAAATGTACTATATAACATTGTGAAACAAGTTACATCAGAGATCCATCAGGAAATAAGTGCTTGTAACATACCTGGTGAAAAAGAAAGAAATCGATTTTTTTCTACTCTTGTTTATATGTCTCAATGTGCTTCGGACAAAATCCTTGCAAACACAAAGTTTTCCTTTTTGGAGAGAATCCTCCTTTGTGCTAAGGAAATAACACAAAGTGGAGCAGGTAATTGCCAGCTTCAGTCTTTTGTAGCTCTGGATAGATTAATAAGACAATTTGTTACTGCTTCTTTGACGACTTATGATTTATGTATTCCTATATCGATCTATACTACTGCCAATCATGCTTTTATCTTGGTGAATGGCACTCTGGTCTGCGATCCATGGAATAATTTTGTTGGCAGTATTAAGGATAGTACAATTAATTTGTCAAATAGAACGGAATATTTTGGCATAAGATCGAACTGGGATTGTTTTGACTCAGGCAAATATGATCGTTATTCGACAGAATATACCTGTGTATTAATGAAACAAATTGAAATTGACTCTGAAAAGAATTCAGAAAAAGCATGCGTTTTGAAAGATTATAGTGGAACCTGTGAAACACTTGAATATAATAATTCATGCTATCAGAAATAATTGTTCGAGACTTACGTCAGTTGTTTTATATATTTCTGTCCGATTATTAAGGGGTGTTGACCCTACCGATTTCGACCTTTCTTGACGTTAAGACTAAATGGATGAATGGTCAATATACTCTATTGTCTTAATGATATATTTTATATTGAAGATCATGGGATAGTTTATAATTATTCTCTAGTCGTTACCCTATACAACTCTTCTTGCATTACTAATGAGAGTTAAAAACATCTGAGGCAAGTAAATGAATTCATTAACTAATAAAATTGTATTAATAACCGGAGCATCCAGTGGTATAGGTGAAGCATGTGCGCGTTTGTGTGCTGCTCAGGGAGCCCTGCTTATTTTAAGTGCGCGACGAACAGAGCGCTTGGAACAATTGGCTCAAGAATTAACACAACAGTTTAAAAATAAAAATTATATTGTACCCCTTGATGTACGGGATAAAGAACAAGTGAAACTGCAGTTAAGTTCGTTACCTGAGGAGTGGAAATCAATCGATGTGCTAATTAACAATGCAGGCCTTGCTCTGGATACTCTGCCTATCTCTCAAGGTATTGAAGATCATTGGGATACCATGATTGACACTAATATCAAAGGACTTCTCTATGTCAGTCGAGAAGTCATTCCGGGGATGTTGGAGCGGGCTAGAGGGCATGTCGTCAATATAGGGTCGATCGCCGGACATGAGTGCTATCCAAATGGGAATATATACTCAGCAACAAAACATGCAGTACATGCATTATCTAAATCAATGCGATTGGATATGCTTGGGAGTGCTGTCAGAGTCACTGAAATAGCTCCAGGTGCAGTAAATACTGAATTTAGCGAAGTCCGTTGGAATGATAAAAAAAGAGCTCAGGATTTTTATAAGGAATTTCAGCCCTTATTGGCGGATGATGTTGCCGATGCGGTACTTTATTGCATCACTCGACCACAACATGTTGATATTGAACAAATGATCATCATGCCTACAGTACAAGCTTCTGCGAATCATTTACATCGCGAGGTTCGTTCACAGTAATCCTTTGTAGTAATCATCAGGAACTTGTGAGTACATAAAATTATATTTGCGTTATAATTAAACATATGTTCCTGGTGAGGTTTTATTTATGTCCGATTTTATTCCTGTGTTATCCGATCATGCTTATCAGTCAACAGAGTTTTTATCAATAAATCCAGAAGACAATAGCGTACAGATTAAATTGCATGTAGGCACCTGGAACATACAAGATAAATGTTTTTCGAAAGCGAACCATGTTACTCAAGCCTATGCGAATAATCCTTATGACGCAGATGAGACTCAGGCTAATTATGCTATGCGTAAACGTGCCCAATTCAATAAAATCGAAGCGAATATTGCAAATGGCGGCGACGATATTGTGTTTCTCCAGGAAGTTGATTTTTTGTTTGGCAAACAAAATCTTGAATTAAAAAATGAATTTCAGCAGATGTTAAAACGTCATGGTTATGAATTGGTATTTACCCAACGGCCGAGCGATCCTAATCATACTCAACAACCTATGGCTATGATTTATAATAGGAACAAACTGCAATTAGATTCCAGTAAAGGAGTATTTCCAGCTCCGCCAGACGCCCATGGGAAACAGAAATATCGTGGGTATGAAACGACATTTACTTTAAAAGATGGTTCAAATCGCAAAGTGGTCGCTACAAACCTTCATTTACTTTATGGACATGATTATAAAAATGAAATTGAAGATTATCAACGAACAATGGAACAAAAAGGTGTTCTCTCTATTATGGGGGGCGATACAAATAATGTACAAAATTCAAATTTGAATACGGCATTAGGAGACTGGTCGGTATCGACCAATATTGCGCGCGATCCCCAGACGAACCAATTAACAACGGCACATTCCGACCCAGGTAAGCCTGGCCAGAGGATACAAAAAGCCTATGATCGTTTTTTTGGTGTACCGTCCGCGGGTAATTATTTAAAAACTCAGCCAACACAACGTAGCGAGCAGGTTGTACTAAACTCATCTGGTGAGGCAGAATTTAAACCCTTCACCAAATTTCCTGTTTCATTATCTCGAGTTAATGAGCGATGGCGTCGGGGTAAGGATATCATTGCTGAATTGGAACATGTGTACAACAAAACTAGTAATGCTTCTAGACGCCAAGATTTATTATATGAAATGAGCGAAGTGATTCATTTTAAAAATTTAAAACCGGCACATTGTTTTACCAATTCTTTGATTTTAGAGGATTATAAGAGTTATGTTTTTAAACAGAAGCATGATTCATCTAAAGATAGTGGTGCGGTTCAAGGGAATTCCTTGCACCATGCACAAAATCCTCAACACATGTTTCATCATGGATTAAAACATAATCCGAAAAATGACTATGCCTACTATATTGAGAAGTCAGACAGGTCAACTAACTCAGGACGATCTCATTGGTTTAAAGTTTCAAGTGATTCAATGAGAAGTCAATTAAAAGGGGATGCATTAAAATCTGAAATATTGGATAAACTCTATAAAAAAATTGATAATTGTCAGACTATATCAGCCCTTAAGAAAGAAATTAAAGCAATTGAAAAAAGTGCTGACTATGCTATTTTGGCTACCGGTCAAGGATTAATCACCAAGTTGTCGCTAGGGCTCATTAAAACCAGTTCTGTTATTGCATTTGAAACAATATGCCGTGAAAAGATGAGTGAGTTGAAAGGCCCCAGGATTAAACCCTAAGCCTGTTGAGCATCCATTCTTGTTGTCCACGATCCAGTATTCTTTGTTCGACCTAAGTGAATGTGTATAAAAATTTGCCAATAATGCCTTTGGTGGTCTATTATTAGTACATATAGGTAATGACTGATCCCGACTGAACCAGTAAATAATTCCAGATTGGGAGGTTGTTTTGGAGAGTGGTGTGTAAGCCTACAATCGGTAGGAAACCTTAAGCTCTGCATAAATCTCCGTTTTGCATTTCAGTCGCGGCTCAGAACTCGGGTGGTCGTTGCCTGTACTATATGTTACACCGGAATCTACAGCAAGAAGCCCGTATATGCTTTAGCCTATACGGGCTTAATTTTTGTTATGGCGTGTTCGATAAAGGCGGTTCTGGCGGAGTAGGCGTACATCCTGGCGTAGTGCCAATAATAGTTCCACACATACAGTAGCCATGATCATTACCCATGGAGCAAGCTTTAAATTCACCATCCAAAATAAAACAGTAATGAACTCCCCAGCCAATGCAGTACTCATCACAGGATTGTTTTGGATAAGCATAATTTTTCGCTATGGCGTTCCCTGAACAGACGTCAGCGGGTGGTTGTGAGCAATAATATGAGTATTGATACCAACCTCCTGGTTCTTCGGAGCATCCAGATGAGCATTGAGTTACAGCTCCACCAGTGTCGCATACTCCTTTACCTTGACACATGTCATCATGATTTGACTGACAAATTCCATGAGCCATGTAACGTCGACTCTGATTCCATCCAGAATGATCATTTGACCAGACAATTTGTGTATAGCAGAGAAGGAATAATATAAAGCACGATATAAATGAGTGAAGCAGTTTACTATTTGATTTGATATATAAGTTCATAAAAATCCTTTTAAAATCATAAGATATTGCTGCAAATATCAAGCAGGCGCTAATAGTAAATAATAGGATTCTGATTATCAATGGATTTGTTTCTGGATAGATGATTCCCGGATTGATTTTTGTGAGTTATTTCATATGAAAATGATCGCTTTTATCTTTATTGAAATCAGACAGCTTTGGGTTGAATGAGTTTAGAAACTATAGAATACGCTACTTAAAGATGAATCCAATTTGAGTAATATGAGATCATGTTGTATAATTAAATGGCGAAAACCTTGCTAGGAAGCTATCATGAACAAGTTACTACTTTCTCTTGTTATAAGTGTTCCTTTATTGTTGCTGAATGGTTGCACTGTAGAAACTGTTTCTGTTGATACAGTGGCTTATGATCCAGGATACAGCAATGATTACGTGTACTCTGTTGGTTATTATAATAACAGACCGTATTGGGGAAATAATTATTATTACTCCAGCTATTGGGAAGATGATTACGGTTATTGGGGTGGTGGTTACTACAATGGATATTAGAATATCTGAACTTGATTCTGATATTGTTAATGAAATGCCATATTTAATTGGCATTTCATTAAGCTATTTAATATAAGACAATCAATAAAATTACTGATTATTCTTTTGCTCGAGAAACATACTCGCCTTTACGGGTATCCACTTTGATTAATTCCCCAGTTTGAACAAAAAGAGGTACTCGAACTACTGCTCCAGTTTCTAATTTTGCTGGTTTGCCGCCGCCGCCAGAAGTATCACCTTTTAAACCAGGATCTGTTTCAACAATTTCCAATATAACAAAGGTTGGGGGCATAACTTGTATTGGTTCATTATTCCATAAAGTGACGATACAAACGTCCTGTTCTTTTAACCACTGAGCAGAATCTGCAAGTACCGCTTCATTAAGAGCGTATTGTTCAAAATTGTCTGGAACCATAAAGTGCCATTGTTCGCCATCGTTGTAGAGATATTGCATTTCTACATCAGCAACATCAGCGGAAGGGAGAGTATCACCTGACTTGAAGGTACGCTCTACAACTCGTCCTGTTTTCAAATTGCGAATTTTAATACGAGTAAATGCTTGCCCTTTACCCGGTTTAACAAATTCACAGTCAAGAATGCTGCAAGGAGCATCATCTACCATTACTTTTAAACCATTTTTAAATTCATTAGTGCTATAGATTGCCATTAGTGCTCCATAGTTGAGATTTTGCTGTATTTTCGCTAAAGTTCGCACAGTTTATCAAGTCTGTATAATTAATGCGAGATACCTCTTTGAGTTGGCAAAAAAAATTAGCACAAGGATTCAATTCAGCAACTGATTTATTAAGTTATTTAGAATTGCCAAATAAAATGGGAAGCGCTTTAGCCGAGAAAGAATTTTCCTCCCGTATACCCTTGAGTTTCGCAAATCGAATGCAGAAGGGTAATCCGAATGATCCCTTGTTATTACAGGTATTGGCTGTAGAAGGCGAGTTGGTAAGTCATGAGGCGTACAGTTTGGATCCACTTGAGGAATTAAGCACTAACCCGTTAAAAGGCTTAATTCATAAATATTACGGACGCGTACTCTTAACTGTAACTGGAGTTTGTGCCGTTAATTGTCGTTATTGTTTTAGAAGGCATTTCCCCTATAAGGAAAATAACCCGGGACGAAATGGCTGGAAAGAGATTTGTGAATATATTGCGAATGATCCGTCAATTTCTGAGGTTATATTAAGTGGAGGAGATCCATTGCTTGCCTCTGATTTGGTATTAAAGGAATTGATCGAACAATTAGAGCAAATACAGCATGTAACAACCTTACGGGTGCACACGCGTATTCCTGTAGTATTTCCCGAACGAATAGATAGTCATTTACTTTCTATATTAGAATCAACTCGATTAAATAAAGTAATTGTTTTGCATTGTAATCATGCACAAGAGTTGGATGAGAACGTTCTTAAAGCCTGTACTGACTTAAAGAAAGCAGGTTGTCTGTTACTGAATCAGAGTGTTTTATTGACAGGAATAAATGATGATCCCCAACTTTTGGCTGCATTAAGCCATGCTTTATTTTCTTATGGAGTACTGCCTTATTATCTCCATGTTTTGGATAAGGTAAAAGGTGCTGCTCACTTTGATATGTCCATTTCAAAAGCACAAACAATCTACCAGCAATTACAAAGTCTGTTGCCTGGATATTTATTACCACGCCTTGCCAGGGAAGAGCCAGGCAAGTTGAACAAAACACTATTGATTTAACATGCTATTTCGCGACTTTGTTGAAGCAGCTCCTAGGTTGTGTTGACAATTCATCAATTTATTCCCAACGTCCCGCGACGTCGAAATCGGAATTGTCAACACACCCTAGTGTTTTAATGCTAAATTGGAATATCTTTTTCTGCATAAAGTTCAATTAATTTTTCTTGGGCGCAATTATTGCCTTGTGTTGTGGGTTTATAAGTACCATCACTTTGCATTTCCCAGGTGTTACTATTGTCTTTCAGATAGTTTTTAATAATTTCATTCTTGATTCTTTTTTTACATTCTTCCTCAAGTATTGGAAACATAATTTCAATGCGATGGTATAAATTCCTTTCCATTAAGTCTGCACTGGCGCAAAAATAATGTTCTTCTTCATTTGTTCGAAAGTAGAATATTCTATGATGTTCCAGAAAACGACCAATAAATGAAAGTACTCTGATGTTGTCAGAAACACCTGGCAATCCGGGTTTTAAGCAGCACACTCCACGAACCAGAAGATTAATTTTTACTCCTGCCTGTGATGCTTTGTATAGAGCCTGGATAATCACTTTATCAGTTAGTCCGTTTACTTTAAGCATAATTTCACTCTCGTTGCCTTCAGAGGCTGCGGCACTGCATTGTTCTATCAGTTGTAAGAGTGTTTTTTGCAGGGTAAAAGGGGAGTGACTTAGCGCCTTCAGTTTTACTACCTTTCCTAATCCTGTTAGCTGTTGAAAAATCAGCTGGGCATCAGAGGTAATCGTTGGTTCAGCGGTTAACAATCCAAGATCAGTATAGCGTTTCGCGGTTTGTTCATGGTAATTTCCAGTACTTAAATGTACATAACGTTTTAATTTGCCGTGCGTTCTTCTAACGACCAAGGTCATTTTGGCATGAGTCTTATAACCCACCACACCGTAAAGCACCAGAATACCCGCGGCATGAAGCTTATTCGCCAGTTTTAGGTTAGATTCTTCATCAAAACGGGCACGCAATTCAATAACCGCAGTTACTTCTTTTCCTGAGTGTGCTGCGTTCACCAAGGCATCAACCATCACTGATTCTGAGTGAGTTCTGTAAAGTGTCTGATTAATTGCCAATACATTGGGATCTGAGGCGGCCTGTCTTACAAAATCAATGACCAAATCAAAACTTTGATAAGGATGGTGCAATAATATGTCTTGTTCATCAAGAACGTTAAATAAATTACGCTGTGACTTAGGTAGTTTAGGGTACTGTGCGGAAAAAACAGGATAATTAAGATCCGGTCTGTCTATGCTGTTAATGGCGGTCATGTATCGTTGAAGATTAACAGGACCATCACAATAATAGGCATCTTCATGGCGTAGATGATATTTTTGTAAAAGAAAATCTACAATTTTATCTGGACATTTTTGTTCAATTTCCAATCGAACCACATGCCCATAATGGCGGGAAAATATTTCTCGCTGCACCGCTTTAGCTAAATCATCAATCTCTTCTTCTCTAAGAAACAGATCGCTATTTCGAGTCAGGCGAAAAGAATAGCATCCGCTTATTTCCATTCCTGGGAATAAGCTGTTTACATGGGTTTTTATGATGGAGGATAAATAAACAAAATAATGAGCATCACCACATAATTCTGAAGGTAAATGAATCATGCGTGGTATAGACCTTGGGGCATGTACCACCGCGTAATTAATATTTCGATCAAAGGCGTCTTTACCACTTAAAGAAATGATAAAGTTAAGGCTTTTATTAATTAATCTGGGTAAAGGATGCGCCAAATCTAATGCTATGGGGCTGATTACAGGCAATATTTCATTTTTAAAATAATGTTTTGCCCATAAGTGAATATCATCAGTCCACTGATGTGTTTCAAGGAAATGAATATTTTCTTTGCGCAACGCAGGAAGTAATTGTTTATTGAAGATGCTATAGAGCTGATCGATTAAAAGGTGTGCTCTTTGACTGATTTGGCTAAATGCTTCGTCGGCTCTTAAGCCGTCGATTGTTAATTTCCCGGAGGAAAGGGCAATTTTTTCTTTAAGTCCAGCAACACGAATTTCAAAAAATTCATCGAGGTTACTGCTGCAAATACTAAGAAATCTCATCCGTTCTAATAATGGAACACGATCATCATTAGCGAGCATGAGTACTCGCTGATTAAATGCAATAGCAGAAAACTCTCTATTAATATAATAGTCTGGGTTATCCAGAGTCGTATCCAAGGGGAACTCCATTTTCTTCTTTTTATTCAGGGTAGAGCTTAATCTGAAAAAACTCAACCCACCAGTAGGTTTTAGCCATTTTTTATTGATTCATAATGAGTATTTAGCGCACCAAAAAAAAACATAGCGCTATAAATCCAAGAAAGCCATAAAAAGGAGAAACATTCCATACGGTTAAGGCTATAAAAAACAATAGAGTAATTAATGCAATAGGGATGGAAAAATGCACGTCAATAACACCCTGAGCGACCGAAAAGGTTGCTGCAGCCAATAGGGCTAAGGCGCCATATTGTACTGAAATCATTATTTTTCGCGTAACGGGTCCGTTATGTGACGTTAACCAATGATAACCCAGTATTGCCATAACCAGGCCAGGTAGATTAAGGCATAGCACTGCAAGGATTAAGCCTAAAGCTCCTCCAGCTTTGTATCCAATAAGTGCTGACAATTTTACCGCAGTTAGACCAGGAAATAAGAAACTGGTTCCTAGCATTCCTATGAACTCTTCATTTTCTACCCAATGTCTGTAATTAACCGCTTCATATTCCAGGAGTTTCAGCATGGAATTTCCTCCACCCAGGGAGATGATGCCAATTTTTCCAAAGCTGTAGATTATACTTAAAAGGGTTTTGATCATGATTTAATGATGTTTTTCAGGAATGATACATATTCGCAGGAAACCTGCTTGCCCAGCAAGTGCTCGCTAAGTAATTCTACTAAATATAACGATTTACCCTCAATACAGGCACTAAAATAGACATGCTCTTTTACTTCCAGCCGAGCGAGCTCCAGTTTTATATGAGGAATGGTTGGAAATTTATAAATAAAAGCCTCTTTCCTGACCAATACTTCAATGCCCTTTTGTCGGGCTTCCAGGGCAATAGAACCTAAATAATCTGAGTTAACGTCTTCTGCAGTATCAGTTTGATCGTGTATCGTGTCCAGATTAATTTTGGTACCGAATCCTGTTGCCGATGGGGTGTGTTGCAGTATGGGTTTGTACAATAATTCATTACGTCGAAGTTTAATATTTAAATTAGAGTCCGGGAGTAGGTAATAGGAATCCTCTTTATGTTTTTGATGATAATTAGCCAGATCCAACAATGAATTATCAATGCAGGTTAAATGGATAATTTCATCTTCAGACCAAAAAAAACGTCGTTCCCATTTAATTTCATCTTGCTCATCAGTGATGAGATCCGTTAAGGGAATCGTCTTTGTTGTCGAAAATTCAAAATTCCATACAAGTCGAGTGGTCATATTTCAATCACCTATGCTCATAATTTTACCCTAGATTATTAAGTTAATTTATGCAAGTTTAACCTTCGATTTCATTTTCAAAAGTGAATAATATGATACTCGCAAAATGGAGTGCAAAGAGTATATACTAGCAATCTATCCTGCAATAATAAAAAAGCAAAGGAAGGTATATTTATGGCATTATTATTCTTTTTAGTTTATTTGGTATTTACTCTGGTAGTGCTATATCGAGCCATGAATCCAATGGTATGGGTGATTGGTAGCATTGTTTATCTGATTCCAGCGACTTTTGGGTTGGGTTTTCCATGGGTAATAGGAATAGTGCTATGGGCTGTTATTCTGGTTGCCATATTAATCGTTCAAGTTGAGCCTGTACGTGCTTATATTGCGGATTTTTTATATAAGACTGCTGGGAAATCAATTCCTAAACTGACCAAAACAGAAGAAGAAGCTTTAAATGCCGGAGATACCTGGCTGGAGCAGGACATTTTTACCGGAACGCCTGATTGGGACAGATTAGCCAAAGTGAGCACCGAGCTTACCGCGGAAGAACAGTCATTCGTAGATAATGAGACCCAAATTTTATGCAGCATGCTGGACGAATGGGAAATTAGTCAGGAACGTGATTTACCGGCAAAAGTATGGAATTATATTAAAGAAAAAGGGTTCCTTGGATTAGTGATACCCAAAGAATTTGGTGGTAAGGGCTTTTCAGCACGAGCACACTCGGATGTTGTATTAAAACTTGCGAGCCGATCAGGTGTGGCTGCTGTAACAGTTATGGTGCCTAACTCTTTAGGCCCAGGTGAGTTACTCAACTATTACGGCACAGAAGATCAAAAAGCGTATTATTTACCTCGTCTTGCCAAGGGAATTGATATTCCCTGTTTTGCCTTGACTGAACCTGGTGCAGGCAGTGATGCCACTTCCATTCAATCCGACGCCATCGTGGTTAAAAAGAAAGTTGAAGGTAAAACCGTATTAGGCCTTAATATTACTTTAGATAAACGTTGGATTACCCTGGCTCCAGTAGCTACGCTAATCGGTTTGGCAGTTAATTTGAAGGATCCTGATGGTTTATTACAGGGTGAGGGTGAGGAAGGTATTACTTGTTTATTGATTCCGAGGGATACTGAAAATCTTGAGATTGGTAACAGACATCTGCCTGCTGACCAACCCTTTATGAACGGGACCATCCGTGGCAAAGATATTTTTGTACCTGTTACCTCTATTATTGGCGGCCAGAAAAAAGCCGGGGCAGGTTGGCAAATGTTGGTTGAATGCTTGTCAATTGGACGTTCTATCTCATTACCAGCCTTAGGTGCAGGATCTTCTTCTGTGTCTTATTTAACATCTGGAGCTTTTGCACGAATTCGTCGTCAGTTTAATGTAGAAATTGCACAGTTTGAAGGAGTAGCAGAAAAGTTAGCCGAAATTGCTGGTTTAAATTATTTAATTAATTCAACCCGCTTATTGACGGTTGCGGCGGTGAATGAGCATAAAAAGCCCTCTGTTGCTTCTGCAATTACCAAGTATTTCAATACAGAATTAGCCCGAATCGTAGTTAATTCGGCTATGGATGTACATGCCGGACGTGCTGTCGTCGTCGGTCCTCGTAATTATTTAACCAGTTTTTATCAAGGCGTTCCTATCTCGATTACAGTGGAAGGAGCAAATGTCATGTCACGAAATCTGCTGATCTTTGGCCAGGGTTCCATGGCGTGTCATCCTTATATTCGCGATGAATTTTATGCCGTTGCAGGTGAGAATAAAGAGGCATTCGGAGAGGTAATCTGGAAACATATTCAATATTTCTTGCAAAATCTCGCTAAAACGGTATGTTCTGCATGGACCGGTGGGATCTTTATTTCGGTTCCTGATAATTCTATGAAACGGGAATATAAGCGTTTAGCCCGTTTAAGTCATGCTTACGCCTGGCTTGCTGATTTGTCTTTAATCTATCTAGGTGGTGATTTAAAGAGGAAAGAGCGTGTGTCCGCTCGTCTTGCTGATGGTATGTCTTACCTTTATATGGCTATGGCGGCTTTACGTAATGTGCAGATGAATCAAGATCATCCTGATGAACAAATCCATGCAAAATGGGCTGTCAGTTATTGTTTTTATCACGCACAAAAATCCATGATTGCTCTATGCCATAATTTTCCCTCCAGAGTGTTAGGCGTCGTTGCGCGTTTACTGGCTTTTCCTTTTGGACAAACCATGCAATACCCCAGTGACAAATTGGATCAAAAATTAGCAAAATTAATGACTGGCAATAATAATTACCGAGATCGAGTGAAAAAATACATCTTTTTAAGTGGTGATCCCAAACAACCAGTAGATCGAATGGAGCATGCTCTTCAATTGATCATTCAAACTGAAGGTCTTACTGCAAAGATAACGGATCTAAAACGATTTAAATTCGGTAAACTGAAAGCGAAATTGCAGGAAAAAGTTGAAAAAGGCGAATTAAATCAACAAGAAATGAGTGATTTACTGGCAGTTGAAGATGCTCGTTGGGATGCGATTCTGGTTGATGAGTTCACCTTTGACTCTATGAAAAAGAAAACATTTAATTCAGTTATCGATACAATTAAAACTCCTTTTATGTAAAATTTTCAATTAATTAACATTTATTAAAAGACCAGCCACCAGAACAATGGGGCTGGTTTGCTATAATAAATCTATACAATTTACCTACTTTATTTACATTTCAAGGAGTTGCGTTTCACGCCAAATAGAATGTTAATGGTTTTGCTATAATAGATCTGAAGAATTAAATTGAACTAAGAAATGTTGTGATTGTCATTTCCTTGGTGATTTTAACTGAAACAGTACTTCAACAGTTTTAGAGAGATGAATAACATGTCCAAAAAACCACTGCCCCCGAAGGAAATACTTTTACAGGGTATGAGGCTAACGGGAAATTCAATCCCCGGCGCTAGATATTTTGCTCAACAATTTAGACAGCTTCTTATCGATACAAAAATGCTGGAGGAGTGTCGGGATATTATGGAAAAAGTAGATGAATATGCTGACTTCGTTTACCATAAATTAACGCCCAGTAATAATTACTGGTTTGGCGATCAAAAATTCTTAACTGATTTCCAGAATATGCAAGAGAATCTGGCAACGGCTGCTGCTCAAAGACTGGCTGGAACAATTAACAGTTCCATTAATCTGGATATTGCTTTTGGGAATTTTGGTGAGTTATTACGGGGGTATAGTGCAGCCGATGGACGTTCCCTTTCCACTGAGCAAATTGGGGCATTGGATACTTTATTAAATGCCTGGTTTTCCAAACAAAATAACGTAAGCAAGGGAAGCAAGATATACGAGGCAGATAATAATGGTGAAGTGGTAGTCGCTGCAAATGGGAAACAGGTGAATGCCGATCCAGAAGATTTAAAAGCAATAATCACGGATCCAGAATTAGGATGTGAGTCCTTTATGGAAGAAAAAGGAATTCCAGTTACTGTGCAACTACATGAATATCCAGAAGAGCAAATCGTAGCTGAAAAAGCAACAGTTGTAGAAAAAGCTCCCGAAGTGCGCAGGGAACCTGCCGTTGGCAAAGAAGAAGGTCTTGAGATTGAGCCAACTATAGAGCCTTCAACTACTGGCATGTCCTCAGGTGGCTAGTCGTTATTAGCCGCTTTGAGTCGCTCCATCGAGCCTATATCAAACCAAGTGCCTTGATATAGGCTTCCAGATACCTTATTTTGTGTCACCAACTGTCGAATTAATGGAGTAACAGAATATCTTCCCTGCTTGCATTGATTAAATACGTATGGATGATAAACGGCTATACCTGCAAAAGTATATTCTGGATTTTCATTACGCAGTTGATTTTGATTAATTAAACTAAAATCCCCATGATGATTTAATGTTGGGTTTTTGTTAGTTAAAATCAGATGAATCGGCTGTTCTAACTCAAGATCAAGTAGCGCGAAATTGAAATCTGTATAGATATCGGCGTTGACTGTTACAAATGGTTTAGTACCCAATAGAGGTAATGCTTTTACTATTCCACCTCCGGTCTCAAGTCCACCTGGCGGCTCAGGAGAATAACAGATTGTTATACCATAGCGTTGTCCATTACCCAGAAATTGTCTGATTTGACCGCCTAGATAAGCATGGTTTACTACTAGTTTTTCAAAACCTGCTTTTGCTAGATTGAGTACATGGTGCTCTATCAGTGGTTTATTTTTAACCATGCACAGTGCTTTGGGTTGAGCATCAGTTAGCGGTTTTAAACGTTCACCTCTTCCTGCTGCCAGTATCATCGCTACTTTCATGGTAAATACACTCGTTTTTGCAGAAAATGAAAGAGGGGATGAAGTTCTTCATAGGTTTCACTGCATTCAAGAACATATTTTAAGGTAAGAGGTAAATTATTCAGATAGCCGGATTTATGATCTCGTAAATACAATCGACAAAAAATTCCTAAAACCTTTAAATGTCTTTGCAGTCCACAAAGATCAAAGGCTCGGACAAACTCAGGAACAGTATAAGTGTTTTGCGCACTAGTATTATGTTCATAAAAGTATTGAACCCATTGCAGTACCTTGTCTCTGGGCCAGGAGATGTAACAGTCTTTGAGAAGAGAGACCAAATCATAAGTTAAGGGGCCACGCATAGCATCTTGAAAGTCAATAACTCCAAAATCAACAGAGTCTGGACCATTAATTAACATCAGATTACGTGAGTGGTAATCTCTGTGAATAAAAGTTAAAGGCTGTTGAGCTACTTCAGTGGCAATCCGTTCCATCATGTGTTGCAACAGAAGTGATTCCTCTTCTTGCAAATTCAGCTTCAAGTATCCTTTAAAAAACCACTCAGGACAAAGTGCCATTTCATTCAACATGAATTGTTTATCAAAAGCAGGTAATTGGGGATCATTAATGGAACAAGTTTGAATTTTAAGCAGAGTTTTAATGGCTTCGTGATAATAGGAGTCTGCTGTATGTTCTTCTAATGTACCTAGCAGAAGTTGATCGCCGAAATCACTCAGCAACAAAAATCCCTGTTCGTTATTTATAGCAAGAATTTCGGGCGTGTTTACATTGGCACTGGCAATGGTTTTGGCAATATGAATAAATGGCTCAAGATCTTCTTTGTCTGGTGGCGCATCCATGACTATCCGGGATAAGCCATTATATTGTATACGAAAATACCTTCTAAAACTGGCGTCTCCTGCCAGCGGAGTCAGGCTATAATCTTTCTGAGGAATAACATGATCTAACCACAGTTTCAGTGCGTTTTCTCTTTCATGCATGTTATACTTCCCTACTTTATTACCGGCTATCAATTTATATACTCGTCGTAAATGAGGATAATTGTGTGCATCATAAGGCATTTTGTTTGCTGTGAACATCAGGTTTTATAAGAAGCTTCTTAATTATTTTTCACGAATCGTCTTATTGCGAGAGAGAGCCTATTGTTTTTTTAAATGTTCTTCTGAAATCGTGACCGATTTCTTTAATTCAGCCAAATGGTTTTTCATAAGTGCTGGTATGTCCGGAGGCCTGCTGATTCTGCTGATTTATCATGGGTTTGCCTATTCTGCCTCTCTTATATCTGAACCGGTACAAGCCTGTGTCATCGCTCGAGATGTTGATTTAACGGATGCGATACGGGCTAAATTTGCTGAATGTCTAGGCTGGCAGGCTGATCAAAGTTCCCCTTTATGTTTGGGTTCTTATAAGCCAACAACCGTTACGCCTTTGGCCAGCGTTGACGAAGTGCGCATTTTGGCTGACCGTGTTTCTTTTTACCGTGATAAACGCTCCACTCTTTCTGGCAATGTTGAAGTGCAACAAGATCAGCGTGTTGTTAATGCGCAAACAGCCTATGTATATAGAGACGCCAAGACCAATGAGGTCACAAAAATTGAGTTTTTGGGAGATGTTCGCTATTTGGAGCCTGATAGATTGATGATTGCACGTAAAGCTGTCATTAATCCGCAGGATAAATCAGGAATAACGGAAGATGTATTATACCGTTTTAACACGAATCGAAACAATGCTGCGCTCCCAGCATGGGGACGTGCCAGTTTAATCAGACGATTCGCGAACAAAGATTACTTCTTGCGCAAAGCAACTTATACAACCTGTGCTCCTCAGGATAAAGCGTGGGATATACAGGCTGAAACCTTAACTTTGGATGATGCAAAGGCGAAAGGCGTTGCGCGTAATGCGGTATTACGAATTCATGATTGGCCTGTATTTTATTCTCCATATCTCAGTTTTCCTACCAGCAAAGAACGCAAATCAGGTTTTTTGATGCCGCTTGCCGGATATTCCAATGTGGGTGGTTTTGATCTGGGCTTACCCTATTATTGGAATATCGCTCCAAATTATGACATGACTATCGAGCCCCATTTGTATTCTGAACGTGGTGTTATGATGGGGGGGGAATTTCGTTATTTAACAGGAATGAGCTCCGGAAAAATTCAGGGCAGTTTTCTACCCGATGATCGAGCCTTTGGTACTTTTTTGAAGAATAACGAAGTTCAATATCCCAGACTTCTTGGAAATTCAACAAATCGCTGGTCTTTTGGAGTTTTGGATAGAACCTATTTTACTCCTGATTTACAGATGAATATTAATCTGGAGCAAGTATCTGATGATTATTATTTTCAGGATTTCAGTTCTAATCTGGTGATGATTACCCAACGACAATTATTACGCCAGGCGGACTTAATTTATTCTACAGAAAATTGGACCTTCAGAGGAATGGGGCAAAGCTACCAAACATTACAACCAGTAAATGAAATACGTCTTTCCCCTGTTTATGAACGATTACCTCAGTTAATGGCAAATGGTTACTACTATGATTTACCGTTTAATGCCAATGTCAATATTCTCGGCCAATACGATCAGTTCCATTGGCCCGTTGATCGATGGGATTTGGCTCCCTTGAGAATGCCTCAAGGGCCTCGATTTCATTTTAATCCCATATTATCAGTTCCAATCATGAAGCCATGGGGGTATGTCACTCCTTCTGTTCAATTTGTGGAAAATTATTACAGTGTGCAAAACAACACAAATTGGGGTTCATATCATCAGGATTTTAATCGCACTATTCCTCGATTTAGTGTGGATGGCGGGTTATTTTTTGAACGAGATTTCTTGTTAAAGGGTGAATCATATACTCAAACGTTAGAGCCAAGACTCTATTATTTGCGTGTTCCATTTCAAAATCAGACACCGATTCCCGTTTATGATTCAGGAATTATGATATTCAATGCGGATCAATTATTCAGAACTAACCGGTTTTCAGGATTTGATCGAATTGGAGATGCAAATCAATTGGCTTATGCGCTCACTTCACGTTGGTTATCTGAAGAAACGGGTGTTGAACGAGCTAATTTTACTATAGGCCAAATCAAGTATTTTTCTGACAGGAAAGTTCAATTATGTCAAAGTCCTACGGGTTATTGTGTCGATGATCCCAATACTTTTGGTCATTTATCCTCAACATTTGGTTCATCACCCGTTGCATCAAGAGCGGTTTATCGCATAAATCCCGCTTGGGCAGTATCGGGCGATTACATTTGGGATCCTGCTACCAAGGCCACAAATAATGCCGATTTAAATTTGCATTATCAACCTATCCCCAATGCTATAATCAGCGGGGGTTACAGTTATTTGGTTAATGGAGATGTAACTGCAGTCAGGAACAATGGAACAGCAAATAACGCGCTAAATCAAGGTATTGTCGCTTTTTCCTGGCCATTAAGTGAAAAGTGGAGCAGCATTGGAGCATACAGCCAGAATATTAGCAAAAATTACAGTATGATGTCTTTGTTTGGTGTGCAATATGATAGCTGTTGTTGGGCAGTACGAGTAATGGGTGGACGGACATTTAAAAATCTAAATGATGATTTTGAACCTCAATATAATAATAATGTTTATTTGCAATTACTATTAAAAGGCTTAGGATCAGTGGCAAATAGTGATCCTTATAATATACTGAGTACCTATATTCCAGGATATAATGATCCATTCCGTCGATAATTAGAGTAGAATTTAACCAAAGTTGCTTGTATTTTGATTAAGAATAACCTAAATTGCGCGGCAAAGAGTAAATGAGGATTAAGGCATGTTAAAAAGATTGGCATTATTGTGCATTTTACTTTCAGGGTTGAATATCGCTGAAGGCAAACAGCTGTTGGATAAAGTTGTTGCAATTGTTAATAACGGAGTAATTACTTCCAGTGAGTTGGATGCACAAGTTGAATTATCCAAAAAACAGATTCTTGCTCAAAAAATGCAAATGCCTGAAGAGTCTGTTTTACGTAAACAGGTTTTGCAGCATTTAATCGATGTCGACTTGCAAATGCAATTGGCGAAGCAACATGGAATTACAGTGGACAGTACAGAGCTCAACGAAGCGATTGAGCGAGTGGCTACGATGAATAATTTAACTTTGTCTCAATTACGTGAAGAGATTACCAAACAGGGAATCACCTGGCAGGAATACAGACAAAATATTCGTAAAGAAATGTTGCTTAGTCGTTTGCAACAAAAAGCAGTAGGAAAAGAAGTTCAAGTAACCAATGAGCAGGTTGAACAGTATTTGAAAACAGCGAATACAGTTGATAATTCGGCAGTGACATTTCATTTGCAAAATATAGTGATTCCCTTAAATGAGGAGCCTACTACTGAAGAACTGAAAAGCGCCAGAGCAAATGCGGAAAAATTACTGGCGAAAATTAAAAAAGGTGAAGACTTTAGTCGATTGGCAATTGAAGAATCCAGTGGCGAACTGGCTTTGGAAGGTGGCGACTTGGGAGAACGGCATTTAGCTGAATTGCCCGAAATTTTTGCGAAAGAAGTGGTGAAAATGAATGTAGGTCAGGTAGTAGGCCCCTTGCGTACAGGAAATGGTTTTCAGTTAATTAAATTGATTGCTAAGGGTGGGGATAATCAGCATCATGTGGTGACCCAGACTCATGTTCGTCATATATTACTGAAGCCTGATGCCAGTATGTTACCTTCTGATTCATTGAAACAAGTGAAAAACATATACCAACAATTAAAATCAGGAAAAGATTTTGCTCTTATGGCTAAACAATATTCTTTGGATGCTACGAGTGCTGTGAAAGGAGGGGATTTAGGTTGGGTCAGTCCAGGGGAGTTGGTACCTGAATTTGAGAAGACTATGAATAACTTACCTTTACATAAAGTAAGTCAACCGGTGAAAACTCAATATGGTTGGCATTTGATTGAAGTCATCGCACGTAAACAAAAAGATGATTCTGAATCATTTAAACGTCAACAAGTAAGACAGTTTTTACAACAACGTAAATTTGCTGAAGCAGTCCAAAATTGGCAACAGCACTTACGAACTGAAGCATACGTAAATATTGTCGATAAGGATCTAGCATGAAGCCACTGCTTGTTAGCAGTGGTGAGCCAGCAGGAATTGGTCCAGACCTATGTTTGGCTCTTGCAGGTTATGATGTACCTTTAGTTATTCTTGGTGATTTGAATGTCCTTAAGCTAAGAGCGATTGAATTATCAAGGACAATTGATTTTTATGAATATAAATCTGACGAAACTGTAAAATCGGAACCGGGTTGTTTAACGGTTCTGTCCGTACCTTGCCCTGGATTTGTCATTCCAGGGCAGCTAAATCCTGAAAACGCAGCCTATGTTTTGGAACTGTTAACCCTTGGTGCAACTCTTTGTAGCACCGGTGAGTTTTCTGCATTAGTCACTGCACCAGTACATAAAGCCAATATTAATGCTGGAGGCATCCCTTTTTCAGGTCATACAGAATTTTTTGCGCAGTTTTTTGGCGTTGAACAAGTAGTAATGATGTTGGCTTGTCCGCTTATGAGAGTTGCGTTAGTTACGACTCATCTTCCACTTCGTCAAGTTCCTGATGCAATAAACATCTCTTTAATAATTAAGGTAATCGATACTCTTCATCACTCATTAATTCAGGATTTTCGTATTTTAAATCCAAAGATAAAAGTAGCCGGGTTAAATCCCCATGCTGGCGAATCAGGATATTTGGGTCGAGAAGAAATTGAGGTCATAAGCCCTGCATTAATAGCACTAAGAAAAGAAGGAATTGATGTTCAAGGTCCATTACCTGCAGATACCATGTTTACTGCAAACAATCAGGATAAATGTGATGCTTATGTGGCAATGTATCATGATCAAGGATTGCCTGTACTTAAATTTGCGGGCTTTAATCATTCAGTTAATGTCACACTTGGATTACCCATAATAAGAACATCTGTGGATCATGGAACAGCATTGGAATTAGCCGGAAAAAACAGCGCGGATTCTGGGAGTTTATTAGCAGCAGTTCATATGGCTGTGGAAATGGCGAGTGCAAGGAACAGTATATGAGTATTATCAGCTTAATTGCAGCAGTAGATGAGCGTGGTGGTTTGGGGTGTAACAATCAACTACTGTGTCATTTGCCGGCTGATTTACATTATTTTAAACAAACAACTATGGGTAAACCAATTATCATGGGTCGGAGAACCTTTGAATCAATTGGCAGACCATTACCAGGAAGAAAGAATATTGTATTAAGCCATTCGTCGACTGCTATAGACGGAGTCACTGTTTTAGATTCACTGGAGAAAGCAATATCCTCCACATGTGAAGAAAATGAAGTAATGATTATTGGCGGCGCTAATCTATTTTCCCAGGCCATAGATATTGCTCACAGGATATACCTCACTCGAATTCAACATGTTTTTTCTGCCGATGTGTATTTTCCAGAAATTAATAACTTAGTATGGAACTGTCGAAATGAAGAATTTCGACAGCATGATGAGAAAAATCAATACGATATGACCTTTCTTACTTATGTAAGAATATAATCAAGAGTCTATTAATAATGCGAGTGCATATTATTAGGTTGTCCTCTTGGAATTTTTGAACCAACAATGATTTCCTGTTGCCTGCTTAATACTCGAAAGTAATCTGTAATCACTTCACGTCCTGCATAGGAT
>NZ_LNYR01000006.1:185591-185742 GCF_001467955.1 Legionella quateirensis | reverse complement strand
ACGAGCAGAAAAGGAAGTCCTATCGAAGCATTTTTGCAAGAGATTTTGTTTTAATCGAGGCATGTTCTTAAACGAGCGAAGGAGCATACGTCAGTATGTGACTGAGCAAGAGCAAGAACATAACGAAGAGTAAAACAAAAGATCGCAGCAA
>NZ_LNYR01000006.1:65171-185581 GCF_001467955.1 Legionella quateirensis | reverse complement strand
TGCGGCTGGATCACCTCCTTAATATAGAGGCACCAAACGACCCAAAGCGCCCACACAGTTTGTTTTCAGATGAAGAAAGAGATTTTGCAGCAGTGTTTTTGTACCGAAAATAGGATTGGGCTCATAACCCAATAAAAGATCATAGTTGTATGTAGATCGTTTGTTGGGCTATGGGCCCAATCTATAAACAAAATTGGTAAAGCACGAAAGCAGCTAAAGAATTGGGTCTGTAGATCAGTTGGTTAGATCGCACCCCTGATAAGGGTGAGGCCGGTGGTTCAAGTCCACCCAGACCCACCAATATCTTCATCAGTATGGAGTATTAGATTAAAGTGATTTGCGCAAGCAGAGTATTTTAATCTGGTATAGCCAGAAGTTCATTAAAAATTTGGTAAAGAAAGAGGTAACACAAGCGAACTCATATTTTTTATTTGTATGTGCATATAGTCTTGAGGTAATTGAGATTATATGGTCAAGAAGAGAAGCGCAAACGGTGGATGCCTTGGCAGTAAGAGGCGATGAAGGACGTGGAATCCTGCGAAAAGCTACGGGGAGCTGGAAACAAGCTGTGAGCCGTAGATGTCCGAATGGGGGAACCCGGCTGTGCTTGCACGGTCACTCATAACTGAATACATAGGTTATGAGAGCGAACTCGGGGAACTGAAACATCTAAGTACCCGAAGGAAAAGAAATCAATTGAGATTCTCTAAGTAGCGGCGAGCGAACGGGGAAGAGCCTGGTGTGATTTATCATTGAATGGAGTAGAACAACCTGGGAAGGTTGGCCGTAGAGGGTGAAAGCCCCGTATACGCAGATTTGATGAGGAACTAAGCACGCGAACAAGTAGGGCGGGACACGTGAAATCCTGTTTGAAGATGGGTGGACCATCATCCAAGGCTAAATACTACTTACTGACCGATAGTGAACCAGTACCGTGAGGGAAAGGCGAAAAGAACCCCGGAGAGGGGAGTGAAATAGAACCTGAAACCGTTTGCGTACAAGCAGTGGGAGCATGTCTTCGGATGTGTGACTGCGTACCTTTTGTATAATGGGTCAGCGAGTTACTTTCAGTGGCGAGGTTAACTGAATAAGGAAGCCGTAGAGAAATCGAGTCTGAATAGGGCGCGAGTCGCTGGGAGTAGACCCGAAACCGGGCGATCTAGCCATGTGCAGGATGAAGGTTGGGTAACACCAACTGGAGGTCCGAACCGGGTAATGTTGAAAAATTATCGGATGACGTGTGGCTAGGAGTGAAAGGCTAATCAAGCCCGGAGATAGCTGGTTCTCCCCGAAAGCTATTTAGGTAGCGCCTCGTGAATGATTGCTGGGGGTAGAGCACTGTTTCGGCTAGGGGGCTGTCATGGCTTACCAAACCGATGCAAACTCCGAATACCGGTTAATTGAATCACGGGAGACACACGGCGGGTGCTAACGTCCGTCGTGAAGAGGGAAACAACCCAGACCGTCAGCTAAGGTCCCAAAGTTATGGTTAAGTGGGAAACGATGTGGGAAGGCATAGACAGCCAGGAGGTTGGCTTAGAAGCAGCCACCCTTTAAAGAAAGCGTAATAGCTCACTGGTCGAGTCGGCCTGCGCGGAAGATGTAACGGGGCTAAAACCATACACCGAAGCTACGGATGTGCACTAAGTGCACGTGGTAGGGGAGCGTTCTGTAGGCTGATGAAGGTGGATTGAGAAGTCTGCTGGAGGTATCAGAAGTGCGAATGCTGACATGAGTAACGATAATGAGGGTGAAAAACCCTCACGCCGGAAGTCCCAGGTTTCCTGCACGACGTTAATCGGAGCAGGGTGAGTCGGCCCCTAAGGCGAGGCTGAAGAGCGTAGTCGATGGGAACCAGGTTAATATTCCTGGACTTTTTATAGGTGGTGAAGTGGGGACGAAGAAAGCTAGATGAGCCAGGCGTTGGTTGTCCTGGTACTTGCATGTAGGAGGGGAGACTTGGCAAATCCGGTTTCCTGTTAACTCTGAGGTGCGAAGTGGTTCTGACATTTCGGTGTACAGAGAAGTCATTGATGCTCGGCTTCCAGGAAAAGCTGCTAGCCATAACCTATAGAGAACCGTACCGCAAACCGACACAGGTGGACAGGTAGAGAATACTGAGGCGCTTGAGAGAACTCGGGTGAAGGAACTAGGCAAAATGGTACCGTAACTTCGGGAGAAGGTACGCCCTTGCTGGTTAGTTTTTTTACAAAACAAAGCTGGTGAGGGCCGCAGAGACCAGGTGGCTGCGACTGTTTATTAAAAACACAGCACTCTGCAAATTCGTAAGAAGACGTATAGGGTGTGACGCCTGCCCGGTGCCGGAAGGTTAATTGATGGGGTCATCTTCGGAGAAGCTCTTGATCGAAGCCCCGGTAAACGGCGGCCGTAACTATAACGGTCCTAAGGTAGCGAAATTCCTTGTCGGGTAAGTTCCGACCTGCACGAATGGCGTAACGATGGCCACACTGTCTCCACCCGAGACTCAGTGAAATTGAAATCGCTGTGAAGATGCAGTGTACCCGCGGCTAGACGGAAAGACCCCGTGAACCTTTACTATAGTTTTGCACTGGACTTTGATGATAACTGTGTAGGATAGGTGGGAGGCTGTGAAGTGAGGACGCTAGTTCTTATGGAGCCGACCTTGAAATACCACCCTGTTGTTATTGAGGTTCTAACTTGGTCCCGTAATCCGGGATGAGGACAGTGTATGATGGGTAGTTTGACTGGGGCGGTCTCCTCCCAAAGAGTAACGGAGGAGCACAAAGGTACCCTCGGTACGGTCGGACATCGTACCAAGAGTGTAAAGGCATAAGGGTGCTTGACTGCGAGAGTGACGGCTCGAGCAGGTACGAAAGTAGGTCTTAGTGATCCGGTGGTTCTGAATGGAAGGGCCATCGCTCAACGGATAAAAGGTACTCCGGGGATAACAGGCTGATACCGCCCAAGAGTTCATATCGACGGCGGTGTTTGGCACCTCGATGTCGGCTCATCACATCCTGGGGCTGAAGCAGGTCCCAAGGGTATGGCTGTTCGCCATTTAAAGTGGTACGCGAGCTGGGTTTAGAACGTCGTGAGACAGTTCGGTCCCTATCTGCCGTGGGCGTAGGAAAATTGAGAGGAGCTGCTCCTAGTACGAGAGGACCGGAGTGGACGAACCTCTGGTGTACCGGTTGTCACGCCAGTGGCATCGCCGGGTAGCTAAGTTCGGACGGGATAACCGCTGAAAGCATCTAAGCGGGAAGCCTCCCTCAAGATGAGTTTTCCCATGAAGCCCGTTGAAGACTACGACGTTGATAGGCAAGGTGTGGAAGCGCAGTAATGTGTGAAGCTAACTTGTACTAATTGGCTGATTGTCTTGACCATATAATCTGAGTTGCTTTGGGTTATAGAAGCAGACGATAAATTAGAGTAGAATGTGTTACCTCAAATCTTTACCAGGCCTTGGGCTTTGTGATTTAGATTAAATCACCAATCCGAAGGATAACAGTTTTCCTGGCGACAATAGCGGTTTGGAACCACCTGATCCCATCTCGAACTCAGAAGTGAAACGAACATGCGCCGATGATAGTGTGAGGTCTCCTCATGCGAAAGTAGGTCATCGCCAGGCTTTTATTACAGAAAAGCGGCTTTTTAGCCGCTTTTTTTTTTGTCTTTTAAATTTCAATTCCACTAAAATTCAATTCCACGTTTAATGCCATCAGGCATTGCTGTATCCTGTGAACGCATTAATAGTGCTAGTTATACAACATTATAAATAGAGAGGAATAGCGATATGCCTAATCTTTTGAGTTTTCTCGGCGTTCCAGTACAACAACAAAATTTGATAGATGAACCCATTTTTTTGGAGGAATCATCTGATTTTAAACCCCATGTGTTCCGAGTTGCTTTAGCAAATATTAAATCGGAGGATGTGTTGGCACAATATTTGGACAAGCAAGCCAAACTATATCCGAGAGAATATCGAGAGGCCATTCAAGCCTATTTTAAGGAAAAACTAGCGAACAGAACGGGTCTAATGCGGCATGTGAGTTTTTTTGACGCTGAAAATAAATCAACGCTAAGTTTTGGAACAGTAGTTCAGGGATTTAAAGATTTAGGTTTTGAACCTCTTTCTGCTTATCTCAATACTCTTCTTGTTATCGGAGGGGGGATCGCTGGGACAAAAAAAGTAAAACCTCCTGTTGAAGAGGTTCACGACCTAACGCATCCCAAATCTCATACGGCTATATTTAACCAGAATGTAGCTAATCCAAACCATGAAGCCCATGAAGATCGTGTGGAGAGTATGATAAATCAACTCATGAATGGACGTGAAATTCTGCAACAAGAGGATATTGATGGTTTAGTGGAACAGTTGGGGAAAAAACGTTCTAAAACATGTACAGATGAACTATTACGGGCTCTTTTACGACCGCTTCAGAGAGTAGCGTTTACTAACATCATGAATTTGTGCGGTGGCGCTCTCACCAGACAAAATTTGTACGATTTTTTTATGGGAACGCTTTTTTATGCTGTTGCTGAACCTACTTCTATTGCACATAGAGTGATGACTATGCGTTAAAATGCAGGTTTGGTTTGGCCTCTACAGTTCTATTGACTATTAGTTTGTTACTTAATGATCTAATTAAGCGTATTTGGAATAATATTTACGAAAATGAGTTGATTTAATTAGCCGGCTCTGAGAGACCTATCAATATCCTGGCGATCAATATAGATTCCGAGACATCCAAGTCATCGGAATTTATATTGAATTAGTGCGTCGGGATGCATTTTATTAAGAACACATGGAAGGCGTGGTGTACTCATCTAATGTACTCTCTTGTTGTCCTTCTTTAATTTCCAGTAAATACATTTGTTTAAAACTAAGTGTTTTTTGGATTGTATTTTCCGAGATATTAGGTGGATTGATCTCTGATGATTGGCTTTCCTTCATTGCACCTACTAACTCCAAGGTTTCCTTGGTAAATTTACAGTTATTCCAAGCCTGAGCAGAGGTAGAAGAAGGATTTTCGTCAATGTGCTTTTGAATTATTTGTAATTTTTCCATATTGGAAGCATTTTGGGGAATGAGGTTTAAAAAATTGTAACGCAGGTACTGAAAGTACTTTCCAGCATGTAATTTTTGATACTCATCACTAAATTTTGCAAATGCAATCTCTGCCTGCAAGGATGGGGTATTAGCCCAGGTTAAATGTGCAGATTGGTCATTTCTATTGATTAGGTAGCTATCAGGATTTGTATTTCCTAATACCGCTAATTCCACACAAGATATGCGCTCATTTCTTTCTTTAATAATGTTATTGTATGCCTCGATCAACTTTATTTCGTCTTCTGTTTGCTCACTTTTTGATTCTATATTCAAGATATAACTTCTGACCAGTTGTAGCGTCTGTTCCTCGAAGAAGGGGATAGCTTTCCGATCTTCTTGTAACTTTTCATTCATATATTGGATTGCTACTAAAGGATTTCCATGCTCAATTAAGGAATAGTTTAATGCTCTAATCGATTCATTAAGCTTGTTCAAATAACTATCGATTTCCTGTTCTTCTTTAGGAGCATGCTGTTTGTTTGTTCTAACCACCAAGTCACAAATCAATTGAGGAAGAATTTTAAGATAGCCAAAAATGTTCGATTTAATTTGATTTCGCAATTCGGTCTCATCATCTCTATAAGCTAATAATTGATTTAATTTGGTATAATATTCTTCGTTTGGTGTACGATTGGCCTCTGTTTGAACATGTTTTATTGCCTCTGGATCACCTTCTTGAGCTTTTGAAACTACAGCAGCTGCCGAGTAGACCGCTTGTGGGTTGGTAAGAAAAGCATTAGAAGCAGGATTCTCAACTGTATTTTCTGTCCATTGAAACATATGAGCCATTTCTTTTGGTGCCCCCGCGTTTAATATTTTCATCGAGGTTGTGGAGCAGTTCTCTTTAATTAAGTGAAATTCAGATGTGGTGGCAGCGAGCTCACTGGCAGTTTTTAACATGTCTTCAATATTAAAATCATGTAACGTTACATTTCTTGTTGGTGCTCCTCTGATTATTTGATCACTACTTAATTCTTCACCGTTTGATTGTAACTTCATGTCCTCAATTTTTTTAGCAATAAGGCTTACTTGTTCCTCCAGTTTTTTTATATCTTCTTCCATAATGTGAATCATTTGTTCGGCATGAGCGATATTCTTAATGTTCCAACAGTGTTCATTAGAATCCACATACTTTAGATTTCCAAAAGATTCTCTTTCTTCGTCCGTTTTTTGGTGTACTTCTGATGTCGCGTATTTAAAATCAAATGAACTTCCCAACAAATTTTCCTGGAGTTTTCGCTGATCTTCCTTGATAATCTCGATTAATTTACTTAGGTCTTCTTTACTTTTTATAGACCAATGACGTTCACCTCGTGATGGATATATTAAATTTCCATACGTATTTTTTTCTTCATCAGTTTTCGTTCTCTCTTCGATCTTACCATAAGAAAACTCTATCGGTTTAACTTGAAGCTTATCTTGATGTAAGGTTGCAATTAACTCTTTAATGTCCTTGGTGCTAGAGAGTTCCCATATCGTGTCCTTACTGTCTGGAAGAGATTTATTTCCATATCGCGCGATTTCTTCTTCAGTTTTATCTCGGTTATAAATAAATTTTGTTGGTCTTGATAGTTTGCCTTGCTCTGCATTCTTCTTGTCTTCTTTTAAGATATTCAACAGTTCAACCAAATCTTCTTTACTTTGAAGATGCCAAAAGTTTCGTGTATCACCAAATTGTTCTATTTCCTTTTCGGTGCGAGATTTGTGATATTTGTATTCAATATCCATGCCCTCAGTTTCAAAATTGTATTCTTCATTAAATTCATCATAATATTCTAATGCTTCCTCTAATTGTTTTATTGTATCGTCAATCTTAGCGATTTTTTTTCGTTGTCTTTTTTCTACTTTTACAGATATTGATTCAAGTTCATGTATTTTTTTGTTAATTCGTTCTTGAGAAGCTTCTTTGTCGGCATCATACTTTGTTAATAATTTTTCCAGATCTTGAATCTTGTCATGACAATATGCTGCTGATTTGCTAGTCTTTTCTTTTTGATTATCTGTTGTTTGACGAAATTCATTTATTTTTGATTTAACATATTCAATATGAACATTTTTTTCGTCAATTTTCTTGGCATAAATACCTCCTACTTCTTTCTTTGGAGACTTATATATGGCTTGTAGTTTTTCGTCAGCTTTACTGATTTTTTCTCTTAATTCATCTTCGTTGGGAAGATCATCTATCAGTTTTGCAATTTTTAACTCTAATGCATTTATTTTCTTTTGTGGGTCTGGTTGCTCAAGTATTTTTTTTGTTTCCTCCTCAGAAAATTCTTGAGTACTCATCCACTTCTTCAGTTGTCTATCAGATACTTCACCATTATGTTCCTTTTTATATGTTTCAATTTCATTAGATAAGTCCTTCAATTGTTTATGTTCAGCCAAATTTTGACGCCATACTTTAATTTCTTTTTTGAGTTTTTTAATTTCAATTGCTGGTGTATAGATCTCGTTCGATACTCTTTCAATTTCTTTGGATAGTTCAGTTCTTTCTCCCCATTTTTTTTCAAATAATCGTAAAAGCTCGTTATTAATATACTCTGCTTGAGCTCTGGTAATTTTCTTGTCTACCAATATCTGGGCAATCAATTTTTTATCCGACATTTCATTTTTAAATCGTGCCAATAATGTTAGAAAATTTGATGAGGGCTTAATGCTTTTTTCTTCCCACGCCTCTGAGTCAGGGAAAAACTCACAGCCTTTACTAAAATAATTTTTATTTAATATGGCCAGAGCGTGTTGCTCTTCTCTATTTTTGTATCTTGTTAATTTCAAATTTATAAACTCTTGATGCAATTGATCGTAAGATTTTGTTGGTACTAATGGAACAGCGACCGGTGCAAGATTAATTGTATGTTGATTTTGAAATAGATCTTTTGTATTTTTTTGAGATATGTGCCGTTCCTTCAATTCAAGAGGCATACTGTCTAGTACATCAGATTGTGTTTTAAATTCAAAACCGCTGCGCTCATTATCAATATCGTACTTCCGTGTCTGTAATTGATCTGGCCAATAACTCCAATAAATTTCATAGACCAGTCCATTACCTGTACGTTTAATGGAATGAGGTATTTTTAACCCGCCATTCTCATGCAAACAGTATTTTTCAACCAGCGCTTTATTTTCTTCATTGACAGGAATTTTTATCATTAATGAAGCATGACCAATATTTTCTCCTTGAATCTTTTGCCGTATCACATTGCGTAACCCATTACTTAGCTCTTCCCTGGTTCCCCAGGTCCTTAACTCAACGGTACTTTGAGGCACCTCTTTATAAAACTCGCTGCGAAAGGCGGCAAAATCTTCTAGTGATTCTGTAAAGGTTCCTTGCTTAAACTGTTCGATCCACCTCAATGGACAATGTTCAAGAAGACGGTTGGTTAATTTTTCTTTATTGGGAGTGCCATCAGGTAAACTATCAATGCTATCTTTTAACGCAACAATTTGTTTTAAATATTCAAAATTTAATCTGCAAGCTTCTTGCATCGCTTCGGAAGTGTTTTGATTTAGTAAGCTCGTTATCTTTGCTTTTTCTATACCATCGGTAACTAATCGATCAAACTCAGAAATACACTCTTCAATGGTTTGCATTTTCTTTCTCCTGACACATGAAGTACAAAGAAAGGTCTTTGTCTGTTATTTCTTATTCTATTTGTTCAGGATTAATGCTGAGTGACGAATGGAAGTTAATTGATGTATGAGGTATGCACAATGTGTATATCGTTTTTATTTTTTATTCTGCAAAAAGGGTAAAATGCTCTCTTTCTTAATAGCTCTTTGATTTGTTTAAGAAAAATTATTGAGTTCATTCGGGGAGCATAAAAGTTAGAATCGTCTGTACCAATGAGTTGAAACCTAAAGCGGTTTAATCAGAAGAACAGGCTTGAATGATTTAATGTGTTGAGCGAAAGGAGCTTTATCTATTTATTTACTTGAATAAATTAAGATGTATAGAGATACGTACAAGAGTTGATATTCAAAAATAAGGAAAGAGTGCTTCAGCTTGGGATTTTAAGGGGCTGTAAGCATTTTACCTTCTGCCTATGTGCTGTGGGTTTATCTCTGAACGATTATAATCTTTTATATATCACTCTCTGCGCTCCCCTCACTCTCTGCGCTCCCCTCACGCTCTGCGCTTCCTTCACGCTCTGCGCTTCCTTCACGCTCTGCGCTTCCTTCACGCTCTGCGCTTCCTTCACGCTCTGCGCTTCCCTCACTCTCTGCGCTCCTCTCACTCTCTGCGCTTCCCTCACTCTCTGCGGCTCCCTCACTCTCTGCGGCTCCCCTCACTCTCTGCGCTTCCCTCACTCTCTGCGCTTCCCTCACTCTCTGCGGCTCCCGTCACCCTCCGCGGAGGCGGAGGGTCCATGTATGGTAAGTCCGATACTAAAAACCCATAAAAATATATACATATCAGTACATTGCAACTTATAAAGCAGGGAACGTTGTATACTATTGTTCTATTCAAATTGATTAAAAGGGTTTGGGTACACATGAATAGAGCAGTGATGTGAATCACAAACAAAATGATAAAAAATGGACCCTCCGCCTTCGCGGAGGGTGACGATAATGGGGTAGGGACGGTGAAATGTCACCAGCCCCTAGTCTTTATTTTTTTCTATTTGTTCCAATTTGTGACCATCCAGATGTCGTTGGTTGCGTTCATCGTCTTGTTGCTCTATCTGCTTTTCTTTTTTGGTCCTTCCGAATTTAACGCGATTTTCAGAAGCTTTTTTTTCCTTTTTTACTTTATTTTTAGCTTTTCTTTTCTTATTTAGATTAATCACGTCTGCCATAGCATTCTCTATCAAAAGATGTTCATTTTACTATAGCGTATATCCTCCATGCAGTTCACGTACAGTTAATTAATTTTTAAAAGTCTTATATTTGTTTTAATTGATATTTTGCAGATAATTTTTATTGCTGGTTTAATCAATAAAATTTGGTTGCTCTAATTCACTCCCTGGCTCAAGCGATTGATCATGTTTTTCAGGAGATTGTTTTAATATAAATTTCATATAACGATTATTAAAAAATTAACCCCAAACTTAATACTCAGCTCATTTTACTTATATAGAATGAATTAATTAATGAATTTACCTTCGATATTTGATTAACCAGGTCTCCATTTTTTAATCTGGTACTGTACAGAATAAAGTTGAGTTAATCGATTGATAGGAGGTTAAGTAGTTAAAAAATTTTAATCTAGGAGTAAAACATGTTTATGTTTCGAGCTAAAGAAAAGAAGCAAACCGGTATCGAGTATTTGAACTCCTTTAAGGTACGAAATGAAGAACATAAGACCATACAGCCCAAAATTAATCAAGCGGATTTCGACATCTTGGTTTTTAGAGCAACCGCCCATTATTTTCAACGGGAGTTTTCACCAATAACCCATATTTCGACAATAATGCCATTTAGAGATATGTACAAAAAATTAGATATAGCTTCCCCAACCTTAGATTCGATATATGAAGACCTTGAGGAAGATATTGAAGACAACAAATTGTTATCAAATCCTATCGAGAGAATAGTAGCTTTTCAAAAAAGTTTCATAAAGGAAATAAACGCGTTGTTTCAATCAAGTCTATCCTATACCCCTTATACGAAAGAAGTACTTTCCGAAAAAGTTCTCCCACGGCCAGCATCTTATATTGAAATTGCAAATTGCTTCCACAGCGAAGGGCCTTTAAGAGTAGCTCGAGAATTATTAAATGATTACACTAAGGGTGATTCATCTATTGCACGGTTTTTTTCTGGTCATTGGAATAGACACCATACTAAGGAAATTGCAGACGTCGTCAGAGCTATTGATAGCGGCGTTATTAAAGATGTTCCACAATTAATTCAGGTGCTTAAACTTATTCCCCTAGAGAATAACCAGGGTTCTCTTGCCAAAAGAATTAACTTTATTGAAAGAGATATCCTGAGAGAAGCTCTTGATGCACAAAACTCAGCTGCATTAAAAGGGTTTAACCCTATTTAATGTTGGCTCAACAGTACGTTCACAATACCGAGGACGATAGCAACAGCCCAAGTGAGCATGCAGTTAAGGAGCGCCCGATGCCGCAGCAAGAAATATAGTAAATTAAAATTTAAACGATCTCCTGTAAAGCATGAGCAATCGCTTGCGCCAGGGAGTCAATTAGAGCAACCAAATTTTATTGATTAAACCAGCAAAAAAAATTATCTGCAAAATTTCAATTAAAACAGATATATAAGACTTTTAAATTTTAATTTACTATAACTGCATAAGTGAAGCAAAAAATATCCTATGTTATACAATACATATTGACTTAAGTGTCTGTTACCTCAAAAATGATCTTACAATCAGAACATGGGCATATCTTTAACCTGGACGTTGATGGCAAGATCAAAAGGTATCATGCGTTATGTGACTTTAGGGCTTCTGTTATTAAGCGGGTCATTATATGCCTCGTTTATTGAACAAACACTTGGAGCAGCTGTAGTTAAGGACGCTACCGCTGTTTATTTTAATCCGGCAGCTTTAACTGTTATTCCTCATCAGCAACTTATCCTTTTGGGCACACTGGCACGAGCACAATCTCAATTTACCGGGAGCGCTCAACAAGTACCGTTTGGTATTACCGAGTTCGGAACAGTCACGTCAAAATCAAATTTTTCTTTACCTTCCATGTACGTCAGTCTCCCCATAAATGATCAATTCGCTGCAGGTTTTGCTATCGTAGCCAATGATTTTGATCGGGATCTGGATGATCATTCTGTTCTTCGTTACGTTCAGGCACGTAATCAAACTAAAGATGTGGATTTAGTACCGGCGATTGGCATTAAAATCAATGAATTCCTTTCAATAGGAGGAAATCTTAATATTACTCATGCCCACTTAATTCAAGAGCCTGTTTCAGGCGTGACCCGTTTAAATATTCCTGATAGCCGAAGTCTGAATAATAGTAAAGCAAATAGTTTAGGAGGTGATTTGGGGATTTTGATTCAAATGAGTAAAAGTACCACTTTGGGTTTTAATTATCGCAGTGCTATTACTTATCATTTTCATGGTACCAGCACAATAACCAGCCCGCAGTTTATTTCTTCGGATGATTTTCATTTTAAATTCTGGACTCCTGCGAGAAGTGTTCTCTCGCTAAGTCATTTTCTAAATGAAAAACTTGGTTTTATAGGAACCATTCAATACCTCCAGTGGAATATATTTAAAGAGGCTTATATTTATAATTTTGCAACTCAATCGGGACGTCGGGCCTTTATCGTTCCTAAGGCTCGTATAGACTATAATTTTTACAACAGTTGGCTTTTGACCCTGGGAACTATTTATAATTTGTCGTCAAAATGGAAGTTCAGAGTAGCGGGAACCTATAATCAGTCCCCTTCAAACGGGAGGTTTCAAATAGGTACAGGTGATAGTTTGACTGTTGGTTCTTCAGTTGGGTACCAAATTTTGGAAAATCTAAGCATGGATTTCAGTTATGGCCATGCGTTCTACCAGAATGAACTTATTAATATCAAAACAGCGCAGAATATCATAACTGGTGTCAATCATAATACTCATGACGCTGTTTCCTTAAAACTCACATTAACTGCATGATAAATAAGGCTTTTATAATACTTATATCCCTTTTAAAGATTATTTTTTACTTTTTACAATACTCATGGCCGTCGCAACTAATCCTCCCAGATCTGCCAGGTTGCCTGGTAGTATGAGTGTATTGCCCTCTTTTGCAACACGAGCAAAAGCTTCTACATATTGTTCTGCCACTTTGAAATTAACTGCTTCCATACCACCGGTTGATTGTATGGCCTGCGCAATTTGTTGAATGGCTTGGGCATTTGCCGAAGCTACTGCTTTAATGGCCTCAGCCTCACCTTGTGCGCGGTTAATTGCAGATTGTTTCTCACCTTCTGATCTCTGAATAAATGCTTCTCGTTCACCGGTGGCTATGTTAATTTGCTCCTGCTTGCGACCCTCTGAGGCGGCGATTAAGGCTCGCTTCTCACGTTCTGCAGTAATCTGAGCCTGCATTGCGTGTATTATTTCCTTGGGCGGGGTTAAATCTTTAATTTCGTAACGTAATACTTTCACACCCCAGCTCGTAGCTGCTTCATCAAGTGCGGCAACGACAGCTGCATTAATGTGTTCTCGCTCTTCAAATGTTTTATCCAGTTCCATTTTTCCTATCACTGAGCGCAACGTGGTTTGAGCGAGCTGAGTAATCGCCAACACATAATCACTGGTGCCATAAGATGCAAGTTTGGGGTCAGTTACCTGAAAATATAAAATACCGTCTACTTGTAACTGTGTGTTGTCCTTAGTGATGCAAATCTGGCTGGGAACATCCAAAGGGACTTCCTTGAGCATATGTTTGTAGGCGACTCTGTCGATAAACGGGATGACGACATTCAATCCGGGTAATAAGGCCGCATGAAACCTTCCCAGTCGTTCAATTATCCAGGAATTTTGTTGTGGCACAACCTTGAGTGCCGTAACGATAAAAATAACGGCTACAATCAAAATCAACAGTGCAATTTCCATAATGCCTCCATACAGTTAATCAGTAAGTCAAATCGGTTTTCGAATTGATAAAATAAGAACAGAACCTCGTATATCCTTTATATAAAAACCACCTTCATGCCCAATCTCTTTTGTTTCCAGTTCTGCATTCCATTCTGTACCGCGATAAAAGACACGTGCCGTTCCATCATCTTTCCAGGTTAACACTTCTACTGGCTGACCAATGTCCAGGCTTAGAGCTGATGCATCAGAAGTATGTTTGCTCTTCCAGCGGCGCAACACAACGATACCCGCGAAACTTGCCAATCCTGCCAGTGCGAGTTGCGCCGAAAACGTCATACCAAATAAAGCGAAGGTACCACCAACAGCCATCGCAATAGCTACGATTAATAAATAAAACGTTCCAGTTGCCATCTCCAGACCAAGTAGAATCAAAGCCAGCAAAAACCAATATATATATAATGTCATGACGTTCCCCAGAAATAACTTAAACTTGCTCAATCATCATCGCATCGTCAGAGCTAAAAAAATGATATTCAATATACACTTTAATACTATAAGACTTTTGGTCGGCATCCCATCGAAATGGGTCATAAAAGTTGTGTTACATTATGAAATGAGAGCCTCAGGGTTATAATTTATACTGTTCCATTTTATTAAGTTCATGAGTCATCCTTTAGGGTGTGTTGACAATTCATCTATTTATTTCCAACGTCCCGCGACTTGTTCGTGGGATCCAGAGATCAAGTATCATTTACAAACATAATGTATTCATCAAGATCGAACTGGATCCCGCGAACAAGTCGCGGGACGTCGAAATTGAAAATGTCAACAGCCCCTAGTACAACATTAGCATTATTATTGATTATTTGATAGAAATGCTTATCTTGGTTCCTGGATTAGGGTATTATTAGGATTTGTTATTTATTGAACAGTTATACTGTGTCCAATTTTGATTTTGTAAAGGATTGTTATTTTAGATGTTAGTGCTCAGAGTGATACAGCTTATACAGGAATTAGGAGCGTCAGGTACATTAATTCCCTGTGATACCCGATTAAATAAATCCATCATTGCTCAGTTTAAAGATAGAAATCCAGAGGATACTATTAGTACTGCAGATGTCCAGTTTTTATTGAAATCATATAAAGAACGCTGGATCAGTGTAATTGATACTGAAGATGATTATACGTTGAACTGCCAAGGGGTAAATCAGATATGGATTTGTTTTGCCCAGGAGTTAGCTGAGTATACCAAAAAGCACCTTTATCAGATATTGATTCCTTCTATAACTAACTTCAAAGACTTCAACAATTTAACTTTTTTAACTGAAACAACCCGAATGGAAAACTTTTATGTAGGGCATGGAGGAAAAACTCTGTACCGTAAGAGAGGGTTTTGTGAGCATTTGTTAAATAATGGATTAAGGCTGTCTACTTATCGGGATATCTCAAATACCAAATTAAATCTGGTAACCATAGACGAGCTAAGCAGATTAAAATCCTGTAAACAAACTAATGGTGAATTTAAAATCGGCAGTGAAGTATTTGTAAACTTCTGGGATTTTATGAATAGAAAAGTTTTTCCTCATCTTTTGGATAAGGGGGAAATGCCTTTTGAGTTAGTACCGCGTTTATTAGGGTTGGTAGAAAAATATTATATCTTGAAATTTTCCGGGGCAGAGTATGCGACTTTTAAAAAAGCTGCCAAAGATTTTTTTAAGCTCGTATCACACGGCGATTTAAATAATATTAATTATTTTTATGGACAACACATTTCTTTTCAATCGCGGGACTATTATTTACTGGACTTTTTAATCGCTATAAATATGTCTCGTGGTTATGATTTGGATAATTTGCTTGAAGCATTGTTGTTATGGCTATATCGCATGCATCCAGCATTGAAGAGTTCTCTTGGGGTTTTGGAATTTGTATACAGCTCCTTGCCGGATCACCAATCCAGCAGCAGTAGCAGCAGTCAGCCTGTAGCATCTTCTTCTTTACCTTATAATGATCATTTGCATCAATGTTACTGCTTAATTGTATCTTTGATGACTACTGCCTTTGAAATGTGGCCTTTTATCGGAGGGACAATCAGTTTATGGGATCAGGACAATTATGTTTTTCCCGAGGCGAAGGAAATTTATCACTATTTTTTACCTGCACTAACTGAAAACAGAGAGCATGATTTAGAGGGCAACTATTTATTGGTGAAGGAACGTTTTTTTGCTCCGGCTCCTGTAAGAAAGGGTATACTTTCGTGGATTTCACATTTTTATTCTACAACGATGTGGTATGAGTATGTAGGACAAGGAAGATTGGATAAGCTTGATATATTTTGGTATGAACCTGAATTAATGCTGCATGCCTTATTGCATTTTAAGCCGACTAGCCCTGTTATAACGCCGTATATTAATCATTTTCTTGATGATTTAGTCCAGACCTACGCGCAGAATTGCAGTGATTTATTGAAACGCTTTCGTGTGAATATACTTTTTACTAATTTATTGAAGAAATTCGATCCTCAGGATAAAGCCAGTTTGAGAATTTTACTGCAGTTGTATGACTTAACTAGAGCCAGGACTATTTTTCTGGATAATTGTGTTAATCATATTGGAAACAGATTAATTCACATTAATTTGAACCAGCCAGGACGCTCAGTGTTGTTTTATGCGTTTGTTAGTAGGGCAGATAATTCAAAGGTAACCATTTCAATGACTGGTTTAAAACTGGTCAGTAGTATTATCGATGCCTTTAAAGAGGCCTTACATTCTCCTAATCTGAGCTTGAACGAGAGCTCACGTCAATTGATGTTTGAGTATCTGAGAGGTCTGGGTCGCCCTATTTTAACGGTTGGAGAACTAGAGGCGGCTAGAAATAGTGCTGTGTGCTTGGATTATTTGGGTGCTCCAACATAATCTGAACTATAAAATCAGCAATTCATAGTGCAAAGCCGTAACTATTATCAAAACTAACTGAGGGTGGGGAAAAGATTTTTCAGACAGTACTTTAGCGATAAGCTTGTTGATCAATTGTTTTATAGTATCACTAAGGTCAATTTACCGAAAAGAACTTCATCACTTCTTTGGGTTTGTACTAATTTTAGTTTATTTTGTCAATAAAAATGCATTGAGAGCGCAATTTAACCTCAATGCCATCAAAAAACACCCTTTGTCAATGTTTGATTATAAAAAAATCATTATAATACAAGTTAGTATTAATAAAGTAACAACGGATGAATTATGTACAGTAAATCTGAACCAAAAGCAGGTGGCGTGGATGAGACCGCTTCAGCGACACCAGCACAAGGATTTGCTTCAAATTCAAAACCAACGTGTTCATTTTTGCCATCAGCTCAAATGATGTACCAAAAAGGATGGGATTTGGCAAACTTTACTTCACTGGCTTTTTTTACCAGTGCCAGTATTGTTGCAGCACAAGGTCCATTTAAAGCCATGCTACTGAGTCAAGCTAAAAATGGTACGTTAATCCCGCTATACTCTGGTGGTGTTTTCGGATTACTGGGAGCATTATATCGAGGAACTAGCGTGTCACTTTCAGGCTCAGCAGTAAGGACTGTGTATGTAACCGGTGCAAAGAGCTCAAAGCCCATAGAAGAAGGATTGATTAGAGAAGAAGGATTTACAAAGGAAAATAGGGCCCTTATTGAAGAAAATAAGCCTTCGAAATTAATAAATCTTGCTCATGTAATGAGTTTGGCTGCAGGTGAGGTGGTGATAACGCAGATACCGGAGTCACTCTCACAATTGAAAAAGGTGCCAGGCCTTCTTCCTGATGATTTTAAATGGAACACCATTCATAACTCGAGCAGATTGTTGGCCGGTGGGTTTACTCCAAGGTATGCCTTAGGGGTAATTAACTTTGCTTCCTTATGTGTGCTTGAAGATCAAATTGCGAATAAATTACCAATAAAAGATGAGTGTATGCTGCATTTTACTGCGGGTGCTTTAAGTGGCGTATTTGCAGCTGGCCTTACTTTTCCATTAGCGGCATTTAAGGATGGTTTAGCGGTCAGGTCAACTGTTGTGGATGGTAAGCTGTATAATAAAAGCACATTTAGCCTGGTTAAAGAATTTTATTATCGCTTTAATGCGGATCCCAAGCTTGTTTTAAAAGAGTTTGGTAAAAATGCAGCAAAACAATTACCGCTTCGCATGGGACTTAACGCGGTAATCTTTTCGCTAGTTGCCGGGGTTGGGAAAGTGTTGGGCCCTGAACCACTCGAACGTGTTGTACCGAAAAAATATCATCCAAATTCCGTGTCCGACGCACCTCAAAGCTTCTTTAGTTCAGCGAAGGCAAGCAGTCGAGTTTTAGACAGTGAACCAATAAATGATGTTCTGGATAAACCCGATCAAACTGGACCCATATAAGAGCCTCCTTTTATCGGTGAGCCGAAAATGCCTCGTGCACCGAGTCAACCTTTAGGTGCCCCTGACTTCAGAGAAACATCCGCTTCTGAGCCAGCAGAAACATCTCAAATAAATCAAGGGATGTAGGCCCTTCACTTCATACCAGAATCATCTAATTAAATGCATATATAGAATATGCATTTTTTATTTTTATGCTTTATTTATGGCGTTTATCACTCTGATTTGAAGTTGGCTGAACTGCATTTAGAATTTGTTTTTGCTAAATTGAGTACACAGTTTTATGAAGTTTTCATACCGTCTCATAGATACTGTGCCATTCTTTACCGCTTCAATTATGGCGCAGTGAGGGGTATCTATATGGGTACAATTACGAAACTTGCACTGCGACAGGAATGGTTTAAATTCAGTATATCCCTGAGCAAGCAGGGACGTATCTATATCCCAGAGACTAAATTCTCTAACTCCTGGCGAATCGATTAAGGCACCACCACTCGGTAAATGATAGTACCGAGAGTTGCTTGTGGTATGTCGTCCTAATTCACTACCGTCAGAGAGTTCGTTAGTCGCAATGCCTTCTTCATGAGGAAGAATTCTGGAAATTATTGAAGATTTACCTACACCTGATTGCCCTACAAAAACATTAATCTGATGGTTCAGACTTTGTTTAAGCTGTTCAAACCCTATGACGTCTTTTGTATGGGTCATCATTATAGGATAACCCAAGGCTTGATAATCATTGATTAATTGTGATCTCAGATCATCACAGGGGAGATCGGTTTTATTCAGGAGAATAACCGCGTGAAGATGAAGGATTTCGGCCATGATGAGGTAACTGTCGAGCAATGGCCAACTGATTTCAGGTTTAGGAGCAATAACAATGATCAGTTGCGTTATATTTGCTGCCACCGGTTTTTTCAAACCGGTGCTGGTTGGTCTTGCCAGGATACTCCCTCTAGGATACAGGCTAACTACTACGCCCTGTTTCACTCCTTCTGTTTGCCAAACAATGCGATCACCAGCAACCAACGTATCCAGATTGGGTCTGATGGAACAGCGAATTCGATTGCCCTGGTTGTCTTCAATTTCAACATGTCTGCTGAATCGAGTAATAACTAGACCATCAGCCAGAGAGTCAGGATTGTTTTCTTTTTCCTCTTGATAATTTTGCTGTATTTTTTCTATGCGTGCTGATTGTTGTTTATTAATCCGTCTTTTACTCATGGTGTCGATCTATACTATAATTGTTTCGTTTATTAATGATACAGTATGAAGGTAAATCATATTTAATGAAAGTCTACTTGGTGGGTGGTGCCGTTCGGGATCAATTATTGGGTATTCCAGTTAAGGAACGTGATTGGGTTGTTGTTGGTTCAACTCCGGAACAATTGCTCAACAATAAGTTTAGACAGGTGGGTCGTGATTTTCCTGTTTTTTTGCATCCGCAAACCAATGAAGAATATGCTTTGGCAAGAACGGAACGAAAATCTGCTCCAGGGTATTATGGTTTTGATTGTGATTTTAGTACCACAGTAACCCTTGAGGAAGATTTGGCTCGTCGTGATTTAACCATTAATGCGATGGCAATGGATGAACAGGGCAACTTAATTGATCCTTATAATGGACAACAAGATATCAATAACAAAATATTACGCCATGTTTCCCCTGCTTTTATAGAGGATCCGGTACGAGTTCTCAGAGTCGCCCGTTTTGCTTCCCGATTTCATAGTCTTGGTTTTACCCTGGCTAATGAAACGCGGTCGTTAATGTATGCAATGGTTAAACGAGGCGAATTATCCCATTTGGTTCCTGAACGTGTTTGGCAGGAATTTCAGAGGAGCCTTGAAGAAAAGAATCCTGAACAGTTTATTACTACCCTGCGTTCCTGTGGTGCTTTGGAAGTGATTCTTCCTGAAATTAACTCCTTGTTTGGGGTACCCAATCCTTTTCACCATCACCATGAAATTGACAGTGGTGTTCATAGTTTATTGGTCTTGCAGTCTGCTGTAGCCTTAAGCCCGGATCCTGTTATTCGCTTTGCGGCCTTAGTTCATGACTTGGGTAAACTATTGACGCCGATTCGCGAATGGCCAAAACATTATAGACATGAAGACTCTGGGGTGGCGGTTATAGAAGCTTTGTGTACGCGATTGCGAATACCGAATGATTATCGTGTTTTGGCTACGCTTGTATCAAGATATCATCTGATCATCCATCGTTTATTTGAATTACGTGCCAATACCATAGTGGATGTATTGGAGCGTACAGACGCTTTTCGAAGGCCTCATCTGTTTCATAATGTACTTATCGCGTGCCGGGCTGATGCAGAAGGGCGTGGAAAACCCGTAGATTATAAGCAAATGGAATTATGGTCTAAAATTTTAGCCGAATGTGTTAAAGTAAACCCCAAAGAATTAATAGCGCAGGGTTATGAAGGAAAAGCCATAAAAGAGGCTCTGCATGCACGTCGCGTAGCCAGTGTAAAACAATTACTAAATTCCTGGAAATGAAATGAAAAATAATCAAAATTTAATATGGATAGATTTGGAAATGACAGGTTTGGAGCCTGAGCAGGATAGAATTATAGAAATGGCCACTATCGTTACTGATCCTCACCTGAATATTTTGGCAGAGGGGCCTGTTATTGCTGTATCTCAACCTAAAAGCTTAATTGATGGAATGGATGCCTGGAATACGAGGCAACATAATCAGTCGGGCTTGGTTAAACGGGTATTGGAAAGTCAGATTGGTGAAGCGCAGGCAGAGCAATTGACCATTGATTTTTTGAAACAATATCTGGATAAAGGTAAATCACCTATGTGTGGGAATAGTATTTGCCAGGATAGACGATTTTTATATAAATATATGCCTGAGCTTGCTGCTTTTTTTCACTATCGAAATCTGGATGTAAGCACTTTAAAAGAACTGGTTATTCGTTGGAGACCCGAGTTATTGAGTGGACTGGTTAAAGAATCCAAACATCTTGCTTTAGATGATATTAAAGATTCAATTAACGAGTTAGCATATTATCGTCAGCATTTCATCAACATGCCGGAAGTAACAAAATGATACAAAGAGAACGACTGGAGCTGCCTAATGGCGCAAATAAATTATTATTACATTCCTGCTGCGCACCATGCTCTGGAGAGGTAATGGAAGCATTGGTCTTTTCAGAAATTGAATTTGCCATATACTTTTATAATCCCAATATCCATCCGGTACAAGAATATGAAATCAGGAAACAGGAAAATATAAAATTTGCCGAAAAGCATAATATCCCATTTATCGATGCTGATTATGATAAAGATAATTGGTTTGAGCGAGCCAAGGGATTAGAATGGGAGCCGGAGCGCGGTAAACGATGTACTATGTGTTTTGATATGCGTTTTGAACGAACTGCTTTATATGCACATGAGCATGGGTTTCCAGTTATTTGCAGTTCACTGGGGATATCGCGCTGGAAAGATATGAACCAAATTAACGATTGTGGTGTTCGTGCAGCAAGTCATTATCCGGAGCTGGTGTATTGGACTTATAACTGGAGAAAAAATGGCGGATCGGAACGAATGTATGAGATCGCCAAACGGGAAGAGTTTTATAAACAGGAGTATTGTGGTTGTGTGTATTCTTTAAGAGACACCAATGCCTGGCGAAAACAGAAAACTCGTGACAGAATTAAAATAGGGATTAATTATTATACCGATGAGCAGCAACAATAAGGAACATTATGAGTAAGCATTCGCATGAGGGAGCAGATAACCATCATGACCATCATGGTCATAGTCACGGTGAGGTAACTTATAATAAGTCCTTTTTAATTGCGATTATTGCGAATAGTGTCTTTGTGGTGTTACAGATTGTCTATGCGTATATAGCCAATTCGACCAGTTTATTAGCCGATGCGTTTCATAATTTAGGTGACGTACTGGGTTTAATTCTGGCTTGGATTGCTATAGGCCTAATGAGTCTTAAACCGACAAAAAAAGCAACTTATGGTTTGAAGAAAACGTCCATATTGGCCGCTTTGGTTAACGGTGGGTTACTGATTTTTACTTGCGGGATAATTGCCACTGAGGCAGTGTATAAATTAATGTCTCCTACGGAAATTCAAGCGGTGTCCGTAATGATTGTTGCGGGAATTGGAATCATTGTAAATGGTACTACGGCCTTATTATTTTTGCGCGGCTCCGATGATCTCAACATCCGTGGAGCTTATTTGCATTTGTTTTATGATGCCCTGGTTTCTGTTGGCGTAGTTTTTTCTGCTGCATTATTGTATTGGACTGGCTGGTTGTGGATAGATCCGGTTGTGGGCATATTAATTGCCTTGGTCATTCTAAAAGGAACCTGGTCCTTATTTGCTGATAGTTTCAGATTAATTATTGACGGAGTTCCCAGAGCGATTTCCTGGGCTGCGGTAAGCGAGTTCCTGATTTCCTGGCCAGGTGTTCAGAGTATTCATGATTTGCATATCTGGGCTATGAGTACTAAAGAAAATGCTTTGTCAGTACATCTCTATATGCCTAATGATTTTCTAACTGACGAGTCTCGAGCAGAAATGGTTGAGCAGTTGAGAAAACAATTCGGGATACAACATGTGACGATTCAGACCGAAAAGACAGAAAAAGATTGTAATGATGCCTGTCATTCACCAATGTCCTGGATTTAACTGATTCAGGAATTACGAAACACGCCAATCTTTTCGTTAACAGAACTTTATCTTAAGTCCTGGTACAACGTGTCACTGGACAGAATTAGTGAACCGTTGTACTAAGATTGCCTCTTGACACTTTCAGGTTTTGAGGGGGGTGCTTACTCAAGCTTATTTATCGCTAACTCCAATCCCTTTCTGAAACTCTGACATGCCAGAAAAGGGTCGTTCAGTTTTTCGTAAAGTTTACCCAGTTCATTGTAAGCAGAAGGGGTTGGGTTTAATTCATTAGATTGTTCCAGATATTGTTTCGCTTTTCCCCATAAATGTTGGGCTATACAGAGCCGTCCTAAACATAAATACAAGGGAGCTGAATGAGGATTTTTTTTAAGCAATGATTCAGCAAAGGATAATTGATGTTCATCATTATAAAACAAACCGTATAGCTCAATGAGATGAGAATCAAATTCTTTGCGAAGACTACGTCTTAATAAGGCTTCTGCCTGGGCATATTCCTGCTTTCCATATAAGTAGCGGACATATTCAGAAACTATTTCGGAATTATAGGTTAACGATTTGGGGAGTGAATTAAAAAGATTGGATACAGCTTCGGATTGATGCTGTTTGGTTAAATCAATTATTGCTTGCTGATAGGTATTTTTTTGTAATTGATCAAAAGCACTATCGGAAATCACATGATATTTTTTTAAATCGGGTAAAAGTGCTATTAATTGAGGCCAATCCCGGACTTCTTCATAGAGGTTCATTAACAATTTCAAAACATAGGGATGTCGAGGCGCCAAATCTTGTAAATGTCTTAGCGTTGCTAGTGCTTGCTCCCATTGATGATTTGCAAGCTGCAGCTGTGCCTGGGTTAACTCCACAGCAATTTTAGCTTCTGGCATTGATTGTTGGGCTTCACGTAAATAATGGTCTCGTAATTGACTGTCTCCCATCTTTTGCGCGGCTCGTGCAGCCGTTAAATAATTAAGCAGAGGAGTGTCTGTATTGGGTAGGGCCTGGATTAAATGATTTTTTGCTTTTTGCCAATAGCCTTCGCTGTATTCAATTAAGCCTTTTCGGGTTGTCGCCTGGGCTTTTTGAGCTAACCGTCGAGAATTCCATTTGCTCAGAGCCCCAGGGGTTCTTGCAATTTTATGACAAAATTGTAAAAAAATATGCAGTATCATAAATAAGAACAGCAGACCAAATAGCGTTACCCATAAAGTGGTTTCGATAGTCCAGTGATTAATTGCGATCAACACATAGCCTGGATCGTAATTGAGTTGAATTCCCAGATATACCGAACCTAATAAGATAATAAATGCAACGAGAATTCGTATCATTATCAGTTCACTCCCTTCTCGCTGTTATTTATTGGATTGTCCTGTGATTCATTACTTTCAATTATCTGATTAAGCTGAGGCAGGGCAGCACCTGTAACTGGTTTTTCCTGCATTATTTTAATGTGCTGTAATTCTGCTATTTGATTTAACAAGGCAGCAGTATCTTGTGCTTTTTCATCAAATATTCTTTTAATGTTATTACTGGCTTGTGTCAGTGCAAATTGGTAAACAGTCGAGTTGTTATTCAGTAAGGCCCATTGCGCTTCCTGGAGACTCAGTCGAATGTTCTCTTTTAATGCGGATTCGAACAAGGGAGACATGAGTGGTTTGATGTTTTCATCGGTGCGGCGGACAATAACCACTTGTTCTAATAATTTGAGACTGTTTTTTAACCGTGCTTTCCAGCTTGAGGAATCGGATGATTGAGACAATTCCGTCTGGTCAGTTAATTTATTTTTTTCGAGAGGAGATTGGACGGTCAGAGTGTTGACACTGAGTTGTGCTGCATCCAGCTGGCTCAGTAATCCTGGAATATCAACAGTTGGTACAGCTTTTAACTGAGCAATCTCTTTAGCGATTACTTGTCGAATATCAAAAATCTGAGGGTTGTTTACTTGACTTAACAGCTTGTCGGCTTGCTGAAGCAGGGAGATCGATGCGTTATAATTATCGCTCCAATGAGTATTGATTTGCGCTAACTCCAGGTAATATCGTGCTTTGAGAAGGAGCCAATCCTGATTTTGATACAGGCGTTGTTTCATAGCAATTTGCAGCTCTTTATTTAAACCTTCAATTCGGATTTGCAAGTTGTTATGTGCTTGTTGTATTTTATTTTCTTTCTCAGTGAATTGATCCTGGATGTTGGATTGATTTTGCCCTAAATCTTCAACTTGGCTCATCAGGGTCTTATTCTCATCTACTAAATGCGTTTGTAATTTTTTATTGATCTGATTGTTATAAAGATTAATAACTATGGCTACAATGGCAATAATCAGGGCAGAACTTGATAGTAATGAATTGTTTTTGTTATTGGTCAAATTACCGTGTTCTTGTACTGGATTATCAGGCACAGTCTCAGAGTTATGCTGTACTTGAGTTGTTCCTTTTGTTTCTTCTTCATTGCTATTTGCCATGGATTAATCCTTGATAATAATCAAACAATGTACTCATCATCCTGTCAGGATGGCTTATTATAATCTGTGTAATACCACTTAATGCAGCTGAGTTAGCAAGTCGCTCACTTAGAACAATAGTGGGTTTGTTTTTTAACCAGTCATGTGCGTCTTTGCAGAACATCTTAAAAAGGTTATGCATGGACTGTTCACTTGTTAACAGTATAATATCCACTAAATCTTCGCGCCATAACGAATTGATAAATTGATGTTGAACCTCAGGCATTACTCGTTTGTATACTGCCAGGCTGAATAAATTGGCTCCCTTTTCTATTAGCGTTTGTTCAATAAGCGGCCTTCCACCTTCCCCCTTAAATAATAGCACGGTTCGATTTTTTAATTGTTGTAAACAATGGAGTGCTAACAAATGTTCGCTATCTGGAACTTCAGGAATATCATTGATTTCAATATGAAACTTACTTAGCTCTTTTGCACTTCCCTGCCCAATGGCGATGACATTAATATGCTTGGGCCACACGATTTTATGACGTAATAATTGAGTAAAACAATAATGCACCGCGTTAGCGCTTATAAATATAGCATGACTCACGGTTTTTAAATCGGGTAATGAGTTTATCCATTGAACTTCAGATTCAACGATATCCAGAGTAGGGCATGCAATGGCTATTCCACCAGCTTCAATAATTGCGTTATTGAGCGCGTAGGCCTGTTCTTTGGGTCGAGTATTCAAGACGCGAAGCCCATGCAGTGACTGGCTCATTCTGACAGAGTATCCAGTAATGTTGCCGCTCCTCTGTTTAAGAGATTTTGACTGCATTGCATTGCCAATTGATGGGCCTGTTCCATCGTTCCTGTCTGAGTGTTGTCGATGATCTGAGAGCCATTCGGATTTAAAATTTTTGCTCTCAACTGGAGTTGGTTGTTGGAGGTCATTTTACAAAAAACAGCGAGTGGAACATGACAATTACCACCGAGTTGAGCATTGACTGTTCGTTCAGTGTGAACACAAAGTGAAGTAACCGGGTCATTTAAAATGCTAATTATATTTTGAATGTCTTGATCATCGGATCGGCATTCAATACATAAAGCGCCTTGACCGCACGCGGGTAACATGATGTCTTCCGATAGCAGCTCGGTAATCGATTGCTCCAGCCCCATACGCTCAAGTCCGGCTGCTGCCAGGATAATGGCATCATATTCACCCGCTTCGAGTTTGGCAAGTCGGGTATTAATATTTCCACGTAAGGTTTTGATTTGAAGATCTGGTCTGTACGCCAGTAACTGAGATTGACGTCTAAGGCTTGAAGTACCCACAATCGCTTTTAGAGGAAGCGCATCACAATTGGTGAATTTCGGGCTGACCAGGGCATCATAAGGATTGTGTCTTTTACAAATCGCAGCCAGGCTAAGTCCAGAGGGGAGTTCAGCGGGCATGTCCTTTGTAGAATGTACTGCTAAATCCGCTCTCTTATCCAGCAATGCCTCTTCAAGTTCTTTAACAAATAAACCTTTTCCTCCGGCAACTAATAATTTATCTTTAAGAAATTTGTCACCTGAGGTTACCATGGGCAGTAATTCGATATTTAAGGATGGCCATTTCTTTAATAGAGTCTCTCTGACATGATTTGCTTGCCATAAAGCCAGTGGACTTTGACGTGTAGCGATTCGAATGGTTTTTTGCTTCATGGATTATCGGATGCTTGTAAAATAAGCGTTGATAATAGCATTGATTCTTTCATTCTGCTAAGGGAATGGAGTTAAGTCAATTTAGAATTCTGGCCAGACTGGATTGAACAGTTTGTCATGATGAGACAGGATGTTTTGCCAGAATAAATTATTTATTTAGAGCATTGAACCTGGGTTTATTGACACCTCCGTTTAAGACGACCCAGACTTTTTTGCGGAACTAAGGGAATGAATTGTCTACACACTTTTTAAAAGGAAAGGGATTAGGGATGTGGCAAATTAAGAAAATTGTAAGGCATTTAGATGAATCCATGCAGCGAAGCTTATCTAACTCAGCTCATCAATTGGTTGCTGTTGGCGCCATAGCATTTTTGGGATTTCCATTTTTTTATCTGATTTGGGTGTATTGGTTCCCACAAGCATATGAAAGCCTGCTGTTACGTCTTATTGGCAGCTTGTTAGGTCTGGGATTAATGCTGACTCCTTACTGGCCAGCCCCATGGAAGAATTATTTATCCTGGTATTGGTTTTTAACCTTATTGTTTACCTTACCGTTTTTTTTCACTTTTCTTTTTTTGATGAATCAGGCCAGCGTTATCTCAGCAATGTCTTTGCTATGCAGTGTATTTTTGCTGGTGTTGCTCGTCGATTTATTGAGCTTAACCATCGTCTTGAATTTAGGTGTTGGCATGGCTTTAATAGGATATTACTGGCTATCTCCGCACATCTATTTCGGCGAAGAGCACATAGAAATGGCTTTAGTCATCCTCTTTACTATAATAGCAGGCTCTACATTAAATTATAAAACCGCCATGCTGCAACAGCAACGTTTAGCCGGGATGGCAGCTGCTGCTGGAATGATTGCTCATGAATTGAGAACTCCTTTATTGGGAATTAAAAGTGGTGCCCAGGCTCTGGTTCAATATTTACCAGGATTAATTCAAGGTTATCAACATGCGAAAGAACATCAGTTGATACTAACGCCTTTGAAAGAGCGGCGATTGCTGCAACTGGAGGGCGTTAGTGATCGAATTGTAAGTGAGATTGATTACGCGAATACAATTATTGATATGTTATTGGTTAAGGCTGGTCGCGAGAACACCATACAGAATTGTATTATGGAAACGTGCTCCATGGCAGATTGTTTAAATGAAGCAATTTCACGATATCCTTTCTTATCACCACGAGAGCGAACTTTAATTTCCTGGGAAGGGGATTTTCAATTTAAAGGATCAAAGTTGCTCATGCAGCATGTCTTATTTAATTTAATAAAAAATGCACTCTACATGATTGCAACCGCTCAACGCGGCGAGATTCATATTTGGACTGAATATGGTGATAAATTCAATTATTTACATTTTAAAGACACTGCTAAAGGGATGACCAGTCAACAAGTTTCTCGTTTGTTTAATCATTTCTATACCACGACGTTCATGGGTACAGGTATAGGGCTTTCTTTTTGTAAATTAGTGATGAATGGCTTTGGTGGTACTATTACTTGTGAAGCTGAAGAGGGACAATATGCCTTATTCAGCTTGAGTTTTCCAATTATCGATTAATTTTTATACTCAGGGATAGAATAATGAAAGGAACTAAGTTACTCCGTTTAACACACCTGATTTTATTTATGTGTTGCTCCAATCTTCTGTTTTCGGGCTCACAGCCAAAATTTACTATTATCCCTACAGTTGTGAATAGCAATATTGTCCAGGTTTCAAGCATTGGTAAAGCGGATGTAACCTATCTGATTACTAATAAAACCAAATTGCGTCGTGCGCTGGTGATGACGCCTATTACGGGTATTAGCATGATTCGCGGTGGCGTATCGAACTGCGCCGATACTTTCGTGCTTGACCCTCAGCAGTCCTGTGTATTGAAACTTGAAATTAATGGAAGTCAAATACCCGCGAAAGGACATTTTGGTGGGCCGATTATTTGTAAGAGAAATGACAATGGCTCACCCGATCCATTTTTATGTTCAGAACCCTCACAACCCCAGAGTTTGAATATTTCTGTTATTTCGCCTGGATTGGGGCGGTTTGAGTTTCGTCAGAATGGGGTGCCAATTCCTGGAAATACCATAAGACTGGTTTCAATTGATTCAGGAGCTATTGAACTGTTTAATTCAGGAACTGGAATCATTCATAATATAACCCTTTCTTATCCAGCTGGTTATTTTACCAGTACTTGTGGTTCTACTCTTGCTCCCAATCAAGGATGTTTTCTTAATTACACCATTCCTCCCCTTCCACCATCGGAAACCTTGTTCATCATCGCCAATGGTCTCAATGCGAGTAATAGCCCACAATCTTTGAAGGTCGTCGTTAATCCAGGATTTGCTTATATTACTAACTCAAGTAATGGCAGTGTGTCTCAATGTGGTTTTTTACCTGATGGACGATTTAGTATGTGCAATGATTCCGGAGTGGGTAATGCGTTTAATGGCCCAGGTGGAATCGCACTCAATCAGAATCTAAACATCGCTTATGTAGTCAACTCATTCGGAGGAACGGTTTCACGTTGTATGATGAACAGTAATGGAAATTTTGTTTCATGTACTGACTATAATGGAGGGAGTACACCGTTCGTAAGTCCTGAAAGCATCACTTTGAACAATGCGGGTACCCGCGCTTATGTAACTAATGTCAATTATGTATCAGTGTGTTCTCTGGATTCTAATGGGGCGTTTATTGATTGTCTTAATGCGGGAGGAACGGGGGTACCTTTGACCGCTCCATTAGGGATTGTTTTAAACGAGCTGGAAACTTTTGCATATATAAGCTGTTGTGATGAAGTAGTTAAGTGTTTAATAAAATCTGATGGTACGTTTGGACTTTGTACTGATTCAGGACCTGGTAGCATTTTTACCTTGCCTAATGGCATTACCCTTAATAAGCGAAATTTTATTGGCTATGTGGCTAATCAGGGCAGTCCTGGAGAAGGCGTCTCATTATGCGCAGTTTCAGGTGGGAACTTTACGGCATGTACTTTATTCACGTCCTCGTTATTCCAGAATCCAACGTCAATAGAATTAAATAATTCAGAAACTTTTGCTTATGTAACTGATCTGAGTAATGTCGTATTAGTCTGCAGGATGAATGCTAATGGTGGTCTTTTGAGTTGTGTGGATTCAGGAGGTGTCTTTAATGGACCTTTTGGAATTGCATTATCACGTTAACAGTTTAACTTTGGAATGTAACGGCGTCATTCTAGATTGAAATAAAATGACGCCGTTATTTAATTGATCAGTTTTATAATGCTTTTAGGACTGTGAAGCCCGTAGGGATAGGGCAATAAAAATATAGGTCCAGCCATTGACTATCATCTCGATAGCAATAAACAGTCCAATTACCCAGAGACCGCTAATAGGCCATTGCGCTAATATCAGTACCCCAAGAATTATTGCGGTGATACCTGCTAACAATAACCAACCCCAACCTTTGGATTCTCGCAATACTAAAGCCATAATAATACGTGTGAATCCAATAACGATCAGTACAGCAGCTAAAATACCTGTGATTAAGGTTGATGCCAGGAATGGGTCATAAAATACCAGACATCCTGCTGCAATATATAATACTGCAATTAAAGCCTGCCAGATAATCCCTTTCCATTCTTTATGTTTAAATACATCAATAATATGAGTTATACCGGAGACGACTAGAAGTGCACCAAAAAAATACATACTTACCAGGGTCAAGCCAACCACCATACCTAGACCTATACAGCCTAAGAATAGAAAAAGTATTCCCAGTCCTAAAATCCAACCCCAGTTACGCTTCAATTCACCAACTATTGGTTGGTAAACTTCGTTTGAATTAGCCATAAAATATCCTTATTAAATTACACAGATTGTAAGCAGCGATGACTTCGAATTTAAGAAATAAGCAATGAAGTCACTTTAATATAGACTAATTATCAATGAGTTGTCGAATGTTCTCTTTGAGTAAAACCAGGTTTTTGAGTCGGTTGAAATGAGTCGTTAAAGTCGAAACCATTTAAAAACAGGTACTCTACATTGATTTATGCATATAAATCGCAAATGATTTGGCTAAAGTAGTCAATCATGATATTTTATAGACAGGTTTGCAGCTTGTGTGTGGATTTGATTTATAAAGGATTTAGTGCGTTTCAATAGGATTTGTTTTCGTATCGTTTTGCTCAGGAGGAGCTATGCAACATTTCTCTATACCTACCTGTTACTTCCCAAGTACTGCGGTATTTGTAGATGATAGTCGCGATTTCTTGCTCAATTTTGTTCTGCATTTAGATGAGGGATTGGCCTATCGAGTCTTTGATTCTCCATTTAATGCATTGGAATGTATACATAAAAAGCGTTGTGAACTGGAACTATTGAGTCAGCGCTGCATCAGTGAATATACAGAAGCTAAAAATTGTCCTTTGACTAATCATACAATCAATTTGGATTTAGCTGCGATACATGCTGAAGTTTATAATTCGAGAAGATTTTCAGAAATTTCCGTAGTGATTGTCGATTATGCCATGCCGGGAATGGATGGTCTGGAATTTTGCAGACGAATTGAAGATACCAATATAAAAAAGATCCTGTTAACAGGCCAGGCTGATGAAAAACTTGCGATTGAGGCCTTTAATGAGGGATTAATTCATCGATACATCAAAAAAAGCGATCCCGATGTTGCTGGTCTGATAATCAAGAGCATTCATGATTTGCAATTGCAGTACTTTCAAAGTATGTCCGATATGGTTGTTCGTATGCTCTCAGTAACTTCGCCAAGCTGTCTTCATGATAAAAAATTTGCTGAATGGTTTTGGGATTTATGTAAAAAGAAAGGGATAGTGGAATTTTATCTTGCTGATAATTCAGGTAGTTTTTTCATGCTGGATGATGACGCCAATATCAGTTTTTTAATTGTAAAAAATGAAGCCGATATGCGTCTGCATTATGATTTGGCTTTGGATAATGGAGCCAGTGAAGAGGTTTTGGACCAATTACTCAGTGGCGAGAAAATCCCTTGTTTTTGGCAGTCAAATTCGGCTACCCCACAATGGAACGAATGGACCAATTGTTTAGTACCTGCTCATAAATTTGTTTCTGATGAAACCTATTATTATGCTTATGTGCAAGGCGCTGTATTATTTGATGTTCGCCTGGATAAAATTTTATCCTATCACCAATACCTTGAAGAGTTGGATGCGGAGGAAATGTTTCTTACTTAATAGACAGGTGATTTGTTAACGCACTCTATTTAAAACCTGAATATATTAAGAGGTGTTGGTGGTGAATAAATTGATGAATTGTCACCGTCCTCTAGAGCGCCAAATGATTTAAATTGAACAAATTAAATTCGACTCTTAATAAGTCAAAAATAGTAACTCATAATCAATTTCGACGTCCCGTGGTCAAGCCACGGGACGTCGAGACTACGATAGGTGTATGTATTTAAATCATTCGGTGCTCTAGTCGAACGCAGGTTTTATAATCTATTGTGTTGATAATTGAAAAAAGGAATATCTCGTTTATGCTCCGCTAATTTGAGTAAGCAGTCAATAACTCGAATCAAATCCTTTTTTTCGTGATTGGAGCTAATGGATAAACGAATCAATGTTTTATTTTTGGGGGTGGCTGGAGAACAAAATACAGCCCCAAAAATATCTTCTTTTTCCAGTTCATTGCGTAACCAAATCGTATTTGCTTCGTTTCCCGTCATAATTGGAATAATTTGTGATGTACTGTAACCGATATTAAAACCGTGTATTAAGAGGGCTTCTCGTAAAAACGTTGCATTGGCATGTAATTTTTCTCGACGCCACTCTTCTCTCGAGATAATCTCCAGAGAAGATGAAAATCCAGCCAAATCATGAGGAACCAGTGCGGAACTAAATATTGCTGGAAGTGAGGAGTAGCGAACAAATTCAATTAGCCGTTTTTTTCCTGCAATTAATCCACCTCTACCTGAAAAAGCTTTCGCCAAACTTGCCGTTATGACATCAACCTGATCGGATAGACCTAATTCGTTAACCAATCCTTTTCCATATGGACCATATGTTCCAAGTGAGTGCGATTCATCAACAATTAACAAGCAATTGTATTTTTTGGCAATTTTGACAAATTCCAGAAGTGGACTGATTGTTCCCGTTGTACTGTATATGGAGTCAACTGCAATAATACCTGGGCCATGCCGTTCCAATCTTCTGCATAAAGACTCTATTGAATTATGATGAAACGGAATGGGTTTGGCATTAGCTGCCTTTACACCAGCCCAAAACGACATATGTGTATAAAAATCCAAATAAACCGGCGTGTTTCGTTTGGCCAGAGCCTGAATGATACCCACATTGGAACACCATCCTGACTGAGTTAGTAAGCTTGAGGGATAATTTAAAAATGTGCTAAACCGTTTTTCGCAACTATCCAGCAACAAACTGTTATTACTTAAAAATACGGCTGATTGCATTTGGCCATTACCGTGTTTTTGCATGGCGTCCATTTGAGCATTAATTAATTCAGGGTGCTGGCTTATATGTAAATAATCATTACTTGAAAAAATAAGTGCTGTAGGAGTAGGTGTTTTTCCATTAAGAATATGCCTTCCTTGCCAAGATTTTTTCACTCGCTCTTCAAAGTAATGATCCATCGCATCATTGATGAAACCAGGATAGTGTTCTGTTTCTGCTCCAGATTCCCAATTCGATGACTCTGAATTATTAGTTTCTGTGTTGTTCTCTTGAATTCCCATCCCTAACTCAGATTCTTGTCCATTGGCGGCAGTGTAACATGGCTTTATCAGTTCCCCCAATAATCCTGTTCATAGGTAGGTAAAGAGAAGCAAAAATGCTTGAATGCAGGGATACCTCCGTAATGCAAAATCCGCATTTATTTCTATATTATATACAGTGCATTGTTTGATTGGATGGGCTAAAGCAAATGGCAGAATATATGCTGGATACATCGAGTGAATCTTCCTCGTTGATAATTTTCAGAATCTGGTTCCCGGAACACAAGAGTCGCCCTTTATCGATCGTTATAAGCGTGAGTTTTTGAATGATGAACGTGCAATGACTCAAATGAGAAAACAGTCGTTGAATGAGTTTCCTCCTGTTTTGTCATTTAGAACAGTGTACTCTGGATGCGATGGGTAACATCATGTGCTTACATGCCACCGAATGGTTGGCGGCATGTAGATGTAATTACCTTTTAGCCTGCAATCTTCTTATTTATAAGAAATTGGGAAAAGGAACAAAATTATTTAAACACGAACCTGAATACCAATATAAGGCCCATAATAAGTGACATAATTTAATCTTAATGGATCATTCGTACTCGATGCAGCGCGTCTGCCATGGATATCATTGTAATAAATGATTTTAAACCCGCCTGAAATCCCTGCATCATATTTACGAAAAACCGCAGGCATACGGTATAAAAGACCGAGATCGAAAAAGCCGTAAGGCACCAGCCGATCGCGATTAAAACTTTGAAAGTCGACAAAATTGATCGGTTGAACAGGGGCATCATCAATGTCTCCTACCGTTCGCATATCCGATTGGCCGACGAGAAAACCAAGAGTCACATCATTTTTCAGGGTGAGCCTATCCAGTAAAGGATACTGACTTTCAAGACCAACCACAGGGCCAAGCCCTTTAAACTGGCTCGTGAGTCTATGGGTAAAAGAACCACCTACACGATAAAACCGTTGAATCAGTCGATCATTTTCATCAACGTAATGAAGTCCAGTATAGGGTCTTAATCGCCAACCTGTTTGGGTGGCGTTAATTACTGCACCGACGGTTAATTCATAATTATTGAGATCGAAAAGAACGCTTCCAGAAGCCTCATCAAAAAAAGTACCGGAAACAAGGGTGGCGTTGACTACCAACAATGCATTTGGGGCTACAATAGAAGACCCCTTCTCATGATCAAAATGTGTTGTTCTGAATTGAACATCGGTATGTTGGACCGCCAGATCATACTTGATAAATGCTGACCAGGATGGTTCGTAAGAAGCATGAACATAATTCCCACTCGCGGCCACGATAGCGGGGGTTACAAAGACCATTTTCGTCGCGTAATCAATCATCGCACCATCAGGTTTTAAAAATGATAGTTCACCGCCAATGGTCCATCGACATGAGGAACCAGACATGCAATCGTCTTTTTGCAGACCCATTTCTCCAGCAGTCCCGGTCATTATGAAGGACAATAAAAGCATTCCAAGTACATACTGTTTCATCTGTGTTAAAACTCCCTTTTTTTCGTGGTCAAACTTCACATTATTAACTGTCTGTGCAGCATTCTATTTCATTTTGAATGGCTTTTCTAAGCTTATACTGCTTGAAAAGCCATTCAAAATGGCGGGAGAAATACTATCATATACATTAAGTTAAGTCTTGAAACTTGGTTCCAATTATTTTCCTTGTGTTTTGCCATGTAACAATCATCAGAACAGAAATTTTATGAAGAAGAGCCACGAAATCGTCAGCTTTTTTCTGTATACTTCTTTAAATGGTGCTGGAAAAAAACGTCACTTGTCGGTATGATTTTTGAATTGTAATCTTGAGGGCGCATCCATGAGGTTGATTAGCGTAGCGCTGTTAACAGTGTGTTCATTTTCAATTTTTGCTTTGGATGATATAGACAGACAGCAAATACAACAAAGAATTCAACCCATAGGTAAAGTCCGAGTTCAGGATCAGGGTAATGATACTTCTGAAACCGTGACAAAAAATGAATCAACTGCTAAAGTAGAAAACAAAGAGCCTGGTCAGGAGACGTACGAGCAATATTGTATTGTTTGCCATCGTGATGGATTAGCCGGAGCACCCAAATTTCGCGATAAAACCGATTGGGCGCCTCGACTATCAGGTCGAACAATCGATGAGTTGGTCTCCTCAGCAACAAAAGGATTGAATGCTATGCCACCAAAAGGAACTTGCGCTGAATGTACTGAAGGAGATCTTAAAGCGGCTATCCAGTATATGTTGCCAAAATCATGACTAAATTTGCTTATAGAAAAACTCAATCGTTTCTGGCATTAATTACACTTTTTGTATTAATGTCATCCTTTTATTTTCAATATATTATGGGGCTTCAGCCCTGTCCTTTATGTCTCATGCAACGTGTATGTGTTTTTTTGTTATTGGGTATTATGGGACTAAGTCTTGGTACTTTGAAAAAAGCTCATTTTGTTAGTTTTTTGCAGATTATAATAGCCTGTGCCGGCTTGTTTTTTTCTTTAAGGCAACTTTGGTTGCAATCATTACCTGCTGGCCAAGCTCCAGCCTGTATGCCTGGATTGGATATATTAATACGTTATTTTCCCTGGCAAACTGTAGCTAAAGCCTTATTTTGGGGGGCAGGAGATTGCGCGGAAACTACCTGGAGTATGATGGGAATTTCCATGCCGGGTTGGGCCGCCATGTATTTTCTTTTTATGGCCATTACAGGATTATTCTTGTTTTTACGAACGCGATCTTTAATTTATTAACTGGTAATAATGATTTGATTTGGCTATGATTGCTCTTTTTTTGAGTTATCTCTATTTAGATGAATAAATTTTCTTGCGAAGTGCTTTACCGGCATGCCGGCACTAAAGCACGTGTTACCCGCGTTACTAGCCCTCATGGCGAGTTTATTACTCCGGTGTTTATGCCGGTCGGAACTCGTGCGGGAGTAAATAACATGACTCCAAGAGAATTATTATCTGCAGGCAGTCAGATTATTTTAGGTGGGAATACCTATCATATGCTGTGCGCTCCAGGGATGAACGTCATTGAAAAAGCGGGTGGTATGCATCCGTTTATGGGATGGCATGGTCCCATGTTAACCGATAGCGGCGGTTTTCAGGTCTTCAGTTTATCCAAAAATAAAGAGATTTGTACTATTGATGAGGAAGGTGCTCATTTTAAACTTCCTGGCAGCCAGGGTCTGATTCATATGACTCCAGAGATGTCGTTGGAAACACAAAAAATCATTGGCGCAGACATCATCATGGCCTTTGATCAATGCACTCCAGATAGTTGCTCCAAAGACGAAGTCGCTCACATTATGTCACGTACACATCGTTGGTTAAAACAGTCCGTGAATTATCATCTTGAGCATCCAGATTCACGTTATGGGAATCAACAAGCTTTATTTGGTATCGTTCAAGGAGGTATTTTTGAGGATTTACGACGGGAATGTGCTGATTTTGTTGCTTCAATGAATACAGACGGAATTGCAATTGGTGGTGAGACTATAGGTTTTGATATGAAAACCACAGTTGATGTTATCCGTTGGGTTCGCGATTTCTTGCCTGAAAATAAGCCTCGTTACACTATGGGCGTAGGAATGTCGCCACAGGATCTTTTGGATGTAGTTGCAGAGGGAATTGATATGTTTGATTGTGTAGCTCCGACACGCAACGCGAGGCATGGGGCTTTATATTGTGGTGAGTTGGTGCAAGAGGGGAATTGGTTACGTTTTTCCAGTGAATATGAGAATGAACGAATTCAAATTAAAAAATCCTGTTTTTCAGATGATTTGTCCCCTGTAATGGCGAGTTGCTCTTGTTATACCTGCCTCAATTATTCACGATCGTATTTACATCATTTATTTAAAAGAAAAGCCAATTTATTTACGGCTCTTGCCAGTATTCATAATATCCATGTACTTCATGATGTTTGTGCTAAAATGCGGGCTTTGGTAATAAATTCGTAACTTCTCACTAACCCGGGGAATTTCAACATCATGAGCGCCGTGAAGGATCTCCAAATACGGACACCAAGTCGGTTTCAGGAGATCTTGCTTCGTTCTAGATGACATCTATCGGACTTATTGAGACGTTGCATCAATACCTAACAATTTAAGATTTAACAGGAGATATAATGGTTGTAATTAGCACATCTAAAGGTGATATTCATCTACAGTTAGATACAGAGAACACTCCAGGAACAGCAGAAAATTTTCTGAAATACGTTCGAAGCGGTTTTTACAATGATACGATCTTTCATCGGGTTATAGACGGATTTATGATTCAGGGCGGAGGCTTAAATGCGGATATGCAGCAAAAGTCTACAGAGGAACCCATCAAAAATGAAGCCAAAAATGCCAAGCCAAATAAGCGTGGAACTATAGCAATGGCAAGAACTATGGATCCACATTCTGCTACTGCTCAATTTTTTATTAATGTCGCAGATAATGGTTTTCTTAACTACAGTGGCGATCATGCCCAAGGCTTTGGATATTGCGTATTTGGTGAAGTTGTTGAGGGTATGGATGTTGTTGATGCGATTGCGAAGGTAAAAACAGGACAGAAAATGGGGCATGGGGATGTGCCTGTGGAAGAAGTAAGCATTATAGCTATTAAAGAAGTTTAATAGGGGTGATTCCGTAGTAGACAATAAAATTTATTGCAATACCTTCCTTAGGTCCGTTATTGTCTTAAGCAAGTAAAGTGAAGCTTATGCACGCGACGACCTATATATATTGCGTCGCCTTCCGCAACTTCGTCGTTCTCGGCAACTTCGTTGTTCTCCGACAACTCGTCACCCTCCGCGAATGCGGGGGGCCCATGAATTATTATCAGGCTTTGCTATTCCTGGACCCTCCGCATTCGCGGAGGGTGACGAGTTGTTGGAGGGTGACGAGTTGTTGGAAGCTGCTAGCGGAGATTGGAGCTGCAGCAGGGCGAATTTGGTTTGCTACGTCACCTGTCACTACCATTGATTTGGGCTAAAAACGTAGTTCCGGTTATTTCTTTTTCCGCTTTTTTATACTTTCTGAATAATCAAATATGGGTATTTCTATATGAAAGAAAATCGCCAATAACCGCGCAGTAAAAATACTGATTAGAGTAATAATGATATTCAGGTTATGAGGAAACTGAAAATGAGCAAGAGTAATAAACAATACCGCACCAGCGAGAGCAATTACCGCATACAGTTCTTTTCTTAGTACTAATGGAATGTCATTACAAAGAATATCTCGCAACATTCCTCCACAAATACCCGTCAACATCCCACTGATTACTGCTACGCTGGGTGGCATTCCGTGAGAAAGGACTTTTTGCGTTCCAATGATAACGAAAGCGGATAGACCAAGGGCATCAAGAATTAAAAATACTTTCATTATTCTGACGAGGGAATGAGCAATAAATATGGTCAGAAATGCACATATTGAGGTATATAATAAATATTCTGGATGAGCGACCCAAGTGGTAGGGTAGGTATTAAATAACGCATCTCTTACTGTGCCGCCACCTAAAGCGGTAATACAAGCTATAAGCATCACACCAAAAAAGTCCATTTTTTTTCGTCCGGCAGCTAATGCACCAGTTATAGCTTCTACACAAATGCCCAAGAGGAACAGGTAATGAAGTAGCATAGGATTCACTGTTATTAAAAAAAACAATGATAACACTATTAAAACAAATGGCGAAATACTGTACTTCAACTAGAATTATACATAAAGAGAATTATTTTCTACACGGAGCACATTGATGGAACCCGATACTCAAATTGAAGCACCAGTGACTCACTCAACACCTGGTGAAACCATACCCGAGAACATTATTAATCTTGAGCGGAATTTAAGGGGGCTGCGTGCAGAAATTGATGTAAAAATCCATAATTTTTCTGCTTATGAGGGCGAGAATCGAGTCGCCTATTTAACCAGCCTGGACGCCATTGCAAAAGAACTGGACAGTGCTTTAGAGGGTTTAGACACTCTTGTTAGCCTGGTGAGTATTCAAAGCCATGAGGAACAACAAGCATTTTATCAAAGTGAAACCATGCAGAAATTTTATGGGATAGTAACTGAGCAATTAGATGAAATGTCGCAATTAAGGAAGAAGCTCTAATTCTTCAGGTGTGTTAACTATTTATCATCTTTTCATTTAGATGGCGAGACAGACCAATTCAGGACTTACGAAAAACGCCCAAACACTTTGTTAATCCAATCTTTCCTTGACTATAGAGTTTTTCATAAGTTCTTTTGTTCGTTCATATAAGATTTTTTATGTCGATTTTTGATACTGAACAGTAAAAACAGGCTTTTCAGAATCCATCTGCGCAATCTGATAAGTGTTGATGCCTTTTCGATAACGACGAGCCAGAAAACGAACATTAATAAGGACTGTAGTAGCCAGTACCATTATAATAATGCCTGGGGAACTGGGCATATGAGTTGTTCTCGCCAGATAATCAGCCAATAGAGGTGGTAATCCAGCTGCCAGACTCGCTGCAACTGAATAGACAATAGAAAGAGCCGTGCAACGTATTTGCAAGGGGAACAACTCAGTTAAGAGTACTGTCGATACACTGTAATAACATGCACAGGGAATGGAAATAATTAATTGCATTAAAAAGAAGTACCCTGTATTGCCATAATTGATTATATGCATAAAAGGGTAGGTCATAATAAGTAATCCACTGCTGGCAAAAATCAACATTTTTAATCGGTCGTGTTTATCTGATAACCAACCAAATAGTGGAATAAGCATTGTGACACACAGTAAAGAGAGAATGTTGGACATCATGATCAGGTTGCGCGGTATATGGGCATACTGAATGGCGTGCAACGGAATATACAAATAGAAGAAAAATCCTGTTGTAACGGATAAAAACACAGAAAAAAATGCAAAATAAAACATAAAGGGGTATTTTTTTACAAAATCCAGTGATTGTTTATAGATATCGCGTGTTGAGGGTTTTTTTCTGTTTGCATAATAAATAATGTAGGCCAGGCTTTCCGGCATTTTTGCTCGGATATAGAAACCAATCAGGGTCGTTATTAATGCAAATAAAAAGGGGATTCGCCATAGATTATTGAATTCCGGATTGGTTTTTGAAAAGTAATGAAAAAGCTCTGCAACCAGGCAGGCTACTAAATATCCAGCCTTTACTCCAACTGATGACCAGCACCCTCTAAAACCTCGTTGACTGGTATCTCCACTTTCAACCAGTAACGAAGATGAATTTAAAAACTCAGAGCCAAGCGCCATGCTCTGAATTATTCTAAAGGCTAATAAACAACCGGCAGCAAGTATGCCAATCTTATCATAAGCGGGTATTATGCCTATTAGGGAGGTGGATACACCCATGATTACAATTGAAGCCATAAGGACATTTTTTCGACCATATAAGTCAGAGAGTAGCCCCAGGAAAAATGCACCTATTGGTTTTGCCAGATATGCGATAAAAATAAGGGATAGCATTACTGTTGGTTTCCCTCGGGTATCGCCTAACAGGTTACGGGATAGTTCTGCTGATAAAAAATAACAGATGGACATATCGTAAGCTTCTACAACATTTCCCATCAGTCCGCCTAATATTACTTTATTTTGATGTTTCATAATGAACCTGTAGCGGTAAATTCTGCGCAGACACAGCGTCGCAATAGTTAAATAGAGGATTAAGCATATTCGAACAGTATTGACCAATTTTATAAAAGTCATCGTGCTGACTAGTGAACAGTTCCTGGGTGTGAGGGCATGATTTACGGCTTGCCAAAGAATAGATCACGTAATCGTTATCTATTTTAGCCGCCATTGATAACCCCAGCGGGAAAGCGTGTTTAATCTGCTTGAGGTAATAAAGCTCGTCATAACGCTCTGGATTGTATAAATTTTGCCAGAAAGCCTGCCCTCCCAATTTAAACCATTGAGGATTGTAGGTTTGATCAAATTGCCATAGGGAGCTGCTGAATAAATTAAATTCCATCGAGGGGGTGGATGATAAAGACACCAGTTCATTATGTTCATTGATGCGTGTTAAGGCAATATGATGAATTTCATGTATCCCCAATACATCCCTGAATACGTTTGAAAGTTTACTTTTAAAAGCAAATAGAACTTCCAGATGCTGTGGGTGCAGCATCAGTTTACGGCTATTTTCCATGAATACTTCTCTACGTTCCATGCGGATGGCTAAAATGCTTCACTGAAGCTAAAGCCAGGTCAATAATTTTTTTTGACTGCTCTTCGTTGGCGTTGATCAAACTGACGTCGTTAATCAATTCCATCAAAAAATCAGGCACTTCATGTTCCATTAAATCGCCATTATATAGACATGCTGCTCTTGTGAAAATATAGTGAAGCAAATTCCTGCTGATTGTTAATTTATCTTTCGATAAGCTGGAGTCATTATGAGCATCTCCAAACAAGAGCCAGCCAGGGGAAACGTGTAGTTTCGCGGCTATTTCAACAAGTTTCACTGGCTCTGGTATGGCTTCTCCACGCAGATATTTTCGACAAATTTGAACGGAGTAACCGGTGATTTCAGCTAATTTGTGTATGCATACTCCAGATGTTGAGCGTTGTGAATTAAATCCGGCTGCAATCATTGCATCACGTAAGCGGTAAGCAAACTGTTTTGTTAAGTTAACTTTTTCCATGGGGAGGCAATGTTCCTGATCTCTTTATGCTGAGTAGAGTGTAACAAAGGGTAATAAAACCTGCAAATAGAGAAATATATGGAAACTTTGAGTTTCGTTTCGAAATTAATTGTTGACAAAGGAAATCAAATGATTATAATGACCGACGAAACGCATGGAAACAGTTTCAATAGTCCAAACATGGAAGCACGTGATACCGGATGGAACCGGTATCACACCAACGTCCAATTTTGATGGAACAGTGGTATAACCATAGCGGTTAACCTCGCAAACTAATGGCTTGAATGGCTCCCTTCCATTCAGGCCTTTCTATTTTTTGACAGGAAGTTTGAGTTCATTTATCAATCGAATTAAATTATCTGAGAGCGGAACCTTCACTTGTTTATGGCGACTCCCTTCCCCTCGGATTAATTTGCAATGAGACTTGGGTAATTTGAATAGCTTCGCTACAAATTTTATAAGTTCCTTATTCGCTTCACCATCTTGTGGTTTGGCATGTAGTGCTATATGCAAGGCATCATCGGTAATGGCCTGCAACGCTGATTGTTTTGCATTGGGTTTGGCATAGATTGATAGAGCCACATAATCATTTTCTATTTTAAACCACATCGATTATTCTGCCTGTTATCTGAATGTTAATCTGTGTTACTTATTAGTATAACGAAATCACTTAGAAGTAGTTTGAAGTTGTAGATAAAATGATTTGCTTTATAATACATCTTTATTATATAATTCAAACCTATTTGAATACAGGTCGAATTCTAGGCACGTAGCTCAGTGGTAGAGCACCACCTTGACATGGTGGTGGTCGGTGGTTCGATCCCACTCGTGCCTACCAAGTAACTCGAAAGATACAGTAGAATCTACTTAAAGAGCATCTGCTGCACTGAATATTAAAGTTTTAACCCTGCTCTGCAGGGTTTTTTTTTGAAGTGATGTGCTTGACGGACGGAATGACGGACAGAACTATGCCAAACATTAAATTGCCTGATGGAAGTGTGAAACATTTTGAAGCCCCTTTGACTATTTACGATGTAGCACACAATATTAGTCCCGGATTAGCGAAGGCTGCGCTGGCCGGTCGTGTTGATGGCCGTTTGGTTGATACCAGCTATCTGATTCAGGACGACTGTTCTTTGGTTATAATCACCGAAAAACAGGATGAAAGCCTGGAAGTCATAAGACATTCTACAGCACATTTATTGGCTCAGGCCGTTAAGGCATTATTCCCAAAAGCTCAAGTGACTATAGGCCCTGTAATTGAAGATGGGTTTTATTACGATTTTGCCTTTGAGCGACCTTTTACGCCGGAAGATCTTGAGTTAATTGAAGCAAAAATGCAGGAGTTGGCGAAAGCAAATTATCCTGTTACTCGCAGAGAACTACCTCGTGACGAAGCAATCCAGTATTTTAAAAATATAGGCGAGGATTATAAAGCCAAAATTATTGCGGATATTCCCGCAGGTGAAGTGCTTTCATTATACCGACAAGGTGATTTTGAAGATCTGTGTCGTGGCCCACATGTTCCATCTACAGGATTTTTAAAAGCGTTTAAACTGACCAAATTGGCTGGTGCTTACTGGCGCGGTGATTCCAATAATGAAATGCTGCAGCGTATTTATGGCACAGCCTGGGCTGATAAAAAATCATTAGCTGAATATTTGTTTCGCCTGGAAGAAGCCGAAAAGCGTGATCATCGTAAATTGGGAAAAGCACTCGGATTATTTCATTTTCAAGATATTGCCCCTGGCATGGTTTTCTGGCATCCCAACGGCTGGATTATTTATCAGGAGTTAGAACGCTATATGCGTATGCGTTTGGCTGATTTTGGATATCAGGAAATTAAAACGCCTCAGTTAGTAGATAAAGTATTATGGGAAAAATCGGGTCACTGGGAAAATTTCAGAGATGAGATGTTTGTCACTGAGACAGAAAATCGTCATTATGCCGTAAAACCGATGAATTGCCCCTGTCATGTTCAAGTATATAATCAAGGTCTGAAAAGCTATAGAGATTTGCCCTTAAGGCTCTCTGAGTTCGGTAATTGTCATCGATGTGAACCCTCCGGTTCGTTACATGGATTGATGCGAGTACGGAATATGGTGCAGGATGATGCACATATATTTTGTACAGAAGATCAAATTCAATCTGAAGTTGCGATGATGTTGGAGTTGGTTCAATCTGTATATACAGATTTTGGTTTTAAAGAAATTAAATACCGCCTTGCTTTACGTCCCGAAAAACGTGTCGGTTCTGATGATGTATGGGATAAAGCGGAGAATGCATTAAAACAAGCTATGCAGGGTAGAGGTATTGAATGGATGGATGCTCCAGGTGAAGGTGCATTTTATGGTCCAAAAATTGAGTGTTCTTTATCTGATTGTCTGGGTAGAATTTGGCAATGTGGTACAATTCAGGTAGATTTTTCTATGCCTGCTCGTTTGGAAGCAAGTTATATTGCTGAAGATGGCAGCAAACAGACGCCTGTCATGTTGCATCGTGCGATTTTAGGTTCCTTTGAGCGGTTTATGGGAATTTTAATAGAACACTATGCTGGAAAATTGCCACTTTGGTTATCTCCAGTACAGGCGGTAGTGCTTACAATAAGTGAAAAACAGAACGCATATGCGGAAAAAGTCACACGAATTTTACAAAAAAGTGGTGTTCGGGCACATTTAGACTTGAGAAATGAGAAAATTGGCTTTAAAATCCGCGAACATACTTTACAAAAAGTGCCTTATTTACTAGTTATAGGCGATAAAGAGGTTGAAAAAGGTCTGGTAGCCGTTCGTTCACGTGAAGGTGTGGACTTGGGCGTGATGACAATAGATACAATTTGTGATACCTTGACGCAAGAAATTGTCCGTAAAGGATCTCTGTAAATAACGAACTGGAGGAATAAACCATTAGTGCACCAACTAAGCGTGAAAGTGATCGCGCACGAATTAATGAACAGATCAATGTACCTGAGGTACGCTTAATTGATGTCGATGGTAACCAGGCAGGAATTGTATCAACACGCGAAGCCCTTCGGGCTGCGGAAGAAGGTGGACTGGATTTGGTGGAGATATCTCCAACAGCCAAGCCTCCTGTATGTCGCATTATGGATTATGGTAAATTTCTTTTTGAACTGAGCAAAAAACAAGCTGAAGCAAAGAAAAAGCAAAAGCAAATTCAGGTCAAAGAGTTGAAATTCCGTCCTACGACGGAAGATGGAGATTATCAGGTCAAGCTACGCAACCTGATCCGTTTCCTGAATCATGGTGATAAGGTCAAAATCACGCTTCGATTTCGTGGTCGTGAAATGGCTCATCAAGAACTCGGTATGAAAATTCTGGAGCGCATCCAGCTGGATACAGCTGATGTAGCAGTTGTAGAACAACATGCAAAACGCGAAGGAAGACAATTACTGATGGTTTTATCACCCAAAAAAACTAAGTAACAAATGCGGAGTATATTGTTATGCCGAAGTTAAAGTCACATCGCGGAGCATGTAAACGCTTCCGCAAGACAGCAAGTGGTGCGATTAAACGTCGCGGCGCTTACAGGAATCATATCCTCACCAAGAAGTCTACTAAGCAAAAACGCCATTTACGCGTAGGTGCCAGTACTTTGAAGCCATGCGATGCGCGTTTGGCAGAGCGTATGTTGCACGGTAGTTAAGGGGAGATTGAGATATGCCAAGAGTAAAACGTGGTGTGACCGCTAAAGCGCGTCACAAGAAAATATTAGATCAAGCAAAAGGTTATTACGGCGCACGAAGCCGGACCTATCGCGTAGCAAAGCAGGCTGTAATCAAAGCCGGCCAATATGCTTATCGTGATAGACGTCAGAAAAAACGACAGTTCCGTGCTTTATGGATAGTTCGTATTAATGCACAGGCTCGTGAGTGTGGTTTGTCATACAGCCGTTTGATTGATGGTTTGAAAAAAGCTTCAATTGAACTGGATAGAAAAATATTAGCTGATATGGCAATTCATGACAAAGTAGCTTTTGCTGCCGTTGCTGAACAAGCTAAAGCTGCATTAGCAGGCTAAGCAGTCTTTTTCTATCGATGCAATGAGAATGTACTAATAAAATTATTTAGGAGGCTGCGGCCTCCTTTTTACTTGTGGGTATAAAAATGCAGGATATCATCACCATACAAGAACAAGCCTCTGAAGCAATTAACCAGGCGTCTGACATTGCCGCACTTGAGTTAATTAGGGTCGATTTTTTGGGAAAAAAAGGTAAACTGACTGATATTTTAAAAGGCCTCGCGAATTTATCCGCTGAAGAAAAACCCAAAATGGGTCAATTGGTTAATCAGGCAAAGCGTGAAATCAGTATGTTGATTGAAACGAAAATGCTTGAATTAAAAGAAAAACAATTGCTGGAAAAATTATCTGCAGAACAAATTGACGTAACACTTCCAGGTCGTAATCGAGAATCGGGTTCGTTACATCCAGTTACTCAGGTAAAACATATAATTAATGAATTTTTTAGCCGTCTGGGCTTTGATATAGTTGATGGTCCTGAAATTGAAACAGAATTTTATAATTTTGAAGCTTTGAATATTCCTGGTCACCATCCAGCGCGTGCAATGCACGATACCTTTTATTTTGGTGATGGCAGACTTCTAAGAACACATACTTCTCCGGTACAAATTCGTACTATGGAGCAACGTAAACCACCTTTTCGCTTAATCGCTCCAGGTCGAGTATATCGATGTGATTCTGACGTGACTCATACACCCATGTTTCATCAGGTTGAAGGTTTATTAATTGATAAACAGGCTACTCTGGCTGGTTTGAAGGGGTTGCTTCATGATTTTTTTGCTCATTTTTTTGGGCGCGAATTGGCTCTTAGATTCCGGCCATCCTACTTTCCGTTTACCGAACCCTCTGCCGAAGTAGATATTGAATGTACTCAATGCAGTGGAAAAGGGTGTCGATCCTGCAAATTTACCGGATGGTTAGAAGTTCTAGGCTGTGGCATGGTTCATCCTAATGTTCTCAAAGCAGTAAATATTTCTCCTGATGAGTATCAGGGATGGGCATTTGGTATGGGGATGGACAGGCTGGCCATGTTGTATTATGGAATAGATGATTTGCGCATGATGTTTGAAAATGATTTAACATTTTTAAATCAATTTTAATCATTTAATACCGGTCATTTCTCTCTCTTACTATGAGGTCGCTGCGGATTATATCTTACAATCCTGAATTGTAGTCCGTATGGGACGTAAGGCATGGGCATGAGAGGCTACAATTGAATTATGGGGACTATAGATGAAATTAAGTAAGTTATGGTTACGTGAATGGGTTAACTTCTCATTAACAGAACAAGAGTTAGCCGATCAATTGACTATGGCTGGTTTGGAAGTAGATGCAGTTAACCCTGTTGCAGGTGAATTTTCTCATGTGGTTGTTGCAGAAGTTATCAGTACGAAACCTCATCCTGATGCGGATAAATTGACTTTATGTGAGGTCAATGTAGCTGCTGATAAACCATTAAAAATTGTTTGTGGTGCAGCGAATGTCAGAGCCGGGTTAAAAGTTGCATTGGCGATGATTGGTGCCAAATTACCAGGTGGTCTCCAAATCAAGGAGTCCAAACTACGAGGAGAGTTATCTCAGGGAATGCTATGCTCCGTTACTGAGTTAGGCCTTGCAGAACATTCTGAAGGCATTATGGAGTTAGAGGAGGATGCCCCTGTAGGTATGGATTTACGTGAGTATCTCACCCTTGATGATCATGTGTTTGATGTGGATTTAACACCTAATCGAGCTGATTGCTTTAGTGTTCTGGGTATAGCTCGGGAAGTTGCGGTATTAAATAAACTACCTTTGATAGAACAACCCGTTGCGACGATTACTCCAACTATAGATGATGTACTAGGGATTCATTTAACCAATTCCGAGGCATGTTCCAGATATTGTGGTCGAATCATACGAAACATCGATACTCAGGCCAAAACGCCTTTATGGATGAGTGAGCGCTTACGTCGGGGTGGAATCAGAATACTTCATCCAGTAGTTGATGTCATGAACTACGTCATGCTCGAACTAGGGCAACCTATGCATGCATTTGATCTGACTAAAATTAATGGTGAAATTAATGTCCGTTTTAGTAATGATTCGGAGCAATTAAAATTATTGGACGGTCAGGATGTCTGCTTGACCGACAAGGTTCTGGTGATAGCGGATAAGGAAAAGCCTCTGGCTATGGCAGGTATCATGGGCGGTGCTGATAGTGCGGTTCAAGCACATACAACGGATGTGTTTCTGGAAAGTGCCTTCTTTAATCCGGTTACCATTGCCGGTGTTGCCAGAAAATATGGTTTATTCAGTGATTCATCTCAACGATATGAGCGAGGAGTTGATCCTTATCTGCAATTGAAAGCCCTCGAACGAGCAACTTCGTTAATTTTATCTATTGCAGGTGGAACAGCGGGACCAATTATTGAATCCTGTGATACGACGCATTTACCGAAACGAATCCAATTTACTTTTGATACTACAAAAGTGAAGCAGCTGACCGGATTGACCATATCGCTACAGGAAATGAGAAGTTTACTGGAGGGATTAGGTATCGTTATTACTCATGAAGCCAATACAAAATTTGATGTTACTGTTCCTTCACATCGATTTGATATACAGCAAGATGTTGATTTGGTTGAAGAAATCATTCGTTTATATGGCTATGACAATTTAAAAGCTGAACCGATGAATACTGTAGTACAGGCAGGTTCTACCAGTTCTAATGAACGAATTGCTGCCCAATTGTCACACTGGTTCAGAGGCAAAGGATACCATGAGACCATCAGCTATAGTTTTGTGGATCCAGAGATTCAGGAAGCTCTTTATCCTCAGAAAGAGTTTATGCAGTTACTCAATCCAATTTCATCAGAATTATCGCAGATGAGAGTTGGGATGTGGCCAGGATTAATTGCTTCAATGATTTATAATGTCCACAGACAACAAAACGCGATTAAGTTTTTTGAAATAGGGGTCGTGTTTGATGTTGAGAAACAGAATTTAACAGAGCGTTCCTGTATTGCCGGTTTATTGATGGGGGAACAGGGTGGTCTGAATTGGAATGAAACCAAGCGATGTTTTGATTTTTATGATTTGAAAGGTGATCTGGAGTCGCTATTTTCATTATTAAAATTAAATAATGCGGCGTTTATCCCTGCAGTTAATGATGCTTTGCACCCAGGTCAATCAGCACAAATCACAATAGATGGCCAGCATGCAGGATGGATTGGGGTATTACATCCACGATTGACAGATGCCTTAGATATTTTTCAAGATGTCTTATTATTTGAATTAAATTTGGATGTATTGAAGAATCCAGTTTCGCCATTGTATAAGACGATTTCAAAATACCCACAAATAAGAAGAGATCTGTCCTTTTTGGTTGATGATAAGATAAATGCAATGCAGATTGAACATGCTGTCAGATCAGCAATAAAAGAAGATTGGTTAAAATCTTTTGATGTCTTTGATGTTTATGTAGGTAAAGGAGTTCCAGAGGGAAAGAAAAGTCTTGCTGTTGCAATGACCTTACAGGATGATACAAGAACATTAGTTGATTCTGAGATCAATTTATTAATTGATGCTATAATCAAAACACTGGAAAATGAATTTTCAATCATATTGAGGGACTAATCATGAACGCACTAAGCAAAGCAATAATGGCTGAATCCTTGTGTGATGATTTAAAGCTTTCTAAACCTGTAGCCAAGGAAATGGTAGAAAATTTTTTTGAAGAACTACGTCATGCTCTTGAGCATGGTCAGCATGTGAAATTATCCGGATTCGGTAATTTTACGTTAAGAGACAAGCCTCAAAGACCAGGTAGAAACCCAAAGACCGGGGAAGAGATTCCGGTGGTTGCCCGAAGAGTGGTAACATTTAAACCCGGTTTGAAATTAAAAACAAAGATAGAAGCAATAGGAAAGTAAATCCTTGACTTATTATACCAAGCACATAATGATATGTACCAATCAAAAGGCTGCAGGCAAACAATGCTGCGCCAATAGTGGTGGCGAAGAATATTTTGACTATCTGAAGTCACGCTTGCTGGAACTGGACATGCATGGCCCCGGAAAGTATCGTGTGAGCAAGTCTGGTTGTCTTGGGCGTTGCAGTTCTGGTCCTTGCATAGTGATTTATCCTGAAGGTGTGTGGTATTCTTATGCTTCTTTTGCGGATATTGATCAAATCATTGAAAGCCATTTAATTGCGGGAGAAACCGCAGAACAGCTTTTAATTGATAAGTAAGTTATTTATTTTGGATGTAGAACAGTTGTAGTTAAATCACAGGAATTATTTCACATATTCATGTGAAATTTGATGTTTTTATATGGATTTAAGTAATTGTTAATAAATTTTTATCCTTTTTACTTGTAGGATGTTTCTGTTTTGGTTAAAATCGCCCGTCCATGATAGAAAGATTACCAATTTAGGCGGTTCGGAGTTTATTTAATGAAGACAATTAGTGCCAAAGGCCATGAAGTCAAACGTGACTGGTTAGTGGTCGATGCCAGCAATAAGGTTTTGGGTCGCTTAGCTACTGAGATTGCCCGTCGTTTGCGTGGCAAACATAAAGCTGAGTATACACCCCATGTTGATACTGGTGACTACATCATTGTTACTAACGCGGAGAAAGTCACAGTGACTGGCCGTAAATTTAAAGACAAGATGTATCATCGTCACACTGGTTTTCCTGGTGGTATCAAATCGGTTACTTTCGAAAAAATGCAGGCAAACAATCCTGTAAAAATTATCGAGCTTGCTGTAAAAGGCATGTTACCAAAAAATCCATTGGGTAGAGAGATGTATCGCAAACTGAAAGTATATGTTGGTAGCGAGCATCCGCATACTGCACAGCAACCCAAGCAACTTGAGATTGAGGAATAAGTATTATGGCTGAAATGAAGCAATACTATGGCACCGGCCGTAGAAAAAGTTCAACAGCTCGTGTGTTTTTACGTCCTGGTAAAGGTGAGATTAAAGTTAATAATCGCACTCTGAAAGAATATTTTTGTCGAGAAACTTCTTGTATGGTTGTAATGCAGCCTTTAGAAACTGTTGACCTTCTTGATAAATTTGATATTTACATCACTGTAGTTGGTGGTGGTGTTTCTGGTCAGGCAGGTGCTGTTCGTTTAGGAATAGCCAGAGCATTAGTTGCTTATGATGAGCATGGACTGGCAGAAGATGCTGAGCCAAACCCTGATTCATTCCGTAGAAAGCTTCGTGCTCGTGGTTTGTTAACTCGCGACTCACGTCGTGTGGAAAGAAAGAAAGTGGGTCTGCACAAAGCACGTCGAGCTACTCAGTACTCCAAACGTTAATTATTTCTTTTTTAAAAAAACCCGCTTTATGCGGGTTTTTTTTTATTTCTATCAAAATTGTCCATCAATCCGTTTGAAAATGTGTATTTCTTTGTTATAAATAAGTTTATCTTAAATCAGGACGACATGACGGTGAGTGAAACTACTGATCTGAACCAGGAAGTGGATAAGAAACCAGAAAATCCATTAGATGAAGAACGACGTCGATTTTTGTTAACTTCTACCTGTGTTTTGGGCGGCGTTGGCGCCGTTTGTGCTCTAACTCCTTTTGTGTCTTCCTGGTTGCCTAGTGCTAAAGCACAAGCAGCAGGCGCACCTATACAGGTTGATTTGTCTAAAATGGAACCTGGGGAGCAAGCCATTGTTGAATGGCGGGGAAAGCCAGTCTGGATTATCAGGCGAACGAAAGAAATGCTCCAACACTTAAATGGCGATGACACACGATTGCGCGATCCCGAGTCTTTAGTAGAACAGCAACCTGAATATGCTAAAAATAAATACCGATCAATTAATCCTGAGTATTTGGTTTTAATCGGTATTTGTACCCATCTGGGGTGTTCTCCTAAATATAAACCTGATTTGGGCGAGCTGGGACCTGATTGGCCAGGAGGCTTTTTTTGTCCATGTCATGGATCCACTTTTGATCTTTCGGGCAGGGTTTTCAAAGGTGTACCTGCACCTATAAACTTGGAAGTACCTCCATATCACTTTATCAATGAACATACGATAGTGATCGGTGAGGAAGCAAAATAAGGATTGAACCATGAGTGGGCTGGTCAACTGGTTAGATGCGCGTTTTCCCCTGTTAAGCACCTGGAAAAGTCATTTTAGTACTTATTATGTCCCGAAAAATTTGAACTTTTTTTATTTTTTTGGTTCCTTGGCCTTAGTGGTTTTGGTCAATCAATTGGTAACCGGCTTATGGCTTACCATGTTCTATACCCCCAGTGCGGATCAAGCGTTTTCTTCTGTTGAATATATTATGCGTGATGTTAATTATGGTTGGTTATTACGCTATATGCATTCAACCGGAGCGTCTGCCTTTTTTATCGTGATCTATCTCCATATGTTTCGTGGTTTGCTTTATGGATCCTACCAAAAACCAAGAGAATTAGTATGGCTATTAGGCATGTTTTTATATTTATTGCTCTTGGCCGAAGCATTTTTTGGCTATTTATTACCTTGGGGGCAAATGTCCTATTGGGGGGCAGAAGTCATTACATCGTTATTCGGTGCAATACCCTACATCGGTAAAAGTTTGGCTGTTTGGTTAAGGGGCGATTTTTCTGTTGCAAACGCTACCTTGCAACGTTTTTTTGCCTTACATGTCATTGGTATTCCTATTTTAATGTTAATTCTGGTGTTTATGCATATAGTAGCCCTGCATAAAGTAGGTTCAAATAATCCTGAGGGAATTGAAATCAAACACAGTGTCGATGACCAAGGAATCCCATTGGATGGAATCCCTTTACATCCCTATTATTCAGTTAAGGATTTTTCTGGAATTATTGTGTTTTTAATCGCGTTTTTTGCGGTTGTATTCTTTGCCCCTGAGATGGGCGGATATTTTTTAGAGCACGCGAATTTTGTTCCAGCGAATCCTATGGTAACCCCTGAGCATATTGCTCCAGTCTGGTATATGGCTCCGTTTTATGCAATTTTAAGAGCGATTCCAGATAAACTCTGGGGTATTACCTGCATGCAATCAGCCATATTCATTTTATTTTTCATTCCGTGGCTGGATCGAAGCAGAGTTCGTTCCATGCGATATAAGGGAATGTTTTCCCGAGTGAGCCTTGCTGTCTTTATCTTGAGTGTTTTGCTTTTGGGATATTTAGGAACAGCTCCGGTTACTCCGGTTCGGTTATTGTTGGCCAGAATGGGAACGGTTATATATTTCTCTTATTTTATTTTCATGCCATTGTATAGTCGATTGGAGTCAACGAAACCCGTTCCTTCCCGAATAGGTGAATCATGATAAAACATATATCCTTAGTGATTGTCTTTATCCTTTTGTTCAATATGGCTCCGATGGCAAAGGCAGAAGATAGGCCAATGCAATCCGTGACAATAGACTTAAAAGACAGAGAGAGCTTGCAACGAGGCGCAAAGCTGTTTATGAATTATTGTTCCGGTTGTCATTCATTAAAATACATGCGTTACAATCGAATGGCGACTGAATTAGGCTTGACGACTTTTGATGGCGCTCTTGATGAAGACCTGTTAAAAAATAATTTGATTTTTACTGAGGCAACGATTTATGACCCCATCCGTATTGCTATGCCTCCTGAGGATGCAAAGCAATGGTTTGGTATGGTTCCTCCTGATTTATCTTTAAGTGCTCGCGATAGAGGTCCTGAGTGGATTTACACTTATTTAAAGAGTTTTTATTACGATGACTCGAGACCTTTTCGTACAAATAATCTACTTATTCCTGATGTTGCCATGCCCAACATTTTAGAGCCATTGATAGGAACTGTAATATTGAAGAAAAATTCAGCATCACATTCCTCGGATTTAATACTTCTGGAACCGGGTGAAATGTATCAGGCAGAATTTGATAGTGCGGTAAAAGATTTAGTTACCTTTCTGGTATACGTCGGTGAGCCAGCTAAAATGGTTCGCTATAAGATAGGTGTATTTGTCATACTGTTTTTATGTGTTCTTTTTATTTTTGCGTATCGTTTAAAGAAGATTTACTGGAAAAGAATAAAGTAAAATGCGTTCATGGTTATATTCTGATTAGAATAATATATTTGCAAAAATGAATTAGATTTTGGCATAAAGTCACCCAGAAGGGTAAAAATGTGGTAGAATGTTGCTCTTTGAACTGTAAAATACGGAAGCTATTTTTCGGGCTTTCATGAATCGATAGGAGTTGCTAATGGCAATTGTTGCAAAGCGCACCATAATGTCTTTATTTTCTGATGTTGACGATGTTTATAGTCATCAGGTACGGATAGTTTTAGCTGAAAAAGGCGTTAATGTAGAAATTCTTGCAGTAAATCAGAACGAGCCAGGTTCAGATCTATTAGCGATTAATCCATATGGGACAGTTCCTACATTAATTGATAGAGAGTTGGTTCTTTATGAAGCGCGAATTATCATGGAATATCTGGACGAGCGTTTTCCTCATCCTCCATTGCTTCCTGTTTATCCAGTTGCCCGTGCAGAAACACGTAAAATGATGCATCGGATTGAGCAAGACTGGTATTATTTAATGAATTACATTTTAAAAGATGAAAATGCCGAGCAGGCTCGAGCCAATTTGCTCGAGAGCTTAACCAGCCTGGATCCGGTATTCGCTGATAAGCCTTATTTTTTAAGTGATGAGTTTTCTTTACTGGATTGCGCTTTAGCTCCATTATTATGGCGTTTACCAAAATTAGGTTTGGAACTTGCCCCCCAATTTAAAGGAATAATCTCTTACATGCAGCGTGTATTCAAACGTGATTCGTTTCAAACGAGTTTGACCGATGCCGAGAGACAAATAAGAGCCGCATAACATGCCAATGACACCAAATAAACCCTATCTGATTCGCGCTTTTTACGATTGGATTGTAGATAATGAGTTGACACCTTATATTCTGGTTGATGCGACTTATCCTAATGTTCAAGTTCCCAAGGAACATGTTCGTCATGAGCGAATTGTATTAAATATTTCACCATCTGCTACTCGCGGTCTTTTATTGGAAAACGATCGTATAGTATTTACCGCTCGATTTTCTGGTCAAACGGAACAGATATTTGTAGTTCCGAACGCGGTATTGGAAATTTATGCTAAAGAGAATGGTCGAGGCATTGCTTTTGCAATTGAAGAAGGTGAAGAGCCCCAACCACCCGCAAGCCCACCGGATTCAGAAGCTGCCGCAAGAAAAAAACCATCATTAAAATTAGTAGAGTAAGTTATCCGGGTTTCTGAGCAATGAGGAACCCGAAGCTTCCTGATATGTTGTGATATTGGATTTCTTCAAGGTAAAAATTCACCATCTTATAGTTTTCAGGTGAATAAGTACTCTTCAAGTATAGATTTCGGAGCAACAGGTGACCAAGCCAGAAAATGCCCTTTATCGTTGTGAGCACATAAGAGCCTGCGAACAGCAAGCCATGCATTTATATCAATTGGATGAACATGAATTAATGTCCCAGGCTGGAGCTGAGGCATTTATGTTCGTTCAGGGGCATTTTCCTCATATTCGTCATATAGCCGTATTTTGTGGCTCAGGAAATAATGCGGGCGATGGGTACGTATTTGCCAGGTTAGCCCACGAGCATGGATTATCGGTAGTTGTTTATCAATGTAAAGCCATAGCCGATTTACCGCCTGCAGCCAAAAATGCTGCAAATAAAGCCATAGATGCAGGTGTCGATTGCCAGTCTGCAGATGAGCCTTTGGATAGCGAAGTTGAATTAATCGTCGATGCACTTTTGGGGATCGGATTAAATGGTCCCGTTCATGGTGTTATTGCCACCGCCATAAATCAAATCAATTCCAGCGGATTACCCGTTGTATCTTTAGACATTCCCTCTGGATTAAATGCAGATACCGGGCAAGTAGAGAATTTCTGTGTGCAAGCAACTGCAACACTTACTTTTATTGCGCTTAAATCAGGAATGTATACTCTGGATGGGCCTGATTATTGTGGTGACATTTATTGCAGCACTTTAAATCTTGAATCTTTAGTTGAGAAATTTCCTCCCTATGCAACTCTGTTAAGTGAATCGATAGTGCCTTTGCCATTACAACCGAGAAAAAGAAATTCTCATAAAGGTGATTACGGTCATGTTTTGGTTATAGGTGGTGGACCGGGTATGCCGGGGGCTATCAGTCTGACTGCAAAAGCAGCCTTGCGAATTGGTGCTGGAGCCGTAACCATTGCTACCTGGCCTGATTACGCAAAAACTGTTTTACCTATGATACCGGAAGCCATGATTTGGGGGGTAAAATCAGCACATGATTTAACTCCTTTAATAGATAAAGCCAGCGTCTGTGTTATTGGGCCAGGGCTTGGAGAAAGTGACTGGGCAAAAAACCTGTTTTTAGCTGCAATTACTTCACAATTACCCATGGTTATAGATGCATCGGCATTACGTTTACTTTCAGAACATCCTCAAGTGGATGATAATTGGGTGTTAACACCTCATCCTGGCGAGGCAGGAAGTTTACTTTCCTGTTCAACTAAAGAAATTCAAAAGGACAGATATCAGTCCGCGATGACAATACAACAACAGTATGGTGGCGTTGTTGTATTAAAAGGGACAGGTACAGTAATCCAATCGGCTGAAGGACATCGTTTTATTTGCCCTAAGGGGAACCCTGGTATGGCTACTGCTGGAATGGGAGACGTATTGAGTGGTATTATTGCTGGACTGTGTGCTCAAGGATTGTCACTAATTGATTCGGCAAAGCTGGGCGTCTGGATTCATGCTGATGCTGGAGATCATTGCGCAAAAAGCAAGGGTGAGGCAGGTCTCCTGGCAAGTGATTTGCTGCATGTCCTCCCCAATATATTGAATTGTATTAAGCCATGATAAATAACGATATAGATAAAATAATGATACTGGATTTGCCCGACGAACAGGCTAGTGTGCGTTTTGCAAATCAATTGGCCTCATGTTTGGCTCCTCCATTAACACTGTGTTTTAGTGGGGAAATAGGTACTGGCAAGACAACAATAATTCGAGCAATGCTAAAAAGGCTGGGAATACAGTCTGCGATTAAAAGCCCTACTTTTTCATTGGTAGAAAGTTATTTATGTGATGATGTTCCTGTGCATCATTTTGATCTGTATCGTATACACCATGAAGATGAATTAGAGTATTTGGGATTCCGCGATTATTTTTCCAGAGACAGTATTTGTTGTATCGAATGGGCAGAACATGCTGGAAATGCATTGCCACAGGTTGATATTCGTTTTAAATTAGTTATTAAAGGGGCTGGTCGCGAAATGCAAGCCGTTGCATCAAGCGTAGCTGGTAAAAGAGTTTTAGCTTGCCTGGCAGGTGAATAATGAATATGCGAGCATGGGTTTTTGGTTGGCTATTGTGTATAAGCTCTGCTTCAGTTTGTGCCGCACAATTAAACAATATTACGGTATCACCACAAGCTGGAAAAACGTCACTGTTTATTACAGTGAATGGTCCGTTTACTCATCGGCTGTTTACCCTAACTAGTCCAAACCGTGTTGTATTGGATATGAATTCGACACGTCTGGAGTTTAATCTGAAGCAACTCGGATTAAACGGAACACTTATTAAACAGATTCGCAGTGGACTATCTGATTCTAAAACTTTAAGATTGGTTTTTGATGTAAATCAAAATGTTCAGGTAAGGTCTGTGCCCTGGGAAAATAAGGGAATTCGCATTGATATAATAGCCTCAGGCACTTCTCCTGTTGTACATCAGACCATGCCGAATAAGCCTGTTAAACCCACAGTGAAACCCGCATTGGCGAATAATACAGCCCCGATTACAAACACTCCTCAAGTCGTGAGCTCCAATCAACCAGCAATAATGCATACTCAACCTATAAAAGTCCCTCACAGCCCATCAAATAAATATTTAAGAGATGTTGTGGTGGTTCTTGATGCCGGACACGGAGGTAAAGATCCTGGTGCACGAGGTCCTGGTCGGAGCAGAGAAAAGGATGTTGTTTTGGCAATTACGCTCAAATTAAAACAATTAATCGACAGACAACCAGGAATGAGAGCGGTATTGACCCGTTCTGGCGATTATTATGTCGGGCTTAGACAGCGATTGGATATTGCCAGAAAATATAATGGAGATGTGTTTGTATCCATTCATGCCGATGCGTTTAACAATCCTCATTCTAATGGAGCGTCAGTATTTGCTTTATCTCAGCGAGGAGCAACCAGTGAGGCTGCGCGATGGCTTGCAGAAAAGGAGAACTATTCTGAGCTGGGAGGAGTCAATCTTGGGGAGCTGGATGATTCAAACGGAGTCGTTCGTTCTGTATTAATTGATTTATCTCAAACAGCAACAATTAACTCAGGTCTGCAAATGGGTGGCAGGGTATTGAATCAATTGGATAATTTTACTAACTTGCATAATAACAAAGTAGAGCAGGCGGGTTTTGTTGTCCTTAAATCAACTGATATACCTTCAATTCTGGTAGAAACAGGATTTATTTCAAATCCCAGAGAAGAACGTAATCTGACCAGTTCCGCCTATCAATCTCGTTTAAGTCAGGCGATTTTTCAAGGTATTAAAGGGTATTTTTGGGATAACCCACCTCATGGCACTCGTATAGAGGCAATGACTTCAACTCATTATCACATCGTCAGATCTGGGGATACTTTGCCGGGGATTGCTTCTCGCTACCATGTAACGGTTGAGGCACTGCAAGCAATGAACGGTATTTCAGGTAAATCAGCCCTTAGACCAGGTCAAAAATTAGTGATTCCTTCTGCATGGGTATGAGAATACATCAATTACCTGCGGTAATTGCAAATCAGATTGCCGCCGGAGAGGTTATCGAACGACCCGCATCAGTAGTTAAAGAATTGCTGGAGAACTCATTAGATGCAGGTGCCAACAGCATCATTATAGAGATCGGATATGGCGGCTTGAATCAAATTAAAATCAGCGATAATGGCACTGGTATAGTCGCAGAAGATTTGCCTTTGGCTGTAGCGGCACATGCAACCAGTAAAATTACAAAACTTGATGATTTATATGCCATTGACAGCATGGGGTTCCGAGGAGAGGCTCTGGCCAGTATATCCTCTGTAGCTAAAGTCACTATAAGTTCAAGACCTGCTCATCAAGAGCACGCTATGATGCTGCGGATTCAAGGCACCGATATCAGTGTATCCCCATGTGCGCGAAATGTAGGAACTACTATAGATGTTGTTGATTTATTTTTTAATGCTCCGGTACGAAAAAAATTCTTGAAGGGAGAAAAACTGGAGTTTCAGGCCATAGAAATGGTGGTTAAGCGTTTCGCATTAAGTGCTCCAGCTATTGCCATAACTTTGAAACATAACAATAAACAGGTCTTGTCTTTAGCTCCAGCATTAAATGAGCAGGCAAAAGTAAACCGGATGACAAAAATATTTGGCTCTGCTTTTATGAACGATGCTCTTTATCTTAATGTCGAAATGGCCGGAATGAGTCTCCAGGGCTGGATAAGTGGCCCTGGATATCAACGCAGTCAGAATGACAGGCAATGGGTGTATATTAATCAACGAATGGTTAAGGATAAATTAATCAATCACGCACTTAAACAGGCTTATGATGGTCTTTTGCATCCAGGCCGGTTTCCTGCTTGTTTATTGTATTTTGATCTGGGTAGTGCTGAAGTAGATGTGAATGTACACCCAACAAAACATGAAGTACGATTTCAACAACCGCGTTTAATTCATGATTTCTTTGTTTCCCAGTTGCGCAAAGCTTTAGGTACAGCTGCTGTAACCAGTCATGTAGAATATGAGCATATTACTGAGTCGAATACAGTCCAGATGCCAGGTATTTCTGAACCGGTTTCCTATATAACTGAGCCGAGAAGAAACACGACTGTGCCTAATTTTTCTGCTTTAAGCGAGTTAAATTCCGAGCCTGTTTTCACTCCATCTCGAAATGGCAGAACCACTGTATTGGGAGCTTCATCTGAACTTGAAGCCTCCTGGGTTATTTTAAATAATCAATACATTCTGGTCTTATTAAAACAGCAACCCTATATTGTTGATATCGTGGCCTTTCATCAGAAATGGGTCCAAAGTCAGTTAGGTCATGCAACGTTACCCTTAGAGAGCAGACCATTATTAGTGCCAGTTACCTGTTCAGTACCGAAACAGCCTAGCCTGGGAATGGATGAGTTAAAATATTACCTGGCTCAATTGGGAATTCAGATGGAACTCTTTAAAGAGAACAGTATACTCATTCGGACAGTACCCATTAAATTACCTTATTTAGATCTGAATATGTTTATTCATTCGTTTTTTGAATTGAACGAGATTCATTTTAATACATTGCTTGAACTTTTGAGCAAGAGTCAGATTTTTGATCCAAAGTATTTTAGCCTGGAAGAGCGCATGGAATTAAATAACCTGTTGCTGCACGCTCAACATCAGGAAATAAAATATCAGGATGCCTTTAAAGCCTTAACTATTGAGGATTGTCGGATGTTGTTGCATGACTAATTTGATTTTTTGTTTGATGGGACCAACTGCTTCAGGAAAAACGGGTTTAGCCTGCGAACTGGTGCAGCATCTCCCCTTTGAAATTATCAGTGTTGATTCAGCCATGATATACAGGGAGATGAATATTGGCACCGCGAAACCGTCAAACCATGAGTTGCTACGTGCGCCTCATCATTTAATTGATATTAAGGATCCTGTTGAATCGTATTCAGCCGCTCAATTTTGCACTGATGCGACAACCCTTTGTGAGTCAATCATCAAAAAAGGCAAAATACCCTTACTTGTGGGTGGAACCATGATGTATTTTAATGCGTTGCAAAAAGGTTTATCACAGTTGCCTGAAGCTGATGAATCCATGCGGAAGCAATTAGAGGATGAGGCTGCCCATAAAGGATGGGGCGCTCTTCATCAAAAACTGCAGGAACTGGATCCGGAAACTGCACGTCGTATTCATGCTCATGATGCACAACGTATCCAAAGAGCGTTGGAAGTTTATTATCTATCCGGGGTTCCACTATCTCGTTTTCTTGCTCAAGAGAAGACGCAAACAAAATTTCGTTTTGTTAATTTTGTTCTGTTTCCTGAACAAAGAACCTGGCTGCATGAGCGAATCGCTTTGCGTTTCAAGCAAATGTTACAGGATGGGTTGGTTGAGGAAGTACAACAGCTGCAAAGTCGTTGGAATCTGGATCACGATTTACCATCCATGCGTTGCGTTGGTTATCGGCAGGTGCTTGAATATCTGCAAGGTGACTTTGATTATTCGTCTCTGGGCGAAAAAGGTATTGCTGCAACCAGACAATTAGCTAAACGACAACTTACCTGGTTGAGACATTGGGAAGATGTCCTTCGTTATGATCCGCAAAATATGACTTTTAGCGATGAGATTCTAGCGAAAACAAGGGAAATATTAGATAATGAGTTTTCTTAATTTATATCATGCCGCAAAGGAACAACATGTCAAAATCAACTAAAGAACCGGCAAGCACCAAAAAAAATTATGTCGTACATCGTAGTGAGTTACCACTAAGTTGTCCAACGGATGAAATGGAGTTATGGAACGCGCATCCCAAGGTGTATTTACCGATTGAAAAAACCGGGGTAGAAGTATGTCCTTATTGCGGTTCCCGATTTGTGTTACAAAATGATTAAGTCCATTTGTATTGTCAGGCTCTCTGCTTTGGGAGATGTCCTGATGCTGGTTCCATTAATCAGAACTCTGCAAGCCAGTTTTCCAGATACTCAATTAACCTGGATTATTTCCCGACCAGCTTATGATCTAGTAGAAGGCATGGAGGGTGTTGAGTTTATCGTTATTAATAAACCCCAAAAAATTGCGGATTACTGGCAATTTAAAAAACAGATGAGTGGACGTCAATTTGACATTTTATTAGCGCCACAAGCAAGTCTCCGAACCAATTTACTTTATCCTTTAATCAAAGCAAAACGTAAGATTGGTTATGATTCTCATCGTGCCAATGATGCACATGGATGGTTTGTGAAAGAGCGAATCAGTCCAGGGCAGGAACATACATTAGAGGGGTTTTTAAAGTTTGCGGAACCTTTGGGTATTCAGGAAAAAGTAATTCGTTGGGATTTACCTGTTTCTGCCGCTGATTATGAGTGGGCGCAAAATCATGTGCCATTGAAAGATCCCATCCTGGTTGTTAATCCTGCTGCCAGTAAACCAGAGCGAAGTTGGCCAGTAGATCGGTACATCGCACTTTTACAACAGGCTATAGAGCGATGGCAGGTTCAAATAGTGCTGACAGGGGGACCAGGAGAATACGACCGTTTGTTGGCTGATCAGATACTTCAAGTCATCCCAGCGACAAATCTGGTTGGAAAAACCAAACCCAAGCAATTACTGGCGGTTATCAGTTCAGCAAAGGCCGTTCTTTGTCCAGATACCGGTCCATCACATATGTCTGCTGCTGTAAATACACCTGTTGTTGCTTTGCACGCAGTCACCAATCCGTTAATTTCAGGACCATATACATTTCAGCATTTGGTTGTTAATCGATATCCACAGGCAGTGGAGACCGTTTTGGGGTGTTCTCTTGCTCAGAATGTATGGGGTACACAAGTGCATGGAGATGAAGCCATGAAACTCATTACTGTGGATGATGTGATGGAACAATTAGCCCGAATTTTTTAACCACTTTATAGAGAAAGGTGACTTTTCTCTATGATCTGATTTCTCAGGAGCTTAGGATGCAGCTTTCTAATGATCAATGTGATTTCTTTTTCACTAATGGCTATTTGGTAATTCAAGATTTTTTTACAAAAGAAGACTGTGATATTTTGCAGGATAGAATAAAGACCCTTATCCAGAATAATCAAGATGAAATTCCCAAAACAGTGTTTTCGACTCAAACTAACGAGCATGCTAAAAAACAGTATTTTTTAGATTCAGGCGATAAAATCCATTATTTTTTTGAAGCGGGCGCTTTTGATGAGCAGGGAGTTCAAACACGTCCTTTCGAGCAATCAATTAATAAAATCGGTCATGCCTTGCATGAGCTCGATCCGATTTTTAGACAGTACTCTCGTGATGAACGGATTAAAAATATTGGCCATCAACTCGGTTTGAAGACGGTAGGATTGGTTCAGTCCATGTATATTTTCAAACAACCAGGGATAGGAGCAGAGGTCCTTTGTCATCAAGACAGTACTTATATTTACGGGCAAAATAGTGATGCTCTTGGGTTCTGGTTCGCTCTTGAGGATGCCACTTTGGAAAACGGTTGTCTTGAAGTGATCCCAAGTCCTGATAATACTCCCTTAAAGCAACGCATGTTTCGTCAGGACAATGATATTTACTTTGAAGAGTATGATGAGTCGCCCTGGCCTGAAAATAACAGTATTCCCTTACCTGTTGCAAAAGGAACATTGATTTTATTGCATGGAAGAGTTCCTCATAAAAGTAAGGCAAATTTATCAGCGCTATCAAGGCATGCTTATACTCTGCATTTGGTTGATTTAGCTTTGCCTTACCCCGAGCACAATTGGTTGCAGTGGCCAAATGGAATTCCAACTTTATAGTATGAGTGTAAGATTAAATGGAGCCTTGCTCTGGCTCCTTGCATACTGATAAACGGGAATTGTCTGAGTTGTTATCGTTAATTCCAATTAGTACTTGGAACCGGATGTTTGACTTGTGTTGTTTCAATTAGGGCTTGGTGATGTCCTTCGCAAATGTTTATTGTTTTCACAAAATAGCATGGTACTTCCAATAACTGCTGCAGGCATGACCAGGATATTTACTATCGGTATAAAACTGACCAGATTGATACATGTCCCAAAGCCTAATGAACGCATTTTATTATTTTTTACATTCTGTTTCAGGTCTTGAAAACTCACTAAATTATTATCCATAGCGAAGTCTTGATATTGGACACTGATCATCCATGAGGTGAACAAAAACCATAAGAAAGGATACACAGGTTGGATAAAGGGTACGAAAAATAAAAGACAGATACCGAAAAAACGTAGTAAATAGAATTTTAAAAACTCTCCTTGACGTTTCATTGTACGAAGTGCCATTTTAAAAAAAGGAAGTGATGGCGGCCTACTGTTGTAAAGAATAATTTGGGTTTTTTCTGCTAATAAGCCATTAAAAGGAGCCGCTATTACATTAAATACTACCGTAAACAAGGAGAAAAACAGTAAGAAAAAACTGATTATAAAAATAATAAAAAATATCCCACTGAGAACGCTTAGCCAGGAGGGTAACTTGTCCAGATAGTAGGATGTGAAAGAGAACACATAATGATAAGTAAAATAAAATAATCCCGCGAACAAGATAAAATTTAAGGCCATTGGCACGATTATAAATCGCTTCAGACCATGAGTGAGAAGATGCTGAAAACCTTGTAGTAAATAGAGCATGCCATGAAAAAATTGATTCATTATAACTCCTGAAATTTGTGATTATTCTAAACTATTTAAAACAATTTAATACTGAGGAAGAAATTGAATACTGAATTTAGTCAGGCCTTGGTGCAAAATACTGTTATCTGAACTACACTAAACAATATAATTTTTTCAAGGATGATTACAATGGCCTCTACAAAATCAAAAGTTGATATTAAAAATAGAAATACCAATAGTTCTCATGTTGCTGCAGCTGCAGAAGATTTAATTAACGAAGGCAAAAAATTTGCTAACGAAGTGTATCAAGAAGGCGTTCATAAAGTATCTGATGCTGAAGAAGTCGTTAAAGAGTACTCAGATAAACTAGTACAGAAAATTCAAGAAAAACCGCTTACTTCAGTACTCGTTGCTGCAGGAGTAGGAGTGTTATTGGCTGCATTATTAAGAAAATGATCAAAGTATTGGAGCATTTAGAAGGTTATATTTCTGAATATTTAAATCTTTATAAGACTTTTTTAGCATTACTAAAATGTGAGGCCAGACTGGCAGGGCAGAGTATTTATCCCTTAGTTTTAACTATTTGTATGATATTCGTTATCCTTCTTTCAGTATGGTTTTCAACAATGATATTGTCAGGATATTATTTATTTAGAGTACTGGGAAGTTTTGCTCTAACCTGTTCTTTAATATTGGTTGTCAATGTCATCATCTTATTCGTTTTAATGAAATACTTAAGTATTCATTTAAAAAATATGAGTTTTGTAAATACCAGAGAATTTTTTTCTAATAAAGAGCCTAATACACATGAACTCACGGAAGAAAACGAAACTAGAGATAATGCTAATAACAAATCGATTAAAAAATCACCAACATCGATTACAAATGCATAAAGTGTATTTAAGAAATGTCATTCATCAATACGGTGTTCTTATCGCCGTAGTTTTAAGTCCAACTATTTTTATTGCAATTAAATATCGTAAATCAGGACGCTTCTTCAGTGTGTTATTTAATACACTTGCTGTAACGGCACCTCGTTTGTTGGTAAAAAATCTTGGGAAAGCGAATACTGTGCCCATTATTTTAATTCAAACATTGGTTACCGCTGGATTTACGTTCCTATCGAATAAAATAAAGCGATAATGTGATCCTGGAGAACTGTTTATGGGCGTTTTAAGACAGAATTACTCTCAACTTCATTCAAATCAATAGTCAGATGATCGGATACAGAGGGTATAAAACAATGTGCTAACCCTCTCGCAGCAGGTTTCGCCAGACACATTCCAACGCACAGACTCACGAAAAAGGTAACCGGTATGGTGCAGATAAATGTTAATTGAGTAGAGGGGGTTGTTTCGGCCGCTTTAAGAATAAAATAGGTTCCTACATGTAAACCACTGAACATCATAGAAAAAGTACATGATGAGACTTTTACGAAGCATTCACTTGAAGAGAGCCTCTCGGTACAATCATCAATATTATCATGGCGTTCTTGTTTTTTTTCTTTATAAACAGTTACTTGCTCATCGACCTTTTGCTGTATGGTTGCATTAACATAATCATCGTGTATTTCAGGTGGCATACCTTTGTTGTGCAGGGTAAAAAATAAACTGGGGTTTGTTTTTGCGATTGCATTGGCTGACAGAATTTTTAAACTTTGAATTCCAGGTTTTTCTTCTGCGGTTACTAACTGATTCACTACTTCTGCTGGCATTAAAATCAACCTCGTCTATTTTTTGCCTTATTGTCACTTTTTTGATATCGAATTGCAATGATGTACAGTAATTGATTAAGATGTCTTCTGTGGTTTATCAATGGTGCGGTTTATTCAACTTGCCATCCCTGACACGCGTTATAAAATGCATGGTTCTGTTTGAGCTTAATTAAGTTTGGATTCACTCATATCAGATATTACATTCTAAACCAGATCTATCTTCTGTATTTTGTTGCACTTTATTCGCTTCAGATTGAGGCGCTGATACAATCTTCCATAGATACCCCGAATTGAGGGGGGGGGAGTTAGCCTCAGTGCTATTAAGTGTCTCAAAGTATTCATTAGATGCTGTGATCTGATGGACTGGTGAGTGTTTCTTTATCACTTGATGAGATGAGCCAAATACCTCTTGAGGCTGTTGTGTTTCCTGAAGTTGTTTGACCGGTTGTTCTTTAAAACGATAGACATTGAGCAGAATGAGACTGGCTTGAATTGCCATTAATGCGACCCCAACTGCTGGATTCAGGGTAATTCCAACAGCTACCAGTAACCCTCCAGCGACCAGTACCGCGGCTATATTATAGCCAAGACTAAAAAGTAAATTCTCTTTTATATTCGATACCGTTTGTTGAGAAACAGCAAAGGTACTAATTATAGGCAATAAGGTGCCATTTTGGATTACTGCACCAGCATGTTGTTGGGTTAATTCATCACTATCCTGAGAGAGCACGGCAATGCCCAGATCACTGGCGGCTATGGCTCGGGCATCATTGGCGGCATCTCCCACCATGGCTACTTTATGTCCTTTGAGCTGTAAGCCTTTTATGTAAGCAGGTTTGGATTTATCGCCATTTTCCAGATCAGTAGCAACAGCGTTTGCATGGATGTTGGTTATGCCTAAGGCCTTGGCATAGCGTAATGCCGTTTTTTCGTCGGCTCCGGTACATAGATGTACTACCTTGCCCATGTCAGTCAATGTTTTGATGGTTTTAAATGCATCTTTTCGTAGGGGATCGGTAATAATAATATATCCAATCAGATTCTTTTCTTCAGCCATAAATACAAGGCTATCTCCAGCTTCCAACTCAAGATTTGCTTCTATGGATGTTGTTGAAATACCAATCTCATTCATTAGAGAAGGACTGCCTATGGTGTAATCTTTGCCATTGATGCATCCAAAGATGCCTGAATGATGTGAGTCATTGGGTTTTGTAACAGAAAATGTTCGAGAACTGTTTTTATTGCAATAAGCATGGATTGATTTACCTACGGGATGTGTTGAGCTTTCTTCCAGTGCGGAGCACAGAGCCAGAAAATCATCGGGAGAGATATTGGCGTTATTAATAACAGAATAACGTTTTACTATTGGAACTCCTGTAGTTAATGTACCATTCAGATCAAATACTATGGTATCTATTTGCTCCGCTTCTTGCAGAATTTTAGAATTTTTAAAGTGTACTCCATGCTCTGCTGCTTTATGAATTCCAGTTTTTACTGCCAGAGGGATAATTAAGCCTAAGGTGCAAGGACATGCTGAAACCAGGACAGATATGGCACATTGTATTGCGATTGCAGCAGGGAAGAATATACCTATTATAATACCGGAGGTAATGGCCAAGGTGATGACCGCAGGAATAAAATAGGCAAGAAGTTTTCCTGTTTTTATCTCCAGTGGTGCTTTTTCATTGATGGATTGTTCGATACCCTCATCAAGTCGTGCAAGATAGGATTGTTTTGCTGGTCTCAGCACGCGAATTTTTAAAGAAGGAACCTCATCTGCCAGCCGCATACCCGCAAGTACTTTTTCTCCCGCACGAAAATGTCTGGGCAAAATTGCGCCGGTAATGATCGTGGTATAAATAATACTTTCATTTTCACAAAGTCCGTCCATTGGGATAATTTCACCTGGAAATAGTACAATGAAGTCATCCTTCTTAATTTGATGCAAATCCATATCTTGCGTACCGTCAGGCAATGACAATCTCACTTGTTTTGGGGCTCTGTCTTGAAACTGTGCTGAACTGATTTTTTCTTTGATAGTTTCTTCTATAGCAATCCCAATATGTCTAAAGCCATAAATAAGCAATCCTGCTTCAAACATCATAGGAAGCCATGGTATAAAAAATGAAGTAAGGGATACCACAATCACAGAAATGGTGCTTATGGCAAATAGAGTGTCCATGGTTAAGGTTTGGGTAGTAACGAATTTTTTCCATGCTTCAGAATAGGAACGCGCTCCAAGCAGCAGTGTTAACACGATACTTAGGCCAGCAAGCGGGAGCATGGCAAGTAATGGTAATCCTCCCATGGTCAGAGACAGTACCAGTAACGCTATTCCGGAAATACATCCTGATGCCCCGAGAAACCAATGAGACGCAAGAATTTTTTTTCCCAAATCAAATAGCGTGTTGGAGGATTCTTTTTTTGGATTGGTATTTTGTTCTAGTTCTGGAGTGGTCGTTTTTTCCTGGGCATTATGTTTGTTATTTGGACTGTAGTTATATGTTTCGCACTTGTACCCAATATCTTCAATATGGCCTTTAATATCGTTCCAAATGCGTTGGTGATTTTCTTTAGCAGGGTCAATCTCGGGGTTTTTAAGTATTATCGTCGTTTTTTTGGGATCCTGAGTTGAGAAATCAACATGAAAGGAGTCAATTTCCGGGATTTTAGTTGCTTTTAGATAAGCTTCAATTCCGTTACTGCAACTCGCGCAGCTCATCCCACTGATATAAAAAACATAGGGTTTGGACATAACTGCTCACTGATATAAGGGTTAACTCATCCTGAGATTAATTATTCCTTTGCAGGTAATTTCAATATTCGTTTAAAATTTTGATTGGAATAATACCATATCAGCTATTTTTTGCACCTCTGTTTTACTGATTTTCATTAAAGTGAATCAATTAATGCACATTCAGAAGAAAATCAATTTGGAGAATTTTTCTTGTTCAGCAACAAAAAAATGCTATCCTGGCAATTTAATGCAACCATTGCTTAGGAAATCCGATGTGACTTTCAAGTGACATACATCGGTTTTTTGCAGATTTAAGCGTTTTGATTCGATTATTGTGTACGCTAAAATTGTTTTGGATGAATAAGCTCCTGGATTGTTCCAGGAGCTTCAATGAGGATATTATTCACTGGTATCTGAAGTAGTGGACTCAGCATCACTACCTTGAGTGCTAAAATCGGCAGATGGTTCACTTGCTTTTAAATTCTGCATCAACATGATTGTATTCGTTAATAGAATTCGCTCCTGCAATTGACGATCCAAATACATTTGATAGTTAATTTCTGCCAGTAATACGGCAATTTCTTTTTGAATTGTCGCTGAGGAAGCTGTATCCAGCTGCTGCATCCACTGTGTTGGGAGTCCATCTTTGCCAGTTTGTGCTTTAGGATTCAATATTCGCCATGTTGCCATATTAAATTCACTTAATGCCTGCGATACCACTGGTGAGCTATTGCCGCCTGGAGAGGGTTGTTCTTGAGGCAATCGTTTGGACATTATATAGTATAAATTGCTAATACCAACGGAGCTTTGCGCAGCGTACACTCTCAGGTTGTTAAAGTAGCTGCTCAATGTGGCTTGGGCTTGCATTTGCTGAGCATCAGGAGGATTGGCTCCAGCGTTTTTGGTTGCCAATATATATAAATCGCCATAGTCCTTCAATTTGGGCAAAGAGGATGGTGATACCATTCCAGAAGCATAGCGTATGAAGTTATTTGCTATCTGAGCTTGATTTTGTGCAGTTAAACCTGGAGATGACCCTGGTTTTGACACGGATTGCATTGCATCTGAGGAGGGAATTTGATCGTTTGAATAGAGTAATGGGGCTATCAATGAGTTGCTATTAAGTTGATTGATGAATTTTTGATTGTAGCCATAACTAAAGAACTCTGTTGCTTGAGGAATATAGCCAGCCGTATTATAGATTACTTTATCTTGATACTTATACTGACAATCTCCTTTATTCCAGGCAGAAGCATCATTATTCATACAATAAGAAAAATCAGGGGTGCCTAAAATATTAAAAATTGCCTGACTTACCGGGTCTGGTAAGAATGAACCTTTATTTGAGGTTGGCTGATCAAGCAAAGGAGAAGCAGTAACATTATTATTGTTTGAGGAGGAGTCGCCAGCATAATTCTTGAACGTTGTATTGGCAAGATCGTTTAAACCCTTGGCACCAGGAGTAGCGGTTGGTACAAATTGTTTTACTACTTGATTCATCGCGTTTACAGGAAGAGCCCCAAAAAAGGTACTAAATAGATAATTTTGAAAGAGACTGGCATCGACTTCGTTTAGTAATGCTGCAGTATAATTTTCTGGAGGGGTTGGAGGATTTTTAGTTGTTAAGTCAAAGCCCAGATAGTTTCCCAGATTTTTTAAATACGTGGTCAAATCACTGTTATTTGTGGTTGGAATTGGATCGTCCATAATATTCCCTGTAGCAGTAACAACTACAGAATAACTGGTAAGGCAAAACAACGTAACTAGTGAACATTTTGACATTAACTTCATTATTCATCCCCTTCAAGTGCGCGTAAAACGAGTTTCAGGCGGTATTGACAAAAAACTCGCGACAATAAACGTAAACGTTCAAATACTATATTTCTTTTCAGGAAAAAGCCGGCAGGATCATGACTGCCAATACTGGTTTCCTCGGCATGAATTAATACCCTGGAAGCACTTCCGGGGTGAACAGTATCTATTGCCTGAAGTAAGCGTAGTCCTCTACCTGATTTAATGTTTCCTACAATACGGATAAATTTTTCTTCTTCAGCCATTATTCCCAGGTCAATTTTTTCGATATCATCCAGTTCTTTACCCAACTGAGTCATTGCTTCTTCAAACTCAGGATTTCCATCAAGAGTCCAGTCTTCAACACTTTCCATAAAGGTAATTACTCTGTAAATCATGGGGTCTAAATATTCAAACCAGTATTTAGCAGATGCTTCGTGACTGAGATCAGGCATTTTTTACTCTTTTTTTACTGTGATAAGTTGATGGACGAATCCACTACATACTACTATAGTATATTATGAAGGGTAAAAGTCCATTATTAAAAAAGTAAAAAATATGAAAAAGAAATCAGGTACTAGGATTGGTAGTATTTTCAAGCGAATCATCAACATTCGCGCATGGTCTGATTGGGACAGAATGAAGGCATTTACCCTTTATCTTCTAAATGGATTCAAGCGTTTATTCGTAACTCAGAAGGAAGTTGAAGTTGAATCTTTTGATTCGGCTGTAGATAAGCTGAAATTATCTGATGCTGACTTGGTAATAAAACAAAATGCATTATTGCGTTTAAGCATTGTTATGTTAGCAGCTGCCTTTATGATTTTTATTTATATGGGATATCAATTATTTTACGGATCGTTTAAAGCCACAATTGTGAGTCTGGTTGTTATGCTGATCGCACTGGTTTTGGCATTTCGTTATCATTTTTGGTATTTCCAAATTAAACACAGAAAATTGGGTTGTACTATTAAAGAATGGTACAGGCAAGGTATATTGGGGGAGAAAGAATGAATAAACTGGTTTTAACTGTTCTCCTGACCTTGTGTCCCGCTTTGCTTTTCGCTGCCGACTCCGCTGCTTTGAGTTTTGCTCCTCCGGCAAGTGATCTTTCCGTCATTTTTCTGGGTAATCTATTTGGTGTGGTTGACGGCGTGCTGCATGGCACAGGAAGCCAGATTATGGGCACCATGTTTGGCGTATTCAACTCCGCAGTATTAGCATTGGGTGGAATCATCATAATGTACACCCTCCTGGTGTCTACTATGAATACTGCCCATGAAGGGCAGATGCTTGGACAAAAATGGTCTTCAATATGGATCCCTTTGCGTTCCACTATGGGATTGGCTTTATTAATTCCCAAAGCCTCTGGCTATTGCTTAATGCAGATTTTTGTCATGTGGGTCATTGTACAGGGGATTGGTGCAGCAGATAAGGTATGGGAAGCTGCTTTGGGTTATTTAAATCGGGGAGGGGTCATCATCCAGGCGCAGACGAATCCAGCAGATGCGTTGACCGCGTCATCGACTGGTGGTGTTTCCGATGGGGCAATGACTATTCTTGCGGGCCAAGTGTGTATGTTAGGCTTGCAAAATAAAATAGAAGCACAAAGGAAAAGTTATCTGGAGTCGCAAGCGAGTGATGTAGGCCCTTGCTCAGGAAATCCTACTACCGCCATGGATAATTTTTGCAAAACATCAGTTCAAGATTTTTTAGGAACAGTTAATGCGGTGATGACACAGAGTAATAATAAAGGAGCTAACAGTTTTACGCTTCCAATGCCCAATTTTGATTCCACTTCACCTTTGTATTTTTTAAATGGGATTTGCGGAACCCTTAAATGGAACACGATAAGTGATTTGGTCGATCCGAATAAAAGCTCGAGTTCTACCAGCCCTAATCTTTATAAGCAACTTACAGCCTCTCAACTTGAAACAGCGCAAATGTCGAGAGCGATTGCAATTCAGCAAATGTATATAAGTTTATCTACCGTGGCTCAGGTTATCGTTAATAATGATCCTGACTTAGCCAGTACGAATCCTGGAACTACATCAACAAATTTCTCAAAGGTTGCCAAACAACAATTCGGTGTACCTTATACCGCTCAAGGTCAAATATGTACTGATTATTCACAAAATTGCGAGATTTGGGGGCCAGTACCGACGCCAACAGGTACCAATTCAGGCGTACTGTTTAACGGAACGGAATTTTTAGGTGCGATTACTGATTATAACGCCATAATGATGCCAACGCTTAATCTTATAAAGCAGGCAAATGATGTAAACAATGATAATTCTTCACGTGATTTTATCAATAAAGCGACAAATCAAGGTTGGATTCTGGCCGGCTCTTATTTTTTCGATTTGGTGAAATTAAATGGTAATGCAATAACTGGCTCCAATCAATTCGATACTAATACGGGTTTGGATACGAGTACTTTTGATCCTACAAATTTGGTTTCGAGCTTTGGTGAAAAGAATAGCTGCTCTGGACCCTATGCTTTATTATGTACCTGGTTTGCAGGTGATAAGTCTCCTTTGGATAAAGTACAGGCAGTAATTAATGGGTCTACGATAGGTGATTTAGTTCAGAAACCCAGTTTGAAGGATGATGCTCAACGTAAGGTAATCGGCAATCTGCAGTCATCAACTGTTTATGGGTTCGTTAATAACTCTGTGATGGTTCGATTACCAGGGCAACCAGGGATAGCACCTCTTCAATTTGCCAATATGATGAAGTTCAGCATATCTACTGAACAATATTATTTGCCAAAAGGTGATTTTGATTGCGGTCGAGTTAGAATATTGTTCTTCTCCTTTTGTTTAGGAAGGATGTTTGGAAATTTATTTTATAATGCCATTTTCAGAAACTTATATAATATGCTTTTGAAAATGTTTTCTGACATTATTAACCAGGTGGTTATGGCCTTCTTGATGGTTCCTTTGGAAGGAATGAAGGAAATATTTAAAGCGGGATTGATGAAGGTTTCCGAGCCGGGGATAAACCCGATCGTTGCTCTGTCGAATATGGGAATCTACTACATTAATTTCTCGGCTAATCTATGGCTTATGCTAGTTAATATAGCCGTAAGTAGTGCTATCTTGTTTCCTTTTGGATTGTTTATATTTGCGTTAATCGGATTAGCCATGCCACTGTTACTGGCATGGGTTGGAACCATGGTTTCGGTAGGATTTGTTACCGCTTATTATATTCCGGTCTTGCCCTACATGATTTTTACATTTGGAACGATTGCCTGGCTCATTGCGGTGATCGAGGCCATGGTCGCGGCGCCTATCGTTGCTTTAGGGGTTACTCATCCCGAAGGTCATGATGCATTTGGTAAAGGTGAAGCAGCCATTATGATTTTGATGAATGTGTTTTTAAGACCCTCCATGATGATCATTGGATATATTTCAGCAATTGCATTGTCCTATGTAGGCATTTGGATACTGAACGCAGGATTCGATCATGCGATATCGTTTATTCAAACAGGTAATTATGACTTGGATAAATCCGGTACCAAATACGGGGGTTTCCAATTGCCGGGTAAGGAAAATTTTGATACTGGTGGTTCCGGTACAGGAGGTTATGGTTCAATCGGTTATACTGATTGGGCAGGTGTTTATGCGTATTTCTTCTCTATACTGATATATACCACCACATACCTTATTATTGTTCAAAAAGCATTTACTCTGATTTCATATTTGCCAGACAAGGTATTAAGATGGATAGGCGGTACGCCAGAAAGTTTGGGGCAGGAAGCCGCTGGTTGGGGTGATGAGTTGAAAGCCGGGGTAAAAGCAGGTGCTGAACAGACTCAAGGCGCACAAGCACAAATGGGACAAAAAATGGGGGCTATTGCCGATAAGAAACTTGGCATAAACAGTCAAGCTCTTTCTGGAGGGGGCGATGCGTCTGCTTCAGGTAGCAGCTCTTCATCTGGTGGTGGAGGCGGCGGCGGTGGCGGCGGTGGTGGCGGCGGACCTGCGAAAATGCCAGGCGGTGGAGCTGGTGCCGAATAATATCAAATCAATTTATAAGGCAATCGGTCACATGGATCGATTGCATTCTTACCAGTAATTGCTTCCTGCATCCGATGAATAATAAAACTTGTATCTGTATATTCTATTCTATATAGTTTGTTTTTTTATTCTTAAGAATCAACGTGATAGTAACAAATGAAATAGAATATATGGACGGTAAGACCGTATGTCGAGGCTTTATTGCTTACGATAGCAATTTGACTCAACCTCTTTCTGCTGTGATGGTAGTTCATGATTGGGTTGGTCGTAGTGAAACTTTTTGTAATAAAGCCAGACAACTTGCGGCATTAGGATATGTCGGTTTTGCAGTAGATATGTATGGGCAAGCCCGAACAGGAGCTGATAAAACAGAAAGAAGAGCCTTAATGGCTCCTTTGATGCAGGATAGATCTAAATTAGCCGCACGTATAAACGCAGCGGTTGATGTATTGACTCAATTACCTTGTGTAGATAAAACAAACATTGCGGCCATAGGTTATTGTTTTGGCGGGTTATGTGTGTTGGATTTGGCTCGTTCACAGGCAGATGTTAAAGGCGTTGTCTGTTTTCATGGCTTGCTTACTTCCCCTGAACATTCGAACTATCAACCGATTAACAGTAAAATACTCATTTTACATGGTTATGATGATCCCTTGGTTAAGCCCGATCAAATAAGTCATATCGCAGGTGAAATGAATGAAAGAAAAGCCGATTGGCAAATTCATATGTATGGGCACACGCAACATTCGTTTACTAATCCTGAGGCCAATGATGATGAGATGGGATTGCATTATAACGAGAGTGCTGATCATCGTTCCTGGATAACTACACTGGATTTTTTACGTGAGCTCTTTCTTTGATCTTATGAATTCGCCGTGGGTTTAAAATAGTTCAAGAGAGATGGTTGTGTTACCTGGTTTTGAACCGTATTAGATCATAACTTCAGAATATTTAGTGCATTAAGAGATAGAAGTTCTTTTTTTCGTTGCTCCGATAATTTCAATTCAGAGAACACGTGTTCTGAATAATCAATCCAATGTTTAATATCCATTTGATCGGTTTGTCCAAGATCTGAACTGTATATGACTCGTGGCAACGAGCTGAGTACTTCACCAAAATCTTCTTTAGTTTGATGCTCTAATACATAGGTCAACAGAGTTTGCTCTATCCAGATGAATTCGTGTTTGGCTAATTCTTTTAATTGTGTGGCATTTAAATTGGTGAGCGGGTTTGCTGGTTGATTAAGCAATAAAGACCTTACATTGTATTGGATACAGGCATCTACCAATTGATAGAGTTCATCAGCTGATGCATGCCCGGTAGAAAGGACAATGGGATAATCTTTTGCCATCTTTAATACATCAATTACTTCATCCCGCAGTTGGTAGTGATCATTAAAAAGTGTTTCATGTCTCAGACTATACGGGGCTAATTCCGGATGAGTCACTGTTCGAGACAATCGTGATTTGATTTTTCGTCCCGTTATCGTGGGGAAATGTACAATCATTCGGGCAGGTATTAGGGGTTGATATTCATTCAGCGCCTGGAGAACCGCCCTAAAATTTATTCCACCTGCGATGTGATTTAATACTAATGAGGGCAAGACAGGTAACCCTATTCTTTGAGCCAGAGTCGCCTGAATACTGGTTGCTCCCAGATGACTTTTTAAAACGACAGCTCCATTGATGCTTTGATAGATTTTACCTGCTTCAAGAGCATCCCAACGGCGCAGATAAAGATCGGGATTGGCATGATAGTGAATATCAATCAACTTATAATCATCAAGAGCCTGCAAGATAATTCCTTATTTTTTATCATCTAACCAAGGTTGATCGTAGTGAAACCTGGTTCTGGCCTGTTTAAGAGTACTGCCCGATTTAACTGCAGATTTTATCTTGTCTTCGGTTGATTTAATATTTTGCACCTTATCGATAACTTCTGCTAACCATTGTAAGGGAATTACAATGACTCCATTATCATCTGCAACTATCATATCGCCAGGATTGATGGGTACTTTATTAATGTTTAATGAACATTGTTCCCCTGTTTTGTGAACACGATTTTTACCTGAGCGCATAGAAACATCAGTACAAAATAAGGGATATGTAACAGTGCGAATATTTTTTACATCACGAACTGCTCCATGAACTACAGTACCTGCAATATGATTTTGCAGAGCAACCTGTGTCAGAATATCACCCCAAACAGTACAGTCATTTTGACCATGATTATCGATTACAATTACAGAATGAGGGGGGACTTTATCGATATAATTCGCAGCATTTTTGAAAGTTGATGATTTGTTTTTATTCGGTTTATACAGGACAGTATAAGCGGGTCCAACAAGCTTCAATCCAGGTGTTAAGGGTTTAATATGCAGTAATGCGCCTTCAATACCACAGGAATCAAGCGCGTCTGATATCTCTGAAGTACTGTATTCTTTTAGTTTCTGGATGGTGGTGGATAATGAATCCTTCTCCTTGAGAGTAAATGAAGCGTCTCCACGTTCGACTTGTATTTGCGTATAGTGATCAATAATTGCCTTAGCCATATCCTTCGTCGTGCTAAAGCCTCCCAAATCATAGGTAATAAAACGTCCTTCACGGACAACCGCGGCTACCGAATCACTAATTTTTTTTGCTTGCACATTAAAACCAAAATGATTCAGGAGCATAGAAATTGTCAAGAACATTGCACTTGGATTGGCACTGTGAGTTTTCATTTGTGGTCCACTACCATGAACCGGCTCAAAGTAACTGCTTTTTTCGCCAATATTGGCGCTGGGCGCAAAGCCTAAGCCTCCCATAACGCCAGCCCCAACGTCAGATAATATATCGCCAAACATGTTTTCGGCAACTATTACTCCAAATTCTTCTGGTCGTTTAATCAACCATAAAGCTACTGCATCCACATTTAATATGTCTGCATTGATGTGAGGATAGTGACTGGCAATATCCTCAAATAATTCTCGGGCAAAATTACTGCTTTGGCGCAAGACATTGGGTTTATCTGCAAAGGTAACCCGATTAATGCCTTGAGTTGATGCGTAGTCAAAGGCAAATTGAAATAATCGGATTAATCCCGATTTTGTTTGTAATCTTAAAGTACAGCTGATCTCATTTGCTGGAATAGTGCGCCAGCGTTCGTTTTCATAGATTAAATCATTGATTGATTCAGGCAAAGGATAATAATCAAAGCCCGAATAAAGGCCTTCTGTATTTTCACGGATAATGCAAAAATTAAATTCTCTTTTTTCGTCTTTAATAGAAAAACATGGTCTGATATTGGCAAACAGATCCAGCTTTTGTCTTAATTGAATAATAGGTGAAAGATAATTGAGTTTGTCATACTGAAATTGAGTTGCCAGTTCTTTGATAGCCTCTCTTTGAGGTTTACTGGTGATTGCTCCTAATAATGTGGTATCTGAATTAGATATGAGTTGCCAGGTTCTCGCGGGGATTGGCGTGCCTTCCGATTTCCAATAGGACCATCCGATGTCCCCAAAACTCAGACGTATAGGGAGTTGCAATCGTTCAAATATAGGAATTGCTGCGTGGGTCACTTCTGCGCCGATTCCATCACCAGGTAACACTGCAATGTTTAAGTGCTTATTAGCGTTAAGCATTCAAAGCCTCCCATAGTGCTGTTTGACAATAATGGGGGTTATCTCTTAATACTCTCATTCCTGCTTTGGGAACCTGAAGTACGGTGCCTGTTTTAGGTTCAACTACATTGTCCTTGTTTACTAAATGAGATTGCTCTCCGATTAAATGCAGATGATTGACGGTACATGATGTAACTATAGACGTTGAATCACTTTCCAAAACTCGATTTAATCCATAGATCACGCGATTTGCCGATGCTGGATTGTTTAAGGATTCATGGGATTGTTGGGGGGCGTCATTGGGATAATAAACGTGTTGATAAAGCCTTTGGAGCGCCAGATCAACCTGATTGTTTTTACACAGTGCAATGACCTCTTCAAGTTTGTTTCTGAGGGGAAGATCAGCATACGTTGGCGTTGAAAACAACACTATGGGTTTTCCAGTGTTAGCGAATAAAGAAAAGCACTGTTGAATAATGACTCCACCAAATGAAAATCCAAAAAAAGCATCATATTGAGGAATGTACTCGTTTAGTTTTTGCGCCCATAACTGGTAAAAGGATGATTTGGGAACGTCTTCCATAATACACAGTGAGTCAATGGGGTGAATACTGTATTCACTCTCAAGAAAGGTTAGTGGGTTGACAACTAATTCAATGTACGATGGGTCAGGAGTATCCGGGGTCAGGACCAGTATTTTCTTTTTTTTCATTATTATCTCATGTGCAAATCCAGAAAAGGTTAATTTCCAGGAATAAGTTTTTGCGTCAATGATTTAAGATCGGCGGTTGAAAAATCGGAAATTCCTCTGATAAACTCATCCATTTCAATAGCCTCATGACCAATATTAAGTGCATCCCGTACGTAGTTTGATGCAGTTAACACCGCTTGTAAATCATATTTTTTAATATTATTGGCATGCAGGTAGGCAATGAAAAACTCTGTTTTAAGGTTTCCTGTTCCTTTGCCCATACCGGCAAGAGAGGCATCAATAAATTGAACTCCTGAACTTAGTGCCGCCAATGCATTTGATTGGGCTAAACCAATATTATCATGGGCATGAAACCCAAAGGGAATTGAGTAATTCGAAGTATAGCGCTCATAAATTGCTTTGATCCGCTGAGGTAAAATGCTGCCATTTGAATCTGCAAAATATATTATATCGGGTTTGTAGTGACTGACCTGCTCAACCACTTCATCTAATTCGTCATCTGTATAGTAGGTCATATGGATGAAATTCACCGAAATCAGTAATTTCAATTTTTGCGCCAGTTGAATTACAGGAAAGGCTTCAGCTAATTTATTTTTGGCAATACAAATTCTCAACAATCCCACACCGCACTCTTTAAGCTCTAACAAATCGTCTTCAGAAACATTATTGGGATGTGCCATGACGGCGATCGTTGAATTTTTAATTAACGATTGGCAAAAGAGGAGATAATCTCTGTCCGTTACTCCAGCCCTGCCTATATTTTCTATAGGATGCAAAGAGCCATTGCGGTAACCAATTTCAATGAATTCTACACCAGAATTATCAAGTGGCAGCAAAATACCGCGCAATTCATCATCAGAAAAATGGAAGTTAGTTCGATGTCCTCCGTCTCTTAAGGATGCATCTAATAGCTGGACTGAGTTCATTGATTACCTCTATTACACCATGGAGTATTTCGTAAGATCCGTATATTTTAATTATAGTACTTATGCATTTAATAATCTTGGAAAACAGGATATAAAATACGGGTATTTAGCTGTGACAAACAGCTTGGAGCAAAGGTATCAAACTGCTAACCAATACAATACGCCCAAAATGACACTTACTGTAAAGGCTCTCATATAAAAAGCCGTTGGTCTATGTGTATAGAGGGCATATAAATAACTGAATGGGTGGCGGTAGATAAAAGAACGCATGATAGTTTTGGTTACGAGATGCGGTTTACCCGTTAACGGAAGTTCGTGAATACGAATACTGGGTCTATGATTGACTTCAATTATTACGCCATGGGATTGGCTTATTGGAATATTGATATCAGTACATTCTACGTCAATACCGGCAAGGCCCAGATTTAATATTGAAGCAACCCTGCTCATTAGTTTACGATTTTCCTTGCACATCTGATTCCCCAAAGACTCATAGGTACCTCCTCTGGTTGCATTGGAGGTGTATGCCAGTATTACACGCTCTCCTACAGACGGAACATAATCGGTACTTTTTCCTAGATCGTTCAGTTTGATTTTACCCTCATCATCAATAACAATCGGTCCTAAAAAGTCATTAATTATTTTTCGTTGTTTATTAGTCAGTTCAACCAGTTCTTCGATATTATGTGTTCCATCACCAGTAACGAAGGCGGGATATCTTTGGACAACTCCTATTACCCGTCTGTTAAATACCAGAACTCGATATGAATTTAAATTTCCGTGAAACTCTTCGATCATTAAAAATTCATAAATGGAAAAATAGTGATTTAAAAAATATATGAGCTGGTCGATAGACTGAATATTGCAAAGTACATCTTTGCCTTTAGAACCATCTAATAAGGGTTTTAAAACTAAAGGGAATTTTAGGCCGGCAACAAGTTCCTTAGTTTTATTTTGTCGAAAGTCATCAACATGCATAGCGACAGCATTAGGTACAGGAATGCCTGCTTTTTCCAGTAATTTGCTCGTACAATATTTATTAGCTGCTATGTTTGAACTGCTGATGTTATTAAATGGGGTTTCACTCTCTCGAAACAGATAGTGACGAGATCCCAGTTTTAGCTCAAAACCATTAATTTCAACTACTGGTTTTACCGGCAGAAATAAAGCCTTAGAGCTTTTATAATAACGTTCAGCGTTCCTGTCTATGGTGATTTCTCAGTGATGATTTAGTCAGTTTTTACGAGAAACACTCAATCTCTTCGTTAAAAGGAATTTAAATTCGGTCATTTTGTTTGTCTAAGCTCCCTTATTAAAAACTCCTTTTGCCTCGGTCTTGGGGTTTTTCGTAAATCCTGATAGTTCATAGGTATAATAATCTTATCATAATTATTAAATCCCAGTAGTGGGAAGATTGGTATATCCATTGATAAAATAAGTAAAATTAGGATTTGGTGACAACACACTCTCTGTTTCAGATGAAATAACCAATGTGTTTTTTGCTTTATTGAATCTGCTGATCCTACTCATCCTACCTGCACAGGCAGGATGAGTTATTAAGTTCAGGGTTAGTGGTTTTGAATTATGAAACTCTTTGTATTCTACCTTCTATGGTTGCAGTGAATGGTTGCGGTAATTTTTTAATATAATTCATGACGGTATCCTGATCGCTTTCACCTACCTTGATAATTGTTCCTCGTGCCATTACTGAAAATACACCGCCTCCAGTAGCCAGAAAATTATTAGTGGCGATTGTATAGGTTTTACTCTTAATCAGTGGTTTATTTTGATGGTGTATGGTGATGACTTTATGTCCTACAGGTTTTGCTGGGTCATAACTATAAGTCAGTCCTGAAATTTGCAGCATGTTATCATAGGGACCCATCCATTGTTGCTCAAAGAGATCATAGAGATCCTGCCCTGTTAACGTAACATTGACTATAGTATTGCCAAAGGGCAGAACGGCATATACATGCCCCCAGTTAACAATGCCGGATTTTATATCATCGCGCATACTACTCGGATTAGTCATGCCTATATCGGCATCCATTTCTGCTTTAAATGCATCAGCTACAAGATTGCCCAGGTTTGATTCACCTTCATTATTTTGTTTTCTTGATAAAGTATTTTGTGCTGTTCCTATATAGCTGTTTATTATGGGTTCTACTGTGTCTTCTGCTAATTTAACCAACTGCAGTGCTTTTTCATCGGGTTGTGTTCCAGGCCCACGGTTGGCATAAGTTGTGATAATTCGAGCAGATTTTTGTTTCACTTTATGGCTCTTAGCATCGACTTTCAAGGTTACTTCTGCAATAGCGGCACTGTAACTGTATGCCTGGGTAACCAGAATATTGACCCCATGATGATTGGGAATATAGGCATTCAAAAATTGATGGGTATGACCGGCCATCACCACATCCACATCATCGTCTAATTGTTCGATTACTTCATTAATTCCACCTTCAACATGAGAGTTGGTCTTGGTATCTCCTTCATAGGGAGCCTGATTGCCTCCTTCGTGGATTAGCACAATAATGATTTGAGCTCCTTGCGCTTTCATTTTCGGAACATACTGATTAATGGTTCTGGCTTCATCCAAAAATTTAACCCCTTTGGCATTATCAGGGAACATTGAACCCGCTGCATTCTTTAATACAGCACCGATAAATGCTACTGGCACACCATGTATCGTTTTAATGACATAGGGTGGGAACAGTGGTTTTTCGGTTTTTTCATCAACTATATTTGCAGAAATAAACGGATAGGCGGCTCCCGGATAATTCGGCAAAGAAATCCAGTTATCTGTTGGTGGGTTATCCGTGCCATAAATCAAATCAAACATGGCTTTTTGACCTTTATCGAATTCATGATTCCCAACTGTTGCAACTATATTACATTGGGGATTCATCCGAGCTTCTGTACTGCAGTGTGTATTGCCCAGGCTGTTAGTAAACAGAATACTTGGTTCATCATGAAGTATTCCGGAAGAAGGAGGGGAAGCTCCTACCTGATCTCCCATGATGGTGATTATCGTCCGATCTTCCATACCGGCTTGTGCCTGCTTAATGTATGCCGCGAGAACAGCAGCTCCTCCGACCGGCTCATTTTTAACCATTCTGCCCGTACTGATTTGACCATGAAAATCATTAATTCCCAATATTTTTATATCAATCAATGGGGGATTAATGGTGGAAGGAATGTCTGCAGCATTAAGAACAGCGAATGGTATTACACTAAATATTAAAGTCAGGGCACTGACTAATTGTTTCAACTTATTATTATAAAACATGATATTTCATATCCTTGAAAATATAGAGCAGGCAGTTATTTTTAAAAAAAACAGGATGAGCGGTATTGTTTACAATTCTTTCAGACCATCCTGAACGCGAAGAATAGTATCAGTCTTGACCTAAAATAAACAGAGAGCTGATTGAGATAACAGTGATAGTAAAAGGACACCAATAGGGGGGCGGCTAAGTAATCCCTCCTAATATGGAACAGGGATTAAGTGCTTATGCAACAAACAAATTGAGTTATCAAAGGCCATAATTGCGAGCCGAGGTATCCCCCATCATTCTAGTGAGGATAATTATTTACTATTCAGTAGAAATGTTCGTCTTTGCGAGCAACGCGAAGCAATCCAGAACACATATCCAATAAGGCTCCGTTGTGGATTGCTTCGCGTTGCTCGCAAAGACGGGTATTTATATGATCATTAAGGTATAAATAAATATATTCTCGGTGTTATAAATTAAGGTATCCCCTCATAATTCTAGTGAGGATAATGATATACGATTCAGTATAAACGTTCGTCTTTGCGAGCAATTCGAAGATCGATCTGTTATTACGCATGCCATACACAAAATTGTCTGTTCAAAATGTGTGGGGATTTCTAAAGGGTGATGTTATCGATTACCTTGAAGCGAAAATTAGTGTTGAGAGTGTGTAAAAAGGGTAGGTCTGAAAGAAAAACGGTAGGATTCACAAAACAGCAGCCTGTTGCTATTGCTGATAATCTTTGGCTCCGGCAATAATGAGCTTGTATACACGTTCACTAATAATACCTTGCTCAAATTTTGCTTTAGCGTCCCAAGTCATTAATTGACCTTTTTGGCGTACTAATTTACGAGTAGCAGAAGTGACATCATTAGGATCTCCCTCAAGAAGAATGTCTCTGACTTCTTCATCAAAAACCAGATATTCTCGTAATGCAACTCGTTTTTCGTCAACAGTAGGAACCAATTTTTGCCAGATACACAGCCTTATGGTTTCCAGAATATCAATGGTTCTTCCCAAGCGCTCTTCGCCTGAAAAGGAGGTAACCAATCGACGCATGGTTTCCGCAACTCCTGATGTATGCAGTGTTGTATACACAGGATGTCCTGTTAGAGCAGCCTCAAGCGCCGCGCTTATTGTTTCAGCATCCCGGCACTCCCCGACCATAATCAAACGGGGTTTTCTTCTTAAAGCATTTCGTACTCCATCTGCGAAGCTGGGCAGATGACGGGGAATTTCAGATTGGCTGACCACAGAAGAAATGGTTTCAATTTCATCATAAACGAATTCTATAGGTGATTCATAAGTTAACACTTTTCGGTTGGAATCAGCAGTTTCAATTAATTCTCGAATGATGGATGCCAGAAGAGTTGATTTACCCGAACCCGTTGCTCCTGTGATGAATACAATACCTTCCTGAGGCGCAATGGCTTCAAGTATGTTATCTGGTAAATTCATACTACTGAGATGAGGAGGAGTGGTTGGGATGGTTCTGAGTGTCAGCTGAATGGCATCATGTCCCTCAACCAGACAGGCTGTACCGTTGACCCTGTATCGATAACGAACACCACGATTTGGACGAAACTCGTAGTGAGTATCGATGTCTTTTCCTGATAAGAGTTGTGTGGTTGCATTGGGGCCATAGATTGCGTTGATCAAATCGCCCAATTCGGTATTAGATAATCGTCGATTGGTTATTTTCAGTAATTTGCCGTAGACCTCTGCATAAATGGGTTCACCGGTCTGTATGGTAATATCCGATGCATTCAAACTTTCCGCATGCTCCAGCATTCTATCCATAAACACTGGAGTAAATCGTGTAGGTTCATCAGGCATTAAATTAATATTACTCATAAGTCATCATTAATTTACTGGAGCTATGGTGGGCTGCCAAGATTTATTCGTTATGATAATTTTAGACTGATTCGCGAGTTTTTCCATGTTTTTAAACTGTTCCAAAGCATTTTCGTCTTTGGCAACAGCGGCTTTCCATTCACTACTGTTAATATTCAGTGCTGGCAATGCAGTAATTCGCAGGACTCTGTCATCAATATGGATTTCAGAACCATCTCCTGTGACACCCAGATCTGTATGAGAGACGTAAGGCGGAGTTACCATATTCATGGCCAGCAATTTTCTGTAGAGAATCATTCCACCGAAGTCTTCTTTAATACGGGATATGCTTTCTTCAAGGATGGTGTTCGCTTGTTCTATACCATTCTTCCAACCTTTTGCCGTATATATGCACCATAACTCTCTTTCTGCTTTGGTTTTAGGGAGCAAGGTGGAGTTGGGGGCTTCCGGTTTGACATAGTCCATCCATAAGTATTGACGCCAGGTGGGTGGAGTAGTAATAAAATGTGCCTGTTTTGCAACTTTATAAGTGCGATCCGATACGCGTATACTCTGAGCATCAGCCAGATTCAGTGTGTTTCTGCCTTCGAGTAATACTGGAGGTAATATATTATGTTCCAGAACCAGAGAATTAAAATCGTAAATCGTATCCAGATTTCTAGCCTGTTTTGTTAAATCCTGGTCAATGATTTTTGCTCGCCATGCTAATCCAGCCTGAGCACCTAAACTTAAAGCAATATCCTTCAATGCCATTTCGCGAATCTTGCTCATTTTTTTCTTGGATTGAACTCGGGTGTACTTGGAATTAGCCATTGATTGAATGCCAGCCAATGAGCCAGTATCTCCCAGATTTCCGCGGGAAGAGGAACAGGCTATCAGCAAGGCCGACAGAATAATGGTTAAACTAGGAATAAATTTTGGCATAGCGCAATTCAACAACCTGACTGTTAGGGTATACATGAATATTGGCTTTTTTACCTGCCTGGTAGTCAATATCACGAAGTAATTCTGCCAAGCTCACGTCTTTTAAGCTCAGGCTTATTAAAACAGGTACCGCAGGAACTTGTCCGAGGACACGCAGTTTAAAATGAGCTGCCTTGGCAATGCGGGCTGTAAGTTCTTCAATGGGACCTGACCAGTCAACACTGGCTCTTGCCTGCATGTTATAAGCATTGGGTATTGTTAGTGTATTGTCTTTGCTTGGTGGCAAAATCACTTTCTCAATTCGAGCCATTTCAAGCATAGAATCACTTACTGATACAGCCGCTTCTGCCAGTTTGATCGTAGCATCGTCACTGGGATTATTGACGGGTGGTTTTCTAAATGTACCAGTACAGCCAACAAGCATGGCTGATACAATAAACATTATGACAATCTTGTTGTTCATTCAATGTTCTTTAGTGTCTAGGAGTATTAGTTTGATTGAAACAGGAGCAAGGCTCCTTGTCAAGATATTGTTGTTCAGAGTTTTTGAAATAGGCCAAATATAACTTGACCAGCTTGTTTTAATTTTAACTGCTGCCAGTGTTGTTCATCCAATTCGATAGTTGTTGGAGATTCAATATAGACAAGACCTCCCTGAGGCAGAAGCTGTTTTTGGTTAATGATATCGATGCATTGAGGTATATAGTTTTTTGCAAATGGCGGGTCTAAAAAAATTATATCAAACTGGTCGGTACATTTTTGTAGATAAGATAAAGTATCCGCTTTGACCAGCTTTAAAGCCGTTTGGTTAAATTGAGAAATAATGTGGCGTAGACTGGCATGAGCGAGCGGAGACTGTTCAAGAAATACCACTTGTGTTGCTCCACGTGAAAAGGCTTCAAGACCCAAAGCACCACTACCTGCAAAAGCATCCAGGCAGCGGGCTTCTTTAATGTCCTTCATTAACCAGTTGAAGAGGGTTTCCCGGACTCGATCAGGAGTTGGTCGTAAACCTTCTACTTCGGGGAACTGAATTTTTTTCCCTCTGAACTGGCCACCAATAATTCGAATACTCTGTTTCAAGATTGTCCTACGGTTACAAGTAATAATTTATCGGGATTGACTTGTTCTTTGAACGCCTGCTTTATTTCATCATGAGTGACCGCATTGATTCGCTGAACGTAAGTATCTAAATAATTTTCGGGTAAGTGATAAAATGCCATACGCAGTAATAATCCTGCAATATTACGGTTACTGGCTAATGACAGTGGGAAGCTACCAGTCAAGTATTGTTTTGCGGAATCCAGTTCTTCTTTACTGGGGCCATTGGAGATAAAACGATTCAAGGTGTTATGAGTAATGTCCAGCGCATTCGTCGCTTGATCGTTTTTGGTCGATAAACTGATGATAAAGGGTCCTTCTCCGGGCATGGGAACAAATTGACTGTCCACACCATAAGTTAAACCTCGTTTCTCTCTTACTTCTACCGCTAATCTAGAAACCAGGGCGCCACCACCTAAAATATAATTCCCTACGATCAGGGGAAAATAATTAGGGTTATGGTGATCAATTCCGACTTGACCCAACCGGACTACAGTTTGTGAGGAAGGGAACGGAATATTGATTCGCTCTGCATTGCTTAATTGATTGGCCTTTGGAATGGGGCCTGCTGATGTACCTTTTGGCAGCTCCTGAGTTAATTGTTCCGCCAATTGATGTGCTTGTTTGTTGTCAAGGGCTCCGACCATGACCAGAACCGCATTGTTGCTGACATAATAGTGTTTGTAGAACTCAACAACCTGTTTTTTCGTAATGTCGCTTAATGTTGGAATTGTGCCATTAACCGGATGAGCATAGGGATGCTCCTGGTATAAAGTCTGGAAAAAGTTAAGACTTGCTACATCATCGGGAGATTCATCAACTTGCTCTACAGCCATCAGTTGTTGCTGTTTTTCATTTTCAAATGCTTCATCAGGAAAATCGGGATGATTAATTATTTGGTTAAATACTTGGGTTGATTGTTCAAGCGCGTCTTTACTGGTCAGAGTTCTTAAACTAAAAACCGTCATATCTCTGCTGGTTTCTGTATCAAACTGGGCTCCTGTATCAGCCAGAGCTTCGGCTACAGCAGTCGCATCCTTACCCCCGTTGCCTTGATTCATCAAATGCGCCGTTAACGCGCTGAGGCCATATTGAGTCCCATCATAGGCAGAACCCGCAGCAAAGGCCATGCTTATGTCCAGCATGGGTACTTCCATGGCTTGATAGAATACAACCTGTACTCCATTTTTGGTTAGCCATTTTTCTGTTTTAAATGTATTTGCACTTACATGTTGTGAGCAGAGTACAATCAGAGCTGTAATTATTGCATAGAACTTTCTCATGATTTTACCTCATTATTTTTCGTTGGTTTTAATTCTGCCTCAGTCATATTCGACTCCTGAAAATATCGCTGAGCAGTTTGCTGAATTTGTTCTGGTGTGATGCTGTTAATTGCCTGGGCATAATTGTTGGTATTTCTCCAGCCAATACCTACTGATTCTAACAAACCTAACTCCATGGCTTGTCCAAAAATAGAATCTTTTTCAAATGTTTTCTGAGCAATGATTTGATTTTTTATCCGTTTCAGTTCCTTTTCACCCACTGGAGTTGTCTTCAACGAGTTTAATTCGGCAAGGAGTCCTTTTTTCAGATCAGCCACCTGAGCATTTTGACTGGGTGCACCATACATAATGAATTGAGTCTGATATCGTGCATATAAATTGTAATAAACGTCTGCTCCAGTCGCTACATGACTTCCTCTAATCAGATTTTTGGCAAAACGTGCACTTTCTCCTGAGTCCAGGATGCCTGCAATGAGTTCTAATGCATAAGGTTCCCATGAGTTCTGTGCTGTTTTAACACTGGGGACTGTATAACCAATCATGAACAGGGGTAATTTTGCTGGCGCTTCTATGATTATCGATTTTTTGCCTAAAGCAGGTGGTTCAATTTGTGGTTTTCTTTCGACAACCGCTTTTTTTGCAATTGATCCAAAATACTGTTGGGCAAGGGCATGCACTTTTTCAGGATTCACATCGCCAACGACCACCAGGGTAGCATTGTTGGGTGCATAATAATTTTGGTACCATTTTTTAAGATCTTCTACTTTCATTTGTTGCAATATATTCATCCATCCAATAACTGGATGGTTGTACGGTGCTGATAAATGAGCAGTAGCCAGAAAACGTTCAAAGGCTAATGCCTGTGGATTGTTATCGGTGCGCATACGACGCTCTTCCTGGATTACTTTGATTTCTTTGGCAAATTCATCGGCATCAAGGAGTAAATTGTTCATTCTATCTGCTTCCAGTTCGAAGCTGGTTGCTAATCTGGACGCATCGATTTTTTCAAAGTAGGCTGTAAAATCATTATTGGTGAATGCATTTTCCTGACCGCCCTGTGCAGCAATCGTTTTGGAAAATACTCCCAGAGGGAATTTTTTAGTTCCTTTGAACATCATATGTTCGATAGCATGTGAAACACCGGTCAGTTCACCTGGCTCATCTGCTGAACCTATGTTATACCAGATCATGGAAACAGCTATAGGCGCGCGGTGATCTTCTTTAACCAATACTTTTAATCCATTATTCAAGATATACTCTTGTACTTGGCTAAAGGTCTGGCAAGATAGTAACATAAACAGGGTGATGAGTATTTTGCGCATAAATTAACCTCAAAGCAAAAAAGCTGATAGAATTTCATATTTCTCGGGAATTGTACACTAAAATGATTAAATGGTTTAAACGAAATCAAGGTTCAGCACCTGTTGAGGTCGCTGAACATCAAAATATTCCAGCAGAAGACAGCATGGAAACCCTACCTGATTCAGATATTGAAGAGGTGGGAGCCGAAACGCTGCAGCCCAAAGAGGGACTATTTGCACGCCTGAAACGAGGCTTAAGCAAAACACGTCATCAACTTGGTGATGGTATAGGTCGACTGTTGCTTGGCAAAAAAGAAATAAACCAGGATTTATTGGAAGAATTGGAAACTTTGTTAATCAGCGCCGATTTGGGGATAGATACAACCCAGGCCGTTTTGAAACAAATTACTGATGGTTTGGAACGAAAACAATTATCCGATGGTGATGCGATTTATGAGGCATTGAAACTTCATTTACAGAACATTTTAGGGCAAGAAAAACAGCCGCTGTCATTGGAAACGCCAGATCATTCTCCTTTTGTCCTGTTAATGGTTGGTGTGAATGGAGCAGGTAAAACAACGACTATAGGCAAACTGGCAAAACAATTCCAAAAACAGGGTAAAAAAGTGATGTTGGCTGCTGGCGATACGTTCAGAGCCGCTGCAGTGGAGCAATTGCATGTTTGGGGGGAGCGGAATGACATTCCTGTTATTGCACAGCATACCGGTGCTGATAGCGCTTCGGTAATTTTTGATGCGCTTCAGGCTGCGAAGGCTCGAAAAATCGATGTGTTAATTGCGGATACCGCAGGTCGTTTGCATACTCAAAATAATTTGATGGAAGAATTGAAGAAGGTAAAACGAGTATTGCAGAAAATAGATCCTAAGGCGCCACATGAAACGATGTTGGTCCTGGATGCGAGTATAGGACAAAATGCCCTGAATCAGGCTCGTCAATTTCATGAGGCGGTAAATTTAACCGGGATTACCATGACCAAACTTGATGGAACAGCCAAAGGTGGAATATTATTTGCCATAGCTAATGATTTGGGGATACCATTTCGTTATCTGGGAGTCGGTGAGGGCATAGAAGATTTACGGCCCTTTGATGCAGCGCAATTCGTCGGTGCAATATTCAATGATGATCACATTTGACCAAGTTAGTAAACGTTATCCTGGTGGCTTCGAAGCATTAAGTCAGGTCAGTTTTTCCATGCAAAAAGGCGAAATGGCTTTTCTTACCGGCCATTCTGGCGCTGGAAAAAGTACGTTCCTTAAATTAATTGCTTTATTGGAGTGGCCGACATCAGGTCAATTAATTGTGAATGGCCTGAAATTAAATCATCTTAAAAAAAGAGATGTTGCCGCACATAGAAGTCATTTGGGAATTACTTTTCAATCCCCTCATTTACTTAATGATCGCACCGTATTTGATAATGTCGCCCTTCCATTACAGATTCAGGGATTATCTTATCCCATGATTGCCAAGAGAGTACATGCCGCCCTGGATATGGTCGGATTGTTGAGTAAAGAAAAAATGTTGCCCTTGCATCTTTCCGGAGGAGAACAACAACGTGTAGGGATCGCTCGTGCCGTGGTTCATAAACCGGCATTGTTATTGGCGGATGAGCCAACAGGAAATCTGGATCCCAAATTGTCTTCTGAAATCATGACCATATTTGAACAATTTAATCAGGTTGGTGTAAGCATCTTGATTGCTACACATGATTTAGCTCTGATTGCCAGAATGAAGCATCGTATTGTGATGTTAAAGGGAGGACGCCTGTGTTAAAAAGGACGCAATCACTGTTCGTGTACCACGTTCAGGCTGCTACTCAAAGCTTCAATTTATTATGCCGTAAACCTCTGGGAACGATGATGACGGTAATCGTTATTGCCATTGCGTTAGCTTTACCCGCTCTTTTTTGGGTTTTTACTGATAATCTTGGGAATTTGACCATTGGATGGCAACGTGGCGGTCATATCTCATTGTATTTGAAACCTTCCCTGACTCAGGCCGAGCAAGTGAAACTATTGGAGAAAGTACGCAGTACCGAGGGTACTGGGCAGGCTACATTAAAATCATCTGAGGATGGATTGGCTGAATTGACTCAACAGGAAGGCATGCATGACATTATGCGTTATCTTCCTGAAAATCCTTTACCTTCCGTCATTGAGATTGTTCCCGCACTGATTATCGATTCACCAGCAAAACTGGATTTGCTCTCAAGGCAATTAAAAGCTTTGCCGGAGGTGGAGCAAGTCAAGCTGGATATGGAGTGGATTAGTCGATTGCATGCCATACTGGGCTTTGCAGCTAATTTGGCTAATGCGCTTATGGCCTTATTAGCCTTGGCTGTCGTTTTAATTATTGGTAATACCTTACGTTTGGCCATTCGTAACAGGCAGGAAGAAATCCAGATTTTAAAATTAATTGGCGCTACCGATGCGTTTATCCTGAGACCCTTTTTATATTCTGGTATTTGGTACGGGATGGCAGGGGCAATTTTTGCCGTTTTTTTAGTGAATATATTTATTTTGAGTTTAGGTGTTGTCGTTAACCAATTGGCAGTTGCTTATCAAATGCACTATCCGTTAGCAGGTCTGTCAATAAGACAAATCTTGCTACTTGTGATTTTTGCGATTATACTCGGGTGGCTTGGAGCCAGATTGTCTGTGAAAAGGCAATTGGCTTCTATAGAACCCTATAATTAATGTATAATATATTTACTAATAGTTACTTTAGTGTTGATAGCTGGAGGAAGTAGTATGAGTCAACAGTTGCAACTTGCTGCAATGAATCTACCCGTTGGTAGTCTTGATTCCTATATTCATCGGGTAAATCAAATTCCAATGCTGACTTTGGAAGAGGAAATTGCTTGTGCTGAGCGTTTTCATGCTGAAGGAGATATTGAAGCTGCGAGACGTCTGGTACTTGCTCATTTACGTTATGTGGTTCGTGTCGCACGAGGTTATTTAGGTTATGGTTTGCCTTTGAATGATTTAATTCAGGAAGGCAATGTCGGCTTGATGAAGGCTGTAAAACGTTTTGATCCTAAAATGGGTGTCCGACTGGTTTCTTTTGCGGTTCACTGGATCAAAGCAGAAATTCATGAATTTGTTTTGCGTAATTGGCGTATTGTCAAAATCGCTACAACCAAAGCACAGCGCAAATTGTTTTTTAATCTACGCCAAATGAAAAATCGTTTAGGCTGGTTTAGCAATGAGGAAGTGGACGCTGTAGCGAAAGATTTGGGCGTGAGCCGTGAAGATGTATTAGTGATGGAGCAACGTTTAAACGTTATGGACTCGCCTTATGATGCTCCTGAAGCTGATGATAATGATGACGCCTATAAAGCGCCTGAGCGTTATTTATTTAATGTTAATGATGATCCTGCTTTAATGCTGGAAAAAGAAGATACTGGTGATCAGGGGCGTGAGCAATTGATGTGTGCCATGGAACAGCTTGATGCACGCAGTCAGGATATTCTGCAGCAACGCTGGTTAGCTGAAGAAAAATTAACCTTACATGATTTAGCGGACAAATATGGTGTATCTGCAGAACGTGTCAGGCAGCTTGAAAAAAATGCCATGAAGAAAATCCGTCAATATATGGAAGGTTAAGCACGGTTTAATTGTTCGAATTTAAAAAATCACAAACCAGCTGTTCCACGCGTTCATCCATTAATACGCTTACATGATCTGCGTCAGGCAACAGCGACAGGTGTGCATTTTTATACTCTCTGCAAAAGATAATCGATTCTTTCGGTTTGACAGTTATGTCGTTCTTTCCATGAATGCATAAAAAGGGGGTATCAGGGGTTTGAGAAGTAAAATATTTTAAACGAATAAGTTTGGGATCAATTTCTGCCTGCTGACGGATTAACTGGCGTAGCTGTAAATAACCAGTTCCACTGAGTTTCAAGCGTCTTGCAATGGTGTTTACTGGACTGCGCATTTGAGTCGGCGAAGCGATTAATACAACACGGTCCGGCTTGGAATTCAACTGCCATTCGGGAAGTTGACCCGCTAAATTTAAAGTACTTAATAACATCGATCCACCAAATGAATGGCCTATTACGCCGTGAAATGGACCATATTGATTGATGGTTTCTTTTAAAATTGCTATAGCATCTGTCCAGGGAAGTTGTAACCCGCGGGCTTCTCCATGTGCTGGAAAATCCAGGGCATAAACATCATAACCTTGCAGATGCAGATGTCTGATCAATCGCACCATATAGGCTGCACGCGACATCCAACCATGGGAAATCAGAATTTTCTTGCCATTGGGGTTTTTAGCAGGAGCAAATCGGTGGATTACATGATGACGAGGAGTTTCTTTATGAATGACTTCACTCCGTTTACCTTCTACATATTCACAAGCCATTTTGGCAAAATCCCGATACTTTTTTTCTAGCGGAAAATGGATGGGTGTTATGAATAATTGGTAACAGAGTTGCGCATGAATAAAATCCCGGATGTATGTGAGTGAATTGGTCATCATGATGATATTTCCCTCAGGGTTTACTTTAAGTTTAGACCAAAACTGAAAGAGATCAGATAGTTTCTTAATTTTTCGCACCATTGCGACACCTAGACCTCATGATTCATTACGTGTCACATTGATGAATAGATGATTGTGAAATGATTGTTTTTGAACTACATGAGAAAGGCAATCCTACTATCTGGGTTCTAAATTGGTTCGGAAACTCTGTCTAAATATTCAAAGATCTTTTTGAAATGAACAATTAAGTTTATGAACAAACTGATCCGTTTGAGTTGGGTATGCATGATTGAATTAAGGACTCCCCTCCAGCGGAAAAAAACTTTAAAAGGTTACAATGGAAATTAATTCAGTTAAAGTAAAAAAGTAGTCTATTCACATCTCACTCATAAATGGATTTAGGAGCGTATATGTATAATGAACTAATAAAAGCATCTAGCAATACATCTTTAGACCATACAGTCCTCAGTGCAAGTGAACCACCAAATACTGTTGAGCAACCTGATAATGATTTACTCTATGAAGCCATTCGTAAGGGAGATCTGGAGCGTACTCAACTTCTGATAGAAGAGGGTCTGGTTCTGCATAGTGATCAATATACGCCCTTAATGTTGGCATGTTTTTATGGTCATTTAGAACTGGCTAAATTGTTTTATAAAGATAACGCCATAAATGAGCGGGATGTATACGGAAACACAGCACTAATTCATGCAGCATGGAATGGCCACACGGAAGTTGTTCAATGGCTTATTAGTGCAGGAGCAGACATTAACGCAGTGAATATCAGTGCTGACTCAGCCTTGTTAGTGGCGTTGCGATTTGAACATCCTGAAACCGCAAGATACCTGCTTACTCAGGACACAATTCAAACAGATGTACCTAATTCCTTAAGTTATGAACCATTGGTTATTGCACTTGTTCATGGATACCTCGATATTGTAGAACGCTTATATAACAATCATGTCGATTTAAATAAGCAGTACACTGAAAATAATACTCTGTTGCATATGTGCGCAATGGTTAATAACTTACCCTCAATGCACTGGTTGCTTGAACATGGTGCCAATCCATGGGTGAGCAACGGAAATCATATGACCCCTGTACGAATTGCCGCATCTCGAGGATACACAGAGATGGTGAGTTCTTTGATTGCCAAAATGAAAAATCATCATCATTTTTCAGAGGAATTGGATTACATACTGTTAGGGGCTGCTTGCCAAGGCTATGGAGAGATCATTGATTTAGTATTAGCTCATAAACATCATTTTCCAAACATCATGATGCAAGTAGCTTTACTTCAAGCCACAGTAACCAATAATTGGACTATGGTTGCCAAGCTGTTAGATATCAACCCAGGTAAAGCTTTAAAACGAATCAATAAGCATTATGATTATGGTGATTTTGAGTACAATTACGGCAATACGTTATTGCATTCAGCGGCAGTGAACGGGCACTTGCAGATGGTGCAAAACCTGATAGCTCATGGTGCTAAAGCGAGTGCCAGGAATTACAATAATGATACAGTTTTGCATTGTGCTGTTCGAAGCGGAAACATCGATTTGGTTCGATGGTTGTGTAACCAATATATGCCGGTTAACCAGCAAAATGAACAGGGCAATACTCCACTTCACTTAGCAGTTAAATTGAACAACTTGCCTATGGTACGTTGTTTATTGCTCCATGGATCCAGCTATAAAATTGAAAACAAACAAAAAAACAGTGCTGAATTTTTAGCGAAAAGAAATCCTGAATTAGATCAATTATTTCAAGAAATGAGAGCTAAAGATCTGAAGCATTTTGGTATAAACGATCTTCATCTTGCTGCCGCAACTCATGAAGAAAAAGCGTTATTACAGATTTTGCCCCTTCATCATGATTTTAGTTTGAAATCGGAGGATGGACTTACCCCAATTCAGATTGCTGCGCATATGGGAAATTCTGGCACACTGGCTATCATGTTGTTATGGGAAGCAAAAGGAGATAAAAAAGCGGCCAGGATTTTAGCTAAAGAACTGAAAGAACACTATGAGGCTAAATCATCCGCGTACTTAGGTATAACTAATGCGATTAAGTCAATCGATAGCTTTCCAGCTCATCGCCTGGACGCATTAATTAAGCTGTACAATTCTTGCCAATATCCAAATGTTGAAAATAAGCCAGTGCACGATGAAAGAACAGTTCAAAATTCATCACCACGCTGGAGGGGGTTTTTCTGCGTTGATAACCGTTCCTCCAGTTCAATTACAGAGGAAATTGAGGAGGATTCTGAGAATGAAATTAAATCTGTTGCAAGCCAGAATCATTAAATAAAATACGCTGGGGTTGTAACACGTTGAATGCAGTGATGCTATGTGATCAGTTCTCTTAAAATGAAGATAGTGTTATTCCTCCAACAATAAGTACAGGAGTCCTCGTATGAACTTGAGAACTATCTTAAGTTCATTCGAGAGCTCAACTTATCGGTGGTTAGTCGATCCAGGACTAGTCTTTTTTTTGTCAACAAGCCATCATGTTGTCCTGTTCTTTATCAGGGGTCTGATACCGGAGCTAAGGGCGTCAATACGGGCATTAGCATCAATATCAACGAGTAGGCAATCAGGAGGTACATTCCGTACTCCATTGTACATGATGAAGTTTGACACTTTAATCAAAAAGCCCTTTTTATTGACAAATAGGTCATAAAAATGATTAAATTGATTCTATTTTAAACTACATGGGGGCTTATAGTGATCACAACCTATTCAAGTAAAATAAAGGCTTTTAAATTAATTGCAAGTCATTTGGCGCTGCACGATGAAGTATTTAAACTGGATCAGTTACGCAAACATTCCGACGTAATGGAACTGATTGGACACCCTAAAAATCCTAGTCTTTTTAATATTATGGACAAAGCCAAAACGCTTTTTTCAACGTTCCGTAGACAAATGGAACAAGTGGAGATGACAATTTTGACGGCAGTTCAATCGCGGTCCGATTTAGATACAGCACAAGCAGTAGCAGCGATTTGTCTTAGTGAGCAAAATGATGAATGCAAATTGGCTGAATTATCATCATATCTTGAAACTAAGGTACAAAAAGCAGACTGTGAATACAAACCCGGGTTTTAAACTTTGGGGATTGGTATACAGCGCCCTAATTAAATGATTTTAAACGGAACTCGTTTAGGCGGAATTATAGAGTGAGAATTACTGGACTTTTATTCTATTTGCCCTAGACTGTTTTTATCATTATTTTTAAGGACAGCTTATGTATGAAGCAAATTATATCTATCAACATGGTGCGCAGGAACTTCATGGATTTTTAGCTTTTGATGAACAGATTCGCACTCCTCGTCCAGCAGTGATAGTTGCTCATGATTGGACGGGTCGTAATGATTTTGCTTGTCAAAAAGCCAGAATGCTCGCTGAAATGGGGTATGTCGGATTCGCTTCAGATGTATACGGTCAGGGTCGTCTGGGATCAACCAATGATGAAAAAATGGCTTTAATGCACCCTTTGGTCAGTGATCGTTCCTTGTTACGGGATCGTTTGAGAGTGGCATATGAAACAGTGGCGGCCATGCCTGAAGTAGATAAAAACCGGATCGCTGTAATAGGTTTTTGCTTTGGTGGCTTATGCGCCCTTGATTTGGCACGTAGTGGCGTAGATCTTAAAGGCGCAGTGAGTTTTCATGGTTTATTAAATAAACCCGAACATCTTGAATCAGAACACATAAAAGCGAAGATTTTGGTGTTACATGGTTATGATGATCCTATGGTCAAACCCGAACAAGTACATGCTTTTTGTCAGGAAATGAGTGATGCTAAAGCCGATTGGCAAGTTCATATGTACGGCCATGTTCAACATGCATTTACCAATCCTCAGGCACATGATGTGCAATTGGGATTAGTGTTTAATTCCCTTGCTGAACACCGTTCATGGTTGGCCATGCGTCATTTTCTGCACGAGATTTTCTAATGGATTGTTTTTAAGGGACTAAATGTTTAAAAAAATTCTAATAGCAAATCGAGGTGAAATCGCATTGCGTATCGTGCGAGCCTGCAAGGAGTTAGGCATTTCGGCTGTGACTATCCATAGTGAAGCGGATCGTTATGCCTTACATGTAAAAAGAGCATCTCATTCTCATTGCTTAAGTAAACAACCGCTTGAAGCCTATCTGAATGGCCGGCGGATTATTGAATGCGCGAAGGCTTCAGGGTGTGAAGCCATCCATCCTGGATATGGTTTTTTATCTGAAAATGCAGAGTTTGCTAAAGAGTGTGAAGCTGCAGGAATTGTATTTATCGGGCCAACTTCTTCTGTAATTGCAACGATGGGATCGAAAATTGCTGCCCGCGATGCGGTACGAAAAGCAGGTATACCTACCATTCCTGGTAGTGAAGGGAATCTGGAATCTATTGATGATGCTCTGGCGTGCGCAAAAAAATTGGGGTATCCAGTAATGCTCAAGGCTACTTTCGGTGGAGGTGGGCGTGGGATCCGATTATGTCACGATGCGAGTCAGGTCAAACAACAATTTGAACGGGTGCAATCAGAAGCACAGAAATCCTTTGGTGATGCTCACGTTTATATGGAACGATTTATTAATAATCCGCGGCATATAGAAGTTCAAATCCTGGCAGACCATTATGGAAAGGTACTGCACCTATTTGAACGAGATTGTTCAGTGCAACGCCGCCATCAAAAACTGGTAGAAATAGCGCCTTCCCCACATCTGGATCAGCAAACCCGGGAACTCCTTTTTAGCTATGCAGTTAAAGCAGCACGAGAAGTAGGATATACCAATGCAGGTACTGTAGAATTTATTTTGGATGAAGCGAATAATGCGTATTTTCTGGAAATGAATACTCGTTTGCAGGTTGAACATCCCGTTACAGAACAAATTACTGGTATTGATATTGTACAAGAACAAATTCGCATTGCGGCAGGCGAGCCATTGTCAATGAATCAGGAAGACATTACCTCTAGAGGATATGCTATAGAATTTCGTATAAACGCAGAAGATCCTCAAAATGATTTTTTACCCAGTTTTGGCCGCATAACCCGATATTATGCTCCAGGTGGCCCGGGTGTGCGTACAGACAGTGCGATCTATACTGGATATACCATTCCTCCTGATTATGATTCTTTATGTGCCAAATTGACCGTTTGGGCTCTTGATTGGTCCTCAGTATTGCGTCGATCGCGCCGTGCTTTGGAGGAAATGCGCATGTTTGGCGTTAAGACGACCATTCCTTATTATCTGGAAATGATTCAATCAACTGAATTTAAGGAAGGACGATTGACGACCAATCTCATTGAATCTCACCCTGAATGGTTAAAATATTCAAACAAATCATTACCTCACCATAAAGCAGCAGTTATTGCGGCAGCTATAGCAATGTACAGTCAAAAATCATAAATCCGGTTTTTTGTTTTATTGTTGCTTATAAATGGTTGTACTAGCTATTCTGTATATGGGACAAAATAATGTCCATGCGTTGTTCAATGGACACCGCAGGCAGTTCAATCAGTTCATAGCCTAAATGATCATAAGCGGTGTAGATGAATTCACCTATTTTTTTTGCGCTCGAATTATCTTCTACACGGACTGAATCATGTTCCAAAGGTAACTGATGGCAGTAAAACAGTTTTTTATAACGAATGCGCTGACAGGAGTGAATCAGCTGATCGGCATTGATATTATAATAGCGAAAATAACCAAGACTATCGGGGGTTCCTCGATCAAAAAAAATGAGTTGATTCGCCTGTAAACGCCGCTCTCTTTTTAGAGCGATTGCCAGTATTCCTCTTTGAAGACGCAAATTATCCTGTTTTATATCATCCAGAGTAAGATTGGATTTCAACAAGCCCTCGATGTAGTCTCTCGCAACTTCAGGAGCAATAGCATAGCCAGCAGAGCTTAATTGGTTAATTAAGGTCGTTTTACCCGAAGAAGGCGCGCCTGTAATGACATACCAATTAGTCTGGATCATCAGATTTGATAATTATCGATTAAACGTATTTCACCAATCATCACTGCGGCAAATTTTCTGCCAAGATATTCTTCAATGTATTCCACAGCGATTCCCTTTGCTTGTAACTCTTCACTTATCATTACACAAGGTTTGTTCTGATGGAATATGTTTGCAAACTCTTCAGCACGTTTTTTTTGTTCGATAGTTAATCGGTTATTTCGAGAACTGTAGGCCAAACCGCTGCTTTCTCTAATCGTTGGACAGGGTATAACTTCAACATTCATGAACAGGGCCTTGACCATACCTTGAATTAATAGATATTGTTGATAATCTTTTTCACCAAAATAGGCTCTGTTGGGTCGGGTTATATTGAGTAATTTCATGACCACCGTTAATACACCATTAAAATGGCCTGGTCGATGTTTCCCTTCCATTAGTTGGCACAGTTGATGTTCCTGAACCTGATAAGCATAACCATCTGGATACATTTCTTTATCAGTGGGTAAAATACAATAATCCACCCCGGATTGTGCCATTAATTCCAGATCTGCATCCAGTGTTCTTGGATAATGAGTGAAATCATCAGGGTTGTTAAATTGAGTGGGGTTAATAAATAGACTGGATACAGTGCGGTCATTTTCATCCTTACTTTTGGTAAATAAGGATGCATGACCAGCATGCAGGTTGCCCATAGTGGGGGCGAAACCCAAGCTAAGTTCTGTGGATAAAGTGTTTCTAAAGTTTATCCACTCATCAAGATTATGAAAAATGTGCATGAAGTACTCTCTTAAAATGCATATTCAGGAGTTGGAAAATTAGCATGCTGTACTTGTTGTGCGTATGCATTGATCGCTTCAAGAAATATATCCTTGCCCTGAGTATATTTTTTTGCAAACTTGGGCGTAAATGTGGATTGCAATCCCAGCATGTCATGCCACACAAGTACTTGTCCATCGGTCTCGGAACCTGCACCTATTCCTATGGTCGGGATATCTAGTGAATTTGTTATTGTTTTGGCAAGGTTTTGGGGAACGCATTCAATGACTAAAGCAAAACAGCCACATTGTTCCAACGCAAATGCCTGTTGCAATAAACGATCGGCCTGCTCCTGATTTTTTCCCTGAACTTTATAACCACCCAGTTGGTGAATAGATTGGGGAGTCAGGCCAATATGCCCCATCACAGGAATACCTGCTTTGACCAGATAGGAAATGGTTTTACAGGTATCGTCATCGGCTCCTTCTATCTTTATGGCATGGGCTCCAGCCTGTAACAGACGTTTAACCTGCTCAATAGTTTGGGATAGAGAGAGTTTATGGCTTAAAAAGGGAAGATCAGTGATTAAAAACTGTTGATTCAAACCACGGGCAACCGCTTTGGTATGCAGTTCCATCATCTCGATGGTAGCCATAATCGTCGTGTCATACCCATGAACGGTCATCGCTACGGAATCACCAACTAAAACGCAATCGATATTCGATTCAGCGATGATCCGAGCTGAAGGATAATCATAACAGGTCAGCATGGAGATTTTTTTGCGGGCTTGTTTGTTAATTTTAAAATCATGAATTTTCATACAATTCTCCTAGGATGGATAAATTGTAGGTTTTGAATCGAGTTGAAAAGCATTACATCAGGTACCTGTCTCATGGATCAAGTCCTCCAAAATAATTAATAAAGTCACTGCCCTAAGGGTCAGTGCATCCGGCTAATCTTATAGCGTATTGAGAAGAAATTGAATATCTAACCTGTAATTCTTTAAAAAATCAGGCCGATGCATGGTTTAAAACCTGCAACTTAGGGGATTTTTACTGCATGCGTGTTACGTCTAATTATACGCCAACGCTAATATTCAGATAATTAGAGTCAATAATTATTAAAAAATAATATAACGGTTATTAATTATTTAACGTCATTATTAATTATTTCTTAATTAACGACATGTACAGTTTATGGTCAACTGTGGCCATTAATTACATTCAAGAGATGCAAAAATCTCCCTCAACTTTCGAATAGAACTATTAAAGTACCATGCGTTTAGTCTGGGAGGATTTTGCCTTTAGTGCTGGCTGATTTAATAACATGTCGTGAGTTTAAATATGAGCATACCTGGGGATTTTTATTATGTGTTGTCGCAGACAAAACCTGATTATACGTATACTCCAACAGATCTTTTAGATATCAATAAATTAATTCAGTCTAAAGCTCCCTGGATTTTACCAACCAGTTTGATACAGAAACCAAAAAAGCTAATTTTGAATGATTGGACTGCAGAAAATTGGTCCCATGATAAAATTAAAGCCGTTCAGCAAGCATTGTTTCAATTACTGAAAAAGGGTTTTATTTTATATATTCAACAACATGAACAGATTATCCCCTTATTAGCAGATGATGTAGCGAAACTCGATCGATCAGAAATCCGCTCTGCTATCAGACTTGCACATCCTAAAGACATTAGCATTAAGGCAACGACTCAACATCGATTGACTAAAGATGAAACGTTCATTCTTGATGATTATTGGATCGATCGCTTGATTGGCAGGAAAGAACATAATGCTCCTCGATCTCTTAATCAAAGTGATTATATGGGACTTAATCAAAGGGAAACCGTATTGCTCAAGGAATTTCTTGAACAGTTGAATCCCCCATTAGAATTGCTTATTCTGGACGAATTTTCAGATGACTCAGTTAAGAACGCTGAAGAATTTAAGCAGGCGTTTCCCAGTATTAATGCGATCCAGCGGTTACAAAAAATTATTGCTCCTCAAAAGGGATTTTCCAAAGAGCGGTGGCAGAAATTACTATCGAGCGCACCATTTTTACACGATCTTAAATTCGCAGTAATTGACGAGACGTTCAAGCCCGCTGAATCCAGTTTGACGAACTTGCTCCGTTTAGAATTATCTTCAATGGAACCTTTGGCTGATTTCATGATCGCTGCTCCTAATCTTAAAGAACTGTCAATAAATATAGTATGGAAAGATTCGAAACAAAATACTCAAGCGCTTCAGTTGGAATTCCTGAAATTAAATTCTTCATCGCTCGATTTAAACCAATTGCTTCAATTGTTGAATGAACAAGCACAATCCATCCAATTTTTTTCTCTGACCAATAGCAATGTGAACGATGATGACCACATTGATGTATCGATTTTATTGGAAATCCCTCAATATTTACACCTGAAAGAAATCGACTTGACTGAATCTTATCTAACTCTCCCATCTTTGAATATCATACTCTCTAAAACTCCAAATTTAAAAAGGCTCACATTCGGAGGAGAAGTATTTTTGGAAATGGAGTCCTCTATTGAACTCGATGAAATCAATGAGGATGTATTGGGGCAGCTTGAGTATCTTTGTTTATCATTTATGACCTGGGATGATAATAAATTTAATTTGTTGAGTAATAAATTAACAAATATTAAATGTCTTCATCTTATGGATTTTGAATTTAAAACACTTCCAGATCACAATGTATTTCGAATGGAGAAGCTTGAAGAGTTATGTCTTACGAATTGTTATTTTGAACATGAAGAGGACTTAAAGAAGTTACTTCAATTTTTTCCTAATATTAAAAGACTTCGATTCATCAATGGTTCAGGTGTTAAGGACTCTGACCTTATATTTGATGTTTCTATTTGTAAGAAGCTTGAAGTGATTGATTTGAGTGATCAGGATGGGATGATTAATGATCAATCCCTAATAGACTTGATAAACAGTTCGACACATCTCAAATCACTGAATCTGATTAATTGTTGTAATATTGCTAAACATTTTAAAAAAGATTTATCCAGGGAATTTCCACAGATTCATGTGTACTGGCGATGGGATGATATTGAAACAACGGATGTTGAGGATGATCCGCTTTGTAGTGATGACGAGCAGGATTGGGAACATAATCCTGATGACTACAATGATTTTAAACCAACACCAGATGATTTTAAATTTCAATTTAAAGGCAAGAGTAAATCAATAAATCAAGCCATGATTATTGAAAAACTCTCTCAGTACTTCAGCTTAAATAAAACCAACGTACAATACATACCTAAAATTCAGGATGGTATTTGTTATGCCTTAAGTCAGTTATTTAAAAGAAGCACCATTGATGAGTGGAATGATTTCATTTTCAGAGTGAAGACATGGAATGGCACATTAAACACACTTAATGAGGGATTGAAGAATGATTTTAAGATGCTTTGGAATTGTATCAAGAGTTACCAATTTAGCACCATTAGGAATTTTCAATTTATAGGAGATAATCTGGAGCAATTTCTCTTCATCAATTCGAAACAAGATAGTGTCCAGGATGCTTATCTCAGGATTAATGAAGAGGAAATCGATGACTGGATTTCATTTCTACTCACTCCTGGTTCTTCAGTAGATCCCTCTCAAACCAGTACGTCAAGCAATACGATCATTAATCCTCGGAGAGTCAAACTCCAACAAGGTTGTATTTTATCCAGTTCCTGGCATGCGATCTGCATCCGATTAATCGATGATGATCTTTGGCAGGTTTATAATCCCAATTGTAAGGATGGGGTCAAATCCGTTTCAACAACGGAGTTAATCCACTATATTCATACTGCTTTAGGTAGATTAGTCAGTATTGAAATGGAGGATGAATCTATAGTCCCCGAGATTCATAATCCCGATATGTTCATTCAACTCGGGGGGTTGTTCAATTTAATCGAGGATGTGAATTCGGATAAGCTGACAGGCATCATTCCCCTAGATTATCAATTCAGTGCTCGAGCACTTAAAGGCGTGTTATTACAAAATACTGAAGGGGTTCCTGCATGGTTCTGTGGTATAAGTTGCCCTCATACACTTCAGTTTACATATAATTTATTGGATCAATTGAGTAGCTTATATCCAACTGATTTCTCTTCAATGTTGATAAATAGTATTAAACGACTCACTCCTGAACAAAAACTGAAGTGTATCGGTGTACTTATCAAATCTGGACCAAAAAACAATTCTTCATCTATTGAGTTATTTAGTTGTCCAATAGAGTCGCAGCCTTCAGAGTTGACAACAGTATTAATAGAAATCCTGAAAAATACATCCGACATCAAATATTTTGAGCAGGAATTAAAAACATGGCATAAATCTTCGGCACTATTTGATACTTTGGAAGCATATTGTCAACATGTGATGGAACATGACGTTGCTAAAAATCATTTGATTGAACTCGACTCCATCGAGTCGGTGCAAGCATTACGCCTTGCATTACAAAGACAATGCTACACCAGCAATAGACCAGTTTATTACATTCACTCCCCTGACGATTTGATTTGTTCGGCATCATTTATTGAACGCGATCTCAATAATCAAGGTATTTTACGAAAGGGTCCCGGTGGTCCTCTTCATGATTTTTTAACTGCAGATCATGGATTACAATCACCGATACTTCTTGTCAATTATGAGCAATTTTCGGCGGAAGATATAGCCCGGTTTAATGCGCTTCTTGATGAGAACAGGTTTGCCGACGGAACGCCAGTACCTGGAAACGTCCAGATCATCGGTTTGTACAATACCAGTAAACCTGATTGCTATCAGGGCGATGATTTTTATTCCCGATTTAATAAGAAGGAACAATGTCCGCTTTCTGCTAAAAAATTAAAAAAATCGGTACCTCCTTTACCTCTAGTCACCGAAGAGAAAGCAGAGGGTGTTGTGATCAATTTATATAATGCTAGTGATTGGAAAGAGCGCTTGTTAGGACGCTGGGAACTGGATGGAAGCATTTTGAAGTTTCAGGAAGGTGCCTTGTCCGGGTTGCAAGGAAAAACCATTACTGTTCAAAATGGTCCCTGGGATGATGAAGACTTTAATCTCTTTTGGACTGAAGCCTGCTATCCAGGAACTCAATATTTCCCGGGTAGTTCTATTCCTGTACCAGCTGATATTCAATTGAATAAAAAAACGGGATATGCGCTGAATGATTTAAAAGAATGGTTGCAGGTACAGTATTTATCCGATGATTGTATGAGCGCAGAAGATCTTCCCCATGTTCTGAATCCTCATTGTATAGCCAATTATTTTCATAATTATCGCTATGAGGAGAGCGATCACAGCTTACAAAAAGAGCCGGGTCTAATTGAAAAAGCACAGAACAATTCTCTCGATGTTACATTAACTCGCTCCATTTCATTAGATGACTGGGCCAGGATTTTAACAGAATGTCAGAAGTATCAGGTTAAATTAAGAGTAAAACCTGCCCCTGAAGCTTCTTTTCCCGCTCAATTTGGACTTGATCTCCTACCGTGCCATATGGAACAGACGAATTGGCACCCGCCTGTTCTTGCCAGAACTGAAGTGATTAAATCTACCGATATTGATGCTACGATTACTCTGTTGAGTGCTGTTCAACAGGATAGACACGTTATTGACGTATCAGAATTATTTGCTTCTGATTTGTTGCTGCGTGTTGATGGTAAACTTAATGAAGAACTGCTTCAGTTTGAATTTCATCAACGATCATCCTGGCTGCTTGCAGCTTTAGCCGAAGGCAAGAACATTATCTTAAAAGGACATTGCTCCAAAGAGATGGAGGATCAATTATCCTCTTTATTAATGCAGCGAATAAACACAGGAGTTGAACCTGGGACATTACTTTTGATAACTGAAGATTCAGACAGTTTTCAATGCCTTTCAACAAAAGTTCATGAGGTAAGTGAACAGGATAAAAGAACCTGTCTTGGTGAGCTTCCTTATGATCTGGAGCAGTTTATTGCAGCTGAGTCACTCAGTAAATTAAAAGCCAGAACAACTTATTTGCAGGCATTTCCTGAATGTCATAAATCTGAAGCGGCATGGTCGGGAATGTCTCATCATTCTGCGGTGATAAAGCCTCTTGTTGCGTTCAATCCAGTGACAGCAAAGCAAGAAGCCGAAGAATTTACCCATGCTCGACTCACTTTAGTACGTCGAATGCTCGATGTGGCGCCTTATGTTTTTCTTTCCGGAATGTCTGGAGTAGGAAAAACTACTTTAGTTACCAAAGAACTGGTACAAGACGGGGAGCAACTGCATCAAGGCATAGAAGAAATAAAAGCTTGGGCAATGGATACCCGCTCTGGTCGAAAATATCTTTTTTTGGATGAAGCTACCTTAAGTTCTGGAAATTGGTCTGTATTTGAAGGCTTATTTAATAATCCTCCAAGTATTTTTTATGATGGTCATTATTATCCTTTAAGTGCGGAACATAAAGTCATTTTTGCTGGAAATCCAGTGAGCTATGGTGACGAAAGGCATTTGGCGACATTTTTTGAACGTCATGGAAATGCAGTGGAATTAGAACCCTTACCCACAGGGGTTCTTTATGAAAAGATATTAAAACCTGCTCTGGAAAATCAAGGATTAAATGACGATGAAGTGCCTCAACTGTCTTCAATTTTTCTTGATGTCTACCGATTTATGGTGGCCTGCTCAACCACCGATGTGTTGATTACCCCCAGGGAATTAGAAATGATGGCTCTTTTGACAAACAGCTATTGTCGAAATAATCCTTTGGCTGATCGTCTGGATGTTGCTGCTCATTATGCGTTTAAGATAGCGCTTAATCTTGTTCCAAATTCAAAAAAAGATTTGTTTATCAAGGAGTTTCAACCCAAAAATCCACTTCTGATCACAGCATCAGATGAATCAAAGGAATTCTTTCTCACTAAATCTCGTCTGAGCAGTCAGCAACTTCTGGAGGATGTTTTAGATTTAAGAGAATGGCGGCAACAGTTTGCCGTAAACGATGTACAACGGTATGGCGGTTTGGGTGGTTTAACCTTTGAAGGAGATCCGGGTATTGGTAAGTCTGAGCAAATAATGCAAACTTTGCTTGTACGTGGCTTTAAACCAATGTCCAGAAATTCGGTGCCCCAGCCTGGCGATAAACCCATGTACTTAATCCCGGTCAGTATGTCTTATACTGATAAAGAAGCGCTCTTACTTAAGGCTTTTCACGAGGGGGCGGTTGTTGTAATTGATGAGATTAATAGTTCTCCCATGATGGAGAAGTTACTTAACAGTCTTCTTATGGGTAAAACACTTCAAGGTGGTACCCCTAAAAAGCCCGGGTTTCTGGTTATTGGAACGCAAAATCCTATATCCCTCTGTGGTCGACGTGCACCGAGCAATGCCTTATCCCGGCGAATGATTACGGAACAATTACCACTCTATCCCCAAAATGAAATGCGGAGTATTTTAATGCAGAAGGGCGTGGATAAGTACATCGCTCAGGATATGATTAAGGCATTTTTGAAAAATAAACAAAAAGCTGAAAATAAACGGCTTTCTCCCGGCCCAACGTTCCGAGATTTGCTCCGGCTTGCCGATGGTTATACTAATAAACATAATAAAGCTCAAAAGCGCGAACGGCTTGATAATTACTGTGAAGAGGCTGAAAAAGATCTGAAATTCGCACGGAATTTGCGTAGTCGAAAATACTCATCAACGGGGATTCCAAATAATACTTCCAGTTCAAGCTCCAGCTTTTTTTACTCATCTAAACCTTTAGAGAGAAAATATGGGCATAGTGGACTTCAAATACAGAGGAGTAGAGGATTTTAAATGTGTCACAGTTCAAATTCTGGCAATTTGCCTGAGAGGTCATTATTTGTTTTAGCAACAACGGCTTTCAATAAAAAAAGTAATGGAAGAGCACAGAGCACCAACCACATCATAAAGCGAAAATCCTGCAAATAAGCCAAAGTGGCGGCCTGACGCGTTACTTCGGCATTCAGTGACGCTAATCCCTGAACCGTCTTTATATTCATTGCTCCCAATTCGCCAGCATGTTTTAAGCTTTGATTGAAGGGGGTAATGAAATTGGCAAATGCTGCATAACTGATTTTAATGCATGAGAGTCACTATTCATTCTGGGTATTCAGGTCATTAAGTAACGGATGGTTATTTAAAAAACGAATAATCGTTATTAATTATTTACTGCCATTATTAAGTATTTCTTAACTTATTTTATGTAGTATTTATAATCAGATGGTATAAATTTAATGCAGCAAGGGGGCGCAAAGATCGCTCTTTTTTTAGAGTAAAACGTTTAAGAAGAGTAAGGATTCATCCGTTTAGATAAGAAGAGCAGTGCTTATTGAGATGGTTATTTTATTGATACATTGTGAGATTAAATATGAGTATACCTGGTGATTTTTATTGTTTGTTGTCACAGACAAAACCTGCTTATACCTATGCTCCAACAGAAAATCTGGATATCAATAAATTGATTCAGTCTAAAGCACCATGGATTTTACCAGCCAGTCTGGTACAGAAACCTAAAAAGCTCATTCTGAGTGATTGGACCGCAAAAAATTGGTCCTATCATAAAATGTACGTTGTGCAGGACGCATTATTCGACTTGGTGAATCAAGGTTTTTCTTTATATATTCAACAATATGGCGATATAGTCCCTTTATTAATTGATGGTATAACGAATTTGATACGGCCGGATATCCGAGCTGCGATCCGACCTGTTCAATCTGGGAGACTCATTACTAAGGCAACCACTCAATATCGTATGTCTAAAGATGAAACGTTCATTCTTGATGATTATTGGATCGATCGTTTGATAGGCAATATAGAGCATAATGCCCCCCGTACTCTGAATCAAAGTGATTACATGGGGCTTAATCGAGAGGAAATCAGGATACTAGAGAAATCTCTTGATCAATTAAATCCACCCTTACAACTGCTTATTCAGGATGAATTGTCCGATGAATCCATTAAGAGATTTGGGGCATTTAAGAACTCGTTTCCTACCATCAATTCTATACAAAGAATAAGAAAAATGAGCGAACCTTCCACAAAATCTTCTAAAGAGCAGTGGCTGGAATTATTATCGAATGGATCATGTTTACAAGAACTTATTTATCCTGCAGCCAACGACAGGTTTAAACCTGATGAATCCAGTTTGATGAATCTGACCTATTTAGATTGTGATAGTTCCTTGATTGAAAACTTAGCTGATTTATTCGTATTCGTTCCCAATCTTAAAGAACTTTCAATCCGTAGGTTCGATGCATCATCAAAGCTTAATACACACGTGCTTCAATTGATGTTCTTGAAATTAAATTTTTCAAATCTTCATTTCAAACAATTGCTTCAATTGTTGAATGAGCAAGCACAGTCCATACAATTTCTTTCTCTGGCGAACAGCATAGTGAACGATGATGACTTGATTGAAGAGTCGATGTTATTAGAACCACCTCAATGTGTACACTTGAGAGAAATTAACTTAACTGAATCTTATTTAACCACCAAATCATTAAATTTGTTATTGTCGAGAGCTCCTAATTTAAAAAGACTGACCCTCGGAGGTACTATATTTGAGGATAGGGAGAGTTTTATCGATTTGAATGAAATTAATAAGGATGTATTGAGTCGGCTTGAGTCTCTTTGTTTATTATCTTTAACCTGGGATGATGATGTATTTAATTTATTGAGTAATAAATTAACAAATCTTAAGTGTCTTCATCTGATGAGTTTTACGTTTGACAATCTTCCAGAGCAGAATGTATGTCGAATGGAGCAAGTCGAGGAGTTAATTATTACTGTTTCAGAATTTGAAGAAGAAGAGGACTTAACGAAGTTACTTCAATGTTTTCCTAATCTTAAAAGACTTCAATTTATCAATAATTCATATACTGGTATCAACGATCTGATATTTGATGTTGCTTCATGCAAGAAGGTTAAAGTGATTGATTTGAGCGATCACTTTGCGTTTATTGATGAAAACACAGTAATGGATGTGATAAATACTGCACCAAATCTCGAAACCCTGAATCTGATTAATTGCAACAATATTTCTGCCCGAGAATGGAACAAATTATCCGTTGAATTACCTCATCTTAATGTATGCTGGCACTGGGATGATGGTGATGAAGAACAGGAAGATGAGGATTATCAGCTTTGTAGTGATGATGCTGAGCATCAGGAACATAATCTTGCCGACTATAGGGACTTTGAACCGACACCAGAAGATTTTAAATTTCAATTTAAAGGCAGAAGTGTATCAATAGATCAAAATATGATTATTGAAAAACTCTCTCAATACTTTAGTTTAAATCAAATCAAGACACAGTACATACCCAAACTCCAGGATGGTATTTGTTATGCTTTAAGTCAGTTGTTTAAAAAATGCACCACCGAGGAGTGGAATCAGTTTATTCACAGAATGAATGCATGGGATGGCCAGTTAACTACGGTTAATGAGGAATTAAAAAATGATTTTAAGATGCTTTGGAAGGTTATCAAGCAGTACCAGTTTAACCAAAAGAGGAATGTTCAATATATTGGAGATAATCTGGAGCATTTTCTTTCCATCAATTCAATATTAAATAGTACCTCTGCCGGTCAGCTCAAGATTCATGATGATGACGTCGATGATTGGATAGGGTCTATACTTACTCCTGATTCTTCAGAAGAATCCATTCAAACCAGAACAGAGAGCAATACGATCTTGAATCCCCGGAAAATCAAGCTACAACAAGGATGCATTTTGTCCAATTTCTGGCATGCGATCTGTATCCGCTTAATCGCTGATGATCAGTGGCTGGTTTATGATCCTAATTATAAAGACGGGGTTAAGACCGTTTCAACCACAGAGCTATGCCACCTTATTCATACTGCTCTGGGTAGACTGGTTAGTATTGAAATGGAAGATGAATCAATAGTCCCCGAGATTTATAATCCTGATCAGTTCATTCAACTTGGGGGGCTGTTCCATTTAATCCATGATGTGAATTCGAACGCATTGGCAGGACTCCTCCCCATGGAATATCAATTCAGTGCTCAGGCGCTAGAAGGCGTGTTATTAAAAGATTTGAAGGGCGTTCCTGCATGGTTTAGTGGTATTAGTAGCCCTCACACGCGGCAGTTTACCTGTAAATTACTGGAGCAATTGTATCGATTAAACCCTGGGTCTTGCTCCAGCACTTTGAAAAAAAGTATTCAACTCCTTACTCCGGAACAAAAGAAGAAATGTATCGTTGAACTCATCAGAACAGGCTCTAAAACGCCGTCTTCTTCATTTGATATATTGAGTTGTTCGGCGCCGGCGTTACCCTCAGAACTGACCACAGCACTAATAGACACTCTAAGAAATAGTTCGGATATAAATTATTTTGAGAAGGTATTGAAAACCTGGCATAAACCCTCAAACTCATTTGATACTTTGGATGAGTATTGTCAATATGTGTTACATCCTGAGGGTTATAAAAAGCATTTGATTGAGCTTGATTCTACAACATCAGTGCAAGCACTACGTCTTGCGTTAAAAAGACAATGCTACTTCACTAATAGACCAGTCTATTACATTCATTCCCCTGACGATTTGATCTGTTCCGCATCATTTATTCAACGTGATCACAATAATCATGGCATTTTAAGAAAAGGGCCGGGTGGTCCACTTCATGATTTTTTAACCGCTGATCATGGTGATCAATCACCGGTACTCCTTGTCAATTATGAGCAATTTTCTGCTGAAGATATCGTCAGGTTTAATGCGCTTCTTGATGAGAAAGGTTTTGCAGACGGAACACCAGTACCTGAAAACGTCCAGATTATCGGTTTGTACAATACCAGTAAACCGGATTGCTATCAGGGCGATGATTTTTATTCCAGGTTTAACAAGAAAGAACAATGCCCAATTTCCGCAAAAAAATTAATAAAATCGGTACCTCCTTTACCTATTGATTCGGAGGAGGAAGCAGCTCAAGGTGTTGTGATCAATTTATTTAATGCCAGTGATTGGAAAGAACGGTTGTTAGGCCGTTGGGAATTGGATGGAACTAATTTGACGTTTCGGGAAGGTGCCTTGTCCAAACTGCAAGGAACACTCATTACCATTGAAAATGGTCCCTGGGATGATGAGGATTTTAATCTGTTTTGGACTGAAGCCTGTTATCCTGGAACTCAATATTTTCCCGGTAGCTCTATTCCTGTACCAAGCACTATCCAACTGAATAAAAAAACGGGATATGCATTGAATGAGTTAAAGGAATGGCTGCAGGTTCAGAATTTATCCGATGATTGTATGAACTCAAAAGATCATCCCCATGTTCTGAATCCACATCGTATAGCCGATTATTTTCATAATTATCGCTATGAAGAGAGCGATCACAGTCTAAGAAAAGAGCCTGGTTTGATAGAACAGGCGCAAAACAGTACCTTGGATGTTTCATTCACTCGTTCCATTTCATTAGATGACTGGGCCAGGATTTTAACTGAATGCCAGAAGTATCAGGTTAGATTAAGAGTCAATCCTGCCCCTGGAGTTTCATTTCCTGATTCCTTTGAATTCAATGCACTAGATAATCGTTTGGAGCAGACCAATTGGCATCCAACGGGTCTTTGCAAAACTGAAGTGATAAAAACAACGGATAGTGACGCGACGATATCTATGCTGGCTACATCTCAATCGGATTGGCACGTTATTGATGTTTCAGAATTAGATGCTTCTGATTTATTGAGACGTATTGATGGTCAATTGAATAAAGAATTGCTTCAGTTTAAATTTCATCAAAGATCATCCTGGTTACTTGCTGCTTTAGCCGCAGGCAAGAATGTTGTCCTGAAGGGACATTTTTCCAAAGAGTTGGAAGATCAATTAGCTTCATTATTAGTGCAGCGGATGAACACTGGAGTAGAACCTGGAACATTAATATTGATAACAGAAGATTCAGACAGTTTTCACTATGTTACCAATAAAGTGCATGAGGTCTGTGAGCAAGATAAAAGAACGTGTCTTGGTGAATTTCCTCATGAACTGGAGCCGTTTATCGCTTCTGAGTCACTCAGTAAATTAAAAGCCAGATCAACTTATTTGCAGGCATTTCCTGAATGTTCTAAACGTGATGCGGCATGGTCAGGCATGTCTTGTCATACTGCAGAGATAACGCCTCTGGCTTCGTTCAATCCTCTAACAGCAAAGCAAGAAGCAGACGAATTTACATCAGCGCGACTCTCTTTAGTACGAAGAATGCTGAATGTAGCTCCTTATGTTTTTCTTTCGGGATTGTCTGGGGTAGGAAAAACTACATTGGTTACCAAAGAGTTGGTGCAAGATGGAGAGCAACTGCATCAGGGGATAGACAAAATAAAAGCTTGGGCATTGGATACCAGCCCAGGTCGAAAATATCTTTTTCTGGATGAAGCTACCTTAAGTTGTGGTAATTGGTCTGTATTTGAAGGCTTATTTAATAATCCTCCCAGTATTTTTTATGATGGTCAGTACTATCCCTTAAGTGCAGAACATAAAGTCATTTTTGCTGGAAACCCAGTGAGTTATGGTGATGAGCGACGACTGGCAACACTTTTTGAGCGCCATGGAAATGCGGTGGAGTTTGAACTTTTGCCCACTGCCGTTTTATATGAAAAGATTTTAAAGCCAGCTTTTGTACAGCAATGCCTGGATGACGACGTGCCTCAATTGTCTTCAGTTTTTCTTGATGTTTATCGATTTATGGTGAGCTGCTCAACCACAGACGTGTTAATTACTCCCCGGGAATTAGAGATGATGGCTCTTTTGACAAACAGTTATTGTCAAAAAAATCCCTCGGTTGATCGCTTGGATGTTGCCGCACATTATGCATTCAAAATAGCGATTAATCTGGTTCCAAAATCAAAAAAGGCACTGTTTATTGAGCGGTTTAAACCACAATACCCACTTCCGACCACGGTATCTGATGATCATACAGAATTCCTTCTCACTCAATCTCGGATGGACAGTCAGCAGCTTCTGGACGATCTTTTAGATTTAAGAGAATGGCGTCAAACCTTTGCCGTAAATGACACACAACGGTATGGTGGTTTGGGTGGTTTAACCTTTGAGGGTGAGCCTGGTATTGGGAAATCCGAACAAATTAAACAAACGTTACTCGCACGTGGGTTTAAACCGATGTCCATAAATTCAGTACCGAAACCCGGCGATAAACCTATGTACCTAATCCCGGTTAGCATGTCTTATACTGACAAAGAGGCGCTCTTGCTTAAGGCGTTTCACGAAGGAGCTGTTGTTGTAATTGATGAGATCAATAGTTCGCCTATGATGGAGAAGTTGCTTAACAGTCTTCTTATGGGTAAAACACCACAAGGCAATAAACCCAATATCCCAGGTTTTCTGATTATTGGAACGCAAAATCCTGTTACCCTGTCCGGGCGACGTGCTCCGAGTAATGCTTTATCCCGGAGAATTATCACTGAACAATTGCCGCTTTATTCCAAATCTGAAATGCTGGATATTTTAATGAAGGAGGGAGTGCAAGAGATCATTGCTCGCGATATGATTGCAGCGTTTATAAACAACAGACAAAGAGCTGAAAAAGAACATCTTTCTCCTGGGCCAACATTCAGAGATTTGTTACATCTCGGGCAATGTTCTAGAAATAAAAATGTTAAAAAGCGTGAACGAGTTGATAACTGCATTGAGCGGGTTGCAAATGAAACGAAACAGGCACGGACTGTAGTGGGTAGAAAACACTCATCAAGCGTCAGCACACATTTTTCTTCCAGTTCAAGCCCCTGTTTTTATAACCCATCGAAACGTTCTGAGAGAGGATTTGGGCATAGTGAACTTCTAACAAAAAGGATGAGGGGATTTTAAATGCATGTCACATTTCAAATTCAGGCATTTTGCCTGAGAGGTCATCCTTCGTTTTATTAATAACTGGCTTCAATAAAAAAAGTAAAGGCAGCGCACAGAGTACCAACCACATCATAAAGCGAAAATCTTGCAAATAAGCCAAAGTAGCGGCCTGACGTGTTACCTCAGCATTGAGTGAGGCTAATCCCTGAACCGTCTTTATATTCATTGCTCCTAATTCCCCTGCGTGTTTTAAGCTTTGATTGAAGGGGGTAATAAAATTGGCAAATGCCGCATGATTGGCTTGAATATTTTGAGCTAATTTAGTCATTACGATTGAAATTCCAATACTGCTGCCTATATTTCTAAGTAAACTGAATAATGGCGTTCCATCATTGCGGTATTGTTCAGGCAAAGTCGCAAAGGCAAGTGTTGATAAAGGAACAAAAATAAATCCCAGTCCAAATCCTTGTATTACACCCGTATAAACAATAGTGCCGGCGGTTATGTCTGTAGTGAATAAAGTCATTAGCCATAATGAATAGCTGGTTAATATCAGGCCAACAAAGATTTGATATCGAGAGTCCACTTTGCCAGATAATTTCCCTACTATCATCATGGCGACCATGGTTCCTATTCCCCTTGGTGCCATGACCATTCCTATATCGATGATGGGATAACCCATCAAGCTTTGTAAAAAGGGCGGAAGTAATGCCATTGTCGCGAGTAGAATAATGCCAATTATAAAAATGAAGATGAGCCCAACACTGAAATTACGATCTTTGAACATTCCTGGATCAAGAAAAGGATTCTTAGATGTTAAAATGTGCGTAATGAACAAGTAGAGGCATAGTGTGGATAAAATACCTTCAATTATGATTTCATTACTGTTTAACCAATCCAGTGATTGCCCCCTGTCCAGGAATAACTGTAATGAACCAATTGCTATAGCTAAAAAAGTAAATCCCATCAAATCAAAATGAGTACCACGGATTAATTTATTTTCTTGAAGAAAGGTAGCCAATCCCAGCCATGCCAGCAAACCTATTGGCAGATTAATATAGAATACCCAGCGCCAGTTATAATATTCAGTGAGCCATCCACCCAAAGATGGACCCAGTATGGGACCTATCATGACCCCCATACCCCAGATGGCCATGGCAGCGCCGTGTTGCTCCGGAGGGTAGGTATCTAATAATACCGATTGTGACATAGGAACCAGGCTGGCACCAAAAGCGCCCTGGAGCAATCGAAATAACACAATTTGGGTCAAGCTCTGAGCTGCTCCGCAAAGCATGGACGCAATTGTAAATCCTACTACTGCCCAGATAAAAATTCGTTTACGACCAAATTTATTGCTTAAAAATCCAGTCAGAGGCATAAAAATAGCAGCCGCTACAATATAGGAAGTAAGCACCCAGGAAATTTGTTCTTGAGTAGCGCCCATACCTCCTTGCATATGAGGTAAGGCAACATTCGCTATGGTTGTATCCAATGCCTGCATAATAGTAGCAAGCATGACGAACAAGGTAATAAACACTCTTCGTGACGGAGTATGTGATTGATATGTCTTTAAAATATGGGACATAATTATTTACTCAGGCTGATTTTTTCATTGAATGCGAGTTGTCCTGGGTATCAATTTTCACCCATGAACTCAAACCAGAACGGAGTTGTGGGCTTTCTGGTGCTGCAATTAATTTAATACGAACAGCGATTCTTTGCGCCACCTTAACCCAGTTTCCTGTAGCATTCTGAGCAGGAATAATTGAAAATTCGGAACCAGTGGCAGGACTTATGCTCTCAACGATTCCTTTCCATTTTATCTTGGGATAGATGTCTATGGTTGCTGTAACGGATTGTCCTGGGTGGATGTTCGTGAGTTCCTTTTCCGTGAAGTTTGCTTCGATCCATGGACGGTCATTGGTGACCAGCGTCATTGTAATCGCGCCAGCAGCAACGAATTGACCCGGTTTAGGTGGGGAGTTGATGGTACCAGACATCGGAGCCCGAATTTCTGTATGCAAGAGATCCAGTTTTGCTTGATCCAGTTCCGCTTTCGCCATCAGGAATGTTGGATGTTTTTCAACCGGTTCATTGACACTGCCTGCAAGTGACTCAGCCAGTCGTTCCAGATCATGTTCCACGGTTATGACTTGTTGCGCCGCGATTTCAGCGCCTTCTTTCGCTTCATCAAGGCTTGACGCTGAAGTGAAATGTTTTGCGGCAAGATCTGATTGACGTCTTTTATTGCGTAATGAAAAATTATATTTGGTTCGTGCTAAAGCAATCTCCGCCTGTTTTGCATGATAGCCTGCTTTTAGAGCGAGAATATCTATTCGAACCTGGGCTAACCGGGACTCTGCCCTGGCTAATGCAACTTTATAAGATGCAGGATCCAGACGATAGAGCAATTGATCTTTAACTACATGTTGGTTCTCATGAGTTAACGTCTCTTTAACCACTCCAGATACTTGTGCGCTAATTGGAATCTTATCGGCTTTGACATACGCATTTTCTGTTTCGACATAGCGTCCGCTCATGAAATATAAAATAACGGCAATGAGTAAAAATAACGAAGGTATTAATACTAAAAGAATGAATCGTTTTGAATGAGCGTGTTCAACTGGCTCTCTTATTGCTGGCAGGGCTGAGTCTTCTTTTTGAGTGTCTTGCAGTTCATTCATTGGTCGTGATCCTTAATTCCGCGCTAGTTCTATATTCCTGACTCACAGTAATCAACAGTTAAATCTATTTTGAATCTGAGGTATCATTTATGGATTTTATAATAACAGGTTTTTTATGCAATTCATTGATAAATTAAATACTCCCGGTGAGCATTCTTTACTCCTTGAAGGATTGGCGGGACAAATTGAAGCAGTATTAACAGTCCCTGAGACTATTAATTCTCATTATGTTGCATTTTTAGGACACCCTCATTCTTTGCAGGGGGGGACTATGAATAATAAAGTAGTGACCACTATGTCACGAGTTTTTAAAGAATTAGGCATCCCTTCGCTACGTTTTAATTTCAGAGGGGTTGGTCAGTCCCTTGGTGTTTATAATGATGGCCTTGGCGAGAGTAATGATATGCTTGAACTGGTCCAAATATGGCGAAAAGAGCAACCGCAGATAAAGTTGATTTTTGCGGGTTTTTCTTTTGGATCGTATGTTTGTTACCGAGCCGCAGCCCAGTCGAGGCTCAGTATTTTGATCACTATCGCCCCTCCAGTCCATCATTATGATTATCGAGAGTTTGAACCACAACCTGAGTCCTGGCTGATTGTGCAGGGTGATGTTGATGAAGTAGTTCCCAGTACTTTGGTGATTGATTTTGCCAAAGAATCCCATCCCATCCTCCCTGTGATTGAATTTCCTGAAACAGGACATTTTTTTCACGGAAAATTAATGGATCTTAAAATGAAGCTGCTCGACTACCTCCGGGACAGGGTTCAATGACCATGAATTTAATGAAGCAATACGATGCCGCCATACAACGGGGTGAAATAGAGGATGATCTCAATCAAAGAGAGATTTTAGTCCATATGCAAAGGCTTGCAGATGAATTAACTCAATACTCTCAATCCTGGTTTCAATGGCTGCATAAAAAATCAATTAAGGGATTATATATCTACGGCCCAGTTGGGGTTGGAAAAACTTATTTGGTTGATTTGTTTTACCAGCATATTGAGGAAGAGAAAAAGGCTCGCTTTCATTTTCACCATTTCATGCAACAAATAGATTATAAATTAAGGCAATTGCAGGGGCGAAAAGATCCTTTACGTCAAATTGCCAAAGAGATTGCCAAATCGACGCGTTTATTATGTTTTGATGAGTTTTTGGTCCATGATGTCGCCTACGCGATGATTCTTGCAGAGTTGTTTCAAGCATTGAATACACATGGTGTTATCCTGGTGATTTCTTCTAATACCCGTCCCGATGATTTATATCTGGATGGAGTACATCGTGAGCGATTTTTACCTGCGATAGACATCATTAAAAATGACTGCGAAGTATTAAAACTCCCGGAAAAGAAAGATTATCGTATGGGACATCAGCCTTTGTTAGATGCTTATTTGTATCCGTTAAACGACCAAACTGAGCGGGATATGGAACAACAGTTTCAATTATTGGCCAAGGATTTCAAGAGCAGCGGGTCAATAGTCATACAGAGCAGGGAAATTCCTTATATTAAATACAGTTCGCAAACAATTTGGTTTTCTTTTGATGTGATTTGTAATTTACCTCGAAGTCAACTGGATTATCTTGAACTGGCCGATCGTTTTAACACTATTTTTGTTAGTGGTATTCCTTGCTTAACTGTGAATCATACGTTGCAAGCCATAATGTTCATACATTTTATTGACGTCATGTATGATAGGGGTATCAATATTATTATTTCTGCAGAAGTTCCTGTTGACGAACTTTATGTACAAGGCGAAATGAAAGACACTTTTAAGCGTACTTTAAGTCGATTGATGGAAATGCAATCGGTTGATTACCTGGGCAGACATCCTCGTCGTATAGTGCAAAATATGGTATAAATGTTATTTATTCAGTTCTTTTCTCTAGGGTCTGTTGGCAATTC
>NZ_LNYR01000006.1:0-65040 GCF_001467955.1 Legionella quateirensis | reverse complement strand
GGCGCGGACAAGCCGCGCCACGTAGGGATATTGGGTCATTGCCAACACTCCTTAGTGTTAATGTATATTTTTTTGCTTAACTGAGAATGATTCTCGATATCATTTGTGGTAAAATCTTTTTATTGAACTATTTTTTTAGTATTACATTATGAACATTTCTGAATTAGCGCGTGGGGATAAAGTGCGATTGGTTGATTTTGGTACAACTGATCTGCAATACAGAAGAAGACTATTATCTTTGGGAATTACCCGTGGTGTTGAATTTTCAGTTGTGAGAATCGCTCCCCTGGGGTGTCCTGTTCAAGTTGAAGTGAGAGGAACATCCTTGACTCTTCGCAAAGAGGAAGCGAGTCAATTAGTGTTGGAGCGTCTATGACTCAAGTTTTATTAGTAGGAAATCCAAATTGTGGTAAAACCACTTTATTTAATGCGCTAACCGGAGACAGTCAACGGGTTGGAAATTGGCCGGGTGTGACCGTAGAAAAGAAAACCGGCGAATGTTCCGTAGGACATCATTTAATTGAAATAACCGATTTACCGGGGGTGTATTCCCTGGTCGCAAACGCTCAGGGCATGAGTCAGGATGAGCAGATTGCTGCTCAATCCATAGTGAATCTGGATTCAGATTGCATCATCAATGTGATTGATGCGAGTCATTTGGAACGACATTTATATTTAACCACTCAAATCCTGGAGTTGGGTAAACCTGTTATTGTAGCTCTTAATATGATGGATATTGCTCAGCAGCGTGGCATCACTATTGATATTAAGGCATTGGAACAGCAATTAGGTTGTCCGGTAGTCCCAGTTCAGGCGCATAAAAATATAGGTATACCTGAATTGCAGAACGCGCTTTTATCCCTTTCTGCGGAACTGAAGCCATTATCATTATCCTTATCACAGCCAGTTCAGGAGGCATTGAATAGTCTGGAAACCCGTTTAATCAGTGAAGGATACAGTCACTCTCTTGCGTATTATTATTCACGCAGACTTGCTGAAGGTGATTCATTAATTGGACACGAATCCATTGAGATTGAATGGGATCAATCAAAACACAACAATCTTGGTATTGATGTATTGTTGGCAGATGCTCGATATCAGACCATTCATCAGATTGTCTCGGTTGTTCAACAAAAGAAAAGCGATGCCAGCGAGCATTTTACGGCGAAACTGGACAAAATCGTCTTGCATCGCTTTTTTGCTTTGCCGATATTTTTCGCCATGATGTATTTAATGTTTTTGTTTTCCATCAATATTGGCGGCGCGTTTCAGGATTTTTTTGATATAGGAACTGATACCGTTTTTGTTCAGGGCAGTGCCTGGTTATTACAGCAAATTCATGCACCTAACTGGATCATTGCTTTAATTGCCAATGGAGTGGGTAAAGGAATTAATACTACGTTAACGTTTATTCCTGTAATCGCCTCCATGTTTTTCTTTTTATCCTTATTGGAAACTTCGGGTTATATGGCAAGAGCTGCATTTGTCGTTGATAAAGCGATGCGAGCTATGGGGCTTCCCGGCAAGTCGTTTGTTCCCATGATTGTTGGATTTGGTTGTAATGTTCCGGCCATTATGGCAGCAAGGACTCTGGATTCCGAGCGCGATCGTTTATTAACCGTCATGATGAGTCCATTTATGTCCTGCAGTGCCCGGCTGGCGATTTATGCGGTCTTTGTTGCCGCATTTTTCCCGTCTGGTGGACAGAACATTGTATTTTCTTTATATCTGATTGGTATTTTAATGGCTGTTTTAACGGGTTTTATTCTGCGTAAAACGACGTTGAAAGGTCATGCCTCGCCTCTGATACTGGAATTACCTGCCTATCATAAACCTGCGTTGAGGCGCTTGTTCAGAGAAACATTGATGAGGCTGAAATTCTTTGTGTTTCGTGCCGGTAAATTGATTATTCCAATCTGCGTTATTCTTGGTGGCTTGAATGCAATAACCCTTGGAGGTGGAATTAATACCGGAGAGGCCAGCACTGAATCATTACTTTCTTTAATGGGGCAATGGATAACGCCATTATTTGCCCCTATGGGTATTCATCAGGATAACTGGCCAGCAACAGTCGGTTTATTGACCGGAATGTTAGCTAAAGAAGTTGTAGTGGGTACATTAAATACTCTGTATGCTCAGGTAGGGCATTTAGGGGAAGTGGCCGCAGCACATTTTGATTTTTGGGCTGGTATTAAAGCGGCGTTCTGGTCAATTCCAGAAAATTTGTCCCAGCTGGGTTCTGCTTTATGGAATCCTGTTTTGGCAAGCGCGGCGGATAGCGAGGTTTCCAAATCAGTTTATGGCATGATGTCCCAACGTTTTGATGGACAGGCAGGGGCTTATGCTTATTTACTGTTTGTTCTTCTTTATATCCCCTGTGTATCCACCATGGCGGTGATACGGCAAGAAGCAAACCGGCAAATGATGTGGACTTCAGTCATTTGGTCTTTTGTTGTTGCTTATGCGACAGCAGTTGTTTTTTATCAGGTAGCACAATTTTTAGAGCATCCTCAACAAAGCATTCTATGGATAATTGCCATGATATCCAGTTTGTTCATGGTTGTAGTTGTATTTAAATACAGTGGAAAAAATATGGAGAAGCATGGTGTTGTTACAAATTCGTGATTATATTTGTCGTGAGGGTGTAGTCAGTACCCAGCAATTGACCAGAGAATTTCACCTGGATCTTCCTGCGCTGCAACCAATGCTGGACATATGGCTTAATAAAGGTGCTATCAGAAAATGCCAGGAGAAGGGTTCCTGTCAAAGTGCGTGCTTTAAATGCCGTACTCCTCCTGAATATTATCAGTCTCAATCTTGATGTGCATTTTCCCGCTATATGAAAATACGATCATAGGGTTATCATCGGTGTTAATTTTGGGGGTAAGAACATAATTTTACGGTTTTTTTACCTTTATTCATGACATCATTCGTGCTCATCATTCAATTTTGGGCTAATATAAACTTATCTCATTTAATACTTGGGTAAATACATGGCTGACTCTGGGAATAAAGAGAACCCCGTTTTTGCGGAAGTCAATTTTGATGTTCGCAAATTGGAAGTAGCAAATGATTTGAATAATCCAATCACCTTGGTGGAGCGTGTTTATCAAATATGGTGGCATTGGGCTGATTTTCATCTTTACATTACTTCCCCACATATTGAGAGCATTTCCCCACCAATCATTATAAAGCCAGAAAATATTCCAGGATCGAATGTTCTGGAGTTTGTTTACGATATTCAGGATTTCGGCCACAAATTATCTACTTCTAAAAGTGAGGATATGTTCAGCGCAGGGATGTCCATGTGCAAATTATTTTTTACAATAGAAAAAATGATTTATATTCTTGTAGAGCGCTTGAAGTCTGGTGGTGTGAGTTCGGAAGATGAAGTTCAGGTAGCCTTTGGCGGCCATGAAATTGCTCAGAGAAAGGCTTTTGAGTCCATTATTAATTTGAGCTATAACGTAGTCGTCACTAATTTTGATCCGGGTCCATGGGGCGAGGGATATTTACAGACTGTGAAACGACTTGCAGATAAAGGTTATGGATATCCAGCGGAAGCACCGCGTAAACCCTACCAGCAATCACATAATCCAACTTCGGCTGGAATATCACGTTAATTATTCACTTTAAATTGTGATGAAATCAGTTCTGGTCCATTGATTTAACACGTTATAACTGCTTTTTATATATAAAGGCGCAAGAAATAATGCGGGTATAAAATACAGTATCCGTAATAGAATTTGTTTATTGGATAATCTCTTCTGATCAACTGAGGTCAGTTTAAATCGCCAAGCTCTCATCCCCAGAGTTTGCCCTCCAAATCGTATTGAACCGTGATAATATAACAATGCTGTCCCTATTAGCGAGAGCTGGTACCAAAGGGTTGAGGGTGGTATAGCATGGCCTTGATTAAAAATCAGCAGCAGAATGGTCAGTGAAAAAAACAAGACCAAAATGATTATTGCGTCATAACAAAGTGCGGCCAAGTATCGGATCAAAAACATGATGTACCTTATTGTTGAAATTTAACCATGCATGGCTTTTGAACAGTCGTGTATCAATGCCAGACTGTCTATATATAATTTACTGATATCTACCCCATTATAATTTTGTGTGGGGACTTGTTCCCATTGTCCTTGTTCATAAGCTATAACTAATGAAAGTAAATTACCCAATGTGCCTTTATGCCCAATTAATGCATTTTTTATGTCTTCGGCCAGGGTGATTTGATGCATCAGTTCTTTCATGGGTTTATTTAACAAGCAGTCCAATATGGATAATAAACCAGCAGTGTAAGCGCTCTGACCGTTTATCTTCGAACTGGCTTCAGCCAGCTCTCTCGTCATATATGCTCTGATAAGCGCTGATTCTAGTATTTCTACAGGCTTATTTGAAATGTTTTTCATAGAGAACAGCATAACCCAATTTTTCAGATTGATTAATCCAAACCGAGCTATTGCCTGGTCAATAGATTCTATAGTTTGTCCTCCTGAGAGTCCTATAGAGTTTGCGACTTTAAGGATTTGGTAACTTAATAAAGGATCGGACTGAATTACAGCTGAAATATGATTAAAATCACAGTCATCTTTTTGAACCGTTTGAATAAGCTGTATTAGATTCAATTTATTTGCCGCGATGTCGTTATGAACCGTTTCTGAAGGTTGAAAAAGAAAATCGCCACAATAATAATCCACTGTCATCGCTTTACATTTATCAAAACTGGCTTGTTGTGCAATGCCATATGCTATCACTTTTCGTTGCTTTGATTTACTGTATTGTACAACCTTGGTTACATCAGACTGATTCATAAATTGATCTGTCAGGGCAATATACTCGGCGAAATTGAGCCATGCCAGCTGTTGTGGTGTATTGATGAGTAAAGCGATCGAAAATACAGACTCCTGTAATTCAGATACTGAATAAATTGATTCTATATCTTCTGCAGGCAGTTTTAATATTATTGGATTTTTTACCGGTGGATCCAATTGTTCCAGGTATACTTTAAGGGCAAAGGGAATAAATAGTGGAAGCTGTGTATCCGAGTTGGTAATTAAGTCTAAAAGGCTATTGGCTAAATCTTCACTTGATTGCAGATTTTGATAAGATAATATTTCATAGGCAACACATTTTAGTTGCTGATTAAATATTGGTCTTTTTGTGAGCATCAAGACTTCCAAGTGATTGTTTTGTTTAATGATAGTACTGGTTTTGTCAATTGGCCAGTTGGTTCTGAATTTTCCTTATCGACTTAACTTTGCGTGATAAAAACAGAGTGCTATACTTCGTCTGCGTGTATTGAAATTTGGCCATTCTAGATTGTACTATCGTCACCTGATTTACGGTTTGGCAAGAGAATCAGTTTGATAGTAATGCAATTATCAGGATAAAAATCATTAATATGGATGAAGATGAGAATAGGCTGATTCGAGTTGTATTTGGGAAGGTGCTATATTCACAACATTTTCTAATGAGGAAGAAACCAATAGTGAACAAGAAGAGACCGGTTAATCTTGATTTAGGTACTTTAAAATTTCCTCCTATGGCAATTGCGTCCATACTGCATAGGATTTCTGGGGTACTGTTATTTATATTGTTACCCATCATGTTATATATTCTGGGGCTTTCGCTTCAATCCGAAGAGAGCTTTACCCAGATGAAAGACATGATTACAAGCCCTTTTTATAAATTAGTGTTGTGGGCTTTTAGCGCGTCACTGGCTTATCATATTCTGGCTGGTATCCGACATATTATAATGGATATGGGTTTTGGTGAGCATTTGGCAACAGGTAGACGTACTTCCATTTTAGTTATAGTTCTTTCAGTTATTTTGACAATTATTCTAGGAATCTGGATATGGTAACTAATGTCACTAGCTTAACAGGTAATGGGTTAAAAGATTGGTTGATTCAACGAGTTACTGCAGTCTTTTTTGCAGCGTATGCCATTTTTTTATTTGGTTTTTTGATCATGCATCCTGATTTAAATTTTGAACAATGGCAACTATTGTTCAATAATACGCTGTTTCAAATAGCGACTGCAATTGGATTGCTGGCATTGTCATTGCATGCCTGGATCGGAATTTGGACAGTTACAACAGACTATATGAAGTGTACCGCTATACGTTTGGCAGTGCAGATGGTGGTTGTTCTATGGCTCCTTAGTCAGTTCATCTGGGGCTTAATGATTGTTTGGGGACAATAAGCATGACAATTCCACGTAATAAATTTGATGCGGTCATTATTGGTGCTGGTGGTGCCGGAATGCGTGCCGCGCTGCAGTTGGCAAATTCAGGATTAAAAGTAGCGTTGTTATCCAAGGTTTTTCCAACTCGCTCTCATACTGTTTCAGCTCAAGGGGGAATTACCGTAGCCTTGGGAAATTCTCATGCAGATGATTGGCGTTGGCATATGTACGATACTGTCAAAGGAGCTGATTATATTGGCGATCAGGATTGTATTGAGTATCTGTGCAAAACGGGTCCTGAAGCAGTATATGAATTGGAGCATATGGGCTTACCTTTTTCACGTATGGACAGTGGTAAAATCTATCAACGCCAATTCGGTGGCCAGTCCAAAAATTTTGGTGGTGAACAAGCTGCGCGGACAGCTGCAGCTGCAGACAGAACCGGTCATGCATTGTTGCATACTCTATATCAGCAAAATTTAAAAGCAAAAACACATGTATTTAGTGAATGGTACGCGCTTGATTTCGTCAAAGATTCACATGGACGCATTGCCGGTGTCACCGCAATGAACATTGAGTCTGGCGAAGTGGTGTTTTTCCAGACCAGAGTATGTATTCTTGCGACTGGTGGAGCTGGGCGAATCTATCAATCGACAACAAACGCCTATATCAATACAGGCGATGGATTTGGTATGGCTCTAAGAGCTGGAATTCCATTGCAGGATATGGAAATGTGGCAATTTCATCCTACAGGTATAGCTGGGGCAGGTACTTTGGTTACCGAAGGGTGTAGAGGTGAAGGTGGTTACCTGATTAACAAAGATGGGGAACGCTTTATGGAGCGTTATGCTCCTCGAGTAAAAGACCTGGCTTCGCGTGATGTGGTTGCGCGATCCATGGCTCTGGAAATTCGAGCTGGCAAGGGCTTTGATCCTAAAGGCGTGGATTACGTCAAGTTGAAGCTGGATCACCTTGGAGCAGATTTGATTATGTCGCGATTACCCGGTATTCGTGAGTTGTCCATGAAGTTTGCCGGTGTGGATCCGATTCTGGAACCTATACCCGTTGTTCCTACATGTCATTACAGTATGGGGGGAATACCTACCAACATGCACGGCCAAGTGATAACCAAAACCAATGGTGAAGAACAATTGGTAGAGGGTTTATATGCAGTAGGCGAATGCGCCTGCGTATCCGTTCATGGTGCAAATCGTCTTGGTGGTAATTCATTACTGGATTTGGTGGTGTTTGGACGGGCAGCTGGTTTACATGTTGAAGAGCTATGGCAATCCAATCAATTGCCTGATATGCCTTACATTAGTGAAGATGATATCGCGGCATCAATGACTCGATACGAGCGTTGGGAGCATTCAACAGATGGTGAAAGTCCTGCAACGATTCGGGATGAAATGCAACGAGTCATGCAAGAAGATTTTGGTGTATTCCGTACTGGCGAAGTAATGGCTTCAGGATTAAAACGGCTACAGGCACTACGTGAACGACTGGCTCATGCTAAACTGGATGATAAAAGTCATGTATTTAATACAGAACGAGTTACTGCGCTGGAGCTGGATAACTTAATGGCAACTGCTTATGCTACTGCGCAATCTGCCATTGCCCGAACTGAAAGCAGAGGAGCTCACAGCAGGGAAGATTATCCTGCTCGTGATGACGTCAACTGGATTAAACATACGCTGTATTTTGAGGAAGGTGAGGTACTTGATTATCGTCCAGTGAATACATCACCAAAATACGTCGAGCCCTTTGAGCCGAAAGAACGCGTTTATTAAAGAGGATATATAATGACTGATAGTAGAAATGTGACCCTGTCGATATATCGTTATAATCCCGAGGTGGATGACAAACCTTATATGAAAGATTATGAGATAGCGATTCCGGTGAAAAGCGATCCAATGATACTTACCTTGCTTGAGCGCTTGAAAGCAGAACAGGATCCTTCAATCACCTATAGACGCTCTTGTAGAGAAGGTGTATGCGGTTCTGATGGCATGAACATTAACGGAACCAATGGACTGGCATGTATTACGCATTTATCTCAGTTAAATACTGATAAAGTAGTCATTCGTCCTTTACCCGGATTTCCTGTAATACGTGATTTAGCTGTTGATATGAGTCAATTTTATCAACAATATGAACGTATAGAGCCCTATTTACAAAATGATGAAGTGGCTCCCGCTCAGGAACGTTTACAATCTCCTGAAGAGAGAGCACAACTTGATGGACTGTATGAGTGCATATTATGCGCTTGTTGTACCAGCTCTTGCCCATCGTTCTGGTGGAATCCGGAAAAATTTGTTGGCCCTGCCGGGCTTTTACAGGCAAGACGCTTTTTAGCTGACAGTCGTGATACAGCAACGCAACATCGTTTGGATAAATTACAAGATCCATTCAGTGTATTTCGTTGTAGAACGATTATGAATTGCACTAATGTGTGCCCGAAGGGACTCAATCCATCGCAAGCGATTGCTAAAATTCGCACGCAAATGTTGACACAGGAAACTTGATATAAGAATCACCTCAGAACAGTTTAACTATTTGCTTTGAATGCAGATTGAGCGCTTAACAACATATAAAATAAGAGTATTTGGATAAGTTGTTAATCGTTCAATCGGATTCAATAGGCGTGTTAAAAAAGACTGGGTAAACCCTTTGGAGAGAACAATGAGCAGTTCCAATCTGCAAAATGAATGGGCTTCTTCCTATTTATCTGGTGGAAGTATGGCTTATGTAGATAGCCTTTATGAGGATTATCTTGCTGATCCGAACTCGGTATCTGCCGATTGGAGAGCAATCTTTAGTGCATTGCCTAAAACCAATGGTGCTGATAGCGACGTATCTCATAGAGATATTCGCGAATATTTTTTGCAGAATGCTGATAAGAAAGTAAGTCATGTCATTCAGTCAGCGGATAGCCAACAATATCAGGTTGCCAACTTGATCAATGATTTCAGATCTTTGGGGCATCTGGCAGCAGAGCTTGATCCTCTTGGTATGGTAGAACGAACTCATGTTTCTCGATTGGAATTAGCCTATCATCATCTCGCGGAGGTAGATAAGAGCCGCTCCTTTTTTGCAGGTACCAGTTTTAATGGTCCCGAAATGCCATTATCCGAAATTTATAAAGCGCTTCGTGACACTTATTGCCGAAGCATTGGAATTGAGTACATGCATATTTCGGATAGCGAAGAAATTGAATGGCTGCAACATCGTATGGAGTCTGTTCGCGGGCGTCCCGATTATAATCCGCAAAAAAAGGTAGGTATCTTAAAGGATTTGATTGCTGCTGATGGTTTGGAGCGCTATCTGGGCACCCGATATGTAGGTCAAAAGCGTTTTTCTCTGGAAGGTGGTGATTCTTTAATACCCATGATGAAAGAGATCATTAATAACGCTGGCAGAGATGGAGTCAAGGAAGTTGTAATTGGAATGGCACATAGAGGCCGTTTAAACGTATTGGTTAATGTTTTGGGCAAAGAACCAGGACAATTATTTCAGGAGTTTGAAGGGAAAGTTAAATACGAACGAACTGGAGATGTAAAATACCATCTTGGTTTTTCGTCAGATATCAAGACTGAGTCTGGGTCAGTTCTGCATTTGGCTTTGGCTTTCAATCCATCTCATCTGGAAATTATTGGACCTGTTGTTGAGGGTTCTGTTCGCTCACGTTTAGAGCGACGTAATGATTTGTTGGAAAAAGATACGGTAGTTCCAGTGGTACTTCATGGTGATGCTGCTTTTGCAGGTCAGGGCGTCGTGATGGAGACCTTTAACTTTTCTCAGGCCAGAGGTTATTCCACAGGCGGTACTATTCACATAGTAATCAATAACCAGATTGGATTTACCACAAGTAACCCATTGGATGCACGCTCTACTTTATATTGTACCGATGTTGCGAAAATGGTTCAGGCCCCTGTACTCCATGTTAATGGAGATGATCCTGAGGCCGTTGTTTTTGCAACTCAAATCGCTTTTGATTTCAGAATGAAGTTTAAACGCGATGTAGTCATCGATTTGGTCTGTTACCGACGTAATGGACATAACGAAGCAGATGAACCTGCCGTAACTCAACCAGTAATGTATAAAAAAATTAAATCGATGCGTCCATTGCGTGAGATTTATGCCGATCAGTTAATCAATGCGGGCATACTTACCAAAAATGATGTAGATAAATTTGTTGATGCTTATAGAGATGGTCTGGATCACGGCAAAGCTGTTGTTGATGTGGTTCATGAGGATTATGAAGGGAAATATTCTATAGACTGGACTCCTTACATGAATGCCAAGTGGACGGATAAAGCCAATACAACGATTAGCAAAACCGAGTTACAGAAACTGACCAAAAAACTTAATGTTCTTCCTGAGGGCTTTGAGTTGCATCAAGTGGTTCAGCGTTTACTCGCTGAGCGTGAGAAGATGTCTACTGGTGAAATTCCCATGAATTGGGGTTATGCTGAAACCATGGCTTATGCCAGTTTATTGCAGGAAGGATACGGAGTGAGATTATCCGGCCAAGATTGCGGTCGTGGAACTTTTGCTCATCGACATGCGGTGTTACATGATGCTGCAACGGGTGAAACTTTTGTTCCTTTAGAGCAGATTTCTACAGATCCTAAACGTACGTTCACTGTTATTGATTCAGTATTATCTGAAGAAGCAGTTTTAGCGTTTGAATACGGTTTTGCTTCATCTGAGCCAACACAATTGGTTATTTGGGAAGCTCAATTTGGCGATTTTGCTAATGGAGCTCAGGTTGTTATTGACCAGTTTATAAGTTCAGGTGAACAAAAATGGGGGCGTTTGTGTGGCCTTGTGATGCTGCTACCTCATGGTTATGAAGGGCAGGGTCCTGAGCATTCATCTGCACGTTTAGAGCGCTATATGCAACTGTGCGCCCAGCATAATATTCAAGTATGTACTCCAACAACTCCCGCACAAATCTTTCATTTGTTACGTAGGCAAGTGATTCGTAATTTCAGAAAACCCTTGATTGTTATGACTCCAAAGAGTTTATTACGCCATAAATTGGCTGTTTCTCCTTTAGAGGATTTAACAAAAGGCAAGTTTTATACGGTCATTCCTGAAATTGATGATTTGATAGCACCCAAAGTAACAAAAGTGGTGTTATGTTGCGGTAAGGTTTATTATGATTTATTGCAAATGCGACGTGATAAAAAGCTGAATCACGTAGCCATAGTGCGTATTGAGCAACTTTATCCATTTCCCAAAAAGGCATTAATGGCCGAATTGGATAAATATCCACATGCCAATGATGTGATTTGGTGCCAGGAAGAGCCTCAAAATCAGGGCGTTTGGTTTTCATCTCAGCACAATATACGGGATTGCTTACGTCCAGAACAAACATTGGTTTATGCAGGTAGAGAATTTGCCGCCGCTCCGGCAGTGGGCAGTCCTGCTCTGCATGCTCAACAACAAATTACTTTGGTTGAGCATGCTTTATTAGGTAATAAATGAGTTTAAACACTATAAAATGAGAAGGTATAACCATGTCTATTGAAGTCAAAGTACCTGTTCTACCCGAGTCTGTAGCTGATGCAACGGTAGCTGCGTGGCATAAAAAAGTGGGTGATAAAGTAGTTCGCGATGAAAATTTGGTGGATCTGGAAACAGATAAGGTAGTTCTTGAGGTTCCTGCTCCTGCAGATGGTGTCCTTACTGAAATTGTGTTTCAAGTGGGTGACACTGTTGGCTCCGGTGAGCTGCTTGCTAAAATTAGTTCAGGTGCAACTGCTGCAGCTGCTCCTGCTCCAGCAAAGGAAGCAAGTACTGCGACAAAAGAACCTGTTAGTGCAAACGAAGATAAATCGACCAGCCCAGTAGTTCGTCGCATGATGGCAGAAAATGATTTGCAACCCGGCCAAATTCAAGGTACTGGTAAAGATGGACGGATTACTAAAGAGGATGTCATTTCTTATATAGAATCCAATAGAGAAAAATCTGCTAAATCTGTTGAGCCTAATAAAGAGCAGCGTGCTTCCGCTGTTCCCATGGGGGCTAGAGAAGAAAGACGTGTTCCTATGACTCGACTACGAGCCAAGATTGCTGAGCGTTTACTACAGGCACAACATAATGCTGCCATGTTAACCACATTTAATGAAGTAAACTTGAAAGCAGTAATGGATATGCGTGCTCAATATAAAGATAATTTTGAGAAGAAGCATGGAGTAAAACTGGGTTTCATGTCATTTTTTACGAAAGCTGTAGTTGAATCTTTGAAGCGATTTCCTGCAGTAAATGCTTCTATAGATGGTCAGGATGTTGTCTACCATGGATTTTATGATATTGGAATCGCTGTATCTACTGAAAGAGGATTAGTAGTGCCAGTGATTAGAGATGCAGATCAAATGAGTATGGCTGAAATAGAGCTGGCCATTAATGATGCTGCAACCAAGGCCAGATTAGGTAAATTGTCAATGGAAGAGATGCAGGGCGGTACATTTACTATAACTAATGGTGGCGTATTCGGTTCATTACTCGCGACACCAATCATCAATCCACCACAGACGGGTATTTTAGGAATGCATAAAATAGAGGACCGTCCTGTTGTAGAGAAAGGACAAATTGTAATTCGTCCGATGATGTATGTTGCTTTATCCTATGATCATCGTTTGATTGATGGTAAAGATTCAGTACAGTTTTTAGTAAGTGTTAAAGAATTGCTGGAAGACCCGGCCCGTCTTTTACTTAATGTTTAACAAGCGCATTTAACTGCATGACCCGTGTAGACGGGTTTTGCTTTTTTAGAAAGGTAATCACAATGAATTTACATGAATATCAAGCCAAGCAATTATTCGCAAGTTATAATTTACCGACTCCTCGTGGTGAAGTGGCTTATAATGTGGAAGATGCGTTACAGGTAGCATCACAATTATCTACACCCAGATGGGTAGTTAAAGCCCAGGTTCATGCTGGCGGACGGGGTAAAGCGGGTGGAGTTAAACTTGTTTCTACCAAAGATGAGTTGGCAGCAGTAGCCAAATCATTATTAGGAACTCATTTGGTGACTTATCAAACTGATGCTAAAGGTCAGCCCGTTAATTCAGTGTTAGTCGAAGAAACTTGCGATATTGCACGAGAGCTGTATCTTGGTGCCGTAGTTGATAGAGCAACTCGTCGCGTTGTGATTATGGCTTCCACTGAGGGTGGTGTTGAGATTGAAAAAGTTGCCGAAGAAACACCTGAAAAAATATTTAAGGTAATTGTAGATCCTTTAGTCGGCGTTATGCCGTTCCAATGTCGTGATACTGCTTTTAAATTGGGTTTAGAAGACGACCAAATCAAGCAATTTACCCACTTAATGATGGGATTAGGTAAAATGTTTGTAGAGTGTGATTTAAGTCTGCTTGAAATCAATCCATTAGTTGTGACTAAAACAGGTCAGTTAATCTGTTTGGATGGCAAAATTAATATTGATGGCAACGCGCTATATCGACAGCCTAAATTGAAAAGCATGCGGGATACAACCCAGGAAGATGAACGAGAAAATCGCGCCAGTGACTGGGAATTAAATTATATTCCTCTAGACGGAACGATTGGATGCATGGTTAACGGTGCGGGATTAGCTATGGCAACCATGGATGTAATTAAACTGCATGGAGGCGAGCCTGCAAATTTCCTTGATGTTGGCGGTGGCGCTACCAAGGAACGCGTCAGTGAAGCGCTGAAAATCATATTATCTGATGAACAGGTAAAAGGTATATTGGTTAATATCTTTGGCGGTATCGTTCGTTGTGATCTGATTGCGGATGGGATTCTTGCTGCAGTGAAAGAAGTGGATGTAAAAATACCTGTAGTTGTTCGGCTTGAGGGTAATAATGCTCAATTGGGCGCAGATATTTTAAATAAGAGCGATCTGAATGTTATCGCTGCTACGAGTTTGACCGATGCGGCCAAGAAAATAGTGGCGGCTGTAGCTTAATAGAACAACTTTTACTGAGTTTAATATAAAATTTAGAGTTACTGCATCAATAGAACTGAGGTTGGGTTTATTACCCAACCTGAACTGGTGATGATAAATAGTATTCATGATTGTGACGCATTGGGCCGGGTTTCTAATCAGCATTTGAGAGTACTATTGATGCGGTAACACCACAAAATTACGAGGTTAACAATGAGTGTATTAGTTAATAAGCAAACCAAAGTGTTGTGCCAGGGATTTACGGGCAAACAGGGAACTTATCATTCCGAACAAGCTCTCGCTTATGGTACGAAAATGGTTGGGGGTGTTACACCTGGAAAAGGTGGACAGCTTCATTTGGGATTGCCTGTATTTAATACCATGCGAGAAGCAGTTGAAGTAACCGGGGCTGATGCCAGTGTTATTTACGTTCCTGCTCCATTTTGCAAAGACTCTATATTAGAAGCTGCCGAAGCTGGGATTAAACTGATTGTATGTATTACTGAAGGTGTACCTGTATTGGATATGCTGCAGGTAAAAGTTTATCTGGAAAATAACACCGATGCTCGTTTAATTGGACCTAACTGTCCCGGGATTATTACTCCTGGAGAATGTAAAATTGGAATTATGCCGGGTTCAATACATTTACCTGGTAAAGTCGGTATTGTTTCTCGTTCTGGTACTTTAACTTATGAAGCAGTGAAACAAACTACAGACAAAGGATTTGGTCAAAGTACCTGTATAGGAATCGGTGGCGATCCCATTCCTGGAACTAATTTTATTGATGCCTTGGCTTTGTTTGAACAAGATCCACAAACACAGGCAATTATCATGGTTGGTGAAATTGGTGGTTCTGCTGAAGAAGAAGCTGCTGAATACATCAAGGCTCATGTTCGTAAGCCCGTAGTTTCTTATATTGCCGGTGTGACAGCCCCTGCCGGTAAGCGTATGGGTCATGCTGGAGCAATTATTTCTGGTGGTAAAGGTACTGCAGCAGAAAAATATGCTGCGCTTGAAGCTGCTGGAGTAAAAACGGTGAGATCTCCTGCTGACTTGGGTGATGCAATCGCTGAAGTTACTGGTTGGTAAATACATTTGGTAGTAACTTAATATTAAGTTGCTACCATTTCCCATTATGTTCAATTGTAACCATCTGTAGCTTTTCATCAGCATTTTAAGCCATGGTGCACGATTACAAAAATTCATTTATTAATTTCACAATTTCTTTTCTCGCAAATTATTAATTCCAGAGCGTATAATTGTTTCCAATCTTAATTGGAATGGTGTTTTATGAGTAACTTTAGAAGTCTTGCGGATATAAGACGGGATTATGGTGAATTGAGTTTGAGTGAGGAATCAGCTCAGCAGGATCCTATTGCTCAATTTAAACTTTGGTTTGAAGATGTCTTGCAAAATGAAAAAAATGATCCCACGGCAATGGTGCTGGCAACTGTTGATGAAAAAGGATGTCCAGATTCTCGAGTGGTTTTATTAAAAGGTTTGGAAGATGGGAATTTTGTGTTTTACACGAATTACCATAGCGCAAAAGCTCTGCAAATGAACAACAATCCTTATGCGGCACTTAATTTTTATTGGCCTCAAATGGCAAGACAGGTTCGTGTTCGAGGACGAGTAAGAACAGTGAGCAGGGAGCAATCTGATGCTTATTTTTCCTCTCGACCTGTTAAAAGTCAGTTTAGCGCGATAGTATCGCCGCAAAGTAGGGAAATTTTAAATAGAGCCTCCTTGGAAAATGCATTGAATGAATTAATCCAGCAACATGGTCAGGCGCCCATACTCAGGCCTGAAAACTGGGGTGGATATATGGTTATTCCCGACGAAATCGAGTTTTGGCAAGGACGTGACAATCGATTGCATGACCGAATCCATTATTATCGCGACGGAACAAATTGGATGCTTAGAAGGCTTGCCCCATAACCGGCAGAAATTGCCGGAAGCTGGAACATTTTATGTAGAGGTAAATATTACTCTAAAGTTATAGTGTAAAAGGTGCTCAGCAATCCCCACAAAATTGAACAGGCATACCCATGGTACTGCAATAAGTAAATTGGATTGCTAACCTTTACACGTGTGAGCTGAGGTATCCCCTCATAATTCTTCCGAGGAGGATTATCTACTATTCAGTATCAATTTTCGTCTTCGGTTTTATAAATGAAGAGGGGATTACTCAGTTTGAGCGTGCAGTGAAGCTCTCGGGCTTCTTTTCAAAATTCCTCGCCTGTATTCTTTGGATTTTACCGCGTTTGCGCAGGTAGTCAGTCACTTTGATTGTTAAATATACTTGAGCAAGTTTTCTGATAATTGGGTTTGTAATTCCTGCTAAATGTCAAAATAAACAACAACTTAAAAAGTTGGCCTGATAGTTGCTTATTATAAATAAAATCAAACAATATTTGTAATCGTTGATTTTTATTTTCAGGATAAATAAAAGATTTTTGTCAAGAAAATGTAAATAATTTATCTTCGAAAGCAGGGTGTATAAATAAGTCGTAAAATTGATTTAAGTGTGAGAATTCCATGTTTGTAATTCATGTGAATGAGGCACATAGTTTTAATATAAACAACTAGGAGTAGACGGAGTTGAAGATAGTACATTATATACTGGATACATAGCGAGGGGATTATTATGAACGACACAACAGCCTTATTACCACACATTAAATTACGATTTAACATTGAACATCCAAGTTATGAAGAGTGTTATATCTTTGGTTATGAATGTGCACTTTCAGAGGTCGAAGAGGAAGATAATCCGTTCCGTGCAGGCTCTCAAGAAGCAGAACAATGGCTAGAAGGTTGGTGGGCCGGAGCGTATGGAGAAAAGCCATTATTTGATATGGCTAGTTTGGATGATGGGGATATAATTCTTGATAAAGAATTAGCTGCAAACGATCAACAGTATTGTCACAAACATAGTTTTTTATCTTTAGTCTTTGAAATTAGCGGTGCGATAGCTGCTTCAGCAATAGTTGGATACCAATTACTTGAACTGGTAGCGTGAACGTTCGCATTCAATTGAAGAGCATGAATTAATGCTTCTTCAATTGGATCAGAACTTACGAAAAATGAACTTATTATAAATACTTTTGGTTCGTCTTTGGGGTTTTTCGTATACCTTGCGGAGATGAATTTAATCTTTAAATAATTTTAAAATCATTGATCGCATTCGTGCTGTTTCAGCAGGAATAAATTCCTTATAGTGTTCACTTCCAATATCAAGACAAACGGTCACATTCTCACCAATTCCTTTGAGCAAATCTACTCCCGAAAGTTTAAGCAATTTTATACGGGTACTTATTTCTGCTGCCCAGGCATCCAGATAGCTCATTTCAGTGAACACAGGAAGAAAGGTTTGATTGTTTTCTACCAGAAACAATACCTCTGGACTTTCGTCCTCTGAGTCATGTTCTACAGGTATAATAAAGTTTGCTTTTATAAATTCGAGGTAGGCTTTATTTGCCTCTTTCATATTGCCAGAAGTATCTAGTGCCTCTTTAATTGCTAAGTTCAGACTATTCATTTTAAATTTCATAAAAAAAAAATGATTATACCTGACTCTGGTTTGTATCGCTAATAACAATAAAATGAAATCAAACTATGTGTTGAAATAACTTACAACAACAGTATAATGTACGTTTGATTTTGCTAATTATTTGTCCAGTGTTGAAATAATTATGGCATTTGATTGTTTTCTTTTGGTTCAATATGAAACATTCAAATCCTGATGTAACAGGATAATAATCAGATTTTTGGCTAGCCCTTACGGGTATCAGGAAGAGTATTTGCAGCCTGCTATTTTAATGTTGACAGTTAGAGATGACTCAATCCCGCTTGATACCATTGGAAATTGCACTGGACTGTTATAAGTAGAGAGCTTATGAACAAAATGAATGCATCTAAAGTGGAACTTTATAACCGTAAAAACTATTTGGGATTCGCCTGGTTAGTTTGGGGCTTGGCTGCTGCTTTTTATTTTTCTGATTATTTAGCACGTGTTGCTCCCGGTGTAATGCACCGCTATTTGCAAATTGATTTTGGGATAAATGAAGCCGGTTTTGGAATCCTGACTGCATCTTTTTATATACCCTACATATTTATGCAGATCCCTGTTGGATTAACAGTAGATAGATTAAGTATCCGATGGCTATTAACCGTAATGTCTCTGGTAACGGCTTTTGGTTGTTGTGTTTTTGGTCTTGCAGACGGTTTGATGATGGCGTCAATAGGCAGAATGTTAATTGGTTTTAGCGCTGCCTTTGCGTTCGTGTGTTCACTTCGTTTGGCGACTTCATGGTTTCCTCCTACCATGTTGGGGTTATTAGCCGGTTTAACCCAATCTCTGGGTATGCTTGGCGCTGCAGCTGGAGAAGCACCTGTTTCATTTTTAGTGAGCAATGTTGGTTGGCGGCACAGCATGTTAATTATTGCTTTTTTATTTATTGCACTGGCTGGGTTGTTATATCAATTTGTGCAAGATAGACCAGGCTCCCAACGGCATGAAGTGCGATCAGTTAATAGAATCAGCATATTACAAAGTTTAAAAATTATTCTTTCGAGTCGTCAAACCTGGCTTAATGCTTTGTATGCGGGCTTCTTGTTTGGGCCAACGGCAGTAATAGGCGAAGCGATTGGGCCTGCTTATTTGCAATTTGGCCGGGGATTGGGAGCGCACGCCGCAGCTTTTGCAACGGGTCTGATTTTCATTGGCTGGGGTATAAGCGGTCCTTTATCCGGTTGGTTATCAGACAAAATGGGACGGCGTAAACCTTTGATGATTCTATCTGCTGTGTTCGGAGTGATATTTACTTCCCTGTTTGTTTTTTATCCTGATATGAACCAAACTACAGCATACTTGTTATTTTTTGCTTTCGGATTGACCAATACTGGTGTCGCCATTGCCTATGCGGTATCAACTGAGTTACATGATAGAAATGTGGTTGGTACTTCTATAGCGTTTACCAATATGACGTCGATCTTTGTTGGCGCTCTGTTACAGCCTCTGGTTGGTCGATTAGTGGATATGGTTTCCGGATCACGAGCGTACAATGTGGAATCTCTGTTGCTTACTGATTTTCAGGCCGGCCTAAAATTATTACCCATATGCTCTCTAGTAGCGTTAATTTTATCGTTTACAATTAAGGAAACCTATTGTAAGCCAGTTCGATAAAAACATGTTTATAACCAATTGCTCCAGTACATGTATTTGAATTAATTTATTCACATTCTAGAGTATCAACTATCTAAGTCCATTGATTTTATATAACAAAATCCACCTGCGTATTTGCAACTTCCTTTCCAATTTATGTTTAACTAAGCGATGCTGAATAACACACAAGTTCCTTGTGAAAAAATGGAGATATGTAATGAATGGAGTTACACTGATTTAGAGAACTCATTGCTACTTTGTGCTGCATTTGTGGGAAAACGGGAAACCTCAAGCACTGGCCTATCCAATTGATTGAGACGTGGGGGAAGGATTGTTATATGTTTATCCAAAGGAAAAGGACGTCACGCAATAGCTTCACGAGATACTCGAAAATTCATTTCATATTGATAATGAGTTTTTCTTTGATAATACAGAGTCCTGTATATGCTAGAGAAGCAAGAGCTAATCAACAATGCTTTATTAAGGCTTATCCTTCAGCTGTTGATCAAAATGGTGAATTTGTTCAAACCATGTCTGGTAAAACTCTGGTTTGGAATGACGGAAAATCAAAATCATTTACTGAGATGCTGAATTCACCAGATTTGAAGGATATGCAAACTCTTGCTTATCCTGCATTTCGTTCCATCAATGTACCCCCTGCTTATAATGAAGATCCAGGAAGAATTCGTAATGAACCACTGTTGAAATTAGTCTATGGCAATACAAGAGGAGAAGTACGTAATAACCTGATCTCCATCAATTGGGTTTCGAATTCCAATGTAAAAGGGGTTCAATTTAACAAACAAAACGGTGCTGCCCAAGCCTTAAAACAGGTGGTTCATGCGTTAGAACAGTTGCCTGCCCCCTATCACAAGTATTTTACAAATATCGGTGGAACCTTCCTCTATCGCAATATTGCTGGCACTCATCGTTTAAGTCCGCACTCTTTCGGTATTGCAATCGATTTGAATGTCGATTTTGGGGATTACTGGTTTTTTACCCAAAATAATTCATTAGCTTCCAGGATTCCTTACAAAAATCGAATGCCCCAAGCCATCATCGATATTTTTGAACGCCATTGTTTTATATGGGGCGGCCGTTGGTATCACTATGACACCATGCACTTTGAATATCGCCCGGAGCTTTTTTGCGGTCGTTGCGTGATGTAGCGCCGCGTCTTTTTATAGGTCTTATTTTCTGGTTTTGAATCACAAAATAATCGTGATGAATTTAACTTTTGGGAGAATCAAACGGAAGTATAAAATTTTTACTTATATTAATCATTTCGTTATGTTCTTCTGTGCAAAATTTAAACAGGTGTCTGCTATAATGTAGTCTGTAACATTGATTTGAATATGATATTAATCATTTCATGGAGAACTCAAATGGATACATTGAAGATACTGTGTTTAAGTATTGGACTGGCATTTTGTTCAATTTCAGTCAATGCCCAGGCTGTAACCAACCTCAACGATCTCTTACAATCATGCGTGTCTGATGAATCGAACGAGCAAATTTTTTTACAGGGTATCCAGCTGGCTCATGATACAGGATATCCGCATTATCATGGCAATCAAAGCAATACATACAACGCTAGTGGAAGAATCCATAGCTATGAGTATTGCAGTAAAAATGTATTTGAACCGTGCAGACGAGCAGGCGGATCCTACTGTTATTGCAACACGCAACATCATTTGTGCACCTACGGTCACACTCGGAATTGCAGTACGTGTTGTTAATCTGGAATTAGATGCCTGATTTGCCCAGCTTTGAATCCAGACCTGTCAAACCACCCTGTAATAAATGTGGTTGAAACTTGCAGATATGAAATCAGGTCCGAGGCGTTCATTAAAGGGCATAGGCGGAGTAACTTCATATAATACGCATTTTAAATCACCATCCCGATACAAATATGGTCATGAAGTCGAGATTCAATCTCACTTTTTTCTTTAAGATTCAATCTTCTTTCAACAGATTGTCGCACTCTTATATTATTTACTGCTATACTTTGCCCAGCGCTTTGCTGCAATAAAGTAACGCTAGTCGCAAACTAATCACATGGAGATAATAATGAAAAAACTTACAGGATTAATAATTATCCTGGCTGTTTTAGTCCTGGGCGGATATTATGGCATGGGAGTTCTTACTGAAAGAACCATTAAGAACAACGTACAAGTAATTAATCAATCTAATGGTCTTTTTGCTGATATTGAGCAGTACAATAGAGGTTGGTTTAGTTCTGATGCCAAAATAAAATGGCGTTTGCATGTTCCTGAGCGTGTTGTTAAAGATGCTGATGGTAAATCTCAAACAGTTGCAGCGCAAGATTATCAAATGGATATGCCGATTGTAATTCACCACGGCCCATTTATTCTTGCTGATAAAAGTTTACGTTTTGGTATGGGATATGCTCAAACCGTATTTCCATTTCCTGAGCAATACAATAAACAATTTGATGAAATGTTTTCTAAAGATTCTATGAAGCCTCAATTGGATTTAAGTATTTTTGTAAACTACTTAAATCATAGTACCGTTGAATTGTCCCTTCCGTCCTTCAAATTAATTTCTAAAGATGGCACCGGTAATTTTGATTGGATGGGTATGGAAAGCACAACGTCAATGTCTTCCAATATGAATAAAGTAGATGGTGACATAGTAATTTCTGGTATGAAAATCGCTAAAGACGATACAAAAATCACCTTGGGTAAAGTAACCAGCGAATTTGATTTACATCAAACTCCTGCCGGGTTATATCTAGGTGAAGCCAGTTTTTCATTACCTGCTTTTGATGTTTCTGTAAAAGATCAAAAAATGTTTGAAATAAATGAGCTTTCATTAAGCTCAAGCAGTGATATTGAACAAAGTCTCTTTAGTACTCACTTTAGTGCTGATCTAAAATCTCTATTTGCTAATGGAAAGTCTTATGGTCCAGGACAGATTGAGGTTTCTTTACGTAATCTTGATGCAGATGTTCTTGCTCGTATTAATCAGCAGGCAACAGCAATGCAAAATGGAACAGATGCTGAACGCCAACAGGCGATGATGGCTATGCTTCCCGAGTTACCTAAATTATTCACCAAGGGTGCTGAGTTTGAAATTTCAAAACTAAGTCTCAAGTTACCTGAAGGTACTATTGACGGCAGCTTATTGGTTACTCTACCCAAAGGCGATACCACCAATCCTTTTGAATTGATTCAGAAAGTTCAAGGGAATGCTAAATTAAGAGTTCCAACTGCTGTGGTTAAACAATTGATGCAGCAATCATTAATGCAACAAATGGCAAATCAGCCTGAAATGCAACAAGCGTTGATTCAACAACTGCAAGGTAATACAGCTCAGGCAAATTCAACTGCGCCAACATCAGAGCAACTGGCTGCTATGCAAACTGACAAGCAAATTGCAACTCTGGAGCAATCCGGTTTGATTACAGTAGATGGCTCTGACTATGTTGTTGAAGTCAGCCTGGATCAAGGTAAAGTCACAGTTAACGGCAAACCATTTGATCCATCCATGTTAAAATTTTAATACCTGCTTGAACCTGGATAAGCTGTTTATTACAGCTTATCCGATTTTATAGTTAGAAAGGATTTCTGAAAAAGCAATTGTTGATGGTGGTAACATTAAATATTGAATTTTAATATAGTTTTTGGTGTTCTGCCCTTGTCTCGAATTGCTCAATTCGGTAATATACTGCTTTTAAAAGGAGGAGCTAATAATAATGACAACAATCAGTAATGATGCAGGGGATACCACTGCTTCACTAGCCGAGAGCGTAACTCACTCAGTACAAAAATATTTTTCAGAGCTTAAGGGAACTGATCCTGTTGACTTATACCAGTTTGTACTTGAAGAAATTGAGACCCCTCTCTTTCGTGCAGTTATGGAACACTGTAAGTACAATCAGTCCCGCGCTGCTATTATGCTGGGAATTAGTCGTGGAACATTAAGAACAAAATTACGACGTTATTTTGATGATAAATATGTTGGAACTCGTGATTAAAAATATTTAAATACAAAAAAGGGAGCTTGGCTCCCTTTTTTGTTTCTGGAGGAGCGCTCTGCTTCTGAGTATTCCTTGAATGTTAGACCAAAGGAAAAATGAAGAAGATTAGAAGTGACGCATTTAGCTTCCCAGGTCGTTCTTTAGGCATCCAATTAGTTACTTCATCACCTAAAATCTGTCCGAATTTATTTACTCAAATCATAAAATATTCTTTAAGTTATATTAATTTGACCAACTCATGGAGTGTGCTGTATTAATAGCTAATTGATTGAAATCAATGAATCGTATTGAATATTTTGTAATGATGTACAGTGATTAGTTTTATGGTATGAACGAAGTATTGATAAAGAAATCAGGTTTGCCCATTCAGATAAATTAAGTTACTCTCTGCGAGCTAATATATTTGCCATGAAGAAAGAGTCATCTTTATACCATTTGAACTAGGGAATCGTTTTATCTTAAACGAATTATTTTAAGGAAAAAATAATGCAGAAAGATCAGAATAGGTTATTAATTCTATCCAGCTTAGGCGGAGTTTTAGAGTTTTATGATTTTATTATCTTTGCATTATTCGCAAGTTATATTTCAAAGGCTTTTTTTCCCGCAACCAACGAGCTTGTAAGCCTGTTAATCACTTTTGCAACTTTTGCCATAGGCTATTTGGTAAGACCTCTTGGCGGCGTGGTTTTCGGTCATTTTGGCGACCGTATCGGAAGAAAAGTAACTTTTACCATATCCATACTCATGATGGCACTAGCTACATTGGGAATCGGATTCATTCCATCTTATGAACGAATAGGGATAATTGCACCGGTTCTTATTATCAGTTTACGAATTATCCAGGGACTCTCAATTGGAGGAGAAATTCCAGGAGCAATAACCTATGTCAGTGAGTCATTTACTCAAAATAAAGGTTTTGCCTGTGGCATTATATTTGGCGCGTTAACCGCCGGTATCGTATTAGGATCCGTAGTGCATGCGTCGATTATCTCGCTATTTTCCGATGAACAAATGCAGTTGTTTGGATGGCGAATCCCATTTATTATTGGTGGTTTTTTTGGATTATTAAGTTATTTATTGCGAAAAGATTTGCATGAATCCGCACAATTTTTACAAATTGAAAATAAAGTTGAAAAATTTCCCATTATCACCGTGTTTAAAGAGCAATTTACAGTGGTAATTGCCGGTACTTTTTTTGCTGCAATGTGCGCGGTCATAGTGACTTCTCTGTTTTTATTTATTCCTGCCTATTTCACAAAAGTACTTCATTTACCAGCAGATGCTTTTGTCTGGGAAAGAACATTGGCGATAGCGATTGGTTCAGCGATGAGTATTTTTTTTGGTTATTTAACCGATCGTATTCCTGTAAGAAAATTGGTGATGGCGCTTGGAATTCTGACGGCTGTAATTGCCTATCCCATATTTTCCATTTATGTTTATTATCCCCAGTTTTATACTCTGGCCTTTTTGGCAAGTGCATTTTTACTAGGTTTATCTGCTGGAATAATACCGCGATTACTCAGTGAATTATTTCCTACGACTATTCGATATAGTGGAATAGCAGTGAGCTATAATCTTGGATTTGCTTTATTTGGCGGATTAACTCCATTTATTTCTTTATCACTCATTTACTATAGCGGCATGGCGACGATACCTGCTGTTTATTTGATAGCAGTTTCAGTCATGTCGATTATTTCTCTAATGCTTATTAGAAATAAAGAACAGGGTATTCATCAAGTATGTTCGCAATGTATGCCTCAAATTTAATCAAGTAGGACGGGTGTTTATTTTTGAAATAAGGATATTTGCTGGATGATTTGATCCCTGATGAGTTGTTGCGTAACTCTTGTATCTTACGATTCACAAGAAATGTAATAATTTATATTTATTAAATTAATTTGTATTTTAAACTACAAATCATCAGCAATATTCTTAAGTTCCTTCATGTTTTTTTTGAGATTGTATCTTATTCCAATGTATAAATTTTCGTCTATATTTATTTGTTACAATACACACAGATGAAGATTGTCTCATGATTTTTTTTCTTTTGGACTTATTTTCTCTTAGCGCCACTTTCGAGGAGGGAATCGGTGCATTCATAGGGCGCTGATACTTGTATAGGATGCTGATACTTGCATAGGGCGCCCATTCTTATAGAGGATGCCAATACTTGCTTAGAGCATCGGTGTTTACACAGGATGACTTTGCTTGTAAGGATGGCAAATAACTCCCCAACTTCGTCACCCTCCGCGAAGGCGAAGGGTCCATTATTCGTCTTTCAGGCGCACCATTCCTGGACCCTCCGCCTTCGCGGAGGGCGACGGTGCATGCATAGAGCTTTGATACTTGCATAGGGCGTCCATACTTATATAGGATGCCAATGTTTGCATAGAGCACCGGTAACTTATACAGGATGACTTTGCTTGTAAGGATGGCACATAACTCCCCAACTTCTTCACCCTCCGCGAAAGCGGAGGGTCCATTATTCACCTTTAAGGCGTACCATTCCTGGACCCTCCGCCTACGCGGAGGGCGACGGGGCATTCATAGGGCGACGGTGCATGCATGGGGTGCTGATACTTGCATAGGGCGCCCATTCTTATAGAGGATGCCAATACTTGCTTAGAGCACCAGTGCTTACACAGGATGACTTTGGTTTAAGGATGGTAAATAACTCTCCAACTTCGTCACCCTCCGCGAAAGCGGAGGGTCCATTATTCATCTTTAACGACAAATATCTAGGTACAAATCGTCCCATTTGGGATTGATGGACTCAATTAGGTTTATTTTCCAAGCCCTAAGGTATTTTTTTAATCTTTTTTCTCGTTTTATTGCCTCAAGGATATCGGTGTGTTGTTCATAATAAACCAGACGTGTACAACCATGCTTGCTTGTGAAACCTTCAGTAGCTTTGTTCTTATGTTCCCATACTCTCTTAATGAGATTTGATGTGATTCCAACATATAAAGTTCCGTTTTTTTTATTTGTTACAATGTACACATACGAATATTGTTCCATATTTTTTCCATTTGGACTTACAATTCCTGGGCCCTCCATCTTCGCGGAGGGCGACGGTGCTTTCGCTTGCATAGGAAGTTGATGCTTGCATAGATCGCACGTGCAAACACAGGACGACTTTGCTTGCGAGGATTGCGCATCACCCCCAACTTCGTCACCCTCCGCGAAGGCGGAGGGTCTATTATACCTCTTTAAGGTGCACCATTCCTGGGCCCTCCGCCTTCGCGGAGGGCGACGGTGCTTTCGCTTGCATAGGAAGTTGATGCTTGCATAGATCGCATGTGCACACACCGGACGACTTTGCTTGCGAGGATTGCGCATCACTCTCCAACTTTGTCACCTTCCGCGAAGGTGGCAATTTTCCTGATGTGGATCATCACATAAATACATTTCATTTTCTATTGCGGAATCGCCGCTGCAGCTGTAGATGTAATCAAAATAATAAACACGGTTACATTTTTTAAAAAGGCTCTGAAGATTGTATGAAATAACTTCATCAGTGCTACCTGCAACGATAGGTTATCATCTTGAATTACATAATCATTTTGACGGGATTATTCAGGTATATTGAGGCTAAGGTTTAAGAGTTCTTAACAGATCGTGTACCCCGCATCTGATTGTTATCATTTGCGGGATTCTACTCAAGTGTACTAATTTTATTCGGCAAACATTGAGCTGACGGACTCTTCAACATTCACTCGTTTAATCGCTTGCGCTAGCATGTCAGCAAGACTGACTACACGTATTTTTTCACAACTTTGAGCTTCGGCAGATAAAGGGATGGTATCGGTCACAACGACCTCGTCAAGACCAGAATGTCGTATATTTTTAACCGCAGGACCAGATAATACTGGGTGCGTGATATAAGCTCTGACACTTTGAGCCCCATTTTTTTTAAGTTCATGTGCGGCTGAACACAGAGTTCCTGCTGTATCCACAATATCATCAACGATGATGCAGTTTTTGCCTGCTGGCTCACCAATAATATGCATTACTTCAGATTTATTGGGGCCGCTGCGACGTTTATCAATTATGGATAACTCAGCATCATCCAGTCTTTTAGCAACAGCTCGTGCTCTTACTACGCCACCAACATCAGGTGAGACAATCATGATATTATTCAGATTTTGTTTTGCTATGTCTTCAATAAGAATGGGCGTTGAGTAGACGTTATCAACGGGCATGTAAAAGAAGCCCTGGATCTGATCGGCATGTAAATCAACAGTCAGTACGCGACATATTCCTACCGATGCCATCATGTCCGCAACTACTTTTGCTGTAATTGGAACACGTGCAGAACGAACCCGTCTGTCCTGGCGAGCATAACCAAAATAAGGAACGACAGCAGTAATACGACCCGCTGAAGAGCGTCTTAGGGCATCTGCCATAATCAGCAGTTCCATTAGATTGTTATTGGATGGCGCACAGGTTGATTGAAGAACAAAAACATCTTTACCACGGACATTTTCTAATATTTCGACCATGGTTTCCCCATCGCTGAACGTACCAACGGTCGCCTGACCAATAGGTATTTGTAGATGAGAGGAGATTTTAAGCGCCAATTCAGGGTTAGCATTCCCGGTAAAAATCATCATCGTGGACATGTGTAAAAAGCCTTAGATTTAGGTTAATCGCTTAACTTAAACACATAGCAGAAGACAGCCAGAAAGATATTATTATTATTTGAGCGATACGAAGAACGCATCCTTCCAGGGTATCTTCTGCCGTCTGTTTACTTGTACCTAGATTCAACTACTTTTCTAGGTTGAATCAACAAGAAAGTGGCAGGGGTGCTAGGATTCGAACCTAGGTATGCAGGGATCAAAACCCTGTGCCTTACCGCTTGGCGACACCCCTAAAATTTGTAGATTCTTACATCGTCCATGAGATAAAACTGCTATCATCCCTGCAATGTGCTGCGTATTTTGCAGTGGTTTTTGGATGATGTCAACTTTAGAAAGCAAATAATTTATTAAATTTAAATTCAAATGACTTTTTAACCTTTTAGCAGCAGCAGAAATGAGCTGGTGTACTCATCGATAGTTACCCGCAAATAGTACTTATTTTGCGGGTAACTTAATTGTTTATGCTGTTAAACGGTCCAGTTCTTTATTACAACTTTAATCATAACACCATTTCCTTCAAGACGAATCATGCTGGGCAGATCGATGCCTTTCACAGAAGTATATTTTGTGAAATCAATGGTATACCCATTTTGTCTTAATTGAACCAGATGATTGTATTGATCATGTTTCTCAGATTGAACCCCGCCAGGAGCCGGTAATCCTCTAACCCAATAGTACAGGTTATTTACTGGAAGACGAATTCCAGTTTGTTTCAGGAGTAACTCATCTGCATTACTGGAGGTAGATGTTTTTGGCCCGTCCTGGAATGTGACCGTGCCGCCGCTTTTGTTAATCAGCACTGTACCACCACCTAAGGGTCCCATCAATCGAATCTGGTATGATCCAGGGCCATGTTGTACCCAATTCATGGTAGCTGACCAACCTTTTGTTTTACTTTTGGCAGCTAAAGCACCTTTAATGTCCCATGAAGAAACTGTAGCAGTTTCTGCTTTACGCTCAGCCAGCGGAATAACTTTATTCGTTGGAAGTTCTTCAGCAGGGCGTGGCGGCGCGCACGCAGTTAGAAAACAAACAGATACAATCGCACAACGTTTTAATGCATTCATTGCTCACCTCAATTCCATTTCTGTAGTTTTTCAATTAACAATACGCTAGACTGCATTTATATGCAATCAGTGTTAAAAGATATGAAACAAAAAGCAATATACCCAGGCACATTTGATCCCGTAACCAACGGTCACATAGATATTATTTCTCGTGCCGCGCGAATTTTTCCAGAACTTACAGTGGCAGTAGCAAGCAATAAAATGAAACGACCTTACCTTGCTTTGGAAACACGAATTCGCTTACTGGAAGAAGCTGTTGGTCATTTCCCGGGTGTTCAGGTGGTGGGATTTGATAGTTTATTAATTGATTTTGTTCTTGAACAAAACGCAGGTATTATTTTACGTGGATTACGTGCTGTATCTGATTTTGAATACGAATTCCAACTAGCCGGTATGAATAGAAAACTTTCGAAGGAGGTAGAGACATTATTTTTAACTCCCTCTGAAAATTTAATGTTTATTTCATCTACTTTGGTACGAGAAATCGCTGCTTTAAATGGTGATGTTTCCCAATTTGTTCCTCCCGGCGTCGTTAAGGAACTAAATAAGAGACGAAATGAAACTCAAGACTAAATGGTTTAATAGTTTACTTCTTTTAATTTTTTGTACCTCTCCGGTATGTTCGGATACATTACCTAATCAACCCCCTGGTTATGCGATAGCAAGCGCTCATCCTTTAGCGACCAATGCTGGCCTGGAGATTCTGGCTGCAGGTGGAAACGCATTTGATGCCGCTGTAGCTGTTACTGCGGCTTTGGCGGTAGTCGAGCCTTATCATTCTGGATTAGGGGGCGGTGGGTTTTGGTTATTGCATGAGGAACGTACCCATAAAAACATTTTTATTGATGGTCGAGAAGTGGCTCCCAAAGCAGCTTCAAAGAATATGTTTCTGGACCAGGACGGTAGTGTTAAACCTGGATTATCATTAAACGGAGGGCTGGCAGCTGCAATACCTGGAGAGCCTGCTGCCCTGGTTTATATCGCCAAAAATTTTGGTCGTCTTCCGCTGACTAAAACCCTGGCACCAGCGATTAAATTGGCGAAAGAAGGTTTTCCCGTTGACGAACGATTTATCGATTTTTCAACGATGTTTGATCGGATGGATCAATTAAAAAAATATCCTGCGAGCGCAGCCATATTCTTAAAGAACGGTCAACCTTATGCCCTTGGTGACCGACTGGTTCAAACTGATCTGGCACACACTCTAAATCTTATAGCAGAGCATGGCGAAAAGGGATTTTATCAAGGTGAAACAGCGCAACGATTGGTTAAAGGCGTTAATGCCGCTGGTGGAATCTGGACCCTGGAAGATTTGGCTCAATATCAAATAAAGGTGAGAGAGCCTTTAATTGGGGCCTATCATAATATGTTAATTATTACTGCTCCTCCTCCATCAGCAGGGGGAGTTGCATTATTAACCATGCTCAATGTTTTAGCTAATTTTCCATTAGATACCTTTAACAAAATTCAATGGATACATTATGTTGTTGAATCAATGCGCTTGGCGTATTGGCAAAGAGATCAGTTTTTAGGGGATCCTGATTTTGTAACAATCCCTGTAGATAACTTAATTAGCGCAGAAAATGCGAAATCATTAAGTACATTAATTTCTCCTGATAAACCAATTTCCAGTAAGGCATTAAAGGGTGAAACTTCTGCACAAAAATCGAAGACAACGACAACACATTTTTCAATTATTGATGCTGAAGGAAACCGAGTTGCTGCAACAATGACGGTGAATTTTATTTTTGGTTCCAGTGTCGTTGCCGAGGGAACTGGAGTTTTACTCAATGATGAAATGGATGACTTCTCAACCAAAACCGGAGTTGAAAATGTTTTTGGTATCGTGGGTAGTGATAAAAATGAAATAATGCCCGGTAAAAAACCCTTATCCAGCATGACACCTACTTTTCTTGAACTACCTGGTCGCGTCGCTATTTTAGGTACTCCCGGTGGGAGCAGAATCCCTACCATGGTATTAATTGCCTCATTACTTTTTAATGATGGATATGGAGCGATTAGTATGGTTTCTGCCATGCGTTTTCATCATCAATATTTACCCGATCTGGTTCAATTTGAGCCGGATACGTTTCCGAAATTCATCCAGGAGGGATTAAAGTCAATGGGCTATCAATTAATGCCACTTGATCAAAATTATGGTGATATGCAGGCCATCACCTGGGATAAAGAAAAAAATGTGTTAACCGCAGCTTCGGATCCAAGAGGAATTGGTTTATCGGCGAAAGTTGCAACTACTCCAAAAGGGTATGGAGTGAACTATTAATTATCTTTTTCTCCTATCAGTTCTTTAATTGCCTGATAGGTTTGATTAATCAATTCGTCTTTATTATCAACTGTAAATTCTGACGCTTTTATTGGTTTGCCGATATGAATTTCTGCTTTCTGATTTAGATTAATCTGAAATGATCGGGCAGGAAGAATATCAAAAGCTCCTCTGATGCCTATAGGAATTATTGTAGCTTTTGCTTGTATGGCAGTAATGAATGAACCTTTTTTAAACGGAGCCAGTTTACCATCCTTAGAACGCGTGCCTTCTGGGGCAATCCAGATAATAATCCCACTTTCCATTAGCTGTTGTGCATAAGCCAGATCTTTAATTGCCTGATATCTGTTTTTTCTATCCACGAAAGGAAATTCAGCTGCTTTCATTCCTTTTCCGAGTATGGGAATCCTGGACAATTCTCTTTTGGCCAGCATTCTGATCGAATTATTTGGAAAGGCTTTGAATCCCAAGGGGATATCGTAAGCACTGGAATGGTTGCACATCAAGATAGTTGCCTCTCCAGGCTGAGGCTGGACGTTAAAATCATTGATAACTTTGTAATCTACTTTTACTTTATTTAATAATTGATCTATCCAATGATGAATGGTTTTATCTACCCAAGGTCGGGTTGGTGTACTGAAATAATATTTAAATATAGAACGCAGACTCACTACTGTTGTATAAAAAAATAATGCGAGGACTATCCAGGCAGTTCTTAATCGGCTTATTTTCATTATGATTGCGTTTGGTTTATTGACGGGTAATCATACAGCAAGCCAATTAAATTGCCTAGATGAATTATGAGAGTAGAGATTGTTAGTCAATCTTGTGTCATCAGGATCCAAATATACGGCTTAATCGTGACAATACATCGTTATCTACTGCTTCAATATTATGGATATCAAAACCTTCAGACATGACGCGTGTCTCATTCCATCGTTCTTCCATCCACATGTTGTATTTTTCCGTATTTAAAAAAGCCATTTCTTCTATTTCGGTTCGAACATCATGACGTCTCTCGTTTTCAGCAAGCTCATAATAACGTAATCGATAATAAGGATTTTCGGACATTACCTCTGCCGCCTTTTTAAAATAAGGGAGAGCTTCTTGTCTATTACGAGTATAGAAGTGAATTATATCTCCTTTGATATAATAGATTTTTCCTAGTACGGCCCTAATATCTTTCCCGGGTTTATGTTCATTCAGAGTTATGAAAGAAGAGAGATTTTGGTGTAATAAATCCAGCCATGGTTTAATTTGTGGAACAACTTCTTTTCTAACGTGTGAACTGTCATTAAAATCTATGGGAACGCGGATTTTTTCAATGATACACTCGATTTTCCGAAGCAATAATTCATTATATCGTTGTTTATGCTGAGGTACATTTTTCGATAGATTGCACCTATCTAACAATTTTTGAGCCTCATCTAATGCGTCAAGGTTTGCATCTTTCACATCAGGAAACATTTTTTTATCGATTTCTATCAGGGTTCTTGCATAGTCAATGGTCACTGCAATCAGTGGATTATCCTGGGGTGAGATACGGGCAATTTGCTCCGCCAGATAAATATTCAGCTTTGCTGCTTCTTTTGCCTGAGGGCAATTCAAATGCTCCAATTCTTCTCTGATTGTTTCCTGATTTTCTGTTAATTCGGTCAGATAATAAATTTTTAATGTATTCAGATTATTCCTATCGAATTTAATGCTGGTGTGAGACTCGAATAACGTTCTTGCCTCTTTGAAATTCCTTTCTCTAATGGCTTCATTAAACAGATAAGTAATCCATTCTTCTTTTAAAACAATATCCTGCATTGAAAGATCCTGATCTAATATATCAGGTGCAAGTTTTACCGCCTGCGCAAGGAGGGTTATAAAATTTGTTCCAAACAGTAATTTGCTTATGGGGAATCTGCTTTTTTCTTTTTTAGCATCCTGTAAATAGGATTGAGCTACAGATTTCCTTAATTCAGAATCAGGTTCCAAATGGGTTAATTGTTCGGAAGCATCTAAATTTTTTTTAATATAAGCGACCGATTTGTTTTTATCTTCAATTTGTGGTGATTGAAACAAAATTTCCAGGAGTTCAATTGCGTCGTTTATGGCGTTATATAAACTGTGTTTTCTAGATAAATAGAATTTAATATAGTGTTCTGGAAATTGATATTTGATGTCTTTATGCCAGTTTAATGCATCGAGATACTGTTCTTGGTTCACCAGATAGATTGCATAATATTCTGCAAAACGACTGTCAGTTAAGCACTCCTTTATTGCAAGCCGTTGACGGCGATTATGTAATCCATTGATTGCACTAGAAATCACATAATCATCCTGAGCATCAATGCCAGGAACTAATTGGTACAATTCATCGTTGACAAAGCTGGTAAATGTTTGTCCAAAAGAGTGGGCAGCATGGAGAGGGGAACCCCATCGAGTGATTTGATCGGAGTGAGTTATATAATAACTCAAGAGCACTTGCTGCAATTCTGCAGAATTCTTGTTCTCTCTTTGTGTATTAAGTAATGATTCAAATCGTTCAGAGATAATGGGCGGGTCAAAACTAAATCGATTTTTTATATGAAAGCCTTTCAGATAACCTTGATAGGCGATCTTGGCCAGAGTCATTTCTACTTTATTGGCCTGGCAATGGTTTTCAAAGCCGAGCCATCCCTTAATGGTCTGAAATAAAGACTGTAACCAACTGACTCGAAACACCTGTATTCCATCAGTATACAGCTGGCTTTTAGGGTGTTTTTTAATATTATTCCAAAAAGTTAAATATTCTGCTTCATCAATGTCGTAAATGATAAAATCAGGACGATAAACGACCCCTCTGTCTTTATAACGCCTGATAATATGGCTTCCTAATTTGATACGCAGCATTAAGTACCTTTATTAGTTTTTAAAAGAGTGTCATTTTACAGGAATGCGCGTTATTGTTCAAATTATTTCTAATCTGGCTTTAATTGTCACATTTTATTGTGGTTATAGGATGCCTTTTATCGGTTGGCATTGAGGACAAAATGCTGAATGGCGACCAGCGATTACGATGCTCTCGATGATAGAGGCGCAACGATTACACGGTTGTTTTTTTCTACCATATACTTGCAGTGATATACTGAAGTAGCCTGGTTTGCCATCGAAGGTATAAAAATCTTTTAATGTGGTTCCACCTGCTGCTATAGCTGATTCCAGCGTTTTTTTGATATGGACAGTTAACTGACTTAAACTCTTTTCTGATATATTCTTGACTGGGGTTAATGGATGCAATCCTGCCAAATAAAGACTTTCCGTGGCGTAGATATTGCCGACACCTACTACTATTTCATTGTTCATTATGAACGATTTAACTGGTTGATTTTTATTCTTCGCTCTTTGGAGTAAATAATCAGGGTTAAAATCTTCAGATAGAGGCTCTGGTCCTAAATGACTCAGGAGTGAGTGTTGATGCGGGTTGTCTTCTATATAAAGGAACAAACCAAATCGTCTGGGGTCACAGTATCTCAGTATTAATCCATTAGCAAGAAGCATATCGATGTGATCATGTTTCTCTGCTTTTGTTCCATCGGGCACGATTCTTAAATGACCCGACATGCCTAGATGAATCAGTAAATACCCCTCATCAAGGTGAATCAACAGGTATTTAGCTCTTCGTGTGATGGCTAATATCTTTTTACCAATACACAGCTCATCAATATTCGAAGGAACTGGCAGTCTGAGCGAGTAATTACGAATAATGACATTCTTGATTATTTGATCCTTCAGATGGGGTTTAATTCCTTGTTTTGTGGTTTCAACTTCAGGTAATTCAGGCATTATTTTTTATCATCATGCTCAATGATACGTCCTTGTTCCTTTTTAGTAGATTCACTGGGGAAAAAATACTGTTTAGCCAGGGCAGCTAGATATAAAATGCCACCGATTACCACGCCCCAGATAGCGACATAGAAAAACATAAATAATAATCCGATAACAATGGCGATTCCAACTCCAATAACTATGAATGGAACTAAATTTTCAAAAATCTTTTCTAGTTTATTGCTCATGACTTCATCCAGAAGAAAGTTATTTATTAATTATCGGCTACATAATCAAATCATGCAATGTTATCATTGAAAATGTGTTATCATTATACTATATGGATATAATGTTTTTGAAATATTACTTCCAGATGGTGGATGTACTATTTTTTTATTACCAATTTTTATCTAAAGCGGGGTTTCTATGGTTTTCGGATTTTTAAACCTGTCCTTTTGGGGGTATGTTCTTGCAACTGTAGTTTTAACACAAATAACTATAGCTGCAGTAACAATTTATCTTCATCGCAATCAAACGCATAGAGCGTTGACATTGCATCCAATCATCAGTCATTTCTTTCGTTTCTGGTTGTGGTTAACAACAGGTATGGTTACAGCTGATTGGGTTGCTATACATCGTAAACATCATGCTACAACGGATGTTGAGGGTGATCCTCATAGTCCTGTGGTTTTAGGCATTAAGAAAGTATTTTGGCAAGGAGCTGAACTGTATCGCGCCGCTCGAAAAGACAGAGATATGGTTGCGAAATACTCACACGGTACCCCTGATGATTGGTTGGAGCGTAATGTTTATGCCCGTCATTCCGCTAAAGGTATTACGTTGATGTTGTTCATTGATTTATTTTTATTTGGCGCTCCTGGATTGACCATCTGGGCCATACAAATGATATGGATTCCATTGTTTGCTGCCGGAGTAATTAACGGTATTGGGCATCATTGGGGTTATAGAAATTTCGAATGTCTGGATGCAGCAACCAATATCATCCCCTGGGGATTTTGGATTGGTGGTGAAGAATTGCATAACAATCACCATACGTTTGCGTCATCTGCCAAGTTTTCTGTTAAGTGGTGGGAGTTTGATATTGGCTGGATGTATATTCGCGTACTTTCATTTTTAGGTTTGGCTAAAGTTAAGAAATTACCGCCAAAACTGGCTATGGATGAAGGTAAGCTGCAAGTGGACATCGATACAGTTAAAGCTGTAATTTCCAATCGCTTCCAAGTCATGTCCAATTATTATAAAGCGGTAATCAGACCGATACTCAAGCAAGAAAAAAGTCATAGTATCGAAACTAAAGAAGACAAAAAGCTATTTCAACGTGCTGGGCGATTGTTACGTCGTGAAGATAAGTTACTATCAACCAAGGCTAAAACACGGCTGCAAACTTTGTTGGAAGCTCGTGAGCAATTACGTGTTGTTTATAGTTACAAACAATCTTTACAGAATGTTTGGATGAAAACTGCTACGTCACAAAAAGAATTAATCGACGCGCTACAACAATGGTGCCGTCAGGCTGAAGAGTCCGGTCTTGATGTATTGAGACAGTTTGCTCAACAGTTAAAAGGTTATGTTCCAGTTTATGTTAAGTAGTATTCAAATAAGAGTGTGGTTTTGATAAACCACACTCAATATCTCTTTAAAGCCTATCCTATTTATCTCGACAAGAAATCACTTTCTTAAAGTTAAACCATAGTAGCCTGTATTAGCGAAGCGTAATACAGGATTTAAGTGGCAACAAACTTCATTGTTTCCCCGTATTACGCTTTGCTAATACGGGCTACGAAAAAGCTAATCTACAATAAATATTCCTTATCTTAATCGCTGTGAGCCAAGGAATAAGCATCAATTCTAGTTATTACAAATAAAATCATTTGGAAAAACTACAGATACACTGTTATTAGAACCGTTCAAAAATACATTGCCAGCCTTTAACATGCATTGACCAATTTGTTGGCTATTTTTTGTTATCATATTCGGCAGGGTATAGAACTGGGTGGCGCTTATTGTATAAGGCATAGGAGAGCAAGTTAATTTTCCTATGGTTTTAGGCGAACTTCCACCTTGCAAAATGATTGATTTACTAAGACCGTTGTCATTAGTGACGTTAAAAGCAACACTTTGATCGGGTTGAATTGGGGGGCTGGATACTGCAACCTGGATTTCGCAAGAATCATCATTTGCATGGGCATAGTGTGGGATGGTCAATGCAACAAGTGAAAGAGTTGTAGCCAGTAATTTATTTATCATAGTTCCCTCATTAAGTGAAAATCATTTTTCAATACCAGTAACTGATCAATAAGTCCGGAAAACATCATCTCGAACGGAGTGCGAGAGTTCCTGAAACTGGCATGTTGCCTGCATTAGAAGATCCTTCATTGCGTTCAGGATGATGAAATTCTCGAGGTTGTTGAGAGGTTACCAAATCATAGAGTAACTGCTTGAAAGAAATAGATTTCAAAGCCTGGACAGGGTACATTTAATCAAATTTTAATGCAAGATTATCAGGGACTATAAAGGCTGTGCCTCATTAGGCTTAACTTTAGTGATTAATGGAACTTTGACATGATGAATCAAGCACGGATATTTATAAACAGACTGGTTCTATTATCAGTAGGCATTTTATTCTGGTCTGGTTCGGTATGTTCTGCCGTAATAACTCCTTCCTGTATGAATAACGCAGCAAACTTTGATTTCGAACTACAGCAACCATTTCACTCGGATCGAATGGTCAAAGGCTGGGGTCCAAAACCGAATACCCTGCAATTAAGTTCAGAACTGCTCAAGTGCGTTGTTCCTGCTAACTTAGGTTGGCAAAGGCAGCGTATTCTTGCCGCAGCTGATTATTGGATTAAACGAAAGTTAAATTATTGCCATCATTATGTGCCCGATTATCAAACTCCTGAAAGAGAACGAAATTCCAAGCAGCATAAAGGGGGATATTGCAGTGTTGCCAAAAATATTATGCCCGGTTCAACCTATTATCAGCAGCAGATCAGATGGAATTATACGGGAGTCGGCTCTGAAACGTTGGTCAATTGGGTTAATAACACGATGTGGTACGGTTTGGATTGCAGTAATTACACTGCTTTTTTATATAATTTTGCTTTGGGATTAAAATTCAGTAGTAATATAAAGTATCAGGCAGGACAACGTTCTGATAAATCACAAATTAATTTATCTCCAAATCAACAATCGGGTACTCAGGTTCTGGATAATCCAAATGCAGCAGGAACATTGGTTTGTAGAGACAATACGCTTGAGGCAAACCATTCCTGTGCAGGGCATGGCGGGTATTTATCGGTAATTGATCAATTCGGAGCAAAGCATCCAGGCAGTATTCGTGCCTCGGATTTGGCGGCTTTACACCCTGGAGATTTATTGTTTATTTCCACTCCGCGAGCTGACGCTACAAACCCATCAGCCGTTGTGCATGTTGTGATGTGGACTGGCCAACAAATCAATGACGATGCGAAAGGTATTCATCCAGAGCAGATTGCGCCTAACGGATTCTGTTCTCAAAAGGAGTGGATGCCCCATTTGGGCGATTGGATTATCACGGACAGCCATTATCAAGGGCCAGACTATCGAATCGTCACCCCATGTTATTATTTAAATAATTTATGGGGCGTCAGAAGGATAATTTATTAATCCCGAATGATAATTCCCTTTTTATACAAATCAGGTATGCATGTTGAGAATTGGTTTTTGAATATCGATTTTAAATGGATCAAAAACAGTTTGAAGTACTTCACCGGTGATATTCAAGTTCTCTGTCTTGATGCTCGAGTGATTTTTGTATAACAATTAAGCTACAGTTTGCGTAATTGTTTGAAAATGTTATTATATGCCCCTTTGTTATTCAGTGTGAATGTTTGAATGAAACTTGAAGAACTTTTTATGCGTGATCTTGAAGAGCAAAAAGTGAGCGCTGTACGTGATATTGAACAAAGAATCTCCTTTAGTGTTGGAATATCAATGTTTGGATTTTTTGCAAGTGATAAGTCCAGAGCCGAAATTCCTAAAATCAGGAAGATGGGTCAGTCTCATATAGCCCAAGTTAATACACATTATGAACAGGAACGATCAATCAAAACATCCTGGTTGAATAACCATACGGCTGTTCTGAGTGAATTAAAACAGAAGGTTACTGAACTTCCAGAACATGAAAGCAGGGTGCCACATTTATAATAGGAAATTTCTTTGTACATGACTGATTTTTTGTCACGTACAAAGAGGAAGTTTATAGAAAGCTAACGAATATTCATTATTACCAGGGAATCACACCACCATCAAAACGATGCAGTTTATCGGCGTGGCTCCTGGATAGTTCTTTTTCAGCTTGAGCGAGCATACCTGTAACACTGGTTTGAACATCAATTAACGCGTCAGGCCCACCCAAGTTTGTTTTTACCCAGCCCGGATGAATAAGCATTACATGAACTCCTTTATCTTTTACATCTATGGCAAAGCTGTGCATGGCGCAATTTAAAGCTGCCTTGCTGGTACGATAAGCATAGGATCTGCCTTGGTCATTATCTGCGATACTTCCCACTCGAGAGCTGATGACTAAAATACTTTTTTCCTGACTGGCCTGAATGTTCGGTAGCAGGGCATCACTTAATTTAACAACACTAATGCAATTGACGTTTAATACATTGATAAAATTGGATCTGTTAATATTGCCTGTAGTGACACCTTGCTCCCCGGTTATCCCAGCATTATTTACCAGCAAATCAATGGGGCTGTTCTTGAGTGATTGCTGCAAAGAAGCTATGTCATTATCCTGAGTGACATCCAATTGAATGATCTCATCAGCATATTGGTTCAATTCATTTGCTTGTGCAGGATTTCGGCAGCAGCCAATCACATAATAGCCCTTTCCTTTTAGTTGACGAGCTAGTTCAAGACCAATTCCTCGATTAGCTCCTGTGATCAATGCCGTTTTCATATGAGTCTCCATTCAATTAGACCTATTCCTTTGAAACCAAATGAGTCTGTTTTGCGATGTCTTATATTCTGAACAACCACAAGGGATTTCAATTGATGAATTATTGCTGTTCAAAATATTGGTACAATTCATTTCTATCATGAGTAGAATAATAGACAAATAAATCGCTGTATAGGATAAAAATCTGTCTTATCTGTGAAGAAGGCAAACATTTATCTCTATAAACCAAGTTTCAAGTCAAACCACTGATGAATAGTGTGCTCAATATAGTTTATTTTGTATCGTTATCCAAAAACAGATTGTGGTACTGGATGTTGTATCGCGTTAGTTAAATCCATGATGTTTTTAGATAATCCGGATCGGGTTGAACCATAGGCGAAGAATCCCGCACCTGTGAGGACGCTGGCAACACCTACCGCGGCAATACTGATACTTAGCGGTGCAGCAATACCCAAGGTACTGACACAAAGCGCAATCCCTGCGGCAGTTGCGATTGCAGTACCTAAACTCATCATCAGGATTCCTGCTGTTTGCCATAATTCAGAAGGATGCCCTTTTGCACCATATCCCGTAGCGATAAGCTCATCTATATCCGATTGTTTTGGTTGGTTATCTTGAGTAGGTAATGCGTTGTGAATGACAACTATAGTGTGAAGGAACTTTCGTGGATCACACTGAGTCTCCCTGGAATTTCTTAAGCTGCATAGTAGTTTATAAACAGATAATGCCTGATTCTGTATGGAGAATGCAGCATTCTCATCATCACCCATTTTAATAGAGTTAATTTTCGTTTTCAGACCGTGCAATTTAAGATCACAGATTTGGAATAGACTCTCATTAAATTCCTTTTGAGTGCCTACTTTGAGTCCGTTACGAATTGAGTCAACCGATATGCCGCTGTCTATTAAAGCCTGACAATTGGCGGGTGTGTTCAGTCTCTTTTCAAACAATTTTTGCATGTAAATAAATAATACATCTTCACGACAGGCACTTCGCATCATAAGGCTAAAGTCGGCTGGTCTTAACCAATGGCAAGCAGAGAGCCAATTATTCAATGTTTCCGCGCAGCTCCGCTCATTCATATCTGGACCGTTTACGGACTCTGTATGCCCATTTGCACTAATTTCCAATTGAAGGGTACCTGTTTTCAGTCGCAGAGGAGCATTGATGACTTTCTCAACTAAATCCTTGATGTTTGTTTTTGTAAGAAGACGTCTTCTATTCATATAGATGAAACATTGAGCTACTAATTCAATATCCCTTTGATCCAGATTTGCCGTGGTGATTCGGCAAATGCCATCAAAAGTATCTTGATTCAATACAGAAGGAGTTTCTGAAGCTAATCTAGTGATGGCTAATTGAAAGGCTAGAGGTCTCCAGGAGACTTGCTGACCGTTATAATTGCCTGTAAAAAAATGCGCATCCCGAGCTACTCTCATTAGAGATTCAAGATTGTTTAGATGGCCTGGTTTTAATAACGACGGACGGGCATGGATTAAGTGTTCACAAACAGCGAGAATTGGGTTGACTACGTGTTCGTCATCTTTTATCTCAGCAGGTATTTCATACGGCATGTGATGGGTTTGTAAAAATTGAGATAATTGTTGTCGCGCGCTCACCAATTGCTCCAAATATAAATTCCATGTGCATTATAACAACTAATTTGTTTAAATAAAGAGCATGCGAAGTTATTTAATGTGTTATTTATGGTGTAAAAGAATAAGGGAATTTATTATAAAGTATTGGTCGCAATAATTTTTAAAAAAGGTGCTTGCATGATTATTAAGGAAATTCATATTGCGCAATTGACCATACCACTGATTCGTCCATTTATTACTGCTGTAAGACGTACAGATTGTGTTGATGATGTGGTGGTGATGATCAAAACAGATCGTGGCAATATAGGCTATGGGTCAGCAGCATCAACTCCAGCGATTACTGGTGACAGTACCGCATCTATTGTGACCGCAATTAAAGACATTCTTGGGCCTCAATTAATTGGACGAAGCATTTCAGAGTTGAATTTATTATTGCAGATGAATAACCAGAACTTAGCCGGTAATTCTTCCGCAAAAGCGGCTATTGATATGGCTCTTCATGATTTATTTGCCCAAAATTGTGGTTTGCCACTGTATAAGTTATTGGGCGGTAATAGTAACAGCATTAATTCGTGTATTACCATAAGCGTTAATGCCGTTAATGAGATGGTGAGTGATGCAATGGATTGGGTCAAACAAGGGCATCGCACTATAAAAATAAAATTGGGATTAAATCCGATTGACGACATCCAACGGATTCGCACAATTCGTAAGGCAGTGGGTAATGGCATTACCTTGCTTGTTGATGCGAATCAAGGATGGTCTTATGACGATGCGCTTGAGGTGATTGATTCATTCAAACACCATCAATTGAATATTCCTTTAGTGGAGCAACCTGTTGATGCTTGCGACCTAGCTCATTTGAAGGCTATTAGCGACCGGGTTGATTGCTCCATCATTGCTGATGAAGCGTGCTTTTCACCCGAAGATACACTGAATTTGGCAAAAATTGATGCATGCGATGGAGTCAATATCAAGTTAATGAAATCAGGTGGTATAGAAAACGCTCAAGCGATATATAACATCGCTAAAGCAGCAAGGATGGACATAATGGTTGGTTGTATGCTGGAGTCACCTATCGGAGTAGCTGCTGTAGCCAGTTTTGCTTTAAGTAAACCGGATATCTTTTATGCTGACCTCGATCCCATTTATTTGATTCGCGACAATTATATTCTTGGCGGCGCACAATGCCTTGGTACTCAAATTATTCTTTCAGACAAGCCGGGTTTGGGTATTGAAGGGATCTCGCAAGGATTAAATCGGATTGGAGAGATCCGCTAATGTCTTATTACATTCAGTTAGCCAGTTTATCGATTATTATTCTTTATGCCGTGATGTTATTTCGCAATGTAGATCCTCTGGTGGCTACGGCACTTTGCGTTGGATTAGGTTTTTTGTGGAATCTGAGCAGTCCAATTGCCATTGGCAATACCATGGCAGATGCTTTAGGCTCCTTTATGGCGCTAGTTGGTTTTATCATCATGTTGGGTCGAGGATTGGGAGAGGTGTTAACACACACTCAGGTCAGTCATACTTTAGTCCATCAAATCGTTTATGGAATAGGAATTAATACGCAACGACGCGCAAAAACGGGTATTGTGCTCTCTTCCTTTATCATTGTGGCTTTACTTGGAACATTGGCTGGAGGATTAGCCATTCTTGCTCCCAGTTTGCGCCCGGTTGCCGGTTCCGTCGGATTATCACGTCCAAGCCTGGCTGTATTAATGCAGGCTTCTGCTGAAGAAGCCTTAATCCTGGGGCCTTTTGCTCCTCCGGTGGTTACTTTATTGGGTGTTACTGGTCTTAGCTATGGGACTGTGTTTCTTTATGCTGCTCTTCCAGTGGCTTTGGTTACTTTAATTACTACCTGGATTATGGCATCACGATTACAAAGACAGTATGCTCATGAACTCTGCGAAAATGAAGACAGCTCTGAACCCTTTATTCCCAGTAGGCAGCAAAAGCGAACAACATTAATTTTTTTATTCGCTTTTTTTGTTTGTGTAGTCTATGGTTTATTCGCTCAGGCCAAAACCTCTTATGTTATTTTTGTAATGTTATTTTTAGCGTTTATAACTGGATTCATGACTAAATTAAGTATGAAGCAGATATTTGGTTTGATAGTTACGGGGATGCAAAAAAGCCTGCATTTGTTTTTTTTATTTATATTATTTGATCCTTTTATGTCGTTGATTCATCAGGCAGGAGGATTTGATGCTCTCACCCAACTTTTAACGCCTTTGATTCAGTTGGGTGGCAAACCGGTATTGTCCATGTTAATAGGGTTCACCGGTGCTTTTGGCATGCCCGGAGCTGCTGAAGCAACAATCAAAATGTTGCATCAGCTCTTTTCTCCATCGGTTATTTTGTTGCAATTGCCCATGATCTCGTTTGCGTTATGTATGTTATTTGCCACCCGTGTGACAAATTATGCCTATCCGGGAGCTAATATGTTTGCTGCAATGGGCTTTGCAGGTAGTGAAAACGTCAAAGCCATGATCCAAAATGGACTTACCGTCACTGCAGTGCAGGTTTTATTTTTAATTGTATATAGTTTATTCATTTGAATAAACTGAGGGAGCAGCCATTGACAAGTGGCGCAATTTACTTTGTAGTAATGTCATTCAGTAGTCATTTCAAAACAGGGAGTTGTTATGGAACAAATGATAGCTGTTGTTACCGGAGGAACCGGTGGAATAGGGTCTGCAATAAGTCAACGTTTATCGACGGATTTCAAGGTTGTTGCTTGTTATTTTAAGGATGGACGCCACGAAGAAGCAAAACAATGGCAGGCAGAACAAAAGCAACTGGGTTATGATATTGATATAGTTTATGGCGATATTGCCCAGTACAGTGATTGTGAAAAAATTACTACGCTGATTATGGAGCGATACGGTCGTATCGACGTCCTGGTTAACAATGCAGGCATTACTCAAGACTGCAGCCTGCGAAAAATGACTCCTCAACAATGGCAACATGTATTGGATGCCAATCTGACCAGTGTATTTAACATGACTCGTAATGTCATTCCTGTAATGTTGGAAAAAGGCTATGGCCGAATAATCAGTATCTCCTCTATTAATGGGCGAAAAGGACAATTTGGTCAATGCAATTATGCTTCAACCAAGGCAGCGTTGTTTGGATTTACCAAGAGCCTTGCATTAGAAGTAGCAAGTAAAGGGATTACTGTGAATACGATTTCTCCTGGATATATAGAAACCCCAATGCTGGCTGCTGTTAAAGAAGAAGTGCTCAGTTCGATCATAGCAAATATTCCGGTTGGTCGATTAGGATATCCTCGGGAAGTAGCGGATGCAGTCGCATTTTTGTCTTCTCCTGACAGTGGATTCATTACAGGTGCTAATCTTGATGTAAATGGTGGCCAATACATGTAAATAGATTCTGGCATGTAACAACAGAGTGCTGTGTACTTTGCCAGAAGTATTTGAAACTTTTGAGCCTATTGTCATAATTAAAAAGAGAATTTCATGCAGAATAATAATGTTGTATTGATTACAGGTGGGACAGGCGATATTGGTACTGCGGTCGCAAAAGAATTGGATGCGAGTTATAAGCATGTCATTGCACTTGACCTGATTTCGGACGAAAAAGGAAAGGCCTGGAAACAAGAATTGCGTGAACAGGGCTATAAAAATATATCATTTCGGCATATGGATGTTACCGATTTTGATCAATGTCAGGAAGTGATTAGTGTCCTCATAAAAGAATTGGGACCTATTGATGCATTGATAAATAACGCGGGTATTACTCGCGACGCCGTATTTACTAAAATGACGAAACAACAATGGGATGAGGTATTACGCGTTAATCTTGATGGTATGTTTAATGTGACTCGACAAGTTGTTGAGAGCATGAAAGCACAGGGTTCCGGGCGGATCGTCAATGTATCTTCAGTAAACGCTCAAAAAGGCCAATTTTCCCAGGCAAATTATGCTGCATCAAAAGCTGGCGTCTATGGTTTTACTAAAAGTCTGGCTCAAGAGTTAATGAGTAAAAATATTACTGTAAACAGTATTTCTCCTGGATATGTCAATACACGATTAATGCAAGGGATCAGGCCCGACATTCTGCAAAGCATTATTGAGTTAATACCGGCAAAAAGATTGGCTGAACCACAGGAAATCGCTTGGGCTATAGAGTTTTTGATCAGTGAAAAAAGTCGTTATATGACAGGTGCAAATCTCAGCGTTAACGGTGGATTACATATGTATTAAACTATAATGCATTTAACTTTTGAGATTTCTTATGACCCGTTTAATTAAAAAATATAAAAATCGTAGACTTTATGATACTGAAACCAGTCAATACATCACTCTGGAACAGTTACAACGTTATGTAGTAGATGGCGTTGCATTCAGAATTGAAGACTCAGAAACTGGGAAAGATCTGACTAATTCAGTATTGCTGCAGATTATTGTCGATATGGAAGCGGGTCCTACTCAATTTCTATCTCCTGAAATTTTGCGACAGATCATTTCATTGGCAAACCATCCCATGCATGTTTCATTAAAAGCTATGATGGAACAAATGTTTCAGGCTATGGATAAACCCTTACAAAATAATCCATATCAACAGGCAACAGAAACCTGGAATAATCAAATGCAGCAAATGATGCAGCAATGGCAGAAACTATTTAAAGGGTAAACTAATGGTGCAGTGCAAAAATATATTTTAAAATACATTGACAATTATTGTATATAGGGCCTATTATTAAATTGTGCAATGCAACATATTGGAGAAAATCATGAACCAGGCAAATTTTGATAAATGGAGTGAAATGGCCAAAAAACTACAAGAGCCTTTTCAAGCTATAGCGGAATTGAATGTTAAAACCTTACAAGGTCTGAGTTATCTAAAACCTGATGAACTTGCTCATGTTAAAAAACCTGAAGAAGTTCTGGAAAAGCAAATTAATCTGGCTGTTGAAAATGGTCACAAAGCTTTAGATTATATGCAACAGTCTTTTCAGATTATTGAAAAAGCAATGTTAGGATTAGTTAAAGAAGCTAAAAAAACAGCTACTGAAACTAAATAATATCCGAAGATTCGATGAGAACATCATAAAGGCTTATTGAAAATTCAATAAGCCTTTGTTTTTTTTAACTCTATTTGTCCAGTAAATGATTATTGGTGTAAAGAGAACTGTAGGCCCTAACCAAAGGTAAATAGAGTGTTCAATAGTAATATTGGTGACCAGGAATGCAGTAAATACAGCAATAGTTCCTCCTAACATTGCTCCTAAATGTCGGGTAATTCTAAGTTTATATGGAACTTGACCTTTATAATAAATCAATGCATCACTAAAACTAAAATTGCCTCCTAGTAAACCAAAAATTAATAGAACTGCGGATTGAACCTTATCGGTATTAAAATACCAAAATCCCATGATGATCATCATAATGGACGCTAAGATCATAGCCGAACAAATTATCCAGTCTGATTTTGGTATAGCTGGTTCACGTCGTCTGGCATAACGAAAACCACTATAAGCCAGGTAATAGCTAAAAATGGCGATTAAAAAAAGAAAAATATTGGATTTGATCATGGCCATTGGCAACGCCGTTAGAAAAATTCCTGTCATTCCATAAAAAAAATAACGACCATACTTTTTGTGGGTTTTACTTCCTTTGGGAGTGGCAATGGCTGCTACAGAGCAGGCTAAGGAAATACTGCCGCATAGAATATGTATCACCAATAAAAAGTAAAATATCATTCAACAGTTCTTAATAGCAAATAGGAGGTAGAGTTCATTATCTTATGAGATGTTTTATAAAAGCAATCTGTTTACCAAGGCGTAGAACGCTAAAGTAGAGTAAATAAAATCTACTATGTAATTGGCGGCGCATCTTGCCTTTTGATCGTTGTGGCATCTTAGTATGGATGATTGGCAAAATGCTCTTGTCCCTAATGAATGAGTTCGATGCATTTAAGGTGTTTTGCAACCTAGCCTGTAGCAATCTCGCCCAATTTAAGACTTGAATAAACGATACTGGGAGCACGATGGAACAGGAACACAACATCAATAGATTGTATTCAGAACCTAGTTCGTTTTTGGTATAAAACCTACGGACAGAATACCAGAAATGACAGAATGTTCATCATTATCTGATGTATCCCCACTTGCTCCGGCAGCCCCTATAATTTCATTATCACTATTGACAATAAGTACACCGCCTGGAGCAGCAATAAGTCGTCCTTTTGAAGCAATAATAGCTCCCTCCATTAAGTCCGGAATTTCATGTGCCTTGAGTGCTAAACCTCGCGAACCTATGCCCATACCCAGAGCACCATAGGCTTTAGCAAACGCTATATCAAACCGCAAAATACCTGCTTTATCTTGACGTTGGAATGCTACAAGATGTCCACCGGCGTCAAGAATTGCAATTGACATTGGTTGCAGCGATAATTTCATACTTTCAATAAACGCCGCCTCAATAATGGCATTTGCTTTTTCCAGAGTTAATCTATTCATGATATATCCATTTAAATTGAAGGCACTTGGTGTTTAACCTTATGAACACTTCATTAATCTGATCACATAGTGATTCTCTTATTGTTTCTATTTATATATCAAAAACTCTGATATTGCATGTCGAATATTTTTCACTAATTCGATTAACACACACTTATTGCTACTATTACAGGACATCATAAAACATAGAGACTACTTCATTTTCAAAATGGAGAGGATTATTCAATGATTCGTTTTAAGCCGGCTTAGGCTGAGATTAGGCCCCATAGGCCGTATTTCAGTTTCCATCGTGATTGTGCAGACTGGAGTATTACAAGAAAATTGGGGATATGATGGTGTTGAAGGAACGTTTGGAGATAAAATGAATGTGGAATGTAAATCAGGTATAGGGTCTGTGGGGCTTAGTCCCAGGATACGCTTGCTGAAATTGAACCCCTTTATCTCTTGCTACCTTAAATAGTAAAGATTGCGATAATTCATAATTACTGGAGTAATAAATAAAATGAAAGATCTTTTCATTAATAAAGAACCTGTTGAACTCTTTAAAATTCTTAAATTTGAAGGTATCGCATCGAGTGGAGCAGAAGCTAAGGATATGATCGCTGCGGGCACTGTATCGGTAAACGGCGTAATAGAAAAACAGAAAAGAAAAAAGATGGTTGCAGGAGATACGATTGAATTGAAAGGTGAGATCTATCGGTTAAAGTTGAGTGCCAATTAACATGTTTATACACTTAGCCCCTAGTAATATGGGTGAAAATCAAAATGGATTACAGTGATCCAAAGATATTTGCATATTCTGAGAGTAGTAGGGTATTTTGTTGCAAAACAGTCAATCGGGTTATAATCAACGTATAGATCCAATAGTCAGGACTTATTAGCTTTGGTACATCTTTAAATGAAACCACCGTATTTGACATCGCAAGTACGGCGGTATAAGTGCTTGGATTGTGAGAATCCTATGACGCGATTTCACTATCAATTAGTATTCAAGCATTGTTAGATTGTACTTTTCTCCATTCAATATTATTGTTCTAAAAACCAATGTTCGAGCAAAAAAATTAATTTATAAGACAGGCCTCTTCTTCAAGAGCCCCACTTAATACAGAATACTCTCCATTTACCCAATGAATCATTGCGTTGCCAGATTTTTCACTGGGTCTATATAAACGGCTAGTGACATGCTCTAAATATCCTGGATTAGTAAATATGGCCACAGCGATGCGATTCCTTAATAATTTATAGTGTCCATTAGTGTACATTAAAGAAATTTCGCCATCTCTTGTAACATTCGCGCCTATGAGCACGCCCATGGGATAGCCATCGATCTGAGTAAATTGAGTAGAAAATGGGCTTGCAAATTGAGTACTTGTATTAAAATCAATTTTCAACTCGTGCATCCCATATTCAGCTGGCCATAGAATATGACCTAATCCTTCTTGTTTGCTGAGTGTTCCTGATGAGTTGAAAACCAGTATCCCTTTATCCCGCTCTACATCATCAACAAATACTCGAGCCTGCCAAGTACCCATAACCATTTTTGATGATTTAATAGTTACGAGATGTCTGTTTGATAGAGAATCATAGATGTCTATAAAGTTTTCATACTCACTACCATCAGTTGCCGAAGCTGGTAAATTGATGCTGATGTGAATTTTGCTGGTTGCCTTAGGCGCCAAATTTTTTATAGGAATCTTGATTTTACTCAAATGCTTAGCATCTGATTTTTTTGTTACCGCGAGTAGATAGTCGCCTTCATCACTGCGAATATAGTAGTCTTTGTCCAAGAACATTCGTCCTAAACGAGTGAACAATAATTCACTGTCTTTTTTGCCACGAGATACAACAAAATAGCCTTTATTCGTCAAAGCAAGATCAAATGGGTTATCCGTAACTGAAATAGGGCATTGATTAATAGTTAACGGCTCTTTAGTTAATTTAAATAGAGTACCGGCATACAATTGGTGTGAAATAACTAGGGCTGCTGCCACTAGCATCGATTTAATGTGCATGTTAATTCCTTTTAAATGAATACACTAGTTTAAAGAAAAAGAACTTTTCTTTACCCCAAAACCATATCATTTCAATTATCTTGACTCAATCTAATTGTTCTGTGGAACAAATGTAACTTACAAAGCTCATATTGTTCCTGGCTTCCTAATGCAAAAAATTAAAAACATCAAGGGCATCAAGAGGGTCAGGGCCTGACCCCGTTAGATATTTATGGTTATGAGAGTAGCTTGAGTAATGCTTGGGCGGCAGAAGTTGAAGATGCAGGATTTTGCCCTGTAATTAGATGGCCATCAACGATTACAAAACTTTGCCAATTAAGTTTTTTTTCAAATAGACCTCCCAATCGTTTCAATTCATCTTCTACGAGAAATGGAACGACTTCCGTGAGCTGTACTGCCTCCTCTTCACTGTTAGTGAAGCCTGTCACCCGTTTTCCATTGACTAGAGGAGCCCCTTTATAATTGACATGTCGCAAGACTCCAGGAGCATGACATACTAAAGCAACAGGTTTTTCAGAGTTATAAAACGATTCAATTAAACGGATTGACTCAGCATTTTCGGCAAGATCCCACAAAGGACCATGACCACCTGGATAAAATATCGCATCAAAATCTTCTGCTTGCACATGTGCAAGTTTGACCGTTTGGGATAGCTCTTTTTGGGCCAGTTCGTCATGCTTGAATCGCTGCGTAGCCGAAGTCTGATTTTCAGGTAAATCGCTCTTTGGATCAATAGGAGGCTGCCCACCTTTAGGTGAGGCTAATGTGAGTTCAGCACCGGCATCTCTAAATACAAAATAGGGCGCAGCAAACTCCTCCAACCAGAATCCTGTTTTATGCCCCGTATTGCCGAGCTTATCATGTGAGGTCAGCACCATTAATATGTTCACTCACTTCTCCTTTTTGGAATGCTTAAGATGACAAAAGTTTATTTAGTATAGTTCAAAGCTAAGCTATATATCGAACCCTGAGCGTGTATAAGTTACGTAGCCAATTAATGTGTATAATAGCTGCTTATAGAGACAAACCAGAATAATTAAGGTTTAAACTAGAATAAACGACTGTTAAAAAAATGTGCAAAGGTATTGAAATTGAAATTAATGAGGTAACTATGACAGAAGAAACACAAAGAGAGTTCATACAAAATAATCTGGAATTAATCCAAAAATTTCTTGAGGAATCGAAACCGCACGAAGATGAAATAAGTGCCAGTATTCAAGCAACTATCGCCCAATTTTTATTAAACACACGCATTGAGTTAAATAAACGTGCAAATGGTCAAGAGTGGATCAGTACAGAAGACATTATACAAGCACAAATATCAGTGTTGAGGCGTTCAATAGTTGATTTAGAGCGTTATTATTTAACACTGGGGGATGGAGAAACTTTGCAATGAATCAATGATGAGCGACGCTACAATTCCCAATGGGGAAAAATCCTGAATAGTTGAATAAACCCATAGGTAAAATATCGTTGAAATCAGTCGGATTAACCAGTACGCCAATCAGAACATTGAGAGCAAGAGGTCTTCTGGAAAAATCCGTACAGAAGGAAAAAAAGATTCTTACTCTATAATCCAACCCAAATGCACACAACCTTGAGGGACAGGCTGTGAAAGGTGAATTATGCTGTAATTTCCTAAATTCAATATTCAAGGCTTGATCCCCTAAGTAAGTGATTTTCTTGTTTCAACAAAGAAATATTATACTGTTCTTCTTTAGTAGGCCGGCCTTGTTTTAAATGCTTGCGTCCCCTTGGGTTTCGAGCTGTTTTTTACATCTATATAATTTATTACGCCATATGCCTAGGGGGTGTTTAGAATTCCGATTTCGACGTTCCGCGACTTGTTCGCGGGATCCATTTCGAACTTGATGAACATCTAATGTTCGTTAATGATACTGCATTTCTGGATCCCGCGAACAAGTCGCGGGACGTTGGGAATAAATTGATGAATTGTCAACAAACCCTAATATCGCTCAAGAAAATATTTTCCATCTTGACCTAAATAATAGATCTGTCTTTGTTTTAAATAGACACTCACGTATACAATTCCAGCTCGAGCAATTTCCTTATGAAATGTCACAACCGATATTTGGTGGTGATCGAATTTATCCAAAGCATTTTTGAGTATGTCTAAGTCTAAAGATTCACCAAAGGTAAACGAATTTTTATCTATGGACTTATCGATTTCTGCTGCGGGAAAATGGTACAGCATGGAGTTTTTAGAATAAAAAGCAAGTTCATCATTAGTGACATCATAAGTTTGTCGGACAACACCTAATTTCATTAATTTATCGGTAAATTGAATAAAGTCACCCGGCGCTCGATATCTATCAACGCAAAGCGCTTTTATCTGTTTTTGGACATTATCGCCACGAGCAAAAAGTGTGGTTGAAATGAGTAATAAAATTAAGAAACACCCTTTTAGAAGTTTAGAGAGCATCATGTGTTTTTTATTTGGGCTAATAAATGGTAAGTGATGTTATCACAATCCATATAACGAGTGTACGCAGAAAATAGGGCAGGCATTTCATTAAACGATGGATTTGTGAATCCGTAAAAAGGATGTTCAAAAATTTGTAATTCACTTGAGAAGCTGGTTCGAAAACTGTATCCATTAATCAAGGTTCAAATTAATACCAAAATAATTGAATTAGTGGAGGGTTTTACCTAGAGGTTTCGTTGGCTTGAGATGTGATAAAAAGCGTAATCAATTCTGATTACATCTAATGGCAATAGTGAATGGTGTTCCGAGGAGGCAGACCACATCCTTGTGGTAGTGCATCGTCCTTGATGCGTTCAAATAATCCTTAATAAGACATCCGCTGTCCTTCCTCGTACTGATTTAAGCATAGCGAATAATTTTAATGAGTTATACTCAAAATAGCGCATAATCATGTAAGAAATCTCTTAATTTGAGTTAGAGGGCCTAAAATGGGCAGCGATTTTAATTTATCTGAGAAGTGGTAAAGGTTTTCTTCATTCAATGAGGTACACTCTATTGATAGAAGGTTTTATAAAAAATAATTCATCGTGGACAACATTTATGGATAACTTGGTTGAGTATGGAAGGATTTAAAGTCTTCTGCCCTAATAATGTCGCAAAAATCTTCTTTAGAGGAATAGATAATAATAGCGTCGCCAGAAACCAGTTTACTTAAATTATCTTAAGAAAAATCCTAAACACATCAATGATTTTCCTCAAACATCTTTTATGTTGGCTCGTATCTTTTTGGTTTAGACTGGATTAGGGCTAACCAGATTATCTGGATACTCTTGTTGTGAGCTTTTCTCATTCAAGCTTTTAAAAAAACCAGTCATTTTATTCCTATGCTCTCTTAAACCGGTTTCAATTTCAGCCCTTAAAATGAACTCCCCATCCTCACCTAACATTTTAATATCTGCAGCAGGCAACATATCCCATCTTTGCCAAGAATCACTCCAAACATCAACGGATGGGTTAATCACATTGACAACCCTTTTTATCTGACTGGTGTTATTTCTTTCCGTCGTTTTTTTAAACAAAGAGGCCGGATAAAAGTAACTTCTATGGCCATTGCTAGAGATAATTTGTTCTATTTTTTTGACATCAAGGACCATTTCATTCTCAATTTGGCTCAACACTTCATTTAATTCGATAATTCCTTCTGCTAAGTTACCATCAGCTATGAGTACGGAATATTTTAAATGCGCATTATCTTTAACATGGATGTAAATAGTATTTTTTTCTGGTTTTTTTTCCTCGGATACTTGTTCCCAATCATAATGGGAATGGCTGCCTTTCCATGCATCAACCACATAACATTCAATTCCCCACTCATCCGGCTTATCTAATGCGCTATCCTGGTTTCTATTAATAAGAACAATAGTGTGATCGCCCTCTAACTCAACGATTTCGATGTTATTAATGAGAAGATTCTCTTTATTCTCGCACTGCCATTGCTATAAGTAATCAGCAACAAGATGGGCATGCAAACCACAATTTCCGAATCGCGCGAGATGCGCAATAGCTACAAAGGCCTCATGAGGCGTTATTTCAATAACTCCCTTGATTTCATTTGTATTATTTAAGGGATGAGGAAAAAATTTAAAGGTAGTAGATGGAAACTCAACAACTTCTGTACGCCATTTTTTCCCTTGTTGTGGTTCGGAGTGATAAGTATATGTATTATATTGATATTTATTGGAAGTTGATAACTGCGAATAATATCTTTTAGATGCTTCTAGAACAAATTCACCGGTTTTTTCAATATTATCTCTATGATTTGTGGATCCTAAAACTAAAGTGATATGCGTTTTATTTATGGCTGTATTTATTACTACTTCTAATGACTTTTTCATATTGCCCTAGGAAACATTTAAGACGATTTTGAATTTCTTCTAAGCAATAATTGTAACGCCGATCGTCAATGTGATCAATTAATGATTCATTTGTAGGGGCGGGACTTGAATTGTGACTATCAATAAATTCATAATTCAAGCCCTGACCCCTTCTTGCTGTGTTCATCTCAGTCTCCTGGCATTCCCTACAATGAGGTAACCTTGCTGTTTTATATTACAGCATCTTGTATTAGAAATATTAGTTTACACCCGAAATTAGGGTTTGTGCCTATCTGGGACGAGCCGTGCATTTATAGGATATGCAATAAGTGTATGGGCCATACAATAACTCAAGAAAAACTGTCATAGTTCGTTAATTTTAATCACTTAGAATAAAAATTAAACAAAGATTGCTCTTTGTTAATGCGTACCAGGAACAAAACGTTCAATTTATTCGAGGTGTATCATGAGTAAAAAGTTGACAGACTCAATCAAGCAAGAGATTCATAAAGTAATGCGTACAAAGTGTGATACTTCAGATTTTGGCGTTCGTGACGCGATCACGTTCTTTGGTTGCATTCCAGGAGTTAATACCAATGTGACGGATATTAAGAACAAATTTCATGAGCAACCCCCTCATGTCTTGAAAGTAATAGAGCGTTGCCGAAAAGCGGAGGAAGCAATTCAAGAGGATCGGGATTATAAAAAACAGGGACCAAGAAAAGGTCAGGGCATTGAGCATCCACTGACTCATAAAGAAGTACTGGTTAGGGAGTCAATGGAAAAAACTGCTCAAGTAGTTCAATCTGACAAAGCGGGTGTCTGTCATACTCTGGCACAGTTTGCTTTTGTCAATTTAATGAAGGAATGTACATTGAATGGCAGGGCATTTGATGATGGGGATCCCTCAGAAATTCCTTCGATCAGGATAGTAGCACACAATCCCCAATCCAATGGAGCAAATGCAAGGTTACGTGCTGCCGGTACTCATAATTTTATTATAGTTGGTCTCGATGAGGATTATGATCTTACATACGAACAGATTGAAGAGGAAAAAGAGAACATTCTTATTATTGATCCCTGGTATTTTGCACTAGGGAATGAAGGATCTAAATGGGGACATGGAATTTATACCTGGGATGAATATCCAAAAGGATTTTTACATAATTTATCATGCACTTATGATAATCAAAAACCTTTTACCCAGGAAGATTTGGAAGCTGCCAGGGAGTTGAGTCAAACTCAGAGAAAAGAGAGTTTCAAAGCAATCAAGATGGATTGGCAAAGTGTAAAGCAGGTTAAAACTCTTGAGGAAAGTCTTAATACTATGAAAGCTAAACTGGCAAATTTAGAGGATGAGTATATGACTCTTAGTGATGACAGTGGGGATGACTGGGATTTAGAGGACGATGATATGAGTGAACATGATAAAATGGAGAAAATGAAGTCATTAAATCTGGAAATAGCAAGTTTAAAAGAACGAATCAATACAACACGAACCAATATGGATAATTTGACGCAAAATGACGAACAAGAGGCGTGCACAGAGCTTCAAATGAGCTGAGGATACTTTTTATTATGGCATAGCCATCTAAACAAATTGTAATCGATAATTGAACTTCTAGACCAAACCAAGGGAGGCCAGCATCGTACATCAAGAGGGTCAGTGCTTGAAATGTGAATTATGCTATAGTTTCGTGAATTCAAAATTCAAGCCCTGACCCCTTAAGTTGCTTTGGTTTGGAAAGCGTATGAATGTGGGATGTAAACCTGGGATACGGCCTTTGGAGCCTACTCCCAGGCTACTCTTGCTAGAAGAAGAACTGAACTCCTTTGATATTGTTGTGAGAGTGTTGAATAGGTCAGGTGTTCAAATACCTTAACTTTTTTTATTAGCTTAGAAGTGGTTCTTTGTCTCCTGCTTTCCAGGGCGAATATTTTTTCATTACACTTAAAAAAAGAGGAGATTCTAAAAAAAACTCGAGCCAATAAATTAGCCGATTAAATTGAGATTGCATAAACCAATCTTTATCAACCATGCAAAATTGACGGATAAAGGGAAAAATTGCGATGTCAGCCAGACAAGGATTATCGGAAAACAAATATTGAGAATTTAATAGTTTTGCATTTAATTCATCAAGAAAAACTAGTGCTTGTTTTCTATAAAATAGTGGATCACCAACCCCCGATTTTTGAGGATATTTGTAACCATCTAAGATGGGCTTAAACTCAAAGTCATTATATTGAATTATATTAAAAATTTGTTGGTGCGAATCAGGCTTGAGCCAATTATCACGGTCAGATTGTTCAATTGCCCACAGCATAATGTCGAGGCTTTGATCAATTACTTTGCCTGAATCTGTTACCAGTACCGGCACCGTGGCTTTTGCTGATGCCATAATCAATTCTATAGGCTTATCACTAAGCTTTACTTCGCGTATTCCAACTTCTATTCCTGCATATTTAAGTGCCATACGCGCACGGATTGCGTAAGGACAACGTCTAAAACTATACAAATAATGCAATGTGATACACTCCTAAATATGTATTCTAACTGTCTAGGATATTAACAAAAAGATAGAAGGGCAGATCGTGCTTTTTGCTTTTCTCAATCTTAAAACAAAAAGCACGATTTGACCCTCTTATGCTAAATAACTGATGATCTTCGGGGGTTGCTGTCTTAATGTCAACATCAAGGTCTAATCAAATGATTTGGGTGAAGTATCCTCAAAACACACCCGAATAAGTGGAAAATAAAATTAATTGTTTAATTGTTATAAATGATATGCACTAGCCATTGACTCATGTGTAAACTAATTTTTTTAATTAATAAGGATATTAGATGATTTATACAGACGTATTAGAATTTTGGTTCAACACTTTATCTCCTGCCGACTGGTGGAAAAAAGATACCAATTTAGATGACTTAATCAAAAGTAAGTTCCTTGAATTACATCGTCAGGCTTCAAATGGTGAATTATTTGAGTGGCGTGAAACCCCTTTAGGTTCACTAGCAGAAGTAATTGTATTAGACCAATTTTCACGTAATATTTTTAGAGATACGTCGCGAAGTTTTTTCTTTGATGGTATGGCACTTGTATTAGCGCAATGTGCTATTAAAAATCATTTTGATAAAGAACTTGAGCCTACACAACGAGTTTTTCTCTATATGCCATTTATGCACAGTGAGTCGGCAATTATTCATGAGCAAGCAAAGCAACTTTTTAGCCTGCCTCAAATGGAAGCTAATTATGAATTTGAGCTGAAGCATGCTGCAATTATTGAGAAATTTGGACGATATCCTCATAGGAATTTAATTTTAGGCAGGGAGTCTACGCCAGAGGAATTAGAGTTTTTAAAGCAACCAAACTCTTCTTTTTGAATGAATTAATAGATTTTTCAAAATCGTTAGGTGGCCAACTTCAGGTAAATAAGAGCGATGATACAACAGGCTACGAAACGCTGAGCGAATTACTTGAGGCACCTACGACAAAGACAAGCCAAACAGTGGAATCAGAAAAAAGTCGATCTAGTTGCTCAATAAGTTAAATAGGGCAGTTCAAACGGCTTTGTCGACAATTTGGGGGAGCAGTGCCTTTGTGTGGCGATTTTTTAGTTACAACTTAATAAATCTTAAGTTCTGGACGGCTCCCAACTGCATAGGCCAAATTGTTCATTAACAAAAGACGCTTCAGTCCGTGCTCCGTACATCCAAAGAAATAAGAGGGTCCAGAAAACGCTTTATTGCTTGCTATAAACAATGATCCTGAGCATGTGTTAGCGGCATTAGCAAGTTGACGCTTGACTCTGCTTAACTGTCGTGGATTTAGTGATTCCTGGTTGATATGGAGCCCGATCTTTAAAATAAATAAAATCTACTATAATCATTGAGTAGGATCAAACAATGATCTAGGGACAGGCTCATGGCTCATACCGATTTTATCAGACGCAATGGAATACTTATTTTGGGGCTGGCTCTGCCTATTCTTGTTATGGCTTTCTTTTTTTTGGCTAGCATCATGCCATTACATGTCGCCAATCCTCCATTATACGATATGATTTTTACTGTTCAGGATTATTCATCTAATAGCCAACCTCCAGAGCTTATATTGGTTACTTTACAGGACAACATTTCCCTCATACGCTCGGTTGGCGTCTTACACTCATAGTGATGGGATTCATTCTGATTATTTTTAGTGCCTGGATTATTAAGTTAAATCGTCATTACCTTAAATCCTGATTTCTTTTCTACTCCATCTGACTATTACGATATGCTCTACACTGTTGTATAATGTGTTTTTTTAAAGCAATTAACTTTGCATGTATTTAAGAGAAGTAGTGTGGAATTTGAATTGGAACATCAATTGGAACTGGGTAAGAAATCTGAATATGAGGCACAATATAATGCCGATAAATTATTTCCTATTCCTCGAGAGGGTAAGCGTCTTGAAATAGGGATTAATCCGGATCAGTTGCCGTTTTGGGGATTTGATACCTGGAATCATTATGAAGTGTCCTGGCTTAATGCTAAAGGCAAGCCCATAGTTGCTGTGGCGGAAATCGTTTATGATTGCCATTCTCCTAATATTATTGAATCCAAATCATTAAAACTGTACTTTAATACCTTTAACAACACTCAATTTGATTCGATCGCTGATGTGGAACGAACTATCATTAACGATCTGAGTCAGCGTTTAAAATCTGAAGTTTCCGTTACGATTCAGCAGTTAGGGAATAGTAAAACAATAGCTTTTCAGAATTCATTCGATGGTGAATCTATTGATTCTTTAGATATAGCCTGTTCCGTTTACTCAGTTGACCCTTCATTACTAACCGTTGAAGACCATCTGGTGGAAGAAACTTTATATTCCGATTTATTAAAATCCAATTGTTTGGTGACGTACCAGCCTGATTGGGGAAGTGTACAAATTAGTTATAAAGGTCCCAAGATAAACAGAGAAGGCTTATTAAAATATATTGTTTCTTTTCGTAATCATAATGAGTTTCATGAGCAATGCATTGAACGAATCTTTGTTGATATTATGAATCAGTGTAAGCCAGAGAAGTTAACAGTCTATGGACGTTACACCCGTCGAGGTGGTTTGGATATTAATCCTTATCGTTCAACAATTAAACCGGAGCCGAATGCTAAAAATATAAGGCTTGTTCGACAATAGAGTTATAGGTTCTCTGATTATTCAATTAGGGTTGGTGGTGTATTAATAATGGAACGAATTAATACGACACCAACCTTGTCAGGCAGTCTGTTTTGAAGTTAATGAGTAATAAAGGTACGACATCCTTGTGTGCTTGGTTTCCTGGGTAGCACTATTTGAACATTAATTCCTTTTATAGTAGGACTTACAAGAGCTTCTTTGAGGTAATCAATTAAGGGTACATCGACTACTTTTCCAAATTGGGAGGAGGCTTGTCTGAAATATAAATGGTTATTAATCTTTATCGCAAATCCCAAGTGCGAAATATTTAATGCCGTACCTATTTTTTTACGTAAGTCCCAATTTGGGCGAACAATTTCTATTATTGAACCTGATGGAATTTGGGAAAAGAGATACAGATTGGGTTCGCCATTTTTTGAGAATAATGCACTTAATGGGATGTAAGGAATTGTTGAAAGAGTTGTTTGTAGAGTACTGCCTTTTTGTTTTAATTCGGCTAAACGTTTAGCTTGTTCTGATTTATTCTCATGGACTAATCTGATGGTATCCTGGGTTTTATATGCGTACCAGCCTGGTTTGTTAATCAGTGCCTTGGCATATAGAGCGACGGATTTTTTTTGTTTGTCTTTGATGGTCAGAGTAATATCTTTTAGTAATCCTCGGCGTTGATTATTGCGATTCCAGTCTATGGAAGTAAAGTGATTGCGGTTGATGTATGAGACCTTACCTTCGTAATAGCGGGTGTATTTTAAGCATTGTTGAAAAGTTTCAAGTGAGTTTGCTGTAGCCAATGCAAGGACTGTATTGACATAAGTATCACAGTCAAAACCATCGGTCCGATAGCGCGGGAACTGATCATAGCGTGCATTTGCTCCTTCACCCAATGAGCCCAGGATGTAGGGGACACCTTTAAATTCGCTGCTTATCCAATCTATTCGTTCAGTCATGGAAGAGTTCGGCATGGTGTTAAGTGTATGATATAGTTCCTTAATTGAAGAATTGGCCTGTTGTTCAATCGCATTAGAATCAATTGCATAACAGGAATAACCGGTTATTAAACAGATAATAATAAATAAGAATTTTAAGGGAGTGGGTGTGTATTTCATAAGTAGTTTTAGATGGTTTAGGTCCGGTATAAGGTACATGCTACTCCTTTTTAAGTCTTGGAGGCAAGAATGCTCAATATAATCTGGTTAGGAATGATTTTGATTGCCGTAATTGTAGGTATTATTGAAGGGCGAATTGATGAGGTCGTTCGAGCAGTAACTGATTCGGCCAAACTGGGCTTTGAAGTGGCAATTGGATTGACGGGGATTATGGCTCTATGGCTTGGAATCATGTCCATCGCAACGGAATCAGGGTTGGTCTCATTATTGGGAAAACTACTCAAACCCATACTCAGACGCTTATTTCCTGATATTCCCGTTGAGCATCCTGCGATGGGAGCTATGGTAATGAACATCGCTGCAAATATGCTGGGTTTGGCAAATGCGGCAACTCCTTTTGGTTTACAGGCTATGAAGGAATTGCAAACTCTGAATAAGCATATGACTGTTGCAACAAATTCTATGTGTACCTTTTTAGCTATCAATACCTCCAGTGTTCAATTGATTCCTGCTACCGCTATCGCGTTTTTGGCAGCTAATGGCAGTACCAATCCAAGCAGTGTGATTTTCAGTTCTTTGATTGCAACTTCAGTTTCTACCATTGTTGCAATCATTTCTGTTCGGCAATTTGCGACTTTTAAACGATTTCAAATTCAAAGGGCGGACAGCTTATGAGTGGATTAGCCAATCAATTATCCAATTGGATGTTTTTAGCCTTTATAGTGGGTATCCCTTTATATGCGGCAATTAAGAAGATTAATGTATTTGATGCATTTATAGTAGGAGCTAAGCAGGGATTTGATACGAGTATTAGCATTATTCCCTATTTAATTGCGATGATGGTAGCAATTGGAATGTTAAGGGCATCAGGATTTTTTGACTTGCTCAATCAACTGTTGGCCCCTTTGTTGACCATGATTGGGATGCCACCAGAAGTTCTTCCTTTAGCTCTGATTCGACCTTTTTCAGGAAGTGCTTCTACGGGAGTTATGGCAGAATTAATTCATCAGTATGGCGGAGATTCAATAATTGCCAAAACAGCGGCAACCATGATGGGCAGTACGGAAACAACCTTTTATGTGATTGCAGTATATTTTGGTTCGGTTGGGATCAGACGGACTCGTCATGCAATCCCCGTTGGGTTATTAGCTGATTTTGCAGGCATTATCGCTTCAGTATTAATATGTCGGTATTTATTTGGATAAACAGGATAATCGTGCCTGCAATATCATTTTGCGCGTATCTTGTTTTCATTGATTCTGTAAGACTGACGAATTAACCTACATCAATATTCTTTTTACCTGAAGCGGCAAGATTTGCTTGTTCAATTAGTTTTAAACGAGCCAGCAAAGTACCCGCTCTAGCTTTGAACGAAGCTAATTCTCGTCCAGATATTGGAGAAGCTGTGGGCAGCGAAATGGTTGTTGGGTTTCTTGGCAGATTATTCACATGCAATTCATAATGACAGTGGGGACCGGTAGCCAGCCCAGTTTGCCCTACATAACCTATTACTTGTCCTCGTTTTACCTTGCTGCCTTTTGATAGTCCTTTTTGAAACTTGAGCATATGACCATAGATTGAGCTGTACGTTTTATCATGTTTGATTTTAATCATGTTGCCGTACCCATTATGTCTATCAATTATTTGTATTACTCCATCTCCTGTAGCCAGAATGGGTGTGCCAATCGGTGCTGCCAGATCAATCCCTTTATGCGCTCTTTTGTAATGCAGGATTGGATGATTTCTCGATAGTGCAAAAGTTGAACTGATATGACTGAATTTAATGGGGTATCTGGAAAATGCCTTCTTAAAGCTTCTACCCTGAGGCGTGTAATAATCATGATCTCCATTGGCTTTATTATGCCGAACAGCTTGAGCTGTTTTACCACGATTAGTGTAGGATACTGCTTGAATATCTCCAATCTGCACCATTTTATCGTCAATGTAATAGGCATTGTATACTATAGAAAATTGATCTCCGGCGCGTATCGATCTGTTGAAATCAACTTCCTTACTCAGTATTTCGGTCATTTGACGTATTAGTTTATAAGGTATGTTCATTCTTTGTGCGGTAGTAAATAGAGAACCTTTAACAGTTGCTGTGATATAAAGATCCTGGCTGGTCATTTTTTTTGAATCAATTTTATTTTGATATTTTGGTCCTACTCGATAAACCGTAAGTGTCTGAATATTGTTCATAGGTATAATCAGTTTTTCGAGTTTGTTCTTACTGATTAAAAATTTAATTTCCTGATTGAGCTTGATATTGGTAAGTGCTTTGGCGTGTGGATTTTTATCAAGCACTGCATGTAAATTTTGAGCGCTCAAGCCCAGTCTGCTAAAAATGGCTCCCATGGTATCGCCCTGTCGTGGCTTAATAGTTTGCCATACATTATCTTTAATCACCGCTACTTTTGGAGGGGCCTTCTCTACAATCTTTGGAATATCTACTGGTTTTGACGCGACGATTTCCTGAGATTTTATTATGAATTCTTTTTCAGGGAGTTTAGGCAAGGTTAAGGTTCTATTGGTATAATCTGTATTTTTACGATGCGCGAAATTCTTAACTAAATAATAGGGTAATGAAAAGGCAATAATTAACGCAAAAGCAGTTAATAGCTTGGATGGTTTACCAGAGTGTCGTTTTGAGATATTTGGTCTTTTTGCCATTGGTTGCCTATACTGCTGTCATTCCTATGAATGCTGTAGTTCTATTATTAACTAATGTATCACACTCAAGGAATGCGCGTGACCACTAACTCAAGTTAATTAATATAACCACATATTTAGATAGTTTGTATTATTTTTCTCAATTTCGTGTAACAAGTTATCTTTAATTACATAATTTGGTATAGCAGGAATTTGCTAACCGGGCTAAGATACTCGCTGTGAGAAGATTGGTCAATCATTTATAAAGGTTTTAATGTATGTTAGAAACAATTTCAGAGTGCCAACTAGAATTAATGCGAGGTTGCGAGGAAGTACTTCCGCAGCATGAGTTAACCAAAAAATTACAAAAGGAAGTCCCCTTAAAAATTAAAGCGGGCTTTGATCCTACTGCACCTGATTTACACTTGGGACATACTGTATTACTCAATAAATTAAGACAGTTTCAATTGTATGGCCATGAGGTGATTTTTTTAATCGGTGATTTCACCGCTATGATTGGCGATCCTACCGGAAAAAATGTAACCCGCATGCCATTAAGTGAAGAAACAGTTATTGAGAACGCAAAAACGTATCAGCATCAGGTTTTTAAAATACTCGATCCGGACAAGACGACCGTTGCATTTAATTCGCAATGGTTAAACAAATTTAATGCCGTTGATTTAATTCGTTTGGCATCGACACATACAGTTGCGCGGATGCTAGAGCGTGATGACTTTAATAAACGATATACAACAGGTCAGCCTATAGCCATTCATGAGTTTTTATACCCTCTATTACAGGGTTATGATTCGGTAGCCTTGAAAGCAGACGTGGAGCTTGGGGGTACAGATCAAAAATTCAATTTGTTAATGGGACGGGAGTTACAGAAACATTACGGATTTGAACCGCAGGTTGTAATGATGACACCATTAATCGAAGGTTTGGATGGTGTGAAGAAAATGTCTAAATCTTTGGATAACTATATAGGTATTAATGAACCTGCTGTCGACATGTTCGGTAAAATAATGTCCGTATCTGATGAATTGATGTGGCGCTACATTGACCTTCTCAGTTTTAAAACAGGTAAGGAAATTCAAAAGTTAAAGAAATCTGTGGAAGAGGGATTAAATCCCCGTGATGTAAAAATAGAATTTGCCAAGGAAATTGTAACTCGTTTTCACGATCAAAATCAGGCCGAAACCGTACACAAGGAATTTATAGAGCGATTTCAAAAAGGTGTGATCCCCGAGAATCTGGAAGAGTTGTCATTAACAGGTGATGATTCCGTTAATCTTGCACAGTTATTAAAACAACTGGATTTGACAGCAAGTACTTCAGAGTCTATAAGAATGGTGAAGCAAGGTGCGGTAAAGATTAATGGTGATAAGGTTTCTGATCCCTCCTTAATATTACCTTCAGGTCATACATATATAATACAAGTCGGTAAGCGTAGAATTGCCAAGCTGCGTTTACAAAAAGCAGACTGAAATAAATTTTAGAAAAAAATGCAAAAAGTATTTGACACTGATACGGAAATCAGTAGAATACGCAGCACGCCTTCGGGGCAGGTTCATTAAGAATTGAGAAGACAAACTGTGTGGGCGCTTTGAAGAAATTTGAGTGCTTAATAAA
>NZ_LNYR01000005.1:1818-1964 GCF_001467955.1 Legionella quateirensis | reverse complement strand
CCGGTTAATGATGCCCCAATCAACAGCGTCCCTGGCGCTCAAACCACGAATGAAGACACCGCTCAGGTCTTTAGCTCTGCCAATGGCAATGCGATTAGTCTTACCGATATAGACAGCGCTTCTGTGACCACCACGATTTCCGTGGG
>NZ_LNYR01000005.1:1186-1723 GCF_001467955.1 Legionella quateirensis | reverse complement strand
CTGGCAACAGCAGGGGTTACGATTACGAATAACGGAACGGGCAGTGTGACCTTAACGGGATCTCCTGCTGCAATTACCACTGCTTTGGATGGTTTAAGTTACCAACCTGTTGCCGATTACAACGGCGCTGACAACTTAACCCTAGTCACCAGCGATGGCGCCTTAAGCGATACGGACAATATTGCCATTACAGTTAATCCAGTCGTCGATATTGCCAACGATGCGGCTACTATCAATGAAGACACGGTGGCTAATCTTGATGTGAATGCCAATGATACCTTTGAAAACGCAGGCCATACCATCACCGCCATTAACGGCACGGCGGTTGACGAAGGCAGCACGGTGGTCGTGGATAACGGCACAGTGCTCTTGAATGGCGACGGCACTTTAAGCTTTACTCCAATCGCCAATTACAATGGCAGTACCAGCTTTACCTATACGGTCACTTCCGGCGGAGTTACGGAAACGGCTACAGTGAACGTCACAGTCAATCCGGTTAATGATGCCCCAACTAACAGCGTCCCTGGCGCTCAAACG
>NZ_LNYR01000005.1:0-1112 GCF_001467955.1 Legionella quateirensis | reverse complement strand
ACGAATGAAGACACCGCTCAAGTCTTTAGCTCTGCTAATGGCAATGCCATCAGCCTGACTGACATTGACAGTGCTTCTGTAACCACCACGATTTCTGTGGCACACGGCAGCTTAACGGCACTGGCAACAGCAGGGGTGACTATTACGAATAACGGAACAGGAACGGTGACTCTGGTGGGATCTCCAGCCAACATCACCATCGCTTTAAATGGTTTAAGCTACACCCCTGTTGCCGATTACAATGGTGCAGACAGCTTAACGGTCGTTACCAGCGACGGCGCCTTAAGCGATACGGACAACATTGCCATCACAGTCAATCCAGTTGTGGATATTGCCAACGACGCAATAACCCTGAATGAAGACACGGTGGCTAATTATGATGTGAATAACAACGATACCTTTGAAAACGCAGGCCATACCATCACTGCGATTAACGGTACGTCCATTGCTGTAGGTGGCACAGTGGGCGTGGCCAACGGTACGGTGTTGTTAAATGCTAACGGTACCTTAAGCTTTACGCCAATTGCCAATTACAACGGCAGTACCAGCTTTACCTACACAGTGACTTCCGGTGGGGTTACGGAAACAGCTACGGTGAACCTGACAGTCAATCCGGTTAATGACGCACCAATTAACAGCTTCCCTGGCGCCCAAACGACGAATGAGGACACTGCTCAGGTCTTTAGCTCTGCCAATGGCAATGCCATCAGCTTGACTGATATTGACAGTGCTTCGGTCACTACGACTGTTTCTGTGAATCATGGTACGTTAACACTTTCAGCAGCCGCAGTGGATGCTGCAGCTGCTGCAGGAGTTACCATCAGCAATAATGGTACGGGTAACCTGACTCTGGTGGGTGCTCCAAATAATATTAACACCGTATTAAATGGTTTAAGTTACCATCCTATTGCCGATTACAACGGCGCTGACAACTTAACCATAGTCACCAGTGACGGAGCCTTAAGCGATACGGACAGCATTGCCATCACGGTCAATCCAGTTGTGGATATTGCCAATGATGCCATAACCCTGAATGAAGACACGGTGGCTACTTATGATGTCAATAATAATGATACCTTTGAAAATGCAGGCCATACCATCACTGCGATTAA
>NZ_LNYR01000004.1 GCF_001467955.1 Legionella quateirensis | reverse complement strand
ATCATCTTTGGAGTTCTAAAAAGTAAACTGCCTTTTAATGAAAATTTATCTTGCATTTAAAGACAGTATCTACGCCTGCTGTAGATGACAAAATCCGTGATATACTATTAGACAGTGATCCTAATGAGATTACATCAACCACGTGTAAAATGGTCATAGAATATGGAGAACTGATGGTGACAGATGCCACGGAACAATTTGAACCAGGCATCATTTCTGATCGCGTATACAAATCGGTGCTGGTGAGTCAGAAAACTCAAAGATAGCCATCACAAACAAAGGGACTTGTTATGAATCAATTGGAACAATTAAAACAATATTCAAAAATTGTTGCTGATACCGGCGATGTACGCTTAATTAAACAGTATCAGACAATCGATGCAACAACCAATCCCAAATTAATTCTAGATGCTAGTGAAAATCCACATTACCAAGATATCATCGCGCATATTCGTGACGAAGCAAAAAAAAATGATGGCTCACCATTTCCAGAACCTATTCGATTTATTGCACGTTTTATTACAGAAATTGGATATGAAATTCTACAAGTTATACCTGGACGCGTTTCTTCAGAATTAGATCCAAGATTATCGTTCAATACTGAAGGAACAATAGAACGAGCCCGATACTTAATTCAATTATATGAAAAAAAAGGAATACAAAAAGAACGTATTTTAATTAAGGTGGCCGCTACTTATGAAGGGATTGAAGCTTGCCGAATACTCGAAACAGAAGGGATTCATTGTAATATGACTTTAGTATTTTCTAACCTTCAAGCGATAGCATGCGCGAAAGCCAATGCAACCCTCATTTCTCCATTTGTAGGTAGAACCAACGAATATTATGAAAATCATAACATCCAACTCCCTTCTCAAAACCTATCCCCTGGTGTCCAATTGATTCATGATATTGTGCATCAATTTAACCAGCAAGGCATTAAAACTGAAGTGATGGCCGCAAGTTTTAGAGATAAACATCAAGTTTTAGCCATTGCGGGATCACCCCTTATTACTGTTCCTCCGGCTATTCTTAATGAATTAATTCAATCAGAAGACCCTGTTGAAATGATGATTAAACCAGAATCGAATCTTTCTGAACATTTGTCTGTTCCAAAATCTCGATATGAGTTTATGAATGCCTTAAAAAACGATAAAGCCGCCTACCACCTGTTACAAGATGGTGTCTTTAAATTTACCAAGGCTTTCTTGAAACTTCGTCAAACGATTTTTAATCAAAGTATGCCTCGTCTGATGCTGAATGTCTTAGTGGAAAAAATTCGGCAAAGTCGATATTTTTAAGATTTATTCTGTACACTTCATGCTAATTTTGTTAGCACTTATCTTTTATAAAAATTTAGCTCACCATTTGTATAACTGACTTATTATGGATTATTTGAGGAATTAAACTAGGTATTTAGCAGGCGTAGATACTGTCTTTAAATGCAAGATAAATTTTCATTAAAAGGCAGTTTACTTTTTAGAACTCCAAAGATGAT
>NZ_LNYR01000003.1 GCF_001467955.1 Legionella quateirensis | reverse complement strand
TATAATGATGTTATCGGGGATTTTCCGATCTGATATTTTAAATTTTTGCGTCAGGGCGCAAGTTCCGGAGCGCTAGGCCTTTTAATGGCTTATTTGACCGGCATCACACCAGTGAATGCCAGAATCATGCTCCATCTCTATGAGAAAAATAGAATTATTGAGCATCATGGCTTGGCTTCTGTAAACTATGATGAAGTAAATCACAGGTTCCGATTATTATTTACATCAGGCGAAGTCTTGCATGCTACAACTCTTATTGATGCAACTGGATATCGTTACAAACCAGACCCCAATAGTGTCAAGCCCATGTTGTTAGACAATTTGGCGCAAACTGGTTTAATTACCGCTAAGCCTTATGGTGGCATCCATTTAACGGATCATTATCAAGTGATCGATAAGCATGGCAAAGTACATGAAAATCTATTTTGTATAGGGCCTATTGCAAATTACAATCATCCAGTACCTACGCCCCATTCTTCATTTATGGCTTATCGAGACGCAGATTTAGTGATTGAGAAATTCGCTTCAACATTTAATACGATTGAAAATAGAGTCACCAATTCTAATACCGAATGTTTTCAATAATGCGCTCTAGGTTTTCTATAATTGATAACAGATTCTCATTTAACTTCCTAACTTCTTTATCGGGTAAATTACCAGCAGACAAATTCTGCATCAATATCCCCTGCTTTTCTAATTCACGACAAGCATGTTTCGCTTTTTCAGTAAGAAAAAAATGATAGCAGCGTTTGTCCTGTTCACTTCGAACACGTGTGATAAGCTGGTCTCTTTCCATCTTATCAAGTATACCTACTACGGTAGGTTGTTTCAGTCCTGCACTTTTTGTGAGTTCCATTTGCGTTTGGCCATCCCGCTCCCACAAGCGAACCAGAAAAATAGTCTGACTATAGGTCACACCTAGTTCTTCAAGATTGAGATTTGAAACACGCTCAAACAAGCGAGCTGCTTTTTTAATCAATACACCAGTATGTTCATTCAAATTAAATGTCATGGATAGTTCCTTTTTGCGCTATTATATAGGCACCTATATATATTGACAATATCGTATTCCCTTACTATCATGGCGGCACATTTTGTGTTTATAAAGGGATTTAATGATGTTCAAAAAAACCTACAGCCTATTCTTTGCTCTATCGATTTTCAATGGCTTTACTTACTCCTCTTCTATCAACACCACGCTAGCTGTTGTTGAAGAAAATGCCGATCGTATCAGTTTCTATAATCCCGATACAGGTGCAAGAAAAGGTAGTCTGAAACTTGCCTTCCTTCCTCATGAGATTGCTGTTACAAAAGATGGGAAGACAGCTTATGTCAGTAATTTCGGGATTAGAGACTATGACAGTGGATCTGGTGTACCCGGTGTGTCCATTTCTGTTATCGATTTATTAAATCAAGTCGAGAAATATCGGCTATTTACTTTTGAATCACTAGAGAATAAAGACTATTCAGACATCGATAGCGCGCCTCATGGTGTTAAGTTAAGACCTCCTTTTGAAAAACAACTTTATGTTAATGTGGAAAAGGGTGGAAAGATTCTCGTCTTTGATGTCGATACCAAAACCATCGTCAAAAAAATTGCGGTCAGTCCTAATACACATAATCTGTTTTTTTCTAATGATGGAAAAACATTATGGTTAATGGCGGGTAAAGATGGCGTCATTCGAATCGATCCTGATTCAGGAGTAATTACTGGAAGCCTCACCTTGCCCTCAGCTGTACGTGGTTTAAAATATACGCCAGATAATCGTTCCTTAATGGTGTCAGCTGTCAATCAGATCGTCTTTATTGATCCCGATACCCTCGCCATTAAAAAACAATTAACTAATTTAAATCTAGGACCAATTCTTTACTCAGATATTACTCCAGATCAAAACTATGTCTTAGCACCTGCGCCCTTTGATCACCAGGTTGCTGTGATTGATGTTCATTCAGGCAAAGTGATAAAACGATTAGTCACCGGATTAAATCCAATTAACGTTTTAATTGATCCAGACGGTCAATATGCTTATGTGTCTAATGCAACAGACAAGCATTTATCTAAAATAGATCTGCATAATTTTGAACTCATCTCTATTCCAACCCATGTTGGACCAAATGGTTTAGCATTCGTCCCTGAGTTTACCCCAAGGACACACAAAAAACTGCGCATGGGGGTTGCTTTACCATTGACAGGGAGTGATGGTTCTAAAGGACGTGAAATGTTAAGAGGATATGAATATTGGAAAAGTACGGTTATCAAAAGCGGCGGACTTTTAATTGACAATCAAGTGTATGATCCCGATATTGTTTATCTAGACAGCGAATCCCAGAAAGATAAACTCAAAAGCTTGACTGAGGAATTAATCAATCAATATCAAACACAAATATTATTATCTACTTATGGTATTGATAATTACACTCTTGAAAAAGAGATAGCAGAAGCAAAGCAAATTATCCTTACCCCGGCACCCGGAGAAGAAATACTTTGGAAACCTGACACTATTGCTCGGGGTTATGATTATTTTGTAACAACAAACCTTTATGAAAAAGGCTATGTTACACAGTATAATTTTAAACCCACCTCCTGGTCAGCAATGGCATCCGTCATCGGATTGAAATTCCAAAATGCTACTCAAGCAGCAAATACTTTAGATTATCAACCAATAACCACTTTATTAAATGAGGGAGATTTTCACCTATTTTATCCCTAAAACCTCATACAAATTGGATAGAACTGAATCGATATATTAAGGATTATTTATGAAACTAAAGATTGAACATAGTTATGTTGAAATATGTAAGCGATTATCTCAACTGTCAACGTCCTTAATCTGTGATGCCTTACCCAGTGTGCGTCTCATGGATTCAGATATTCATTCTTTTAACACATCGCCACAAACAAAAATTGTAGGTAGAGCTTATACAGTTAACTCAGCTCAAGATTCTTTATCTACCATGCAAGCTTTGGATGACTTGCCTGATTTTATACTCGAACTTGGTTGTTCTGATGACCGAGTTCCTATTTTATTGGTTATCGCTTCCTGCGGCACCAAGCTTGCGGTAGCGGGCGGCATGTGTGCAGATGTGGCGAAAACAAAAGGTTTTGGTGGCATTATTACTGATGGAAATTGTCGCGATGTTTCTGAAATCAGAGCAACCAATATCCCTTTTTTTGCTAAGGGGCAATGTGCCAAATCTGGAAGTAAAAATAAAATTGGCAGTATAAAAAAACCAATCAATTGTGGTTCTGTTGAGGTAAATCCTGGTGAGCTGATATTTGCTGACGAAGACGGCATTATTGTCATGAATAAAGAAGAAGCAGTTAATGCTATTAATAAAGCAGAAGAGATTAAGGAAAAGGAAGCGTTAGCACTCACTCGAATTCATGAAGGTGCTCGTTTTGATGAAATTTGTAATCTAAAAGAGCACATGGAAAAGCTAGAAAATAATGAGGCATCCTGTCTAAAGCTAACTGTTTAAAACTAAGGAATTAAAATGATGTTTTTCCATCCCAAGATGCTGTTTATATTATTTATTTTATTAGTGTGTACTGAAGTACTAGCACATAATGAAGATTATGTCTTTGATCCCAATGATCCACATCACAGTCTTTATATTCCTGATGCAACGATGAGATCTCCTGCTATTTTATTATTGCACGCGAGTACCGGTATCGAAAAAGTGAATTATGATTGGGCCACCCGATTAAAAGAGCATGGATACGTAGTCTATATGATAGACAGTTTTAAACCCAGAGGTTGGGAAGATCGCCGCTCAGTAGGCTGGGAAAGAGCAACACAAGCACAACTTGATGATATCGTTCCTGCCTATGAATATCTTAAGCAGCTTCCTTCTGTTGATCCCGACCGAATAGGACTTTTGGGATTCTCTATGGGAGGCTTTGATGTATTGAAAATCATGGCCTTATCACAACAAGATCCGAAACCTTACCAAAAGCTCTCTTTTAAAGCAGCGGCTTCTTTTTATGGCGTATGTCATCGACTTGAAGAAGGAACAAAACTAAGAGCCATCACCAAACTATTTATTGGGGAAAATGATGATCGTGCAACTACCCAAGATTGCGTTCAGTTAGTCGACCATAGTACTGGTAGCAATCAAAATGTTTCCATCCAAATTTATGAAAATGCATTGCACGGATTTGATAACTTTGAGTTTCCAGTTTCAAAAGAAGTTATTGACGAAAAAGGAGAGCATTATCATATTGGTTTTAATGAAGCAGCAAGAGCACAAGCATTGAAAGATTTACCCGAATTTTTTGATGGCTATCTCAAGATAAACCATGAGAATAAATAACCAATGGTGTTTTATGATTATTAATAAATCAAAAATCTTTGCTATAAGTTTGCTTCTATCAATTATTAACAATAGCTATGCATTTATTGATGAGCAACAAAAAATGAATAAACAAATAGTTACTGAGTTTTATAATAAAGCAATTAATCAAAAAAATTTTGAAGCAGCATTAAAGTACCTGGGAACAAATTATAAACAACATAACCCTGTTGCCGCTGATGGACCTGAAGGTTTAAAAGCATTTATTCAATATTTAATTGAATATTATCCTAATTCTCATAGTGAAATTAAAAAAATTTTTACTGATGGGGACTATGTTATTCTTCATGTACATTCTATTCGTGAGCCTGGCACTCGGGGTAGAGCTATTTTTGATTTATTCAAATTAGAAAACGGGAAAATCATAGAACATTGGGACGCAATACAAGATATTCCAGTAAAATCAGCTAATTCAAATAGTATGTTTTAATATCACAATAATGCGCCACATCAATGATTAAAAAAATAAGATATGCTTGATCAATAGAATAAAAAATTTATTAGTTCATGTTAAGATGTGCAGCTAAGTAAATTTACCACATAGTGACCATTATGAACCCAAGAGCTATTCAATTAACTCAAAATCATGGAGGGCCGCTCCATTATCTCGGAAATAGGTACCTTACTCTTCCCGATTTGACAGGGCATATGTCCCCTGACACTAGCTGGTTGAATGAACATTTCTCTGTATTATTGGCAAATAATAAGGGACAAAAATACAAGAAAGCCATTGAGCCTTTTGCTGGTTCTGCTTCCTGGAGCATGGCTGCAATGGAAGTTGGCCTTGCAGAAGAATATATTATCAATGACAGCAATAAAATTCTGATTCATACACTGCAATTAATTAGAGACAATCCTGCTCTTATCAAAGCTTCTTATGCTGCCTTAATAGAAAAATATAATGTTTCCATATCAAAGAAAGATTTTTTTCTTGAGGTGATTGAGAATTACAATCAAGAAACTGAGCATGAAGAAAAATCTTTGGTGCTTCCTTTTATCATCAATCATTCATGGGGCGGAATCCTTTTTTATGATAAGGAATTGAATATTATCTATCGCGAAGGTGAATTATTTGAAGGAAAAAACGCCAATCGATTTCTTGAACATGCGAATTTGTCGTTGGAACTGTTCTTGAGTGAAGTTGACCGTGTATCTAACCTACTTAATGCGAATCAGGTTTCATTCAGAAGTGGTGATTTTATGGAGGTAATTTCGATTGCGGCACCTGGTGATTTTGTGGCGCTGAATCCTCCTTATCCCGAGAATGAACACTCAACGGTTGAAAAGGCTGGGATGTATGTTGAACTTTATTCGCCTGAAAAAATGCACCAGAATTTGGTTCAAATCATTCAACATCTTGAAAGGCAAGGTATTCATTATTACATGACTTATGGATTTTATAATCCCAAATTCAAAAACTATGTCTTAACTAATGAAAACCAACAACCAATTAATTACTTTCGTGTTCTAGGCTATGAGCATTGTGCTTTTGGAATAGGCCTTGATCAAATGTATTTTACTTCTCAATTTTCAATACCCAAAGGGATAAACATATTCAAAGCAGAAGAGGTTTTAGGAACCCAGGATATAACACCTGAAGAAGCGCTAGAACAATTTAAGCTGCTTTCCAAAAAATGTTTTGCTGTTATTTACCGAGCTTTTATTAAGCCCGGGCTTGAGATGGAGTATCAAAAGGCCTGGCATCAGGTCGCTTCCTATTTTGTGCAATATCGCGGTGCGTTAGGTTCTTGCCTGCATAAAACTAACGATGGTATGTGGCTTGCCTATTCTCGTTGGCCTGATAAAGCGACTCGAGATGCTTCTTGGCCAAACGACAATGCACCATCTGAGATGTTACCCAATGAAATTAAAAAAGCTGTTATAACCATTCAAGAGAGTATTGATCAAACACAAAAACTACCCGAAATTACTATGGAAGTTGTCAATGATTTATTGTATTCAAAATAATTTTAAAAGATATAACTCATGAATCAATCGCAAATGAATTACCAACTAGAGCTTGTTATAGACCCCAAGCTACTAGAACAGCAAGATAAAATTATTCGTGATGGGATAGTAAATTTTAATGCTCCTTTTACGGGAACCAAACCAGAGCGTTACTCAATCTATGTGAAAGATAACGAAGGTAATATTATTGGCGGAGCTATTGTGTATGCTCATAAAAGCTCAATATACGTTGACGTCCTCTGGGTTAATGACGAATACCGTGGTCTTGGTATCGGTGCTGAGCTATTACGCAGCGTTGAAGCCGAAGCAATTAAACGAGGAATTCCAGTATCAACATTAGATACTTTTTCTTTTCAGGCAGAAGGATTTTATTTAAAACAAGGCTATCAGCATTTAGGAACAATTCACAATTATTTAGAAGGGCATGATCGAATCTATTTGAGGAAACAATTGTAGAAAGAGCGAAGGCATATCCTCCATAAAAGAATTATGCCTTGAAAAATAAACAAATGAAGCATCTATTCTGCAAAGTTGAATTTTTATTGGAACTGATCGTAAAAATTCATAAATGAATTAGAAAGGAAAAGGAGGTAGCTGATTCCTATCTCTAAGCCAGAATGGATGATGCCATTCTTCATAGATGGAAACAGGCATATTACTTTGCTTGAATTCATCAAAAGATAAGTTGCAAAGAAACCATTTAAGGAATTCCGCGCAAGTTTCTGGACTAATTAATTGACCGGACTGATATGCCTCATCAAACATTTTATGTAAATGAAATGAAGTTGTTTCTCTTAAGATTTTTTGAATTCTTGTATCCACTTCCCCCGGAATAACACAAGACACGCCGATATTTTTCTCGGCTAACTCTTTTCTCACAATAGCGGTTACTTCATCCAAACCAGCTTTACTGGCACAGTATGTTGAACTTTCCTTAAGTTTCAAAGTGGCTGCTCTTGATGTAACAAATAAAATCCGAGACTTCTCAGGCATCCCTAACGCAAGGAGTGCCGTTAGTTTCATTGGAGCTAATAAATTAACCTGAAACACTTCATCAATACTGTCACAATCGTATTCAGTTAATGGACGTGGCGGGCTTTTCATTCCTGCATTTTGAACTAAAAGATGAAGTGGTATTCCAAACTCATTAATAATTTTTGCAACCTCTTCAATATCACTATTGCGGGTAAAATCCGATTGAATTGGAACAAAACGAGGAAATAGCGCTTTAGTATCCGCTAAGCTGCTCACATCCCGCCCTGTTCCATAGACAACCCAGCCGTCACCTAAAAGAATTTTAGCGAGTTCAAGACCAATTCCATGGCTGGCTCCGGTCACTAATGCAGCTTTATTATTGTTGATGTTCGTCATGAAACATTCCTTGAAACTTAAGTTCGTGCGATATGGTAATCAAAGTTGAGTAAAGTTAACAGTTTATTCTTAATTCACGTGTTACTAATTGAGTTAATTCAGTAATACTCACTTTGACTTGAATAATAGTAGGCAAAACCTGAAGAACCTGCTCAATACCAATATCCTGCTGCTCTTTATCAGAGCTAAAAGAACGCTCTATATTATACACCAACCAATTGATCCAATTGCCCAGAACACCATAAAAGGCCGCTTCCAAATGATCGTGATTTATTGTTATTCCAGAAGATGCGTATGTCTTTAACATTTTTATAAATAAAGGCTTATGAAACAGTGGAGTAGTAATTCCACTCCAATCAAGAGCACAATTGACTATTTCATAAGTGGGATTAAGTTTTCGCGCAGATTCCCAATCGATAAGAAACGGAGCATCATTTTTATCCCATAGAACATTTTTCTGATCGAGATCACCATGGCTTACTACACTGCTACTTTGTAGAATAGGTATTGCTTTTTGATAGAGGTCGTTAAGCTCAATTATAATCCGTTGATTACTTTTTAATTGATCCTTAAACACCAAATTTTGGCTTGCTGACTGATCTATTAACACACTAATTTTTTCATTAGGATGAATATCAAATTCTTGAGCGCTCAGCTGAGGAACATTAAGATTAATCTGATGAATTTTAGCCAAGAAAGTGGCTATTTTAAGTGCATGCGCCTCAGATATAGCGTCTTTATCCAATGCTTTTGCTGTTATCCAAGGATAAACAAGAAAAGCCTCATCTTCTGAAAGGATTAAGTAATTATTTTCTAATTTTAAAGCATGAACTGCGGGAATAGTACGCTGGGAAAATTGGAAGGCTATATCTTCTGTCAATTCATATTGGGATTTAACTTCTTCAGTTAACTGAATCCTTTTATTGAGCTGTTTTACAGCAAATTGCGAGCCATTGCATTCCAAATACCACATTTTATGTAAAAGACCGCCGTAAACTCTTTGAGGCAAGTCGCAAGGTTGCTTCATCTTTAATTTTTTACAGATTGTTTCCAGTTGATTTTTATTCACCATGAGCTGCCTTAAGAATGCCTTGTGTTTCTAATTCTTCGTTAAAAAATTTAACAAAAAATGTCTTGTTTAACTTGGGATTTTTTTTATTGATTCTCGTAAATTCTGCTATGTAACCGCACTTCTTATAAAACTCTGGAGCTTGAAAAGCACTGGTCACTAAATTGATATTATTAAAGCCCTGGCCTTTGAAATGATGTTCTAGAGCAAGCAATAACTGCTTGCCATACCCTTTACCACGATAAACATTATCTACCCAAATATCATCTACATAAATTTCTGAAAAGGCTGTATAGGCATTAATCACACCAAAAACTTCCCCTTGGGCAGAAGAAATGGTTACTGAAAAACGTCGATAATTGACGTCAATACCATGCTGAGCCTCATAAGCAATAAATCCCTTTATCATGCGTTTTTCTGTAGCTTCATCCAGTTCATCAACAAATTGGATTTGATATTCTTTTTTACTATCTAAAGGCTCGCTGCATTCAAGTGCTTTACTATCAAAACGAAAAATAACTCGCTGAGGCTGGTGTGGATCATAATCGATGGTTTTGATTTCTTCCTGGTAATTACCCAGTGTAATTTTTGAAATAGTATTGCGCCAAAAGCTAAGCCCTCGCTTATTTTCTGGAATCACGGAAACTTCCCATAAACCTGGATGCATGTTCCATAGCTCAGAGGAGACTAAATACCCTAAACCTTTGCCTTGAAACTTAGCAGTAATGAAAAACTCGCCCATATTCCATGCAGTATCAGGGTAAATTCCCTCTTGATTTAATAGGGCAAAACCTGCCAATTCATTGCCTACTTTAATCAGAAAGGCTTTTCTTGTCGGCGCTTCAAAGTAATTTTTAAAATCGAAGCTTTCATACAGGCCATCGGAAGGTAAAGCCCAATCCTCTGAAATAAAACCACAGTCACGCGAGAGTTCATATACATAAAATCGTGCCATGTTTTGGATGGTAGGATAATCATCTAATGTGGCTGTCTCAATTTTTAAAGCAGATTGTAATTCTCTGATGTTCACAGCACTTTCCTTAAATACAGTTTTGCCATATGACCTTCATTCTGATATCCAAGGGATTTGTAAAAATCATGAGAGCCCTCTTTGGCTCGCCTAAGTCCCGATGTCAAATCAATGATACAGGGACTAAACTGCCTGGCAAATTCCTCAACAGTAATCATAAGCTTTTTACCTATTCCTTGATTACGATATCCTTGGTCGACCACAAGGCCTTCAATATGAAATCTTGTTGTGTCGGAAACAAAAAGAGTGCTTTTAGACCAAGCAACCCAACCAACAACTTTTCCAGCAATTTCCGCAAGAAGAACACCGTAATGCGGTTCATTAGTAAATAGCTCAAGTCGTCTTTGCAATTCATCAGGCGATTGCGGATAGCCCAATTGTTCCATTAAAGGGTGAAGATGTTGAGCATCATCAATTAATGCTTTGCGGATAATCAATTCAACAGACATTTTAGAACTCCAGGTTCACTCTATCCCCTGATAGATTAGGAGATGAAATCACCAAAAAAGAAACCAAATTTCCGGAACAGTTTTTCACTTGATGAGCTACCCCTGCTTTAATACTTATTCCTTCCTGTTCCTGCAACACTTGTTCATAATCTTCAAACTCAATAACCAATTGTCCCTGTAAACAATAAAAAAATTGCTCTGTTTCCCGATGATAGTGCTTTATCTCACAACTTCCTGAGGGCATCGTTTCATAAATAACACTAAACTGACCATTATTTTTTAACCACCACCCATCACAATCCTGTCCCCACTTAAAATGAGAGGCATTGCTTATTGAGACAACCTCTTCGCTCACTATAGACTCTGATACAGGTAATTTTGGTTTTTGACTTAAGCTTGAGACTGAATCACCATTAAAGAGTTCGATATCTCTTGTTTCCTGAAATTCTTTGCGCAAAAAATAAAAAATAGAATTTTTATGAAACCCATGCCGCTCAAACTCAAGTTTAAACCCTAATTTTTTATAAAATTCTATTGCTTCCCAATCCATGGTGTTGACTGTTGCAAAAGCACAACCTTTTTCATTTCCATACCTCAATGCCGCTTGCATGAGCTTCGTTCCCCATCCTTGATGTCTGATGGACTCACTCACCCAAAGATTATCAACATGAAGACCTCCATAGAGCGTTCCACCACTACAACCACCCACAATGCTATTGTCTGCATCTCGAATAAAGCAAGCAAAAAAATCTAAAGACTCGAAATCTCTTTGTTGTTTGGCATATGCCTTAATCCCATTTGTTAATATTTGAACATCATCAGGATCTGGGTTTTCTAAAAAAGATAATTTTAAAGTCATCTCATTTATTCCACTGTAGGAAGCCAGGCACCATGTTCAACATAGCTTGCCTCATCACTGCCTGACCATGGTGGCATAGTAACGCAAATAAATACCAAGTCTGCTGCATCACTTCGATATTGAAAATGTGCTCCCAATGGAATATCAATGCTGACTCCAGGTGTTAAAGGAGTAATACTCTCTTCATCGTTCAACTTACGCCAAATAGCTCCTTCCCCAGAAAGGACATGCCAAAATTCAGATACCGTTTTATGCCGAACCGCTTTGGAAATTGTTCCTGCCTTTAAAGTACAGTGAGCCATCCCACCTAAATGGTTATTCATCTGCAATCGTACTTCAGCTCCTGCTGGTGAAGTGTGCTGATATTCTTTAGGTATTCCTTTTTGTGTTTTCATTCATCACCTCAATTATTTTCTGCATTCAAAAACAATGCTTTCATCTGTTTCTTCAGGCGATGCGTGTCGCTCAAAAGCTTTAACCATTCGGACCTCCCTAAAACCAATCTCAGTAAGCAGATTAAGCAAGAAAGAAGGGTCTTGATAAATGCGAATTTTGTATTCCTCAACCTCTGTTTGAATCACACGGTTGTTATCAACCAGTTCATATTTACCTATAGAGTAACAAACCTCTTCATCAAGCATGGCCAATTGGCTTAAGACTATAAGCATTCCATCTTCTTTAGGCCATCTTGATCCTCTCCATATACCTAATTCTTTAGGCACGGCTTGACATGTTTCTACTTCAAATTCAAAAAGTCCTTTGTCTTCCAAATGCTGATAAATAGTTTTTAAGGCTTTTTGGATATCTGCCTTTTGTGTAATGAGGCAAAAAGAACCACTGGGTATAAAAATCAAAGAATATTTATTGGATTGATTTAAATCTTCGATAAAACCATGCCAGACTTTTGGTTTAAGATTTGTGCTACTGGCTTTTGCATGCAATCGTTCTAACATCGGCTGACTTGCATCAAATCCATGAACATCAAATCCTTCTGCAGCCAAAGGCAATATAAATCGACCTGTGCCACACATAGGTTCTAAAATCGATCCTTTAGTCTCCGCAGCATAGCTTCGATAGAATGAGTATGCATCTTGTGGCGCATTAGGTTTACTTAAATCATATACTTCAGTACAAAGGCTCTGATAGGTATCCAGTTTTTTCATGGGTTCCTCATTGAAATCCAATACCATTAAATATTCATCATAGAAGGTATCATTAATTTTAAGCGCTTTAGGTTCGGTACCATAAATTCGAAACCCTTGCTTTTGATAAAAAGCGCAGGCCACAAAATTACCTACTACACAGGTTAGGTGCAATTGAGTAACGCAGGTCTTTGCATGCTGTATCAGGGTTTGAATTAATACTGTGGCAATACCTTTCCCTCTGTATTCAATACGAGTATACATGCCCCAAAGTACACCACGGTGTTTTGTTTTAAGTGAATTAAGCGTATAGAATCCAGCACAAGACACTAATAAATCATCAACAAAGACACCTAATACATACCCTTTACTTAATCCATTTTGAAAATCAGTATCGGACATAAACACTTCCTCTTCATAAGAAGAGCCGAAGCTTTCTGGTGAATTGGTCAGAGCTTCTAAACGTATTTCTTTCCATAGATGCCAATCCGCATCAAACAATTGTCTAATCTTCACAACATTATCTCCATGAAGGTGACAGGATGTCCTTTAAATTCGTCCATGCCAATTGTGCACCAACCAAGACGACTGTAATATTCTGGAATGGTAGGGTCAAAAGCAAAAAGATAAAGATTTTTAAACCCTAATGCTTGGGCCTCTTCTTTTACTCGATGAATAAGCTGTCTTGCAATACCTAGTTTTTGATGGCTTGGCGAGACTACTAAGGAACCTAGCCATGGGGTTAATTCGGGACGGATCCCATCATTCGCGCGTAAAGAGCACATCCCAACAGGCTTGTCTTCATCAAAAGCAACAACAGTGAGCGGTAACTGATTGATGTTTAAATGATTTCGTAAATTTTCTTCTACACGTGAAATAGGCACATCAGGAACCCAAATTTTTCCCAATACTTCATACCAAATCTTAGCAAGCTCTGGAATGCAATCGGAGTGATGTTTTAGATAGGCTATTGTTATCATCTTAATACCTGTAAAAATGAATTACTCCTCCTGGCAAGGTGTGCCTTGATGAAACACCATTTGCCAACGGTTGTGTTTGTATTGCCAGAGCGAAGAACGCAAGGAATTTTTTGAGGCAACGGTAACCTTATAAGTTGCCAACATGACTTCGGGCGACACCTCTAAAACTGAAAAATCATTAACCCTATAGCTTCGTGGCTCTTCTTGAGGAAGAGAATCAAGTAGGTCATTCTTATTGTAAATTGAACCAGAGGCCCCATACTCGATAAATTCATCAGCAATCAGTAACTTCAGTTGGGTAATCGATTTTCTCGTTTTCGGATTTAAAAGAGAAGTCTCTAGCTCATAAATCAGTTGGTGTTCTTGTTTCATAGCGATTTTCTCATCAAATATCCGACCTTGCGTTCCTTCCCTAGGAGAAACAGAGCCAGTCCAAAAAAACAAAACACGGTTTTGAGTAATGCTCTTTACTTAATTTTTGAATTGCTTATTGAGATAAATAACGCATTAACTCAACTTCCTTGAGATAGCAATCGATCTAGATGATGAATAATCAATGAATTCACCACTTCTTTATTAAAATCAGGACAAAATCGTGGATACTCACGTTCAAGACCATAAGACCATTTTTCCAAACGTTCATGATCATATTCGATCATATCTTCAAATAAATAACCTTCTCCATAAACTTCTTCACAATGAAGGCCAATTCCACCATCATAAAGTTCTCCTGAAGGCATGCGTAATGCAATATGCCAGCACTCTTCATGGGATGTCATCATCACAAAAACAATATGCACTTTATCCTTAAATCGGCTATTCCAAGCATCAAAAAATAATTTGGCAAACGCGCCACAAGGACCATAATTAATCCTTGGTGTTTCTTCATGAAATCCCAGTAATTGATTTATATCGTTTTTTAAATCATTTAAGACTGTAATTTCTTCTGCATTCACTCATCAACCCTCTAGAATTAAAGACATTTTTTGTGGCTAAAACACTTTATTTTAAGATAATTTATTGTATCAGATAAATTTCAATTCGTTCTTTACCTTTACCCACATTAGCCCTTTTTAACGTAATATAACCCACTTCAGCAGTTGATTTTACATGTGTTCCACCACAAGAAACCTTAGAAAATCCTTCGATTTCCCAATAACGTCTTTGACTCTTCTCATCAGAAAACCCAGTGCGAATAAGCATATCTTTTGCAATAATTTGATTGTATTCAAACAAAAGAGAGTCAAAGATATCCGAAATATTGTGCTGATAGCTAAAATCGATTCTAGCTTTATGTTCAGCAATATGAGCACCTATTTTTTCAATGGGAAGCATTCTTTGGACCAGTTCCAAGATTAATTCAGCAGCAAAATGAAGACGCATTAATTTGTAGCGACGAACAAAGTCAATTTCCATAAGGACAACATCCCCTTCAGAAAGCCCATGCCCCGAAGGTAATGTATAATAAATCAAGTCATCTTCTATTTCGGAATGAGTAACCATCAAGCCATTCACGCGGACTGTATCACTTTCCTGACCACCAGAAAACGAAAAACCAATAGTCTCTGCAAAAAGTAGTCGATTCTCATTCACTGATATCACTTTAGTCATTAATTGGCGTTGATAGGGATTATCCCAAAATATTTTTTGCATAATTTATTCTCTAACCTTGACCACTATCCCATTGGTTAGCTGTTTAAGCTCATCGGGAGATAATGAAAACACGGCATTGGGCGTTCCTGCTGCGGCCCAAAGAATTTCATGGCATAACAAATCTTCATCAATAAGAACAGTATCAATAACATTTTTATGGCCAACGGGAGGAACCCCGCCAATCGCAAAACCAGTGATTTCTCGTGTAAAATCTGCATCAGCCTTCCCAATAGGTTCATTGATGAGACGTTCAATCTCGCTCTCATTCACACGATTAACACCACTTGCTAATACCAATACCGGCTTGTTGGTTTTTTCAGTGCAAAATAATAGTGACTTCACAATTTGAGCAACACTACATCCCAAAGTATCAGCGGCATCTTTTGCAGTGCGTGTACTTGAACCAAGTTCCTTGACCTCACATGATATCCCTTTTTGAGATAAAAAATCCTGTATGATTTGTGCGCTTTTACTTAAATTTTTACCTTTATCCATCATGATCATTCACCCATCATCGCCACAAAGAACACTTTCTAGTAATTTCTGTCACTACGTCCCAATCCCCAAATAAAACAATGCCATAGTAAATCAGATCGTTTTCTTTAACCTGCGCTGTTCTTTCAATTTGCTCTTGATAGGTACCCACAGTCATCGTATCGGTAAAATCATTAAAAAGAACATTTTTTGCTAAAGCATTCTGGCGTAATGTTCTAATTTTATTGGGGTTCTCACAAAGAATGATAAAAGGTATTTCTGAAATATAAGGGTGAGAGCCTCCATCTGCATCTCGATAATTGGTTAAACGCAGTTCTTTTTCACCAATCACAGCGCCTAAACCAATACACATATGAGCAAGCGCATTCATCACTTTTCCTGGCTCAATACGCTTATTAAGCACCGCAACCAGTTTGTTTTTAAAAGGGTGTTCCACCATACAGTCCTCCACAATCTACTTCACAATTCGTGCGTTATAACGCATAATAAACCAGTATATACTCGTGCGCTAAAACGCACAAGCTTTTATTAAGGGACATCATGCAAGAAATTTCAAACCGTATTGCAAAAACATTAAAATCATTAAGACAAGAACGGGGTTGGAGTTTAGATAAAACAGCACTTGAAACCGGTGTTTCTAAAGCGATGCTTGGGCAAATTGAACGAGAAGAATCAAGTCCAACGATTTCTACCTTATGGAAAATTGCGAGCGGCTTTCAAACCTCCTTTTCATCGTTTATTGAAGACAGTCTGGATAATTCAACCAATCCTATTTATAGGGCGGGACATGCTGAAACCTTGCATCCAGATGATGAAAAAATACGAGTACTTCCCTTGTTTCCTTTTGATGAACAACTCCATTTTGAATTGTTTGTTATTGAGCTATTGCCAGAATGTGAACATCTTTCACCTCCCCATAAACATGGAGTCATTGAGCATGTCATTGTTGTGGATGGAACCATTGAGCTTTTGTTAGGCGGGAGCTGGAGAACACTTTCTAAAGGAGAAGGGCTTCGTTTTAATGCCAATCAACCGCATGGCTACCGGAATTTAACCAATGAACTATCGCGCATTCATGATATTATTCATTACCCACCCCAATGTAAATCGCCTTAATCGGTTATTGCACATCAAACAAAGGAGTTAATGCCATAGTTTTTAAGTCTTGAAGCCACTCTTCCCGTGGCTTTCCTCCTGGCGCTGTTTCTTCAAACCAGTTGTATTTACACCAAAGGTAGATATCTAAGCTTTTCATTTGCGAAAAATGATTTATTTCTTTTAATTCATCTGAACTCAATGGCCGGATTTGTCTATACCCTTCTATAAACCATTCAAACACAGGTTTCCAGAGAGGCCATGGCTTATTACATAAGTCCAAAAAAGGTTTGGCAATATCGGCAAGATACCAATGATAAACAGGCTCATCAAAATCAATCAGATGAACTTGTCTCCCATCATACAGCACATTTCCTGGTCGATGGTCCCCATGAGTTAGGCCAAAATTAGCTGAGTTGATTGAAAAAGTTTTGAAGCGTGTCGTAATGGTTTGGTATAAATCCTGGATCAGCGCCTCTTCTTGACGCGCATAATCCCAAGTTTCACGCCACAAATCTTCCCAAATTAAAAAATGATGCTCTGATGCAACATAACTTTGCGAGGCTTGATGCAATAGCGCTAGAGCCCTTCCCCATGTTAGATAAGCTTTTTTATCTGAATAATCAAAATGCATGATTTGTCCTGGCACTTCACGGCAAACATGAACAAAAAATTCCAAATCCTCTTGGTGTACCGTTTCGACATCATTTCCTTCTTGAGATGCAACCGGTTCACAAATAGGTGTACCACACAAAAATAAATGCTTCTGAAAATCAATGGCACTCAAAAGCTCACGCGCTTTTCGTATTTTTTCATGTGTCATGCGAAGATAAAAACCTTGGTTCTTAGATTCAAATCGATAAACACAGTTAATTTGATTATTGATAAGCTTGAGATGGGTAGAGTTTTTTACCCACTTATTAGCTGCACGATTCGCCGTTTCATCCGTAATTCTTTTTAATGTGGTCTCCCAAATCATTCTTGGATACTCTTGTTGTTCAGATAATCAGCTCTGGATAATCGATAAAGCACATGTCGTCTCAATGGACTATTGTGCTCCAATTTGGGATGATCAAAATCATCCTTGGTATGGTGTTGCAAACCAATTTTTTCCATAACACGTCTTGAAGCCAGATTATTTACTGCTGTAAATGAAACTACTTCGGGAAGATTTAAAGAGGTAAATGCATAATCTAAAACAGCTTTTGCTCCTTCCGTAGCATAACCCTGATTCCAATGTGTTGAGGAAAGTCTCCAGCCAATTTCAACAGAGGGGGTAAAGTGCGCTTCAAAAGAAGGGGTCATTAACCCCAAAAATCCTATCATTTCCCCTGTACTTTTCAGTTCAACAGCATACAAAGAAAATCCCTTCTCTTTATAATGTGCGATAATCCTCTCAATGCCTGCTTTTGTAGCACTCTTACTCCCTATTCCTGGTAAAAATTGACATACCTTTTTATCTTGATCAATAAGTGACATAGGATCAAGATCAGCTTCTCTCCATGTACGTAAAATCAGATGGGGAGTTTCAAGAATATTCATAGGATCCTCTATAAGAAAGCATGTTTATCATGAGTAGGTAATCAGCGTCTTCACTGTATTGCGTGGGAAGAAAACCAGCCTTTTGATAGCACGCAATGGCTTGCTCGTTTCCAATTTGTGGATCAACCACAACAGCTTTAAATTTGTAGAGTTGTTCGGCAATAAAACGCCTTATAATTTGTTTGCCCAACCCTACCCCACGACACGATGGCTCCGCAATAAAAAGGTCGATACCAGCCAATTGTTCAGGTGTGGCCTCGTCAAACAAGGAAGCATTATGTCCTGAAATTCCTTCGGGTAAATGGTCGGCAAGACAGTAATATTGAATAAAACCAATTGGTTTTTGATCCAAATAAATAATAAAACTCGGAACTGGATCTATGCCTTCAATGCGAGGTAAGTACTTTGCCCTAATATCTTCCAAAGAAAACTGTTGATTCCGAGCATACCCTTGTTTCACCTCAGGCTCTGCAAACCATTGGGTCATTAAGTTCAAATCTCTTTGACTCAATGGTTTAAATTCCAGATTCTGATTTTTACTCCCATAAACTAAGGAAGTCCAATCCAAGATACGACGCGCTGACTCCTCTGCTGAAAGGAGGCTCACATCTAGAGTCATTTCATACGGCTCTTTGCTAAAATAAACGTCTTCTTCAAACAATCTTTTTGTAATAAGCGCCTCATCTTGTGTTTTAAAATAGCCCTTTCTATCTGAGTCTTTTAAGCGTTTAACAAGCTCTGCACCATTACAAATCAGTCGGATAGGAACAAACACAGCTCCCCGTTTTTGAGAAACGGTTTGTACTTGATTAAAAAATTCCTGATGCCAAGAATTATTCGCTAAGAGCTCATAGGTAATAACAAAGCTCGCTTCTTTAGAGCAAACCGCAGTCATCGTATCAAAAATCACATCACGAGCTTTGTTAAGCGCTGCCCATCCATTATCATCAAGAGACCAAAATACTTGAGCATCGTTACCTAAAAGTTTTAGAACCGGATCGATCCAAGCATGGTGATGCGCTAATCGAAACTGAGGCGCCAGTGTTGTCGTTGCCTCGCCTATGGTTTTTTTACCAGTACCTGCAATACCCATCAAGAGTATTATCATATTCGTCGGCATCATTTATTAAAATCCTGTCACTATACTGTACTCTTCTTTATGTTTAAGTACACGCATCAAGTGCGCCACATCATATGAACTACGCAGCTCAATGAATTTCACTTTTGGATATTGGTTCTTTAAGACATTTAATAAAGGGTTAATCCGTTGTTCATAGTTCCACATATAACTTAATAGCGACCATCGTACCGTTTCATTGCAACCAGCGGCTCTATCATCAATTTCTGAAGCCTTATAAAAAAAGCGCTTAAATACCCGCCAATAACATAGCCACTTGGGTAAATTAAAGTACAAGCACATGTCGGCTTCCTGATAACGTATCTCGAATGATTTACTGGAATTACCATCAATAATCCAGCAAGGCTTAGCGACTAATTCTTTTTGGAGTGACAAAAAATCCTCATATTCTCGTGGCACCCAATCGGCAATAAAAAAATATTTATCTAAATGGAATAATGGAATATTTAGGCTCTTTTGCAACATAATAGAAAAAGTGGACTTGCCACTTCCTGGTCTACCAATAATCATGATGCGTTGTAAGTTTATCATTTTATTCAGAGTTTGATTTACAGTTTTCTTTTCTTATAGATGCAAATGATTGTTGTATTCATCCGCTACACTATCTAAAACTTTAAGTAGTCTGTTCTTCACTTAACTGTTTAAGTACGGTTTTTATCGTAGCATGGGAAAAACCTCGGCCGCTTAAGAAACGAGCTAATTTTGTATTTATCGCCTCATCTGTATCATTTTTAAATCCACGCATTTTTTTCCGAGCTTCATCTAGGGCGCGAACTTCTTCCAGTTCAATATGCTCTAAGATTTGCTCAATCACTTCTTCTTTAACGCCCTTTTGTTTTAATATTTGTTGAATAAAACGGTTTCCTTTATGGATATAACGGGCACTTAATGATTCAGCCAAACGATTATCATTAATTAAATGTAATTCCCGAAGGCGAGCTATAGTTGCATGAATCTGAGCATCTAACTCGGGCACATGCGAAAAATCCCTCTCTAATTGCCTTATAAGTTCTTTTTCACTGCAATAATGATTGGAAAGATATTTTATTGCTGCATCGATGAGTGTATTCATACTAAAGTTCTACTATAAACCACAATTATATTTTTGCTTTTGCCAAGACAGCCTGATTTATTTAGAATACCATTATAACAGGAAAATATTGAGTCTTTTATGCCAAAAGAAGGAAAGGCCAGAGTCTTAAGTGAAGCAGAGTTTAAGCGACTGCTTATTGTTGCCAAAGATGGGCAATTCGCTATAAGAAATAGTGCCCTTGTGTATTGTTCTTTTGGACTTGGATTGCGAGTGAAAGAAATTGCCTCTCTCACTATTGCAGATGTAGCCGATTACAACTATCAATTACTTGAAGAGATTTGTTTGAAGCGCTCAATGACCAAAGGTGAAAAGCAACGTTACGCTTATCTTGCCAATGAAAAAATCCGCAAAGCACTCCAAGCTCATCTCGATACCCTAAAACATGTTGCACGAGACAAACCCTTATTTCAGACCCAACGCAAAAGTCGCTTTACGCCTAATAGTTTGCAAAAATGGTTCAAGTCACTCTATGATAAGGCAGGAATCATTGGGGCAAGCTCCCATTCTGGTCGACGTACTTTCATTACCCGCTTAATTGAACAGGGCGCGGATATTAAAGCTGTCTCTCGTCTTGCAGGTCATGCCAACATTGTCACCACAGCAATTTATGTTGAAGACAACCCTGATCGCCTAAAACGCATTGCTAATTTGGCTATTTTCTAAATGACGCCAAGGCTTACCGTTTTGCCTTAACTGACTATTTAATATACAGAGTTATCATAAACGTGTTTTAATAGCGCTTAATAAAGCGACGTTATTTATGTAACCAAAACCATTGGTTGTAGTGAAAACGACGCTTAAAACTAAAATATGGAAGTTGATTTTTTTACTTAAACGCATAAAAATTGCCCTTCGGTGATATTTTGCTAAACAGCGCTCCCTCAAACAGAAATCATTCAATCAAAGTCACTTAATAATTGCTTTTTATTTCTTTCTCTTTTCTAACATCGGCTTCATCCTATTTTTTATTTTTAGATAAATCTTCTAATAAAATTTTTCCCTTTTTGGATAAACGATATTTTTGCAATCTACTTTTAGGCTTTTCTGGGATAGTACGCTCGATTAACTCATCCCTGAGCAATTGATCAAGATAATTACGTTGAAAAGTTTCTCGATGCCTAATACCTGCTACCTCTTGTAGCTCTATACTTTTCAGCTCACCTTTTAGCTCACATGCTCTTAGTACCCGCTCAACCCATGGATCGACTTGTCCGGTAACTTGTCCGGTAACTTGTCCGGTAACTTGTCCGGTCATCGATGATGATTTACGCCAAATGGTTGTCTTGAATCCATCGGAGATAGAAAATTCAGGCTCTGGCAGTCCAACCTCACGGCAACGACGAATCATATCGCCTGTACCAGTTCCCATACGCTCGATATATTTCGTTAAATACAATGGCTCAGCAAGCAAGGGATTTCTTGGAACAGAACCATGTGGATGACGTAATTTCTCTAAGGTCAATGATGGAGGGAGTCCTCCTGGATTCCAAATTTCCAATCGATCTGCAAACAGCATTACCTGTACACTTCCATTACTATCATAGTCTCGATGAGCAACCGCATTCACAATCGCTTCTGCGACAACTTCCTGGGGAATTTCATAGGCAACAGGCACTTCCGCCCCGCTCTCTCTGGTTCCCACCCAAAGATTAATTTTGGACATTACGAAATCAATCGCCTGATCGACCAGTGAAAATAACGTGCCTTTATATACTTGATATGAAGGAATGGGTTTGGCTACTTCTGTCCCGTGAAAATGAGCACATTTTACCTCGGATGACATAACAAACCGTTGTGGTTGCTTTCCAAAGAGTAACATTGCGGCATGTGTAGGCTTATCCTCATCTAGCAAATTCAAATGGGACAGTAATTCAAAAGAGGTCGCATCGATAGGCAGTGGAAATCCACGTCCTCGTTTTGCTCGACGTAAAAAAGCCGTCATCCCCTCTTCATCTAAATCTAATAATGTTGCCCCTCGACAAGGAGCGGCATCAAAAGGGCTATTTCTGATTAATTTTCGTTCTTCTAAATCATGTATTAAAGCCGCATAAACACTGGAAATAAGCTCGGAAATAGATTGATAACGCCTTCTGATTAATTCAGTTCCAACACGAGTAATAAGATTTTTCATTTTAGGGTGACGTTTACTTTCTTCATTTCCCTTTATAAAAATTAATCGGGTCTTATGTTCCTCGGAAGCTAGATTGTATTCTTCCTCAGTAGGGGAAACACCTTTTGCATTCTCAAAGCCATAATCATAGCCAAAAAGACCAATATAGATATCACAAGCACTTACTTGTTCTAGATAAACTTGATCTGCCCTCCTATCATGAGCTGGCAATTCTTCGAATAAAAATGGATCAAAAAAACGACGCATTAAGGGATCATTTTTCAACCAATGGCATATCTCTAGACGATCTTCTTTAAATTCTTGTTGTACGCTACTGATAAAAATACGCAATGGTCTCATCATTAATCCAAAATCCAAAAATTAAACACGCTCTTCTTTCTCATTAACAGGCTTAATTACGTTATAACCCACGATTATCACACAACGTTATCAACAGATTTTGTGGATAACTATCCTCTTTCGCTCATTAGTTTGATCAACCAATCAACCTCACTAGCAGAATTCACCTCGATAATCACTTTTCCCTTACCTTCAGCATTTACTTTTACAGAAACATTTGTTGTAAATTGTTGGGATAGATAGGTACTCCACTCCTCACACTTGTCATGGCGTGTAGCTGAAAAAAAAGTCTTGTCATGTTCCTTATCCCCTGATGACTTCAATCGGTTTGCTAATGCCTCCGTATCACGCACATTGAGCTGTTTCTCAATAACGGCACATGCAACTTGATATTGATGTTCTGGCGAAAGTTTCAAAATTGCTCGGGCATGTCCCATATCAATCTTACCCTCGTTTAGCATCTCTATTACTCTAGAATCCAAAGATAGTAAGCGAAGCGTATTAGTAACTGAAGCTCTAGAGCGCCCTATCATTTGTGCTATGTCTTCATGAGTCATATGGAACTCTTCGCGAAAACGGTTTAATGCTAGCGCCTCTTCAATTGGGTTGAGATTTTCACGTTGAATATTTTCAATCAGTGAAAATGCGAGAGCAATATTATCATCAACATTTCTAATAATAACAGGTACATAAGTTAATCCTGCTTTTTTTGCCGCTCGCCAGCGTCTTTCGCCAGCAATAATCTCATAACGTTCTTCTGCAATCTTTCTAACAATAAGTGGCTGGATAATCCCTTGAACTTTGATGGAGCTTGCAAGCTCATCTAAAACAGTTTCATCAAATTGTTTTCTAGGCTGATATTTTCCAGAATTTAATAACTCAACAGCTAAATGAGTTATCGATTCACAGGGTTTCGATTTTCCATCCTGGAATGAATTGTCTAGAGCTCGAAGCAACTTCAATCCCTTCAATTCTAAATTTGACACGAGTGTCTCTCCTCAATTATCCCTGCAAACGTCCCACCCGACCTGTAAACGTCGCACCTTTAGTTATTATTCTTATTTTTACTTCCTGAAAACGTCTCACCTTGTCCCGTAGCAGCCTCACCCTTACCCGCAAATGTCCCTAATAATCCCCGTAAAAGTCCCTCTGACTCTCTTATAACCCTTAAGAAGATTGACTGACTTAGTTTCTAAACAACTAATAAATAGATCTTAAAAAAATTAAAACACGTTGTGTTTCTATAGTAAATAGAAATTTCATTTTTCTGTTGCATTTTCAATAAATCATAGATAAATTATAAGAAATGTGAAAATTACTTATTTTAATAAAAGGGAAATCATGCTTGATCCTCAAATCATTACGTATGGAACAGATAATCCAGAACAGTTAATGGATAAGTTCTATCAAGCAGGTAACGAAATGTTACTAACACTAAGAAATTTTGTGATTAGTCCTGAGAAAAGAAAAAAACCTAGAACTTGGGGAGCTATTGAGGCCGCAAAAATGGTTAAAGTTTCCGATCCTACGTTCAGAAAATTGCTAGAATCATCAGATGATATCCCTGGAATAGTAATTGAAGACTCTGAAAATGGCAGGAAAATTAAAAAATATACTTTGGCAGCTATTAATGCGCTTAGAGATAAAGCAGAAACTCGATATAAAAGACCAAAGGGCTCAAAGTGTTTAACCATAGCTGTTTCTAACTTAAAAGGTGGAGTTGGAAAAACTGAAACCACAGTTGATTTAGGAAAAAAAATTGCTATAGAAGGTTTAAAAGTCCTACTTTTAGACTTTGATGCACAAGGAACAGCAACTTTAATTAGTTCAGGATTAATACCTGATTTAGAATTACGTTATGAAGATACAATAACCAATGTGTTAATATCCAATCCTAATAATATAAAAAATGTAATATTAAAAACTCATTTTGATGGTCTTGATATCATCCCAGCTAACTTAGCGATACAAGATTGCGATCTGATTTTACCTAACGAAAAAGAAAACAATCATGAGCGCCTAGGTTCACCCTTCATACGATTATCAGAGTCATTAAAAATTATTAAAAATCAATATGATGTAATTCTAATTGATTGTGGACCAAATCTTGGTTTACTAACACTTAATGCAATCATTGCGTGCGATGGGATCATTATCCCTATTCCTCCAAGTATGAATGATTATTCAAGTTTTATTATGTATACAGCTACCTTACGAAACATGTTCAAAGAATTACCTTCAAAAAAATTGGAATATTTACGAATTCTCATTTCTAAACACAGCGGAAGTAATGAGGCGTTACAGATGGAGAATATGATGCGAGAGCAGTTTGGCAGATATATTCTCACTAACCATATGTGTGAAACAGTAGAGGTTGCAAAAGCAGCTAATGAGATCGGAACCATCTATGATGTTTCAAAGCCCCGTGGTAGTCGAGAAGCTTATCGTAGAGCCTTGCAACATTTGGATGATGTCAATCTTGAAATTATTAATAACTTTAAAGAAATCTGGGATAAACAAGCTAAAGCATCCTTTGTAAGTGGAGAGCAACATGGATAATAGTAAGCGTAACGTTCATAATTCTGGCCCTTTAGGTATGCTCATGAAAAGTGGTCAAGTAAAAAAAATAGAGACTACTGAAGAAGAAATTATTTTAAAACCAGCTACTCCCAAGACTCCATCTTATTTTAAAACTCAATCTGGAATTGAATTTGCTGAACAGGAATTAATTTATGTTAATCCAGAGGAATGCGAACCATGGAAATACGCTAATCGCCAAGAAGGTGAATTAGGTGATATTGATGGTCTAATTGATTCTATTAAATCAAATAAGCAGTTGCAGCCAGCTTTAGTAAGAAGTCATCCTAATCCTCATGGAAAAATAAAATATGAGGTTATTTTCGGTCGAAGAAGACATATCGCCTGCATGAGATTAGGAATCCCCTTTCTTGTAATTAGAAAAGATATTCCCAACGTTCAAGACGCTATTGCATCGCAAGATGCAGAGAATAAATTACGGAATGATGTTAGTAATTATTCTAATGCGATGCTTTATAAACGATTGTTATTAGATAATGTATTTAAAACAGAAAAGGAACTTTCTGAAAAATTACGCATCTCCTATTCTACATTCAACGAATTGATGGCTTATTCTAAAATTCCAGACGATATAGTGAGAGCTATCCCTGATGTACATGCCCTTTCAAAACAGCTTGCTGTAACGATTGTTCAAATACTTAATAAGTCTAAAGAAAACTACAGTAAAATGTTTTCTATTGCCAATCAGTTAGGTAAAACAATCACCTCACAAGCTAAGTTAGAAAAAATTTTTGAAGAGAACGAGTCACGACAAAAAAATAAAACTAAAACTGTCAGTAATGCTAAGTCTTATATCTCTGTAAATGGGAAAAAATTATTTACTTGTAAGTCAGATTATCGAGGACTTCCATCTATTGTTCTTAATAAAGAGATTGCTAGTTTTGTTAATGTGGAAGATATGTGCGAGCACGTTTCAAATTATTTAGAGCAAATTATAGCAGAATCCGAGTACTCGGATTGAGAGTGAATCCGAGTACTCGGATTACTTGTTTGGTAGCATGGAGAAACGTATGGGAAGCGTAGCAATAAATAATAAAAGTCTTGAACTTAAAAAACATGTTAACGCGATACATTGTTCTAATAACTTGTCATTAGTTCAGCGAAAGCTTTTTAATGCGTTGCTGTTTAATGCGTACCCAGATCTGCCTTACAAACAGCAATTCGAAATCAGAGGAAAAGATCTATATCAACTGATTGGCTACAATAGCAAAGATACTGCAAAGCTAAAAGAAGCTTTACTTGGATTAATAACAATAGCTATTGAATGGAACGTTATTGACTGTACAACTGGGCAAGAAAAAAGGTGGAAGGCTAGCTCAATATTGGCGTCTGCGGAGCTTTCTAACGGGGTTTGTATCTATGAATACAGCCAGGTAATGAAAGACCTTATGTATCAACCCGAAATTTATGGCCAAATCAATATTGATCTGATTTCAAAGTTTAAATCAGGTTATGGCTTAGCACTTTACGAGAACTGTATTCGATACAAAGGACTTGCACAGACACCATGGTTTCCAATAGAGATTTTTAGAAAGTTAATGGGCGTATTTGATGGAAAATATCAAGTATTTAAGGATTTTAAGAAAAGAGTACTTGATGTTGGCGTTAATGAAGTAAATGCCGTATCACCTATTCGTATTTTACCTGAAATAGAACGAGTTAATCAGAAAGTAACTAGAGTTCGATTCAAACTAGAAAAACAGTTTGATGAGTCTCCAATCCAACTTAATGACTTATCGATTGACGAAGGATTAAAACAAATATTGATTAATACATTTGGATTTTCAACTCAAATGATTGATGAGACATATGCAAAGTATGACAGTGAGTACATTCGAGAAAAAGTAGAAATTATTACTCAATCAGAAAGTTTTGTTGCTGGAAAAATTAGAGGCTTAGCTGGGTATTTGATTGAAGCATTAAAAAAAGATTATAAGCTTAGCAGATCAAGCAAAGCTGTAATTAATGAACGTCGCAAGATCTCAGAAGCTAAAGAAAAAGAAAAGAAAGAAAAATTGGAAGAGCAATCAGATCGCTACAAACAGTATGTAAACAAAAAGATAAACACATACCTAGAGAAACTAACAGAACATCAAAAAATCGATTTAAATAATGATTTTGAGAAATTCATAAAGGTGCAAAGTAGTATTCTCAAAAATTGGTATAAAAAGCATGGTCTGGATCACCCTGCAACCAAAGCTTCTTTTCATAGCTTCATTAAAGAAAATAGATATAGTGAAATAGGTACTATCATATCAATGGAAGATTATATTGACTTAGTTCAATAGCAATTAAGAATAGCTATAAACTTTAAGGGTGGGACATTTACGGGGATATATTATTTTATTGATGGGTGCGACGTTTACGGGGAATGAGATAATTAGTAATGAAAACAATTTGTGTATATCTTGGTGCTAGTTCTGGAAATAATCTGGTATTCAAAGAAGCTGTTATTAAGCTTGCTCATGAAATAGCTGCTCATGGACTTACACTAGTTTATGGTGGGTCACGTCTTGGTATGATGGGTTTATTAGCAAGAACTGTAAAAGAGTTGGGCGGTAAAGCGATCGGGGTTACTACCACACATCTTTTAGACAAAGAAAAACCGTTAGACATTCTAGATGAACTTCATATAGTCTCCTCCATGCAAGAAAGAAAAAAAATGCTTCAATATCTGGCTGACGCATTTATCGTTATGCCTGGTGGTTTAGGAACACTAGAGGAAGCTGTTGAAACATGGAATGCAATAAAAATTGGAGAGCTTGACAAAAAGATAGGGTTTCTTAACGTTGATGATTACTTTATAAAACTATTTAGTTTTATGGATCATTGTAATAAAAATGGATTTATAACAGCTGAGCAAACAGCTATTCCCTCCGTGCAAGTTGAACCTAAAAAATTATTGAGTGATTTAGTCCAAGTAAAATCTGAAGAATTGTTTGTGTGATGTAACAGTAAAAGTTTTTAATAAGGAAATGAAATGCATGCTGTAAGGGGTGAGCGAAAAGGGGTAGTTTATCTACATTGGCTAAATGCAATAACTACATTCAGTTTTGCTATTTTATTTTCATCATTATCCCTTTATTTAACAAAGAATATTGGCTTAACTCAAATGCAATCCAATGGAATCGTAGGATTTTTTCTGGCATCAAATTTTATTTTACATTTTGTAGCGGGGTACATTGGGGATAGATTTTTAAGTAATCGATTGCTATTTGCCATTTCAACGCTTATACAAACTTTAGGGTTAATAGTACTTAATTTTTCTGATTCTATTGTGTATCTAGGGTTAAGCTTGTTTCTTATAGGGTGTGGATTAGGATCTACATGTATTAACTGCCTTATTACCCAACAATTTACAAGTAACGAAAATGAATTAAGAGAAAAAGCATTTTTTCATAATTACAGTGCTATGAATATAGGATTCCTCTCTGGTTATGTTATGAGCGGATTTATTGATATTCACGATAGATACGATCGTTTATTTGAAGTAAGTAATTTGATTAATCTAATTACGGTGTTTTTCATTATTAAATCGTGGAGATATTTCGCAAAAAATAAAGTAAATACCAGGGAGGAGATAAAGAGGGGTCGACTAGGTCTGATATTAATCATATTTATTATACCTATTCTTCTAGCAGGGTTTTATTATTCTTGGTTAGCAAATGGCCTCATACTCTTAATTGGTTCTGCGGCTTTATTCTATATAACATTACTTGGACGAAGTTTAAGTACACAAAATGCACGAAAAAAAATATATTCTTTTGTATTTTTAACGGTAAGTTCAATTGTATTTTGGATGCTTTATTTTGTAGGACCTATGGGTGTGACTCAATTCTTGAAGTATAACGTGAGTATTTACATAGGTACTTATTATATTCCTCCACAATGGTTAATGAATTTAAACTCAATTTTTGTAATTATTGGCTCACCTATAGCAATCACTCTATTTGATAAACTAAGAAAGAAACAAATCACCATTTCAATATCAAAACAATTTATGTGTTCCTTAGTGTTTATTGCATTGTCGTTTTTGGCATTGACTGTTGGCATAATGAATTGTGGTACTGAGGGATTAACTAGCATGATTTGGATTATTGCGCATTATCTTCTTCAGGCGATAGGGGAGTTGCTTATTGCTCCTGTTGGTTACGCGATGATAGGAAGTCTTGCACCAGAAAAACTGCAAGGACTTATGATGGGGATATGGATGATGGCTTCAGGAATAGCAGCCACATTATCCAACTATTTTTCTAATTTAATGACTCAATCGGAATCACTAAATCCGCTTATTAGCAATGAACATTATATGAGCGCATTTACCCAGCTAGGTCTTTATGCCATCTTTGGTGCACTCATTCTCTGGTTATGTTCTAAAACGATTGAGAATAGTATACAAAAAATCTCGGTCGAAGCGATCGAAGGAGTAGCATGATCTATTGTAACGATAACTCCGCCTGTAATTTGGATAATTTTGTTTCTTCTTGAGCTAATATTTTTAGAAAATTATCCAATACATTAGGGTTTTTTATTGTTTTGATATCTTTTTTAATGCCATTTATAAGACTTTGTTGAATTTGAAGTGACTTTTGTAATTCTATGTTAGTACATGGGGGATGAGCCAATTCATAAACATTGGATAAATGTTTATGTGTAGCGATCTCATCTAATCCAGAATATGTACATTCTTCCTTCTTCAATTGTAGTCGAACAGCATTTTCCAGGTCGTGCTTTTCCTTGTAACGTTTCCCTTCAGGAGAATATTTATCAAATCCTTTGGGTGTTCTCCAGCGATTTGAGCGAAGAAGTTGAGAAATGATATTAATTTTGTGTTGAAAAGTGCCAATGTTTTGGAATTGTTCTTGGTTACTTAATGAAAATACAACCTCATCCAAGACCTTTTGTGGTGAGGATAGTTTTACTCCGTGTTGCTTTTGAACATTCATCAACATCCCTTTAGCAATATGGAGCTCATTGAGTGGTAATCTGGTGTCTGACTGAGAAAAGGTAATATTATTAATTACTCTATTTTTTTCTTTATTAATGATATCTGTTGAAACAAGATAATCCATTCTCTCGTTTATATCTGGCTCAGAAACAAGCTCTTTTTCTTTTACCTCTATAGTGCTTTTGGGTTCTTTGGGGATCAGTTGTAATTTTCTTTGAAGCGTTTCTGTAAGGGTTATAAACGATCGAGGCACACCGTAATATTTAAATCGTTTTCTGATAATGAAGCCGTTTTCTTCTAAGTTTTTTAGGTAAATATATATTCTGCTTTCGCTAAACCCAAGCTCTGCTGCAAGTTCTGGAATTTTTTTTGTAAACCATAATCTATTTTCGCGCTTTAAAAGGGTACCTTGATGATGAAAAATTATTTTATCTAAGAGAAGTGCTTCTTTAGAGCATTTGGTTAATGAGAGAAGCTTGTTAAAGCCTAAATAATAAATCGAATTATTCATAATACATCCATGTGAAAAATATTACTTAATTAAACCTGATGTAGCCAGCATATAAATTAACTGCGGCGTGGTTTTACAATTAAAGCTAGTTTTTAAGTCACTGAGTCGGTAAAGAATGTATCTCTTTGACTTTTTTGTATCTTCTGCAATGTCATTCACATGACAGCCGCTGACTATCATTTTTATGATTTGATTATCCACATGATCAATTGTCATTTAAACTCCGTTTATATAAAAACGCGTTCCATGTGACATAATTTATAACTTGAAATGCATTAATGCAATAAAAATTGTTATTTTTACCAATAAATTTTATTACATGAAATACGGATTGATTGAATACCCTCATGTTCTCTTGTATGATTCAGTTAATTAATAGGATTTTAAATTGATGCCATATGAGTGAATTATCGTGGGATAAGGTAAAAACGGACATAGCTCGGGTTAGCAAACGCCTCTATGAAGTATTGGAAACCATAGATGGCATTGAAAATATGCTTTTTACTGTTCTTGAATATCAGTATGGGCAGATTATTGCAGATGAACACCATTTTTATTTACCAAATACGGGTGGCAGACTGTCTTCAGTTCCTTTCTCAATGGTTTTAGAAAAAAATCTTGAAATGTTTATTGAGTTTAAAGGGAAGTCAAGTACACATCAGGTCTATAGAGAGGGAGATTTTTTAAGCGTTAGTTCACTTTATAATGCTTCAAATACTCATCATCCAACAGATATATTGCAAATATCTTCCGGCGCAAGGAATACATTCTTACTCTGTCCTGTAGCGGATGCAAGGCCTCATGCTAGTTTAGAAAAATATTTTAAGGCGGATATTCCTGTTCCAGATGATCTTGGAAATCATTATTTAACCTTCAAAAGTTTGTGCGATGCAGCCAATTGTAGTTGGCGTTCAAGGTTATTGGTATTTCCCTCTGAAATTGTAACTTTAATAAAAGAGAATAAATTACCTACTCTTTTGAGTTTGGTGATGGAGTTTGATTCTAATCAAACAGGATATTACGCAAATCTGCCTTTTTATAATTATCTAATGGCCTATGTTCGTGCAAATAATCCAGAAATATCTCAAAATGAATTTACTAATAATGCGATTAGCCAATTAATTACTATAGGGACAGGACAAGTTCCTGGCTACGGATTAGCTGTTGGTGATGATTTATTACCTTTAGATTTTATTGTTGAGGTGTATCGCGATATATATAAATCCAAATACATTCCCTTTGTTATGGAGCCAGTGCATTTTGATAAAAATAAAAACAATCCTGTTTTTTATTCAATACTCAAAGAAGAGATGGCTTTTAAACCAACATCATTTTCAAATAAACCACAACGATGTGAATTAATATACGATACTTATTTGCAATATGCGGATCATATAAAGAAGTTAGGTCATTTCAAGAGTACCCCTTTTTTTGAAAGTGCTACTAATCTGGATTTAACACTTTTTCATGAAAAAAATAATCAAGTGACTAATAATCTATTTAAATTGCCTAGAGAGACAATTTTTTCTTATGATTCTCGGTTTTTAGAAGTAACAGATAAACTTGGTTATTCAGTAGATCAGTTCCCTTCTAAAACAACATTTTTAGTAGGATGCTTTGGTATTAAATACAATGAAAATAAAGACACTGTTATGCATTGATCCCCTCCAGGATTATGAGCTAATTGATTGTGATCTACTAGTTCAGCTAGGAATTTCCCCGATTTTTTTGATTAAAGAAGAATCTAAGTTTGTTAAGGACAGAGAAAATGTATTAGTAAGCTCATTTTCATTTGAAGATCTGCTCGCTATTTGTGATTCGATTCGCCCTAATTATATAGTCTGTTTTTCGGAAGATATGTTTGTTGATGTAGCAAGAGTCAGGGAAAAACTAAATATAGCAGGCATGGGTTTGAATACATCGATGCTATTAAGTCATAAAGATCTTATGTATCAAAAATTGGATGGTTTATTTTTATATCCTAAAACAACAACATTGATTGAATCTTCAAACCTAAAATCAATCAAAGAAAGGATAGGTGATCAAGAGATATTTATTAAACCTATTAATTCATCTGGCTCGTATGAGACATATCATATTAAAACCGAGAAGGATTTTTGTGATTTTTTGGCCAATAAAAAAGAGAGCGAGGAAAAGTATATCGTTCAAGCTTATGTTGCAGATGATTTATACCATTCAGAATTGGCAGTATTTGATGGGAATATATTGTTTGTAGAAGCCAGAAAATATACGCATCCAAATCATTTAATGGTCAGTAAAAATTTGCCTATATTTAGTCTGAATATTTTAGATGAGCATCAGAGACAATTAATTTTGGATGCTTCAGTTAAGATTTGCCAGTTATTAGAATTCAATAACGGGGTGCTTCACACCGAGTTTTTCATGAGTGAGGATGGTTGTATTCAGTTTATTGAAACTAATGCTAGACCTCCAGGTATTGGTCTAAATAAGTTATACCAAAAGAAATACTCCTTGAGTCTTGAAACAATTTTATGTTGTATTGTTTGTGAGGTTGACCCTCCTCGCTTGGTAAAGAATAAAAGCCATTACATTTGTGGTTATTTTCCTAGAAAGAACGGTGTTATAAAAAAAATTCACAAGCCAGAACTCCATGTACAAAACGAGTGGACACTTTTTGTTAGGCCTGATGATACCAGTGAGGAAATGGCGCATATGTCTAAGTCAGTGATGGTGATTTGTTGGGATGACTGTATTACTGAAATCAACCAAGCAGGTAGCTTTCTTGCAGAGCAAGATATTGTAGAAATATATTAATTCTAAAAATCGATTATAGCCTCATTTTGGCTGCTGATGAGTTTTTAGTAAGGTCTTTAAACAGTTGTTCGTTCATATTTTCGTCACAATTGTTAAAAATATAAGTAAATTATATATGTCGTTTATACAAAAATCTACAGGTTATAAGAATGCATGAATATCAATTAATAGAGTTTAATTCAGATAGAAAACAAACCCAATTGGTTTCCAGTAAATCAAACTTGCAACAAGTATTAGCAGAATTTTATAAAGAAAATTTTGAAAAGATGTTTGACGACTTTGGTTGTTCAAAAGGATACATTTCCGTATTTGTTAACTCAGAACAGATATCATCCATTAAAGACATTATTCTTAACCCAAATGATGAAGTGTGTATTGTGACTTCTATTTCAGGAGGGTAGGAGAGTGGATAGATATAAACGTCAAATTTCCGTTATTGGAGAGCAAGGTCAAAAAATAATAAATAACGCAACAATTATGATCGTTGGACTCGGCGGGATAGGAAGTCCAGTAGCGCAATATCTTGCCGCAGCTGGTGTTGGAAAGTTAATTCTTGTCGACGATGATAAAGTAGACCTTTCTAATTTGCATAGACAGATCTTATTTAATGAATGCGATATAGGGTTCTATAAGGCAGAAAAAGCGAGAGATGTTTTAAGAAAAATTAATAAAAATATTGTCATAGAGGTTCACACTAAAAGGTTTGATGTGGATTTCGGATATTCCTTAGTATCTGATATTGACTTGATTATTGACGGAACAGATAATTTTGAAACAAGATACCTTATTAACGATATTTGTGTTTTAAAGAATAAAGTATTTATCAGCTGTAGTATTTTGGTCAATATCATTCAACTTGCTTTATTTGATACAAAGCACTTTTGTTATCGTTGTCTATACCCAAATCCACCACCTATAGGTGTAATACCTAATTGTTCGGAAGCGGGTGTTTTAGGCACTGTGACAGGAATGGCAGGAACCATGGCTGCTAATTTGGCATTAAATTATTTACTCAAGATAGAGAATGAAAAAATACCACAGATACGAATAATAGATGCGAAAAACTTCAATATCTCTTCAATGCCTATAAAGCAAAATAATAACTGTTTTGCATGTAAACAAAGAAAAATCAGCTTAAGTTATCTGCAGAATCAGGGCGCTGATTATGGAATTTCCCTGGGGCAACTTGATAGAACCAAACATTTTCTAGTTGATATAAGGCAAAAAGAAGAACGAGAGATTACCAAATTAGAAGATGATCTATTTTTTCCTGTTAAAGAGAATACTGATTATTCATTTTTCTTATCCTATAAAGATAAGAAGTTGGTATTTTATTGTGCATCAGGATATCGAAGTAAATTGTTTGTATCAGAACTAAGAAACTTAGGTGTTGATGCCTATTATCTTAATGAAAGGCTTTCTAAATGATTTTTGAGCATCAAGAAACGTCTTTAAGAGCTCGTAATTACAGCGAAACACTAGGTTTATTGACTTCTTTAAAGAAACTGGCAGGAATTACACGCTTAGCCGATTTAACCCATTTAGATTACACCGCTCTACCTGTCTATACTGCAATAAGACCTAGAGCAAAATCGTTAACCACAAGTCAGGGAAAAGGATTAACAAAAGAGGCCGCTCAGTGCTCGGCATTGATGGAGTCCATTGAAGTATATTTTGCCGAAGAATTAATACCACAACTGACTAATAAGTCAGAGCTTGAGCTAGCTCAAGACAAAGCTATTTTTATACCGCTAAACGATCTTTCAAAGTCTGTACACTTTAGTGATTCTTCACGGCCAATGAATTGGGTACAAGCTGAATTAATATTTGCAGAAAAATCCATTCTTGTGCCTTTTGCTGAGTTCTCACTAAATTCTTATTTGCCAGAAGTATTGATTTACTCTCCTGATACCACTGGACTTGCGGGGGGAAATAACTTTAAAGAGGCCCTTTTACACGGAATTCTAGAGGTAATAGAACGACAAAATGCTCTAAAAATATCCGTAACTGCTTTTGTTAAGGGTGAAATGGTCAAAAATATAACAAAAAAATTTGATTATCATATTTACTTTCATGAAAATATTTATGAAATTCCTTCGTTTGAGGTATGGATTAAATCAAAAAATCCTTTTGAAAATCAAATTCTATTTAAAGGCGGTGGATGTCATCTCGATAAACAAATAGCTTTAAATCGAGCACTGACTGAGGCTATTCAATCGCGAGTAACTACAATAGCAGGTTCCCGTGATGACTTGATTCATACAAAGTATGATTTTCAAACTAGTGAGTTTCCTGTCGTCAAAGATAAGAAGGATTTTTCTGAGTTGCCTAATTATTCGGTAAAGACAATAGAAGATGCACTTTCAGCTCTGTTTGAAAAGATTAAGGGAAACAATCAGGATATTTTAGTTTATAAATACTATGACAAAGAAATATGCATTTTAAAAGTAAAACTAATTTCTATGGATTTGATAAGTCATGTATGAAACAGTAGTTTTTTTAGAAACTTCGTTAACCCACCAAGAAGCGATACATCTACTTCCCCATGCGGCGTATTTACCTTCAATCAAAAAGGGAGATGTACTTAAAGCAATAAAATCAGGGTATAAACGGATAGTTATCATCGATGGAAATTTTTCCTGGGTTCCTTCTGTGTGGCATAAAGAAATATTAACAGCATTAGACTACGGTATTGAGGTTTGGGGTGCAGCTTCAATGGGGGCTTTGAGAGCAGCCGAGCTGGATTCTTTTGGCATGCGTGGACATGGGCGTATATATGAGATGTATAAGAATGAAGAAGTAGATGGCGACGATGAAGTGGCAATTGCTTATTCTAAATTCAATAACGTGCAAACTATTCCTTTAATCAATATTCGTCTAACGCTTGAACGACAAAATAGTATTAATAACGGAACTGTTTTAAATTCAATACGATCCATTTTTTATGCTGAAAGAACTTGGGAGAAAATTGCTCAACACGTGTCAGAAGATCTTTATCATTTGATTAAATCTAATTATATAGATGCAAAAAAAGAGGATGCAAAGTCGTTATTGCTTTCTTTAAATCAACAACACATTCTTTCTACGGTTTCTGATTTAAATAGAAAAAAAAGAGAGTTTACTCTTTTTGAAAAAAAATTAATTGAGTCCACTTTGTCTCCTGTTTGGTTGCGTGCCCCGGTGCATGAGCAGACAGAATGTTTAGTGTCTCTAAAGAGAGTGGAAAATATTCTTAAATTACTATCAATTCCTGAAACAAAAAAGAATAGGCTCCGTTATCAATACTTACTATCTCTTCTTGATCAACAAACGTATGCAATTACACAATGCGAGCTTATATATCAAGTCGAACAATTTAGAGAGGAGCATAACTTGTTAAAAGGAGAGGATTTTTTTAACTGGTTAAAGGACATGGGATTGCATGAGTCTAACCTGGAACAACTCTTTACCGATTATGTAAAGTTGATGAAATATTTGATAATTACCTACGATTTCAATAGTTATTTTAATTAGTCTATTCATTCTAAGAAAAAATTTTCACTTTTTTCTTATCCTTGCACCTAGGTGAATGCACCTTCACTTAAATGATGGTTCAATAACCTTATCGCTCATCAAAATAATCCATTATGAATGTAGAACAAGAAGTATTTGATATTTTAGAGAGTTGTATTTCCTGCTTGCAACAGGCGGCCCTGAACATAGGTGGCTTTGATTTTGATAAGAATGCACAAGCAGCAATATATGCTTATTCATTATTAAGAAGGCAGCAGTTGTTTTTAATGTATCCGATTGAGAATGAAACAGTGCATTAACTGATAAAAATAAGCCAATAGAAAAGGGGTACTTTATGAACGCAATTAAAACACTCATGCTATCGATGACCTTCATGGTCGTAAGTGGAATTATTTATGCAGAGCCCGTAACACTGCCTGAAAATAACGTTAAGCTCAATCAGATACTTGCAGTTGATGCAGCAATGAATAAGGAACATGATTTCGAATATTTTAAACACGTTCTGACTGGTGGAGGACTTTATGCACTTGTTTTAGCCCTGAATACCGAGGTTCCTGACGTAGCCAAATCAGTTGAGTATGTGGCTTTGTTCAAAAAACTGGATTTAGCAAATCACCTACTGACGCAAATTTTAGATGAACTGAAAAAGAGCAATCACCTATTAAGTCAAAACATGCCCAATAAAGGAGTAGCCATGGATGAGTAAGCACTCTTTTTAAAACCGCAAAAACACGATTTATTAAATAAAAAGAATAAAAAATGAGCACAAATTGGGGCTCAGGGGATTTTTTTAACCAAAAAAGGAGAATGTGATGAACTATAGAACAGCAATGAACGATTTGAGCATTAAAGGATATCTGTATGCCAGGCAGCTGCTCCCTTTTTTAATGATTAGTTTGGCACTGTTGTGTTTGATGCCTGACTCTTGTTTCGCTGCTGAGAATCGGCTTTCTGGATTAAAAGAGGAAGTAAAGGCAACCTTTGGAGCGGATTCAGATCTTCCTTATTTTCTTTTGTTAGCAGAAGGGCTTGCAGGGGCTTATGCCTACATCAAAACCAAAAATATCGCAGTCCTTGCGGGTGTTCCGGTATTGATGGTGTTTACTCACTGGGCATTGAAATAATGGCTCGCAACTACCAAACCTTTATGCTCTCTGATGAGCCAAAAATTGCGGGTATTCCTGTTACCACAGGCCTGCCCATTTTTTTACTCACAGGAATTGGGCTTTTAACAGGACTTGCCTATCAGCTTTTTATGATAGGCGCAGCCCTAAGCGTTGCGATGCATATCAAGTATGGCGGACTGCCTCTGCGGAGTCTGTTTGCCATCGTGTACTGGTCGCTGCCTCACAGGTTAACGTCCCTTTTATTTCGAGCTTTGCCCGATTCTGCCAACCGAATTTATATCAGGTGATTTAATGGATACTTCATTTCGTGATAATGCGATTGCAAAAAACAGACTGTTATTCAAACTGACGCTGATTTGGGCGCTATCGAGTACATTTGCAATTATTGTTCTGTGCGCCTTAAATTTTTATACCTTACTGCATAAGCAGGTTCACTGGCTTCCAGTGTGCACTGGTCTTGAGTTTAGCATTGGCGATAAAGGTTATTCACCCGAATACCTGAAAGAAATGACGCAAAAAGCTGCTGACTTACGCCTGACCTACAACCCAGAGACCATTGATGCACGCTACACCATGCTGTCTCATCTGATTCCAGCGAAATACCAGGAATCGTTTTCCAAACTATTGGATGCCGAGCGAAAAACAGTACATGAAAAAAATGTAAGCTCCGTTTTTTATGCTGAAAAAGTATCCGTGGATGTCTCTAAAAATCAAGGTCAAATCGAAGGGCAATTGTATCGCACAAGCCATGGGCTTCAATTAAAGCCACAACACAAAATGTATCGAGTGCAGTTTTCATATCAATCAGGCCTTTTAAATCTTGTGTCCATTCAGGAGATACACCATGACTAACTCAATTTATGATAAAGCTAAAAAAACCATTCTTCTTATCAGTTGTTTGTGCTCAGGAATTGTTGGTGCAAGCACAGCTCCTTCGGTCATCGCTTTTGAAGAAGGAGAGCAGTTTAATCTGACCTTATCGAGTATTAACTTTAATCGTGTGTTTGTTGAAGGGGAATCGATCACTAAATTAAGTTACCCAGAGCATGCTATTACAGTAGATAAAAGTGAGATGGATAACCCTGAAAGCACCGATTCTTCGGTGTATATAAAGCCCAATTTTCAAGTTCCCATTACCCTGTTCCTAACTACAGATAAAGGACATCACGTATCACTTACCCTGACACCTGATGAATCGGTTGGAAAAACCTTAAGGCTTGTGCCGCGCGCTCAAACAAAATTGAAATTTGTGAAACTGGATACCCCTGATGCCAGTGAAGTAGATGAGGCAATGGCTGCCATGAAAGCAGGGGAGACTCCCAAAGAATTTAATGAAAAACGGGTTGTTCCACGAACTTTTTACATTAAAAAAAACATAAAGGTAACCCTTGAAAAGCAATATCAGGGTAAGCGTTTCTCAGGCTTTATCTATCGGTTAGAAAATACATCAAATCATGAACTAGCGCTTACAACAGCCTTATTTGCCCATAAGGACGCAGAATCCCTGTCATTAAGTGAAGAGGAACTTCCTCCCAAAAAAATCGCTTATTTATACGGGTTATACAGCAATCAGGGATAAATCAGACGCTGCTTAAAAAGAGTTGGAAGGAGAGTAGGTAATGTTTAAAAAAATAAAACGATGGCTGACGCTAAAGCCTCAAAACGCCAATAAACTGGCTAAAAAGGAACAATTGAAGCACGCGGCCATTTTATTACTAGTGGGTGGCGCATCCTATGGATTTTATTGTTACTCATCAGCTGAGAAAAAAAAACCAGTCCACCAGGAAGAAGCTCCGTTCGAGAGTATTTTTGAAAGTACTTTTAATCAGGGCAGTGACGAAGCACTCCTTCTGCAACAGCAGCAACAAATTGATTCTTTAAAAGAGTTAGTGGCAGAACATCATAAAAATCAGCAGAAAGCAGCACCTGTGAATACAGAAGATTCGGAAACAAAAGCCTTGGTACAGGCCATGAAAGAACAGCTTGCACACCTTGAAGAAGAAAATAAAAAAATGAACGAACAATTACAGGTTGCACTGGTTTCTACCCGTCAGGCAAGCCTGGTCACCGTTAGGCCGCCAACTCGTGAAGAAATGGAAGCACAGCAAAAGAAAAAGCATCTGGCAGAGCGCGAACTGCTAGCAAAATCAGGACTGGAAACAGTGCAATTTAACAACCGGAAGAAAAGAAACAAAGAAGTACGAACCGCTAAAAATTACGTTTGGGCGGGAACCTTTGTTGAAGGGGTGTTGCTGACTGGGGTTTTAGGTGATGCAGGAATAAACGGCTCAAAAAACATGGGAACTGCTTTAATCCGCCTTACCAGCGGAGGAATCATGCCCAACAACCAGCATTCTCATCTGGAAGACTGTGTCGCCCTGGTATCCACTTATGGTGATTTATCAGGAAGTTCCGTGGTGATGCATTTAGAAACACTGTCTTGCGCAGGAAACAACATCAATTTTGAACAAAAGGCCTACGGCTCTGTATTTGATTTGGATGCCATGCAGGATTTACGCGGAACTTCCATTTTAAAAACAAAACCTCTGTTAACCTATTCGGCAGCGGCAGGCATGCTGGCAGGATTTGGTGATGGGTTAAAGAATTTAAATACCGCTCAAACAATCAATCCCGGGGCTGGCACCATTACAACCTATGGGCAGGCATCAACCCTTGCTCAATCGGCTGCTGGTGGTGCGCTTAGTAATCCTGCCAATCGTATTTCAGACTATGTAATGCGCATTGCTGATATTTATCATCCACTGGTTGTGGCACGTGCTGGTCGTCGTGTTTCAGTTTTATTTACTAAAGGCTTTTGGATAGACAAAGAACATCAGGTGTACGAGTCAGGACGCGCTATCAACGAAGGACATGCTCAAAACGAGTCTGGGGTTACAACCACTGTAAGCCGTGCCTATGAATTAAATACACACCCTGTGAATGGCGCTTCATTGATGCAGTCCAATAATCAAGAGCCCATGGTTCAAACCGTTAATCCAGTTGAGAATCCCCTCTTAAATCAACCAGGACAACCACCTACCCCCTTATTTTCAACCGTACAAAATGAGGAGCCACTTCATGATTAAACCTCTATTTTTATTGATTACTCTTTTCTTAGTGTCGCAGTTATCTGCCTGCTCCAAATCCATCCTGGACAATGAGGATGCCAGATGTCCCTTTGCTGACAGGGGTGGTTGTCAAAGCATGGAAATGGTGAATCGCATGGTACAGGAAAAACGCTACACACCCGATGGTCAATTCGTGCAGCAGGCAAAAAGCCAGGTTCTTTATTCAGGTTATAAGTAGGCGCCGACCAGATCACAGGAGAAAAGCCATGTTTACAAACGCTATAGAATGGGTTCAAGATACTTATGAGTTGCTTAAGGATGCCTGGAATGACAAAGAGCTAACGGACAATGAATCTGATTTTGACCTCAAGGCACATCAATATCCTTCTTTTACTGAAAAAATAGTACCTTATCAATATTTTGATGAGGAATCGAAGCTGTTTTTTAATGAATACAACGCAGGATTAATTTATCGCATTATTCCTTTAACAGGTGCGAATGAACACATAGCGGAACAACTGGATACGCTGCTGCAATCTAAAGTGTCGCATGAGTTCACCTTGCAGTTGATTTGCGTCAAACACAATCAAGTTGGGAATGATATTGAGGCGTTTACTTCCCAGTTTTCAAAAAGCGAATTTGAAAATTTAAGTCTGTTAGGAGATAACCTTAAGGCCTTTTATCAAAAAGCCGCCATCCATGGTTTTAAAACCAACACGATGCTTTCACCTCGATTAACGCATACAGATTGCTATATCGTTATTGATAAAATCAAAAAAGAATCTGAGAGTGATTTAAAAGCCTGTTTTGGTCAGTTTCGCGTTTCGTTTGAAGCATCTTTAAGTGCTGCAAAAATTGGATTCAAGCAAGCAGATGCAACTGATTTTTTGCATTTGCTTCATTTTTATCTGGATAATTGTCCTGATGTCATTACTCCACGCCCTGTTATTTATGATAAAACCAAATTACTCAAAGAGCAGGCGCTGTCTCATGACTTTGATATTGAATTTAAAAATAATGAAGTAGTGATTCAAGGGGTTAATGAATCTGGGCATGCTTATGAAACAGCCGTATCAGTTCTGACCATTGATCGCCTGCCTCGCCAATATTGTTTATGGGAGAATATTAATAATACCAGCAATATCTTTCATCCTGATAAAAGAATATCCTGCAACCACATCATCTCGGTCATCTATCTGGTTGAAGAGCAAGGACGTGCTCAGGGTAGGGCGAACCGTAAAACCCGTGATTTGGATAAAAAATCTAAAAGTGATTACGCATTAAATGTGGCGGGAACGGAGGAGCAGGCACGGGTATGGCGTACCTTTCGTGATGATTTATCCTCACAAAAGACTCGCTCTGTAAAGATGCTTTATAACGTGGTTCTTTTTTCCAGACCTCATGAGAAAGAGCGTGATGTAGAAGCTGCTCGCACAGTATTTGCGTTTAATGACATTAAACTGGCATTGTGTAAACGCATGCAATGTCCCTATTTTTTAGTCTCGATGCCATTTTTTTTCACAGGAAATCTGGTTAAGGATTTTTCTCTTCCCACAATGATGTGGCCAATTTCTTCATGGAATGCAACCCAATACATGCCCATTCTTTCTGACTGGCGCGGAGTAGGTAAGGGTATCTTGTTGCCTACCATGCGCGATCAATTTGCCTGCATCGATCCTTTCTCTGGTGTATTTGGAAGCAATTACAACATGGCTGTCACTGGAACCTCGGGCGGAGGAAAAAGCTTTTTCATTCAGATGCTGATGCTCAATATCCTGTTTAATGGCGGAGATATTTTCATTATTGATGTGGGCGGGAGCTATAGAAAACTGTGTGAGGCACTCGGTGGGACTTATCTTGAATACAGCAATTTGGCGATGAATCCCTTTACCCATGTAACGGACATTTTACGGGAAATTGATGACATCATTGCCTTGTTTGAATTATTAACCTGCCCTACCAGCGGTGCTACAGATGACGACCGAGGCACTTTAAGAGAAGCTATTTTAACCGCTTTTGGAGCAACTCAGAATCAAACGCGCATTGATGAAGTTGCAGGAGTCTTATTGTCGTTGTACGAGCACGACCGCGAAACCTATCCTACAGCGCGCATTTTGTCTAAGAACCTCCAGCGCTACTGTTCTGCCTCAGAGCATGGCAAAGCGTTTAATGAGCCATCTCAACTATCACCTGATGCCCGTATGATTGTAGTTGACTTGAAGGAAATTGAAGACAATCAAAGCATTCGTGCACCGGTTCTTCTGTCCGTTATCTCCCAATTTCAAAGACGTATGTTCAACTCAGACAGGAACAAACAAAAGATGTGCATCATTGATGAAGCCTGGTCATTTTTTACAGGAGATTCAATTGCGGTGAACTTTATTACCAAAGGCTTTCGTACTGGTCGGCGACATAAAGCATCATTTGTCACGATTACCCAGGGGATTGAGGATTATTTCGAATTTTCAGAAGCGCGAGCCGCCTGGGAAAATTCCGCATTAAAGCTTGTTTTTTTACAAGAGGAATCACCGCTTTTAGAGCATCAAAAAAAGCATGAGACTTTTTCAGACTACGAGATGACTATTCTCAAATCATTCCCAATAGCGAAAGAAGCGGGTTTTTCTCAAGTTTTGCTGCGTGCTAATGGTATTTCCTCCTTTCATCGCTTGTTTGTTGATCCGTTTACTCGCGTGCTTTTATCTTCCGATGGTGATGATTATCAGGCAGTCATTAATTATGTGGCACAGGGACTGTTATTTCTTGATGCCGTATCGCGAGTGGCAAAGGAGCATTATGGGAGGTCTTATGCGGCTTAACCAGATCAAAACCATGCACTGGGTCTTTGCAGGAATTGGCGGATTAATTGGAATTCTGGCGGGTATTTTGGTGATGTGGCCTAAGCCTTTTCCTCTTTTGGTGGTTGACATGAATCGAGCCATTGAAGCGCCTTCGGTAATGCTTGCTCGTTCCAAACTGACTCATGAAGAACAATTAAAAATAATGGAGCGCTTTTCGCGCACCCTCCCAGAAGTCATCAAGGATTATGGAGCGTCACATCGGGTAACTCTTGTGAGTGCGTCCGTATTGGCGGGTTTCAAACCGTCCCCTGTGGATGTGACGGATGAGCTTATTGCCTTGACCATAACAAGGATAAAACATGAAGCGCGCTAGTAAACGATTGTTTCTCCTTATTCTAGGTTTTTTCTGTCTACTAGAACCTGTGGGTCATGCAAAAAATATAGGTCATTATGGTCAGACATTCCCTGTCAAGGAAGAGGATATAAGGAAAGTCATTATGAACAAACTCTATGCATTGCAGCAAAGCGGTGATTTAGAGCATGTTCAGCGCGATTTAGAGCAGAAAGCCGCACGTCAGGCGATGAGGCCAACCCCTTTGGCATTGAGCACGACTCGCAAGCCTAAGACGTTTCGCATTTCACCGGCAGTGACTGTATCTCATGATGTCTGGACACCTGATGGGCACTTAATTGCAAAGGCAGGAACTCGGATCAATCCATTTGAGCGCGTTCATTTCCTTAAAACTCTGATTTTTTTTAATGCAGATGATGCAGGACAAGTTGCCTGGGTTAAAAAACATTACACCGACTTTAAGCACGTTAAATTTATTTTGACCGGCGGGGATGTTCGAGTTGCTGCAGAGCTTTTTGGTCGAATTTATTTTGATGTGAACGGCAACATTTCATCCAAACTTCACCTTCAACACGTTCCAAGCGTAGTCAGTCAGGAAGGTCTTGATTGGCAGGTCAAAGAAATAGGAGTGAACGATGAATAAACGATTCTTCTATTCGATTGTTGTGAGCTTATTCTTCATAAGTTCACTACATGCATCACAATGTAAGGGGCATTTTGTCAATCCTATAACCGACATTTGCTGGGATTGTTTGTTCCCATTAACCATTGGCTCCTCCGAAGTGGTAAAGAGCCAATATCCTGATACGAAAAACCCTGGCAATCCTATCTGCTCCTGCCCAAACAAATTACAACTTTTAGGAGTTACCATAGGTTATTGGGAACCCTTTGCGTTAGTGGATGTGACACGAAAGCCTTATTGCATGGTGAATCTTGGGGTGCAATTGCACATTAAAGATCAGGGGCTGGGTGGTTCACAAATGCCTGATACCGATGGGCGTGGCGCATTTTATTACGTGCATTGGTACAAATACCCACTGATGTATTGGCTGCAGGTACTCACTTCCATCGGCTGTATGGAGACAGAAGATTTTGATGTGATGTATTTGAGTGAACTTGATCCAACATGGAATGACTCTGAGTTTGCTTTTGTTCTTAATCCTGAAGCCACCTTATTTACCACACCGCCAGTGCGTGCGTCTTGTGCTGCAGATGCAACCAAAGCATTGGCAGGGACGGCCATGGATTCTTTATTCTGGTGCATGGGCGCTCAAGGCTCCACCTATCCTCTCAATGGTTTTGTTGCCAATCAGGCAAGTCCCATTAGTGCCGCAACGCTTCTGACAGAACGCACCGACTTTAAGCTTCATCGCCTTGGAGCAATTAAAGATTCCGTTGTTAAAGATTGGCCTGCACTTTGTAGCACTTATCGCTCTTCCATTTTACCTAAAAGCCGGTATCGCTACCAATTAGTCAACACATTACCTGATGCAAAACGCTGCCAGCCCTTTGGCCGTTCAGTCATTACCTGGGAAGCCGGACATACCTATCCTGGGGACGGGGATAATTTTGGTTTCATGATTTGGCGCAAGAGAAATTGTTGCTTTTTATAAGGAGGCCTTTCATGGCGCACTACATTAAAATCATTATTCTGTTTCTAACTGGGATTGGCGGATGCTTTGCAAACACTAATGATGAGTTAAGGCATTACCAAGAAGAAGGGGCTCACCAGGTATCAACCATTTCGAATAAGACAATTGAAACGCTAAAGCGCACGTCCTCACGGAATCAATCAGAGCATCAATTATTAATTGATACACTCATGCAACGCAGCACAGACGGTTTACAAAGCAATCAAAAACTGCAGGGGGCTGAAGGTGCCATTTTATTTGTATCCTTTTCCATGCCCGACTCACTTTTATTTGCATTAAGCGATGAAGCAGCACGGTTTCATATTCCTGTGGTCATTAATGGGTTAGTGGATGGGGATTTTAAACAAACCATAGAAACATTTAAACGCCTCAATAGTGAAGCCCAAAAGCAGCATTTAAACTTTAGGGGAATTTCTATTGATCCAGTCTGGTTTAATCAATTCCACATTACAACGGTTCCAGCGCTTGTAGTAACAGAGCCCTCCAGGTCTTGCGGTTCAGGGCAGCCCTGCGCCAATCAACCGTTTGATGTAGTGTATGGCAATGCAAGCATTAAAAAAGGACTTGAGCTCATCGTCCAGAAAGGAGACGCAGGAGCGACATTAGCGGCCACCATTTTGGAGAAAGGCCATGTTTAGAAGTATGTTGGCTATCGCCTGTATTTTTGGCTTTTGCACTTTCTCGGCTGCCAATACAACAGCCCAGGACTTTCAGAAGTTAAAAGAATACGCAAAATCTTTGGGGAATCAACCGCTGAGCGCCATGAATGAATTTAAGCCCCAGAATACCTTCAAAGACTATACGGAAACTCCCTCGCAATCGCTTCATTATCAGGGGGTTGAGACAGAAAAAACAGATTTAAGTACCTTTGCTGCCAATGCCTTACAAAATGATGCCGGTGGACATACTGTGACCGAGCATTTTGGTCAGCGCCAATTTGAAATCAATACTAAAAATGAAGCGATTAAAAACGCTAAATTAATTGAAGAAGAAAGTTATGCAATTACTCATGGACAATCTAATGAGCGAGTCAAATGTGATGAAAAGCCACAGGCTTGTGACATTAAATCGCATGAGGAAATCTGTCATACATCAAGGCAATTGCCCGAGCAGCAGTGTTTTAAAAAACGCAAAGTAACCGTGAACACCGAGCGTTTAAGTCAAAGGGCTGATTTTGAGGTTTGGGTTCATAAAAAATGGACGGGGTTCATTGCGGTTAATCTTATAACGGGTGCCATGACCAATAGCGCAGGCGGTCACTTAACCAATCCAGTGAAATTAAATCATCCCTGTGAAGAAATGAAAGCCACGGTTCACTCCATTTTAAATAATGGTGGCTCTGCTCATTGGGTGCGTGTTGTGGGACTTCCAACCTGCCAAAATGGAGGCGTAATCACTTTGTATATTTCAGATAAGTTCAGTCGCTATTACCCAATTCAGGTGGCATTGACGATTAATGCTCATTCGAAATCCTATGTGGAAGAAGAGCACTGGGATAATGAATGCGCCACTCTTGAGACAAACAACCTATGTCAAAAAACACAAGAACAGTGTACTGATTCCAATCCAACCCGTGTCATTAATGGCCTGCCTGTCACCCGTGATTGCTGGGAGCTTAATGCACGATACCAGTGCGCATCCGCTGCAGCCGATGAATGTAAAACGCAACGTGAAAAAGGATGTTTACAGGCAAGCTCGCGCTGCATATTAATGAACAATAATGCCTGCTCACTCTATGAGCAGGTATATCGTTGCGATGAGACAGTCTGCCCACAGCCTGTGCCCTGTGTGCGTGATCTCTTTTGTGCCGATGGAGACTGTACGGAACATACAGCAACTCAGAATGATGGTTTTGGAGAGGCGATGGCACCCATGGCCGTTGCAGGGGCTGCTGGCGCTGAGTTTGGTAAAACGCAAGCCACCTTATTTTCAGGCCATCCCGTGCAGTGCAAAATCTGGGTTTGGGACATTATTGATTGTTGTTCGAATGAAGGCTGGGCAGACAAGCTCCATATCGATTTGTGTCGTGAAGAAGATAAGGCTTTAGGCAAAGCCAAACTCAATTATCTGGCTCATTATGTAGGCGAATTTTGCAGTCAGAAAGATCCCATTTTTGGCACCTGTCTGGAGCACAAACGAACCTATTGTGTTTTTGACAGCAAAATGGCACGCATTATCCAGGCCGAAGGACGTTTAAGACAATTAAATCCCAATGCTTTAGGAGATGCAGAGCATACACGCTGCGCGGGGCTCAGTGTGAATGAATTACAAAGCCTTGATATGGGGCGCATCGATTTTTTAAACCCTGTCTATCCATTTCCCCAAGGACAGCCAACAAAAGAAGCAGGAATTGTAGGCGATGTCGTTTTAAATAGCCCAGATCCTTCAAAAGCCATGGATGAAATCAAACGGCGAGTCCAGAAAAAGGCGGAACAAAAATGAGATTATTCACTATTATTTTAATGTTACTTTCCATGCCGGTCATGGCTGATTTAGTAAGTCCACCCGCTCATGGGTTTCATTGGTACAGTACAGAAAACAAAGAGCCTCAGATGAAACCTGTTCAAAATCCAAAGGTGCCAAAGCCTTCGCTGACTCCTTATGAGCAGCTCATGGAAGTCCGCAAAGCCACAATGAATAAGCTCGCATCGGCATTAATTGCCCCATCATTTGATGCAACTTATGAGTACATGAAAGCCCAGCAGGTGTATGCCAAAAACAATCAGAAATTTGTCCAGTACTGGCAACAGGTGCTGTTGTCTCATCCCGAGCTGGATCATTCCTTAAATTTTCCAACCGACAATACGGCTGTGGCCATTCGCAATGATTCAATGAATCTTTTAATGGAGAGGGTAGTCAGAGAAGGGGCGAAACGTTATGGATTAATCCTTTTTTACAAAGGGAACAGTTCCATTTCGCAAAAATTCATCACTCATCTTGTGCCATTCGTCAATCTGACCCACTTTTCCATGATTTCGGTCACGACAGATGGACAACCCATTGAAGGTCTTCCTAATCCTAAAAACATACCTCTTCATGAAATACAAAAAACAATGAATTTGCAGTCACGCTACATGCCAGCACTGTTTCTTGTTGATTTAAAAACACAACAAATGTTGCCCTTGTCCTACGGTTTTGTCTCCACAACCGAATTAAAGGAACGTCTGCTGGATGTGGCGACTCATTACAAACGATACAGCTATGAGGGGTTTGAAGCATGATTGTCCGCATCATTTTTTTACTGCTTTGTTCTGTAATTAATCCATTGCACGCCAATGTCGCAGTTGAAGAACTCAATGCATTGTTATTGAAAAAGCAAGCCCCTAAAGCTTTTGCACAGAAGGAATCAGCTGAAGCTAAAGATTTATCTAAAAATTATTATTTTGCATTTATTTATCGAAGCACCTGCCCGCATTGTAAAAAATTCTCCCCTGTTTTAAAGGATTTTTCAAAAACATTTCATATTAAGGTTCGTGCTTTTAGCCTGGATGGAGAATCCCTGGATGGACTCGATACCACACCATTAACACCTGAACTTTTTCAAACGTTCTATGTATCAGGAGGGTATAAGCCTACGGTTCCCGCCTTGTTTTTAGTCAATCGACATACCCTGGAAGCCTACGCTGTCTTGTTTGGAGAGGCAACACCTTATCAGCTGGCACAAAGAGTTCATGAATTAAAGCAACACATTGAGGAGAAATTTAATGATTAGAGCTCTTGTGCTAACCGTTGTTGCGTCTTTTACTTGCGTGGCAGGAAATGGTGTTCATGCATCAGCCAGTACCGATTTAAATCATTTTTTTAATAATCTTGGTTATTCTGCGAATGTCACAGGTAGCCATTCCTATGAATCACAGGCAGCAGGATTTGCATCATTAGGTTCTGTCTATGCCAGAAATCAGGTGCGCTCCATTCAGATAGCTCACGTTGATGTACCTGGTTTTCGCTCAGGATGTGGCGGAATTGATATTTTTGCAGGTGGTTTTTCCTTTATTAAATCAGAGCAGATTGTTTCATTCATGCAGAATATTTTAAGTAACGGGGCAGGCTATGCAATGAACCTTGCACTCGAGACCGAACTGCCTGAAATTGCTCATGCCATGCAGTACATGCAAAAACTGGCAAATGATATTAATGGGACTAATTTTAATTCGTGCGAGATGGGAGAAAATCTGACTGCAGCGCTTTATCCTAAAAATAGAGCGGCACATCAGCGTTTGTGTGAGGACATCGGGCGTAATCGTAATGTATACACCGATTGGGCAGAAGCCCGACATAAATGTTCGACAGGAGGGGAGATTGAAAAACGATTGGAACAGGCAAAAAACGATTCAGAATATAAAGACAGGGCTCTTTTGAATACCAACGTAGTTTGGGATGCATTACAACTGAATGAATTCATCAAATCAGATACAGAAATTTCAGAAGTCTATATGTCGATTTCAGGAACGCTGGTATTTGATGCCAAAGGAGGGATGCAAACGTATCCCTCATTAGCGACTAATCAGGATTTTGTAAAAGCCTTGCTCTATGGAGGCAAATTACCCAGCTATAAGTGTACTGATTCGAACAAGCCCATAAAATGTGTTGCCATCAATGTGAAAGGAAGCCAGGAGATCAGCAGCAAAGACGCTCTGGTTTCTCAGGTGCAAGCCATCCTGCAGGGAGTTTATGAGAATATCAAATCAGGGACTGCGTTAACGCCCCAACAAAAAGGGTTAATTGAACTCACCCAGCCGTCCGTATTTCAGCTTATTTCAGCCAGCGCACAGCAGAATATTGGCATACAAAGCAGTTATGAGCTTGCCCAGAGTGTAGCAACGGATTTGCTTGCGCAATATCTTGCAAACTCACTTGAAGTGATTCGAGCATCCCTTGCAGGGCGTGATATAGGAAATGCCCATGAAGAAAAACTATTTAAAAATCTGCAGGTGGCACAACAATTTGTAGATAATTTTAATAGCGAATCAAGAGCGCGTTTTAATGCGGCACTGACCACCAATCAATTGGTTCAAAACAACGTGAAGCAGGCACTTAATGCCCTTAATCCCATCTTAAGACAATCCTATACTGGAGGAGCACAATGAGCCCATTGTTAATCTATACCCCACAAAATGGGATTTATTTAAAAGAGCTGCTCGATGGTATGGCCACTTTGCTTACTGAATCTACCTTTAGTACGGCGTGTGACATTATCATGATTCTATCCGTTGGTATGGTCGGTTATCAGTACGTGATGGGGAAAAAGCTCGAATCATTAACTCGCTTTATGCTGACCACCTTTTTAGTTATGTATTGCGTGCTGGGAATTAAAGTGCCTGTGGCTATTATTGACATGCAGACAGCCGAAGGAGCAGGGGAAGCCTTAACGGTTGATCATGTACCTCTAGGCGTTGCTTTACCTGCCTCATTGATTAGTGGCATGGGGTATGGAATTACGACCGCCTTTAGTGATGTATTTCGCATGCCAGATAGTCTGGAGTACAACAAAACAGGAATGATTTTTGGTGCAAGGACTTGGCTTGCAGCAACTCAGACAAGGCTCTCCATGTCGCCTGATTTGGCACAAGATCTATCGTCCTATATCCGCCAATGCGTGTTTACGGCAAAACTTTTGGCAAGCCATCAATTAAGCCCTCAAGAGCTTACCCAAAGTGCTCATCTTTCTAAAACCTATTTTGAAGAGCCATCACCCATTTATCGGGTGATTATGCATAATGGAGTCAATTTAAGTTGTGGTGATGCAGCAGCCAATTTGAAGACTCGACTACCCATTGCAGCGAAATTGGAGTTGGAACGTCTTAATCATCTGGTAACCACAGGCGCTTTAACATCACGCAACACAGACAGCAGTTCGTTGCCTGGCGAAAAGACTTTTGGTGACAGGTTGGAGGCCGCTCACAAATATTACATGAACATTACCGAAGATGCTGCCGAAACACTCACCCAAAATATCTTAATTAATGCGACCCGAGATGCCGCAGCCGATGCTTTTGCTTTCTCAGGAGCTGATGCCGCACTCATGAATTACACCAATACGGACAGCACCCAAAAAATGCACATCGCTGAAGCCAATAGCTTTTGGCTTGCAGGATTTCGCCTGCCTTACTATATGACCGTGATGTGGATGTTGACGCTGTGTATCTTTCCATTAGTCGTTTTGATTTCATTTTTTCCGACCCTGAGTAACGCTTATTTCCTGTGGGTGCAATCTCAAATCTACCTTTGGTCATGGCCGCCGATGTTTATTATTTTTCATTGGTTTGTTTCCATGGCCTCAAGTACCACCATTACTTTGTTTGGTCAAAAAACAGGAGGTGTGACCTTCTCTAATATCGATTCATTAGCCAGCATGCAAAGTAATTTTGCCTATACGGCAGGTGCATTGGCGGCAAGTGTTCCTGTTATTGCCCTGTACATCACGAAAGGATTGGGACAGATTTTGAGTACATCCTCCCAGCATTTTGGTGGTATGGCACAATCTTTGTCAGTCAGTGAAGCGCAATCTACAGCTGCAGGTAACATCTCAATGGCAAGTTACAGCGGTTGGAATATGAACTATGAAAATACCAGCGCCAATAACGTTTCGGCTAACAAGCACGATACCAATTGGACGAACATGCATGGGATGCACACGGAACAATTGGGAAGTGGTGTGCTTAAGACTACCACAAGCCATGGGGATGCTGTTTTTGACGTAAATCCTGGGATGTCACGAGGACCCGTACACATTTCAGATACAAAGGCCTTAAGCGGCTCTTTAAATCAGGCTTTTGAAGAATCCAGACAGGCTGCAGCCAATGAAAGTCAGCATTATCAAACGTCCTTGTCCAGTTTTGCGCACAGTGCCGTGCAGTTATCTAAAATGCAGGGTCATGATATGCGTTTGGGCGATGGAGTGTCGACAAGTGAATCCGGTCAATACAGCCAGGCATTATCGACCATGACGCATATTGCCTCGGATGTAGCTAAACGCGAAGGGATAAGCCAAGAGGATGCGCTGGCTCATATGACCGCTGCTGGATTAAATATCCACGCCGGAGTTGCAAGTGAAAAAAGCATGCTGGGAAGCATTGGGCGGTTTGCTTTTGGAGCAACAGGAGGTGCTGATAGCCATGCCAAGTTCGATCGGTCATCAACGAGTAGTGATCGTTACCATGAAGGAACGGACAGCAGCATATCAGCGAAGGAAGCAGAAGACTTTAATCAGGCGCTTAATTACGTGAGTCAGTTTGCCCAAAACCATCATTTTGATAACAGCCATTCGGAAGGGGCAAGCCTTTCGAATCAAATGGGTACCGATTTAAGGGAGGCGCAAACGGCAAGCCAAAACTACGATGCCTCGATGTCTAAAGCGGCTCGCATTAGCACGGCCAGGAGTTATGTGGAATCAAACTCCGATCAGATTACCACCGATCTTAATCAGGCATTTCCTGGCTTTGTGGCACACCGCATTGGAGAGAAGGCACGAGATGAATTGTATTCCAATCCTTCAGATCTGGCCTCATTAAAACAATTACAAACGCTAGCTAATGAGTTTATCAGTGAACAACGAGAAGGTTTAATCGCACAATACGGCAATGCTTCTAAAAATGCTCGGATTGACTCCTTTTATCAGGATGCAGCAAATCCATTAAGTACAAAAGAGTCACAAATGAGAGCTGACTACCACAAAAACAGTAATGCATTGGAGGATTCTGGAAAGGCTATGGGAGTTGGCATGGATGCATCAAGAGTCAAAAGTATGCAGCAAAAAATTAATAATCAGGTAGATGCGGCGGTCAATAAAACAAGCAGTGGAGGAGGGCGTTTAAAGAGTCAATACCAGCAAGCGGTTGAAACAACAAACAACGATGTAGGCGAAGGTAAAAAACTGGGGCAAACCAACGTGGCTATACCCGCCTATTTTACTAAATGGGTTGATCATCATGATAAATCAGCCCCAAAGAAGGAGCTTATCCATGAATAATGAAGAAATGAATTCACAAGAATTAAAAGAGGCCATCGCCTTGGATATAGAAATATTAAAAACCTTGGACGTGGATATTATGCCGGCCAAGGAGTATTACCAGGCGAACAGGCGTTTGTTTTTGCATGTTTTTTTTAAACTATATGGAACAATACTTCTAGGATTTTTACTTCCACTTCCTTTTTATTGGAACGTGTTGATGGTGGAGACTTCAACGCACGAGCTCATCTACATTTTTTTCTGGCTGCCATTAATGGCTCTAGGACTGTGCCTTTTTGTTTTTCTATTCATTTACAGCTCATTAAATCAATACATTTTGATTGACTATCAATTGAAACACAAACTAAGAACAGGCTCATTGATAGTAAAACAAATAAGGCGGGCTGGAACTATAGCCTATCGAATATTTGCGGGGATTGTTTTGATTCCTTCACTGTTCTTGTTTCCCAGTGCTGCCTTCTTCATATCCTTTGGCGCTTTTTTCATCAGCGGGATCTTAACGAGCATCCTTGTTGAAATGGAGCTCAATAGAATAGGCATCAGTGCGCTGTTTACTCTCATAAAGAATTATTTTGATAAGGATAAAAATGCCAGTGCGGCAATACCCTTAAAATAAAAAAAACACACCAAAAAGAATAATTTTTAACCACAAATACAAGCAGTGGAAGCCGCTGCTTTGCCCAAAACAAGCAGGAGGAAGATAAAATGAGTCATGAATCCAATTACAAACATTATACCCGGGGAGGCCAGATCTCATTCCATAATCTGCGGATGTGGTTTCAGATTAACAAAGCGCTCTTTCATGTTTACTTATTCATTTGGGCAGGGTTAAGCATTGTATTGACTTGTATCTTTGCGCCACATGGAATGATAAGACAGACGGTGTCCTATCACGCGGCTCATTTTTATCACCTGGCAGGGGTGCCACATGTATTTTCTATCCCTGTTAAAGGGGGGTATGCATCACAAACTGTCGAGCAGCTTCTCCACAATCACTATTTTTCTGCTACCTCAGATCGTTTACTGACATTCTTGTTACAGTCAACTTTATGGAGTTTTCCCTTATCGTTGATTGTGGCACTTTTGGTGAGCCGATATTTCATTTATAGAGGAAAGGTACAAACACAAAACCAATTTATACGAGGGGCGAGTTTAGTCTCATCAGAAACACTTAAAAAACAGATAATAAAGCAAAGAAAAGCATCTGATTTACATCTTGATGGATTCCCTCTTTTGCAAGGCTCAGAGGTACAGCATTTATTAGTACATGGTACGGTCGGTATGGGAAAAAGTCAGTTCATCATGAAATTGATGGATTGTTTACGTGCGCGTGGCGACCGAGTCATTGTTTATGATAAGGGGTGCACGTTTACTCAGGCGTATTTTCAGGAAGGTCATGATGTCTTACTCAATCCCTTTGATGCACGCTGCGCTAATTGGGATTTATGGCTGGAAGCCCCAAAAGATGAATTACTGGAGAATATGGCAGAAAGCCTCATCCCCATGCACGGAGAAAACGATCCGTTTTGGGTTAATGCAGCACGTACCGTGTTTGCCTGTCTTGCAAGTCAAATGCGTGAGGATAAAGAACGTTCCTTATCCAAGCTGTTAGGGTTACTTGTAACTGGCGAGTTTAGCGAGTTGGAACCTTATCTCAGCGGTACAGCTGCAGCGACTTTAGTCAGTAATAAAATAGAAAAAACAGCCATCTCCATTCGCTCCGTCATTACAACCTACCTTAAATCAATGCAGTCGTTAAGTGGGCTTGATGAGTCTGGGAAGGCTTCCTTTTCCATTCGTGATTATCTGTTAAATAAAGATTTGGAGGGCTGGCTTTTTATATCAAGCAATGGGGAACAACATAAATCTTTAAAGCCGTTGATTTCGATGTGGATTGCCATGGCATCACTGACACTCTTAAGTTTGCCAGAAGACGCGAACAGGCGAATTTGGTTTATTTGCGATGAATTACCAAGCCTGCACAAATTACCCTTATTGGGTGAAACCATTGCTGAAGTCAGGAAATTTGGCGGCTGTTTTCTTCTGGGAATGCAGAGCTTTAGTCAATTAGAGAAGGTATATGGTCGTAGTGGGGCAGCTGAAATTTTTGATTTGCTTAATACCCGAGCCTTTTTTGCAAGTCCAAGCCATGAAATGGCGCAACTTGTCAGTAAAGAGCTTGGGGATGAAGAAATTGATGACACCCGAGAAAATTACTCTTATGGAGCCAACTCCATTCGTGACGGTATTTCATTAGGAAAAAACCGTATAACACGCCCCTTAGTAACCTATCCTGAAATTATGGGACTTGATCCGCTTACCTGTTATCTGCGATTGCCAGGTCAATACCCTATTACAAAGCTGGAACTTCATTATCAAAAAAGAAGTATAAAGGCCGCAGGGTTTTTACCTCGTGCCATGCCGTCTCTCCCTCCGTGTGATGCAAATCTTAAAAATGATTCTGCTGTTAATGAGCCCACCGGCAATCGTTTTGAGGTGCAAGCGCCAACCAACATCAAACGTATCGAACGCGAGTCCGATAAAGAATTCATTTTTTGATAGAGGAATAAATCATGTTAAGTCTGCGAGTTAAACCCATTAAAAAGCCTGGTTATTATTTTGATCAGGAAAATTATTATTTTACGAACCAATTGGTTACCCAATGGTTTGGATTAAGTGCTGCACGTCAAAATCTTTCTGGAGAAGTTAACGTAAATACCCTTGAGTCTCTTGTCAGTGGCGAATTACCAAGTAGCGATCTGATTAAAGGCTTGAAATCAGCCACTGGTGAAATGAACAGGCGAGGCGGCTATGATTTAACTTTTTCTGCCCCAAAATCCGTGTCGTATCTTGGACTGGTTTGTGAACACAAAGAATTTATTGATTTGCACCTTAATGCGGTAAAGACAGTCTTAAAACTGATTGAGAAGGAGGCGGCAGAAGCCCGTAAATCAGGAAAAGATGGCATGGAATATGAAAAAACAGGGAATCTTTGTTTTGCAGCCATTCTTCATGATACCTCCCGAGAGCTTGATCCTCAGCTGCATGTGCACGCATTGTTGATGAATTTCACCGAGCGGTTGGATGGCAAATGGCGTGCTTTGGCTTCTGATATCAGTCGCAATAATGGCACCATGGAATGGATTATGAATAATCAAATCTTTTTGGGGCTTGTGTACCGATCTGAAATAGCTCTGGGTTTAAAAGAAATGGGACTCGAAATAGAGCATACGGGTGATGCCCATGGTTTATTTGAAATCAAGCATTTTGATAAGGCATTGTTGGAACAAATCTCTAAACGCCGTACCCAGGTTGAAGAACACATTAAAGGGATGCACTCTCATTCATTAAAAGCGTATGACAGAGCAACTTTGGATTCAAGGAAATCAAAGGAAATGGTTTCTCCAGAGCAATTACGCACACGATGGAGCGCTGAAAGTGAAGCGTTAGGCATTAATCCAGCCACCTATCTTGCCACCTTAAAAGAAAAAACTAAAGAATCGCATACGCCCAAAGAAGCCATGTCCAATAATCAAGAACTCGATAGAAGTGTTCTTGATGCAATTGCGCATTTAGAGGAAAAAAAACTAACCTTTACCTATCAGGAAGTGTTACAGACTAGCCTTTATTTTTCCTTAGGTGAACAGGGCTTTGAAGCGCTGATGTCACGGATTGATAAAGAAATTGATGCACAAAATCTGATTGCTCTTAATACAGAAAACTCCTCTTTTACAACGAGTAAGCTCATTAACAAGGAACAAGAGCTCATTAAAAAAATCGTGAACTTCACACACCAAAAAAAAGGCATAGAACGCAATACGGAAAAGGTTTGCAAACTCACCGAAAATGAGTCCATTCAAAAAGCAGTAACTCAAGCCTTATTTAACAAAGAAGGAGTTGTGCGCATCAAACAACAAAGCGCTGCCTCGCGTGAGCTCTTAAGCACTTTAATTGATTATTCACAGGATTCAAAAAAAATTCGTATTCTTTCTCCTTCTGCATTTTCTGCGCGGACGATGAATAAGGACATGACTAAATCAGCGCCTACCCTGTGGCAATGGATTGTATCTATTGGAAAACAGGATTTGTGTGAAACAGTAGCAGGCTTTAATTATCGTCATCGTTCAGAGCATAAATTACCTTTCTTTAACAGTAAAAAGGAGCGCGAGGTGCTGATTGTGGATGAATCACAGCGTCTGACACCTGACGAGATGAATACTTTATTATCTATTGCCGACAAGCGGAGTGCCAAAGTCATTTTGCTGGAAAAATCACAATCCCTTTCTGGTTTTAAATCCGATATTCCCGACTTGTTGAATAAAGCCGGCATAAAAACATTTGATGTTGATGACAGGAAAGCGCCTGCCACCAACATCAATCTCATAGAAGAAAAAACGATTGAAGGGCGTATTCTAAAAACAGCACAAATGTACAGTAACTTGCCGTTGAACCAGAGGCAGAATACAAAAGTATTAACTGTCTCAAAGCTCGAAGCGAAAGAGGTCAATGAAGCAATCCGTAAGCAGTTAAAAGAGCACGGGGAGATTTCAGTAGATGAAAAGAGTATAAATACGTTAACCCGTATGTCCTTGACCCTCAGTGAAAAAAAACTGGCCAAAAGTTATCAGCCCGATTGGGTATTAATCCAGAACACCCGTACAGAATCAAAAAAATTCACGGTAATCGGTGTCAATGAAAAAGACAATCAATTGATTGTTCGGAATCATAACGGGGCAAGATCACAACTTGCTGCTAAAAATATTACAGATTCCATGCAGGTTTATGAACAAACACCATTATCAGTAGGGATAGGAGATCGATTAATTGCTACGGGCAGTTTATCCTTTGAAGGATTAAAAATCGGCAACCAATATGAGGTCACTGCATTTACCCGCCATGGAATAAAAATAAAAGATGGAAAAAAAACTATTCATCTTATCACAAGTAACGAAAAGCATTTCCCATTGAGCCATGCCTATGCCAAAACCATTTATTCTGATGATATTAAACCCGTGAAACAAACCATTATGACACTACCGGCCTATGCGCTCAAACAAAATACCATGTCGGTATTATGCGAATCGAGCAAAGAAGAATTAATGATTATTACGGATGATGTGGACAAGGCTAATCGGTTTGCAATGAAGACTGCAACAAAATCCTCAGCGATATCGCTGACTTTGGATGCTGCCAAAACCAATCATGGTGCACAGATTATTGACCGTAGAACCACGGCTGATCTGCTCACGTCACTGGAACAGGCCTTAACTGTTTTAACCGCGGAAAAAACCCCGAAAAGTGATGCAGAAAAAGCGCTGAATTTTGCAATAGCACATCTTTCGGAACGAGAAGCAGCCTTTACTCGGTCAGACTTGCTTAAGGTTGCTGTTCATCAGGCTATAGGAAAAGCAGGACTTAACGAATTAAATAACGTCTTGGATAAGGTCATAACTAATGGGGATTTAATATCAGGGGGGAACGAGATTTTGACCACCAAAGAAGCGGTGGCATTTGAAGAGTCAATTATCAAGAATGTTAAAGCAGGCATTAACATGATAAAGCCGCTGATGAGTGGTGATGAAGCACGAAAACAATTAGAACTGACGCACCTTACCAAAGGCCAAAAAGAAGCCTGTGAGTTAATCACGACTACATCCGATCAGTTTATTATGATTCAGGGTTATGCAGGAACAGGAAAAACAACCATGACTCGAAGTGCGATTGACACCATCAGACATGTTCAATCGATGACTCATGAAAAGGTTGAGCTGATTGCGGTCGCGCCCACACACCAGGCTGTAAAGGAAATGAGGGCGCTGGGCATTGAAGCGCAAACATTAAAGAGTTTTCTTATTGAACAAGAACAGGAATCGACATTAAACAAAGAAACACTTGTGCTGCTTGATGAATCTTCTATGGTCTCTAATCGAGATTGCGCAAGCCTCATCCAAAAAATTCATAGTTCGGGCGCTCGTTGCGCAATGCTTGGCGATATTAGCCAGCATCAAAGCATTGAAAGTGGTAAGCCAAGCAAGATATTGATTCAAGAAGGAAGCATCAGAGTGGCCTGTATGGATGATTTGGTGCGACAACAAGTCATCGGATATAAAAAAGCAATCGAAACATTAATCACGGGTGATATTGATAAGGCCTTAACTCAGTTAGCTAATCAACCCTTAGACTCAATCACCCGGACTAAAGCCGATAGTCCTTACCATGACATTACCTCTTCAATTATTGAAACAGGCCATTCGACTCAAACGAGCCTGGAACAGGAACCCACTCAACAAGAACAAAGAGAACTCTTCCAGGAAGAATTAAAACAAAAAAGCCCCATAGAAATGGCTGTAGGAGATTATTTATCACGTACACCCGCATGCCGTGATAACACCATTGTTATCATTCATGAGAATAAAAAAAGGGAAGTTGCAAATGGTCTGATTAGAAATGCGCTGATGAAAGAGTCTAGCATAGGCCTTGAAAACAAAGAGTTTCCGCGGCTACTAAGCACGAACTACACCACTGCAGAGCTTTATTATTGTGAAACGTATCGAGATTGCTTAAAAAAGAAAGAAGAGTATTTTTTAAAGAAAGGAGAGCACTATTTTAAAGTGGTTTCGGTAGATGAGTCAGCGAAAGTAGTGGTATTAAATGATACGAAAGGAAATAAATGTCTCTTTGTTCCTGAAAAAGAAAATAAAGACTGGAAGATTGAATTGTTTCAATCCATGCCAGGAAAGGTTTCGGTGGGTGAAAAAATTCACTTTAAAAAATCTGATAAAACTTTGGGACGTTTCGCTAATGAAAGGGTGCAGGTGACGGAGGTAAATGATGAGTCATTTACCGTAAAAGACAGCAGTGGTGTGGCGCACGTACTGGAAAAAAAACAGCTGAAGGATTCCCATTGGGATTATAGTTATACTGCTACCAGTTACTCCATTCAAGGGGCTTCATCCCCATTTGTTATTGGAGTTGCTGAAACTAAAAATGCTCAAGTAAACCATCTACGTTCATTTTATATCATGGTAACGCGAGGCTCCTTGCATGCGATGATTTATACAGACGATCATAAAAAACTACAAAAACAACTTCGTGTTACTCCTGAAAAAACTTCTGCATTGGAATCGCTTGGCCGTCTGAATACCCCAATAAAGTCCAAAACGCCCAATGAGCCACCAAAATCACCCAAGCTAGCGCAAAGCATGCCCCAAATTAAGAACCAGGAAGCTCGCTATGATGCCAACACGCTGTCACAACATTTATCCGACCAGGCTGAGCTTGTGATTGAAACACTACTTGGAGAACCCAATAGAGCGCTTTCTTCAAAAACAGAATATCGATACGGTACTAACGGCAGCTTAAGCATCTGTTTAAGTGGAGAAAAAAGAGGTGTTTGGCATAACTTTGAAACAAAGGAAAAAGGAAATATGCTTCATTTGATTCAAAAAACATTAAATCTAAACTTTAAAGAAAGTCTTGAATATGCTGCAAAATTAACAGGTGATGACTTAAAGGAACGTATTAAATTAGCAAGCAAAACCCCTAATAAGATTCAAGAAATCGATTCTTATAAGAAAAGAAAAACATCAGATTATGGAATGCAATTAGCGCGAGAATCTAAACCCATATCAGGCACAATAGCAGAGCGGTATTTAAAAGAAATCAGAAAGATTCATAATGTTTCTGGAGAAAATATTCGCTTTCATCCCCATGTTTATACTAAAGATACCGAAGAAGTTCGCTACAGACCAGCACTATTGAATATTGCTCGGGACAAAGACAATAAAGTAGCCTGCGTTGAAGCGGTATATCTGGATAATGAAACCGCAAATAAAGCGATAATGAAGATGAAACCTAAGAAAACTTATGGCTCAAAAGCAGGCGCTGGAGTCATATTAAATGAGGGTACAGGGCATGAAAGTGTTACCTATATTGCAGAAGGTGTAGAAACAGGACTAAGCATCAGAGATGCAGTTCAAAATGAACGCGTTATAGCTACACTGGGCAAGGAAAATTTTGTAAATATCGATATGGCATTGCTCACTGATAAAATAGTCATTTGCATGGATAATGATGGTAAACCTATTAAAGAGGATAGGGTAATTATTCAAACCATTGAACGATTAAAACAGCATGGAAAGACTGTAGAAATTGCTATTCCTCTGCATCAAAAAGACTTTAATGATGTCAATAAAAGCGGGGGGATACAAGGAGTAGTTGATACATTAAATAAAGCAGTTAGTGTTGATAAATTGATTGGAAGCCTCAATAAAACAGATTTAAATCAAGATCAAATTAAGAAGTGCCTTGAAGCCATTTCACAACAGGTTAAACTTGAAATTCCTGAAATTAAAAGCAATTCAATTGATAAATTAAAGACCCTTCAGCGAGAAGAAATGGAAATATATTAAAATCTGTTAATTGATCATAGGAATTTTTTATATGAAAAAAATAAGTGGAATAATCTCTCTTATATTGATAAATGGATCATCATCCTACCTTATTTATGTCTATGTATTAATAGCTTGTTCCACTAAAATGAATAACCTATTACAGGTTGCGTATGATCCATCTGGAATGCAAATGTTCTTCTATTTTATATCGCTCCCGTTTTTTATCGTTTTAGCAATATTAAGTCGTATTCATTGTTTTTATTTCGATGTAAAAAGGGGATTGTCTCTGTGGTTATTTTTGATTTGGATATTGTATTTTTTATTTATCGAATTTATTGACCAAATAGTTCATTTTCCCAATGGAAATGATCTGTTTTATTATGGTAGTTTAGCTATTTCATTAGGCGCATTTACTTTAATTGGATTAACCACTCATTTCCAATTAAAACAATTAATGTCCAATTCTTGGTAAAATTTTTAGAATTAAAATTATCTGTCTTACTTTCAAATTTAACGGTAAATACCATTTATAAAACTTAATTATTGATAAATCCTTCAATGAAATTATCTACCTTTTTCTTAAGTTCTGCGATATGTTCTTCGGGATTATTCGAATCACTTTGAAGTTTATTTTTATCATAAACACAACGAAAAATATCAGCACTGATTCCAAGCAATCTTAAAAGATGAGTCGTGTGTTGACGATTTAATTCCTCTTCCTTTTCTAAACGTCTTTTTTCATCCTCGCTTATCACTGGATTATCTTTATTATGGAGATAAACCTTTATCCCTAGCTCAATCATTTCTTTCATTGTTTGAGACGATGAATCATGGCCTTCATCTTTTTTAATGGATTCGAGTTGATCAATGATTTTTTGATTTAAATAACAATAAGCCTTGGGCATAAAATCCTCTTTTAAATTTAGAATGCAGGTTCAGTGCATTAATTTTAACTGATGCTAAATAATTATATCATTTAATTATAGGTGTCGAATAGGTGTGTATTATTGTTTTATAAACTATTTATATTCAATTGTTAGGTGTGGATTGGGTGTTGATATTTTATAACTTATTGATTATTATTAAAGAGTGGATACGCACCTATATAAAACAGAGGAGTTAGCAGAATTAAAAATGCAAATCTGTACGTAAGTTATTGAATAATAATAAATATGTTTTATGCAATGAACATTGCGAGGGGTGTGTTCTTTTTTATTTAGTCATTCTTTTTGTATGTATATTTAACTGGGCATTTAAGTATTATTTATTTAAATTAAATCTTTTGAAAAGCGCGTAATAATTGCGTACTTGTGATTCACAGTATTTTTTTAACCATTTACTCAATAGGGATATTTATATCATGGATATATTAAAAAGATTTCTGAAAAAAATTGCTAAAATCATTCATTTTCGACCCTATAGTGAATGGACTGAAGAAGAGAAGGCAGTGTATGCTAAACGGCATTCTTTTCATTCTTACTCTGAATCAAATGATACAAAAATTAATCCTGCAAGCGGCCTGCCAATGATTGGTTGTCTGGATGTAAATGGTAATACATTTGGTTCTAGCAATTCATTTGATGATTATTATAGAAATCATGACAACAATTATCGTAGTTATTCATCTACAAATTATTGCAATAATTATGATCCGTTTGCCAATCGCTATTAATTGTTTCGATTTTTATTTTTATGTCCTTTTTTTACTGATATAGTAAACTAAATTTTTTATAAAATTTATGTTAATTTTGGAGAATACCATGGCTTTAATTAGTGCAAAAAAAACACCTGAAAAAGAAAAAATTAAAATCGAAATAAGCAAAGAGATCTATTCTGAAATTAAGGAATATTGCTTATGGGTTGGCATTGATGATATTAGCTATTTTTTTGAAGAGTCATCAATCATGATCTTTTCTAAAGATAAAGAATGGAAGCAACATCGAAAAGAGAAGAAACAGGCTATTTCATCCGTTTAGTATTGTTCCGCATTAGGATTAAATTTAGTAAATATACAATTAAAAAAAAGGGATATCCGAGTGAAAAACCGTATTAGGACTACATGTAAATACATCATACCACTAACTATTATTGGTCTATTTGGTTATCACTCTTATTCAGTTCAATCAAAACTAGATCAAAAAGAAAAGCAAACCTATATATCTCTAAAAGAGTTGTCCGAGATTGCCGCGAAAATTCATGGTGTTGAACCTCCTTTTCTGGATAAGGTCATGATAACCATTGTGGATTGGTTTATCCCTATCCCGTTTATTAATAAAAATGAGTCTCTAAAACTGCTGGCCGAACATAAAAATGAACTCACATCAGAGTCAAAAAGAATTTATGTGTCAGAAAGCAAGATGGGGGAAGTTGTGGTTACAAAGAATTTTAATTTCACCTCGTCTGATATTAAGGAATCAAAATCGATACCCATGGGTACAATTTTCAGCGCATTCGTCATGGCTCCTTTTCATGATTCTGATAACCCAAATCAATTACGATTTAAAATAAACATTAATTTCATGTCTTGCACGGCAATTGCGGATTCCATTTTAAAAGCAGATTATCAATCAGGGACTATAGTTGCCAAAATTAACGGCATAAACTGCGCTAATGAGAACTCAAAATCGATACCCTTAGAAGCGGTGGGATTGGTATCAGGAAGGGTACTATCCTAGAATGAATATTAGATCCTTACAAATAAAAGCACATTCAATAATGTTATTTTTTTCTTTAATAAAACGGAAGGTGGCGTTATTTTTATTTATTATTATTCTGATTAATATTAACGCTATTTTTTCTTACATCAAGATTTTTTTATTTTTAATCATCAATAAATTGGATGCTCTAATTTTAGATCACAGAATTTTTTATTATTCTGTGATCTTATCAATTAACATACTATTAATTATCAGCGCATATATAAGATATAAAATTAACAAAAGGAGGGAAAAAGAATAGCAATAAAATACCACTTATATTCAAATTAATTCCCAATCCCCAAAGTACCCCTCTTTGGTTTTAATTAAGTCCTCATAAACACACATTTCTAAACCATCCCCTAGTTCATCCCATCCCGTTAAATCCTTAGCTATCGTTAAGGAGCTATCATTGACAAAAAACACTCGTAGCACTCCATAAGTCCATATAATCCCATCAACACCGTTAAGTGTTGCTCCTTCAAAGCCCCAATCATCCATTTCTTGTTCTGGGGTATTGCGTCCGTGGTATAGTCTTAATTTCATCAAATGTTCCTTTCATCTTGCTGTTGTTATCACGCTATTTTCAGGATCAGGCAAAGAGATTGTTCTTTGCCTCTAAAAAAATTCCGTTACCTTTTTATTTCCATCATTTTTTCGGTGAACGTCCACAACGCACGATTTAATTTCACATTTTGATCAATGGCTTTTACTTCTCTCGTTTTTGTTCGAGTGGTGTAACCGTATTTATTTAAACGATGGCCACGGATCCCTCCTTTAATTAAATTTTCTTGCAGGACATTAAACACCGTAAACAAATCATTATCTTTTTGATCCACATAACGCCTTGGTTGCAATAAACGCTCAGGAGCTACAATCATTGCGCCCTCATCATCAGAAAATTTTAGAGAATGGGCAGCTTCGGCAAAAATCATCTTTTCAGTATCGTTTAAATGAATTGAAGCCATATCATCTGATACATCGAGCATCTTGTTCGCGGTTTCAATCACCTTATAAGTACCTTCAATAACATTTCCAACAACATCTCCCTGATGTTTAATTCTAATTTCGTCATAGGATTGTCCCGCAATCATTCCATTACCACACACAACCCGAAAAAGACCCGCCATTAGGCGATAAGAAGACAGGCCATCATGAGAATTAATAAGAACAAGCTCTGGATAAAGCCCCTGATTATTTTGCATGACATCATGGCGTTGAAAACGGAGCATGTGTTTTGCAAATGCTTTCGATTCTTGACTAAGGCTTTTGGTCTGAGTTGCCCAAGTTGGAAAAAATCCTTCTGACATTAATTTTTCAATGATTTGCTCTGTTGAGATAGGTGAGTACTGAGCACTTGTTTTGTGGGAACTTTCTTGTGTGAATATGGAAGGGGCTAATTTAAATAGTTTTTCTTTTGATAAAATGGGTAACATGATGTTTTCTCCTATGTTTTTACTATTGTTCTCAAGGAACAAATACAGTATCTCAAAAAAGCTTATAGTTGTCAACTATTTTTATAAATTAATCTTATAAATATAGTTTATAAAAGTAATTGAAATTTCTTGCTACCCTTGTTATACTGTTCTTGTCTTAATGACACATAGTAAAAACATAGGAGAACACAATGACTATTCCAGAAATTATCCAACAACAATTGCTGCACACGAATAAAGCGATCGTTTGGTCGTGGGGCGTATCTAAATGGTATGAACTATCGTCTAATGCGCTTGCTATAAGAGTTCATGCGCGTTATTTAGATGGTTTTGTCTGTATCGAGTTGGATGAGGCGCAAGACTTATACAATATTTCCTTTTACCTTAACAAAGACTTCTCAGACATGCTGGTGTGGCCAGTGATACCCTATAAACCGATGAAAGGAGTATTTTGCGATCAACTGGTTGAATTCATTGATAACAGAATAGAAAGAATACCCGATTATAAATACTGACTATTGCCCTACTCCCTACTGTGGGGAGTAGGCCATTAACAGGAGTAGATTCATGAAAAAATTATCGTTTGCCGTTAAAGCAAACATGAATAAACCACCTAGAGTTCACGTGCAATCAGCCGATAAAAAAACAACCTATGGCTCATTTCAAGCAAATAACTGCGATGAATTCGATAGCTGGGATAAATTAAGCCAGGAAGAAACCATTGAATTAAAGCACTACATGAATAATCTAGTGGCTATTGAGCATTACTTTTCCACAAAGGCTCTGTCCGAGCAAAAAGATTTTAGAATTCGATTACCCGGTAGCTTTATTGATGCTATTGATGAACTAAGCAAGTTATGTTTTGAAGATCACATCGACTTGAATGTTTATGATGCCATGATAAGTGCCGCTATTGGGCAACTTAAAATAAAGACAGCAAGCCTTCCTGATGAAAAAAAACAACAAGCGCTGACACTGCTTAATCAACTAGGACTTTCCGAAAATGTAAAAACAGATGTTTCTTTGAAAATTCAGGCGGTATTCTCTGAATTATTATCCATTCACAATAAATCAGAAAAACTGCACCAAAAAGCCAGGATGCTTTTTAGTAAAGATAAAAGTATTGCTCCAAAAACTATTGAGGAAATCGCAAAAGGTGAACTATCAACCTCGAAATGGTTAGTAGCTTGTGCTGTAGAGATTTTACTGGAGGAAAAGCCAGATATAGTGCAAAAAATATTAACTGACGACGATATCTTGTTTTTGTGGGCAAACCCTTTACTAAAAAATCATAGACCAATCAAGGAACTGCTCGATAAACTAGAATCATTGAATAACTCGGAAACGTTAAGCAATAAACTAAAATCCATGGATTAAGTTTAGTTAAATACTTTCCAAATTATCACATTTATGCTATAAATTAATATGAAAATAAAATTTTATCAAAAAAAATCGGGCAAAAACCCCGTGGCGGAATTTCTAAATGATTTACCGTCCGATGAAATAGCGCGACTTGCTGGTTGTTTACAGAGTGTTGAAGAACTGGGTTTTGATAGCCCACGGGTGCAATTCAGGCAAATAAAAGGCTCGCTTTGGGAAATTAAAATTAAAACATCGCGCAGTGGTTATCGGTTTTTTTATGTGTGCATTCAAAAAGAAATCATCGTTCTTTTACATGCCTATAAAAAACAATCACAAAAAGCGCCAAAGCAAGAAATTGAACTGGCTGAAAAACGAATGATGGAGGTATACGATCATGAAAGCACTTACCTTAAATGAATTTATTAACGATAAAATCAATCAAGATGAAGAATTTGCCAAGCACTATGAGCGTGAGCAAATTATTAATAATATAGCAGTAATGATTGTAAATGCCCGTAAAAAGCGACATATGACGCAATCTGAATTGGCCAGTAAAATTGGAACCAAACAATCTGTTATTTCTCGCCTTGAAAGTGGCAATAGTTCATTTATCCCTTCATTAGAGACCCTGGTGAAGGTTGCTGATGCGCTGAACATGCACTTAAAATTGCAATTACAGGCCTAATTACTCTTTGGCCAATATGGATTAACAGTAAACTTTAAAGGATATTAAATGGCATTAGATTTTTCCAAACTGGGTACGGGACAAACTGTTGATACTGTTTTAAAGCCGAGAGAAATTTTTAATGCGTTACCCAATAAAAAATCAAACAAATTTCATTACCCCCGCGATGTGCAATCTCAAGTATGGAGCAAGTGGTTTGACCGAAAAGAGGAACGAAACCTGGTCATAAAAATGAATACAGGCGGCGGTAAAACAGTGGTTGGTCTTTTAATTTTAAAAAGTTGCCTGAATGAGAAGAAAGGTCCTGTAGTTTACATTGTTCCAGATAATTTTTTAGTAGAGCAAGTTTTATCCGAAGCAAAAGATCTTGGATTAAATGCAGTCGACAACCCTGAAAATGAGAGTTTTTTAAAAGGGAAAGCAATTTTAGTAACTAATATATATAAATTAATTAACGGGAAATCAGTATTTGGAGTTGGGGATGAAGGAACCAAAATACCCATTAAAACGATCCTTATTGATGATGCCCATGCATGCGTAAATACAGTCGAAGAACAATTCACTTTGAATGTATCATCCTCTAACCCAGCACATAAAAAAATATATAGTATTTTTGAAGAGGCAATGAAAAGGCAGTCAGAAGCAAAATATTTGGAGATTAAATCAGGGGATCCTTTTGCCTACATCTTAATCCCATATTGGAACTGGCAAGAAAATCTAAGTAATGTAATGCAGGTTTTAATTGAAAACAAAAATCATGAAGAAATAAAATTTAAATGGGCATTGATTAAAGAAAATTTAGAGCGATGTAGTTGCGTAATTAGTAAGAATACCATTGAAATTACAAGTAATTGTATTCCAATCGATGTGATTCCATCTCTGAGTAATGCATCAAGAAAAATATTTATGACTGCCACATTATCGGACGATAGCGTCTTAACCACCCATTTTGGTGTAAGCCCCCAATACCTTAATACCCCAATCACACCAGATTCAGCGGGAGATGTAGGTGACAGATTAATCTTACTACCACAAGCTCTTAACACCAATATGTTTGATAGTGATGTTAAAGCATTATGTTTGGAATTAGCCAAAGAATATAACGTAGTAGTAATTGTCCCTTCTAACAAGCGAGTGGAGTTTTGGGAGGATGCGGCGAATCTCATTTTAAATAAAGACAGTATACTTCATGGAATTGAACAACTTAAAACGACTCATATTGGATTAACTATTTTAGTTAACAAATATGATGGGATTGATTTACCCGAAAATGCTTGCCGATTGTTAGTTATAGATGGATTACCAGCAGCCAGAAATAATATTGATAAAATTCGCCAGAGTGAACTTGCGGGTAGTTCGAACAGAGTAAATCAAATAGTTCATAAAGTGGAACAGGGGATGGGGAGAGGAATTAGATCTAATGATGATTATTGCGTCATTTTTCTTATGGGGAAAGATCTTACTTCTCAGCTTTATACGGGCGAAACTTTAGAACTATTTTCACCCGCGACAAAGGCTCAATTAGAACTATCAGAGCAAATAGCAGACCAAATAAAAGAAAAGGGAGCTGATGAGATTAAAACCGTCATAAACTACTGTCTAAAAAGGGATCCTCAATGGGTTAAGTTAAGCAGGGGTATTATGGCAGACTTAAATTATTCTAATCAAAATAAAACTGACCCAATAAAAATAGCTTTAAGAGAGGCTTACGATTTAGATCGCTCTGGGAAACCACAAGAAGCAGCAAATAGAATTTTGAATGAAATCAATAGGTCAAATGAAGATCCTTTATTAAGAGGCGTGTTAAAACAATATATGTCAGAATATATAAACAAGTACGATAAGGTGGAATCGCAAAAAACTCAGTTATCCGCTATATCTGATAATTTAAGGGTTCTTAAACCAATCGAAGGCATCTGTTATAGACCACTACAAAATCATACCGGATCACAAGCAATACAATGTTCTACCTATTTAAAAGAAAAATTTAAAGATGGGAACAAACTTATTATCTATGCAGAGGGAGTATTTTCAAAACTTATATTTAGTGAAGGCACTGCAAATATATTTGAAGATGCTTTTAAAGATTTAGCATACCTTCTTGGCTTTATAGGCCAACGCCCAGAAAATGATTATGGAAAAGGACCAGATAATCTCTGGCTATTGGATGATTTAAAATTTTTAGTTATTGAATGTAAAAATGGTGCAACTACGGATCTTATTTGTAAACACGATTGTAACCAGCTGAATGGTTCTGAAATTTGGTTTAATAACAATTATGGCAATGGTGCTAAATGTGTACCTATTATGATTCATTTATCTGCTTGTTTTGAGTATGCGTGTTCTCCAAGTAAAAATATAAAAATAATAAATAAGAACTTATTAGAAAAGTTAGTTAATAACGCTCGTCAATTTATAAGATCTATAGCCACTGATAATAAGTTTGAAGACAGTCAAACTGTCAAACAACGTCTGAATCAATACAAGTTAGAGGCTAATGATATTACAGCCAACTACACAACTCCTTTTAAAACAAAAAAAACCTAAACACTTTAGATATATAATGGAAACAACTAAAAAAACAGTATTTTATCAATATTAAAAGGAATACTTCTTTGGCATTATTAGATTTTGAGCTAGTTAAACGCAAGTCTAAACAAAGGATAAGCATGGGGACTGTACTTAATTTAATTGTTGATTCGATACAAGAAGGTTTTTTACACCCATCAAGATTTATAAAAAAAATCAAAAGTCACTCTCAGCTACAAGTGGTATTAAAAACACCTCCCCAAACGGCTAACTCGGATCAAATAATTCATTGGAACAAGTGGGATGGTTTTTATTTTGATAAAAAATATACCCTGAATCTAAGGAAAAGATACGACTCAACGCTACAATATATTCCAGAACTAGAATATATCGTTACAGTTAATGAAACAGAAAATTGGTGGTGTGATATTCGCGATATTGATTGCCTTGGCGCATCAAAATCAGATTTGAGCCTGTTTAAAACCCTTGATAATTTCGCAACAACGGTTAACCATAATTTAATCACCGATATATCAGAACAAAATTTAAACAAAAATTTACAGTGGGAGGGTGGACGAGTACTCAACAATCCTTCATTGTATTGTTATGCATGGGATAACAACCGCATTCATTTATGTAATAGTGGAGGATCTCATCATTTTTCAGCAGCTCGATATCTTGCCTTAAAATTAAACAAAAAAATTCCTATTTGCGGTAGACTATATACAGTTCATTTAGACGCAAAGTCCGTATTTTCTTTATTAAATCAATTTGACCTTTTTTCTGTAAACAGTAAAGACTGGTTCTTTATTAGTGAAGAATGTGAACATTTTGGTGCTCCAGTTGGATTTTACCCTGCCCCACGACCGTTTTATGACCAAACAATTATTTTCCTTCCCCGTAATAATAAACGCTCAATGAGGATCTCGAAATTATTTAAACAAATTCAGCTATTTGATTTCAGCCTTTTCTTATTAAAGTCTCTAAAAAATCAAGAGAACAATGGCTAATACCGAGCGATCACACATAATTTCAAAAAAAGGACTTTCCGATATCACAAGGGTACACCCTTGTGATAAATTTTACCCTTTTTTAAAATCCCTTGTTTTTACTATCAATAGAATATGGTTTTTATTTATGATAAAGTGCTATCACTACTCTTAAATATTATAGTTGGAAGGTCCAAAAATATCAGCCAGTCTTCTTGAAGTTGCTACACCATAATTCCATATAAATCATCAAAAAAATAATCTTTTCGGGAAATTTTTATTTGATTAATAGCAATAATACGGGGGCTGGTATTTCAGATCTCGATCAGCCACAGAATGAATAAAAATAAAAACCAAAATTACTAACCCACACGATCAATTTTTTCGAACAGCTATGGCAGACATTCGGGTTGCACGTGATTTTTTGAACGCTTGGTTGCCACATGATAACGCGAGCGCATTGATTTTTCTAAATTAGAAATGCAGCCTCGCTCCTATATTAATGAGGTACGTCAAGAGTCTGAAGTTGATGTGTTATAAAACAACGATAGACAATAAAAAAGCCTATCTTTATTTTCTTTTAGAGCATCAATCCAAACCTGATCCATTAATGCCTTTTCGATTGCTTAAATACCCAGTTATGTACACTCCCGTTGCATCACTGAAATAGGTAACCCGACATAATCTAAATAGAGCCGAAATCAGTGATGCAACACGCACTCCGTTGCAGTCAAAAATTCATATTGACTTTAGTGATTATTTTGCTTTAAAATTTGAAATAATATGAAAAACCCTCAAAAGTAGGTTTATAACGCCATGAAAATTACATCTTAAGTACGCCCATCTATAGGGCGAAGAGAGAAAGTCATTTTTGATTTTCTATTTTTTTATTGTCCTAAAAGACATGCTTAAGAGTAAACCATGCACCATAAACCGATTCAATTTAAAGACCTAGGTCTTATCTATCCGCATAAAATCTGCTTTCAAGACTTCAGTGGTGAAATCCATTTTGGTGAGCGTATTGCATTGATTGGCCGAAATGGCTCAGGAAAATCAACCTTACTTAAGATGCTTGCTGGTCTTTGTTCAGCTTCTGCTGGCGAAATTAAAATGCCACAGGATGTTCGTATTGGTTATTTACCCCAAGTGATTGAAGAGTGTCCTGATTTAAGTGGTGGTCAACGATTAAACCAAGCATTAACCAAAATATTGTCTGAAGATCCGAATGTGTTGTTGTTGGATGAACCCACAAATCATCTGGACAGACGCAATCGTCGTTCTTTAATGCGTATGCTCCTGCATTATCCAGGGACGTTGATCATTGCTTCTCATGATACGGAGCTCATCAATACAGTCGCAGATACTCTATGGCATATTGATTTAGGTAAGCTCACTATATTTAGAGGGGCTTATTGTGATTATCAGCACATGCTTAAAGACAAGAAAGCATCGATTGAACAGGAATTATCACGGATTACACGTGAGAAGAAAGAATCCCATCTTGCTCTAATGAGAGAACAAGAACGGAACAAACGTTCTCGTGTACAGGGTGAAAAAAAGATAGCGCAGCGTAAATGGCCAACGATTCGATCTCATTCAAAGCTGGCCAATGCAATGACAACAGGAAATCAACGATTAAGTCAGATTAATCATAAAAAACAACAGGCGCTTGAAGAGCTTTCATCTTTAAATCTTCCGGAAACGATTAAGCCCAAATTTAAATTAAATGGTCTTGACCACCATAAGCCCTTAATCAGGATTCAAGACGCTTCTATTGCCTACGAGGCTTTCGATGTGATTCTTGAAGAGATTCATTTTCACTTGAATGGCTGCGAACGGGTGGCATTGTATGGGGACAACGCATCAGGGAAGTCCACCTTTGTCAAAGCGATCTTGGGGGATAGTCACATTAAGAGAACAGGTGAATGGACTCTTCCAGAGCGCAATACAATTGGGTATCTCGATCAGCATTATCAACATCTGGATTGTGACGAAACAGTTCTGGATTTGATGAAAAGTCAGATGCCCCATGCTTCTCATGCTGAACTTCGTGTCCATTTGAATGACTTTTTATTTCGCAAAAATGAAGAAGTAGAACTACAGGTCAAAGATCTCTCTGGTGGTGAAAAGGCAAGGCTTTCTTTAGCCTTAATTGCCGCCAATCCGCCTAAACTACTTATTTTAGATGAGGTAACCAACAATGTGGATTTGGAGACACGCGCTCATATCATCGAGGTATTACGTGAATTTCCAGGCGCAATGTTGGTTATTTCTCACGACCATGACTTTTTAGAATCCATTCACATTGAAACCAGGTATCACGTTCATCAAGGGAAGATATATCATTTCAATGGGGAACAATCAGAGGGTGTTTATCATGATGACTAATCGTTTGCCTAATCACATAGGCTCTTTTATGTGGCATTTTTTAAAACCGTATCGTCGCATGGTTTTTTTATTTATCCTGCTTGCTTTAATGGCTGGATTTTGGGGACCGTTTAATAGTTTATTGATTAAGTCCTTCATTAATACCTTAGCGGCAAAGACAAATACAGACTTCTCCTCTTTGTATTGGATCGCTGGATTACTGGTAGTGAACTTTATTGTCTTTGACAATATCACCTGGCGAACAATTGGGTACTTGAACTACAAATACGAAGCAGTGATTAAAAACCAAATCATTAGCCAAATGTTTGAGTATGTGCTGGGAAGTAGTACGCAATTTTTTCAGGATAATCTATCTGGGCGAATTGCCACACAAATTACCACTCTTGCTGATAATCTTGAGATTATTTTGCATCGCGTGTCTGTCGATTTTCTTCGTGGTGCTTCGTTGTTAGTGGTTTCATTTATTACAGCCTATTTTGTTAATGTCTTGTTCTTTTATATTTTATTTTTTTGGTTTATTGCCTTTGCTTCATTTAGTATTTGGATGTCGGCACGATTAGTCCAATTATCTGATGACCATGCAAGTTCTGAATCACAGCTTTCTGGGCAATTAGTCGATAGCCTGGCGAATCAATCCAATATTCGTATTTTTTCACGTAAAGGCTTTGAAGTAGAGCGTATGAATACTTTTTTTCGCTCGGTACAACGGGCTTTTCAGAAAAAAGAACTGTTTATTGTTTTATTATGCTGCGCCCAAGGTGGAATGATTGCGGTAATGATGGGTTTGGCATCGATTACCTTAATTCACTTGTATGGCAAGGGACTGGTGAGCATTGGTGATTTTGCTTTGATTCTTGGACTTTCCATGGAATTGGGGCATATGATGTGGTACACCATGTACCAAGTGGACCAATTTAACCAAGCCTTGGGTAAAGCAAAGCAAAGTTTAAATGCATTGGTCATCCCTCATGAGATACAGGATAAGAATAATGCACCCCAATTAATTGTCACGCAGGGACGAATTGAATTTTCCAAGGTAAAATTTCATTACCAAGGTGGTTACTCCCTGTTCCAGAATAAGTCGGTCACAATTGAAGCCGGTCAAAAAGTGGGTTTGGTGGGCTATTCAGGAAGCGGCAAGTCCACTTTTGTTAATTTGATTTTACGACTTTATGAAGTAGTGGATGGGCAAATTCTAATCGATGGTCAAAACCTATCCGAAGTGACTCAAGAGAGTTTAAGGCAAGCCATTGCCATGATTCCACAAGACCCAACTCTTTTTCATCGAAACCTCATGGATAATATTCGTTATGGCAGGACAAAAGCCTCGGATGAGGAAGTCATTTCAGCCTCCAAGAAGGCCCATGCGCATGAATTCATTAGTCTTTTGCCAGAAGGTTATGAGACCTTGGTCGGTGAACGTGGTGTGAAGCTTTCAGGTGGTCAGCGCCAGCGCATTGCCATAGCACGGGCGATTTTAAAAAATGCGCCCATTTTAATGTTGGACGAAGCCACGTCTCAGCTGGATTCCATTACAGAATCCAACATTCAAGAGAGTCTCTGGGAGTTGATGCAGGGAAAAACAACCTTGGTAGTTGCGCATCGTTTATCTACTCTCCTGCATATGGACCGAATTTTAGTATTCGATAAAGGTCATATTGTTGAAGACGGTACACATACTGAACTATTGAATCGCGGTGGTTTGTACAAAACACTGTGGGATGCGCAGGTAGGTGGGTTTTTACCCGATGAACGAAAAGAAGAGTCTCAAGACTTAGTGGATAGTGGGGTAGCAAATGAATAAACCACATATAGAGTTTAGGGTAGTGCATCATTTACTTAATGACTTACTATCCGGCTTGCAATCGATTTTAAAAGAACATTTGTTGGGTGTTTACGTGTATGGTTCATTCGTCTGGGGTGATTTTGATGAAACAACCAGCGACATTGATGTTCTTGTGGCATTAAACCAAGAAATGACACCAGAAGAATTTGCAGCTTTAGGTGATTTGCATACCAATCTTGTTCAGAATTTCCCAGCTTGGAATGACCGAATTGAAGTGGCTTATGCATCTTATAGAATGTTACAACATTTTAAGACAGAGCAAGGTCAAATTGCTGTCATTAGCCCAGGAGAACCGTTTCACCTCAAAAAAGCAGGAACAGATTGGCTTATTAATTACTATTTGTTGCAAACAAATAGTCTCATTCTATACGGTCCATCAGCAAAGTCGATTATTGCTCCTGTATCAAATAGTGAGTTTATAGAGCATGTCAAAAAACAGGCCATTGAGTGGCAAGATTGGGTTATTCATACCAGAAATTCTTTAGGGTATCAATATTATGCTGTATTAACTCTATGCAGGGCTTTGTATGTGCTCCAACATCAGGAACAAGGCTCTAAGTTAAAAGCTGGAACTTGGGCTAAAAATCAATTCCCAAAATGGCGAGTTTTAATTCAACGAGCATTAACTAAAGCGGAACTAAATCATGCAAGCGATATCTTGACCGAAGAAACCTGGCAAGAAGTCTCTGCATTTGTGGATGAAATGGTTCAGCATATTCAAGAGAGAGAATAAATGATGGAAGTCAACCAAGAACAATGGCTTATCGAAGTAGTTTCTTATGATGCTAATTGGTCTATGCAATTTGAACAGGAAGCAGAGCGAATTAAAAAGGCATTAGGCAGTAATTGTATTGAAATTCATCATATCGGTTCCACTTCAGTACCTGGTTTGGCTGCAAAACCAATAATCGATATGATTCCAGTTGTTTTAGATATTAGCAAAGTAGACAGTGCCAATGCTGCCATGCAGGTATTTGGCTATGAAGCCAAAGGAGAATACGGCATCCCTTTTCGACGCTATTTCCAAAAGGGAGATAACCTAAGAACACATCATGCTCATATTTTTGAGCTTGGAAACTCCGAAATCGAGCGGCATTTAAAATTTAGGGACTGGATGAGAACACATCCGGAAGATAAGGAAGCTTATGCACGCTTAAAACACGAGTTGGCGCATCAACATCCCTATGACATTACTGCCTATTGCTTGGGTAAAGAACACTTTATTGCAACAATTGATAAAAAAGCAGGGTTTAATGGATTAAGAGTGGTGAAGGCATTAACACCGCGTGAATGGGATAAAGTACGTCATTTCAGACAGTTCTATTTTTTTGATAAAGCAGGTCTTTCTGACCCTTACATTTGGACTTTTGAGCATGATGCTCATGTTCATTTCGTTTTATCTCAGGGAAGTGACATCATTGGTTATGCCCATCTGCAATTATGGCCTCACAAGAGAGCAGCTTTGCGTATCATTGTGATTGATGAGGAAAAAAGAAACCATCAATACGGCAGCCAATTCTTGGCGTTATGTGAAAAGTGGCTCAAAACCCAAGGCTATCAAAGCGTGCACGTGGAGTCTTCATCGGATGCGCTACGATTTTATAGAAATAATGATTACATCGACATGCCATTTGATGATCCAGATGGCTATGAAGGTGATGCGAGAGATACTGCCGTAGGGAAAATGCTATGATTCAAATCGAAAAAATAACGGGGGATTTGGCTCAATCGTTATGTCGAACCATTACAAAGGATTTGCCAGAATACTTTGGATTACCAGAAGCAAACGAGCACTACGCAATAGGTGTAAACACACGCACTAATTTTGCGGCAAAAGATGGGGATAACATGATTGGCCTCGTTGCTATTGATTTTCCTTATCCTAATAACGCCAATATTTACTGGATGGCTGTAAAACGTGACTATCATCGTCAAGGTGTAGGAAAGCAATTAATCGAAGCGGCTTGCCATTTTGCTGCAACACAAGGAGCTAAAACCATAACCGTTGAAACCCTAAGCCCATCTGAATCGGAAGAGAATTACCTTAAAACCTACCGATTTTATCAGTCAGTTGGTTTTAACGCTCTTTTTGATTTAAAACCCGCGGGGTATGAGTGGAGTATGGTTTATATGGTGAAGCAGCTTGAAGCTTTAGCAGAAAACCAACAGTCAATTGCCATTAAACTCCTGGAATTATCCGATATCCCCGTTTTGGTCGATGCGTTTCAAAAAGCAAATTGGCAAAAACCTGTGTCATTGTTTGAAGGGTACCATCAAGAACAACAACAATCTGAGCGAGCAGTTTGGGTCGCCTATGTTCAAGATCAAATTGCAGGCTATGTTACTCTAAAATGGGCCTCCCACTATGAACCCTTTGCCCGTAAAGGAGTCCCAGAAATTATGGACTTAAATGTACTGCCTGCTTTTCGCAAAATTGGAATAGGCAGTGCTTTGCTCACTGTTGCTGAAGACAAGGCAGCAAGTCAGTGTGATGTTGTAGGTATTGGTGTTGGATTATATGGTGGTCCCGATGGAGGATATGGACAAGCTCAACGGCTTTATGTTAACAGAGGTTATATTCCTGATGGTTTAGGGGTAACTTATGGTTATAAACCAACCATTCCTGGGGAAACATATCCCTTGGATGATGATTTAATTTTGTGGTTTACGAAAAAATTAACCAAAAATTTGCATGCAGAAAGTGATACCATAACTAAAAAAATAACTGATAGCTGCGATGTGTATGTACCAAATACAAACTATAAATTGGAATTCAATGCAAAAGATTCATTTAAAATTGTAGATCAAAAGTTGTTTGAGTTTAATAAATCGTGCGTGCCTTCCACACAAAAACCTGAAGTAATTGATATAAACGTTACGATCAAAAATGGTGATGAAGTAATAGCTGGTATTTGTTCAGAGGTTTATACATGGAAGATCCTGTACATCAGTGTCTTTTTTGTTGAGAAAAAATATCGCAACCAAGGTTTGGGTACCATTTTACTCAATAAAGTTGAGGAGAAAGCAACAAAATTAGGAGTGACTTTAATTCACCTCGATACCTTTGATTTTCAAGCAAAAGATTTTTATCTCAAACATGGTTATGAGGAATTTGGGGTTCTGGATGACTGCCCTAAAGGTCATAAGCGTTATTATATGAAGAAGGTACTATGAGTTTTATAAAAAAAGGAATATACCGTCATTATAAAGGCAATCTATATGAAGTGATTGATGTTGCCAGGCACTCAGAAAGCTTGGAAGATATGGTAGTTTACAGAGCGCTTTACGGCGATTTTGAACTATGGGTTCGACCTCTTAAGATGTTTCTTGAAGACATTGAAATAAATGGCGAGGTCCAAAAAAGATTTAAATTAAATGAATAACTTAGAACAAGCAAATCGTTTTATCTTCACTGGCACCCCAGGCAGTGGAAAAACTTCTGTTATTTTGGCATTGAAAAGATTAGGGTATGTAGTGATTCCTGAGTCTGCAACAGATGTCATTGCCGAGGGGCAGGCAATGGGCACTATGCGTCCATGGGAACAGACTGATTTTGTAGATAAGATTGTTTTAACACAAAAATTACGGCAATTGAATGCTCAAGGCGAGTTGCAATTTTATGATCGATCGCCGTTTTGTGCTTATGCATTGGGACGTTATTCCTCTCATTGGCATCATCGTGATTTTACACCCTCATCTGTTTTATTAGCTGAAGTTGACCGCTGCCTAAAGACGGGTATCTATCAACGCAACGTATTCTTTTTTGAAAATCTTGGGTTTGTTGAACCAACTTCCGCTCGCAAAATCAGTTATGAAGATGCCCTTATTTTTGAGAAAATTCACATAGATGTATATAAGGAGTTTGGTTTTGAAATCGTGCTTGTGCCTAAAAAAACGATTACAGAGCGCTGTGAATTTGTCCTTGAAACGTTAGGTATAAAAAAATAAATATCCATTTTATGAAAAAAGCGCTTGACCCTATTGTTACTATATATCTTACCTTTGTTCTTAAGGAGGTAATGCTATGACTCAATGGTTCGTAAAAGACTTAAGCAAATTGACCGGTGTTTCGGTGCAAACATTGCATCATTATGACCGCATTAGTTTACTTAAACCTGCATTGCGACGGTCCAATGGGTATCGTATTTACTCCGAGAAGGATTTATTGAAATTACAACAGATTATTGCTTTAAAGTTTTTTGGTTTTGAGTTGTCGCAAATCAAAACCTTGCTCTCTGAAGAACGTCATGCGCTAAACCATTTTGAAGCCCAAGCTCAAGTGTTAGAACAAAAAGCAGCGGCATGCACTTCCGGAGCTAAAACCTTAAGAAGCATTATTGACTCTGTTGATATCAATCAATCCATTCCATGGGAAACCATTATTCAACTGATTGAGGTATATAAAATGGCAGAGCATCTTGAACATGATTGGGTTAAAGAAATATTCACTCCGGGTGAATTAAAACAATATGTAGCATTTGAAAAGGAAATGAAAACAAATAACAAGGCTGAGTTTGAAAAACAATGGCATCAACTCCTAGATGAACTGAAACAAAACATGAAACATGACCCTGATTCCACTATAGGTATCCAAACAGGAAAAAACTACATGGAATGGGTTAATAGCGTATATTGTAAAAAATATGCTCACCTGAGGACCAAAAAATGGGAAAAGGGATTTGGTGAAGGAAAAGGCCTTGAGGACATTGGTTTAACAGCTGAAATCATGACATGGCTAGAAAAAGCCTTAGATGCTTATTGGAAAGACAGACTTTATAGCATTCTTGAGCAAGTAGGGAAAGCACCAGCTTCAACCGTATTAACGCTTTGGAATAAGGCCTTAGATGATATGTATGGTGAAGAAACCTCACGAAAATATGCTGTTTGTGACATTGCTTTGAATGATGATAAGGTCAGTCCAGAAGCAAAAGCTTGGCTTAAAAGTATCTTAGATGTCTACAAAATGTAAACAATAGATGTAAATTTGGATCGGTGCTATTTTTACCGATCCAAATTTAATTAAATATCAACTTAATCCATCTAGGGGGATTCTGTCCGGTAAAAAGCCGCCAATTTGAGCATCCGCCAATGTTAAAAAATTCGTAAAAAAAATGCTGATTGGGAATAAATTTTACGGCTTCAGGTATAATTAAATCACTGGTTTGTATTTTGAGCAATTTTATGTCTTATGCAAAAATGGCAGAATTACTTTTGCTGGACGTCATGTCTAAAGCACAGATTCCAGGAGTTTCTATTGCCTTCATAAGCAGTGATGGAATCATATCTACTCAAGAACGAGGCCTTACAGAGGGTTGTGGTCTTTTTGCAATATCAGTTGATCCACTCAAGTGTCCCTTTAATAAGCTGGGATTAGGCACTAAAGATGCTGTAATTTTATTTGACGGCAAACTTTATTATGTGAATCAAACGACACAAAGCGTTCATAAAATACAGTTAAATGAAAGTAATCAATCCTCATATCAAAAGTTACGAGAAAGTTGTACTGATACCTATAAATTGGCTGATCCTCAAGAGTCTGAATTAATAACTACTCTAACAGGTCTTGCACCACCTACGAAAGTGAAACCAGAAACCGTTTTTGGAGCAGCCTCGCTAAGCAAACCCGTATTTGCCTATTTAGTGCAAAAGTTGATTGAGTCAAATGCGACGAATCAAGCAAAGCCCGGGACAGGTAAATTTAATTTAGATAAATTCAACCTGAGTCAATTTGATTTAGATACCCCTCTTTTTCATATCTTACCGTTAGAAGAGTTTGAGATAGAGGGAATGAAATTTGATATGACTGACACATCTGCTGTTGTCTGCGCTAAAGCACTTACTGCAAGGATGGTGTTATCACATACAACAGGCCTTGCTCATGGTGAAATGAAGTTTCAGTTCATTCCTAATCCTAAAGAAAAAGATTCTAAAGAAAAAATGCATGGATATTCAAATGTTGGTATCGTGTACTTACAACAAGTAATTGAAAAATTGACTGAAGCAAATCTAGAAACATTGGCCAAAAACAATGTATTTGATCGTTGTGACATGACTCATAGCACTTATGAGCCATCAAAGGCCTATCACTCGCTTTTGCATGCTGAAAGAGAACCCATTTTTGATGAAATGAAGCCTGGTCAGATTGTCCTACTAAAAGAAGATGAGCAACTAACAGCATATTGGTTAGAGAATGGAAAAATAGTCAATCGTTCTTTTCCGGAAAGAGTAGTTCCAGGAATTCTTGGACAGTTACCTGATAAAGGTAAACTTTCAAACAATCTGGAGTTAATAGAAGCTGTAATCTCGCAATATGGATGTAAAGAGCCCAAACCATGTGCCGCCAATACACTACGAACTACAGCAACAGATTATGCAAAATTTGTCAAATATCTAAGCCATGACAACTCCATTGAAAATCCTTTTGTTCCACATGCCTTCATGACGCACGATAGAGGTTTAGCTGGAGCGATTGGAACTGCTAGAGACAAGATACCCGAGCTCATTTTAAGTCATGTCGCATGGGGCTTAGGTTGGGGGCTACAAACCAATGAAAAGGAAGAGGTTGTTACGGCTTACCACTCAGGCGACATGAATGATTGTAGAGCGTGGGTTGCAGTCAATTTAAAAGATAAGAGTGCCGTGGTGTTCTTTGCTAATTCGCATAATGGACATATTCTTGCGGAACACATTATCCCTTCGACAATTCAAATAGAACTGGCTTCACACTATTTTTTCCCCAAATGGGGTTTTGCTAGAACTCTTGATGAGCTAGGTGGTAAAACGAATAATTGGGGCATAAATCCATTTCCAAGACCCAATTCACCTAAAGAGCTAACAAGCTCCTTAGGTGAATTGCAAAAAAGAAGTAATATCCCAAGTATTGCTACAGCAATTATTTCTGACCGCGGAGTTGTTACTACGCAAGAGGTGGGTGTGACTAATGTCAACAAACCAGAAGAAGTTACTAGTTCAACTGTTTTTGAAGCCGCTTCATTGAGTAAGCCAGTTTTTGCTTATATTGTCTTGAAACTAGCGCAAAAAGGCCTGATTGATTTAGACAAACCACTCCATGAATATGGCGATTTTGGTCCTCCGGAGATGCGAACTGATAAAAATTATAAAAAATTAACCGCCCGTATGATTCTATCCCATCAAGCAGGTTTACCTAATGAATTTTCATCCCCAGAATCCCTAAAGTATGTTTCTGAAGTGGGAAAACAATTTGATTATTCAGGTGTAGCTTATCAATTTCTAGGTGAAATTGTGGAACACATTACTTCAAAATCACTGGAAGCTTTAGCTCAAGAAGAGTTCGCTAAGATAGGTATGACTGATAGTAGTTTCATGCCGCCAACGGGTTGCAGTCTTATTAAACTGCCAGATGAAGAGGAAGAACCAACGTCTGAACGCATTAAAAAATTATTAAAAGATACTTTAGATGTACATGGCCAATTAAGTATTATCCTTCATAAGGATAAATTATTTGTTGCTGAACGAGCAATAAACGGTAGTGTGCAAATTATTGAAAAAAATTCCAGCCAAATCGAAGAAAAAAGTCTAAAAGAAATCAAAGCCCGCTTTGCTCAAATACCACCATTTTTTTGGTCAAAACCAATACCTATTGAAGCAAGAGAGTTACCCCTTGTGACTACGATTGTAGGTCATCCTCCAGCACATGCTGCAACTATAGCAATAGGTCATGATAAAGATGGTTCAGTAAATCTTAAGCAAAAATTTTATATGGTTCACCCGGCAGGCTCTTTGTATACAACAACTTCTGATTATGCAAAATTTTTAAAAGCCTGTGTTAACGATCCCTATGTTAGGTGGGAAATGTTCAAACCTATTGTTTCATCATTAAGAGATAAAGATACTAAAGCCCTGAGCCAGGGAGTTTCTAACGATATTTTAGATCAAATCTCTTGGGGTCTAGGAATCGGGATTCAGAAAAATACCGATGGAACCCGTATCGCATTTCATTGGGGCGACAATGGAACTGGACGCAATTTAGCAGCGATTAATCTTACTACTGATGAAGCGGTTGTTTGTCTCACCAATAGCGAGAATGGGCCGGCTGTTTTTCGAGAAATAGCAGAGCCTATTGTTGGTGATTTAAGTGCTATCGGGCAATGGCTATCAATACGAGAAGATTTACCTCTTTATACGCGTGCAAAAGAAAGTCCAGTCCAAGAAATGAGTCAGCATTTACAAGAGCAGACACAAATTAAATCGACAGATGAGGTCGTCACTATAGGGCAACAAGAAAAAGAGCAAAAGCCTTCTGACTTAGGACTGTTTTAAGTATTCATTGAGTTGCTCGCTAGCACTTTAGCATCCCAGATGGTTTATATATTCAGTAGGTTAACATGCGTTTAATTTGCCGCTCATCAAGTAGGGTGACTGAGGTTTGCACCTAGATCTCCCATAAAGTGTTTTAACTATAAAATTTTATTTGTTATACCCAATTAAAACTTCTTCCAAGCCTACTATTTCTATAGTAGAATCTACTAAAAATATAGTAGGTTATGCTTTAATTGGTTTCTGGAGAAAAAATGCCAACAAAGAGAGGGGTAAACACTTTTGCTCATGATCGCCTCCTTACAGAGGTAGAACTTGAATTAATGAATATTATTTGGAGCCTTAATAAAGTAACCATTAAAGATATTGTTTCAAATTTACCCAAAGAAAGACCTTTGGCTTATACCACTGTAGCAACGGTGGTAAAAGTGCTTGAACAAAAAGGATTTTTGGGATGCCAAAAAAACACTTATGCCCATGTTTTTCTCCCAATAGTTACTAAGGCTGAGTATGAAAGTACATGTATTGAGCATATGGTAAATAATGTTTTTGATGGTGAACCTGTAGCACTGGTACAAAGACTCTTGATGGCCAAAAGGCTACAACATGATGACATTCAAGCAATTGAGGAAGCACTAAAACAATTAGCAACTTCCGAACAACAAATAGAGGCTTGAGTATGTTATTCCTGGAAATTTTCTTGAGCATTCATTGCTTACTTTTAGTAAGTTCATGGGGTATTGGCGGTCGTTGGCTCTCAAATCAGCCATCTTTTAAACTCAAATTGGCCCGTTTTTTATTAATTAGCTGTGTGATTTCTCCATTAATGGTTCATTGTATAAACACCAATCAAAAAATGGAGCCGCATCACTACGCATCCATTGATGCTTTGCAAGAGTATGTGAATCAACCCATCTTAAAGTCTAAACCGTCTGAAGAGATTACTGAATCAGCAACCTCTTTTTCGATAAGCAATACGAGTTATTTTCATCTTTTTTATGTCGTCCTTTGTTTGCTCATTTTATTTCGCAGTTATAAAGTATTATTGAGTTTGGGCAGTTTAAGAGTACTATTGGCTGAAGCAATTCCGTATCGAACCTCCGGTAAATTGGTCATTAAAGTTTCGCGACGTTGCCATATTCCTTTCTCAGTCGTTTTATTTAATAAAGCTTATATCGTATTACCCATATCCCTATTTTCTTCCTCCAAGAATGTGAAGATTGCCATTGCTCATGAAGGCCAACACCATCGTAATGGTGATTGTCTATGGGCCTATTTTATTGAAGCCCTGCGCATTATCTTCTGGGGTAATCCAGGTGTTACTCGCTGGATTCGTATTTTAAGCGAATTACAAGAATGTTCATGTGATGAAGTATTGGTTGGCCAGCCAAAAATTTCGGCGCATGACTATGGCAGCTGTCTGTTTCATGTAGTGCAGACAGTATCTCAATGTTCTCTGTCATCTAACCGAGAAATTGCATGCACGGTGGGTATGGCCTTGGGCAAAGACAATGAAGACTGTACTTTTATCATCAGGAGAATTTCAATGTTATCAGCTTATCCACTTAAACCCTCTAAATCTTTATTGTTAGGGGCTGCATTTGTGGGCTTTTCTATTTTGGCCCCAATCTGTGTCGCCTATTCGGCAGTAGGATCATTAACCGGTTCTAAGCCAAAGGAAGTAGATACGTCCCATTTAGATCCTAAAATGCAACATATTGCAGAGCAAGAAATTAAAACGGCGGTGAAACAATATCATGCCAAATCAGGGGTTATTGCAATCGTCAATGCAAAAAACGGTGAACTCATTGCCTTTGCTGAATCCAGTAAGAATAAAAATCAGAACAGTTGGAAATCGCGTGTTTTTTCACCTGGCTCGACGATAAAACCTTTTATTGCAGCCGCAGCAATCGATTCCGGCCATAGCTCTGAAACAAAGACCTATGATTGCCGTTCACCTTATAAGATAGAGGGAAAAACATTTACAGACTACAATCCCAATATTAGTTCTGCTTCCCTAACAGAGGCTGTCGCAAAATCAAGTAATGTATGCCTTATTAAAGTGTCTCAAGAAACTGGACTACCTGTCATTCGTAAAAAACTTGCTGAATTTGGTTTTGATATGAATACTTGGTGGCAAGCAAATCAAAGTGATGACTTACAACTTGCAATGGTTTCTCTTGGTGAGAATATACCGGTCACGATTGACTCGTTAACAAAATCCTATGCACTTCTTGCACACTCTGGACGCCCATTCAAACAAGGAGAAACTCCTGTTATTTCCTCAGCAACCGCAAGTTCAATCAATAATATCCTTAAGAACGTTGTTACAAATGGCACAGGAAAACTCGCCGCGATTTCCGATGTTAGTGTAGCGGGTAAAACTGGAACAGTTGCCGAAAATATTAATTTGGCGAAGGCGGAACATCTTGCCTTATTTGCAGGCTATCTACCCGTTAATGCGCCACGTTATGCGATGGTTGTAGTGATTGAAGACGGTCATTTAAGAAAAAATGGTAAAACTTTAACTTCCGGCGGAGAGTTGGCTGCCCCAGTATTTCGTAAGGTTGCCATGAATAGCCTAGACAATACCAAGCTATAAATCACCTATGGGTACGCAGCATGATAGCTCGTACCCATATCGATATAAATTCAAATGATGTTGGAGTTGTTATGAAGAAACTAAGCGTATTTCTAGTTATGGCACTATTCTATTGCGGTACTACCTGGGCTCAAAGTAGTTGCTTTCTGGTACAGGAAAATCAAACCGTTCTAAAACACGAAGGCAAGGATTGCAATAAACGCTTTGCACCAGAATCAACCTTTAAAATTGCTTTGAGCCTTATGGGTTTTGATTCAAAACTATTAAAAGATGATCTTCATCCAGAATGGCCGTACAAAAAAGAATATGAACTTTATCTCAATGTGTGGAAATATCCTCATAATCCCCATACCTGGATAAGGGACTCCTGTGTTTGGTATTCGCAAGTTCTAACCCAACAATTAGGTATGACCCGATTTAAAAATTATGTTGATGCATTTCACTATGGCAACCAGGATGTCTCCGGCGACAAAGGGAAGAATAATGGACTAACTCATGCTTGGCTATCAAGCTCGCTTGCTATCTCACCAACTGAGCAAATTCAGTTTCTGCAAAGAATAGTGAATGAAAAATTACCTGTAAGCCACAAAGCGCTCATGATGACTAAAAATATTATATATATTCAAGAATTGGCAGGTGGTTGGAAACTATACGGAAAAACAGGAAATGGTAGACTGTTAGCAAAGGACAAGCGTCAGAAACTAACGTTACAACATGGGTGGTTTGTAGGCTGGATTGAGAAAGATGGTCGTGTGATTACCTTTGCAAATCATATTGCAGACAGTAAAACACAAGCAACATTTGCCAGTTTTAGAGCAAAAAATGAGGCTCTGAATCAATTGTTTTATTTAATTAATGAATTGGAACAATAAGACATGAGACCCAGTATAGTCCTATTAATAGCACGTGTTCTATTTCTGTTTTGCTACCATGCTTTAAGTTTTTCCAGTGAAATAGCAATTACTTTTGACGATTTACCTGCTTCAATAGAAGAGTCTATAGAGGAACAAGCTCAAATCAATCAGCGAATAGTAAATGCTCTGATCAAATATAAAGTACCTGCAATTGGATTCGTGAATGAGGGGAAGCTCTACCGCACTAATGAAACGCAAGAAAAAATAAATCTTTTAAGATTATGGGTGGATAATGGATTTGATTTAGGAAATCATTCCTATTCACATCTGCACTTAAGCAGTCTCACTCCTGAGCAATTTAAAGCTGAAGTGACTAATGGCTCTAAAATATCCAAACAATTAATGCAAGGTGCCGGTAGAGAGTACCGCTATTTTAGGCACCCCTACCTTGATACAGGTGAAACATTCAAGATTCGCTCTGAATTTGAGTCGTTTTTAAAACATGAGGGATACCTAGTTGCTCCAGTTACTATAGACACTGACGATTGGAAATTTAACCAGCAATTACATGAGTTCCCTCAAAATAAAGGCAAAATCATTCAAAGTTACTTGAAACATACACGTGCTAAATTTGACTTTTATGAAAGCGCATCTAAGCAAATATTTGATAGAAATATTGATCAGATTTGGCTTCTGCATGCCAATCTTATTAATTCATTAGCCATTGAGTCGCTCTTAACTATAGCGCAGGAATACGGTTATCATTTTATCAGTCTTGATGATGCACTAGAGGATAAAGCTTATCTATCCCCTGACTCTTATTATGCCCATTTTGGGGTGTCTTGGCTTTATAGATGGGATTTTACCCGCGGGAAAGTTGTTGATTGGTCAAAAGATCCAGAGCCTGATAACAATCCATTTATCTCAGCTAAGCTTATTAAATTTTATGATAAAGATCGCAAACGACTTATTCCAGTTAAAATTTATGTGAGTAATGAATCACAGGGGAAAGCAAATGCTGGTATTATTAAACTACCCGTTGCCATCATTAATCACGGATACACAGTACGCAATACTGAATATTCATTCTTAGCCAATGCACTTGCTGCAAACGGTTATTTTGTTGTAAGCATCCAGCATGATCTAAAATCAGATCCCCCATTAGCTCAAACTGGCAATTTATTTGAGCGACGCAAACCCTTATGGGAGCGAGGAAGTACCAATATACTTTACGTAATCAAAGAGCTTAACCGCATCAACCCCAGTTTAAACTTGTCTAAAGTGACATTAATTGGTCATTCGAATGGTGGTGATATTGCCATGTTGTTTGCAAGAAACCATCCTCAATTTGTGAAAAAAATTATATCATTGGATAGCTTGCGCATGCCTTTTCCACGCACCGGACTAACACCTATTTTATCGCTACGTGGAAATGATACTAAGGCAGATGAAGGCGTACTGCCTCCTGAAGAGTCGTTAAAACAATTAGCCATAACAATTATCCCACTACCTGAAGCCAAACATATTGATTTATGTGACCGTGGGCCTGAGGTAATACAGAAACAAATGAATGCTCTTATTTTAAAGTTCTTGCGAGGCTAGTTTATGAAAAAAATGCTCACCTTGTTCATTTTAATCTTTTCCTTAAGCCTTATGGCAGTAGCCAGCATATCGGCGAAGATACAAAGTAATCCGCTAGAGGAAAAATACACGAATACATTTAGTTTACATCATACGTTAACCAAGGAGTTTCCTTCAAAGATCAATGGAATCAAATATAACTTATATATTAGTCTCCCCAAAGAATACGATTCTAACAACAAAGACTATCCAATTATTTACTTATTAGATGCTGATTACAGCTTTGCATTAGCTAAACAAATTAGTGAGCATTTATCTGACCGAAATAGAATCAACGACTCCATTATTGTTGGGATAGCTTATGCAAATCCTAATGAGTATAAGAAAAATAGAACCAGAGATTACACACCAAGTTATGTTGGATCAGGAGGATATGGAGCTGAATATCAAAAATACTCGGGTGGTGCCGAATCATTTTATCGATTTATTCATTCAGAACTTATTCCATATCTTCACCAGACATATAGAGTTAATAAAACCGCTACTTTTGTCGGTCATTCTTACGGTGGATTATTTGGGGTATATTTATTAGTCCATCATCCTGGAATATTTAATCGTTACATTATCGTTAGCCCCTCTCTCTGGTATGATAATCATTTGGTGCTAAACGCAGCTCAAAAAAAGCGAAATTTTAATCTTGAACAAAATACTCGTGTTTGCTTTATTATCGGTGACCAAGAAAATAAAGGCGATTACCAAATGATAGATGATTTAAAGTTATTGAATGAAACCATCATGAGCAAGCCTCACAGGAATTTAAGCACTGCTTTTAATATTCTAAATAATATGGATCATGATACTGTTTTTCCAGGAGCTTTAAGTTTAGGACTTCTAGAGTCTTCATCTGACTTCAAAAAGAATCGACTCTGAACTCAATCAATAAATCTGTATACAAAGGATAAACGAATATGCTTGCTAAGTGTTCTGTTTTTATTGCTACAAGCCTTGATGGCTTTATTGCAAGAGATGATGGTTCTATTGATTGGCTAACGAAAGCAAATGAGCTTGCGCCTTCTGGTGAGGATGGTGGTTATAAAGAGTTCATATCTACGGTCGATGGACTCATTATGGGTAGGCATTCTTTTGAGAAAGTATTATCATTTGACCCTTGGCCTTATGGTGAGCTTCCAGTTGTAGTGATGAGCAGCAAACCCATAGAAATTCCTGTTCATTTAAAACATGTTTCAACCTCCTCCGAAACGCCTATTGAGCTCGTGAAGCGCTTAACTGATGAAGGGTTTAAACATCTTTATATTGATGGCGGTATAACTGTCCAAAATTTTATAGCCGCGCATTTAATCCATGAATTAACAATAACCATCGCACCAGTATTGCTTGGTTCTGGTCGTTCATTATTTGGACCTTTGACGCAAGACCTTGAGCTGGAGCATCTTGAAACACGATCTATTGGCGGTGGTTTTGTTCAGTTGAGGTATCGAACTCATCCTTCAACCCAAAAAAGAAATAAAAACAACGTCTACCTTATTTATGATGAAATTTCTGAGTGGTTTGATAGTCATCGCAATAAAGAGCTCAAGATGGAGCAATTTTATTTAGAGCTATTAAAAAATCAGCTTCCATCCAAAGGAACAATTTTAGATGTTGGCTGCGGCACGGGCGAACCCATAGCACAATTTTTAATGAAACAAGGGTATAAAGTAACAGGGATTGATGCAAGTCAAAAAATGATTGAGCAATGCAAAAAACGATTCCCAACTGCAAAATGGCTACTTGCTGACATGAGAACCTTAGATTTACAAGAGAAATTCGATGCGGTCATTGCATGGCATAGTTTCTTTCATTTGCCTCATGGCGATCAACGAAAAACATTAAAATCCCTTGCCTCTTTAGTGGAGGAAAATGGTTTATTAATATTTACTTCGGGACCGGAGTATGGAGAAGTTTGGGGTGATAATGGAGGATATGATTTATATCATGCCTCCCTTTCGTCCGAAGAATATACTCAAATCCTTTTAGAGTGCCATTTTAAAGTCCTTGTACATAATATTAGAGACCCGGAATGTGGAGAAGCAACGGTTTGGGTTGCTCAAAAAAATCACCTTTGTCCAGGATAAAATGGAAAAGAAACTTATCAAAGCGCCTCAAAGCTCATGCTCAATAATATCGGGATATCGATATTGTATTCCCAGGCCAATAATTTTACATCATACAGACGCTACTGGTAAAATCGGAAACCAAAACTTCATCCTCTAACACAATGACTATTGAACAGAATGAATTAGAGATTAAAAATAATCCACATCAAAGCATCACATGGGGACAGCCTATTCCACTTTCTCCAATCTTAGCCCCTGACTGTCCTTATCCAGTTGAGGCACTTCCCTCAATTGTTAGAAAAGCCGTAGTAGACTATCAACAATACGGACAGCAACCCCTGCCTTTGATTGCATGCAGTGCCTTAGCTAATATGTCTCTATCATGCCAATCGCTTGCCAATGTTGCGCGAGACAACTATTTAATTAGTCCTGTATCGCTTTATTTTTTAATTGCCAGCGGCTCTGGCACCCGAAAAACTGCTGCAGATAATGTTTTTTCTAAAGCAGCGCGTCACTGGGAAACACTTGTTCGTAAAAGGCGCGAACCTGAAGTTTTATCAGCGCTAACGCAACACCAAGTATGGCAAATGGAAAAAGACAGTTTATTCTCCCAAATCAAACGTGCAACTTATACGGGAGAAGATTCTGATTATGCCAAAGAAATGCTCGATGAATTAATTCATCAAGAACCGGAAATTCCTTTGCAACCTACTCTTTATTTTGAAGATGCTACCCAAGAAGCATTGGCTATTCATTTGGCCCAAGGCTGGCCTTCTGCTTCCTTATGGTCTGATGAGGCGGGTATCATTATAGGTAGCCATAGCATGCAAGGCAATCCAACGCGTTTTGTCGCTTTGCTTAATCGTTTGTGGGACGGTAAGACATTCACTGCACATCGCAAAACAACGCAAGGATTTACCATTGAAAATCGGCGTTTAACACTTAACTTAATGATGCAACCGCTTATTTTACAACAACTTACTAAGCAAGCATCGGGTATTAGTCGACAAAGCGGTTTTTTAGCTCGTTGCCTTATGGCTTATCCTGCCAACAGTATGGGAAATCGATTTTACCAGGAGCCGCCTGCTTCTTTACATTCTCTAACCTATTATGATCAACGCGTCACTGCCTGCTTAAACCAGTCAGAACAATTAACACATCAAGGTTGTATTCAACTTCCATTGTTGAAAATGAGTATGGCCGCAAAACAACAATGGATCTTATTTTTTAATGCGGTGGAAGCTGGGTTAAAACCTCAAGGACAGTGGGTCGATGTCGTTGATTTTGCATCAAAAGCGGCTGAAAATACTGTGCGGCTAGCAGCACTCTTTCATCTCTTTGAAGGACGCCATGGGGATATTAGTGTCGAGCATACCGAAAATGCCATTGAAATAATTAATTGGCATTTGCAAGAAGCACGACGAATTATGCCTACTGAAACCGTTTCTTTGCAGTTTTCCGATGCGCTAAAACTAATGGACTGGTTTATTGAAAAAAATATTAGCACAACTTCGTTACGAACCATTCAACAATTAAGCCCACTGCGAGATAAAATAAAACGCGACTTAGCTGTTGAATTATTAGTGGAGCACAATCAAATACGCATTGTAAAGTCAGGTTCAAAAACAATGGTGGAAGTGAATCCTCGTGCATTCAAAGTATAAGTTCAACTTTATACCACCAATTAACAGGAGAAATTTGTGCCCTTTAATATGCTAAAAGAATGGTTGAACAAGGAAAAAGAACGAGGGATTGAGGATCCTTATTGTGCTGTTTTAAGCACTTGTAGCAGTTCTGGTGAACCTCATAGTCGAGTGGTGGCCATTCGCGAAATTGAAACCGAGAGTCTTTTATTTTTTACACAGCAAAAAACACGTAAGGTTGCTGAATTATTAAATAATCCTAAATCCTGTTTAAATTTTTTATTTGCGATGCAGAACCGACAAGTTATTTTAGAAGGAACAGCAAAACCCATTTCTCAAGAAGAAAATGAGGCTTTTTGGAAAACTCTTCCTCGTGAGCGCCAATTGAGATTCTCTGCTTATGCCCCTACTTCTGGTCTTGTTATTAAAGATCTAAATCAATTGGAAACCAGGAAAAAAGAATTGAGTGAGCAATTTGCAAGCCTTCCTATCCCTATGAGTGAGGAGTATTTTGGCTTTCGCTTTATCCCAAAAACATGGGTTTTCTACACGGTTGGCTCTATTTCTTTTTCTGAAGTAATTCGTTATACGAAGATAGAAGACTCTTGGAAAACAGAATTAATTTCCCCATAGGTGATATCATGTATATGCTTTGTTTTTGTGTTCCAGAAACCCATTTGGAACTTGTTAAAAATGCTATTTTTTCTACAGGCGCAGGGAGTGTTGATCATTATCAGCATTGTGCTTGGCAAACATTGGGTGAGGGGCAATTTATGCCATTACCTGGCAGCCATGCTTTTATTGGAGAAATCAATCAGCTTGAAAGAGTCCCTGAATATAAAGTAGAAATTATCTGTACTGAAGAGTAAATCAAAGCTGCTGTTGCATCCTTAAAGAAGGCTCATCCCTATGAATCACCTTCTTATCAGGCTTTCCGTTTTGAGATGTTATAAACAGCATTGAGAAGTGCAGCCATATTCAAAGAAGAATGAAAAAAATTTATTAATGGTTCTATTCTAGCAGGAGATTATACTAAATTAGACAATTTCCTGCCCAATAATTGAAGTTTTTTATTAATCCTTTTATCCATATAGTTAATTTATGCTGTTATAAGAATCATGAGTAATATAGCGAGAACCGCAATCTTTTCCTGTCGCATCATCTGATTGATGATTGATTAATCCAATCACATCGATGTGATTTTTTTCTTGATCAAAATTACCAACCACACTATATATCGAACCACATTGCTCATAAACAACACTAAATGTCAGTGCATTCCCTGTCCATAGTCCAGTAATAGGTTTTCTCTGGCCAATAATTTGTTGACATTCTTTGGATGCTACTGCTGTTGTAAAATAGCCCTCAAGCTGATTATTAGGTAAAAGCGTCAATTCAAGAATTGAGTCACGTTGATTTTTAAATGTTTTTGATAGCATTGTTATACTCCTTTTAATTCAGTGACAGTATAACCACTAGGATTTTGAGTTTTTATCCGGAAAATGACGGATAGACGCGAGAAAAAGTCGCTATTAATTCTGCTCTGGTGCTGACCCCTAGTTTGTATTTCGCATTACCAAGATGAGTTTCTACTGTTCGAGGTGAAATAATTAATTGTTTTGCAATTTTTTTATCAGTAAATCCTTTGGATAAATAATAAAGGCATTCTCTTTCGCGAGCACTTAAAGCAGCAATACCATGCGATTGTGGTAATGCAATACTAAATCCGATTAATCCTATTAATTCGCTAGAACTATCAACAAGAGGGGATTTTTTAGTGAGGATATTAACGTAAGTTCCATCGTGTCGAATAATTTGCTCGTAATGGCTTTGGCTCCGCCTGGCTTCTATCACCGACCTATCATTGTTACGTAGTTGTGTAGCATACTCATGCCAAGAAAAATCAGTATCAGTTTTATTAGTGATTTCTCCAAGAGAACCATAGCCCGCTGAACGGCTGATGAAAAAAGCATTTGCCCAAAGATAACGGCCCAATTTATCTTTGATAAAAATAGGAGCTTCAATTAAGTCATAAGTAGTTAAATCTAATGAATTTGAATAAACCACTCGATCTAAAGTAGGCTCATGTTTTTCTTTTTCTATATGATGATGGATCATAGAAATTATTTAAAAAGGATGAATTTTTGTGATTTTAGCATCGTTCAAACCCCGATTACAGCCAGAATTTACATAACGAATTAAATGCTACATTTGCTACACTTTCTTGGTTAGTAATCTGTATTGCCTTGATAAGAGTGCGTGCAAAAGAATTGTGGCACTATCTCTGTATCAAAATGCCAGAAAGAATGTAGCAATAATAACGCTACATAACTGCTACTCTTTGCTACATTTTGCAATCCCAAATAAAATGCTCGCGCAATTTCGTTTTTTTACTATTTTCCTTCTTTATACAAAATTATTACAAATAAGGAACTCTTATCAAAAAATGGTGGTGTACAAAAATAAGCAACTTACAACAACCCAAGCCACAACTGAAGACATCCTCTTTTGTCTATTTCAGGATGTGTTTTTTGGCGTTCGAAATGTAGCATGTCGTAGCAATACAGTAGCAACTTTTTTGCTACAAATAAAATCGGCTAATGGGTGTGAGGCAAAATGAATTCTCTTTAGTAGCTACAATGTCAGCGTATCTTGGATAATATTCAGCAGGAATAACCAATCGCTTTCCATTTTTTAATTCAAGATTGAACGTATGCATAAACGTTTTATATAGGTTGGGTCCATGGTATGAAAAAGTACTGGGACGATTAGTATTTTAATTTTATTCAGTATAATTTAGCAGCTGTTGAAACTTTTTGGCTTCTTCTAAAACGATATCCATATTCGGCAAACCAACGGTTTTTTCAAACGTATCGCTCAAGGGAAGCAAGCTCTTTATTTGTTCCAATGTCAAATTATAATTTGATAAATTTTCACTAATACAGGCATGAAATAATTCTTTCAATGTCGACTCTGTTGGGTGTGAATCACAAATTTTTATTAAAGCTTCTCTCTGTGTAATAGATAATGGTTTTATACCTATTAAAAAAGAAACCAAAATAAGAAAATCATTTTTCATTAAAGCCACTCTTTGAACCCTTTTCCTGGCATGGGATTTTTATCATTATTTAACGAAGCTGAGCTATTTTCAGATAAGAATAAACTTGTAAGATTTGATTCACAACCTGTATCAATGATACATTTTGTTCTATTTAAAATAGAATCATTTTTTAGCCTGGAAACTCCTCCGTATAACGGATAAATCTTATTTTCTAAATTTTTTTTATAAAGTGACTATCTATTTTAGCCATTATTGTTCCCTTTTAAAGACTCAAATATTTAATGCGTTTCATTTACAGTCAACCTTATCCCCTCTGCTTCTTGCAGAACATGAATAATTGAAAATAATGACTGCGCTGTAGGGTTTCCCTTGGAACTAAACATTCTTTGTAAACTTTTACTATTTTTATGGACCCTTTCTGCTAAGGGCTCAAATAAAATAGAAGCATTAATATAATCTTTTAATAAAGATTTTGCGACATCAAGCTCATCTGCTAATAAAGAATTAACAGCCTCGATTAATAGAGCCTTTCTAAACTTTGAGTCTTTTTGTGCTCTGTCTCGGATGGTACTTTTAAATTCTCTTGTTAAGGCCATAATACTACCCTCGTCTTTTTGCTAACTTATACTCTTGCCAATAATTTTTAGCGATTTTAATATCTTTATCCTGTTGCTTTTTTGATCCACCACCAACTAAAATCACTAATTCCTCACCATCTTGCCCAAAGTAGATACGATATCCAGGGCCAAAATCAATCTTATATTCAAAAACACCATCTCCCAGAGATTTGACATTAGAATAATTTCCTAACTCCATACGATATAGCGCCGTAGATACCTTTGCTGCAGCAATGGCATTTAATTTATCAAACCATTTAGCAAATGGATCAATGCCTTCTTTAGTTATATAAGATGCAACTTTTATTTTCATCCTTAAATAGTAACCTATATGTTACTTATTATCAAGTTTAGAAGACCTTTCACATTAGGCCATTATAAACAATAACAAAGAACCGAAACAAAAATATTCAGTACGGTGCAGAGCGATCATTGATCACCCTTTCCTTTGATTCCACTAACACTACCCACGTTCTCAAAAAAATCTTCACACTATGAACTTATCAAAAATGAATCAATGCCAAAGAGGTCTTGAAATGTGCATTACTAGACCTCTTCAGTGTTTATAAGGGCTGTTGCGTCTCTCCCTCTTGCGCCCAATTCATTTAGGTCTTAAAATACATGATATACTATCATTTTAAGAACTCGAGGTGCGTTTATGGCTAAAGAAGGCAAAGCACGGGTTTTAACCGAAAGTGAATTCAAACGCCTATTGATTATCGCCAAAGATAGCCCTTTTGCTTTACGCAATATCGCTATTATTTATTGCTCCTTTGGTTTGGGACTTCGGGTTAAAGAAATTTCCGCACTCAAAATCAGTGATGTCTTTGATAAAGAACTTCAAGTTATGGATGAAATCAATTTAAAACGTGCTATGACTAAAGGTGAGAAACAACGTCATGTTTATGTAACCAATAAAAAAGTCGCTGCAGCACTTCAAGACTATATCAATCAAGTACGAGAGCATGACTCTTTTAATCCCAAAGAGTATTTATTTAAAACCCAACGCGGCAGTCGCTTTCAACCGGATGTCTTACAAAAATGGTTCCGCAAACTCTATGATAAAACAGGACTGATTGGCGCCAGCTCCCATTCAGGGCGGCGCACTTTTATCACTCGTTTGATTGAACAAGGCGCAGACATTAAAGCGGTTTCACGTCTTGCTGGACATGCCAATATTGCCACCACCTCAGAATACGTTGAAGATAACCCCATGCGCTTAAAACGTATTGCCAGTTTTGCTGCCTTTTAATGCACACACCTTGGTTTGTCAGCACATCGTTGATTCATCTTCTTAATTATGACCTTAAGGAGTTCTATTCATCGCTTCGGTTTGAAAGAGTCACTCGTTATTATGAATTGCGTTTAAACAAAGACTTATTGGGTGATTGGATTATTACTCTGATTAATGGCCGGATTAAATCAAAACTGGGTCAGAGCCGCACCTTGGCTTTTGTTGATTTTGATGAAGGATTGGAGCAACTGATTCAGCTGTGCACTACACGCCACCGAAGAGGGTATCATTTAAAATGGATTGATTGTGATCATCCTCTTTTCGTGTCCCTGTTATCCTGTGTTAAACCTTCATCCTCTAAACAGAAGACAGGTACTGACTCGGTACACCTCATTAACCGCCATAGAAAAAGAAGCATTACCTCATCATTCACATCAAATCTCCCTATATTGCAAGAACTTTCTGTGCAACAAATGGACCTTTCTTTTTAAATAACGCCGCAATTTTAATAAGCCACCACTTCAATTGGTGAATTTAATTGCTCAATCAGAGCTATAAATGAACTCAGTCTCGTTTAATAGCGATTTAAGTGGCGTTTAATGTTCTGTATGGTTTTGTATTGGCATGAGGATAATCATTCATCTAAAGCGAAATATAAAGGGCGATTTTGTTTTGCTTCGTGCTGATAACCAGTAAAAATAAAAACGTTTCTTTCTTGTTGTTTGTTAATTAAGCAGGAGGCCACTAAAAACAGCATTTTATAATTTTTTTGCTGAAGTGCCAATGGCTTATAGGGTTTTGTGGCTTAACCACCGAAAACGTTAATTCGGAGACAATCCTATGAACATATAGAGGGTCGGAGTGATCCGGCCATTCTACTCACCCCGACCCTCTAAAGCGTCAACTGAAATAAGAAATCTCTGGATGATAAAATGGATTTGCAGATCGTATCTATCCGACTGCAAAAAAGTTTAATTGATGACCTTAAGGATTTAGCAGGAGAAGATGGATTGGGTTACCGGCCTTATATTCGACAGCTGTTAACACATCATGTGCGCAATGAAAAAAGGAAGCGTGCAAAACATGTACAACTCAGTAGAGATGAGTGAAGGCCAGCTTGAGTCCTCCGAGTTAACTCTATCCCTACGCAATTATGAAAGGTTCATGCTGATATAAGTTGCATAAAACTCAGTTATTTATACGAGATTACTAAGCATGGTCTACTACCTGTTAGTGCTCGCGAAATTGGGGTATGGGAAACTCCCCATAATTATTAAACATGCGTCATGCCATAACTTCAATTTTGACGTAGAATTTTTGCGATGGTTGCTGGCTCACGCTGTAAAAGCAATAACAGGACTCTTGCAGAGCCATGAGGAATTCTATCGCCCTGCTCCCAATGCTGTAATGTTCTCGGACTAAAGCCAAAACTGTCTGCGAATTCTTTTCGGGATAAATTAAGATTTTCTCGAATTTCTCGAACATCAATTTCATCAGGTATTTCGACTTTATGAACCTTGGCAGATCCTTTATTGCCTCGAATATACTCAATAGCCTCTGTCATACCTTGAATTATTTCATTTCCTATATTTCGATTAGTCATGTTCTTGACTCCTACGGTTCTTGCACTCAGACTTTAAAATTTGAGCAAGAGCTGATATTTGCTTCTTTTGCTCGACAGTTAAATTCTCTTTTTCCCCTTTCCCATAAGCGGTTAACAAAAAAACAGGGGCAAGCTCATCGTAAAAATAATAAATTACTCTAACACCACCGCTTTTTCCTTTATTATTGCTTCCCCAACGTACTTTCCTCACCCCACCTGTTCCCGGAATAAGATCTCCTGCCTCTGGGTTTCGGGCAATAAAATTAATAAATTCATCGCGCTCAGATGCGCTGATTGAATTTCCCACCTGGGAGAGGAACCCAGGAAATTCGATTATTGTTATCATTCTTTTCATATTCTCATTATGCTCCAATGGAGCACTTTTGTCAATAAATGTAAAAATCATAATGTCGTGTCTGAATTGAATCTCAGTAAGAATCTCATGGTGAATAATTAAAGTCTGTAGGCAATAGAGAAAAATGCATTTCCCTTTAATTTTGATTAAAATTAAAGCAACGCAACAAATACGAGCTGGCAATAATAGCGAGTTATTTTATACTGCCAAGATTAAATTTCAAAAACCAATACTTCTTTAACCACAGTGCAACGTTTACGAGCAAAATTAGAACTGGCACTTCAACAAGAGGGCCAATCACTGTTGTAAAAGCAATAGCGGAATTAAGTCCAAAAGTTGCAATTGCTACAGCAATAGCCAATTCAAAATTATTGCTGGCTGCAGTAAATGAGGCTGCCGTTGTTTTTTCGTAGTTTTCACCAATAAGCTTTCCCATTGCAAAACTGACGAAAAACATGACCACAAAATAAAGTATCAAGGGAACAGCTATGCGAATGACATCGAGTGGAAGCTGCAAAACCATCGCGCCTTTCAAGGAAAACATGGCTAAAATCGTAAAGAGCAACGCTATGAACGTAATTGGAGAAATTTTTGGTAAAAAGTAATTTTCGTACCAGTCTATACCTTTTTGTTTTATTAATACAACACGTGTAAGAAACCCAGCCAGAAAGGGAATCCCAAGGTAAATAAAGACACTTTCAGCAATGGTCGTAAAATTGATATGGATTATTTGCCCATTTAAGCCAACTATTGGAGGCAAAACAGTAAGAAAAAACCAGGCATAAACGCTAAAGAAAAACAATTGAAAAATACTGTTAAACGCTACCAACGCTGCAACATACTGATTATCTCCTTCAGCTAACTGGTTCCAGACTATCACCATGGCAATGCAACGTGCCAATCCAATGAGAATGAGGCCAGTCATGTATTCGGGGTATCCATGCAAAAACAAAACGGCCAGTCCAAACATGAGGAAAGGACCAATAAGCCAGTTCTGAATCAAAGACAATAGTAAGATACGCCAATCATTAAGAATCAGTGGTAATTGTTCATATTTTACTTTGGACAATGGCGGATACATCATTAAAATCAAACCCATTGCAATGGGGATATTGGTAGAACCAATTGACAGTGAATTTAAAAATTGAGGAGTTGCTGTAAATAAGGAGCCAATGGAAACACCGATGCCCATCGTTGCAAAAATCCATAGCGTTAAATAGCGATCCAGAAATGAAAGTCGGCTTGTGCCACAAGTCGTCATGCCAGCAGCTCCTTTTCTATTCTTGATTTCAGTTGGTTAAATACTGATTCGAATGCTGCATTGATTTCTATTTCGCTTCCTTTGGTTTTAGCGGGATCAGGTATACTCCAATGTTGTTTTTGGGGTTGGCCTGGAAAAATAGGACAGCTTTCACTGGCGGCCTGATCGCAGACAGTAATGACTAAATCAATAGACTGAGATTTAAGCGTATTCCAGGATTTACTACGCGGTTTATTGGGTTTAATTCCATGACACTCAAGTGTTTCCAATGCTTTAGGATGTACATATCCAATTGGAGCACTACCCGCACTAAAAGCAAGATAGCGCTCGCTGGCATAATGATTAACTATTGCTTCGGCCATAATGGAGCGGCAAGAATTCCCTGTGCACAGAAACAACAGCTTAATAGGCCTATTGCTCATCATCCGCAGCACCCAGCAGTTTTTGAACTGGAATCACAGCAAGAAGTTGAACTCTTTGTTTTTGGTGTACAGCAGGCGTTATTTGTTGCCCTTTCACCAGAAAAAAATTGTGCATCTTCCATGGTATGATAGGCTTCCCATGCGATTCCATTTGGATCATTCACCCAAGATTTCTCTGATTTAGCATAACAACAGGTTGTTTCACCATCGCTATGGGTTGAAATATTGGCTTCTGAAAACTGTTTTCTTAACTCCTCTAATTCAGCAGCGTCATCTACTTGGATACCCATATGCTCCACCCCATGTGTGCCAGCACATGTTGAAATTGCAAAATTGATACGCGGATCTTCCAGCATCCATTTGGCATAATCCGATTTTACTTTAACAGGTTCGGCTCCAAACAAGGCATTATAAAAACGGATGCTATCAGCAAGGTTTTCAACGCCAATATGAATATGAAAACGCTTCATGATTTACTCCTTAGTAGAAGGACAACAACTACTTAATTCAATGACCATGCAATTTTTTGTATCAGGTTGTTGAATTTTTACTTGTTGTTTACTGCAACAATCCTGAACCATAAAGGCGATAAAATCGCGCATTAATTCAAAATTTGCTGAATAAAAAACATAACGCCCTTTACGGCAAGAAGTTACAATTCCAGCATGAGACAAATGGCTTAAATGAAATGACAAGGTATTGTGTAGGATACCTAATTCGTCGCCAATTGCGCTTGCTGATAACCCTTCTGGTCCTGCCTGAACAAGTAATCTAAATACTTGCAAACGGGTTTCTTGCGAAAGGGTATCAAATATTTTTAGAGATTCTTTTATGTCCATATTTCTAGAATAGTAGAATTTATATCTTGTGTCAAACAACTATATAAGATAAGTGCAGCAAAATCTTTAGTTCCTAACTGTCAAATAACGCTTCAATCGTTGACTGCATCTCATCCTGACTCGGCTTGGCATAGCGAAAGATCTCTTTAATGGAAACGTTCCCACTGAGTTCCTGGGCAAAGTGCACGGTCACCTTCTTCAAAAAGGTATGTCGCAGTTTATGCGGCGTAAATTCAGGCCTAATGTGTTGGAGCTGATTTAGGACAGATTATGGATCCTAAATTTACCACTTTTGACTATACCGGTCATATTGTGCTCAATACGTATATTAAAAAATGTAAATTACATCCTTTGCCAGTAACCGAAGATTCAAATGATTCCTCTTTTTCATCGCATCATTTGTCTATTTGTTATTGAATGATTTTTTCTTCAATTTTCTTTAGGATGTCCTCAAGATAGTCCATCTGCAATTCTTGTATTTCAACCATTCTTTTGTTTTGATGCATCATTAGATGATCCATCTTCTCATCCAGTAAACGAATTTCAAGCTCTGCTTTTAAATTAATTTTATAATCGTGCTCACCTCTTCTTCTGTCTTTCTCCTCCAATATTTTGACTCATTATAATAATTGGTGCCTGTATGGCTGCTAAACAAGATAATATTAAGTTAAGTAGAATAAACGGGTAGGGATCAAATGGGTTTATTGTTAGCGCCAAAACATTTATTCCTACCCAGAGCATGATAATTAAAAAGAAAAAGATAATAAATAGCCAACTACCTGCAAATTTAGCAATGATATCAGCAAGTTTTTGCCCAAAACTTAATTCCTTTTCGATGTAAATTTCAATATTTTCTGAAAGAAATTTATTTTTGGAAATTGCATCAATAACCTCCTTTTCAAGCGTATTTAATTCACCCGATTCTTTTTTTATCAAGCTGGACAAATAAATTTTTCGATAATTATTAAGCTCTTCAACTGAAATATAGGAATCTTGATTGAAATCAGGATGATCTATTTTAATCAGTTTAATTATTTCTTTTCTTATAAAATCACCACGATAACCTTCTTCAGGGGTGAGTGGTTTTTTAGTAATATGACAAATTATGTTACTCGGTTTTTTCATAAAATGTATTTTTGATTTGAGGATAATTAGTATTGGCTTTAAAATTCAAATACTTCATTTTTAGTTAAATAATAAAGAGCATTTAGTAATTTTATTAAGTACCCAATATACTCTTTTTCCGACAAATAGAACACAACTAAGAGTTGTTGTTCGCGCTTATCGGGATTTTCCTGCTCACATTATTTGATTTTATCTTATCAGACCTACAGTGTATGTTGCACCTGTTTTTGGACAAGATTAAAGATAACTAATGAGGTGGACTTGAATGTAGGAGTGTATTTAAATTAAGAAGGGGTTCTGAGTGGAGTTGGGTCGAAGCGCTCTGTCAATGATGGTTTGTACGCCAAGTATTTATATGTGGCTGGATAGGCTCATAATTCATTGAGTCTAGTAAATCAACTAGCTCACAGCAATTTTTTTACAGGGATTCCGAACGGAGCAAAAAGTGTTTTCCCATTGATTTGTACTTGGGCAAACAATTTAATAAATCCCGCTTTATTGGGTTCAATATGAAATTGTAATTCGGGGCCTCCTCTCTCAATTTCGCTTGTTGGTTCTTTGCCCATTGGATGGACATGGGTAACCGTTTTGAAGTCCTCATTAAAACCAACGATGTGAGCGTAAGCACCCATAATCGGCTCTAACGTATGAACTGGCTTTCCCTTGGCATCAACAATATCTATTTTACCCATGACTGGTTGACCGACATGTAAGGGTGTTTTATCGAAAGACAATTTGAATTGGTAGCCATCGACAGTACTTTCAAATAGAGGACGGCGATCAATACGATTTCCCATTTTTTTCATTTTTTTTGGAGAGGAGAAATCTGCAATAACGTATTCCTGAATTTTTGTATCCACAGGTAATAGATCGGCCCATGCACGATACGAAGCATTCTTGAGGGTAGGCTGCCATTCAAATTGGTAAATACCGGGTGTAGTTGTTTCAACTGGATGGACATGACTGTAGTCGATGAGATTATCATCAATAATCAACAAATGAATCCTTTGAGTATGTGCCTCAGCAAGGTCATTTAGTGTGATTGGTTTATTACCTTTAGAGTCAGTTATTTTGATTACTACCAGTTTTTTGTCATTTTTATTAATTATTTCTTGAATCGATAAACGCATAGTAGAGGCATTCTCTGATTTTGAAGAATGTGCAGCAGTAAGGTTTTTCATCGGATGATGATGGGAGTTTCCAGCAAAAGCGATAGGGTGATGTACAGTGAACAATGACACGCTGAATAGGGTAATGGCAAATTTTTTCACAATAATTGAGTCTCCAAGACAACTAATGGTTCTGTATATAATTTTCTTACAGTCATTCGGTCTGTTTGCTACTGATTTTAATCATTGAGTAGCATGATATCATGATTAGGTTATTATACTAAATCTTGGATAATTACATTAAGGATGTTTATCCATTATTGATTCATCTGCTTTGACTTGCTATTGCCAAACAGTCTATATTGTAATTATTTCCCTTTAAAATCATGGATAAATACCATCATGAAACAAAGTCATTGGTTTATTTTAACATGTTGTTTAGTACTTACTGCTTGTATGAACAATAGTACTACCGGCAAGAATACCAAGAGTTTAGATGAGCATGTCGCGCAAGGACATGTTGGCCATGGTGGCGGTGGTGGGCGCTAAGACTAAAATCTTTGAGTTATGTTACAAAGACTTGTCATTAAGGTGGCTTATTAATAGACCTGATTAAGTGCTAAAATTTGGGGTAGGATGGAGCTCAGTAAATTAAGACTGGGGTCACATGCAAAGGATGGCTGTCATGGCAGAGTTATGGTTTGAGAAAACAGTTGAGGATATTGCTTCTCAGTTTAAAACCGATTTGGCTTTGGGATTAACGGAAACTCAAGCCGCGCAGCAGTTAAAAGAAGTAGGACCTAACTTACTGAGTCAACAGAAGAAAACATCCCCTTTAATCATTTTTTTGCAGCAATTTGGCAGTGTGGTCACTTGGGTACTTTTGGGTGCAGTGATTGTTTCTTTTTTATTGGATGAAAAAGCCGATGCCATCGCCATTTTTGCCATTGTCATTTTAAATGCCATCATTGGCTTTGTATTAGAATACCGTGCCGATCGTGCCATGCTGGCACTACAACAAATGGCTGCACCCAAAGCCACCGTCTTGCGTGACGGTCATGCGAAGAGGATTGCTGCTTCTGAGATCGTTCCCGGTGATATTATCCTTTTTGAAAGTGGTGATTTAATCGCTGCAGATGCCCGTCTTTTTGAGTTGTCATCACTTAAGGTCAATGAAGCACCGCTCACGGGAGAATCCATACCGGTTGCGAAAAGCCTTGATATTTTTGCTAAAGATACGCCTTTAGCCGATCGCAAAAACATGGTGTTTACGGGAACTTCCATTGCCGATGGCACCGGTCGTGCTCTTGTCGTGGCAACAGGAATGCAAACGGAAATGGGACATATTGCCAAAATGCTTACCGAGGCTTCTCGTGATGAAACCCCTTTACAGAAAAAACTCAATCAAGTGGGTTCTCGTTTGTTGTGGCTTTGCTTTTTCATTGTAATTGCCATTTTTGGTTTAGGACTACTTCGTAACATTCCCCTCTTTAAACTGTTCATGAGCTCAGTGAGTCTTGCAGTTGCCGCAATCCCTGAAGGCTTGCCTGCTGTGGTCACGGTGGCTTTAGCACTTGGGGTGCAACGTATGGTGCGCCGTGCGGTGCTGGTCAGACGATTAGCAGCAGTAGAAACACTCGGCTGTTTACAAGTCATTTGCACGGATAAAACAGGCACCTTAACGGTGGGCGAAATGACTGCGCGTAAGCTTGTGACCGCAAGGGATGTTTACAGCATTCGCGGCGAGGGCTATAACCTAACAGGGGGATTTTCACTTCAAGCCCAAGAAATTAATGTGCCTGAAGACAAGATGTTGCAGGCTACCTTGCAAGCGATGGCGGCTTGTAATAACGCCGAATTTTGCCAGCAGAATGAGCAGATGGCAACGGTAGGAGACCCGACCGAAGTTGCGCTCTTGGTTGCTGCAGCCAAAGGAGGGATTTGGCGAAGTGAGCTTCAAACCTCCCTTTTGCGTATCAAAGAATTACCGTTTAGTTCTGAGCGTAAACGGATGACAGTGGTCTGCAAACAAGAAAATGAACTCATGGCTTTTGTAAAAGGAGCCCCAGAAATCATTTTGGAGCGTTGTACCCATATATTGACAAACGATGGCATTAAAAAATTAACACCGAATGACAGGGCACGTATGAAACAATCGTGCGAACTCATGGCCAGTGAAGCGTTGCGGCTACTGGCTTTCGCTAAGCGCCAATTAGAGCCTGCTTTACTAGAAAAGGAAGACGAAGACATTGAAAACAACCTGGTGTTTTTAGGTCTTATTGGTCTTCAAGACCCACCTCATGCCAGCGCTAAAGAGTCTGTTGCTCGCTGTAAAAAAGCAGGCATTAAACCAATCATGATTACAGGGGACCATCCTGATACTGCAAGAGCGATTGCTCAAGAGCTTGGTATTTTGGAAGCAAATGACCGATTGCTCACGGGCAACGAACTTGAACATATGCCAGAGGAGGAATTTAACCGTTGCGTTAAAGACATTGCTGTTTATGCTCGTGTAACTGCCGAGCATAAATTAAAAATCGTGCGTGCCTGGAAAAAACAAAACATGGTAGTGGCGATGACAGGAGATGGAGTCAATGATGCTCCGGCTTTAAAAGAAGCGTCTGTGGGTATTGCCATGGGAAAAACAGGAACTGCAGTCACTAAGGAAGCGGCTGACATCATTGTCATGGATAATAACTTCACTTCAATTGTGGCGGGGATTGAAGAAGGACGTACGATTTACGATAACATTGCCAAAACGCTCGCTTATTTGTTAGCAGGAAACAGTGGAGAATTACTGGTGGTTTTTATAGCATTGTTAATCGGTTGGCCATTGCCTTTACTTCCTATTCAATTGTTATGGATTAACTTAATCACAGACGGTCTGCCGGCCATTGCTTTAGCGACCGACCCTTCTGAACCGGGGATTTTGGATAGACCACCAAGAGCCACACAAAAATCCCTGATGGATATTGCTTTTTTCAAACGGGTGACGTTTATTGGCTGCTTAACGGCTTTGGTAACCCTTGGTGTTTTTGCGTATGAATATTTAATCGATAAGGATTTAATCCAGGCCCAGGATGCGGCGTTTTCAGTATTAGTCACTGCGGAACTTTTGCGCGCTTTTGGGGCTCGAAGTCAAACCAAAACCATTTGGCAAATAGGCTTTTTCTCTAATCTGCGGTTACTCTTTATTGTCAGTATTAGCTTTTCACTACAGGTCTTGATTCATCACATTCCTATGTTGCGTGAATTATTTGGCATTGAGCCGGTCTCATTCACCCAATGTAGTTCCTGGATCTTATTGGGAATGTTGCCTTTGTTAGTAATTGAAGCACAGAAATGGTTAAGGAAGGCAACTGATGAAGCATTGTAGTGTTAAAAAAATCGTTGGGGTGGTTTTCTTTGCTGTCTACTTGACTGGATCATTCACTTATGCCAAGCCAACAACTGTATTATCCCAGTTAATCACGGAGGCCACGCAAAACAACCCTCAGATTCGAGCAGCGCGTGATCGCTTGCTGGCCGCCATCCATATGATTCCACAAGCCAAAGCGCTTCCCGATCCCAAGCTTAATGCGGGTTACATCAACATGTCAGAGAACATCCCCATGGATGTGGATCCGAGGCGTGAGCAAATGCTGGGTGGGCAACAAGAAATTCCTTTTCCTGGGAAACTCATTGTGCGAGGAAGGATAGCCACCTTAGAGGCTAAAAGAGCAGAAGCCGAGTATCAAGCCACCTGTTTTGCTGTCATTGCGCAATTAAAAAGGCTCTATTACGATCTTTATTTTGTCAATAAATCCATTGCGATTGTGCAAAGAAATCAAGCGCTTCTTGAAGAAATGGAAAAAAGTGCTGAAGTTAACTACAGTGTGGGAAAAACACCGCAACAGGATATTTATCGCGCGCAAACGGAAGTTTCTCGTCTTCTCATGCGCTTGGTTATCTTAAAGCAACAACGGGAATCTTTACAAGCCGATATCAACCGCCTTTTGAACCGTTCCTTAGACATTGCAATCAGTACCCCAGCAACACTCTCTGTAACGCCAATAGGCCACCGTTTAGGGCATTTTTATACATTGGTTAAGCAACGGGCACCACAATTGATCATGCAGCAACGAAGTGTTCAAAAAGGACGGCAAGCCATCAACTTAAGCAAAATGGATTATTTTCCGGATGTTGAAATTGAAGGAGGCAGACTTCATGATAAGGGAATGCACACCAAAGGCTATCAAGTGTTGCTGAAGGCCACTGTTCCTCTTTATTTCATGCAAAAACAAAACCATGCCGTGCGTGAATCACTTGCTCGCTACAATGCGGATATTGAAGATTTACACACCACGTATCGCACCCTTTCTTTCCAAGTGAAAAACGCCTATTTGTTGGCCGAGCGCTCTGCAAAGCTTATTCACTTGATTCAGCATACCATTATTCCTCAAGCCACCTTAACCTTTACTTCCTCCCAAGCCAATTACAGTGTGGGCAAAGTCGATTTTTTAACGACGCTGAATAATTTGCTGACATTACAAGAAAATGAATTGGAATGGCACGGTGAACTCGCTGAACATGAAAAAGCGATCACTCAAATCGAAGAAACTACAGGGACGTTCTTATGAATCTTAAGGTGATGATAAAGGGTGTTGTCGTTTTGGGCGTACTGTCTTTGTTACCCATAACGCAGGCACAAGAGGCCACGGATACTCATAACAAGATGGACATGAAACAGTCCACTCCAAAAAATGAGATGGTGATTGATCCGGTCCGCCTACAGGCCATTGGCATTACTTCAGAGCCAGTACGCCGTCAAGTGGTTGAAAAAACAATCCGCACCGTAGGACGCGTTGAAGCCGATGAGCGGCGTGTTGCCCATATTCATGTGCGCTTTGATGGTTGGATAGAGAAATTATTCATCAATTTTACGGGTGAAAAAGTCAAAGCAGGGCAAGCTCTGTTTACCGTGTACAGTCCTGAATTGGTCGCCACCCAACAAGAATATTTACTCGCTCTTAATGCTCAAAAAATATTAAGTAAAAATACGACATCCAGTGCTGCCAGTGGTGCGAAGGGGGCTTTTCAAGCAGCCCATCAAAGGTTGTTGCTGTGGGGGATTTCGGAACAAGACATTGAGCAATTAAAACGCACCGGCAACATAACCAGGACTATGACCATTCATTCCCCCATCCAAGGAACAGTGCTTAAAAAAATGGCGCTGGTGGGCATGCGCATTGAACCAGGTGATGAATTATACACCATTGCTGATTTATCGCGCTTGTGGGTTTTAGGAGATATTTATGAATACGAACTCCCCTACATTCGCCTTGGACAAACCGCGAACCTTACCCTCACCTATTTGCCCAATGAATTATTTAAGGCCAAGCTTGATTTTATTTATCCAACGATTGACATGAAAACACGTACTGCCAAGGTCCGCTTTGAAGTGGACAATCAAAAGGAACAATTAAAACCGGGTATGTTTACTAACCTGGAATTAAAAATCCCTTTGGGAGAACGCCTTATGGTGTCTAAAAATGCGGTGTTAATCAGTGGCGAACGGGCAGTAGTGTTTATTTACCATGGCAATGGCAAAATTGAATGGCGCGACGTTACTTTAGGGGTGAGGGCTGGCGATCTGATTGAGATAGTACAAGGGGTTAAAGAGGGGGATAAGATTATTACCTCTGCAAACTTTTTGATTGATTCGGAGAGTCAATTAAAGGCGGCTATGGGTGGCATGCAACATTAAATTAAAACAATAAAGGGATTTTATGGTTGAACGAATTATTGAATTTTGTGCACGCAACCGTTTTATTGTGCTGCTTTTTGTGCTCGGATTTTCTTTCATGGGCTACATGGCCCTGAAAAATACCCGTATGGATGCTTTGCCTGATATTTCAGACACACAAGTCATTGTGTATACCACTTGGATGGGCCGTTCACCCGATCTCATGGAAGACCAAGTCACTTATCCTATTGTTACAGCACTGATATCCGCACCCAATGTGGTTGCGGTGCGTGGCTTTTCTGATTTTGGCTTCTCTTACGTGTACATCATTTTTAAAGATGGAACTGACATCTATTGGGCGCGTTCGCGTGTCTTGGAGTACATGAGTCAATTGGCGGGAAAATTACCCGAAGGTGTCACACCCCAATTAGGTCCTGATGCCACCCCGGTTGGCTGGATTTATCAATATGCCTTAGTGGATGAAAATGGAAAGCATAATCTGGCCGAATTACGCACCTTTCAGGATTGGTATTTACGTTATTGGTTAAGAAGTGTTCCTGGTGTGTCTGAAGTGGCCAGTGTCGGTGGTTTTGTCAAGCAATATCAAATCAATTTAGATCCAGTCAAAATCCTTGCTTATAATTTATCGGTTCCTGAGATCATCGAAAAAATTCGCATGAGTAATAATGATACTGGCGGGCGTGTCATCGAATTTTCAGGGACAGAATACATGGTTCGTGGACGAGGGTATATCAAGTCAACAGATGATATTGAACAAATTGCAATCGGTACCAATGCCAATGGAACACCGATTTTGCTACGTGATGTGGCAACCGTGCAGCTTGGCTCGGATATGCGTCGTGGCGTGGTCGATTTAAATGGTCAAGGGGAAACCGTTGGTGGCATTGTCATCATGCGTTTTGGCGAAGACGTCTTGGAAGTGATTGGCCGCATCAAGACCAAATTAAAAGAATTAGCTTCAGCTATTCCTGAGGGGATTAAGATTGTCCCTGTTTATGACCGAAGTCAATTAATTAATGAAGCCATTTCAACCGCCAACTGGAATCTCATTGAAGAGCTTGTGGTGGTGGGTTTACTCATTATTATTTTTTTAGGACATTTCCGCTCGGCGTTGATTCCTATTATTACCTTGCCGCTTGCCATTTTGATTTCATTTATTCCCATTTATTTTTTCAATATCGGTCTGAACATCATGTCCATCGGTGGCATTATTGTCGCCATTGGTGATATGGTGGATGCAGCCATTATCATGGTGGACAATGCCCATAAACGATTAGCTGATTGGGAAGCGAAGGGAAGCGTTGGTGATCGTACTAAAGTGCTGATTGATTCGGCGAAAGAGGTAGGCCCTGCGATTTTTTCATCGCTCGTGGTTATTGCCATATCGTTTATGCCTGTTTTTACCTTGGAAGCCCAAGAAGGGCGGTTATTCTCACCCTTGGCCTACACCAAAAATTTAGCCATTTTCATGAGTGCCTTGCTCGCCATCACCTTAATTCCTGTATTACTGCCTCTTTTGGTGCGTGGGCGAATCATCCCTGAACAAAAACACCCGATTACTCGCTTGATGAAAAAAATGTATGCGCCAGTTTTAAAATTAGCCTTAAGAAATCGCACTTTTGTGCTGGCCATTGCCGTGGTGTCTGCCTTAGCCATCATTCCTCTTTACAAACTCATAGGTTCTGAATTCATGCCGCCTCTTTATGAGGGGACGATTTTGTACATGCCCGTCACCTTACCCGGAATTTCTGTGACGCAAGCCTCGGCTTTGCTGCAAGAAATGGATAAAAAATTAAAAGCATTTCCTGAGGTGGCTCATGTTTTTGGAAAGACAGGAAGAGCGGAAACCTCAACCGACCCCTCTCCTTTTAACATGATGGAAGTGATTGTTGAATTAAAGCCTAAAGAATTTTGGCGCAAAGGAGTGACTTACGACAGTTTGCTCGCCGAGATGGACGAAGCGTTACAATTTCCAGGGGTGAGCAATGCCTGGACCATGCCGATTAAAGCGCGTAATGACATGCTTACCACTGGGATCCGTACCGCTTTAGGCATTAAAATTTTTGGGCCAGATATTAAAAAGATTGAAGCCATCGGCAAAGACATTGAAATGGTGGCCAAAGAAGTACCTGGCACACGCACCGTGTATGCTGAACGGGTCGCTGGCGGCTATTTTCTTGATTTTCAAATGAATCGCGATCAACTGGCTCGCTATGGTTTAACCATTATGGATGTCAATCGCATCATCGAGTCCGCCGTGGGTGGTGAAAACATTACTACTACCATTGAAGGGCGTGAGCGTTACCCGGTTAATGTGCGGTATTTACGAGAATTACGTGATGATCCGGATAAACTCAACCGTATTTTAGTCAAAACACCCAGTGGTGCCGAAGTGCCCATCGCCCAATTGGTGACTTTAACCTTTCGCTCGGGTCCTGCCATGGTTCGCGATGAGAATGGGATGTTGGCAGGCTATGTGTTCATTGACATTGACGGCAGGGATATCGGCAGTTACGTGGATGAATTAAAGCAAGCAGTCAAGGCCAAAGTCAAAATGCCTCCTGGCTATACCTTGGCCTGGTCAGGTCAATACGAATTCATGCAACGCGTGTTTGAACGCCTTAAAATTTTCGTACCACTCACTTTAGCCATTATTTTTGTTTTATTTTACTTTACCTTCCGCACCATCACGGAGACCTTGATGGTGATGTTGGGAGTGCCCTTTGCTCTGTTTGGCGGATTTTTGCTGCTTTTTCTATTAGGGTACAACATGAGTATTGCGGTCTGGGTGGGGATGATTGCACTCGCAGGCGTTGCTGCAGAAACCAGTGCGGTGATGCTCGCTTACCTTGATTCCGATTACAACGAGCAAAAAAAACAAGGGTTACTCAACACTTTGCCGGATTTAATTCAGATGGTGCAACAATGCGCGGTATCGCGTATTCGCCCCATGGTTATGGCGGGGCTTGCGAACATACTTGGTTTGTTACCGGTGATGTGGGCCACAGGTATTGGTGCGGATGTGATGAAACGGCTCGCAGCGCCCATGGTGGGTGGCGTTTTTTCAGCATTATTACTGACCTTAATTGTTATTCCTGTGGTTTATGTGATGTGGCGTTGGCAAGTGGACTTGAAAAAAAACCAGATATTGGAGACAGCATGAAACTCACCTTTTTAGGGGCAACCCAAACCGTTACCGGCTCAAAATACCTTTTGACAGTCGATTCTAAAAAAATTCTCATCGATTGTGGTCTTTTTCAAGGGTATAAAGAGTTGCGATTACGCAACTGGGCTCCATTGCCTATTGACCCACGCGATATTGATGCGGTGATTATCACTCATGCGCATATTGACCACAGCGGTTACTTGCCTCTATTTGTAAAAAATGGATTTCAAGGCAAAATCTATGCAACACCCGGAACAAAAGCATTGTGTGCTATTTTATTACCGGATAGTGGTCACCTGCAGGAAGAAGAAGCACGAATAGCCAATCAATACGGTTTTTCGAAACATAAGCAAGCACTCCCTCTTTATACCGAAAAAGAAGCGAAAACGGCATTAAACTCTTTTGAAACCGTAGATTTTAATACGAGGCATCAATTATTTAATGAGTTCAGTTTTGAATTTCATCGCGCAGGACACATCATTGGTGCTGCCATGATTAAAATAAAAACAAAAAAGTGTTCCATTTTGTTTAGTGGAGATATTGGTCGACCTTATGATCCAGTCATGAAAGCCCCTTCCCTTATTCAAGAAGCGGATTATCTGGTTATGGAGTCCACTTATGGCGACCGATTGCACGATGCAACCGATCCGCTGCCGCAAATGAGTCAGGTGATTAATGACACCATCAAGCGAGGCGGCTCGGTTATTATTCCAGCTTTCGCCGTAGGACGTGCGCAAAGTCTTCTTTATTTTATTTATCAATTGAAACAGAAAGGAGAAATTCCCAAAGACTTGCCTGTGTTTTTAGACAGTCCCATGGCCATTGATGCGACTCATTTGATGTGTACTTATAAAAAAGACCATCATTTAAATGAAGAACAATGCCGTGGTTTATGTCATGCGGCAACGTACACCAACACTCCAGAGGAGTCGAAAGAGATTGACCGTCATAAAATGCCTCAAATCATCATCGCTGCCAGTGGGATGGCCCAAGGGGGTCGTATTGTGCATCATTTGAAGACCTTTGCTCCCGATCCTAAAAGCACCCTTCTTTTTACCGGCTTTCAAGCCGGAGGCACTCGGGGCGCCCGGATTGTCAATGGAGAACACGAGGTCAAAATTCATGGCGCTATGGTTCCTGTGCGGGCCAAAGTCGTTGTCATGAGCAGTACGTCAGCACACGCCGATTATCAGGAACTGTTAGATTGGCTTAAGCACTTTACTCGGCCGCCCAAAAAAGTCTTTATCACCCATGGCGAACCCCACAGTGCCCAATCGCTTAAAGACAAGATTGAACAGCAATTAGGTTTTACCTGCCTGATTCCTTCTTATCAGCACGTGGAGGATTTGTTGTGACAAAAGAAGTCGGTCATGCCTTGCACTTAAAATATTTAGGCATTAAAACGTATCACGAAGCCATTATTTACATGCGAGAAGATTGTCATGTCTGTCATTCAGAAGGCTTTGAAGTTCAGACCCGCATTCAAGTAACTCTTGGTCAACGTTCCATTATCGCGACGCTTAATGTCATTACCTCAGAGCTTCTTAAGCCTGGGGAAGCCAGTTTGTCACACTATGCCTGGAATTCTTTACATGCCAAAGAAGGGGATGAGATTCATTTATCCCATCCTAAGCCTCTTGAATCCTTAAGCTTTGTGCATAGAAAGATTTATGGTAATGAACTCTCTTCCGAACAATTTAAGGTGATTGTTGATGATGTGTTAAGTGGTCGTCTTTCCGATTTGCAAATCTCGGCCTTTTTAGCGGCCAGTGCGGCGGGCCGACTGACGAACATCGAAATCATGAAACTCACCAAAGCCATGATTGACAGTGGCGATCGCTTATCCTGGTCTTCACCTCTTATTGTCGATAAGCATTGTGTCGGCGGATTGCCTGGTAACCGTACTACCCTCATTGTGGTACCCATTGTGGCTGCTTTTGGCTTGATGATCCCAAAAACCTCTTCTCGGGCGATTACCTCTCCTGCAGGTACAGCGGATACCATGGAGGTTTTGGCTCCGGTATCACTAAGCCCTAAAGCCATGCGCCAAGTAGTTGAAAAGGAAAACGGCTGCATTGTTTGGGGAGGTGCTGTGAGCTTAAGCCCTGCTGATGATGTGCTAATTCGGGTGGAGCGTGCTCTTGAGCTAGATAGTGAAGGACAATTGGTGGCCTCCATTCTTTCTAAAAAAATTGCCACAGGAGCCACTCATGCAGTCATTGACATCCCGGTAGGGCCTACCGCCAAGGTCAGAAATCAACCTATGGCTTTACTTCTGAAGCAATCGCTTGAAGACATAGGAAAACAGCTAGGTCTTATTGTCCATACCTTGATTACTGATGGCGCACAACCGGTAGGAAACGGCATTGGCCCTTCCCTGGAAGCACGCGATGTGTTGGCAGTATTACAAGGCTTGCCCGAAGCACCTCAAGATTTACGTGAACGAGCACTCGCACTGGCCGGGGCTGCTCTTGAATTTGCTCCCCAAGTCCAACCTGGAATGGGTCAATCAATAGCCGAACAATTATTAGATAGCGGAGAAGCCTTTAAAAAATTTCAGGCCATTTGTGAGGCACAAGGAGGCATGAGGGAATTGACGGTGGCACGTTTTACTCATCCTGTGGTTGCTCAAAAAGCGGGCAAGGTAACTCTTATTGATAATCGAAAGCTTGCCACCATGGCCAAATTGGCTGGAGCCCCGAAGTCTAAATCGGCTGGAGTGGACCTCCATGTTCATGTTGGTGCCGTGGTTGAAAAAGGGGCGCCTTTGTTTACCCTTCATGCAGAGTCTTCAGGTGAGCTGAACTACGCCTGCGATTTTCTTTGTGACAAACGAGACATCATTTCTTTAGGGGAGTAAACTTGAAGCCTATTATCTGTTCATTATTTGATTCTTCAGAAATCAGTAGACGTCTCAAAGAGACACTTCAAGTGGAGGTGGGTGATGTCATGTTGCACCGTTTTCCAGACACGGAGTGGTACGTAAAAATTAATTCTGAAGTTAAAGATCGCAGTCTCATTGTAGTGGACAGCTTAAACCAGCCTGATGGAAAAATACTGCCCTTGCAGTTTTTTGCTAAAACAGCCAAAGAATTAGGCGCTAAAAAAGTCGGCTTGATTACCCCTTATCTGCCCTACTTACGTCAAGATAAGCGCTTTCATCAGGGTGAGGCAATTACGTCGCGTTATTTTGCTGAGTTACTATCAACATCCTTTGATTGGCTCATGACCATAGATCCCCATTTGCATCGTTATCACTCTTTAGATGAAGTCTACTCCATTCCTACTTTTGTCCTGCATGCCACTTCAAATATTGCGAGATGGATTAAAGCCCATGTGAATAAACCAGTGCTTATTGGCCCTGATATGGAAAGTGAGCAATGGGTTGCCGACATTGCAGAAAAGGGAGATTTTCCTTATGTGATATTGGAAAAAACAAGACGGGGTGATAAAGAGGTGGTGATTTCAGTGCCCAATATCCCGAAGCTTCATTCCTCTACCCCAGTTTTAGTCGATGACATCATCTCCACGGCCAGAACCATGGTGGAAACGGTGAAGCATTTGCACGAGTTAGGGGTTAAGTCAGTGACTTGCATTGGGGTGCATGCGCTTTTTGCAGAAGATGCCTATTCCCTCTTATCGCAAATGGAAGGGACGCAAATCATTACTTGTAATACGGTAAGTCATAGAATCAATGCCATTGATGTGAGTGATTTGATTGTGGATGAGTTAGTAAAAAACAAACTAGCAAAGGCTTTAAAAGGATAAGTAAGACGATTACATTTATTATTTACAAGGAGTGGTACATGTCAATTTTTAAAACAATGAGGGTGTTTATTGTTTTTGTTGGACTAATCGGGGCAGCGCTCTTTTTAAGTGCCTGTGATGGTGCCATGAAGCATGGCTCGCAAGAGACTGAGGTCGATGGAGGCTATGGTGGACACAGTACGGGTGGACATGGTGGTCATGGCGGCGCCGGGCATTGAGGATAGGTCAGACAGTCCTATAACCAAAGCCATTAAACAATACAACGAGGTGACTAATGAAACATGAGCATCATCAAGGACAAACCCATTCTGGTAAAGAGCATGCTGGTTGTCATCATGACCATCAGGCACAAAAACCTCACTTGGCTTCATCCAAAATGGAAGGTCCAATCCTGTACATTTGCCCCATGCACCCAGAAATCCGCCAACCACATCCTGGAAATTGCCCCATTTGTGGCATGACTTTAGAGCCAGAAACGATCTTGACCGAGGAAACATCAAGTCCTGAATACCTGGATATGAGGCGTCGATTTTGGATTGCGCTGATTTTGACTATTCCTGTCGTAGTATTGGAAATGGGTGGACATGGATTGAAGCATTTTATTTCTGGCCATGTTTCAAGTTGGGTTCAACTGCTTCTAGCAACGCCGGTGGTTTTATGGTGCGGTTCGCCTTTTTTTGAGCGTGGTTGGCAATCACTTAAAACACGACAATTGAATATGTTCACCTTAATTGCCATGGGCATTGGCGTGGCTTGGGCTTATAGTGTGGTAGCGGTCTTTTGGCCCGATTTATTTCCTGAAGTGTTTCGAAGTGAAGAAGGGGTAGTTGCTGTTTATTTTGAGGCGGCCGCAGTGATTACGACCTTGGTCTTATTAGGACAAGTATTGGAACTCAAAGCACGCGAACAAACGGGTGGTGCCATCCGTGCTTTGTTGAAATTAGCCCCTGAAAGCGCTCATCGAATTAAAGAGGATGGCAGTGAAGAAGAAGTATCGCTCGATAAAGTTCAAGTCGATGATAGACTTCGCGTTCGCCCTGGTGAAAAGATACCGGTGGATGGTGAAGTAGTGGAAGGGCGAAGTTTTGTCGATGAGTCCATGGTGACGGGCGAGCCTATTCCGGTTACGAAAGAAGCGGGGGCCAAAGTCATAGGGGCTACCATAAACCAGACGGGCAGCTTTGTGATGAGCGCATTGCATGTGGGCAGTGATACGATGCTCGCACGTATTGTCCAAATGGTGAGTGAAGCCCAAAGAAGTCGTGCTCCTATTCAACGTTTAGCCGATACGGTTTCTGGGTGGTTTGTGCCAATGGTGATTTTGATTGCGGTGCTGTCTTTTATCCTGTGGGCATGGCTAGGACCGCAACCGGCATTGAGCTATGGTTTGATTGCGGCGGTGTCAGTCCTCATCATCGCGTGCCCCTGTGCCCTTGGTTTAGCAACACCCATGTCCATCATGGTTGGTGTAGGAAAAGGGGCTCAGAGCGGGGTATTGATTAAAAACGCAGAAAGCTTAGAGCGTATGGAAAAAGTGAATACCTTAGTCGTTGATAAAACGGGCACGCTTACCGAGGGACACCCTAAGCTCACACGCATTGTAACCAACGAGGAGTTTGAGGAGGATGAGGTGTTGGCATTAGCCGCAGCTCTTGAACATCAAAGTGAGCATCCGCTTGCCAATGCGATTGTGAAGTCTGCAAAAGAAAAACAATTATCATTGGGGATGGTTGAAGATTTTGAAGCACCTACCGGAAAGGGAGTAATAGGGAAGGTCAATGGTCATCGTGTGGCCATTGGTAACGCCAGATTAATGCAGGAGCATGGGAGCGATAATGCTTCTCTTTTTGACAAAGCGGATGAGCTGCGTAGTCAAGGAGCTTCGGTGATGTTCGTGGCGGTAGAGGGAAAAACAAGTGCTCTTCTGGTGGTGGAAGACCCAATTAAGGAGACTACCCCAGAAACGATTCGCCAGTTGCAGCAATGTGGTATTGAAATTGTTATGCTGACTGGGGATAGCAAAAAAACAGCCCAAGCCGTAGCAACAACACTCGGCATAAAGAACGTGGTGGCTGAAATCATGCCGGAAGACAAGAGCCGTATTGTCAGCGAATTAAAAGATAAAGGACTCATTGTTGCAATGGCAGGAGATGGGGTGAATGACGCTCCAGCGCTGGCAAAAGCGGACATTGGCATTGCTATGGGGACTGGCACTGATGTGGCCATTGAAAGTGCAGGTATTACCTTGCTGCATGGCGATTTGCGCGGCATTGCCAAGGCTCGACATTTGTCAGAAAGTACCATGAGTAACATCCGCCAAAATCTCTTCTTCGCATTTATTTATAATGCACTGGGTGTGCCATTGGCGGCAGGCATCTTGTATCCACTGACAGGCTTACTCTTAAGTCCAATTATTGCAGCAGCAGCAATGGCACTTTCTTCTGTATCCGTTATTATCAATGCACTGAGGCTACGGCAGATAACACTATGAAGCCTATAATTTCAGGCGATAGGTCATTTTTGATTTTATCCGTTTCTATTATTGCGAAGTGTTTCATGGATAGCTGAGATGGATAAAGTCAATGGCTTTTCGTTTTGATGTGATTTTTGTGGGCTTCGCCTAGAATTTCAAAAGCTTCTTTGATGACATACAAGGAGATGGCGATGCCAACGATCAGATCAGGGTATCGGGATTTCGTTAATCCGATTAAACCTCCTGATAAGAGGACACCAAGATTAGCAACAACATCGGCTCGAGTAAAAATCCATGTGGTGCGTAAATGGATCTCACCATTGCGAAATCGACGAAGCAAATACAAAACAATGCTGTTGACCACTAAGGAGATACAAGCAATAGTGACTATGATGGTACTGATTGGAGAGCTACCCCAAATGGCTCTTCGCCCAACATCAAACAGCACACCAATGCCTAATATTAATAATACGCTTCCACTGAATGCCGCAGTGGTTGTTTTAAAACGCATGCCACGACCTACCGCGAGAAGACCTAATGCATAAGCTGATGCGTCAGCAAGCATGTCGAGTGAATCGGCAATGAGTCCTGTCGATTCAGAGACAATCCCGGCAATTAATCCTACCACAAACATGGTAAAGTTTAAGACCAGCGCAATGAATAGTACTTTTTTGTCTCCAATCGTAGTCGCTTGTTGACATTCACAACTCATGACATTTCCTCTGAAAAAACTGCATTATTATGTAGATTTGAAGGAAGATATGTGCAGTCATCATAATACTTAGGTTGTCAAGTCAATTATGTGTTGTTGAATTATTATGTCCATGATTCTTTAACAAATATTCTTTTTTAAAACAACATAACTATTTAGAATTGTCATGATTATTCTAAGCAACAACTATCACCCGATCAAGCTAACAATGTCACGGAACCCACTTAAAACTCTGACAACCGCAAGGGGTGACGTGGGTTTATAGATAATCAGATAATGCCATTTAAACGGCCAAAACTTTACGGGCTTATCAGTCAGGTCTTCACGGAGATGGCCAAGTTCTGGATATTCAGCTAAATTATCCATTGCATCAAATAGCGCATCAAGAAACGTTTGAGCCACTACAGGATTTTCTTGTGCAAGGTAAGTGATTATTTCATCAATATCTTGTTCTGCGACAACAGATAAAACACATCTGGATGTCATTTATTATCCTTAGCTAACTTATTAATTTTTTGTTTCATACGGTTGTAGCTCTCATGAGCAGGAACTTTTTTGCCGGCATTTAATTGTTGTAATCCAATATCAATCGCTTGATTCAACTGTTTAATACGCTGATTTTGTAAATCGTCATGTGTGTGCAGTAGTCTTAAGGATTCACGAATCACCTCACTTGCTGAGGTATACATGCCGCTATTTACTTTGTCTTGTACGAAATGCTCAAGTTCTGGAGTAAGTGAAATGTTCATTTACATCGCTCCTAATGAAATATTATATAACAAATAATAGCATATTATGCTAAACTTTGTCATCAACTAGATGTGTTGTAATTTTGAGCTATTTTTTAAATAGACTGTGACTTGATAATATTATGTGTTCTTAGATGTATTTTGATGGGAAAATTTGAGTGACCTGGTAGGGTCAACAATACATAATTGACTTGGCATATAAGAATAGAAGCTTGGAGAATTTGACTCAGCTTATAAAGGACAAATGGAGCTTTATCTACGTTGGCTGGCAAAGTATGAACTAGAGCCTGGTGAAAACCCACCATTGGGCATCATATTGTGTACAGGAAAAACCCATGAGCAAATAGAGCCGCTAGAATTGGAGAAAAAGCTACATCAATCTATTGAATTTGCTCGTCAGCGATTTTTAAATAAGGCTAATGAAAAATAATTGATCGGAAATTTGTACGGTTTACACCTAGAACCACAAATCAGAGTAAGGAAGACACAGGCAATGATCGAAATTATCCCTAATTGGCATCCTATTTTTGTCCATTTTACAGTGGCCTTATTCACTATTTCGACTCTATTGTATGCTTTAGTCTATTTGGCGTCTTATACCCGCTGGAAAACACATCTTTTTGTTGTCGAATTTGAAATAGTGGCTCGTTGGTGTTTGTGGCTAGGAGCACTGAGTACTCTAACTACTGTAGCAGCCGGGTTTTATGCCTATTACACGGTAAAGCATGATGAGGTCATGCATGCAGCGAAAGTGATTCATCGAAACTGGGCGCTTCTCACAGCAAGCACTATCCTATTAATGGCTTGCTGGTCTATTTTGCGTTATAGTAAAACCCAAAAACCAACCCTGGCTTTCTTGATTGCTTTGTTCATTGTCCAGGCACTGTTGTTAACAACGGCCTGGCATGGAGGAGAGTTAGTCTATCGCTATGGTTATGGTGTTCTTGCGCCTACCCAAGCACAAAAAGCATTTCAACATTAAATTTTTATAGAAGGATAGTAACATGTTAAAAAAGGACTTCCATCATGTACTAAGGAACTATTTTCTTATTTTTTTCCTTTTGGTGTTCAGCCCTTTTGCTTTGTTTGCCCAACATGAACAGCATGGTGCGGCGACCCCAACAGAGACTTCTTCCAAAACGACACTGTCTCAATCCAAACCTACGGGAAAAAAAACGGAACAACAGACGGCCAAAAAGAAACCTGCCAGGGCAATAAAACCCCTGTCCCTTCCGCGTGGCCCAGCGCGTACGATTAATTTGGTAGTGGCTTATAAAACCGTATACTTTGCTGGTAAACCTCGACGTGCCATTGCCGTCAATGGTCAAATCCCTGCCCCTACCCTACATTTCAAGGAAGGTGAGCAGGTCACCATTAATGTGTACAACCATTTGGATAAGGAAACCTCCATTCATTGGCATGGTTTACTTGTCCCCTGGCAAATGGATGGTGTCGAGAATGTCAGTCAGAAAGCCATTCCACCAGGAGGTGTGTTCCATTATCGATTTACTCTTTATCAAAGAGGAACCTATTGGTACCATGCTCATGCCAAGGCTCAAGAGCAAGAAGGTTTGTACGGCGCCTTTCTTATTGACCCACCGAGACCCCCAGCCTACCAGTACAGCAAGGATTATGTGGTGGTATTATCCGATTGGAGCAACACCCCTGCCGATAACGTGTTTGCTAATTTAAAAAAAGATGGGGATTACTATAGCCCTCGATTCCCATTGCAGCCCTCGCTCATGAAATTTCTTCATGACTATCGCAAAGCGCCAGCTAAAGAACGCAAAGAATTAATCGCTGATTACAAAATGATGCAGCAAATGCGCATGAGTATTTATGATTTAAGCGACATTGCTTATGATGCGTATTTACTCAATGGTCAGCCTAAATCATCCCCCTGGACGGCACCTGTTCGAGTAGGGGACACCGTAAGGTTACGGTTCATTGGTGCGGGTGCCAGTACTATCTATCACGTTAAAATTCCTGATGCCAAAATGGAAATGGTGCACAGTCAAGGAAATGATGTACGCCCTTATCTCATCGATGATTTTTGGATTGCACCGGGGGAAACCTATGATGTCTTGGTTAAAATTCAAAAAAACAGACCTTACATTATTTATGCTGAATCCATTGATACCCTCGGCAAAGTGTATGGTGCCTTAGTGACCAACCTCAAACAACCCGTTGATTATCAGCACATTGTACCCTTTCCAGAGCCTCTTCCTGTCACAAGAGAGATGATGGCCAACATGATGAAGTCAGGGATGAATCATGGCTCGATGGCAAAAAACAATAACTCCATGAAGAATGGACAAAGTACGACCATGAAACAATCCATGCCTTCCCATTCCAAAACAATGAGTTCGCAAGGCAATCAACACAACATGTCAGCAATGACTTCTCAAAATAGTCCGGGTAATACCAAGCACTCTAATCACTCCATGTCCTCTATGAAACAAGACCAAGGGATGTCGGGGATGAATCATGCTTCCATGCTTAAGAATAAAATGTCGACAGCCCCCTCTTCTTCAATGAACGAGTCCACTTCAGCCTCCAGACCAATGAAACCCAAAGGCATGCCTCCCATGAGTTCTATGTCAACGGGTTCGATGGAGAGCCAGTCTGCCACGCAGACGAAACACGCTACGATGGCGGGTGATGGAGGCATGCAAGACGATACGATGAACAATGGGATGTCCATGGATAATGGCATGACCATGCCCATCGAACCAACCATTATCGGGGATACGATTTCAGCGCCCAATTCCATAAGCGCTAAAACCGTAGGAACAAAATACCAACAATTAACCGCAGCGGTTCCTACCAATAACCCGGATATACCCGTCGATGGGATTATCCGCATGGAATTGTTTGGTTATATGGACAGGTATATTTGGATGATTAATGGCTTGCCGGAATACAAAGCAAAACCGATTGTCATTGAACCTGGAAAACGCTACCGGATTATCTTTACCAACAACTCCATGATGCGCCATCCTATGCATATTCATGGCCATTGGTTTATTTTACGCAATGGTCATGGCGTTTATGATCCCTTATTGCATACCATTGAAGTCGATCCCGGTGCGACTGCGGTGGCTGATTTTGATACGGAGGCCAGCGGCCAATGGTTTTTCCATTGTCATCATCTGTTTCACATGACATCGGGTATGGCGCGGGTATTCCAATATGAAACCATTATCGACGTGGTGAACGGAAAAGCCAAGCCTGAAACGGAAATTGCTCCAACACCCTATATCAATCGACCGATTGTACGAGTCGATGAGGTGATGCCTATTGACAAGGCCCTTATTACGCACCCCGCAGGACATCATCAAGGGTTCTATCGCGCCAATTTTCTTGAGGTGAATGAAGATCCTTTTCATAACGCTCAAGAAATGACGTTTCGAGGGTATTATGGGACTGATTACCAAAAACTCCAGCTGTATACTGAGGATGCTGAAATTTATCAAGGAATTGTTGAAAATGCGGACATCGATGTTTTTTATTGGCATTTGATTAGTCAATTCTGGGCCGTTAAAGGCGGGGTCAATTATTTTTATCGCCCTGGAGGACCTTATTGGCAACCTGGTATTGGCATCGAAGGGTTGATGCCTTATTACATTGACACCAACATTAGAACTTATTATCGTGATGGCAGTGTTAAGTTTGACATTCAGTTATCGCGGGCTACCCAGCTTACCAATAACTTCTTCTTCCTAACAGGGATCCGCAGCATTCTCGCCACTCATACCGTGGTCGAAAATGAGCTTGGTTCTGGCTTAAACCAAATGCGTTATATCATTAGACCTTATTATCGCGTTATGCCTGGTTTAAATGTCTATACGGAATTTGAGTATGACAAAGATTATGGTGCCTACAAGAGGATTCTTACTGATTTAGGAGAATCGGCCACTCAGACGACGTTGTCCTTCGGTGTTGCTGTGATATTTTAAGTAGAAAGCCTTTCAACAGCATGAAAGGCTTCATTTTTGTCATGCTCCAATCAATTGAGGTGAGTGATAAGAACTCTTTATAATAAGGAACAGTCATGATGGACTCGGATGTCTTGAAGCCCTTAGTAGAAGAAGGTATAGAAGAAAAAACCTACACCTTATTGCTGCAACCAAAGAGTGAATTTAATGAAAAGAATAACCCAAGCCATGTCTTTGACTGGGATGATGAGTTTGATGTGATACGTTCAAGCAATTAGTAGTTATTAAAAAATGAATTTCATTTCTTTGATAACGTGTGCTAATTGAACGATCAATGGGTTAAAGAAGAGGTTATTTTACTTAAGTTGACTTTAAGTGAATCGGATTAGCTCATAACAGGATATTCTGCTTTATGAGGATTCCTTCTATTGCAAGCCAAAGAGGCAAGGTATAAGCTTTCAATTTGATGTGATGAGCTTAATTAAAAAATGGATAACATTTCGGTTGCTGTTAAGGATGATGAACAATTAATCGGCCATATCGTTGAAGTCAATGGTCCTGTTATCACCATACGGTGTGATAAGTTACCGCCCTTGCACCAGTCGCTTAATACCTATTCCGATACGGACCGATATATTCTAGAAGTGTTTCAGCATCTTGATCAACATCATGTGAAGGCATTGACCCTTCATCGGGCCACTGGGTTGCAGCGGGGATTTGCCGTGTATGACCAAGGCAACTCACTGCACATTCCAGTCTCTCCCCATTGCCTGGGCCGACTTTTAAATATTTTTGGCGAACCGCTTGATGGAGGCTTGCCGCTACACACTGAGGAATATCGCGATATTTTAGCAAGTCCTGCGCCTCTTGAAATGAAGACAGCCCAGGCGACTGTTCTTGAGACGGGAATCAAGGTGATTGATTTGCTTTGTCCCTTTATCAGGGGCAGTAAGATAGGATTGTTTGGTGGTGCGGGTGTAGGAAAGACCATACTGCTGATGGAATTAATGCATGCCATTATTCAATGGCATCAGGGCATTTCAGTTTTTGCAGGGGTTGGGGAACGCATACGAGAAGGCCATGAGTTGTGGTATGAAATGAACGCAGCGGGTGTGATGGAAAAAACCTTGATGGTCTTTGGTCAAATGGATGAGCCGCCTGGCGTTCGTTTTCGAGCAGGGTTGTCGGCATTAACCTATGCGGAGTATTTGCGAGACACCGTGGCACGCGACGTACTGTTTCTAGTCGATAATATTTATCGGTTTGTACAAGCCGGCAGTGAAATTTCAGGGTTATTAGGCCGAATGCCTGCCAATGTCGGTTATCAGCCTACTTTAATGACGGAGATAGCAGAACTCCAAGAACGCATTACATCAACAGCTCAAGGTGCTGTGACCTCAGTGCAAGCGGTTTATGTTCCCGCCGATGATATGAGTGATCCCGCAGTGACTGGAATTATTACCCATTTGGATTCCATTGTGGTGCTCTCTCGTGCTCAAGCGGGTAAAGGCATTTATCCCGCAGTGGATGCTTTGGCATCAAAAAGTAAATTTATGGATAAAATCGTGCTGGGGGAACGCCATTATTCGATTGCAGAGGCGGTACGAGAGCATTTAGCACGTTATGATGAATTAGAGGACATTATTTCCATGATGGGGATTGAAGAGCTTTCCCCTAAAGACCGTGCTATGGTATTAAGAGCACGCAAACTGCAACGCTATCTTACCCAGCCTTTTCATGTGACGAAACAACAAACGGCCATGGAAGGACAGTCGGTGTCATTAGCAGAGACATTAGCCGATTGCGAGGCGTTCATCCATGGTGATTTTGATGAATTATCGGAGGATGACTGCTACATGAAAGGCACCATGAAAAGGAACCAAAACTAAATGGCGTGTTTCGATTTATACGTACAGAGTTCGACACAATATGAAAAAATTTCAAATGTCGTCAGTTTTGTTGGTGAAGATGCTTCAGGGATGTTTGGTATCTTAGCCCAGCATACCCCAATGATGACGTGCTTACATTTCGGTTTGGCATGGTTTCGTTACGATAATAATGAGACGGAGTATTTGGCTTTGCCAGGAGCAATCCTCTATTTTAAAGACAATCAATTGCTTCTCGCTACGCGACATTATGTTCGTCACAAAGAATATCAAGCCATACAGCATATCTTAGAGAACGAATTAAAGAGTGAAGAAGACCATCTAATCCGCATCAATGACAGTTTACATCGTTTGGATGAAGAGATGTTACAGCGTCTATGGAATTTAAAACGGCAGAACGCTCATGAAATTTAAAGATCCAAAAAAAGATCTGGCACAACACGTCAAATTGGACGTGAGCAAAATCAACAAAGCCAAAAAGGAGAAATCCACTGTGTTAGCACAGACGATTTATTTAGGCACTTTGGGATTTGTATTTATTTTGCCCATTATTGCCGGGGCCTATCTAGGGGTTTGGTTAGACAGCAAACTGAAGGGTTTTTCTATTAGCTGGACAATCAACCTAATTATTATTGGAGTTATCGTTGGTGCGATGAATGTGTATCTTCTGATTAAGGAATAGCCATGGGGGAAGAAGGGATTTTAAATGCACTATCCTTTTCGCTAGGCTCAGTGGTCATCACACAAAGTGTGTTAACCACCTGGCTCATTATGATGGCTTTGCTCCTTTTTTTATGGCTTTCATCGCGACACTTATCGCTTCTTCCGGGGAGTTGCCAAGTTGTTTTAGAGGGTATTGTGGTCGCAATGCAGGATACGATGAACGGAGTGCTGCCTTTGACCTATGTTGCTTTGGTCTTTCCTTTTATTGCCACGTTATGGATTTTTATCCTTATTTCCAATTTAATTGGCATTATTCCAGGATTCTATTCGCCTACAGCCGATCTATCGGTCACAGCGGCTCTAGCGATAGTGACTTTTTTTTCCGTGCATTGGTTTGGAGTTCGCGCCGAGGGGTGGAAAGCCTACTTAAAGCATTACCTTAAGCCCACGCCCTTTTTATTACCGTTTCACTTAATTAGCGAATTATCGAGAACATTGGCTTTGGCTATCCGCTTGTTCGGTAACGTCATGAGTCTTCAGTTAACGGCACTTGTTGTTCTGATGATTGCTGGATTCTTAGCACCGATACCCATTCTCATGCTTCATATTATTGAAGCAGTGATACAAGCGTATATCTTTGGTATGCTGGCTTTAATCTATATTGCCGGGGGTATTCAATCCCACGAGTTGAAAAAACAAGGAGAGGGGTCATGAACAGTATCAGCTGGTTTAGTTTAGCATCCACAGTGATTGCCGCACTGGTGATTGCTATTGGGACAATTGGTCCTGCGATCGCCATGGGACGTGCTATAAGTCATGCCCTTGATGCGTTAGCAAGACAGCCAGAGGCTGAAAAATCAATCACCAGAACCTTATTTATCGGCTTAGCCATGATTGAATCATTGGCTATTTATTGCTTGGTGATTGTTCTGATTATTTTATTTAGAAATCCATTATTGTCTTATCTCGTTTCTCAATAAGGATTAGAAATGGAGCTATCGTGGTCAACCTTTTTATTGGAACTCATTAATTTTCTTGTTCTTGTATGGATTTTAAACTATTTTTTTTATGCCCCAATTCAGAGAACCATTGCAAAGCGCAAACACCTGGTCCAAGAACAATTAGAAAATGCGGAACAACGGTACAATGAAGCCCAGCAGTTACAAATAAAATATGAACATCGTCTTGCCGATTGGCAACAAGAGAAAAATACGTTGCAAAAGGAATTCCAACAAGCGATGGAACGATGGAAGTCGGAAGAAATGCTCCATTTTGAAAAAAAAATAAAAAAAGAACAAGAACAATTAAATGCACGTGAAATGAACAAAGCCAAAGAATATATTGAAAAAAATGCCAAAGAAGCGCTGTTACTGGCTGGAAAATTTACAGAAAAATTGTTAATCCAGTTTGCTGATGAGCACCTTGAACAAAAAATCATTGAAAAAACAATCGAAGACCTTAATCGTTATCCAGAAAAACCATGGCAATTAATGGCGGATGTTTCTGAACAGGATACTCTTGTTGTCCAAAGTGCTTATGCAATCAATAAAAGCCAACAACGCCGCCTAGGCCAGGCCATTGAAAAAGTAGTGGGTAAAAAACCAACTATAGAATGGGTTGAAAACCCAGCGCTTCTGGCAGGGTTAACACTTCAAATGGGCTCAATCCTTCTGCAAGCGAATCTTCGCGATGAATTAAAATTCTTTACCGAGACGAATAATGAACTTACCCGACAACCACTCCGTTCTTGAGCGTCAGCGGCAACGAATTGAGAACTATCACTTTGAAGTAAGGCGTTCTGAAGTGGGGCATGTAGTCTCAGTGGGCGATGGAATTATCTGGATTGCAGGGCTGCCAACGGCGGCTATTGATGAAATTCTTATTTCAGTCGATGGCTGTTGTATCGCTATGGTTTTTCATCTCACCGAACGCCTTATAGGCGCCATCATGTTGTTGCAAACTAAAAAATTAAAAGCCGGGATCCCTATGTTTCATCTGAAGCGTTCATTAAGTATTCCTGTAGGGGATTCGCTTTTGGGGCGAGTGGTTGATCCTTTAGGGTATCCATTAGATGAAGAGGAACCACCACCCTGTGATGAACAAGGATTACTTGACATTTTATCGACCCCTATTATTCACCGTGATTTTGTGACGCGCCCTTTTTATACCGGTAATAAAATGATTGATAATGTCATTCCTCTTGGAAAAGGACAGCGGGAACTCATTATAGGTGATAATGGGTTGGGCAAAAGCGCCTTGGCTATTGATATTGTGATCAATCAAAAAGATAAAAACGTGCGTTGTGTCTATGTGTTAATTGGCCAAAAACGTTCTACGGTTGCCAATACCATCCAATTGCTAAAAGAAACTCAGGCGTTGGAATACACCACGGTGGTTGTGGCACTGGCCGCCTCATTACCCGGATTGCTTTATCTCGCCCCTTTCGCAGGATGTGCTGTTGCGGAGCATTGGATGAAGCAAGGCTTTGATACGTTGGTCGTGTACGATGATTTGAGTGCTCATGCCAACTGTTACCGTGAACTGTCGCTTTTACTGCGCAGGCCTCCTGGGCGTGAAGCTTTTCCTGCGGATATCTTCTATTTACATGCTCGCTTATTAGAACGCTCAACGTGCCTGTCTCCTGAAATGGGCGGGGGCAGTATGACCGCACTTCCTATTATAGAAACAAAACAAGGGGAAATTGCGACCTATATCCCTACAAATCTGATTTCAATCACCGATGGGCAACTCTTTTTTGATGAACATTTATTCTCAGCAGGATTTCTACCGGCAATTGATATCACCAAATCCGTTTCTCGCGTAGGCGGTAAAGCCCAACACCCCAACATAAAAAAAGAGGCGGGTCGAATGAAGCTGGATTACATGCAATTTCTTGACTTGGAACTGTTTACGCGTTTTGGGGCTAAGCTTGATATTAAAATGCAACAACACATTCAAAATGGACGACTGTTAAGAGAGGTGTTTAAACAAGAGCGTCTTTCGCCCTTGCCAATTGAATTCCAACTCGCCTGGTTGATTGCCTACAATGAGGGACTCTTTGCCCACTTAAGTTTAGACGACATCCCCAAGGTTCTAAAAAAAATAGAGCAAGAAGTCAAAAAAAGCAGCTTGTCACTGGCCAGTTCTCGCGAGGAATGGAGCAATGCAGTCAAAGGCTGGTTAAATGGGTAGTACCATGCCTGTTTCTCAGGCGCATTGAATTTTTGGAAGAAATTTATGACCAAGCGTAGTCAACTAAACGATCATTTTACGGCCTTAGACGACATTGGTACTATCATGACCGCCATGAAAACTCTTTGTTCTATTGAGCTCAATAAAATCACCAAATTTCTTCCTATGCAGGAACACGTCATGCAAACCATTAGAGACGCAGGGCATGATTTTTTTAGTGCGTACCCCATTTCCCCCATGAACACACCAAATGGTAATCCTTCCCTTTATATTCTTATTGGTTCTGAACGAGGTTTTTGTGGTGGTTTTAATGATAACGTGCTTCACTGGATAGCGGAGAGGGAGCAACAAGACCCTGAATTTTTGCCAGTATTCCTTGTCGTAGGGCGTAAATTGGCTTTGAAAATGGCAAACGATTCGCGTGTCATCAAAGCATTAGATGGCGCTAATGCCCTCGAAGAAATTCCTGCGGTGATTTTACATCTGTTGCAGTCTCTTGAGGAAGTAGCATCACAACAGCGTATGAAATGGCACTCTTGGCAGTGGGGGATCCTGTTCAATGAGGAGGAAAAAAATCAAATTGAGGTAAGAACAGTGCGCCCATTCCAAGAGTTTTTTTTAACCAATAACAAGCCATGTTCCGTTCCACCGATTCTCAATGTATCCCATGAGCAATTTTTATCTGAGTTTGCTGAACAGTATTTATTTTCAATGTGTTATTCCATTTTTTATAAATCATTTTATGGTGAAAACCACCAAAGGCTGTTTCATTTGAATCATGCCTTGGATAGTTTAGAGAATAAACGAAGCGCATTAAAAAAATACCTTAATATACTGCGTCAAGAAGAAATTACTGAAGAAATTCAGAACATCATCCGATGTGCGGAAGCGATTATTGGCAATGACATGAAGGAACACCACTTGGACATTGAGTGAGGACCTATGTCTTGCGCCCTCTTTGGTTTCGAAAGGGGATGATTGGCGAGGACAGACCCCTTGTAAAATTGTACTAATATCAATAGCATAATATAGGCATAGCTCGGAAATATTACTTTATCGTGGAAAAGAATGATTCGATATCACAACACCAATAATATACTTCGCCAATGGCATCCCCTACTGAAAGGGCTGTTGGTTTTGATTTTAATGGCCGCCACCGCATCATCCTATGCTCAGGCATCCGATGAGCATGCCAGTCATCATCAAAGCAGCCAGGGTAATCTCAGTGTCATTCCGAGTGTAACTGGACAAACTCCTAGTAAAGACATGATGGGTGCTATGGGTGAGATGATGAAGGAAATGGGCGTGCCGAAAAAAAAAGCGCTGTATCCTTCGTTGATGAGTCTGCCCGATATCCCACTGGAAAGGCGCAGTGAAATACAACAATTGGCACAAGAACGGATGCAATCGGGTCTGTCTTTGATGGCGAAAGGGATTGATACGCTTCTTAAAGCATCGGCTAAGACGAATTTTTCTCAGATGCAGGATGCAGTTGCTTCGATACGTGAAGGTCTTTCACAGTATGATAGTGGATTGGCTGCATCTCGTGCGCTTGCCGAGGGGAAGGTCCCGCGCCAAGTGGCCTTGTTATGGTTCAAACAGGAAATGAATTTACTCCCTCCGATACCAGCCACCCATACTCTTTTAGGTGGCCCGCTTTTTCATTTGACGATTATCGCGCTGTTTCTTGTCTTCTTTATCATTATGATTTGGATGTATTTTTTTAAAATGCGCAGGGCATCGGCATTGCTTGAGAGTTTGGCCAGCCAAGGAGATGTCCTTTCTCGTATTTCAGCCACGAACCCAATAAGTCCTCCTCCTGCAACCGCTGCTGAGGTCATTGAAGAGACTCATCCATCCTCTGGAGGATTAGCACCACCTGCGAAACCACCAAAATTCCCGGTCATGCGTACGCTAACAATCCCCCTTGACCAGTGGGAGGGGCAATTGCGTGTGTGCCGTATCTTTGATGAAACGCCTGGGGTAAAAACCTTTTGGCTCGCCTCATTAAAAGAAGTGGCCTTGCCCTTTACCTATTTCCCTGGTCAATTCATCACCATCACAGCCACCATTAATGGCACCCGGGCGAAGCGAAGCTATACCATCGCCTCAACGCCCACCCAACTTCACTATTGTGCCATCACGGTGAAACGTGAAGAACAAGGTTTGTTCTCGCGTTATTTACATGATGAGGCTAAAGAAGGCGATGTGCTTGAAGTGATGGGGCCCAATGGAAAATTTACGTTTACCGGAGAAGAAGCATCAAGCATTGTGCTTATTTGTGGCGGTGTGGGTATTACTCCGATGATGGGTATTATCCGTTATTTAACGGATATAGGATGGCACGGTGAGATTTTTTTACTGTATTGCTGCCGAACAACAAGTGATTTTATCTTTCGTGAGGAATTAGAGCGACTGCAAAAAAGGTATCCTAACCTCAATGTCTTTGCCACCATGTTACGTGTATCAGGAACCGTGTGGATGGGTTTAAAAGGGGAATTTACAACCAGCATCATTTCCCACCTCGTTCCGGATATCGCCACACGTCGCATCCATGTCTGTGGCCCGCCGGGCATGATGAATGCGGTGCAGACTATACTAAAAGAGCTTCATGTGCCAGAAGAACTCATCCATACCGAAGCATTTGGTCCAGTCATGAAGCCGCCATTAACCCCGGAACAAATGGAGGCTATTGCGCCAGAACTTAAGGCGGTTGTTTCATTTAAGCGCTCTCATAAAACAGCCCCCATTGTACCCAACTACACGCTTCTTGAAATCGCCGAGGCCAATGGTGTTTCTATTGATAACTCGTGTCGCACAGGCCAGTGTGGACTGTGTAAAGTGAAATTACTCGCAGGCAAGGTATCCATGGATTGTGATGACGCGCTTTCTGAGGAAGAAAAGCAGCACGGTTTTATCCTGGCATGCCAGGCCAAAACGAGTGAGAATATTGAGGTGGATGTGTGATGAACGCACCAGGACGCCTGATGGCACTCGGATTAATGCTGCTCATGATGATGACATGGCTTGGATTTACGGTGCATGTGTCTCCTCGTTTTGCAGGAAGCCTGTGGGGTGGTGTCATTGGCATTAGTGGCGCCCTATTCATGCTCGTTCCCTTACTTTACCTTTTTATTAAACGCATCCCTATTTTAAAGCATTGGGTCACCCAGTATGTTTCCATGAACACCTTACTTTCCTGGCATATCTATGCCGGTATTATTGGTCCCATTCTCGTACTGATTCATACCGGACATAAATTTCAAAGTGCGCTTGGTATTGCACTGACCGGGATGACCTTAATTGTCACGATAAGCGGCTTTGTGGGTCGCTACCTCTTGAGTTTTATAGCCGATGAGGTTCGTGAGAAAAAAGAACTCCTTTCAGGCCTGCAGAATCAGTATCAAAGGGTAGCGCAGGAAATTCAAACAAACCCTGATTTAAAGAAAACCATCACGCGCTTTCATTCTATGAGAGCCCGTTTCGCCTCTTGGCTATTTAATGAGAACGTATTAAATGGCGAAAGCACAGCTCCAGCAAGTCTACGTGCCTTGTGTTTGGTGGAGTCCATTGCAGAGCTGGAATACGCCATTCAATTTCATGAGCAATTCAGACGTGCCTTTCGGACATGGTTGAGGCTGCATATTGTGATTGCCCTTGTGTTGTATGGCTTACTGGCCTTGCATGTTTGGTCTGGAATTTACTTTGGGCTAAGGTGGTTTCAATGAAACTCAGTGGCGCCCTATTAACTGCCCTTGTTGTTTTAATTGCGCTGTTTGTTGCAGCCTATTATGCACCCAGTCATGAACAAGAAGGGCCTACGAATTGGTTTAATCCTGCTGAATGGCAAAGAATGGCAAGTCCCGGGAAATTATCCAAAGCGCATTCCTTTCTCAGTCACAAGTGCAATGCCTGTCATACGCCCGTCAAAGGAGTGGAAGCAGTAAACTGCATCACCTGCCATGCAAATGATGTTGCTCTTTTACAAAGGCAACCTACCTCATTTCATGCCGATATTGGAAGTTGCGTTGAATGTCATGCTGAGCATCAAGGCCAAAATAGACGTCCCACCCAAATGGATCATAATGCGTTTGTTGCAATTGAGCTGAAGCAACTTAAAAAAAATGCAATCAAGAATGAAGAACAGCAATTAATTTTTGAGCAAGTTCAGCATTACTTAGAAATGAATAAATCTCAAAAACAATCACCGCTTATCAACCCACACGTGTCTCCTGCTGAGCTCACCTTGCAGTGCACCACATGCCATCAGAATGAAGACAAGCACTTTACTTTATTTGGCAACAATTGTTCTGCCTGCCATGAAACAGCACATTGGAACATCCCGGAATTTATTCATCCATCCCCTGAGTCGAAGGATTGCGCCCAATGTCATCAAGCACCTCCCAGTCATTACATGGAGCATTTCCGGATGATATCAATGAAGGTAGCAAAGCAGGAGCATGCACAGGTAGATCAATGTTTTATGTGTCATCAAACGACGGCATGGACGGACATTAAAGGCATCGGTTTTTATAAACATCACTAAAGGAATATTCATGGATAACATTTTTACGGATGCATTAGCACGATTAGATGATGCCTTTCAGTATGCAGAAATTGATCCAGAAGCTATCAAGAGATTAAAGTATCCTAAAGCAATCATTCAAATGTCTTTACCTCTTCGAAAAGATGATGGCAGTTTAGCGATATATTCCTCCTATCGAGTTCATCATGACAATACCCGCGGCCCAACTAAAGGAGGTATTCGTTTTCATCCTCTCGTTACTCTCGAAGAAATAAAGGCTCTGTCGTTTTGGATGACAATTAAATGCGCGGTAATCGGCATTCCTTTTGGTGGTGCGAAAGGTGGAATTGTAGTTGATCCAAAACAACTTTCCAAATTGGAATTGGAGCGTTTAAGCCGGACTTATTTAGAGCATTTTGCCAGTTTTGTTGGGCCTAACACAGACATTATGGCACCCGATGTTTATACAAATGCCATGATTATGGGCTGGATGATGGATGAATACTCTAAACTTAAACAAGAATACAGTCCTGCTGTTATCACCGGGAAGCCCATTGCTTTAAGTGGCAGTTATGGACGAGAAGATGCGACTGGTCGTGGTGCTTTTTATTGCATTAATGAGTTAGCTAAGAAAAAAAATTGGAAACCCCAGAACATTCGTGTAGCAATTCAAGGTTTTGGAAACGCAGGACAGCACATCGCTCTCTTTCTTTATGAGGCAGGTTATAAAATAGTAGCAGTAAGTGATTCTCAAGGAGGTATATATCGAGCAAAAGGACTTGATATTCCTAAGTTGGTTCATACAAAAAACAGCACTAAGAATATTCAAGCAGTCTATTGCACCAGATCAGTATGTGAATGTGAACTAGTTGACGCTGACAAAATTTCAAATGAAGAACTTCTGGAATTGGATGTTGATTTACTCATCCCTGCCGCATTAGAAAACCAGATTACCAAAGATAATGCAGCAAAAATAAAATCACCTGTGATTGTAGAAATTGCCAACGGCCCAACAATGCTGGATGCGGAACCTATTTTAAAAAATAAAAATATTTTAGTAGTACCCGATGTGTTAGCTAATGCGGGAGGGGTTGCTGTCAGTTATTTTGAATGGGTACAGAATAAAACGGGATATTACTGGAGTGGTGAACAAGTACAGCAACGGTTACATGATATTATGGTACCTGAGTTTTTAAAAGTCTATCAAATAATGGAAAAGAATAAAATTGATATGCGCACAGCGGCCTATATACACGCCCTAAATCGTTATGGCGAAGCCGTCGAGGCCCAAGGGACACAACGACATTATTTTAGTACGACATGAATCATGCTCATTTGAGGTTCTAAGCACAGCAATAATTTGTGCTGTTTTTAAACCATATGTTTAGCGAAGGAAGGTAGCAAGAGAGGAACATACACAGGCATATCAATATCTTGTGTCATAGTTTTTCTCTTTAGAAATGCCTATCGGAAAAATAGGCAGATTATATACTATGACTAATTACACAAAATTATTTACAGACCCAGGCTTTCACCTGAGATGAGAGGATTAACAAGGATTTGTGTAGTGGTGGACTCTCTTGGCATGATTTTTTAGACCAGATCGCCTGACAATACAACTGTTATTTTTTATTTAAGTTTGCAGGTCCAAATTGATTTTCCCTGCAAACTCCATGCCCAAACAAACCGTCCACCCTACCTCTACCCTCAAATTACTGATGGTCTTCTTCCATGCCACTTCCTTCCATAGTATCTCCTTTCATGTTCTGCATACCCATACCCATCATTTCCATCTTTTCACCCGCCTTCATTTCCTTACCGACCTCTGGGGTCACCAAACACTCTATCGTCTTTCCATCCTGTGTTTTAAACATCGCCTTCATAGGGCATCCTTTCATCTGGTTTCCTTGCATATGGCATCCTTTCATGTGGCTTCCCTGCATGCTATGCATGCTCATCATTTCCATCATGTCACCCGTCTTCATGTCCTTACCGACCTCTGGAGCCATCAAACACTCTATCGTCTTTCCATCCTGTGTTTTAAACGTCGCCGTCGTTTGTTTATTTTCTGTGTCGGCTGCCTGTACCAATGAACTGATAAGGCCAAATGATAATAGGGCTGGAATTAATAATAATCTAACCTTCATGGTTTTCTCCCTTAAACGATGAATAGTGTCGCGATGGCCGAGTAATGACAGGCCGCTATTCAATTGTAGACAATTTTATTAATTTTTGCTGTTTTTTTATGTGTGCCCTTAAATGTTCCTGACAAATCAAGAGACAGAATCTATACTAAAATGAATCAATCAGGCTGTTTTTAAGGCAAAATCATGGTGTTCCCAGTCGTAATGATCGTGTTAGGTATTATCCTTCTTATCAGTGGAGCCTATTTAATCAATAAGTTACTTCAAAAAACAAATCATTATCGCAGGCAGTGGTTAAGTTATCTTGCCTTTATTGCAGTTTTTATTCTCAGTTATTCAGCCAGCATTTTTTACGGTCTATTAGTCGATCCCCACTGTCTTAATAATTTTTATGCCAGCGTGCTTTTATTAGGTGCTACCTATATCTATTCATCTTGCCGTCTTATAACCAATACCATTCAAAAAATGGAGTTGATGGATGATTTTAAAAATCGCTATGAAGTATTACGGCATCACGCAACCTATGATTCGCTGACAGGCTGCAATAATAGGGAGTATCTTTTTGAGATGATGAACACACGATTTCAACAAATCAAGATGAATGGAGGCTCTGTTATTGTTCTCTTTATTGATATGGACCGATTTAAGACGGTTAATGATCGCTATGGTCATGGGGTAGGTGACACCACGTTACACATGTTTGGTGGACTCCTAAGGCAGCGCTTGCGAAGGGATGATGTAGTGGCTCGTTATGGTGGGGACGAATTTATTGTCTTGATGGAGAACACTTCCATAGATGAGGCAAAAAAGATTGCTGAGAATCTTATTACGGTGACGAAAAAATCTCTAAAAGAAGGTACTCTATCTGAGCTTAATCTGGGTTGCTCCATTGGCATTACCCAGATGAATCACCACTCGGCTTCAGTGAATGCCGTGATTAAAGAAGCCGATTTGGCCTGTTATGCGGCAAAGCAAAGAAAAATGAATGGTTCGGTTTGTGTCTATAATTCCATGATTACGTCAAAAAATAATGCAATCAATTTTAGTGGAAATCAGATTACCCCATAAGGAGTAAAAGCCAACAAAAACCCAGTCTCTTAATAACGGTTCATTGACTCAAATGAGTCCCTTTTTTCTTCTTGATGTCATGCCTTGTTTAATCATATTGGATAAGAGATACTGAGAGCATAGAATAACAAAAAAAGGTATTGATTCATGACACATTTTCTAAAAAAACGCACACTCCTATTCATGGTTCCCGTAGTCCTTGTTGGTTGTTCTTATAATGCTAAGTTAACTCCTGAAGGTGAAAAAGTAACCATTGTACAGTCAGGAAAGCCCACAAAAAATTGCACTTTTTTAGGTGACGTGAGTGCTTATGATCGCAATGGGATGAGCCAATCTTATCAATCCCATGAGCATTTGATTCAGGATGAACTCAATATCTTAAGAAATAAAGCAGCTCTTTTAGGAGCGAATACACTTCGGGTTACCGAACATAAACAAACTTATGAAGGCAATCCCAAAAATGATTTTGTGGCGGATCATGGGATGGTGGGTCGTGCTTACCGATGTAAGACGAATTTATAATTCATTTTGAGTCTTCCTGGTCATGAAACATTATCGTGCTTGGCAGTGTTCTTGTTGGATAGTGCTCCTCCTGTTGTGCTCCTATTCGGCAATAGCAGGAAAGACATTGACCCTTCAGGAAATAACCCAAATTGCTCGAGCGAATAACAAGGATTTAAAAGCGGCTCGTTATAATGTAGCTATTGCAAAGGCCCGACTGATCCAAGCCGGTCTTTGGCCCAATCCAAGCGTTAATCTCTCAAACAACGACGATCGCTTATTTAATAATGAAGGAGAGTATTCGCGCAGTGCTGGTTTTAGTCAAGCATTCCCTATTTCCGGACGTATTGCAAAACAAAAGACAGTCGCACGCCTCGATGTCATGAAAGCCATGGCTGAAATTAGGGAGGCCGAGCGTCAACTCAGTGCCAAAGTGGCGAATGCGTTTTATGCCGCGGTGATTACGGAGCGTCGCCTGCAACAATTGAATTATTTATTAAGAATCAACAAAGAATTAGTGAACGTCATCCATAATCGTTATCATGCCGCTGAAATTTCAAAGTTGGATGAGAATGCAGCTCGCATTGAGTATCTGCGCATTGTTCAAGAAAAGCATTTATTACATAGCCTTCGCATCAGTCAAATGGCCACACTGAACCAATTGATGGGCCGAGATGCGAATTCTCCTTTATCTCTTAAGGCTGACCTAAATACAGGGCAAAAATTCCCTAATCTCCCCATTCTAAAAGAGCTGGCGCTTAATAATCGTCCTGACCTCCAATCCATTGCTCTATCAATTAACCGCGCCATTGCCGATCGCCGCTTGGCCAAAGCGGAGCGCTTTGCTGATTGGACAGTAGGGCTTGGTGTCCAACAAGATAAAATTGTGGTGGAAGAGGGACCACCCCAACCCGCCGATCGTACTTTAGGCGTTACGCTTTCTGTTCCACTTCCTCTTTTAAATCAGAATCAGGGACGAATTTTAGAGGCAAGTCGCACGGGAACTCAGGCGATGATGGCGTTACGCGCCTTGAATTTAAGCATTAAAACAGAAATAGCGAGTAACTATGCCCAATTGAAAGCACTTAGGATGAGCCTTAGAGAAACGCAAAGCGTATCTCTAAAAATAGGCGTTGAAAGCGTGAAACTGGCGCGTGACTCTTATGAAAACGGACAAATTTCGCTTTTGAATGTGTTGCAAGTACAAAAACAACAAAATGATTTGCAAATGACTTATCTCACGACTTTAGAAAAGTATTTACAAGTATATGTGGCTTTATGTACGGCCATTGGCCCTGGTTCTACACAAGGATTTTGTCCTTACTTAGCTTATCAAAGGAATGGTTATGATGATGGCATTACAACAGCGAATTAGAGCTCTTTTAGTAACCAGTGTTTTTCTTGGTCTCCTCATCCATGCTCAGGGAGTGTTTGCCCATGGAGAAGAAATCGAAGTGAGTGAAGGAGGAGCCAAAGGTCCTGTTCATTTGACGCCTCAACAAACCAAAATGCTCGAAATCAAAGTCGCAAAAGCAACCAATCGTCCCATGGCGCAAATGCTGGGTTTGAATGGCCAAATTCAACTCTTACCCGATGCGCAGGCGGATGTCAGTATTCGGATTAGTGGGAGCGTGACAGCCATTGATGTGAATTTAGGCGATGGTGTCAAGTCAGGACAACGCTTAGCTACTGTGCAATCAAGATTAGTAGGTAATCCCCCACCCAGTGTGGCGGTCACAGCCCCCATTGCCGGCATCATTGATGCGAGAAACATCAATTTAGGCCAAGCCGTTGAACCGAATACGGTTCTTTTTCACATCAGCAACCGCGATAAACTGTTCGTCATTGCCCAGGTTTATGAAGAAGATTTAGGCAAGGTTAGGGTAGGACAGGAAGTCAATATTCATGCTTTGAGTTACCCAAAGCAGGTTTTTCCAGGCAAAGTCACTTTAATTGAACCCAATCTTGACCCGTTAACTCGCACAGTGAACCTACGAATTACTTTAGATAATGAGGAAGGACTACTCAAACCGGGCATGTTTGTGCGTGCTAATGTCATTTTAAGTCACAATGAAGCGGCACTTGCGGTGCCTAATGCCGCCCTTTTACAAGCGGATAATGAACAATTTGTTTTTGTGCAAAGTGGGGATGCGTATGAACGGGTGGACGTTAAAGTAGGTGCTGTGGACGATGACTACTCAGAAATTACAGACGGCTTGGTGCCCGGTGACCTCGTTGTGACTCAAGGTAATCGCGAGCTTTATACACTCTGGCTCACAGGGAGCAGTAAATTTCAATCAGGTAGTGGGGAGCCTCAATAATGTTTACTCGCCTCATTGCCTGGTCTTTACATAATCGCCCCTTGATTTTGGCTCTAACGATTATCCTTTGCTTACTGGGTGGCTATACCTTAAAACAAATGCCCGTGGATGTTTTTCCTGAATTTGCTCCACCGCAAGTGGTGGTACAAACCCAAGTGCCTGGCATGGCCACCCAGGATGTGGAAACCTTGGTGACCTATCCCTTAGAAAGTGCCATCAATGGAACGCCAGGAGTAGCCAGCGTTCGTTCAAAAACCTCCGTCGGACTATCAACGATTACGGTGGTATTTGATGATAAAACGGATATCTATCGCAATCGCCAATTGGTTAATGAGCGGATTCAACAAGTAGTCAACCGCCTTCCTCCGGGTGTCTCATCCCCATTGATGTTACCCGTCACCTCAGCGGTTGGATGGTTGCTTAAATATGCGCTCATTAGCCGCACTGCAAGTCCTGAAACCTTGCGAACACTTTCAGACTGGACCATCCGTCCGCGCCTTTTGGCTCTTGGTGGCGTCGCTTCTGTGGTGTCTCTAGGCGGGGAAGTGAAGCAATATCAGGTGCGGCTTGACCCTAAACGCATGTTGGCCTATGGCATCACGGTTGAAGAGGTACGTCAGGCATTAGCAACAGGGAATCAAAATGTGCCTGGTGCGTTTGTCCATCAGGCCGGTACTGAATTCGTTGTGAGCACCATTGGGCGTATTAAAACGCTGGATGACATTAAAAAAACGCTCATTATAGTTCGTAACGGGGTTCCTATTACTGTGAACAACGTAGCCACCGTCGCTTTTGGTGGCGAAATCAAACGAGGGGATGGGGCCTATAATGCAGAAAATGCCGTGATTGGTACCGTTTCTAAAATCTATGGTGCCGATACGGTTACCACGACACAAAAAGTGGAACACGCATTAGCCGATATCAAAAAATCCTTGCCAGCAGATGTTGAATTAATCACCGATGTGTTTCGCCAAGCCAATTTCATTGAATCAGCTATTCACAATTTGACCAAAGCCCTTATTGAAGGGGGCATCATTGTGATTGCTATATTGTTTCTCTTTTTAATGAACTGGCGAGCTTCCTTCATTACCTTTCTCTCCATGCCGGTTTCTTTTATTGTGGGTATTCTAGTACTTCACTATTTTGGTTTTGGCATTAACTCTATGACGTTAGGAGGAATGGCAATTGCCATTGGTGAGGTGGTGGACGATGGCATCATCACCGTTGAAAATGTGGTGCATCGTTTAAGGATTAATCGTTTGGCAGAGAAGCCCTTGCCTGCGATTGAAATTGTTTTTGATGCGGTTTTGGAAATTAGAAGTTCAGTGGTCTATGCGACCATTATTATTAGCTTGGTGTTTCTGCCTATTTTCTTTTTGTCAGGTATTCCTGAGCGAATTTTTAGCCCTTTAGCGATTGCTTATATCGCCTCAGTATTAGGTTCTCTTGTGGTCTCTATTACTATGGTGCCAGCTCTTTGTTATCTTCTTTTAGTACGAAAAACTGAAAAACAGCAGGATACTAAAGTAGTGATGCATGCGTTATCTCAAGAGGAACGTTATCATTTGACGGAAGAAGAAGCGGCCCAACACGCTCAAGCGGAAACTCGTTTTGTGATTTGGTTAAAAAAACATTTTTTAACTGGGTTAAATTGGTCTCTGGCCCATTGTAGAACAGTCGTGATCATGGCAATCGGTGCCTTTCTTTTCGCCTTGGCCTTGCTTCCTTTTTTTGGGACTTCTTTCTTACCTGAATTTCATGAGGGTAATTTTATTATTGTGATGAGCACGTTGCCTGGAACTTCATTGGATGAGTCCATGCGGCTAGGCAATCAAGTCAGTAAAACTTTGCTGAAGTACCCGCAAGTTATCTCCATTGCCCAACGGGCAGGACGCAGTGAATTGGATGAAGACGCACTACCACCTAATGTGAGTGAGTTTGATGTGCGCTTGAATTTTGACAAAGACAAAACCATGTCCCCTGATGAATTGTTGCAACGCATTCGCGCGGATTTGGCAAATATCCCAGGAGCACTGTTTAATGTAGGGCAATTTATTGCCCATCGCATGGATGAAGTGCTATCAGGCGTCAGAGCGCAAGTGGCGGTAAAGCTCTTTGGCGATAATCTTGCTACCCTTAACGAACTGGGTCAGTCGGTCGAAGCGATTTTGAAAACCATTCCAGGAATAGTGGATGTTAACAAAGAGCAGCAAATCAATGTGCCTCAGTTAATCATTACCATTGATCGGGAGAAAGCGGCTCGTTATGGGGTTAATGTGGGGCAAATTTCTGAGGACGTGCAAGTCCTTCTCAATGGGATGACGGTATCGAGTATTCTCGAAGGCCAGCGAACGTTCGATTTGTATTTGCGCATGAATGAAACAGGGCGAGACAGCATTAAGGCCATTCAAAACATGCTCATTGATGCTCATGGAGTGGCAAATCAGGAAACCAAAATTCCTTTGCGTGCTGTGGCTGATATTCGCTTAGAGCCTCAGCCTTTTGCGATTAATCGAGAAAACGTGCAGCGCGTCTTAGTGATTGCCTTTAATGTGCAAGAGAGGGATTTAGGCAGCGTGATTCAAGAAGTGCAACAACGGGTTAAGGAAAAGGTCTCCTTGCCGAGCGGTTATTTCATTCAATACGGCGGTCAATTTGAAAGTCAACAACAAGCCTCACGCGTGATTATTGTGTTTGGTGGGCTTGCTATTTTCATTATGTTGATTCTGCTTCACAAAGCCTTTGGCACGTTCCGTGAAGCACTACTCGTGATGTTCAACTTGCCACTGGCTTTGATTGGTGGGGTGGTTTCTTTGTTTCTTGCCAGTGGTGACATGAGTGTGGCGGCCATGATTGGTTTTATCACCTTATTTGGCATTGCAGCACGTAATGGAATTATTTTAGTGAGCCACTACAATCAATTGCGCACCCAAGGACAAACCCGTGAACAAGTGGTCATTCAAGGAACCCTTGACCGCTTGGTGCCCGTGTTAATGACAGCAGCCACAGCCGCCCTTGGCTTAGTCCCCCTGTTATGGGGTTCTCCTGCTGGTAAGGAATTGGAGCGTCCTTTGGCACAAGTATTGCTCGGAGGGTTATTTACCTCAACGTTTTTAAATATGTTTGTGGTACCAACGGTTTATAATGCCATCGAAGCATGGCGTGAACAGCGTTTGTATTTAAAGGAAAACCAAAACCCTCAAGGAGAGTCATGATGAGTCGAATAATGGAATGTATTAGTAAGAAAGCAGTGGATTTATTTTCCGTGTTGGTGGTTTTATTGGCTTTATTATCCCCTTTGCATGCAGCAACCAACCAGGATGAGCAGGCTCAATCCATCCCAACCACCATTCCAGCCATTTGGGAAGCGATTGACCAACATGTTGCAGCAATTAATAAAGCGATTGCCAACAATCAGTTGGATACCATTCATCACCATGCGTTTGCGATTCGGGACTTAGTCAAAGCACTACCTGGTTTAAGTAAAAACTTGTCCGAAGAACAATTAAAGAATCTTCAGCAAAACGTCGGGTATACTGAGCAATTAGCAAAGCGACTTGATAAAACCGGTGATGCCAATGATAAAAAAGGTACTGAAACCAATTGGCAAAAATTGCAACAGGTGTTAACGCAAATTCGTGCCAATTATAAAGACTCTTCGACTACCCATTGATTAAGTACCTGGTAATGTGATGTGTCTTTTTGTTTTCCGTTGTTTTATTAGGCTACCTGCCTAATAAAACAACCTTCTGGTTTTTATCTACGAACCTTCTCCACAGCAGCAGGTGATTCAAAGTAACCCTCATGCCAATATTTAATGACATAATAACTACTGCATAGCATGCTAATCACAGCAATAATAGCGACTAAAGATCCTAGTACTCTTGCCAATTGTACGCCAGCTCCTTGATTGCGTAGCCCCCAGATAATGAGACTTACACCTAATGAAAAAGCAATTAAGCCCAGCGTCATAGCTGTGTGAAATAGAAACATCATGGCAGATCTCCTTTTCTTTGGCGTTTGTAAAAAAGATGGGGGATAAATGCGGGTGTTTTTGCCGCATAACGTTGATAGGGTTCCCCAAACACCGCTTGCGTTTCTTGTTCTTCTCGGTGAGCAAGACGTACGTAGACGTAAACAAGGATGGGAAACATGATTAAGGTAATAAGCGTTGGCCATTGCAATAAAAATCCAATCATCACTAGAATGAACCCATCGTATTGCGGATGCCGAACGTAGGCATAAAGTCCTGTGATGGCGAGTTGATTGGTTTTTTGCGCCGCATAAAGAGTACTCCACCCCGAATAAATGAGGTAAAGACCGCCAAAGATGAATACGTTACTTAAGATATGAAATAAGTCAAAATGCGGATCACCTTTCAGCCCTAATAGCGTATGCAGTAGATGACCAGAATCGTGGCCATAGAGATTAATGCCAGGGTAATGGTTAGAAAGCCATCCGGATAATAAGTAAATGGTTAAAGGAAATCCATACATTTCCGTAAAATAAGCGATGACAAAGGCAGAAAAGGCGCCAAGGCTCTTCCAATCACGTTTGGATTTGAGTTGAGTAAAACTGAGGGCAAAGAGAATAAAAATGGCTGAGTTAATCATCACTAGAAGCCAAAGACCATAAGCATTAGAATGTTCCATCATCTATCCTTTTCATTCGAATCCAGGTTGTTATCTTTTTTGTCATGTTGCGTTTTGTGATTGCTATGTCCCCCATGCCCACCATGAAAAAGATGCATTAAAGGGCATAATAAAAACAACAGTATCCACCAGGGAAAAGCCGCCAAAAAACCGATCACATGGGCTCTGTGTTCTGTGAAAAGGTAATAACCGATAATCACGAAAATGAGAATTAGGATAAATCCACGCGCAGAAGGAAGCCCGGATTTTTTGGTCTGTTGGTGTTGGTCATGTTCTGTGTTCATCATCCTTTATCCTTGTTATCTCCACCAAAAAGGGATTCAAATAAATGTTTCATGAGGTTATTTCGCTCATTCCTCACTGCCTCCAATGACGAGCGAATCATCTCACAAAACAGCTGTTCATTGTTTTTAAATAAATTAGTTCCTTCTAGCCTCTGACGATTCGCTTCGACTGCTTTTGCTAACAATAAAATGAGCCGCATGGTTGGATTTATTTTTTCAGAAAAGACATAGCGACTCAGACGCATGGGGTGCGTTTTCTCTAGCCAGAATGTCAGGAGAGGATTGCTGATTGCCTGAATCCAAGGTTGACAAAGAGCGCGATAATAAGTGTCGTTTGCCTCAGACAGTTTGCGCACCCTCTCGAAGGGTTCGATGGGATTGCTGGAACACAGTTCTGCGAGATCACGTTCTTTAAAGTAAACCTCATATTGTTCCTTGCTGCAATCTGGATTGCCTGTTGGGTTGGTGATTATCATTTCATATAAACCGGGTGGTAACGTCTCAATGGCCGCGCAATGTTCCAAAATGGCACGGTGTTCAAAGCGAACCACTTTGGCTGAAACGAAAATGCCTAAATGACCGATGGTAGGATGCAAAAGATAAATAATGCGTTGCTTGGCTTTTTTTAAATCATTTGTCGTTGGATAGATTCTTCTTAACCAATGCAGGGCTTGATAAGGTGGTGTAATTTCATCACCTTGCGAGGCAAAAATCACAATAGGGTTATGGATGCGCTTTAAATCATAAACACAATCATGATGAATAGCAATTTCACCTCGCTCCAGTTTATTACCAATAAAAAGATTCTCAACCGTTGCTGTTATTTCCTCTGTACTGAAGTGATAAAATCCATTCCACCAATGTTCAAAATCTAAAAAGCGCTCACGCTCCGTGTCAACTGCATCAAAGAGATGATGGTATTTATCCCAAATGGCGGTAGTGGGGTTTAACAGTTCAAAATTTTGTACAAGCCATGCCCCATCAAGGATTCCATCGTTCAAATCAGTAATGAAACGAGTAAGCCACACACCGCCTAAAAGCCCGCCGAGCAATTGCATGGGATTTACTTCTTCTTCGCCACTGGACCAATAAGAAATGGGAGAGCCATTCATTACGAGTGGGCCCACCAAGCCTGCGCAATCAGAAGCCAGTAACGCCAACATCCAGCCCGCCTGGCAATTGCCATAAAGAATGGGTGGTTGGTCTTGATGCCAGGTTTTCACTTGTGCAACAAATTGCTTCATTGTTGCCAATACATCAGCCAATGTTTGATGCGGAATGGGTTGAGGGTAGAACATGACAAAATAAACGGCATGACCCCGATGTAGCGCAATTCCTATTTCAGAATCCCGTTTCATTCCGCCAATCCCTGGTCCGTGACCTGCCCTTGGATCAACAATAATGACCGGTGGTTTATTGGGGTCGAAACACTTTTCAAAACACACATCATCAATTTCAAGAATTTTAAGTAGCGCATAATTCGTTTTGGGCTCCAAGGTTCTGCCATCCAGCACCAGCTCATACCTAAAGCGCAGAGGCGGTGGCATCCCTTGTTGTTCATGTTCCATCATGTCATTGGCCCGCTGACGTAGTGTGTCGAAAAATAGGACGCTTCGTTGCCAATAATCAATTTGGTAATGAAACAAATCATTCCACAGTGGGTAAGATTGAGAAAATACTTCAGTCAATGAGGGCTTTTGCTCTTTGGAGATAGCCTCTTCCCCTCGCTTTAAATTGTGTTCGTCCATGAAATACCGTCTCGTTTGCCGCAACAATTAATATATAGCTTAGCACAAAGAACACTTAAGTGACTTAGAAAACAATGAGGAGTGGTTACTCGACACCATTGGACTTCAATGCTCTTATCGCACAAAATAGCTAAGAAGAAATAAAAGATTTAATCACTAATAGAAATTCTTATTTATAATAAATAACTTTAATTTTAGGGATGCAAAAGTGACTAGTTTAACCAGGCTAGAAAAAATGACTTTTTTAATGATACTTTTTACATTTTTTGCTATTTCTGCATGCACTTCTATGACAACGACAACCAATGAGTCTAAAAGTAATGATAATAAGAACAGCGACAAACACAGTAAAGCATCTGTTGGGCGCGTTTGGGTTGCTCATCCTAGAAGGCACTAATATTTTTTCACCTACCAAGCAGCTCATTTTGAAGCAGAATAGGCTTTGAAAGGCATCGAAAATCCAATAAAACTATCAAAGCTTAATGCCAGCCAATTCCTCCAGTATTGTGTCCTTCATAAGCAGGAGAAACAGCATATGAATTAGTGGCTTTTGTTGATGAAGCACACGAGGTAAACAGCAGGGTTGAGCTTAATAATATCACTACCCCAATAACTACTTTAAATAGTCTGATAGGTTGCATATCAATGCTCCTTGCAATGAAATGAGGTGAGTATTGAATCAATATAATAACAACCTGTATTATTATTTTATAACTCATTATTATCATAGCACTATTAAAAACACGCGCTGCTAATCATGGTCACTTTTTGAAAAAAAGATGAGCTTACTCTAGGTATTTCGTCAATACTCCTGAAATGAAAAATGACTAATATAACGTGTTGTAAAGCATATTATGCTGCACCTTAAGAGTTATAGAATAATTAATAAAAAGAGCGCTTATCTTTGAGGGCTTGATGTGTACTTCCGAAAGGTTTTATGACAATAAATTAGATTTAATATAATTTTGAATTTAATCCGTACAATGGATATTGAACGCCATAAAACATCTTTTTGGTAATAAAATGGGGTTAGAACTCTTTGAAAATGGAATGGCAGGTTAAATTTTATGCTATGATTTACTATATTTTATTGATTCTATAGCTTAATACTTAGGAATATCGGTGATGAACGGACTAGAAAAGGAATGCTGTCCCAAGAACATTCTATTAACCCAGCAGGAAGAATCTCCAGAAGGTTTAGATTCTTGTTGTATACCCAGTGATGTGGACGTTTCAGATAATTTCTTTGCTTTTTTCGGTCAGTTATTTCAAGCAAACCTTGCCAAGTTGACGGCGGGGATAAGTCCTGCAGCGCTAGGCTCTTCCTATTCCACATGGCTTTGGCAATTAGCACAATCCCCAGAAGTATTATGGGAACTGGCCTTTTATCCTGTCTTTCATGCTAATGATTGCATGAATAATATCATTTGTGTCGAGCGTGCTGCCGGTGGTAAAGACGTACGTTTTAAAAAAGACAGTTGGCAGCCTATGCCTTGGCGTCTTTATGCAGAAGGATTTTTGCAGGTAGAGGATTGGTGGCGACGCGCCACAACCCGCGTGCCCGGATTATCCAGCCAGGTGGAGCGTACCGTTTCATTCTGGGCACGGCAATTCCTTGACGCCCTGTCGCCTTCCAATTGTGTTTGGTCTAACCCTGATTTGTTTCATGAAGCCTCGCGCACTGGTGGATTGAATCTCATTCAGGGCAGTCAAATTGCATGTGAAGACTGGTTAGAAAAGCTAACAGGCGCACCACCTACGGGCTCTGAACATTTTATTCCCGGCAAACAAGTGGCGATTACCCCAGGGCGCGTGGTGTTTCAAAATCATTTAATTGAGCTCATTCAATATGAACCCCAAACCAAGACAGTGTATAAAGAGCCGATACTCATTTTACCCGCCTGGATTATGAAATATTATATTTTGGATTTATCGCCTCATAATTCCTTGGTGAAATGGCTCGTAAGCCAAGGGCATACCGTATTCATCATTTCCTGGCGTAACCCCGACAAAGAAGATCGTGATTTAGGAATGGATGACTATTATCGCCAAGGAGCAATGGCTGCTATTGATGCAGTATCAACCATTCTGCCCCAAACAAAAATTAACTTAATGGGCTATTGTTTAGGTGGCACGCTAGCCCTGATTACGGCGGCCGCGATGAGAAGAGATAAGGATGAACGATTAAATAACCTCACCCTTCTTGCAGCCCAAGGAGATTTTACTGAGGCAGGGGAATTAATGCTCTTTGTTACTGAAAGCCAAGTGGCTTTCCTTAAAAACATGATGGGAGAACAAGGGTATCTTGATACCAAACAAATGGCCGGCTCCTTTCAAATGTTGCGTGCCTACGATTTGATTTGGTCCAAAATGGTTCAGGACTATATGCACGGGATGCGGCGTGGGATGATTGATTTAACCGCTTGGAATGCGGATGCCACCCGAATGCCTTATAAAATGCACAGTGAATACCTTGAACAATTGTTCTTAAACAATGATTTTGCAGAAGGTCGTTATACCGTGGAAGGAAAACCAGTGGCTGCTGAAAATATTCAGTTGCCCGTTTTTGCAGTCAGTACTGAAAAAGACCACGTAGCGCCTTGGCAATCTGTTTATAAAATCCACCTGATGACGGAGGGTGACATTACCTTCATCCTCACCGGCGGTGGACATAATGCGGGTATTGTGAGTGAACCAGGTCATCCTGGGCGCTCTTATCGTGTTCATGAGCACAAGAAAGAGGATGTTTATCTCAACCCTGCGAGCTGGCTTGCGATCGCAAAACAACACGAAGGCTCCTGGTGGCAAGAATGGCATGATTGGTTAGTGCAGCAATCGACTAAAAAACGCACCCCTCCACGGGTCATGAATACCTCACTACCCGCTGCACCAGGTACTTATGTACTGCAGAAATAAAACGGAAAAAAGATGGACAAGGAGTTTCTTGAGAATGTGACTTTTGATGAGCTTACGGTGGGTCGTCAGGCGAGTCTAAGTAAAACACTCACTCAAGACGACATCAATTTATTTGCCGCCATGTCGGGTGATGTGAATCCTGCTCATATGGATCCGGTGTTTGCTCAAAGCGATATTTTTCATGGTATTGTGGGTCATGGCATGTGGTCTGGCTCGCTGATTTCAACACTTCTTGGTACTGTTATACCTGGTCCAGGCACCATTTATCTTAAACAGGACATTCAATTTAAAAAGCCAGTGCGTTTAGGGGATACGCTCACCATCACCATCATCGTCAAGGATAAGGGAGCCAATAAGCCCCGCGTGATTTTTAATTGCAAGGGTGTGAATCAGCACGGAGAAACGGTCATCGAGGGCTTGGCAACCGTGCTTGCGCCAACGAAAAAAGTACGGGTTGCACGGACTCATTTACCGTCTATAGAAATTCATAACCACGACCGCTTTGAAGCGATAATCAAAACGTGTCGCTGTATGAGCGCCATTCGTACGGCCATTGTGCATCCAGTCACTGCCAACATCATAGATGCAGTGAACGATGCGGTAAACGCAGGGCTCATTATTCCCATTTTAATTGGCCCTTTGGTCAAAATGAAGACTGCAGCTCAAGAGGCAGGGATTGATTTATCACAGTGGGAAATGATTGATGCGGAGCACAGCGATGCCGCAGCAAGCAAGGCTGCCGAATTGGCATCTTCTGGAGCGATTGATGCCCTCATGAAAGGCTCATTAAGTACCCATGAATTAATGGGGGCTATTGTACCCACTGCCTCAGGCTTACGCACGCAACATCGCGTGAGTCACGCCTACGTCATGGACGTCCCCTCTTACCACAAACCACTCATCATTACCGATGCTGCGATTAATATTGCCCCTAGCGCCACCGAGAAAGCCGACATTTGCCAGAATGCCATTAACCTTTGGCGAGTATTGTTTGGCGAAGATAAAAAACCCAAAGTAGCTATCCTTGCCGCCATCGAAACCGTCAACCCTAAGATGCAAGCCACGGTTGATGCCTCTATTTTATGCAAAATGGCGGACAGAGGACAGATAAATGATGGCATTCTTGATGGTCCCTTGGCGTTTGATAATGCGATTAACAAGGATGCCGCAGAAGAAAAAGGAATCATTTCCCCTGTGGCAGGCGATCCAGATATTCTTTTGGTTCCTGAAATCGAGTCTGGGAATATTTTGGCCAAGCAATTAACTTTTTTAGGTCATGCGGATGCTGCCGGAATTGTTTTGGGTGCTCGTGTTCCCATCATTCTGGTGAGCCGAGCAGACTCACTGCGAACGCGGCTTTTCTCTTGCTCCCTGGCTGTTAAACTGGCGGCAGCTCGAAAGGAAGGACGAATCAAATGACTGCAATCAAAGCAGCCAGTATCCTTGTGATTAATGTGGGCTCTTCCAGCGTCAAATTTCAGCTTTTTTCAAGACAATTAAACCCGCAACTTTTAGTTCAAGGGAAGGTGGCTGATATTGGCGGAAGACCTTCCTTTATAGCCACCGATACCATGCTAAACCCTGAGAATAAGCAGGCTGACAAAAAAATACTTTCTGATAATTGCTCGCACGAAGAGGCTTTACACCGTATTTGGGACTGGATTGAGGAATGGAGTGAGCAGTGGCAGGTGACTGCAGTGGCTCATCGCATTGTTCATGGTGGAACCCTCTTTAAAAGCAGTGTGCTAATCAATCCACACGTCATGCAGAAATTATGGGCATTAGCCCCATTGGCTCCTTTACACCAACCCCATAATCTCAAAGCCATTGAGTTCATCGGTACTCTGAAACCAGAGGTACTTCAAATTGCTTGTTTTGATACAGCGTTTCATACCCATCATAAGGCTTTGTTCACCGAGTATGCATTGCCACAAAAGATAAGGGAGCAAGGTGTTCGTCGCTATGGGTTTCATGGATTATCGTATGAATGGATTGTTCACACCTTGCGGCGATATGAGCCGTCATTGGCTGAGGGGCGGCTTATTGCGGCCCATCTTGGCAATGGAGCCAGTTTGTGTGCCATACACCATGGAATAAGTGTTGATACGACGATGGGCATGACAGCCCTGGATGGATTACCCATGGGAACTCGTTGTGGGAGCCTTGATGCCGGAGCTGTGACGTTTATGATACGTCACCTAGGTTTGTCTATCGATGAGATTGAGTCTCTTCTTTACAATGAATCAGGGCTTCTTGGTTTATCGGGTCTAAGCAATGATGTTAAAGTCTTGCAAGGCAGCAAGGATACAAAGGCTCAATTTGCATTAGAATATTTCTGTCTCAAAGTTGCCCAATTCATGGGGATGATGGCAGTAACCCTAGGCGGGGTGGATGCCATCGTGTTTACAGGTGGTATTGGTGAGAACTCAGCCTTTGTGCGAAGCACTGTCTTGCGTCATGTGACATTTCTTAAGCCTTTTGAAACACGGGTTGTTGCAGCCAATGAAGAACGCATGATGGCACTTCATGCCATGTCACTTCTTGAGCGTCAAACGGGAATAAAAGCTGATGGAGAATAAAAAAGGATTGATTGTTGGCATTGCCAATGAGTACTCCATTGCTTGGGGTTGTGCCAAAGTACTGCATGAAGCGGGCAGCGAATTGGCAATCACCTATCAAAACGAGAAAACCAAGGGTTCTGTGCAGCCTTTGGCTGAACACCTGTCATCTCCCATTGTTATGCCTTTGGACGTGACGGATAAGGCACAATTGGATGCCCTATTTCAAAAAATAAAAGACTGCTGGGGTTGTCTTGATTTTGTCATCCATGCGATTGCCTTTGCACCCAAAACTGATTTACAAGGTCGTGTTATCGATTGCTCGAAAGACGGCTTCATGATGGCGATGGATATTTCTTGTCATTCGCTCATCCGGTTGGCAAAAGCCGCTGAACCCCTCATGGTCAATGGAGGGAGTATCATGACCATGAGTTATTATGGCGCTGAAAAAGTGGTCAAAAATTACAATCTCATGGGGCCTGTTAAAGCGGCTTTGGAAACCTCAGTACGCTATCTCGCCATGGAGCTTGGCAGTAAAAAGATTCGAGTCAATGCCATTTCCCCAGGGCCAATAAGCACTCGCGCGGCATCAGGGTTAGCCGATTTTGATAAGCTGATGGAAAAGGCGGCCAAGGAAGCACCCTTGCATCAGCTGGTTACAATAGAAGACATTGGTGAAACAGCTTCTTTTCTGGTATCCGATAAAGCCGCCTCCATCACAGGTCAGATTTTTTATGTGGATGGCGGCTACAACATTAAGGGCTAATGAACCAAGAATCATTTTTCTCTAAAAGTATTCTTGGTTTATTAGTCATTACATGTATTGCCCACCATTGATATCAAAGTTAGCGCCCGTGATAAAGCCACTTTGTTCATCAGCAAGAAAAGCAACTACGCGAGCAATTTCTTCAGGCTGCCCTATTCGTCCAACTGGAATTTGGGCAACGATTGCTTCTAAAATATCATCTCTCATGGAGGCGAGCATCTCCGTTTTAATATAACCAGGGGAGACCGTATTCACCGTGATCCCTTTCTTTGCGACTTCTTGCGCGAGACTTTTGGTGAATCCATAGAGTGCTGATTTACTGGCAGCATAATTACATTGCCCAAATTGACCTCTGCGTCCATTAACGGAGGAGATGGTGATAATACGCCCATAACCATTATCCAACATGTTGGATAATACGGTTTTCGTCATATTAAAAACGCTATTTAAATTGGCATTCATGACTTCTTGCCATTGTTCCGATGTCATCTTTTTCAAAGTAGCATCATGGGTAACGCCTGCATTATTAACTAAAACGTCAATTTTTCCGTACTTCTCAATCACCAAATCTGTTAGTTTTTCACAATCATTGAAAGAAGAACTATCCGCGTAGGCAATGTCGACATCAAATCCTTGTATGGATTGTTTTTTCTGCCATTCTCTTGCCAATTCATGATTGCCCTGTTTAAAGTAGCAAGCAATGACTTGATAATTGAGTTTTTGCATTTCTTGGCATATGGCGGTACCAATACCACCTGTTCCACCCGTTACTAAAGCAACTCGTTGATTCACCTTCCTTCCTCCTTGATTTAGTTGTTTCATTATTTAATGAGTTCAACATCCTCTGCTTGCGGCCCTTTTTGTCCTTTGCCTGCTTTAAATAGAACATTCGCCCCTTCGGGAAGGGTTTTAAAACCGCTACTTTGTATGGCACTGAAATGGACAAAATAATCCTTGCCACTACTTTCAATAAAACCAAAGCCCTTGCTTTCATTAAACCATTTTACTTTGCCGCGAATTTTATTGGTCATTTTAGTTTCTTTTCCTAATAATTGAGTGCTCTATAGTGTCATGCTACATGATTCTCTATGTCAATGGTTTGTATTTTTAACTGTTTGGTTATCGAGAGGTACTATTCTTGCTTAGTGAGCTCTCTGTTTGAGACCAAAAGTAGAGCAGCAAAAATCTGAAGCGGGCTTATTGACTCATTTTCATTGAATCAGTAGCTTTTTTAGTATCCATCTCTAGTTTTTTCAACGGAATAACTTTATCACATTGGATTTCAATAGTATTTGTTTTAGCTGCGGATACCCCAAAGCATCGTATTCTTTTTCCATCTTTATTGATGAATAGAACATGAATAACTAAATGTTCCCCATAGGTGTTATCTATTTCTATATTTTGAGTATTATTAGTTTTTGTTAGAAGTCTTCCCAGTGAATTTCCATTGCGATGGAATTCTATTAATATCTCACTATTGGATAAAGAGACGTTTTTTATTTTGGAATCTTTATGATATTTAATGTGAAAGGATTCCATACCTGCGTAGGCGTTTATTTCTATGAAGAAAAAAATAACAATAAGGATAACTTTTAAAAGGCTCTTTTTCTTTATTTTAAACAATTTGATATGTTTCATGTGGGTCACACTCCCTTATTTACTTTTAATATCTTGATAAAAATTTCCATACTTTCTTCATTACAACGTTAGAAATTACAACCAAAGTTGTATTTCTCCAAACTTATTTTGTTACGATTATACTGAGTATCCAGCATCTATAGTAGCTATGGTTAAATCAGAAACTGTCACTTTGTGAAAATTAAAAACCACAGTAGCTATTTTAGCTTCGAAATTAATAGACTCTTAAGTAACTCCGGCACTATTTTTTAAGGGCAATAGGGCAGACTGGACAGGTCATTGTGGGTATAGAGAGTTATCATAATGATTTTATTAAACATTAAAGTTTCCTTGCTAATAGAACAAAAAGGCGTATCGGGGAAAAGCCAGTAATAGAATCAACAGCAACGTAATAACCCAGAAAATAAATCGCTGAATACGCAGAGCGCAAGGTTTGTCTGCGGAGCATGATTGTGGGGCCTCCAGGTAAAGTTTCCAAAAAGCAAGCATTAAAAAACCTAACGTAATGACAAGGCCAATCGGCCTTAAAAATTCCAATTGAGTGAATGTACTAACCCAGGCACCGCTGATGCCAAAGGCTAAAAGGACCCCTGGCCCAATACAACACAGTGAAGCGGTAAGGGCACCTATGATGGCACCACCTAAAGCGCTAATGGTCCATGGTGGATTTTTCATGGTGATCCTCCATCGGTTCGAGTGTTATAAAAAGAGGACATAGATCATTAGGTTGATGTTGTCCACAGGAGCTCAGTAATTGTTGCAAAGCGTGTTCCAATCGTCTTAATTCCTCAATTTTCACAGCGACTTGCTTTAATTTGTCTTGCGTGCGTTGTTTCACATCACCACAACGGTGTTGCGATGTTTGATGAATGACTAATAATTCTTTGATTTCTTTAAGCGTAAACCCCATGTGTTTCGCCCGAGAAATAAATTTCAGACAATCAATGACGTCTTCTGGGTATTGCCGATACCCATTGGCAGCGCGTCGCGGCTCTTTGATCAAACCGTAACGCTCATACAATCGAATGGTATCGAGTGAAACCTGAGTCTTTTTAGCTACCTGTCCAATGGTTAGCAAGACCATGATGGCATCCTCTTAAAGTTTAGTGTGTTCATAACACGCATCAAGCAGGGTATTTTGTTCTTTAAATGCTTTGTAGGCTTTTAAGGCCCACATTTCACCAACACAACCCCCCATGGTGGTGACCACGGCCAATACTTCACCAAGCTCTATCTCATCTGCCCCTAATGTTTTTGCTTGCAAGGTGTAATAGGTCAAACATGGCTCGCAACGTGCGTTAATACCAGAGACCATGGCAATGAGCGCCTTGATTTTGGCAGGCAATGCTCCATCTTTAAAAATCACCTGTTGACGTAGTTGTTGAATGGCCTTAGTTGTACCAAGGCTTACTTTTGAAAATTCTTTTATCAACCCCAATGCGGGATCAATTTGTGCCAATTGTTTACTATCCATGGTTAGCTCCCCTATCATAGAATTTAAAATCATTCGTGCTTATCTAAAGCATAAACCATGGACTATAGTCTAGGGTCAAGCAAGATAAATAATATTTTGCATTCGGCGAGTGGTCATAAGGGAGGATGCCAAGAAATGGAAGATAAAACCTGCAATTTATCCCTATTTGTTGGAACCAGCAAACAGATTTGGCTCTGCCAGAGATATTTTGCGAATGGCACAACACCATACAAAATAAACGATCCTTTAAAAAAGTGTATTCTGACGGCTTATCGAAACAATATTTATCCATTAATTAAGTACTATTCAATACATACCATTTAATGGTTGTTTTTTGTGATGACAACGATAAGGTTCAATTTATTAGGCTTAATCAAATAAGCTACACGGTATTACTGATCATGCATCGCGATCACTTAACTGTCCGCCAGATCATGAAACAGATAGCTAACACTCATCCCTCGCTGGATATAGGGAAAATAATGAGTATGTGTTCGATTTTTATTGCAGGGCTGTATGATGATGGCGTATTGATAATTTTAAAAATAAGGAGGGTTCTGTCAAAATGTGATCTTGCTATACCACTCGCCTAGGCACATCAGTTACTTTCATCGATAAATTGTGTCATTTGCTCTACTGTTAAAGGTTTACTGTTGTAATAGCCCTGTACTTCTGGACAACGATTTGACCGTAGAAAATTGAGTTGAGCTTCTGTTTCTACACCACCTACGACAACATTCAACCCCAGCTCTTTAGCTAATGCAATCGTAGATTTAGTAATTAAGTTGTCCTTTTTTCTCAAACCAATATCATCAACTTGTGATTGTTTCAGTTTGATGGAATGCACCGGTGATTTTTTCAAATGAAATAATGAGGAATAACCCGTTCCAAAATTATCAAAAGTAAGTTTCACCCCAATATCGCGAAGCCCAATTAACGTCTCTTCAATCGTTCCCAAAAAATCAGTCACCGTGGCTTTGGTAATTTCAAGTTCCAATACATGTGAAGGTATTTTATAGTCATCTAACAGATGCTTAATAGAAGAAATAAACTCTTTATGTTGAAATTGATAGGGGGAAATATTAATTGCCAGTGTAGCGTTGAATTGTTCGTATTTATTGTGCCAATCCACATAATGTCTGAATGCTGTTCGTAACACCCATTCACCAATCGGAATAATCAAGCCAAATTTTTCCGCAACAGCGATGAATTCATCAGGCAAAATCACACCCTTTTTAGGATGTTGCCAACGTAATAATACCTCCATCCCAACCATCGCATTTGTTTTTAAATCAAACCGAGGTTGGTACACGAGAAAAAATTCGTGCCGCTCCAGTGCAAGATGCAATGCTGTCCCTATCCGCAAACGTTTTGAATATTGCTTTTTTAGAGATGGCGTGAAAAATTGGCAATTATTACGACCACAGGCTTTGGCATTGTATAAAGCAATATCCGCATTTTTATGAATTGTTATTGAATCATCCCCTGCTTCAGGAAAGTAGGCAATTCCAATACTTGCTCCAATGACTACCGAATTACCCTTAATGAGAAACGAATGACCAAGAAGTTGAATAATAGTATTTGCAACCCTCTCTGCCTGCTCAGGATTATTAATTTCCGTCAAAATAACTGAAAACTCATCCCCTCCTAATCGAGCCAGGCAATCTTCTTCACGAATACTTGAGTGGAGGCGTTGGGCTACCTCACGTAATAGGCAATCTCCTGCATCATGCCCCAATCGGTCATTTACATTTTTAAAATAGTCCAGGTCGATACTTAAAAGAGCAAGATGCCGATTGTATCTCTTTGACCTTGCAATCTCACGGTTCAAATCCAGTTCAAATTGTAACCGATTGGGTAAACTGGTTAATAAATCATAATGTGCTAATTTGCTTAATTCGTCCTGAGCTAGTTCTAATTCTTTTAGCGTCTTTGTAAGTTCAGCATTCTTTTTTTCTAAATTCTGGTTTAATAAATAAAGTTCTCTGGTCTCCTTTTCCAGCAAGTGCTCTGCTTCTTCACGAGCTTTCTTTTCCCGATAATAAGAGCGCTCAAAGAGTGCCGCTTTTTTTTCGTCATTCAAAGGCAATCTCCAAACGACAATGATCACTTTGTTGATGCATGCAGAGTGTCTGGTTAATTTTAATGTTTTTTCTATAATGTTTGGCAGCCCCATTGATGAGGCCGATGGCAAAGTGACATAGTTTCCTAGGTGAACGATACAACATAATAAGTATGTTTGAAGCAGGATCTTCATAGGTAATAAAGGGTAATTGTTCACCTGGATTTAGTTTTTCCACTTCAACATGAATCGTTCCATCAACACTTTTTAAAAACTCTTTTAATGACAGATCTTTTTTTAAAAAGACGGGATACTTATTCGAGAACACCAAGAACATATAGTTACCAAATGACTCTAAAAAAATAGGAATTTGCAAATTCTTCATTTGAGCTAAGGCTTGGATTAATTGGAGAATTTCAGTATCTTCATAAGTACCACCTGCGGTATAACTTCCGCCACTAGGGAGATCCGTTTGGGTCACCAGGTGATCCCAGGTTTCTATCCCAAACTGGTCTATAATCATGTCATTTAATGCAGTAAAGACTATGCCCTTCATGTTGCCTCCTGCATCAGACTGATGCTTATATCGTGATAGATCGCTACATCCTTGCAGTAATTTAACTTGACTGCTGCAATCCCAATAATTTTTTAATACAAAAATCTATTGGTTTCAATATGGGCGGACAGTACGACAAATCCCCCTTCTCCATAACCTGATTTGGGCTCTTCTGGCATTGCTATTGTTTCAATGGGAGAAAAAAGTGTTTGATAAATGCCCTCTTCTTTGAAATTAATTTCATGAAGCAACTCAAGAACTTCTTTTACTGAATACAGATGAGCATGCTGATAAAATGGATTTTCTTGTTTTGTCGCCTCATAGAGTTTTCCCAGCATTGAATTTTTATCAATCATGCCAATAATAAGGGTACCATTTGGCTTCAAAACTCGTTTTGCTTCAGAAAGAGCGGTTAATGGAAGATCTAAAAAACATAACACAGTATTAAACAATACAAAATCGAATTGCTGATTTTGAAAAGGCAATGATTCGGCAACTCCTTCATAAACAGTGATTCCTCGTGCTCTCGCTATAGTGCTTAAATTAACCGCGGGCTCTATACCTGTCTTAATTCCAAGGGCGGCAGAAAATCGTCCTGATCCCACGCCCACTTCAAGGCCCTCTCCTGAATTGGGTATTACTTTCTTTAGTGCATCAAGCTCTGATTGAAATACAGCCGAATGGCTATCGAACCAGCCATCATAACTGTCAGCAGATTGGTTAAACACTTTAACTGATTCAATGCTCATGTTTAGAATTCCATTCAATTAGAGAAAGTATAAATTAGTTTATTTGTTTTATTAAGAAAATACCGTATTGATGTTTCTTTTATCCAATCTTCTGATTAACGATAAAAATGGTAGACATACCGTGTGGCTATATATGAAGCATAGCACATATCCTTTTTAAATGAACAAGCAGACCGATTTAATTTTAATAGGCGAACAAATTCGCAAAATCAGAAAAGAGAAAGGCTTCTCTCAGGAAGGTTTTGCTAATTTCATTGAAATGAACCGTGGGTACTATGGAACTGTTGAACGTGGCGAAGCAAATGTTACCGTTTTAAATCTTCTAAGAATACTTAAGGGATTAGATGTAACACCCGATGAGTTATTTCCGCCCGCAACCTATAGTGCCAAAGAAAAAAATTGGGGAGTAATCTACAGAATATTACCATTTAATTCGTCTCTTTCTTTTCATTTGTTTTTTATTCGTAACATGTATGGCACTTCCCTGACTTGGGATGCCGTGAAAGGTACCCAGATCGTCAGACTGTCATCACCGTGGTACAGTTTGTCATTACCTATCTCCCCTTCTTACAAAAGGTATTTACTACTAAAGCCATCCCTATTGTTGATGGAATGCTTACCTTATTAAGGCGCAAGGATCTTTTAGATTTATTGATAACTTTTGATCGATAATTCTACTTAATATAAAATCAGCACAGGGTTTTACAAGCACATTAATATCATCCCAATATTCATCTTCCAAACCAATGCATATGTGTTTCGCTCTGTTCATCACAGGCTGATACATTTTAGGTAGACGATCAATCACCCAATCGGCGGCTATAGGTTTCGATCGAATCTCATTAGTTTCTAATGTACTCCAAATCCGTGCATAGGTTAGTAATACATTTCGAGTGTCCTGTTCAAGTTCCGCTGAAAGTCTATCAAGATCATGAAGCATCGCTTTTATAAAGTCGCTATATGGGACCGGGTCTAATAGTTGCTCATGGCTTTCCCCCATCAATGTATGACTCTTCAATAAGACGTGAGTGATAATCAGCGCAAGATCGGGCATTTCACGATCAGACCATGGTTCAAAATTTCCCATTTCAAATGATGAGCGAAGCCATTCGCCATATTGAAAATCAAAAAGGGGTAGATAAAGCCAAGGATTAATTGCTACCCTTTCCACAAGGGTCATTTCTATAGGTGGCTTCGTACTTTTCATGTAAATGCCTGATATTTGGAGAAGATGGTTAGTCAACTCCATCTTTTCTTTTGAAGTTGTGGTACGATTTGTTACAACAAATAAATCAATGTCACTGTATTTTTGCAAACCACTTACAAGATAAGAACCATAAAGATAAACACCCAAAAGATCTGCGCCTAAAATCTTTGTTAGTACCTCAAGACATTCATTGAGTTGTTGCTTTACATCACTGTTGTTTACAATCATTAACACTCAGCCATTTTTTAAAATCCTTTAACAATGCTTCTGCTTGAGCAATACAAGTTATTACTGCACTCTCAGGAATAATATCGCCAGAATAATCTGCAATATTGCGTTGTTTACGCATAGCATCCAATATAATCACTGTTTTTTTATCAATACCTAAAGTCTGAGGCAATAACTGAATCATCGTTTGATGATGTCCTGGTTTAGAAGTCAAGGTTCGATATCCATGAGATTGAAGTGCTGCATTTGCTATTTGCATAATTGCTTTATAGGCAGCATCAAAGCGATTCTCCGCACTAACCAAGTCAATTTTTGAATCCACAATATTACGTTCAGCAGCATGCAAAAGCCGTTTTATGGTATCTGGGTGAATCGGTATTTTTTCCAGGCTGATACCAATTAAATTATCCAAGGTCATGTTCAGCTCCCATAATAAATAGCTTGGGATTATTTAAAACCTCCTGAATGAAAAGGTCTTGTTTTTGTAAAGATGCCTTCCATTGTTCCCTGGAATATATTTTGGGATTAATTTCTCTTCCTAAACTAGCTTGAGCAGCATAAAGAGCCGCAACTGCTTCTGTAAAATCAACCTCACCAATAATAAGCACATCAATATCACTTCCAAGGTTTTCAGTTCCTTTGGCCACCGAACCAAAAACAAAAGCTACTTCAATTTTTTCAGCTAATGGAGTTAAAAAATCAAACAACACATCCACCAAACCAGACGTTTTCTTTAAAATGCTTGCAAGCTCCGTATAAATAAGAAAATTTCGATTTGCTTGGTAATAAACTTGATTACCGCTCTGCTCGCGCAGAAGTACTTTGGATTTAGCAAGTTTGGATAGTTCTCGATGAAGTGTACCCGCTGTGGTATTCGTTAACCGCGCAATCTCTCGGACATGATAACGCTCATCAGGATGAAGCAATAAAAGTGCCAGCACACGCCGCCGATATTCAGAAAACAATATTGAAGTATCAAACATGATTTTTATGTTGAAGCCAACTAAGCTTCAATCATAGCCTAAAAAGCTACACCATTCAATCAGATAAATAAGAAAACCAGAAAAAGAAAAGTTATAAATCAACTACCCACTGGATCGCTTCAACACGCAATCAATGACCTCAATGATCTTATATATATCGAAACTTAAGGGCTCAGTCTTGAGAAAGCATGAAATGGTATTTCCCAATTACGTAATTGTCTTATTGGATATAAAATGGGGCCTTGAATTAAAGTTCTTTTCAAAAATCAATAAACCCCTACTCTTTATTACCATGGCTTCCCATTAAAAGGAGATGGGTTAAAAATTTCATGCTCCCCATCTTCAGATTTATTATTTATCTCCTCATTGGCTTCTTGTTTGGAGAATTGATCTTTATTAGACGGCCTTGGTTCCCGCGAAAGTGGATTTGGAGTAAAGCCTTGCTCTTTTGTTACCTCATCTCTTTCTTGTGCTTTCGGACTGGGTACGGGTACTAAATTATTTGCTAACTGTTGGATAAATGCATCGTATAAAGCTAATGTGGGCATGGTAATGCGAAGAGAACGTATGTTTCCCTCCTCATCTTGAAGGATTTGTATGCAATCATCAGAAAGATGATTTTCTTCTTTAAATTCATTGAATTCTTTTATAATCGCTTCCATGAATTTTTTTAATTCTTCTCTTTGTTCTTCAGTTAATTTACTAGGTTCACATTTAATGGAAAGGGTCATTGATTCGCGATCACTATCAACCAGCAATAATCCTTTGGCGATCAATTCCGCAATTATTTCTGGGTCAAAACCAGACTCTAAATCAAGTTCCTCTGAACCAAACACGCCTACCAATTCATCTTCAGACCCAACTACTTTGCCTGATTTAGTTAGGAATTTATCTTCACCAGGACTCGCTTTTTCCTCAGATGTCTTCTTATCAGAGGTGGCACTATCACCTCCGCTACCACCTGCGCCATGTCCGGAACAAAGGCGCTTAGGTGCGATTTCTTTAAAACAAGTCCGGCAGCGTACTTTTGCACCTTCCTCAGCAGCCTCTTTTTTTTTCTGCTTCCTTTCTAAATTGTTGTAAAGCTAATGCTATAGAAGAGGTTTTGGGTTCATCTGCCGTTATGGATTCAGGGATAGGCTGATGTTTTTCTTTGTCTGTTTTCATGATAATACTCCAGTGCAAGTTCATAATGATTTCATCCGAATAAAGATTTACTTATCTGTTATTATACCGAGTTAAAAAAACTCAATTGTATATAAAATGTACATTTATTGGGTTACTCGTTTTTTTGACTTAAAACATCGAGTACATAGTCCCAAATTTTACCTGCTACATTTATTCCTTTCCCATCAGATGGATTGAGATGCAAGTCAATATAAGGGAAGCTATTATTTTCAATAATGCCAAATTGTTGCTTTTGCCATGGAAGAGAAATGTCCTGACAAATAAAATCAAGACCCGTAAGCGGTATATTGAGTATTTTATGTACTTTTTCCAATAACAGTTTATTCTCAGGATGTATCAGGTCGATAACATTACTGATTTTTGCACCACTACTCATAGTAACTTTTTTTGCAATAAAGATTTGTTGTCCCTTATTTATTATCGTATTAAGAGCAACTCCCTGAGCTGCCAAAATTTTCATTAAGTTGCTATTTGGAGTAATTTTGTATGGATATTCACCATGTCCTTCTTTCCACGTAACTTTATTTTTTTTATCAATTAACTCTTGAAGTATAGTTACACCATCGCCAACAACGCTCTCAGGTTGTCGTCTCACACAAGCGATTAATGAATCATTAATAATTAATGACCGATAAACATCACCAAGAATGTGTTTTTCAACCAGCACGCGAAAATCAACCTGCTTTACTATTTTTATCGCTTCTTTTAATTCATTTGGAGTTTGAATAGTACATGAAGTATGAATACTTAGAGATTCAGATAGTGGCTTAACCACAAGAGGAAATCCCAATGAGATACCATAGTTGTAGGCGTTTTTACTGGAAAGAAAAACCCTCCCTAAGGGACAGGGAATTTGGCTATCTAATAATTTTTTCTTGAGGCTCCATTTATTATCATATTTAGTATCCTCATCAAAGCGTGTATTTTTTTGAGAAATAAGAGAGATTGGGGTCTGCATGAAATAATATTTTTTTCTATTGTAGACCAATTTAAAATACAGAGTATGCAAGTTAGATTCCTTAAAATTATACAGCTCTAGCCCTCTTCTTTGTGCTTCATCCCAAAATGCAAGGACACTGTTATTGAATTGTTTCCTATCAATGGTCTGAGTCTTGGTATATAGTTTTAGTTTTTGGAAAATATTAATGACCAACCGATTTAATAGGTTATTGAATCGTAAAAAATCCTGCTCTGATAGGAGAAAAAGTTTAGATAAAAGATAGATAAATGGATTGAATATAAAATAATGGAATAAATTAAAAAATTTTCTTCGAAAATGAGAACGTTTTTCGGGATAGCAATGATCACAATGTTTATTGTCCGTATACGCTGTGGGAACAGGTTTTAATGATTTGCAAATGTCACGTGAAGATTTGATTTCTTTATGTTCATCAAAATTTTTAACATAAGCGTTCATAATTTATCTCCACAGATTCGCCCATTAGCTATCATTATATCGAGTTAAAACAGATCGATTGTATATAAAATGTACGGATGCGCCGTGTGTTTGCTTACCTACTGATATCTATGTAACACTGAACTTAAAAATCAATTCAGACTAAATTTGTTTAGAGAGTTTTCTTATTTAAAAGAGGCTTAGACAGAACGAATGAAAGATAAATCAATATTGCTTGTAGAAGATAATGTTAAGTTAGCCAATTACCTCAAAGAAAGCCTACACGAAGCAGGTTATGATGTTTCTATTGAAAAGCGTGGTGATAGAGCGGTCTATCGTATTATTCGTGAGCAACCTTGCCTAGTCATATTAGATATAATGCTTCCTGGCATGAATGGAGATCAAATATGCCATACCATTAGAGATGAATATTTGGGGAAAATACTCATGTTAACAGCAGTTAATGATATTGAAAGTGAAGTATCCTCTTTAAATTTAGGAGCAGATGACTACTTAACTAAACCTGTTGCCGACGAGGTTTTAAAAGCAAGAATAGAAGCATTATTACGTCGACCTAATTTAGTTAATAATCAAAATCAATTTCAATTTGGCAATTTTTCTATCAATTTTAGTACTAAGAGTGTTCATCTCTTTGATGAAGAAATTTCAATAAGTACCAGTGACTTTGAAATGCTTGCTTTGTTGGTTAAGAACCATGATAGGTTGCTGAGTCGAGATAGCATTATGTATGCTCTTTCTGGGCATGAATATGATGGGGTTGATAGAGGTATCGATTTAAAAATATCACGTTTAAGAAAAGCATTGAATGATAATAATAAAAAGCCCTATCGTATAAAAACAATCCATAAAAAAGGATATATATTTGTATCAGCGGCTTGGGAATAAATATAGATCACAGCCACTAATCTTATGTAAGACTTATCAAAAATAGTAAAAAATTCTTTTGCCTCGACCTTGGGATTTTTCGTCCAGTTATGAAAGCTTCACCAAATATATCGCAAATCTATAATCATTTACCCTCGACAAAAGTATCATTTTAGAACGTTTGTACAATATATATACATTTGAGCCGAGTGTTTTTGATAAAATCAGCCTATTATTTTAAGTAATAGTCGAGATGAGCCATGAAAGACGCTGCAATAGAAATCTTAATATATAAACCAGATCCAGATCATCCACTGCCTGAAAATCAGAGAGGTGTGGTGATAAATCCTCACTTAAAACAACGGTTCAAGCAATTTGTTCCAATTGGCGTCTATTTAGAAGGCTCTGATTTGAAGTATTATTTTTTCGATCAGTGTGATAAATCCCCAAAAATCTATAGTAGTTTGGATGAACTCAAACGCGACTTACCGGAAGAACTAGACAATATATTTGAGAAAAACCCAAAATTATTTATTATGGGCCATGCTGGTGGTGGCGAATATGGTATGGGTAATTGCCATGGCCCAAGTGAGCAGTTATATGATGATAATTTTGATAATTTATTACATAGTTTTAAACGAGCATTGCCCGCACATCATGGTGAAGTTTTTGTGACTTTAGAAGGTTGTAATACAGACAATCAACTTAATGCTGCAGCAAACTCACAGGAAAAAACATTTTTAGAAAGAGTATCAGTGAAACATCCAGAAATCACGTTTGGTGGAACTGGACCATGGAATGCGCAAGATGTACAGACCGGCTTCCGATCCCTTTCGCCGGCATCCCCTATCACATCGATGGCAGGAAATATTTGGAAGGCTGGAAACAGTGTTATTTTTCATCATGGTGAATATCAAGTTGCCGTTCGAAAATCTTTATTTGCCTCAACACAAACAGCTAAAGAATTAAAAGTTAACACCATAGAATATGCCCGTGCAATTCTAGGTAAAGACGGAGCCGATGAACTGATAGCAAAAATCGCTTTAAATCGAGATATTCTAAATATTCAAGATTTAAAGAAAATTGATGGTTTTCCAGAATTGCGATTTGAAGGAGATGATGTTGCAAAGTTTGTTGAACAGGAAAACCAAATATTAGGTAAAGAACAAGAAAATTATTTAACCCGTGTCCGTGATATCTTAGGTCGGGCGGACCCTATAGAACGACTGACAGATAGAGATGTACTAGAACTTCTCTTAGGTTTAAAAGAACCTTCTGTATTTAAAGGTCATGAAGACTTGCTAGAGTCAATTCTAGCTAATAAAGCTTTGTTAAACCTGGCAATGGTAAGTTGTGGAAAAGTCCTTATTGGTGGCCCAAGTAATGATAGCGTCATTGCTTTATTATTAAAACATGGCGCTGATATTAATAGTGCTGATAAAAAAGGCATGACGGCTTTGCACTATGCGGTACAGAATTTTTATAATTATAGAAAAGAGCCGTTACATCTCATTAAAAAGTTATTAGAGTGTGGTGCTAGTCTTGAAGTGCGAAATGAAAAAGGACAGACTCCTCTCGAGACAGCGCAAGAACATAGCAAAGATGGAAGAGTAACTGCTAGTGATAAGCTTCTCGCATCTTTGAAATCTAGCAATTCGCCACCAACTCCCTTAGAACTAAAACAATCTGTTAGACAAATATTTCAGATGAGTCAACACAAGGCTGATGAACTACTTTCATTACCTATTGCGAAACGTGAATATAGCAAATGCAGTGAAGGCACTCTTTATATTCCTGAAGATGTAGTGGAAAAATTGCATGGAATCTTGCAATCTGCAACGGGGAGTAATGAACTATTATCGGCGTTTGAATCAGAGCTTAGTGTGGTTATCAGCGCTCTTGAAAAAGGCATTGGAACTGGAGAAGCGATTGATGGTGAGGAAGATGAATTTATCCCTAAACGTTTTGAAAATGCAAAACTCCAGTTAACAGCGGTTATCGACGCACTGGTTGGGATGAAACAAGAGATGGGTACTTCAAAAGATGCTACAGTTGAGGACCAACTTCCAAAACTAAAATCTTAATCGTTAAGAATATATTGGAAGTACTATGGTGAATCGAGCACCTTTTAATATCGGTGATTGTGTAGCCATGACCTTTCCTCCGTGGAGATTAACAACTTTTTTAACAATAGCTAATCCTAACCCAATATGTTTATCTCCAATTCCGGAGTCTTCGGCAATTGTATATTCAGAAAAAATGTCATCCGCACCATCATCCGGCAAACCTGGGCCATCATCGTCTACGTGAAGTAAAATATGACTATCATCCAGCGAAATGGTTAAAGAAATAGTGTGCTCTGCAAATTTCATGGCATTTGTAATCAAATTGGTAACAGCGTGTTTTAAAATATTTTCATCTATGTATGCTTTCAAAGAATTTAACTCATTAGAATGAAATGTAATTTCAAATGTTGAGGAAGAATAAGTCTCTAATAACTTTCTTAACCATACTATTATATCGGTCTCAGACTGTTTTAATTTCAATTCGTTTAAATGCATTTTTGAGTAAATCAAAAAAGTGCTGACGAGCCGATTCATATCTGCAATATCTTCTTGTATGCTGCTTATCTGTTTATTGAGCAATGCATCTTCAGCGTTTTTCCTTTTGATACTATCCGTCGCCATTTGTATGGTTGACAAAGGGGTCCTAATTTCATGCGCGACAAACCGGCACAATTGTTTATGTGATTCAATCAGTTCTTTTAATTGCTCACCCATTTGGATGATATTTCTATACAGCCCATACAAAACAGAGGTAGTACCTATTTTCCGATGAAAATCAAAGCTCCCTTGACTGAAATTTTTAGTTATCTGATACACCTTTTTCATATTTCTAACAAAAAGCAATGAAAAAAAGGCAATAAGACAGAGGGATAAAAAAAAGAAAGTCCCTATAAAATAGTACATAACATCACTGATTCTTGTCATAACGGGCAGATAGCTGAGTGGGCCAATTTTGAGTATTCCACCACTAAAACTATAATAGAGAATAACAATTTGTGACGAGTTATTATTGGTTTCAAATACTAACCGCTTTGTTGATAAAGAATTAATTATATTACTTGGCAAGTGTTTACTCTTAGTTTTATAAACATGAAGAGGGAAGCCATATATTTTTTCTAAATTTAATAGTTCATTACTCCAGGTATTTTTTGATTTTGATAATAAATGTTGAACGATTTGTTTTAAAACAGGATTCATATAATTAAAAATAATTTCGCCAGGATCTGAAAAATTGTAAGCTAATGCATATGGGGTATTACCAATTTTTTTATACGCAGTATGTTCTACAATGACCTCGTTTAGAAATTGATAGGTTGTACCTGATAAAAAAATGATTTCACCATTATTTAATTGATTATTCTGCACCAGGGTGAGTTTTAGACTGTCGATTGCTATAAGATGAATAACATAATCTGTTTTTTTCTTTATTATCGCATCCCAGTTTGATTTCGGGTTATTAATTAACTCTTTTTCTAAACTAATTAAAAGCCCTTGCGAGGTCGTTTTCCCGGCATTAACAACTATCTTTGTCTCAACTGACTTTAAATAGTTAAAAAATGCCAACACAAGAATTAAAAAAATCACAAAGAACGCAGTCAAGATTTTAATATAAATATTAAATTTCATTACTATGTACTCTAAAATAATAGATGCCTTTTCAAAAGATAGTACTCTGGATTATCTTTGATAATTTCAATATCTAATTCTGGCATAATTATCCTACGTTTTGTCTATCTTTATAACTCTTGTAATTAGCCTATTTAAGGCATCCAAGTTATCGATATTCATTATGGCCTCATCAAATAATGATAAAGTCTCTGGATCGTGTGTTTCTAAATACTTGAATGCTTTTTTTGGACCTTGATAACGCAATTCTTTGAATACAAAATAATCCTCTAGAATTGTGAAGATTGACCAAATATGGCGATATTTCCCTTCTAAATCTCTAGTATATGCCCTTGCCAGCATTTTTTGATACCACACTCTACGTGCTGTAATTTCATCAGGAGGGAGGGACTCAGGCAATATTAAAAAAGCAGAGAGTTTTTTTAATAACTCTGTGCCAAAATGAGCTTTTTCAACAACAACGATACCATCTGACATACATAAATGTTCATCAGAAATTGAATCAAAAGCATTCTCGGGATAAACAAAAATATCATGATAAACTTGATGTGCTTCATCAAAGCGTGCAATTCGTTGCTTATCTCCTTTTTCTCTAATCCCTGCAACATCATAATCACTGGTTACTGTGAAGTCTCCTCGTGCGCGCGAGCCATATAAAATAATTGTATGGCAATGATGTAAAGATATTAATTCATCAACAATGAATTGCAGAACAACATCATTTTCTAATGATATTTTCTTTTGTGTCATTTCCTTACCTTCTTACTTTGTAACCATAATACCAACGGCTCCCTGTGGTGGAACTGGTTTGAACCGTATGATCTACTCCTGCTGGAATCAATACTTCTTCTCCAATAGCAGGTTTTAACGTTTTATTGCCCACGGTTAAAATAACTTCACCTTCAAGCAACATGAATAACTCATCCGTTTCATGCTTAAAATCTTTCCAAATTTGACCTGGGGGATCTTCCCAAAGCTCAAAACTAAAGCCACGAGAGCGCCAATTGTTCTCAATTATTGTTGTATCCAGCATTTAGGCTCATTATTTAAAATCATTCTTTAAATTTTACACCACTGAAGAGCATCAACACCACAACCAATGACTTCAATGATCTTGTGTCGAGACTTAAGGCCTCTCTTTATTTTAATTTGACTTTTAGGGACTTTGAATAAGACAGACAGGTATCGCACTAATTCCATGTTGGCTTTATCTTCAATAGAAGGTGCCGCGATTTTTATCTTGAGTTCCCCTCCAACAGCACCTACTACTTGATTGCATTTGGCACCGGGTTGAATAAGCAAACTAAGAATTAATCCATTATCCTTTTGTTTATACCACGGATATAGGTTAATCATCTTGCTGCTCCATTATTTTATCCTGCTTTTACTATTCTATTGAGACTCGCTTTTTTATGTATAATATTCTCTTGGTAACTATTTAAAGGGAAGTTTTTTATGTTAAGTAAGACTTATAGTTTTCTCGTCATTTTATGCATTTTAACTTCCAAAAATGAATAATCTACTACCACTTCTCAAATGGGGAACCGATTACCTGGTTTCTAATGGCTACTCAATAGAGCACTCGCCAGAAATTGTATTGTCAACACCGTGGTCTCATGTGATCCGATTTGCAACATCAACAGAGAGTTTTTATTTAAAACAAACACCACCCTCTCTTTTTCTATCTAATGAACCGAAAATCATTCGAGTATTGTCATCCCAATTCCATGCCGATGTGCCCGATATAATTGAAATTAATGAGGATTTACATTGTTTTCTAATGAAGGATGCGGGTATTTCTTTGCGTCAAACGCTTAAAACCAACTTCAAGCCAGAGCTATTATGCCAAGCAATAAAGCAATATGCATCAATTCAACGCAGATCTGAAGAGTTTATCGCTACGTTTCTCAAACTTGGTGTACCCGATTGGCGATTAAATCAATTACCCTTTCTTTATGATCACATCTTAAAGCAAACTACTTTTTTAAAAGCAGAGGGACTCACCGATAAAGAATTACAAACACTATACACCCTAAGCCCGAAATTTTCAGCTCAGTGCAAATTATTAGCGAGCTTTAGGATTCCTGAAACTATCGGTTATCACGATTTTCATGATAAGAATGTTCTTTTTGATCCAAATACTAAAAGAATGACGTTTGTTGATTGGGCCGAGACCGCTATAATTCATCCATTTTTTTCTTTACATACCTGTCTAGAACAATCGGTTACTCACCATGGAATAATAGAAGGTGATTCAACCTACCAGAAACTTCAAGATGCTTGCCTCGAAAATTGGTTAGGATTAGCGACAAAGGAACGGTTATTAAGTGCATTCCTTTTAGCGAAACAAATCCGGCTATTTTGGAATATACTCGCGTCTAATCAGTTTATACTGAGTGTGGATCGACAGGCCTACCAAGCCTATTATCCCAATCAGCATAGCCCGATCGCAGGTGGTTTTAAAGCGTTTCTTGAGGGCATCCATTAATCTCAAAGTTCGTTGCTATTAGAATAAGCAAATTATTAGTTCTATAAGTGTTCATGATACACTACTGACATAATTTGGCAGCAGTATTTATTACAACAATGTCTCGAACTGAACGTTTATTTGATTTAATTCAACTACTACGACGCCATCGATTACCCGTGAGTGGCAAAAATCTTTCAGAAGAATTAGGTGTGAGCCTACGGACTCTTTATCGAGATATAATAACCTTACAATCCTTGGGTGCGCCGATTGAAGGTGAACCTGGTGTTGGTTATGTGCTTAAATCTGGTTTTATGTTGCCTCCTTTGATGTTTTCAGATGATGAAATTGAGGCAATGGTGCTAGGTTCACGTTGGGTTGCACAACGAGCGGATACTCAACTTAAAATCGCAGCTCAAAATGTGCTTGCAAAAATTTCAGCAGTCCTTCCTACTGAATTAAAACACCAACTAGAAACTTCAGGACTCTTAGTTCCTCCAGGAAAATGTGCCGAAAGTAAGGATAGTGATCTTATTCTCATTCGCAAAGCGATACGTTTAGAGCGAAAAATCGAATTAGAATATCAAGATCTCCAAAACAATCATTCGACACGAATAATCTGGCCTATTGCGCTCGGCTTTTTTGATGAAGCGCATCTCATGGTGGGTTGGTGTGAACTTAGGCAGGACTTCCGCCACTTCAGAACCGATAGAATTCTTCAATTATCCATTAAAGAACAAAAATATTCCGAACGCCGACAATCCCTTTTAAAGAAGTGGCGCATCCTACATAATATTCCCCAATCCTATTAAATGATGCTGACAAAAACTGTCATGAGTCTGTTTTATATTCCCCAATGAATTTAACGAAATAAAAAACAGGAGAAATCATGACGTTTGACCCCAATTTAGTTTTATTTTATGTGAGCAATATAGAAAACAGTACAGGTTTTTACTCAGAATTACTCAATGCCCAGCCTATCCACACTGAGCCTGATTACGCCATGTTTGTATTAAAATCCGGTTTGCGATTGGGATTATGGTCTCAAAATTCTGCGTTACCTGCACCAACTGCATTGGGTGGCGGTAGCGAACTCGCTATTTTGGTTCCCGATGAACAAGCCGTTGATGAACTTTTTAGAAATTATCAAACGAAAAACTTTAAAATAATACAAGAACCAACACCAATGGATTTTGGTTACACGTTTGTAACCTGCGACCCAGATGGTCATCGAATTCGTTTTTTTTCAAAGAACTAATCATGAACCAAAACTGGCTGGCTGTCGCCTGCGCGTCCCACGTACGAATTGGAGTGGATAAAGGCTTTATGCAAGTTTGCCACGGTAAACTTGCGCCTCTAAAAAGAATACAAGCAGGTGATTGCATCATCTATTACTCACCAACTCTGCACTTTAAAGGCATCGAGAAACTGCAAGCATTTACAGCACTTGGAATCGTTCTACCTGGCGCACCCTATCAAGTGGATATGGGTAATGGTTTTTTTCCATTTCGACGCAATGTACTTTGGGCCAATAAACGATTTGATGTTCCCATACACGGGCTCCTTGAATCACTTGAATTGACAAAAAATACTAAGAATTGGGGATACCCATTTCGTTTTGGATTATTAAAAATCAGTGAAGAGGACAAACGCGTCATTGCAAATGCCATGCAGGCTTATATTAATTAAAACTTCTATTTGGAGAACGGTATGACTGTTATTATCCCCCAATTGACTCAGATTCAAGAATTTACAGTGTAAGAACAAAAAATGAAGAGGAATTTAATCCTCAAACGGCAAGACTGCCTCAACTATGGGAACAATTCTTTGATTCAAACATCAGAGCACAACAAGAAAAGCCGGTTTATGGCGTGTATCACCATTATGAGTCCGATTCATCAGGGTACTATACAGTCACTGCGGGAATAGAAATTGTGAATGAATCTAACGTTATGAACTTAGATAGAGTCACTATAAAAGCGGGCAACTATCTGGTTTTTGAAGCAATCGGCCCTAATCCCTCAGCAATCATTAATGCCTGGCAAATTATTTGGAGCTATTTTAATAAAAAATCAATATACGAAAGAACCTACCTCACTGAGTTTGAGCTCTACAAAAAGCCTCATGAAAGTGCAGTATACATAGGCATAAAATAACCAAAATAAGACTTTAACTATGACAACAACTCTAAATAAAACCGAAATGATGGAGTCACTCAAAACACTTAGAAGCGAGCTCGAGTTACTCAAAAAACCTGATTCGCAGCCAAAAGCAATCTATTATAAAACAAGACCAGGAGATTATGCAGAGCATGACCAATTTATGGGTGTACGCGTCCCTGATTTAAGAAAAGTTGCCAAACGTTATCAATCACTACTACCCTTTTCTTTGTTACAAGAATTGTTGTATTCACCCATCAATGAAGAGCGATTATTAGCCTTGTTGATTTTAGTAACCCGTTATCAAAAAGGAGATACAGACCTTAAGCAAACGATTTTTCAATTTTATTTAACTCACATCCATCAGGTTACTAACTGGAATTTAGTTGATGCTTCAGCCCATTGGATTGTTGGCGCACATTTATTAGATAAGGACAAAACACTCCTCTTCACCCTTGCAGAAAGTACTAACCTTTGGGAAAAACGCATAACTATAATCGCCACTTGGTATTTTATCCGAAACAATCATTTTGAATGCACGCTTAAAATTGCAGGAAACCTGCTGTGTGATAAACATGATTTAATTCATAAGGCAGTTGGCTGGATGTTAAGGGAAGTGGGGAAACGTAATCAAGCAATCCTCGTCGAATTTTTAGACAGCCATGCTTGTCGGATGCCAAGAACCATGCTTCGCTATGCTATTGAACGATTGATGCCAACAACGCGAAAAACTTATTTATTAGTTAAGCCAATCGAATAGTTCTAGACTCATGGTTGTTCATGATATAAAGCAATTAATTCTTTACTGGAGGAACATCCTAAGGACTCCATCAACTTAGCTACCATCCCTTCGACTGTCCTATAAGAAACATGAGCTTCACGCGCAATTTCTTTTGCCGTTTTTCCTTGAGCCAATAACTTGAGGTACAAGGCTTGTTGTTCAGATAATTCAACTTTTGTGTGGAGTTCTTTATGGTATAAAGTGAAATCTTTTTTCTCCAAAATTGATTTTAGGCTTTTCTGGAGTAGCCTTTCTTCATTTCCCAAAATAGCCGTCACAATACAACTCGTATGGTCTTCTAATTTGCCATCATCTCCATGAATAGTCAGCGTAGCCACTGCTTTATATAGGTTATCGCGCTCATCATGTAATTGGTCAAAAAAGTCTCTCCAACTTGGTACAGGCAATAAATTTGCTGGATTGCGTGCAGTACGATCGATTTGAATCGGAGTACTCACATCCAAAAATATGGTCATTTCATCTCGCAATAATTGACGATTTTTTAAAGACAGAACAACACTGGAATCGGTTGTCACCACAATATGCTCTTGGGTGCAAAGGGAGGTTAATATATCAAACTGACATTCATAAAACGCATCACTCCCAGGGCCTCCAAGAATTTCAGACATATGTCGTCCAACATGAGACTCTAACCCCAAATCCGCATCGACAAATTGCCACCCTAATGATTGAGCTACAGACTTTGCTAATAATCCTTTACCAGCACCATGATGCCCAACAATAAAAATTCGTTGCGGTTGATTCATTCTTACTATCTCCTAAATCCAAATTACACAATAATTATACAAATAGGGCCTAAGATGCATCAATACGTAGAACTACGTGCGTATCAGGTACAAGCTTATTATTTTAATCTAACAGAAAAATTCATTTTGGGAAAAATAGCGGTATTTTCTCTTACAAAAGAATTCACTTAAGAAGATGCTCATTGCTAATATGGTAGAATATCGATTTTATGGTGTACTAATGACGAATACACAATCCAACAAACAAATGAATATTACTGAAGCCCTAGTATGCGAGCTCATTGCTCAGCAATTTCCACAGTGGAGTCATCTGCCTATCCAAGCTGTAAAAAATAGCGGTTGGGACAATAGAACTTTTCATTTAGGTACAGAAATGCTCATTCGCATGCCAAGTAGCGCCGAATACGCTGGACAAGTGGAAAAAGAGCAAGCATGGTTACCCCAATTAGCCCCACATCTTCCTCTTCCCATACCCGCACCTCTTGCGATGGGAAAACCCAATACACTGTATCCTTGGAGGTGGTCCATTAATCGTTGGCTTCCTGGAGAGACGGCAGCTGCTCCCATTAATGATTTGCCTGAATTTGCACATGGTTTAGCTTTATTTCTTAAAGCGCTCCAGAGCATCGATTCAATGGGTGGCCCTCTTGCTGGTCCCCAGAGTTTTTATCGTGGTGGTGATTTAGCCGTTTATGATTCAGAGACACGCAAAGCCATCGAAGACTTAAAGGGCCATATAGATTTTCATGCCGCAACGCAAGTTTGGGAACAAGCACTGTCCACCTCATGGCAAAATCTACCAGTATGGGTCCATGGTGATGTGAGTGTTGGCAATTTACTGCTTTCTCAAGGGAAATTAAGTGCGGTGATTGATTTTGGCCAACTCGCAATCGGCGATCCTGCTTGCGATCTTGCTATTGCCTGGACACTATTTGAAGGAAAAAGTCGGGGCATTTTTTTTGAAACACTGGAACTTGACCCAAACACTGGGGCACGAGGACGCGCCTGGGCTTTATGGAAAGCAATGATGTATCTTGTTAACCAACAAACCGAGATGAATTTTGAAGCAAAAAGAGCATTGCGCACGATTCATGAAGTGGTCGAGGATCATAAGCAATTATCATGAATAATCCTCACATAGAATGGGCACTTAGCGCCTTAAACGAATTAGGATATCAACTTAAAACTTTGATACCCGAAATAATTCTCGACACAGCCTGGTCAGAAGTGAGTCGCTTTCAAACCAATCTTGGATTAGTTTATTTGAAGAAGGTACCTTCTGCCTTGTCATTAGAAGCTAACGTCATTTTGCTATTACAGAAACAATTCAATGCCCCTGTTCCAAAAATCTTAGCTCATAATCAGGAATTTCACTGCTTTTTAATGCAAGATGCAGGCATTCCTTTGCATGATGTTTTTAAACAGGAATTTAGACCTAATCTTTTAATTGATACGATGCATCATTATACAATGCTTCAAATAAACTCAGCTGATAAAATAAATCTATTTCTTGAGCTGGGCATCCCTGATTGGCGCCTGCATCAATTGCCAAAACTTTATAAGCAATTACTATGTGAAGAAGAGTTATTGTTGGGAGATGGATTAACCCAAGAAGAATTAAAACAATTAAAAAGTTTAGATAGTAAATTACGAACCCTTTGTGACCAATTAGCCAGTTTTAAAGTACCTGATACTTTTGGTCATGCAGATTTTCATGATAAAAATATTTTAGTGAATCCAAATACTCATCAAACCACGCTGATTGATTTAGGTGAAGTTGTTATTACTCATCCCTTTTTCTCATTCGTTAATTGTTTGCATCGAGCAACAGAACACCTAAAACTTTCAGGGACTCAATACAGGCAGTTACAAGAGGCCTGTTTTAAAAATTGGCTCTCCATAGAATCTTCAGTTCATTTATTTGAGATCATCGCAATTATTAACCAATGTTGGTCTATACATGCAGTACTGGGGGAATACCGCTTAATTAAAAGCATCACTACAAAGGCCGTCAAAACTCTATGCCGTCAGGGACGATTTAGCTCTAAATTAAGAATTTGGATCGATCAATCTGTTGTCATTTAAAGATAAGAAATCTACAAATTGACAGTATCGAGGTTAAACCCTAGAATTTTCCTCTGATCCAACAATTGTCTTGATATAATGCCAAAAGTAATTGCTATCGCGGGAATGGGACTCTGTGGAAATGCTGTTTTTTGTCGTTTAAGTCACCTACTGGCAACAATGAAATATTCTGACAATGACATAACTGTCTTACTTTTTGAACAAAACCCACGATATTTCGCTACAGGTTTTGCTTATTCTATTGATAGCCCAGATTTTTGGACTTTAAATAATCCTGCCGATGGGTTCAAATTTACTTCTACTACGGATAGCTTGACAGAATGGATAGATGCTAATCCAGAGTTGCTCCAAGAGCATTATCCATATAGAGACAAACAATATATCACTCGTTCGTTGGTGGGACATTATTTACGCGCTCAATATGAAAAACATAAAACACTGGCTAAATCACTAGGAATAACAATCAAAGAAATTTTTTTGCCAATCTCAGATATTTGTCCGCTAAAAGAAGGGAATTATCAGATAACATGCATGGATCAAAATTATATCGCTGATAGACTTTTTATAACAACTGGACATTTAACAAATCCTTTTTTTCATGCTGTCGAGAATCAACCGGGTTTTCTCCGTTTTGAAAACACAACTGGAAATCCAGATACATGGGATTTAGCAGATGATGTTTATATCGTTGGTGGTCAGGCAGCATTTGTTGATGCTGCACTTTGGTTAACTATGAAGAAGCAGTACTCAGGAAAAATACACTGTGTCACGCGAAATCCTACTATATTAACAACCAAAGGCAATACAGATAGTTGTGACGTAATCGCCCAACAGGAGTTATCCAGTAGTCTACAAAAACGCTCTCCTGGCAGTTTAACATTTGCAGAAGCAAAAATATTATTTTGGAATGCTTATCAAAAAGATGCCAAGAGTCCTGTTGATTCTGCTCATCTCCATAGTTCTACTGAAGCTTTGCGTTATCAAATGAATAAATTTGATCATCTTCTGGAAAATAATCCCATACCGGGTAATATTGATGAGCTACGAGCATTTATTAAAACTTTTTATTTTAGTGGTTGTTATACCCACATGTGGCAAAGCTTGAATGTTGAAGGTAAAGAGCAATTCCTAAAATACTTCTATTCTCTTTTAGGCCTACTGCTCCGGAACTTGCGCCCTGACGCAAAAATTGCTCTCAAGAGATTTATTTTAAGAAGTTGTACTATTATAAAGAATGAACGTTGATGATAAGCTTGCTTTAGTATTTCATAAGGAGCTGATCTTACATTAGCAATATTGACACACTAACATCCAAACAAAGGGATGTCGTTTATTGGCCTCTGTCACCTACTTAAGAAAAAAACGTATTTTAAAAAAATCGATAATCAACGTCTATTTTTCTATTAGTACATGAAAGTACCCTATAATTAACAAATAAAAGGACTAATTGAAAGGAGAAATCCTATGTTTAGGGATATCGTTCTATTTTTTGCGGGATTTGAATTTTTTCATACGCTGGCACATGTCTTTTTTGCATTTTTAGTTCCTTTAGATCTTAAATTTATAATTCTGACTCCCACTTTAAATACTTGGTCAATTGTTATCAATGCCCTGATTACTCTAGCTCTCCTTTGGTGGGCAAAACGATTACGAAGTAAGTAGTTAATTATCAAAACAATTAGGAAGAAATATGAATAACATTAAATATGGATTTGGAAAAAAGACATTGTATTCATTTGATGATGCAATTAAAAAAGTTACCGAAGAACTGCAAAAAGAGGGATTTGGAGTTCTTACAAATATAGATGTGTCAGCAACTCTGAAAAAAAAATTAAATCAAGATATGCCTCCCTATCAAATTCTTGGTGCATGCAATCCACAATTTGCCCATCAAGCTTTAGAAAAAGAGCCGTCTATTGGTTTGCTTCTACCCTGTAATGTGGTTGTACGCCAAGATAATGCCGGCAAAGTGTATATCGAATTCATGGATCCGAACGCCGTATTAGAATTGGTCGGTAATTCTGAGATCAATCATATTGCAAGTGAGGTGAGACAAAGACTTGAGAGAGTACTAAAGGCATTGTAATGGATCATCCATAATTAAGATCTTAGCATACGAAGACCACTTGCAATAACAATAAGTTCACTGATTTCATGAGCTAAAACGGCTATTGGCAACGTAAAATACCCAGTTACTGCTCCGACAACAAGAGATCCAATTACAATTATAGAGAGTCCCAAATTTTGTAAAATTATATTCCAGGTTCGACGACTAAATTCGATGAGATAAGGTAATTTTAATAAATTTTCACCCATTAATGCTACATCCGCAGTTTCTAATGCGACATCAGTTCCGACAGCACCCATAGCAACTCCTACATGAGCTGCTGCGAGTGCTGGAGCATCATTTACTCCATCGCCAACCATCATTACCTTACCGTAACGTCTTTCCAGTTCTTCAACTTTTCTTGTCTTATCTTCTGGTGATAAATCAGAAAATACTTCATCAACACCCGCTTGTTCGCCAATTGAGGAGGCAGTTATCAAATTATCTCCTGTGAGCATAACCACACGTTCAATACCCATCGATTTTAGGTTAGATACCATCTGTCTGGCTGTTGGTCTTAGAGGATCAGCAATTGCAATTAAACCGAGTATTTCCTTATCAGTTCCTAATAATACGACTGTCTTTCCAGCGGCCTGTAATTTATTTATTTCCTGTGTTAATGTTTCTATCAATAGGTTCATATCAATAAATAATTTTGGATTGCCTATGTAGAATTTTTTTCCATTGATAAAACCAAGTACCCCCGAACCAGTTAATGACTTAAACTGTTCAACAGGATTATATTGAATATTTTCTTCATTGGCTTGTTGCAAAATGGCTTGGGCCATGGGATGCTGGGAGCGCGATTCAAGAGTTGCTGCTGCATTTAAAATTTGGTTCCGAGTATGGTTATTCAATGGAATGATATCAGTAACCTTCGGTTTACCTTGTGTTAATGTTCCTGTTTTATCTAGTGCAATAACCTTTATCTTCACTAGTTGCTCCAAATATAAGCCACCTTTTAATAATATTCCATTTCGACTTGCTGTGCCAAGAGCAGCTACAAGTGTAATGGGTATAGAAATCACTAGGGCACATGGTGCTGCAGCAACAATAAATACTGTGGCACGAATCACCCACTCTTGCCAAGGTTGCCCAAATAGAAGTGGTAAAGTAGCTATGAGTATTCCCACCAAAAGGATAAATGGACTATATAGGTTACCAAAACGTTCTATAAAACGTTGACTACGCCCCTTTTTGTCTTGTGCTTTTTCGACAAGAAATATGATACGAGATAATGTATTATCAGCAAATTTTTTGGTTGCACGAACAGTAAGAGTTCCTTCACCGTTTATAGTTGCAGAAAAAACTTTACTCCCTATAGTTTTTTCTACTGGAATTGACTCACCCGTAATAGGTGCTTGATTAACACTAGAATGTCCTGAAATGACTTCTCCATCTGTGGCAAGACTTTCACCAGGAAGAACAATGAATTCATCTCCAATATGAATTTCTTCTATGGGTATTCGAAATTCAGTATTATTTCGCCGGACCAATGCTGTTTTTGGGGCAAGATCCATCAATGCTCGGATAGCATGTCGCGCTCTTTCACCGGAATAACCTTCCGCAGCTTCAGAAATAGAATACAAAAATACCAATGTTGCTGCTTCCGCCCATTGCCCCATGATACCTGCAACAATGGCTGCAAGAGACATCAAGAATTCAATACCGATTTCATATTCTTTGATAAATTCGTCTATTGCTTCGCGGGCGAAATAATATCCGCCAATTAATACTGCGCCTACGTAAAACCCGTTAGCGATAATCCTTGGTAACGTCAAATATGAGCCTACAAAACCAATAGTTAATAATAAACCAGCTATTGTTGCCGTAATAACTTGGGGATTTTGCCACAGCCTGGGCATTGGCTCTTTATGAGAAATACATGTGGAGCAGCCCATTTATTTACACTCCTTATTCGTAATTTTTTCGAACACTGATGCTATATGCCGCGTAAAAGTAAAGGTTGTTAAAGAACCATCTCTATCATAGATATTGAACAAATTCATTTTTCTCCAACGAAAATTAATCAAATATAAATAGCCAAGATGATGTGAGATATCTTGAGCTGCAGCTATCAAAAACATCAGAAAATCCTTAAGTCGTTTGGTCGTTCAATTACTCATCAATCCCTCCTTTATTCTCTGGATTCTACTGGGTAATGTCCATTTTGGATCCAGATAAAGTAATTATTATTAGTTTGTGGAAGTGTTGAAATTTTTTTATCGGACATCATAGTTCCTACTTTATATTTGTGGTTGATATTACCATCGGATTTGGATAGATTACAATGACAAATTGAAGTGAATATAGCCTTTTGAGTTCCGACTCTGGCTATTCTAGGAACTGGTAAAATGAGTGTATCCGATTTAACAATGAATGAATTTGGTTTAACCCAAGAAGAAATTAACTTTATAAAGACAAGACATACAAGTAAGCAACTAGCATTCGCTTTACTTTTTAAGTACTACCAAAAAAGCCATCAATTCATCAGCGACTTAACGAAATTACCAGCTTATATTATCAATCAAGTTGCAAACCAACTTAACATTCCACCTGTTATTTGTGAAGTATCCTCAAGAACTTACGACAATTATCTGTCGTTGATTAGAAAATATTTTAAAACTTCATTCTCTAAAAAAACACATTATAAAGAACTTGAAGCATGGATAAAGAGCGAGCTGCTACCGGCTCATTATTTATCTGACGAGGAAATTAAAAATCAGGCAATACAGTATTTAAAAGAAAAAGGCATTGAGACATTTAAAGAAAAAACGATGGCACGAGTAATTGTTGATGCCACAAATGCATTTGAGAATGATTTATTTGAAAAACTAAAGAACTCTTTGTCTACAACGGATGAAGCACAATTGAATGGCTTATTATTGCCTTACAAAGAAGGACTATCCTATTTAGGATGGGTAAATAAAGAAATTAATAATCCTTCACTAGATTCAATATTAGATTTAATGGAACAGTTGTCTATTTTAAACCGATTTAACTTTGATTCAGCCACTATTCAACTAATGCCAAGAAAAAGAACCATTCATTATTCAGAAGCATTTACACGTTTTAATCCGAGTGATTTAAAACAAATGACTGATAACAAGCGATGCGCTCATTTAATGATACATTGTCACACACGAAAAGAAAACGTTATAGATAAAACGATTGATATGTTTAACCGCATCATCCGTAACGTGATTCATAAATCGGAAAAGCGCGTAGTTAGAAAGCTTATCAATGATGTAAAAAAAGTCTATGGCAAAGACACTATTCTATTTAATATAGCCGAAGTATGCTTGGAACAGCCGGATGCAACAATTCGAGATAAAATTTTTCCTATTGTTGGTCAGGATAAGCTAAAAAATATCATTGATGAATATAAGAAAAAAGGACCAAAATACCAGAGTCTACTGCATCAACAGATTAGAAGTTCTTATGCCACTTATTATCGGCGCATGGTTCAGCCTTTATTAGAAAATATCGTTTTTCGCTCCAATAATTCAGAGCATCAACCAATACTCGATGCATTGGCACTCATTAAAAAATATTTTGACAGCAACAAAACTTATTTTCCAGACAATGAAGAGGTACCTCTAGATTGTTTACCAGATAAATGGAAAAAGCGTATTATTGATCCAACTAGCGGAAAAATTAAACGTATTTGTTATGAAGTCTATGTACTAAAAAAACTTGCAGACAGGATTAGATGCCGTGAAATATGGATTGAATCGTCATTTAAACACCGAAACCCAGATGAGGATTTGCCAAATAATTTTGAAGAAGACAAAGAAGTGTATTTTGATGAACTTTCTTTGCCCCTTGACGGTGATGTATTTATTGAACAATTAAAACAGCGCCACACAAATGCATTAGCTGCTTTAAATGGTAATATTCCCAAAAATACGAAAGTTCGAATTAGCCCCCAAAATGGCGGTCGTATTATCGTAACTCCTCTTACACCCCAGGCAGAATCAAACAATATTGGAATTATAAAAAAACATTTACAGGAAAAATGGGAAGGAACCAATCTTATTGATATGATTAAAGAGGTCGATTTAGAAAACCAGTTTACTCATGATTTTATTTCCTATGGCCAAAAAATTTATTTAAAACCCAATGAAATTTCAGAAAGGATCTTATTGTCTATTTATGGAATGGGAACTAATGTTGGGTTAAAACATATGTGTGCGGGAAATGCTCATGTAAGTGAGTACCAGCTTCGACACATCAAAAATTACTTTTTATCCACTGATAACTTAAAAAACGCGCTAAGCAAAGTGGCAAACGCTTTATTCAAAATCAGATTAAAAGATATATGGGGCGATATGCCTATAGCTGTTGCCAGTGATTCAACGCAATTTTCAGCTTATTTTCAAAATTTGATTTCGGAATACCATAATCGCTACGGGGGAAGAGGCGTGATGATTTACTGGCATGTTGAAAAAAATGCCTGTTGCATCCACTCTCAATTAAAAAGCGTATCAAGCTCTGAGGTTTCTGCCATGATTGAAGGTGTACTAAGACACTGTACAGAAATGTCGGTTCAAAAAAATTATGTTGATACTCATGGCCAAAGTGAGGTTGGCTTTGCCTTTTCACATCTTCTAGGATTTTCTTTAATGCCACGACTGGCGAATTTGAACAAACAAAAACTGGCACAATGTGAACTTGGAGATTATCAAAAGTATAAAAATCTACAACCGGTACTTACAGACACTATTAATTGGCAATTAATTAAAGAGCAATATAGCCAAATTGTAAAATATACTGCTGCAATGAAGGCTGGTCATGCTGATCCTGAATCTATTCTTAGGCGTTTTAATCAAAACAATCTGAAACATCCAGCGTATTTAGCATTATCACAATTAGGTAAGGTATTAAAAACCATATTCATCTGTAATTATTTGATGCATGAATCTATCAGACAGGAAATTCAAGAAGGATTAAATGTGGTTGAGCTTTGGAATGGCGTATCCAAGTTCATTTTTTATGGCCGTTCAGGTGAGATATCCTCTAATCATGAGAAGGCACAAACCTTATCTGTATTGTCTTTACATCTTTTACAACTCTCAATGGTATATATCAATACCTTAATGATTCAGCAAATCATAGAAGAGCAGGGACTAAAAAATAAATTAACGACGGAAGATAAAAGAGCGTTAACACCCCTTATTTATGAGCACGTAAACCCATATGGCTTATTCCCGTTAGATTTATCAACACGCTTGCCCCATCTTCATTATGGAGTAGCCGCATAATGGAACGAATATCAGCAAAAAAAATGGCTCAAAAGGTTTCAAGTTTGCTTAAAGCACAGAACCCTAATTATGATTATCTTCGAGATGTATTCAGGTTTGTAAGAGAAAATCTGAATATCGAGGTCACTACAACACCAAAGCGCTTACCCTACGTACCCACTGAGGATGATATCAGGCTTTTTTATAAGGCAGTTTGGGAGTCTCATGATATTGTTCCTATGCTTATCGTTAAAGTTTTGCTTTATACAGGAATAAGGGTTAGTGAATTAATTAATATACAATTAACTGATGTTGATTTAACCAATTGTCGAATAAAAATTAATCAAGGTAAAGGAAAAAAAGATAGAGTTGTCCCTTTTTCGCCAGCATTTAAAGAAACTTTGGCGCTTCATATGAAACAATATAAAAATGAAAACAGACTATTTTTATTTGAGTCAGGATTTCGACGCCACTATACTGATCGTGGAATTAGAAAAATTTTGATGAGATATACTAAGCTTGCCGGTATTGAGCGGTCTATATCACCTCATAAGTTAAGGCATTTTTTATTTACCTGGCTTAAGAAGAAAAATATCGATGATGCTTTTATTCAACCCTACTCAGGTCATGCTAAAAGAGACTCTCTGGAAATCTATTCCAAATTAAGCTTGGCCGATGCACAAGATAAGTATAATGATGTTATCGGGGATTTTCCGATCTGATATTTTAAATTTTTGCGTCAGGGCGCAAGTTCCGGAGCGCTAGGCCTATAAGAGAAGATAAAATCTATTTTTTGATTTCTTTCTTTATATCATGTTCTTTTAAACCGAAATTGCTCCTTATGTTATCACAACGCGATAGAACCACAAAAAAACACCATTTATCTAAAAAACTCCTTCTGTTGAATTTCTCTTATGATTTGAGTATTTATTTTATATTTAACCCAGCCACCCCGCCCAACCTTTTGATCGGCTCGGATAAGTATTCCTGCATTATTTAAACGGAACAAAGTGTTTTTAAGAGATTTTTGATTGACTTGGGTTAATTTGGATATTGATTCGAGTGTTAACTCATCAGTTGTATCTGATTTGTTAATTTTAATGTTTTTGTATAGTGCAATTATAATTGCCCGCTGGTTGCCAACTAATTTTGAAAAGCTAATTTGAGGATTTTTTTCCAATACTATATCTTGATCCTCTAATGTCTTAGATGCCAAATTATTAACCTTTTCGTGAACCAATTGTGAACCATTATTTGTATTGTGATTTAACACGGAGTTCGCATGAACCGATGGGTTTGCAACTGGTACTGTTTGTTGGATGAGGCTTTGCTCGTGAACCAATTGTGAACCGTTATTTGTATTGTGATTTAACACGGAGTTCGCATGAACCGATGGGTTTGCAACTGGTACTGTTTGTTGGATGAGGCTTTGCTCGTGAACCAATTGTGAACCGTTATTTGTATTGTGATTTAACACGGAGTTCGCATGAATCGATGGGTTTGCAACTGGTACTGTTTGTTGGATGAGGCTTTGCTCGTGAACCAATTGTGAACCATTATTTGTATTGTGATTTAACACGGAGTTCGCATGAACCGATGGGTTTGCAACTGGTACTGTTTGTTGGATGAGGCTTTG
>NZ_LNYR01000002.1 GCF_001467955.1 Legionella quateirensis | reverse complement strand
CTCAAAGTAACCAAATTATGTTAATTTAATGTTACCGATGTGTCCGGACATTTATGTTACCTATGTTCCGGTCACACAGGGTGAGGGGGTTAAATTAATCGCGTAAGCGACTCCTTAAAATAAAAAGTGACACAAAGAATTGAGTTTCGATTAAATGAACAAAGACAGGTTATACCACAATTTTACTGTTCCGCTTCTTGACGAGGCTGTGGAACAAATCAATTTTAATTAAAAGTAACTAATCGCCTCTTATTTTATTTAAACAACCAACAATCTCCCCTCTCCACCGCGCGCAGCATGGGGGAGAGGGATCAAGGGTGAGGGGGGTAAATTAATCGCGTAAGCGACTCCTTAAAATAAAAAGTGATACAAAGAATTGAGTTTCGATTAAACGAGCAAAGACAGGTTATACCTCAATTTTACTGTTCCGCTTTTTGACAAGGCTGTGGAACATATCAATTTTAATTAATAGTAATTAATCGCCTCTTATTTTATTTAAACAACCAACAATCTCCCCTCTCCACCACGCGCAGCGTGGGGGAGAGGGATCAAGGGTGAGGGGGGTAAATTAATCGCGTAAGCGACTCATTAAAATAAAAAGTGATACAAAGAATTGAGTTTCGATGAAATGAGCAAAGACAGGTTATACCACAATCTTACTGTTCCGCTTCTTGACGAGGCTGTGGAACAAATCAATTTTAATTAATAGTAATTAATCGCTGCTTATTGTATCAAAACAACCAACAATCTCCCCTCTCCACCGCGCGCAGCGTGGGGGAGAGGGATCAAGGGTGAGGGGGTAAATTAATCGCGTAAGCGACTCATTAAAATGCAATCGCAATGATGCTGACATCATAATAAAAGTAATTATGTTATAGTAACTCCTTGAACAAACAGATCTGCCGGTTTTATCATGACCGAGTAAAAATCAATTTTAAACTCAATTTATCCACCACAAATTAGCAGCATTTAAAGGATTAAAATGGACGAAAGTAAAGAAATGAATGGTACTTCGATGTCGGCAGATCCCGTGTCAGAGGTATTAAAATGGATATTGCTAATTACTGCGATCCTTTGCTTTGTAGTAATTATTTGGGGAACTGTTAAAACCTATCAATTAGCTCCCCCACTCCCTCATCAGTTTCTCACTTCCTCTGGAACAATCCTCATGACCGACGAGGACATCGTTTCAGGAAAAGCCGGATTTCAAAAAGCCGATCTTATGGATTATGGCAGTCTCTATGGAATGGGGTCCTATTTTGGCGAAGACTTCACGTCACGTTATCTTTTAGAATTAGGTCGAAAAACTGAAAATAACATGGCCAATCTGCAATTTGGCAAATCATTTGCCGATTTGTCTGAAGGGGAACAATACACCACTCGCAAAGCCATGCAGAACACGCTTCAACACATTGATCTGTCTCAAAAAACGACAATTCTGCCTGAAGCTGTTGCCACTGCAATAACTCAGTTACAAAAAGATATTGCTGCCGAATTACTGAAACATAACCCCATCAAGGGATGGACAAAAGCGTACAGCCTGAATGAACACAGCGCGATACAGGTTGCTGATTTCCTTATTTACTCGTCCATGACCACCATCGCTCATCGTCCTGGTACAAATAGCTCCTACACCAATAACTGGCCTTATGAACCCACCATGGGCAATACCCCAACACCGTCGACCTTTTATTGGACCTGGGTTTCTTTTTGTTTTGTGTTCTTTGGTTTTGGTGTCATTCTGTACATCTATCATCGTTATCTTAACGATCCGGATACAGCAACCATGACCCCTGTTTTATTAGCATTTTCTTCATTAACATCCAGCCAGAGAAAAGTAGGTAAATATTTCCTCGTTGTCGCGGTGGTGTTATTAATTCAAATTGCAGTTGGCGTATTACTGGCACACTATTACACGGAACGAACCGGATTTTATGGAATCAATATCAACGACTACCTCCCGTTTAATTTCCTACGCGATGTGCACACCCAAACACCGATAGTCTGGATAGCTCTATCCTGGATCAGTTCCGCGGTATTTCTGGCACCTATTATTAGTGGTAAAGAGGCAAAATGGCAGGGTGTATTAGTCGATGTGTTATTTTGGGTGACCTTGTTTATTGTGGCTGGAGCCATAGTTGGTGATTATCTGGGTATCATGGGAGTTATTGATACCGCCTGGTTCTGGATTGGCAATCAGGGATTATCATACCTGCAACTGGGACGGCTCTGGCAAATTGGATTTTGCGCAGGACTCTTCCTATGGAGTTACATTGTCTTTCGGGGAATGTGGCCAACTTGGGATCGACTGAAAACGGCATCCATCCAATTTTGGACTGGAAAAATACAACTGGAACATTTGTTTTGGGCCAGTACCATAAATATTGCCGTTTTATACTGCTTTGGAATGATACCTTTAACCGGTATTGAAAAATCATTTACCATCACCGATTTTTGGCGATGGTGGGTAGTCCATCTCTGGGTTGAACAGTCCTTTGAGTTTTTTGCAGCCTGTGCCACAACCTATTTACTTATGGGAGTAGGTTTAGTCTCAAGACAGCTAGCCGAGCGCACGGTATTTTTTGAAGCGATTCTTATCTTTTTAGGTGGTGTCATTGGAACTGGCCATCATTGGTATTGGACTGGTGGTCCGGATATGTGGGTACCTTTAGGCTCCATGTTCTCCTTTATTGAAGTGTTGCCTATTGCTTTGCTGATCATTAACGCAATTCAGGAACAACAAAAAATCAAACGGCATAAGGATTTTAAACATCCTCTGGCTTATCTTTATATTCTGGGCGCTGCTTTTTGGAACTTTGTTGGCGCCGGGGTTTTTGGCGGAGGCACCTTAAACGCTCCCTTGGTCAATTATTATGAACACGGTACTTTTTTAACATTAAATCATGCCCATACCGCCTTATTTGGAGCCTTTGGGCTGCTTGCTCTGGGGATGGTCTATTTTTGCCTTCGCTACGCAGCTGGTGATAAGAACCAATGGAGTGATCGATTGGGAACATGGGCATTCTGGCTTTATAATCTCGGATTGGTTTTATGGATAACGCTGAATTTCTTCCCTATAGGCTGGCCACAATTACAGGCAGTCTATGAGCATGGACTCACTTATGCACGCAGCCTCGAGTTTTATGATACCACCCTGCTTTGGCAATGGTTACGCATACCGGGTGATGTTGTCTTTGCTCTGGCCGCTTTGCTCATGGCCTATGATTTTATGAACAAATTTCGATTGGCTTTTTTTAAAACGGCTCAAAAACCTATCATACAGTAATTGTTAACCTGGCTCAGGCGATCGCCTCATTTAACCACGATCACCTGAGCGAGAGCCTTGGCCGTCCATGTTGCCTCAAAAGAAATAAACCTTGCTTAAATGGGCTATAATGATTAAATATAAAGAAGCTAATAATACGCTTCATTCATCTTTTAAGATTAATGAATCTGAATTAATTTTTGGTCATTTATCAACGAGGTTCAGGATGCAAGGAACTCCCTGAATCAATAACAGTGCTTTTATCTGAATTGCCACTTCATTTAGATGAATGAGGAGTCATCTTAATGCTTATAGATAATGGTATTAATAGACAATTAAACCAAAGATTAATTATCGAATGCTATAAGGATCATTTTTTTCTTATACTTACCGATATTGCAGCTTCCGTACTTTTTTTAACAATATTATGGAATAGCGTAACCAATAGAACTATTTTGCTCCTCTGGTTTGTCTTAGAAATTATAATTAATGATGTTCTCAGGATAGGTGTTCTACTGGTTTATCATAATCAGCAAAAGCATTCGAAACCTCAAAATTGGAAGTTTTGGAACTTTTTTTACATAGCAACGTCCGCAATTTCCGGCATATTCTGGGCGCTGGGTGGATTGCTGTTCGTTTATGTAGACGATCCGGTGCACCGTTGTGTGATATTCCTTTTCATAATAGCCATTCTGTCAGCACCAGCTCTTAAAATGATCGCGATTAAATATGCATACATCGCATTTGAAGTGCCAATAGGTATTCTGCTTTTTTTAATATCAACCTCCATCACCCCATCGGTTAGCATGGAGTTATTCATTGGCGTAATCATTTTCCTCGCACTTTTAACTTATGGAGCTATATCCGCTCACAAAACCTTAAGAACCTCGATTTTGAAAACCCTTGAAAATAATCTCCTTATCGAGGAATTAAAACTCAGCGAAGACAATTTTCGTAACATTATAGAAAATGCCCCTATAGGAATGGCATTTTTATCTCTTGATGGCAAATATCTGGATGCCAATCGTAAGGTGCTTGATATTCTTGGTTACAGCAAGGAAGAATTAAAGCAATTAAGTTATCAGCAAATTACCCATCCTGATGATCTTGAAGATTCCCTGCATGCTGTTCATAAATTAATTAATGGAGAAATCTCCTCTGTTACCGTAGAAAAGAGATACATTCATAAAAATGGGAACATCATTACAGCCATTAGCAGCGGTACTATTTTAAATCAATCTAATGATATTAAAGTTTTTCTTACCCAGATAGTGGATATAAGCGATCGGGTAGCAAATGAACATAAAATCCTTGCTCTAAACAATAAAACCATTTCAACTCTGAATGAATTAACACTCCTTGAAAAAAATGAAAAGCTCGTCAATAAGTTAAATGGCATGCTGCAATTGTGCATCACCATGGATGAAACCTATCCAAGAATCAATCTGATTGCTCAAGAGCTTTTTTCAGGATTTAATGGAGCCCTATCGGTACTCAATAAAACCAACAACTCTTTAGAAACAGTTATCCAATGGGGAAATGATAAAATATTGAAAAACGTATTTTCACCAGAGGACTGTTTTTCCATTCGCGAAGGAAGCATCACTATTATTGATGATCCCAAAAGTTGGGTGGCTTGCTCTCATTACCTCACCACGCCAATTGGTGGCTATATGGTCTTGCCCTTATTTGTGCAAAATGAATTATTAGGAGTAATCCATTTAGCAGCACAATCCACCATACCGATTCCCAAACATCTTCAGGACACGGCACTTACTTTTAGCAATATGGTTAAAATCGCCTTATCGAATATTAAATTGCGTGAAACATTACGAGAACAGTCCTTACGCGATGCACTGACGGGTTTATACAATCGGCGCTATATCAATGAATATCTACCTAATGAACTTGCCAAAATCATGCGTACAAAAAGTACTCTGATTATCATCATGATGGATTTGGATGATTTTAAAAAATTTAACGACAATTATGGGCATGAAGCAGGTGATGAAGTCTTGAAATTAATTGGTCAAATCATCAATCAAAATTTTAGAGTCAGTGATACAGCCTGCCGTTTTGGTGGCGAAGAATTTTTAATAACAATGAGTCATTCCGAATTAGACACGTGCATCAAACGATTAAAAGAATTTCAGAAAACCATTAAAAGCAAATCCATATTTTTCAATAATCAAATTTTACCTTTTGTCACTATTTCTATAGGTGTTGCTGTAGCCCCTATGCATGGTTCCACCATGGATGAATTAATCCAAGCAGCAGACCACGCACTCTATACCGCTAAAAAATTAGGGAAAGACCGGGTTGAATTGTATGAGTCACCTGGATCTCACTCCTAATGAACTTGTCCCTGAGAGTTCCTCACTTTTTAAAAATGCACATAAATTAATTTTAATTTGCAATTTTTATAGGATCGTCATCCTCGCGAAAGCGGGGATCCATCCTAAAATTTAGCACAATGCCACATTGTTGCATGGGTCCCCGCCTTCGCGAGGATGACGTATAAAAAAGAGAGGCTCGTTCAGGGCTTGTCCACGCCATCCATCAGATCGATGGATACCGCGAACAAACCGAAGTACATGGGTCTTTATGGATAATGTACAAAATAAATTGTCAACAGACCCTAGTATAGCTCTATATCCAACAAGACCACAAAACTACGTCTATACTATTTTATATTAGACATTAACCATTTTTAATGTTCAATAAAGATGGTTCTCATTGCAAACCAAGTGACGTAATCGAATTCGCCGTATTGCACTGATGAGCTAGTCTGGTTTTAGATAAATCTGTTGTTGATTAGTTTGTATAGAGAATATTTTTCAGGGAGAGTAATGAATGAACACGCATAAACTGTTGGTCAATATTTTATCCATACTGATTGGATGCCTGTTCATGACGACACCAATACAGGCTGCTGAAGACATTAATGGCATGTCCCAATGCATGGTATTATGCAAAGGAGATAAAAACTGTGTCAATGGTTGTGTTTCTCAATATACTACCCGAGGCACTGCAAAAGATATTTTACAATGCCTGGCAGGTTGTGGTCTGGGAATTTCAACACAAAGTGATAACGCTACGCTAATGGAAACGATTAAAGCCTGTTGTCAGGGTTGCCTAAACTCCATGCATTAATCCTTATCACGATACCCAGTGCTTTTTACAAACATCCGTACTCATTATATGTCCATCATTCTAATTAAATGGCAATGAATAGGTACTGGAAGAACACACATCAGTGTGTGCACTATATCCATGGAACTGCTCCATTAGATCGGACAGATCATCCGTATTCATTAATTTAAATTTAAGAATTGTTCCTGTTATGTATTTAAATAATGAATTGACTACACACGCTACTGGTTCAGTTTTTCCTGAATAAAGAACCTCTAAATCTGTCATCGCACTCTCAATCGCATTCTCATAATGCTTTTTATCCGATTGAATTTCCAGGTCATCGAATAAAGGGACATAGTAATGGCGTTCATTCAGCATTGACTTATTTCTAGCCTGAAGCTTCCGGAGCTTTACACTGGCCACTTCATGATCGGGATAAATCACTAATGCCATCTTATAAAGCGACTCAACAGTTAATACAACTGCAATAAATTTCTTCATAGGAGAATCAGGATTGCGATCCAGTTCAAAAAACTCACCCATAATGGTTAGAAGATTGGCAAAAAGTCTTTTCTCTTGTCTGGGCTCAACTTCCAAACACTTGATGTTTTTCATCGCATGAATAAATGCCAACACTTTAGGATGTGATTCATTCAAATCATTTCGCTTCGGTTTATGTTCAAAACTTGTCGGGAAAAATGAAAGGCTCGATACGACATCAGAACCTTTTGAAACGGGTTCTATTGGAGCTTTCGCTGCATCCAAAACTGAAGATTCTGTATCTGCACTTGAGTCCAACGCAATAGATAAAGGAGGAACGGAGTCCAAATTCAATGGTTCCGAATCTGAACTTGAATCCAACGCTAAAGGTAACCAAGGAGCACTATCTCTATCAGAGTGTAAAACTAAACCGATATCCGCATTCACGCGATTATTCGAGCTCAAAGTGGATACATCAGAATGCTTCACCTGATTCCATTGAGTTAATGCCTGATCTTGATCTGTTATAAACTCAGAATCTGAATAAGGTACATGATCCGTATTTGTAACTCCTGACGTTTTCGAATCCCCGGGATTGCGCCCCCGTTTGTACGTTTGTTCAGATAAACTGGGTATTTCAGGGAAGGAATCTGATGAAAAAAACACTGTTTGAATGGGTGTAGAGCTTATTCTCGTTCTTTTGGGTAGCACAGGTAAAGGCGTACTTCTAAAAGCGGTCTGCATTTTGAGGCTTAAGAAGATGGCTCTTTTTTGCCAAGGTTGTCCTTTTTCAAATAATCGCCTTACTTCATTAGAATGATTCGATGCCTGTTTTAAATAATGGTTCGCAATGAATTTCAAAGCAGGAGCCAGAACATTAAATTGTTCTGTATCATCTGATTGGTCAATAGATTCATTAAGAAAGTGTTTCACTCCAGATGGTGTATTGTTCTGAGCCAATAAAGCAATTTGGGATTCGGGATATAAACGGCTGAATTCAGCACAACCAATACTGTATAATTTATCCACCAACTGGTTAACGCGCTCTGGGTTTCTGACAATCAGCTGAGCAGCACTTCTCAACTGGTGTTGCTCTACACTATTCTCGTGAATTTCAGATGAACTGGATGATGATGCGTGCGCAGTCTCTCTACGTGTTTGTTGATGAGAATTTCGGCTGACTGAAAATGAAATCGGAGTTGAAGACGATGATGAGCTTCCTTGTCGAGAAATATGGGCTGATAGTGCAACAAGTTTTGTAAAATCTGAAATTACCTTTTCATTAGCAGCACTTCGCTCGGTTAAAGAGGCTATAATCTCTTGTCCTTGTGCAATTAACTGAGTATTTGAAACACCATGCAAGTGTACATCAACTAATAGCGCGTAACTTATTAACTCAAGTTGCGTAACAGGATCATCCTGAAACCCATTTAGAAGTTGATACTGTTCCAGATGTTTCTTCATATTAATTAACAGGGCTTCTTGGAAATCCGCATCTTTTTTAAAATAATAAAGCTGCTCAAGAAGATTTAAATACCCACAATGCATTTCGATACCAGCTGACTCAGGCAGCCTGGATTTAATATCGATAGCCAACTTCATTGCAGTGCACGACTGATTTAACAAAGTCTCATAATTAGGATGAGAACTATTTACCTCATCGGCTGTAGCTGACCATAAATCACTCAACAGCTCCAGACTTTCAGTTAATAATGTGTAAACAATGATTATTTGTTTTGGCTTTGTTTTGCACTTTTTCTCCTCACAAATAAACTCCCAGGATTCATTCATTGCGAGATACCTGTGATTAATTGTGGTCAGAAGAGAGCTATAAAAAGATAAAGTCTTTAGCAGATTTTCAGTAGTAACAGTCTTACTGCCCATAACAAATTGATTTAGTGTCCGACTTTGAGTATTCAGAACATCTGATAAAGCATAAGCGTACTGGTCACAAAAAACTTTGGAAGTCAAAATTTCGGGGTCTTTTGCTATTTTGGACTCAAGAACATTTAATCCCAACACATAACATGCTAACGCTTTGTTATATTCTTTCTTATTATAATGACGATCACCTCTAATGTGATGTACACTGCCAATGTAATTTTTCATTGCTTCTCCAATAACGACTGAGTGACTCATGCTAAAGCGTTATCAACGTGGATTTATTTAAAACGGCACAAAGATAGAACTCAAAACATGATTAAAGTCATTAGTGTATAAAAACAATCTTGATTATTTATTAAGAAAGAACGTTAATTTTTAATAGCAACTATTAAAATTTAATATGCCTGATCATGAGATTTAATAAAGATAAATACGTCAAGGATGCGGACTCTCATAAGGATCTTCTTCTTCGAGCTTTTTATCCAGGCCATGAGCTTTAATTTCCCCTTCAGTATCAATTGGCCCCAAATTAGCTTCAAGATTTTTCTTAATTTCAAGAGGCATGTCATTAGGATCATAAGTAGTTTCTATACTGTCCTGAATTCGGTCTTCTCTTAGTTCACTTGCTTCTAAAGAAGGAACACTTGTTTTGATCTGTTTTTTATAGAGCTGAGAGGGATAATCCGGTTTAGACATGATGGAACAACCTAAGAAATAGCTTCCTGTTTAAATTATAGACTATCTCAGCTGTTCCATGTCCTTTCAGGTCTAATCTCCAGCGCGCAAAATTGCTTGTCCAAATCAAGCCTTTATGTTAAAATTTTGAACTCAAAGAATGCAAAGGAAGCAATAAAGTTGTAAGGGGAACAAATGATACCCTCATCTCAAATTCTCGCATTACTTAGAAAAAACCATTCTCAGATATTACTCCATCCCACAGTAACAGTGAACAATTTTGGTTCAAATCTATTGCACCAAGCAGCAAATTATCCAGAAGTATTGCAACACCATCTAAATAACCTAACCCCGACAGAACAATACAGTTTAATCACAAAAAAAAATCAAATAGGGAATACCCTTTTACATACTGCTGCGATGAACGTATCTTCATTAAAAATAGCTCTTTCTCTCTATCCAGCCAATCAGCAATTAGACGCATTAGAAGAAAAAAATGAGCATGGTAATAACGTGGTGCACCTGGCTACCTCCTACCCTGACTCTTTGGATGCTATTGTAAATCTCTACCCAAAAGAACGATGTCTTACAGTCTTGCAAGAAGTTAATAATGATGGGGATACTGCTTTGCATCTGGCAACATCAAATCCTGCCTCTCTCCGTATGTTGTTACCCTTATATCCTCAAGAAGGATTATTAGGCGCTTTAATGCAAAAAAATAAAAATGAAGACAATGTATTAGATCGGGCATGCAATAGCAGCCCAGAGGCGCTAAAAATTCTTCTTGATTCACTATCAGATGAGGATAAATTATCCATTATCAATGAAACGAACAGATACGGATACACTAAGTTGCAATGGTCAATCCACAATCAACACAATCTAAAAGTTTTTTTACACGCTTTACCAGAATCTTCTCGTCTTTCATTAGTACTTGAAGAAGATCAAAAAGGTAGAAGTCTTTTGGATCGAGCAATGAATCATCCATCCTTGCTGTTAATTATTTTACAAGGATTTCCTGAAATAGCTCCTCATCTACCTCATGACACAGAGACACTATTCACAATAAATAATGTGCCTTTTCTCAAGCATCTCTTACAATGCGTCGATCACATAAGACAACTTAAAAATTATGCGACGCATTTGGTTAATTATTCAGATAATGAACTTGATCGTACAGAAGGTATAAAGGCCATCAATTTGGCTGAACACTTAAATCGTTCAATTAATAACTTCATTAAAGCGAAAATAAATTCCGATCGAGACATGGAACACCAAGCCCAAATAGCATTTAAAATCAGCATCCAAAAAGGTTACAATGACATGAATGTCCATAGAAAGATTTGGAAACCACTTTTATCAAATCTTATCATTGCCGCTACTGGCATCGGTATATTGCTTATAATTGGCAATTTTATAGTCACGGGGCATGTTTTTTTTAGTCAAACCCAAAGGCAAAAAAGAATTGATGAAATTAAAAATAACTTTAATGTCATTGAGAATTGTACTATTCCACGTGCAGTCGCATAAACTGGACTGACAAACATGCCTTTGCAGTTGATTTCAAAAACCCCAAAAACCGCAGTTTTTTGAGCGCCTTATCTTCCCGAACGAATCTCAAATAATGCGCTCTCTTTTTCATAATCCTGGCCGTCACTTGCAGTACCGTTTCCAAAAAAGTGAGATCGGGTTCGCGCTGCAAGTATGGCTGAATCCTTAGTATTCGAACTTGAATTAATTCCACTCATAATGTATAACAAATTATCCGAACTAAAATTATTCATAGTAATATAACTCGATTCATCTAAATCATAATCAGTCAGCATTGTCCCTGGAACCAGTTGTGTAACAAAATGCTCCGAATAGAGATTAACAATGTTTAATGAAATCACCTGTTGATAAGTCTCGAAGGGGACTTGTTCCAATAACGCATCTCGTCCCTCATACAGAAGCTGGATTAAATCGCAAACACTTGCAGTTGGCTCTATATCCAAGGTTATGGTCTCATTACATCCATTTTTATAAATTCCCAGTTTCATTTGCTGACCTTTCATTTCAAAATAATTGACATGTTATTAACCATTAATACATATTAACTCGCTATAAATCAATACATCAATTATCAATAAATTCAGTAATTAAGCTTGAATGCAGTCACAATTTTTCACCAATTCCAACGGGTTTAAGCAGCGTCTTAAGGACATCGGGTTGCAATCAACATAAAATTAGCTACAGTAAAGAGTAGGACTCAATAAATCAACGGAGTACAAAATGAAAAAGGCAATGTTATCCCTGCTCTCAGTTTTTATGTTAGGTTCATTTATCAATCTGGCTTTTGCTGACGATGCCGGTCCAAAACAACTAACCGGAACTCCCAGCGAACAAATTCAACAATTAAATTCACAATTACAAGCACAATTACAGCAAATTCAAACCACTCAAAAGCAGCAAATAGATACTTTGAACTCTCAATTACAAAATCAAATCAAAGAAATGCAAACGCAATTACAAGATCAAATTCAAAAAGTAAACGCTCAGACCCAGGACCAGATGCAAAAAATACAGACTACACTGCAGGATCAAATCAAGCAGGTACAACAACAATTAATTGATAGCAAAAAATAGGGCACATTAACATATTATCTCCACCTAGGTACCCGACTTTTTACTGAACAAGTCGCTCATTTGATGCGTCATCCTTCGCTATTGCCTATCCCCCTCCGCTATTGCCTATCCCCCTCCGCTATTGCCTATCCCCCTCCGCTATTCCCCGTCACCCTCCGCTATTCCCCGACACCCTTCGCTATTCCCCGCCACCCTCCGCTATTCCCCGACACCCTCCACTATTCCCCGTCACCCTCCGCTATTCCCCGTCACCCTCCGCTATTCCCCATCACCCTCCGCTATTCCCCGTCATCCTCCGCTATTCCCCGTCACCCTCCGCTATTCCCCGTCACCCTTCGCTATTCCCCGTCACCCTCCACTATTCCCCGTCACCCTTCGCTATTCCCCGTCACCCTCCGCTATTCCCCGCCACCCTTCGCTATTCCCCGCCACCCTTCGCTATTCCCCGCCACCCTTCGCTATTCCCCGCCACCCTTCGCGCAGGCGGAGGGTCCATATAGGGTAAGTCCGATACCGGAAAACCATAGATAAAATATCCATAGGGGTACATCGCAACTTATAAAAGAGTGAATGTTATATTCTGGTATAACATTAAATCTCATGAAAGGGCTTAGAGAATACGCGAATCATGTGATTATAAAAAATAATAAAGAATGGACCCTCCGCCTGCGCGGAGGGTGACGGGGAATAGCGGAGGGTGGCGGGGAATAGCGGAGGGGGATGGGGAATAGCGATGGATGAGGATCGGATAAATTGTCCCGATTAGGATAAATCAATGTGCATTTTTTAATAGTAAAGAGCCCTCGGAGCTTGTCTACGGTATTCTGGGATCTTCTAAATGGCACACCGTGTTTCTCAACGATCCGCACTTTTTAAACGTCATCCTCGCGCAAGCGGGGATCCAGGCCATAACTGGCTTGGTGCTAGGATTTATTGATAATTCATCAAATTTGTTCCAACGTCGCGGGGCGTCGAACTCTGAATTGTCAACAGACCCTGGATCAATTGCCAATAAATGGTATATTACTCCCCAGGTAAATTCGCGTTATCAGTAAACAGGATCAAGTGTGTACCCACTGCAGTCCACACCGTCTTTAAGTTGATACTCATCATCACTCAATCAGATAGCCAAGTGTGGAGCAATTCTCAACTTAATGACAATGACTCTTGTCCGGTGACAATTTATTAACCCCCTAAAATAAGGATTTGTTATGTGGGTCAAAATTCGTAATACTCTGGGACCTCTGCTTCTCACTCTTTTATGCCCTCCCTTTGTTATGCTCATGTGGTATACCAATACTCAACTGGATGGTTCATTTACCAATTTATGGAGCATGATGAGTCAAACAGGTGTGCTTTCAACTGTGTACACCATTTGGCAACCGCTCTTCTGGGGATCGAGTACAGCCTGGATTATTATTGGAAGTTTTGTTGTATTTGAACTTGTCTTAATGCGCATACTGCCTGGAAAAACATTCTATGGGCCCATTACACCTAAAGGAAATGTTCCAGTCTACAAAGCTAACGGAGTTTTAGCCTTTGTTACCAGCATTGCCACATTCTCAATTGCCAGTTTTGGATTGAAATTATTCCCGGCCACGATACTCTACGATAATCTGGGCAGCCTGTTTGCAGCACTCAATATATTCAGTCTGCTTTTTTGTGTCTTATTGTATATCAAAGGAAGATTCGCACCCTCATCTTCTGATGCCAGTACAACCAATAACCTTATTTTTGATTATTATTGGGGCACAGAACTCTATCCTCAATTCCTAGGCTGGAGTATTAAAAAATTCATCACCTGCAGATTTGGAATGATGAGTTGGGGAATATTACTGCTTTCTTACTGCGCAAAACAGGCTGAACTGGGTGGATTAACCAATTCGCTTTTAATATCCGTCGCATTACAATTGATATACATAGCCAAATTTTTCGCATGGGAAACGGGTTACTTACGTTCGCTGGATATCATGCATGACCGGGCGGGCTTCTATATTTGTTGGGGTTGCATGGTCTGGGTACCCTGCATTTACACCTCACCCAGTATGTACCTCGTTCTTCATCCAATTAATTTAAGCTACGGATGGGCAAGCCTGATTTTTGTCCTGGGAACAACCTGCATAATGATTAACTATCTGGCCGACAAACAGCGAATTATCGCCAGAGAAACTCAGGGAAATTGTCGAATCTGGGGTAGGAAGCCAAAAACTCTGGAAGCACATTATAAAACCGAACTTGGCAAGGCCGAAAAAACCTTGCTTCTCGCCTCAGGTTGGTGGGGTATAGCGCGACACTTTCACTACGTGCCTGAAATTGCAGCGGCATTTTTCTGGTCTGTTCCTGCGCTGTTCACCAACTTATCACCCTATTTCTATGTTTGCTTCTTAACGATATTGCTCATAGACAGAGCCTTTCGCGATGACAAACGATGTTCCCAAAAATACGGTGAGGATTGGGTCAAATATTGTGATCTGGTTCCCTATAAAATAGTTCCATTAATACTTTAAAGTAAGTTAACAATTCATTCCCAACGTCCTGCGAACACATCGCGGGACGTCATAATCAAAATTATCAATGAACCCTAATCTCATGAAATTAAAGTAAAAATATTTTTTCATGCCACGTGTATTTTTTAATGTCATATTTTCTGATACAGTCACATATCTTTTTTAGTTAACTATAAGGTCAAGGAATGATGAAAAAGATTTTTGTTCTACTTCTGTGTCTATTTAGTGTTTCCGGATTTACTTGTTCTAACGCTCTGCCAACTGACCATCCAAGTTTTTGTGCTTCATTCAAATCTGTAGCAACCTGTTATTGTACCTCTTCTGGTCTTCCTGCAGGTATGTGTCAAGATATGAACGCTTTATACAATCGGATGTTAAGTACTTTTGGTTCATTACAAAAAGCCTGTGAATATCAACGTTATACCAGCACCCAGGATTGCATGGATAATTGGAATTGTTATCTGTTTGGTGGTGTGGATTCACGTGGCAGATTATGCAGCTCTACTCGTAAAGCCTGTCAATAACCCATTTAGCTAAGAGTACTCTATTGTGTTTAAAAAACAGTTCCCGTTTGTTCTGATTGTACCGTTAATTTTTGTAACTTTAAGTTGTTATGCTGGCTCAATGGGAACTGTTCAAAACCACCATCCATTTTATGTTGGCGCCTTAGGAGGCTTCGGCTCCACTACCTGGAAGGGATTGGTTCCTTCTACCAAAAATCAAAACATGGCTCTGATTCTGTCCACACCAATTGAAGTTAGCGAAGGGGGCAATTTATGGGGGCTTCTTGCTGGCTATGAATTGAGTCCATATTTTTCAATCGAAGCAAATTATATGCACTACCCTGATGCCAAAATCTATTTTGACGCCATGAGTTTATTCAGTTTTAACAATGATGGCCTTCGTGAATTTACTACTGAAACAGAAACCGTCAATCTCATGGGGAAAATAATGCTCATCCTCCCCAATTCCAATATTAGAGTTTATTCAAGCGCCGGAATTGCCGATGTACATAGAGATGATCTTCTTGTTAATCAATGGCTCCTGAGTCCTACATTTGGCGCGGGTATAAATTATCGTGCAACGGAGCATTTCATGGCTGAGTTGGGAGCAAATTACACTGCTGGATTTGGTGAGTCTCAATTAGAACCAACTAGTTCTTATATTCCCTTTCTTTATTCCGTAACTCTGCGCATGGCTTATTTTTTTTAGACAGCAAGAAATCCGGTTTCTAAGTTTTTTTGTAACTTGTTAGGGTGTGTTGACTATTCCGATTTCGACGTCCTGCGACTTCTTCCTGAGAGATCCTCTCTTTTTAAAAATGCATATAAGTTAATCCTAATTTGCAATTTTTATAAGATCGTCATCCTCGCGAAGGCGGGGATCCACCCTAAAATTTAGCACAATGCCACATTGTAGCATGGATCCCCGCCTTCGCGAGGATGACGTATAAAAAGTAAAGATCATTCAGGAACAAGCAGCGGAATGTTGGGAATAAATTGATGAATTGTAAACACACCCCAGTATATCCTGGAGTTTCCTCATCCTGAACACAGTGCCGAGGTATCCCCTCATCATTCTAGCGGGGATAATTATCTACTATCCAGTATCAACATTCGTCTTTGCGAGCAACGCGAAGCAATCCAGAACCCATTTCCAATAAGGTTCCGTTGTGGATTGCTTCGCGTTGCTCGCAAAGACGTGATTTTATAGAATCATTACGACTTAAATAAATACATTTTCGCTTTTATCAATGATGAGAAAATTACTCAAAACTTAGTGAAAGAGATCCAAATGCAGGCACAGCGCCACATCCAGGAGGTCCCTCATTGCATTTGGAATGACGTTCTCCGGAGTTATGATGACGTTTCCCCGAGGTTATGACGTCATCCTGAGTGGTTTTGATGTCATCCCGAGTGAAACGTCTCCATTAAACCAATCATCCTCGGCATATACCCCAAGCAATTTGATCGATTTAATACTAAAATGAATAATAATTAATCACCTGAATCAGCCAGGACGGTTTATTCATGCAAGAAACCAAATTTTACCGATTAGGAACATTCATTTATCACTATCGTTGGGTGATCGTCGTAGTATGGATGGTTCTTTTTTTATCCTGTCTTCCCCTTCTGCCCAATATTATCAGTCCCTTTAAAACCACCGGTTTTATTGATGAACACTCAGAAAGCGCCAAAACAGAACAGTTTATGAATGACAAACTGGGCTATAACAATAAAAATAAATTCCTGATCATGTATCACAGTACAAATCTTTTAGCCACAAGTCAGCTCTATAAAAACAAGATCAAAGCATCATTGGAAGATCTCGACAATTTTCCCGTAGATCTTGAAATAATCTATCCGGAAAACAACAAAAACCAAATTTCAAAAGACAAACATACCTGTTACGTTGTGGTCATCATAAAAAATAAAGAAGTCATCAATAATCATTTACTGGAACAATTTAAATCATCAATAAAAACTCCATCTAAAATGACCATGTATCTCGGTGGTGAACCACTCTTTGTAGAAAGCGTGAATAAACAAACCCAATCGGATCTCTATAGAGCTGATTTTATCGCCACTCCATTAGCGATTGTTATTCTGATTCTTGTATTTGGTTCTCTGGTTGCAGCATTGATTCCCATTATCCTGGGTGGAGGATGCGCGTTGATTATACTGACCACCCTCTATTTTTTTGGCCATCTGTTTACTCTTTCCATTTTCACCTTAAATATCGCGTTACTACTGGGGCTTTGCCTTAGTCTTGATTATTCATTGTTTATAATTTACCGTTTTCGTGATGAACTGGATAAAAATCAGAATGTTGTCGAAGCCATTGCAGTAACGCAGGCAACCGCAGGAAAAGCCATATTTTTTAGTGGATTGGCAGTTTTTGCCAGCCTGAGCGCTTTATTATTATTTCCGGTCAATATACTCTTTTCAGTTGCTGTCGGAGGGCTTACTGCCGTTTTTATTGCGGCTTTAACTGCCATTATTATATTACCCGCAATTCTCTCTCTGTTAAAAACCAACATCAATCGAATTCCAGTAACACTCTCGAAAAAAAATAAAGAACACCGCTTTAGTTTCTGGCACTGGATCGCGGAAAAAATTGTCAGACGGCCTCATGTGACCTTTATTATTATTCTTATCTTTTTGTTATCATTGGGTTATCCCTTCTTATCGGCAAAATTTGGAGTCTCGGATTTTCATATTCTTCCCGAACATTCAAAACACAGAGATTTTTATGATACCTATGCAAAACAATTTAATATTAATGAACTCAGTCCCATTCTCGTTTTAATTCAATCGAAACCCAGCCCTGTACTGTCCCCCAAAAATATCGCACGCTTATATGATTTGGCACAAAGATTAAATGATAACTCTTTAATCAAAAAAGTAATCAGCATCGTTACAACCAGTTCAAAGCTCAATAAAAATCAATATTATCAGTTATATCATCAACCGAAACAGGATATGAACACGGACATTAAAAAGATGCTGGATACAACGACACGCCAATATCTAACCATCATGACCATAATCAGCAAGTACTCCATCAACTCACCTCAAACGAAAACCCTGGTTGAAGAACTACGTAACACCCCGGTTGGCTATGGAATGACGATGCAATTAACCGGTACCCCTGTTATAAATATCGATGTTCTGAATACAATTTCTCGATTACTGCCCTACGCCATTTTATGGATTATGGTACTGACCTACCTTATATTACTTGTTTTACTTCGTTCTTTGTTTCTGCCATTAAAAGCACTTATCATGAACATTCTAAGCCTTAGTGCCTGTTATGGAGCGTTGGTGCTTGTTTTTCAGGACGGTTATTTACATCAACTGCTGGATTTTCAGCCTCAAGGCATGTTGGATATCAGCTTACTGGTTATCATTTTTTGCGCTTTATTTGGTTTCTCTATAGATTATGAGGTCTTTTTATTATCCCGTATAAAAGAAGCCTATGAAGAAACGGGAGATAATGAAAAAAGTATTGTTTTTGGTATAGAAAAAAGCAGTCGTATTATCACCAGTGCCGCGATCATCGTTATTTTTATTTGTATTTCATTCCTGGTCGCGCACGTATTAATGGTCAAAGCCTTTGGTCTTGGTATTGCTGTGGCAGTATTTGTCGATGCATTTTTAATACGTACAGCCCTGGTGCCGGCGACCATGACTTTATTCAAAAGCTGGAATTGGTATTTACCCAAATGGTTAGATAGAATCCTGCCAAAATTATAATGCTTCTCCCGGAATAATTCATTTAATACTCAGATCTGTTTTTTAGTAGAACAATTAAACTATACTTCTCCGTTTTATAGCTTTAGGAGGATTAATATGAGTTTTCGCGATTTTTTAACGGCACGGAGTAATTATCTGATTGATTGGAACAGGCCTGGGAGTTTATTTTTTGGAAGACATCGTTATTCACTTCAAGAAAAAATAGAGCGTGGTTTTGTCATTACCAGCACTGCAGTGATGGGTTTTTTAACCTGGAACGCATCAGAACAGGGAGGATTTTTACCCTTCGCGTTCGGCGCCTCTCTAGGCTTTCTTATATCCCATACAATTACTATGTCGCCTCTAATTTATAAACGAATAAAGGCGCAATGGAGCTGTAATGATCTGATCACTCAAATCAATCAAAAAATAACGCAACAAGAACCGGATTTCATTACTTTGGTACAATCTGTATGTGATGACGTTTTAAAGTCTACAAACAGCGCTGGCCCTTCTGCAACCTGGGGACGAAGAAAACGTCTATTAGAAACTCTTCTGGAATGGTTAAATACTGAAGAAAAAATGGATACTGTGACTGAAACTCTTAAAAAAACAGATATTATCGACCTGCTTGATAAAAGAGAGATTAACTCCAGTTCAGCCAATCATTTCAATAAAACAGCCTAAGTGACGCAGGATTTAAAAAATGAGTCTCATAAAATAATAATTTTATGAGATTCATCAATTGATTCTCAACGCCCCGCAACGTGTGCCTGAGAACGCCTCACTGTTAATACGTCATCCGCACGAAATGTTCAGTGATCCTGAGCATTTATTGAAGCATTTTTAGAGCTTGATTGATTCACACCAACTAAAATATCGTCATCCTCGCGAAAGCGGGGATCCATTAAGCAAGCCCAGTGAGGTGCTCATTTGATTCATGGATTCCCGCCTTCGCGAGAATGACGTATAAATAACGTATAAAAGAACAACTCACGGGACAAAATCAGTGAACCATTGTACTCGGTTATATTTAATAATTCCTTAATCTTATCGAATTATAATACGTCAACTTATTCAAATGATAATCATATGGTTTATTCCATCAGTGACGTTAGGTGATGTAATGAAAAAAGTAATTATTGGCGCGGGACCAGCAGGTTTATATACAGCAATTAAACTACATAGAGAAGGTATTCGTGACATAGTGGTTTATGATCCTCGTGCGGGTCATTATACTCGGCCCGGTCACTTGAATAAAGACGTTTTTCAGAATGCAGAATCAGGACTATCTTTTAATTTTTGGCCTGGGGATAAAACCGGACACATCAAAGACCTGGAAAGAGCGCTCTATAAACAAGCTACCCAATTGCGCATCAAAATCGAGAATAAACGCTTTTTACGCCTACATGAGCATGCTACACAACCAGGTGTTATTATTGACAATAAGGGTATGGAAGAATTTGTTGAAGCAGATTATGTTTTTGACTGTACCGGTACCCGACGTGAAGTAGTTGCAGCGATGAATCATCTGATTCCTGATTCACCCTTAAAAATGACCACAATTACCGAACTGCCGGTGCGCAATCACTTTCTTGCCTATGTAAAAATGGATAAGACTGAGTGGAATCGATTTCAATATGACAGTACTCAAATTGAGTATTTTCCAGAAATGGTCGATGCTTTATCTTTTGCTCAATCAATAATAAAACTCAGAGCAATGGGCTGGAAGGAATTCAAATATCCGCGGTGTTATGGAATGGATTTTGGTAAGGATAAAGTGTGTTTGTATTTACATGCCCCCGATAATCTGCCTAAAGAACATTATGATGATTGGGTGCAAACAGTACTCGAATGTTATACAAAACCCATTAGTTATAAGTACTTACCTCCATCGCCCAAGCCACGGTTCTTGTCATTTTCTTCCAGTGCCCAAGCGTTGCAGGATGTCTCCTATAAAGGAAAAAATTTACCCACGGTGATTGCTCTGGGCGACGCGCAAATTGATTTTGATTATTATCAGGCGCATGGCATTAAAGATGGAATGAAACGTATTGATGCATTATTTCAGCATATGGAAGCTTTTGAAAATGAAATACATTATTTTGACTCTGAAGAGTATTTGCTAACGATTAATGATCTTTTACGTAAGCATAAAACAGAGGTTATAGAAGAGGCAGAGATAGTAAAGCGATCCTTTATTAATGCACTTGAAACAGCACAATTAAAGTTCAGGCAAGCCTTATTATTAAGCAAGGAACCAGAAGAAAGAAGCATCATCAGTGATATGTTAATAGAAATAGACGCACGTCAAAGTTATCATAAAGCATGTCGAAACTTTTCTGAATGTCATAATAAAGCGCATCAGGTTGTACTTACTCATACTAATCTCAATACTGTCATCGCGAGACTGAATCAGATTCAAAATGATTTAATAATAGCGTATTCCAAATTACCTGTATCCTTTGTTGCTGAACACAAAGAGGTTCAGGAACTCCTGCTTCATTTAGCCGTCAGCTGGAAGGAGGTAGGAAATGCGTTATTTAATAGCCGAAGAATGCCTGAAGCGATAGATGCATATAAAAGAGCTATGAGTATCTACAACCTGGATGGCTTTGTTGGCCGACATGCTGTCAAAGAAATACCCATATATTCAAATTTAACGGTAGTATACATACAGGAAAAGCTCTATTCTGAAGCAATTTCTGCGGCTAATACTGCATTGTCAGTCATTGACAGTTGTTCCGCAGAAGATCAACCTGCCGCGCTGCAAGCAAAAATTATTTATAATTTAATTAGAGCTTTGTGTGCACAAGCTCAAAATTTCCTGGACTCTGAAAAACCAAGAGATGCTCAAAGACTGCACTTGAAAGCAAAAAGCATAATAAGTAAAAATGAACATAAAATCCCTTCCCAAACCTTACAATCTATTGAAAGAATAATAAACGAACTGCAACAACGTCTGCCATGTGATGCGGATCGAGACCTATTGCGTCGTTCAAGTGACAGCATTGATGATGTTGTTACACCAATAGACTATGTCCCGGACGACACTGTGTCTGTTGGCCAACTCTTATCAGGTATTAGTATGTTTCGCCACAACACATCGAATGCACCACTGAGTGCCAGTTCTACTAAACCCAAAATCAACAAGTGTTAAGTGGGTATTTGTTCAGTGCAGCGGAATGGATTCCGGGAATGTTCCTTCCTCAAAACGCCGGGTACCTCTCCACTCAGACTACAGCACCTGGTTGCAAGCAACCAGGCTACATGACTCTATCCTATTTGCGTTTTTTCGCGTACACATTTTAAAAAATTCACGCCCTATTCTTAAGATTCCGTTAATAAAAGTTCTGTATAATCCGTCAGGAACAGTAGTTCGAAAAAGAATAATAAAACTCATTCAGCAGTCAGTGAATTGGGTTTTTATGCTTTTTCATTTTGAATTGATCAGGAGAATATTAATGTCAGCTACACTATCCTTAAGCCGTGGGTACGGTTCCTTTTTCTGGGGATGTACCAAATTCGCTATTTCACCATACACCAATACATTTATGGCAATAGCCAACGATAAAGATAATGACGCTGTAACCAATATTCTGGTGGCTTCTGTCGTTACGGGAATACTTACCTTTGTTATTCCTGTATTGCCAGTACTTGCTTCAATCACTTTTGCCATGGCATCAGTAGCCATGTTACTTGCCGTTGCCTCTATGTTTGTAACCTACCCACTTGCCGTTCTCGCAGATGCATGTAATTCATCCTGGGAAGACGAGAGCAACATGAGCCTCTTCGCTTAATCTTCACCCTATTATTGGAGCTTGTGATAACAGGCTCCAATATAAATAAAGTATATCCAGATTATTCCCCTACTATACACTCTGTACTATAATCGCCATCCAGGAATGTAGATCACTATATTCTTAAAGGAGTCCTGGTCTGCTCATTCCAGGGTCAAAATAATGGAGTTACATTCTCTTTTAATGAGGATAAAATATTATGAAAAAAGTACATCACCACCAGCCAACTCACTATCATTCATCTACAACTGTTGTTCCTAATCCTGTACCAGGTCAGCAACAGGCAGTTATTGTAACGCACCCAGCCTCAATCCCAAGTTTCGTACCTGGAGCGATGCCACAATATAACCCTAATCATTTTTTCCCAATGCAGCAACAACCAACTCATCATGCTCATGGACATCAATACCCATATCCCCATCCAACGCAGCATCATCATGATCATACTCATTCTAACTCGAATACCCATGGTCATTTTTAGTTCTGATCTTCCAAATATGTAGATCGGATCTAGGATCCATTTGTCCTCAGGCTAAGGGATTTCCGTATAAAAAATAGCCTGGATGGAGATCGGAGCACGTAATCCGGGAAGTCCCGCGAATGGGGCACCGACTAAAAAGGTACCATGCTGCGCATGGGCTTCCCGGATTGCGCTTTGCTCCATCCAGGCTACATTTGATTTTCTTGCTAGCCTGATGGCTATGAGCCAGAAGACCAACGCATACTATAAGAAGATTGTCATCCTCACGAAAGCTAGGATGACGTATAGAAGGTGTGGATCCCGCAGAAAAGACACGAGACTAGAAGCATCTTTTGTTAACTGTCTCTAACTCAATATTCAACTTTCCCGCTCACTCATAAAAGAATTATTTTAAAGTATCTTTTTTGGAATCTGGGCTTAACTTAATCAGAGGATTAGTGATAGATGAACTCACATTGCTCAACTCAGGTTTTTTTACTGTACTTTTTGCCGCTTCCTTTAAAGTAGAGGCTGGCTTTTTAGCAACCTGTTTCATTACACCTGTTTTATTCACTGGATGCACATTACTTGATCCAGAAACGTTCGCTTTACTTAAATGAACTGGCGAAGCAGTTTTCTTAACAGCAGATTTAGCTTTAATAGTGGAAGTTTTTGCAGAACCGCTGGATTTTGAAACCCCAGTGCGAACAGAGCTTTTACTCTTCTTTGCAGTTCTGGATGGTTCAGAGCGCACAACAGGTGAAGAAACAGCTTGTGATGGTTTTACAAAGACATCACCATTTTTATTAAACAAATTTTCTTCAAAAATATGAAACATATCCTGCACATAATCCAGAGCAGTTTGGGTATTTTTAATGAACGCATTCATATTTTTATGAAGAACGTCTTCCGGTTTACGAACACTTAAAAAATCAACGGGCGTTATATAAGTTAAGCGTTGCAGGGTTTTAACATTCAATGCCAGAATTTCATTAACTGGCTTGATTATAGGGCTTATATTCGTGTTTAAAAAGAATGGAGTTTGCATGATAGTCCTTATGTTGCGTTGCACCATATAAAGAATAGCTCGTCGATTTCATTTGTCAAAAAAATTATGAGATCTGTCTGCGTATCTGGTTCAGAACCCAAACATCTTTCGCTATGCCAAAACATGAAGGACTATAATTGCACTGATTTACATTGATTAGCTCTTAAATCAACCTGAGTATTTTTTTATTGCTATGCTTATAATATTAACAATTGTTTATCGGATAATCCTGTGAATTTTCTAGGGTCTGTTGACAATTGCTCTTTAGCACCTACGTGGGCCTTTACGGAGAATTAACACAATGAATTATCAACATACCTTAATTGGTTTTTTTCTTTTTTGTTTAAGCTCATTAAGTGATGCAAAAGAAACATCATTCATCAATTACCTTAATGCTCGCTTTAATTTTCAGGTAAGTTACCCAAGTTTCCTGGTTGCGCAAGAAGAACCGGCAAACGGATCGGGAAGAAAATTCATCAACAATAATGAAAGTCTGACTGTATATGGCAGTTTTTTCCCCAATCTTGACTCACAAAAATCAGAGGATCATTTTAATATTCGTGATGAGTTCAATTTTGAAAAAACAGACTTACAAAAACAAGGTTATCAAATCGGTTATACTTTTATAAAAAACAATGTATTCGTTATCTCTGGCACAAATGGCCAACAGATCGCCTATATTAAAAAGATTTTTGTACCGCACTGTGGCGTTCATCTCTATTTATGGCTTTATTATCCCCAAATAGATGAAAAACAATGGGATCCATGGGTTGATATAATCAGCAAATCATTTAAATACAGCAGCACATCATGTCAGGGTGATTATATCACTTCAGAAGATAGCAATAAGCCAGTACACAAAAGTGTGTTCTCGAACAGTCATTAACATCACGAAAACAACTCAATTTATGACTGAATAGCCGACTGGCTTGCCCTACCTTGATATTGCGTTGCCTGAATGATCAGATTAATAAGTACCACAAAAAACGCGGTACCCATTGGGACAAGAATAAAAAGCATCCAGGGAATAGAAAAATGGCTATCCAGAACGCCCTTGGCTAAATAGACATTGAACACTATTGCGGTCAGTACAGCTAAAAATCCTGCATATAAGCCAAGCAAAAACGCCTCACTGCTGCGAACCCATAATAAAGCATTTCGTCGCATGCCCAGAATTTTCAGAATGTAAGTTTCCTGTTGCTTGGTACTACTGAGTGATAAAATAGCAAGGATAACGATAATGAGTCCGGTCAGTAATGCAAAAAGAGAAATAAAGGTAATGGCATTGGCTGCGCTGGTCAGTATGGTCTGAACCTTGTTGATGGTATTGGCAACATCAATAAGAGAGACATTAGGATAGGTTCGGGTAATCTGGATTAACACGTCTCTTTTATCTGGAGGCAGGTAAAAACTGGTAATCATCGTTTTGGGAATATCATTCATTATTCCTGGTTTTACTAACATATAAAAATTAGGTTTAAACGAACTCCAGTCAAGCTGACGAATACTGCTTACCTGAACATCCAGTTTTTTGTCACTCACTACAAAACTTAAAGTATCACCTAATTTTAATTTTAAACGCTCTGCCAAATCTTTTTCAACGGATACCCAGGATAGTCGGGGATCTGAAACGTCCCAGGTGCCATCACTAATTTGATTGTCATCGGGTAAATCATCAGACCAGGACAGGTTAAGTTCCCTTTGCAAGGCATTAATATTTTTTACCTCCTCACCAAATAATTTATTTACCGATTCATGGTTAATTTCAGTTAATCGTCCACGTACAACCGGATAAAACTGCTGAGCATTAATGCCATTATGTTCTAAAATTTTGGATAAAGAAGGTGTTTGCTCCGGTTCTACATTAAAAACAAAAAAATTTGCTGTTTTAGCCGGTAGTTTTTGTTGCCAATCCGAGATCAAATGATTTTTTAAAAGCATTAAACTCACTATACTGGTTAAAGCCAATCCAATTCCAATAACCTGTAGAACACTGTCTTCCATATTCCTGGATATATTACTAAAGCCAAAACGCCAGTTAAGCGGTATACGCACTTTGGACAGGGTCAACGAACTAAAAACGATCCAAAGACCGGCAATCGCGATACCAATAAATACCAGACAGCCTCCCAGGACAATCAAAGTCAATTTCAATGACTGGGTATAATGATAAGCCATGACGCTCAGAAGCAGGATTGCAAGACCATAAGTGATGTAAGCACTGTTGTTCCAAATTAACTGGTGTTGACGAAAAAGTGCGATTGCACTCACTGTTCTTAATTGCCAGACAGTACCCGCTGAAAAACAGAACAGAAGCAACATTCCAGTGACGACACTTAAGACAAAAGGCCCGAACACAAATTGTTGATTTGCCTGAGGCAGCAGCCCTCCCAGCCATTGAATAAGTAAGGGTTGAAGAGTATAACCAATAAAAGCACCAATAAAGCAGGCCACCAATCCCAAACAAGCGATACTGCTCAAATACAATTGAATGATCTGCGCCTGAGTCGCCCCAAAGCAGCGCAGCAAGGCAACTTGCTTCAGATGACGTTGACAATAACGCAGAGATGCCATGCTAATGGCTACCCCGGCCAAAACCAGACTCATCAGAGTACCAAAATTTAAATAGCTTAAAGTACGGTTAATGGTATTTGTAACAGATAAGATGTTGTTTCTGCTATCCCGCCATTGTTGTTGCCCCTTTAATTGAGGACTTACAAAGTCCTTCATCTCGCTTAACTGCTCTTGGGTTCCATTCAATAACATACTGTAAGTCAGTACACTTCCCGGTTGAATTATTTGTGTTTTCTCAACATCAATCCGGTTCATAATAATGCGGGGAGACAGGGTAAACCAATTACCGATTTGCCCTGGTTCTTCTCTAATCACTCCCCCGATTTTAAAAACAGCGGCGCCAATAGTGATGGGCTTGCCAATGTCCGTAGACAATAAAGGCAAAAGACCCGGGTTAAGCCACACGATTCCAGGTTCAGGAGGCTGAGTCTGTACTATGCCCTTTGCATCATGCAGCTGAAATGCGATTTTTAGTTCCCCACGCAGTGGGTAGGGAGATGTGATTGCTTTGATCTGAGACAGTTGCAATTGCTCCTGACATTCGACCATGCTTAAAAAGGTAAGGGTATCTGTTCTGGTCATTCCCAGCTCATCTGCCCTGCGAATCCATGCCTGGTCAATGGGTGTATTACTCGTCAGTACCGCATCAGCACCTAACATATCTACAGCACCTTGCTCCAATTGGCTCTGTACCATGGATGTAAAATTGTTCATAGCGCTGACACAGGTAATCGCAATAACCAACGCGATAAAAAGCAAGGTTAACTCACCACTTCGCCACTCTCTCATGATGGATTTGACAAATAGAGGAACATTCAACATACCAGTTCCCCATCGACCAGAGGCCAATGTTGCTGACACCTCATTGCCAGCGCCTCATCATGGGTTACAATCACCAAAGTAGTCTGATGATCTTCATTGAGCGCAAACAGTAAATCCGCAATGGTTTTTCCAGTCTGTTTGTCCAGATTGCCTGTGGGTTCATCAGCAAATAAAACCAGCGGTGAAATAGCAAACGCACGTGCTATCGCCACGCGTTGCTGCTCCCCACCAGATAACTGTAAAGGATAATGATGGGCTCGATTGTACAATCCGACTTTATCCAGCCAGAATTCCGCAAGTTCCAAAGGGTTTTTCCGGCCAATAATTTCAAGTGGCAATACCACATTTTCAAGAGCAGTAAAATTGGGTAAAAGCTGAAACGATTGAAAAATGAACCCTATTCTTCTTGAACGGAGCTGCGCACGTTGATCCTCATTTAATAAGGTAATGTCCTGATTATCATAAAAAATATGACCTGAGGTTGGCAGTTCCAGCCCGGCCATTAAATTGAGTAACGTCGTTTTACCTGAGCCTGAAGCGCCAGTTATGGCAATAGTTACTCCAGCCTTGATTTCAAGATTGATGTTTGTCAATATTGTCAAAGTATGATCGGCGCTATGAACCTGGTACGCTACATTCTGAAGTTTAATAACCCCATTCTGGATGGCCATGAAATTCCTGTATTACTTTTTATTTATATATTCGCTAATCATAGCACCACTGCAGGCCAAAAATATCGTAGTAATTGGCGACAGTTTAAGTGCAGGGTATGGTATTGATCCACAACTAGGATGGGTTAACCTGTTAGGGTCAAAACTTGCGAAAGAAGATCACTATAAAATAATCAATCTCAGTACCAGCGGTGACACTACAAGTAACGGTTTGGCTAAATTCGATAACGCCTTGACACAATATAAACCGAACATTTTGATTATCGAATTAGGCGCCAATGATGGCTTGCGAGGCTTATCCCTAAACCAGATGAAAAATAATCTTGAAACCATGCTGAAGAAAAGTAACAAAGCAGGAATCAAAGTAATGTTATTAGGCATAGACTTACCGCCCAATTATGGACCGAAGTACGCAAATCAATTCAAGCAAGTATTCCAGGATTTGGCTAAAACCTATAAAGTTGCCCTGGTACCCATGTTTCTTGATGGTGTTGCCGGCAATACCCTTTACATCCAAAATGATGGTTTACATCCGAATGAGAATGCACAGCCACTCATTCTGGATAATGTATGGCCGACTTTAATCCCCTTACTTTAGGGGCTGTTGCCATTTCCGATTTCGACGTCGTGCCACTTGTTCGCAGGATCGATTGAAAGGAATTCACCGAAATATTTTAAAAAACACCTTGGGTTATGAATAATTCTTGACCTGGTAGACTCTAACTATCATAAGAAAGCAAATTGACAACAGCAGCCTGGCCGGTTGGCTCTGAAGGATTAAAATCCATAGCTACAGCAAAACCAATCGCGTCGTCCTCTTTATTGTGGGTGCCCTTGCTTAATTTTAACTGAACTCTTTTGGTTAAAGACATCAAGGCAATTTCATCCATATAAGTCAGAGAGTGTTTGTTATTTGTTATCATTTGAATCAAAGATACATGCAATGCATATTTTAAAAGATACCGGGCATCTTCAGTGCATTGATCAAGAACATCGCGTTGCGTTGTTTCCGTAACACGATACAGATGAGTGAACTGATAATCATAGGGTGAAAATTCATGCTCAAGAATATCCATTTTTTCAGCCTTATCTCGTTCGCATCTATAAAATAAAAGCTGCTCGGTTTGCCTGTTTTTATCACATAAATTAAATGATCCTTGAAAAATAAAAGGACCCTCCCAGACTGCGACTAAAATCAAGGTTTCAATAGTAATGCAAGTATATGAATTGCCACTCTTTTTCATCGTTTAACCCGAACAATGCGCTTAATTGAGTTCAGACATTATAACAGACGATTTTAAAAAACCGTGTCACATTGCTCATCCTGTATAAGTACGATGTATTCAAAACATGAACTGTGAGCTAATCCTGGCCAGTTAGTATTTCGCAAAGAAACCAGACAGGCAATAAAAAAAACAGTTGTTATTTTTTATGTTCTCAACGAGAATGCGCGCGTTAATAATACAAATAATTAGTTCGGAGTTTAACTATGATTGAAGAATGGCTGGCGGAGTTAAAAAAATTAGATAAATTTGCTCTTGGCATTGCTCAACGTGTCTGGGAAAATTCACCTGAAGCAAAGGATTTTAATGACGTACCTTTAACAAATGAAAACATTCTTATCCGGGTAGAGCAGCTGGCCGACCAAATCGTAAAGGATTTCCCCGATGCAAATCCTGTAATTGTAGGTCTAATGGATGGCGCCACTCCATTTGCATCCTTACTCAGTACAGCATTGAATAAACGTAACTATAATTTTAATTACACCACCATGATAGTCAGCAGTTATGGCCATAAACTGGTTTCTGGCGAATTAACAATGGGTGCCCTTCCCAAAGTAAAACTATACGGTAAACCTGTTATAGTTGTTGACGATGTCTGTGACACGGGAAAAACATTAAAAGCAATCAAAGACTTATTTTTAACTCAATATCCTGAATTCGTTAAACTGATGGTACTGGTCGATAAAGTCCAGGAACGAGTTGCGGGTTGCTCTCCGGATTATATTGGATTTACTATGTCACCCAAAGCATTCATCATTGGAATGGGGCTGGATTATTTAGAGGAATTAAGAAATACAAGCTCCATTAAAACCGCTAATCCCGACTTTTTACCCAATGAAGAAGAATTAAAAATACTGGATAGAAGAGAGTTTCTCCAGAAACAAATCGAAGGTTATATTGCTGCCCAAGCTGATGCGAAACAACAAATCTCAGTATCTAAATCGGAACAGGCATTAACCGCTCCATCCAGCTCAATATCGTTTTTTGGTGGACCAACAGATGAAAATCATGACATCATTGTCCCCACAAACCCAAGCTTTGCTCCTGGATTGAGTAGTACTGACTCCAGTTCATCCTGATATCAAATCATTAACAGGGGCATCATTGCTATGTGCCCTTGTAGTGTTTTTATAATACCTCTCCTGCTTATCCTTCTGATAAAAAACTGCATTTCCATGCTCAATCTCATGGACAAATTATTCTTTCATGATAATTTAATGAGTACAGAACGTTTTGAGAGTCTAGAGTTTTGTAGGAAATTCCGATTTAGACGTTTCATGATTTGTTCCTGAATACTCCTCACTGATTATACGGCATCCTCGCGAAAGCGGGGATCCATGCAATTATGTGACATGGAGCTAAATCTTAGGATGGATCCCCGCCTTCGCGAGGATGACCACCTTATAAATAGTGAAAAGTGTTCAGGTACAAATCGCGGAGCGTTGGAAATGAATTAGTGAATAATCACTATACCCTAAGAATAACGTTGAATAGGCAAGGATAGTTTATGGGCTCAAAACAAAGCACAGTTGATTATATTCTCGAACAAATAGCCGATGCAGGGTCGGTACACGCAAAGAAGATGTTTGGGGAATACGGAATTTATTGCAACGATAAAATTGTTGCTCTGGTCTGTGATGATCAACTGTTCATTAAACCAACTGAAGCAGGAAAAGCCTTTATAGGTCAATTTATTGAAGGAACTCCCTATCCTGGTGCCAAACCCTATCTCCTCATCTCAGGTGACGTCTGGGATGATCATGAATGGCTCACCGAGCTCATTAAACGCTCAGCAGCAGAACTCCCCATACCAAAGAAAAAAAGAGGGCATAAATTATGATTATTGAGGGTAAAATTATTCTAGGTGGTGTCTTACTTGGTCTGGCAGCAGGAATCATGCTTCTGGTTCGTGGCCAGATCCTTGGATGTAGCGGCAAATTGTTTCGCGCCTGGGATTTTTCAGGATTCAAGCCCAATTACGACAATTTATTATTTATCGCGGGATTAATACTCAGTGGCGTCATTTTTAATATGAGCCAACAAATCCCTAATCCATTGGCTGTATTTAAAATGAATCCCTGGACGTTATTTGCCGGTGGATTATTAGTAGGCGGAGGAACTTATCTGGCTAATGGATGCACTAGCGGGCATGGATTGTGTGGCATGTCACTTTTACGTAAACGTTCCATCACTGCAGTTGCCATCTTTTTCCCAGTCGCTATCATCACTGCCTGGCTGGCTCACTAAGGAGTAGCATATGAAAGGGCTCATCTCATTACTTACCGGATTAATGTTCGGAACTGGTTTGATTTTAACCGGCATGTACAGTCCAGATGTTATAATAGCTGGCTTGAAAATTGGGGCTAATACGTTCCGCATCAATTTATATCTTACTTTTGTGACGGCCTTGCTGGTGACTTTTATATTATTTCAATTACGCAGATGGCTGGCCAAACCACTGATGAACTCCTGTTATAATCTCCCTACGCAGAACACTATAGACTGGAAACTGATTGTTGGCGCCCTGTTATTTGGAATCGGCTGGGGACTTACTGGTATTTGCCCTGGGCCAAATGTTGTCGGGCTCGGTATATTTTCCTGGCCATTTTACTGGATCAATTTTGCAGGCATCATTTCGGGATTCCTCATCGTACGGTATTTCACTGTTAAACGAGCATAAATTCCCGTCTTTGCGAGCGACGCGAAGCAATCCACTACAAAGCTTTATTGGATTCGTGTTCTGGGTTGCTTCGCGTCGCTCGCAAAGACGAAAGGTTATACTGAGTAGCAGATAATTATCCTCGCTTGAACTGATGTCCCAGACCAAACAGATTAAGAATACATTAGAGAAATAAGTATAATACCTTCCCTTTTCAATGAATTATAATGCACAATGAACGATGCCCTCATCAAATAAAAGTTTATCAATTGAACAAAAGGGAAATACTCATTTCAAGTATAGGTAATACTATAGAATGGTTTGATTTTGGACTGTTTATTTTCATGGCTCCCATAATCGGCGCTAAATTTTTCCCCCAACACTCAAGTACTCTATCCACGATTGACGCATTAATTGTGTTTGCTGTTGGCTTTCTATGTCGTCCACTAGGCGGCATTTTCTTTGGTTATTTTGGTGACACTCGTGGCCGCGCAAAAACGTTAAGAATATCAATCATTCTTATCACCCTGTCCACTTTGCTAATTGGTCTTATCCCCTCTTATGAAACGGCAGGAATAATCGCCCCCATAGTGTTTATCTCACTGCGTTTGATACAAGGTCTGTCCATTGGTGGAGAGTACAGCGGTGTCATGATATATCTTGCAGAATCAGCCCCTCACAACAAACGGGGTTTTATTACCAGTTTTGCTGCAACAGGGGCAAATTTAGGCTTTTTGTTGGCAACCTTATCTTTAATGCTACTTAATTTATTGTTCTCTGCTGAAGAAATGAATACCTGGGCCTGGCGGTTGCCCTTCATATTGATTGGTTTACCTGGATCATTAATTATTTACTATCGTTTTAAATTATCAGAAACACGGGTTTATTCACTGTTGCAAAAAAACCATCATTTAGAACCCAGACCTTTTCTCACCGCCATCCGATTCGCGCCTTACCAGTTATTGAAAATCTTTGGGCTCACGTGCATGAGCGCAACTTTTTATTATGTTTTTTTTGGTTTTATGCCAACTTATCTTGAACACTATATAGGTTTCCTGTTAAAGGATGCCTTAACCATCCAAAGCTGTTTGTTAATTGCCATGCTCTTTTTGGTTCCACTTGCAGGAATGGGCGGTGATTATTTTAGTCGTAAAAAAATGGTGATCATCACCAACCTGTCCGTGATTGTCCTGGTGCTGCCCTGTTTTTATTTACTGCAAACGAACTCCCTCTTATTGACCCTTCTGGCCTTAAGTACAGCAACCATTATCAGCTCGCTGGATCAAGGAAACACCCTAACTGCAGTGGTTGAAAATTGTCCTGAAAATGTGCGATACAGCGGCATTGCCTTTTCTTATAATCTTGGAATGGCATTGTTTGGTGGCACTACACCCCTGGTAATCACGTTACTTATTGAACATACAAGCCTTATTGCTCCAGCCTATTATTTGATTCTGATGGCAATCATCAGTTTGATTACCGCGACAACCCTGGTTAAAAATAATCATGCATTGGGACCGTTACCATGAACAACAGCACAGTTATCAATTTTCGGCCCGCTACACGTATCGTATTTTTATATATACTTAATGTCATGAACCTTTTTGGAGTGAACCTATCATGAAGAACTTATCTCTGCTTTTGTTCTTATTCCTTGGAATAATTCATGGGAATACTTATGCTGCGGAGTTCTCTCTTGAAAGTTCCGCGTTTACACCCAACAGCATGATTCCGGATCAATATACCTGCTCTGGTGTTGATACCTCACCTCCGTTGACTTGGCAAAACATTCCGACCAACACCCAATCTTTGGCATTGGTCGTTAATGATCCGGACGCACAGAGTGGAGAATGGATTCATTGGATCATCTTTAATATTCCACCGACTGTTACAAAACTGGATGCAGCCAGCCCTCTTCCTGATGGAGCATCTAATGGAATGAACAGTTGGGGTACAACGAATTATAAAGGCCCCTGTCCGCCTATCGGGGCACACCGTTACGTATTTACCTTGTACGCCCTGGATAATCTGTTAAATCTTGAAAACGGTGCCAGCAAAGATGAGGTATTGAACGCAATGACAGGACATGTGATTGGAAAAGCAGAATTAACTGGGCTTTATCAAAAATTCTAGAGTCTGTTGGCAATTGCTCAATAACCACTTCCTGGCGCGGCTTGACCGTGAGAATTCCTCACTTTTTAAAAATTCACATTAATTATTCTTAATTTGCAACTTTTATAAGGTCGTCATCCTCGCGAAAGCGGGGATCCATTCTAAAATTTAGCACAATGCCACATTTTTGCATGGATCCCCGCATTCGCGAGGATGACGTATAAAAAGGGAGAATCATTCAGGTACAAGCCGCGGTACGTGGGTCTTTATGGATAATTAACTAAATGAACTGTCAACAAACCCTGGATAATCGCGCTGAGTGCTCAAAAAATGAATCTATTTAAACCATTCGACGCTTTGCTTATTAATGCAATTTCAGGGTTGAACGGACGCGCCGCATTAAAAAGTTGGCAACAGTCATAACCCCTACTTTCCAGTAACCAATAATTTTGATCTGATGTGATTTATACAATAATAAATAAACCATTCGTGCAAAATAACCGGTGATGAATACACTTTTTTCGTTACCAAGAATCAAAGCACCTGTAGTCCCTTTCTGGCTTAGAGAGACTAAAGAGCCGTGATCCACATAGCGGTATTCCTTTAATGGTTCTTTATTTATCACATTTTGAATGGAATGTACTAACAAACTGGCTTGCTGATGAGCGGCCTGAGCTCGGGCAGGAACTTGTTTGCCATCTGAAAGAATACAACAGGCACAATCGCCAAAAGCAAAAATCGAATCATCTACAGTGGTTTGCAAGGTGGGTTTTACTTTAATTTGTCCCGCATTGTTGAATTCAAAATCCGCAAGATTTTTTGCGCTTTCCTGCCCTTTAATCCCTGCGACCCAAATGATCATATCAGCAGGAATGAATTGATTCTCATGAGTGATGATTCCCTTTTCCTTAACCTCAATGACCCGTGTATTCGTTAAAATATCAATATCCATTTCAGCCAACTGCTTTTGAGTCACTACTGAAATGTTTTCAGGCAATGGTGATAAAATCCTGGAAGCCGCTTCAATAATGTGAATCCGCGCAATTTCCTTAGGATCAAATTTCTGAGAAATTAACGCGCTTAACTGCGATAAGGAATTTCGTAACTCCGCCGCTAGCTCCACACCGGTCGCGCCACCACCTACAATGGCTATTTGAATGGGTTTTGAACCGTTCTCATAATGATTTTTAATTAATTGTTTGAACAACACACGATGAATTGTTTTTGCTTGCTGTTCAAAATCCAGATAGTAACAAAATTCGTTGCTTCCCGGAGTACTAAAATTATTGGTCACACTGCCTATAGACAAGATCAACAAATCATACGGCAATATCAGTTCTTCCGGAATTTCAATCGCATCGGGATTATGAATTAATATCGTTTTATTCGTTCGGTCAATTTTTTTTAATTGACCGAGTTCGAAATGAAAATTGTTCTTTCTAGCTATAGCCAGATAGCTCATTTTATCGTAAATATTATTGAGGCTGCCACTGGCTACTTCATGAAATAAAGGTTTCCATACATGCGTAAGGGATTGATCGACCAGGGTAATATGAATATCGTGATTACGGCGATAGGCACTGGCAAGTGAAACGACCAGCTCCAACCCTCCAGCGCCTCCACCTACAACGACTATATTCAAAAGTACCTCCAATGATGATTCAATTTTAAATACATCATAGTCAACCACCTCCCCTGCTTCAATTAGCTCTTCGTACAGGAGGAATAGGTGCAGTGAATGATGTTTCATCCTGCGATTCCTGGATAATACCTCGTGGTCTAACTCGTTCTCGGATACGATTCAAACCAATCGTGGCAAGTATAGTCCCACAATGTTCAGGTAACGCGGCGTTCACACAGCTGATTGTTTTATCAAAAACCTCCAGAATTGGGTTAAATTTGGGGTATAAACCAGTTGCCACAATAACTATTCCCTTTCCAGAACTGCATTCTGATGCATTAAAATTATTAAATAACAAAGTGAGTATATTAAGAGAACGCTCCACGTCTTTTTTTGAAACGGAGCCGCAATCATAATAATAATCCTTAACTATGAGCACATTGTCTTCATTAGAACTGTTGAATTTACCAACATAGCCACCAGACTCAACATTTAATTCCTTATTGTTCATTGCTTTTATGTATTGGTTCAGCAAATATTGTTCGTTCTTTATTGACTGGCGTATTTTTTCAGCAAACGAATAATCAGAGGTCTGTGATTGTTTTGAATCTACAGCTTTAGCGTCTCGTTCAGCCTTTGCTGCTATTATAAGATCATCCACTTCGGACTCAGGGCATGGTTTATTCACTATATAAGTATTTGCACTCACATCCTTGGGAAGATCCACTACTATAGAAGGAGTACCCACAACGTTAACAATCAAACCACCCCAACAACCTGGAATTTTGACTTCTGTTTCAAGAAATGAAAATTTAACGTACATGATTATTTATCCTTTATAGGAGTATTAAATATAGTTAAAGCCCCCATTTTCCATTGAAAGCAAATAAAATGGATAAATCAAGTATTATCTGCGCAATTGCCTCTGTAGCACTATGATATTTTTTAATTAATCACTTTTCACGCCGCAAATCCAGCCGATGGACACTGGAAATGAGTTAGGCAACAGTTAAACTATTCTGCAATCCATATTCCCGGGGGACATTTTTTAACACAACATAGAACGAAACAGCGGCACAAAGTATAACATAATAAGCCACCATCAAATTATTGTTAAAATGATGTATCAAATAGGTATTAACTGCTGGAGAGAAACCACCAACCAACGCCATACTTATATTATAACCCATTGAAATACCTGTATATCTACCTTTACCCGGGAACATCTCAACTATTACGGCAGGAGTTACTGCCTGCTCCGCACTATAAAAAATAACCAGGGGTAATAAGACCCACCATGCTTGTATGGATTGAAGCAGCCAAAAGCTGGGAAGGGAACACACTAGATAACCTGCCGTTGAAAACAACAATACTTTTTTTCTGCCGATTTTATCGGATAAATGCGCAAAAAAAGGCAGCATGAGCAGGGATAAAATGATAAATAAAGTTTGCATCCGGTATGCCTGGTTCAGAGGCACTCCCAAAAATTCATGCAAATAAGTGGATATATAACCCATTAAGGTATAACTGCCGCAAGCACTGATAAATAACAGCAGAATGACCTGTACCATCCGTGCCCGTTGATGTTGAAACACATACTGAAGAGGAAAATAAGGTACCTTGATATTTTTTTGCAGATTGATAAAGGTTTCAGACTCTGCCAGATCCCGTCTTAGCCACAGACCAATAATCCCTAATACCCCTCCTGAAATAAACAATATTCGCCAGCCATAGACCGATACCGCTGTACTATCAAGAACACTGCTCATCATAGTGCATGACAGTACCGCGATTAATACACCAATATTGGAACCATTATTGGCCATACTACTAATCAGGGCACGATGTGATCCATGAGCTGTTTCGGACAGATATATCATTGATCCTGCAAATTCGCCCCCGATACAAAATCCTTGTAATAAACGGCATAAAACAAGTAACACAGGAGCGGCAACACCTATGTGCTGATAGGTCGGGATAAATCCAGTGAGTACAGAAGAAATCGACATCAAAAAAATAGTTGTTTTAAGCGTTTTTGCCCGGCCAAATCTATCTCCTAAATGGCCTAAAATTATAGAACCTAATGGCCGCACCACAAATCCTGCGGCAAAAACCAGTAAAGTCGATAATAAACTGACTATTTCATTCTCATTTGGAAAAAATAACTCTGCAATCACAGGAGACAAATAAGCAAATAAGCTAAATTCATACCACTCAAGAATATTACCCATAATACAAGCCAGGATATTACGACGTTGCTGCACTATTTTGCTCACTTCTTACTCACCCTCTGATTTGCCCGTCACCATAAACGATCCACTTATAACTCGTCAATGCCTCCAGCCCCATAGGGCCACGGGCATGCAGTTTTTGGGTACTGATACCGATTTCAGCTCCCATACCAAACTGCCCGCCATCAGTAAATGCGGTCGAAGCATTGGCATAAAGCGCTGCTGCATCAACATGAGTCATGAAATACTGAATGGCTGCCTTATCCTCCGCAATAATTGCTTCACTATGGCCAGAAGTGTACTGCATGATATGCTGAACCGCTTCAGCAATGGAATCTACAGTTTTGATGGACATTTTATAGGATAAAAACTCGATGCCAAAATCACCCTGTTTCGCCTGATGCAACAAATCAGACGGATAAGAACCATTCAGAGCTTGATAACTTCGCTCATCAGCAAAAAGTTCGACATGATTATCTGCCAATAATTCAACTAAAAAATACAGTTTATCCAGGCATTGTTGATGAACGATTAAAGTATCCAGGGCATTACAGACACTGACCCGTCTGGTTTTCGCATTATTAATAATTAAGCGCCCTTTCTCTAAAGATCCGCTTAAATCAAAATAGGTATGCACAATGCCTGCGCCTGTTTCAATTACGGGAATTTTAGCGTGTTCCCGAACGAAATTGATTAAGTCCTGACTGCCCCTGGGAATACAGACATCAATTAGATTGACTGCGCCAAGCAATTGATGAGTAGCCTCCCGTTCAGGGGGCAATAAATAGACGCAATTGCTATCAATACCATGTAATTTCAAAGCCTGATGGATTAAGGACAGAAGAAAACGATTACTGTGTTCGGCTTCTTTACCACCCTTGAGAATACATGCATTCCCTGCTTTAAAACATAAGGTAAATACATCAATGGTCACGTTGGGTCTTGACTCATAAATCACTGCAACCACGCCAAGAGGAACAGAGAGTTTATTGATGTGTAGCCCATTTGGCAGTATTTTTTCTTCAAGAATCCGACCAACAGGTTGTGGCAAGGAGGAAACAAGCGCCACATCATCTGCAATTGCGTTGATTTGTTTCTCAGTTAGCATCAATCGATCATATTTAGGATCTTCTTTTGCCATCAAGGCGAGATCCTTGCTGTTTTCCTGAATTATTTGAACAACCGATTGCCGTATCAATTCAGCAAGACTCAACAATACACGTTGACGTTGTTCATCGTTTAAAGAAGCCAAATCATAACTGGCTTTTTTGGCTGCCTTGATGTGCGTGATGACTGTGTTCATTTGGCGCAACTCCTAAAAAAGATGCAAATGATCGTAATGAATAAATTCCGGTTTATCTTTCTGCCCCAGGAAGGTCAGTAATTTACTTGCATCATATTTAGCAATACCAATACCTATTTTCGTACCATCGGGAGAAATAATTTCGACCAAATCACTTTTTTTAAAATCACCAATACAGGCAACAATACCTACTGGCAATATACTGATCGCACGTTTACCTTCTTTTAAAATGTCATGCAAACAGGTATTCACTTCGATCGAACCCATTTTTTTATCACTATTATAAGCCATCCAGCGTTTAATATTCGATTTTTTCTTACTGGGTACAATGCAGGTACCCACCAACTCTCTATCCATAATACGCTTTATTATGTTCGTTTGATCAATGCTGGCAATATGAGTTGTGATCCCCAAAACGGACATTTTACGCGCTGTTCCCAATTTACTGAGCATCCCGCCGCGACCGTGTGCGCTTTTTTCTGCTGAAACTTCTGGCCAGCTCTCTTCAGGATTAATCAAAGAAATAAGTTCAGAGCCAGGTTCATTCGGATGCCCTGTATAGACACCTTCTACATTGCTCAAAATAATTAATTTATCCGCGTTCATTTGAGCAGCGATTAGACCAGCCAACTCATCATTATCGGTAAACATCAGCTCTTCAACTGCCACGCTGTCATTTTCATTGATAATGGGAACTATGTTTTTATGATCAAGAATGACCCTGAGCAATCGGGCAATATTTAAATAATGATGTCGGGTTTGAAAGTCCTGTTTGGTTAATAATAATTGTGAAGCAAGGATGTTATGGGCTTTAAACATAGCCGAATAAACATGAATTAATTCATGCTGGCCAAGAGATGCCAGCACCTGCTTTTCCCCCAGGGAAGTACCAAACTCGCGGCCAAGCAGTTGATGCGCGGCTTTCCTGCCAAAACCTACCGCACCTGAACTGACCAGCACTATATGGTGTCCGGCTTTTTGCAAGCTAACTATTTGTTCTACCAAATGCAACATAACCGGTTCATTGGGCGTTCCATCAGAAGATAATATACTTTGTGTACCTACTTTAATTACAACTTTCATTTATCGACCCCCATGAAGAACAGCACATCTGATGAAAACGCATAGTATGAGACTGCACCATAATTAATTGAACGAGCTCTGCGTCAAGCGGTATATTTTAAGCCAATGATGGATACAAGCAACAAGGTGAGAAATAAAAATCTGATCACGGTTAGGGGCTCATGAAATAATAAAATCCCCAGCACAGCTGTTCCCAAAGCACCAATTCCAACCCAAATCGCATATCCTGTACCTATTGGAATTATTTGTATGGCTTTTGCTAACAGCAACATGCTACCAGCCAGAGTGATTACTGTAAAAAGACTGGGAACTAACTTTGTAAACCCCTGCGAATATTTTAAACCTGTAGCCCAACAGACCTCAAGAAGTCCTGCAATCAATAAGTTAACCCATGCTAATAACATCTCATCTCCTCTTTAGTTCATTAAAAAGGCGTCGTCTTGTCATAACCGGGTACGGCGCGTCTCGTCCGGAGCAACAATGTTCTAACATATATGGATAATGAAGTAAATTAGACACACTCATCACTGTAAACACCCTTCAATAAGGTAAATCCCAACACTCGTAACGAGTAAAATTTGACCACATGTACATTAATATGTACAATGCGATGCACTGATTTAAAGTAATATGTCTGAGGTGAAATAATGTCTGGTACACATTCAACTGATAAGAGTAAGAGGACTACCGTTCCAGTATTTACTCAATTATGCGCAAAAGCTAACTTCAGTCTGTTCGGTAACACATTAACGATCTACCCTAAATTAAATGGGGTTACTCTTGGAGTATTTGATCCTCGCGCGGATACAGCTAATCGAGAGCTCAATGAAGCATGGCCTCGTTTAGGGAGCAAATATTGTATTCATCATAATCATCCGAAACATGGACAATTACACCAGGATAATTTCACCAGAGAAAACTGGCATACTCATGTCGAATTTGTAGAAGTCATTGATGAAAACAAATTAACACAGATACTCAAGGAATTTGTTCAGGTCACCTTTATTACGGAACAAGAAAAAAATCGATTTATTAAAACATATAAACAGGCAAACCAACTCTCGCAAGCTGACTTTGATAAACTGATGGCAAATAAGTACCTCAAGCAACTAAAAAAATCAATTCAGAATAATGATACGTTTCGCAAAAATGATACGCTAATGAATCAAATGAATACTGTGCTTACGCACTTTGCAGACTTAATCCAGGCTGAAGAAGACTTACCTAAAGTACAAAGATACATTAAAGAAACCCAGTTAATCATAGATAATCCAACCAAGAGCAATATTGAGAACCTGATGGATATAGCTACCAAAGAAAAAGGAAATTCTTCGTCACTGTGGCATGCCCTGAATCTATCACTGATGCTACTGGGCATCGCATTATGTGCCGCGGGTATACTGATTACTGTGAGTTCTTGTGGTACCTCCCTGGCACCAGGTATTGGACTGGCCTTAATTGGATTGGGTATGTTTTCGACAGGAGCCATGAACGCTCGTCCAGTTTCGAAAAATGAACTATCAAAAGAGGGAATATCACATGATTTAACTCATCTAAGTCAGCTGATGAACGAGTCATTCGATGAATCTGTTCCTGGAGGATTTGTTGCAAAACCCGCTTAAAATTCATCTGGACTAATATAGATTCATCTCCCAAAATGAACGATAGGTTAAAGAGGACTTTTCAAGAGAAAAACCGTATTTTTTGATGCATTTTTTCTTTAAATTAATACTCAGAGACTGGCTGATCAAGCAACTGACCACACGCTAAAAGCTTTGATCAATAATCAGAACACAATCAGCCAGTTATTGGATATAAAACTGACCATTGGATGCAAAAACACTGGGGATTTGGGAATTATTCCTATATTTAGCCACTATCAATGAAGCATCCAGGCCAGAAGCAACTCACCCGATTTTAGTACTCACCCAAAGACTTCTGGAGCTTTATGAAAACACACTGTGATATTGACAAATCAATGCGCAGTTTGGTATTTTAATTAATCGGACGTAATAATTTAATCAGATTAATACCCTTATGAATCGGTACAGTACTCAAATAAATACGATTTTTTCTGCAGGCTCCTCTGCGCTTGTCGTATCATGCTGTGCTGTATTATCCAACACAAACCATTCAGTAATTATTATCTTGCCCTCTTTACCCTAGAGCGGTCAGCTATTGCCAATTACCGTACCTCTCTAGGGAGGTTGAGCGGAAATGTGCACTAACTGATTTTAAAAGAGGTTTAAAATGATCTACTCCCCCAAAAAATACCTACCGTTCCTGATGTGGTTTTTTCCCTTATCTTTTTTTGCGTTTCAATTCATGCTGCGCCTTTGGCCCGGTTTGATGATGCAAGAAATAATGACCCATTTTGCGATCGACGCAGGCAGTTTTGGCCTGCTTGCAGCGTTTTATTATTATGGATATGCAGGAATGCAAATTCCTATGGCCTTTCTTCTCGAAAAATTTGGAGCCAGAACTGTAGTGTTCACCTTCGCATTGCTCTGCGGCATGGGTGCCCTTATGTTTAGTTATACCGACAATTTTTATCTGGCACTATTAAGCAGACTGATGATTGGAGCGGGTTCAGCTGTTGGATTTCTGGGGATTTCCAAAGTCGTATCAGAATGGTTTAGTAGTGAGAATTACGCCAAAATGATTGGATTTTCCTTTAGTGTGGGACTTATGGGCGCAGTCTATGGCGGCAAACCACTCACACAATGGATACAGACTTATAATGGTCAACAGGTTGGTTTCGCCCTTGCATTGATTGCTATGACCATAGGTCTTTGTACTTATTGGGTTGTCCGTAGTCCCAGGGTTCAGACAAAAAAACCTGCCCAGGAACTCCAACTGAGTCATCTGTCTGCGTTATTCTCCTCCTGGATAATCTGGACTCTAGCGTTTGCAAACTTATTAATGGTAGGAGCCCTGGAAGGCTTTGCTGATGTTTGGGGGGTTCCCTATCTCATGACAGCCTATAATTTTGATAAAGCGGAAGCGGCCTCATTAGTCTCATTTATTTATATAGGCATGATATTTGGTGGACCTGTACTCGCATTTTTGAGTAAAAAGATAGGTAATTATTCTGTTATAGGAATGTGTGGCGTTGGCTTAGCGCTGGCTTTTATGCTGCTGATATCCAATAGCATGATGAACAGTTGGTTATTAAGCCTGTTATTTTTTACTATTGGTCTTATGTGCTGCTATCAGGTTATCGTATTTGCTGCCGGTTCTACTCTGGTTTCCTATAAACAGTTAGGAATCACCGTAGCGTTCTTAAACTGCATCAATATGTTAGGCGGTTCCTTCTTTCACACACTTATTGGAAAGGTAATGGATTGGTACTGGGAAGGTTCTTTCAACCCTGAAGGGATGAGGCAATACAGTGTTGAATGTTTTCAACATGCATTAACTGTAATACCTGTCTGCGCACTCTTTGGCAGCCTGCTAATCTATCTGATTCATGTTCAGGTTAAAAATCGAATGGTCACCAAATCTGTTGATCTGGACTCTCTTTCTGGAGCTTAATATGGAAAAAACATTTTGGATAGATCCTTACCAGAGCACCTTACATACTAGAGTAGCCGCAATCAACAACGATGAATTGGTTTTGGAGAAGACCATTGCCTTTTCTTTTTCTGGTGGTCAGGAAAGTGATAAAGCATTTATTAATGGAATAGAAATACCCGTCATTGCGAGCATCGCGAAGCAATCCACTACAGAGCCTCATTAGAGTTATGCTCTGGATTGCTTCACTTCGTTCGCAAAGACGGACGTTTAAGCTGAAAAGTGGATCATTATCTTCGTTAAAATGATTATGGGATTACTCAAGAGCAATTGGATTAGCGAAAGAAGCAGAGGAATCCCCTTATAATATATAACTCCAAAAATATATTTGCTTAAGTCCCAATGCTACTAGAAATACCCGTCATTGCGAGCATCGCGAAGCAATCCACTACAGAGCCTCATTAGAGTTGTGCTCTGGATTGCTTCTCTTCGTTCGCAAAGACGGACGTTTAAGCTGAAAAGTTGATCATTATCTTTGTTAAAATGATTATGGGATTACTCAAGAGAAAGGCTCGCTCTATAGAACAAAGTCCAGGGAGTCTTCATTGCGGTTACAACGTCAATTAAGACTCCCTGGACTCTATTAATAAGCCTCGCCTAAAAAGGAACGATATAAGGCTCTTCTTTATGTTTGGCAATTGTTCTGACGGTTTCCTTACTCAAACCGGTTGCCCCTTCAATCATTCCTACACTGAAATGTTGAACACCATTCATTAAAGTAATTTCATTGATGTCATGAGCACGATTGAACGCTTCATAAATTTCCAAATCGTCCGTTCCAATATTCAAAAAGGAATTAAAATTTCCTACCGGGATTGAAATTAAATCACCACGCTTAATCAAGGCATGATAAACCTTGCCATCATTATTCATCAAGCTAAAAAAGCCATTTCCAGAGTGAACATATAAAAGAACATCTCCAGATGTATACCAATGAGGTATACGTAATGCGCCAGGTTTCATAATGGTTCTTTGTAAAGCCATTCTGTACATATGAGGATTGATTTTGGAATCGATTCGGGTAATTGAACCTGTTTCTGTCTGATACAATGGTTTTACTCTGCGGAAATTATTTGATAAAGGGCTGAACTCATCCACTTTCTCTGGTCCGGCAGAAGGATCATAACTGCTTAATTTATTTACCGTAGTTTTTTTAATACCTGCTATATCACTTTCAGTGAGTCCTACAGCACGAGCCAACACAGCATCAGGCAATGAGGCCCAGGCGGTTAGAAAATCCCGATCAGCTGCAATAGGTGAATCATAAGCAACTAAAAACTTCATATCCTCGTCTCCCACATTTTCAAGAGCATGAAGTTTGGCTTTAGGGATAATCCAGGTACCGTGTTTTTCAACCGTATAAACTTTGGTCACACCAGTACCTTCCCAAATGGTCACCCGCATTTTACCGTTTAATACCGTACCTATTTCGGTAGCATTAGCATGCCAGTGAGGTACTCGCATTGCATTATTGACTAATTCATAATAAAAAAGCAGACCTGATGTATCATTCTGAAATTGATTGGCTGTTTCAGCAATCCTTAACCCGGCTTTATTTTTGTCAATCTGGCCTTGGGTAAATATATTGATACGATAGGGGAAATCCTTAGATAAATTAGGCGTTTCTTTCTGTAAAAACTGTTGAATTTTCGAATCTTTGCTGATTTGTTCTGATGCAAGTGTTGTGGATAGATCTGTTTGTATAGGTTGCTCTGATGCGGCCTGTAAAGTCACCGATGCGGTTGCAAACAATATCGTTGCTGAAATCAACTTGAATCCTACCTTCATCATTTCCTCCTTCCTTAGCGCATTCAATTCGGATTATAAATCATGGTTTAAAACAATATCACTTAATGCAAGTGCTTGTAAAATATTACTGTTGTCTCATAGCATTTAAAATAAATTCGATTCGTTCTGCAATGGAGCATTTAGGTACTTCAACTAATTGATAACCACAGGCACTATATCCTTCTTTTACAGCATTGTAGGTATCTATTGCTTCCTGGAAATCCTGCTTTCTTTCTGTATCATGGCAATAAATATCGGACCATGGCGGGAAGAGAAAAGCCAATGCATTATATCGGAATTGATCAACATACTGTGTAACAGTGTCATTGACTCCCCCGCAGAATCGCTTGGAATAACTGTATAAATCAGGTATCCCTCTATCAAAAAATACAACATCTTGAATGGCAGATTTAGCGATAAAATCATCTATGGATTCTTTAAGCATTAAATTGCAGTAGGCAATCCGATCACCGTTATGAGTAGCATTTCCCCCTATAGCATTTTGATGTTTGATAATAGCGCGGGCAACCTCGGGCACTACTTGAAATCTCTGTCGCGCCAATTCGTTCAATACAGTGGTTTTTCCAGCACCAGGACCACCTGTTAATAAATAAAAATTGGATTGCTTTTTGATAAGTTCAGGAGTATCAGAGTGCGTTTTTGTACTGTTTTTTTCTTTGATTTTGGTCATGAAATTTAATGGTTTTGGAACATCAATCATGCTCATTTCCAGCAATTTGTACTATATTCAGTTCAATCTTACGAGAAATCACATCAAGATTCAGTCCATTATCACAAACTTTAAATGGATCCTCCAATTCCTCAGAGAGAATTTCCAAACCTAATAAAACATAAACGATCATGACCATCATGGGAATAATCAACACGCCGAAGGTTTGTACCCATCCAAAAGGAAACATTAACGAATAAAACAATAATGCCTGCTTCACAAAAAATGCATAAGCAGGAGGAACACGAGTATTGGCTATACGCTCACAACCTCCAGACATGTCAATTAAAGCAGCCAAATGATTTTCCAATTGAGTACATTGTTCTGCTCTGTCCCGAGTTCCGTTACGTAAAGAATTAATGATACGATACATTGGTTGGACTACCAGAAGTACTGGTTGTTGGGATTTAAATTCTGTTATGCCTAACTCGCCCAACTCATCTTTTAACAGTTTAGTATTGTTGCGCAAATTGGCCTTGATAATAACAGGCAACTTCTTCAGCAAGAGGTAAAAATCAGGATGCTGATTCAATCCAAAAAAGGTATCAAACTTTAATCCCAGATTACGGCTGTTATTTACAATGGAGCCCCAAAGAGTACGCCCTTCCCACCAGCGACCATAACTGCTGTTTACTCTAAAACTAATAATAATCGTTAAAATAAAACTGAAAATAAGATGAAATTGTCCCAGATCATAACCTGAAGTGTTTCTAAACCAAATACCAATTACAATGGCATAAACAGTCAACACCAACATAATTGGCATTAGTTTTTTAAATACTTTTTCCTTATAAAATAAAAATAAATGCGGCACCCAGGCTAAAAGAATATGGGATTTTTTAGTCATAGATACTCCACATTATACAAGAGACATTATCAAGAATTTTATTATCTGGGAGATATACTGAATAATCAATTAATTATTACAGGAAATCGGCACCCAAAAAACATTCAGGTGCCTGAACATAAACCATGAACTTGCATGCCCGGATTAATCGTTCTGATGACAACTTTTAAATTTTGCAGCAATTTTATCTTCCAGCTTTTTCATCATATTTTGAAGATCAGTTTTTTGATCGGCACTAAGAACGGCATAAATCTGCATTTTGGTCATAATTTTAGATTTGATCATAGAACCAATCAGTTTTGCTTTTTTATCAACCAAATCATCCAGTGCAGACTGATCCAATTTGGTTGCATTTATCTGTTGATCGATTTGGGTATCCAACACACTCATTTGAGTCCCAAAATCCTTCATTGAAGCTTGTTGTTGATCAAATATAGTTTTGATTTTAGCCTTTTGTTCATCATCAAGCTTCAAAGTTTGCAACATGGATTTCATCCCTTCCCCACACCCCCATGAATCTGAAAATGAGGATTGACTCAGTACCAAAGAACAAACAAGTGCTGCCATCCATAGAAATTTTTTATACATGATGTATTCCCTATTTATTATTGTAACTCGTACTGATTATAGACGCTTTTAAAAAAAATGGCCGATTGATAAGCCGTTTAAAATTGAAGAGCGATTGTGCAAAAAACAAACTAAAATAAATTAGAATAGAACTGTAAATTAACTATTGACCTTAACGTTACGTAATCCCTTATCGTGTGTCTGGTCGGTAAGAGGAGTTAAAAATGCACTACACAGTAAAAAAATTAGCGGAGCTTTCAGGCGTTAGCGCGCGCACTCTTCGGTTCTATGACGAAATTGGTCTGCTCAAGCCTGCTTTTTATGGCGAAAATCAGTATCGTTATTATGAAGAAGAGCAATTGTTGATGCTTCAGCAAATATTATTTTTCCGTGAATTGGGTTTTCCTCTGAACGACATACAACGGATTATCAGTAGTGATGATTTCGATAAAATCGAGTCATTAAAAACTCATAAATCCATACTGCAATCCAGTCTTGAACGAACAGATAAACTCATCAGGACGATTGATAAAACCATTTCACATATAAGAGGTAAATTAACCATGCGTGATAAAGAACTGTATGATGGCTTTGATCCTGCAAAGCAAAAGGAACATGAGCAATACCTGCTGGATAAGGGTACGATAACGCAAAAAGAGATTGATGAGAGTTGGAATAAAGTAAAGGATTGGAAAAAGAATGACTGGGAACAGTTTAAACAAGCAGGAGATGACTTAAATAAAGCGTTGGTCAACGCCTTAACCCATCATTTAAAACCGGAATCCGATGAGGTACAGAAACTAATTCGAACACATTATACTTGGGTAAAAACTTTTTGGACCCCCAATCAGGACACTTACATTGGCTTGGGTCAGGTGTATCTTGAGCATCAGGATTTTCGCGAGTTTTATACCCAATATCATCCCGATTTGGCCGTATTTTTAATAGAAGCCATGAACGTTTTTGCGAAGCAAAATCTGTCTTGATCAGACTCCGAAGCCTTACCGTCATCCCGAGTGAAACGAGGGATCTCCTGATTGTGGCAACTAGGCAGTTATTCCGCCACTTTGAAGGAGATCCTTCACTGCGTTCAGGATGACGTAACAAGACTCGAGTAAAACAACCGTCATCGCGAGTGAACCGCTTCCAATGATGCCTTAAGTTTTTCTTGACAAAATGTTCAATTTTTAAATTCAAAAGTTATCGAGATCTCGCTAACTATTGAAATTACTTTGAATAAACAGCTATAAGCTCGTTGTCCAATTCTTTAATTTCAAGCCAACAGTAATTATTTGAATTCTGGCGCCTCTTTTAACTGCGGTGCATCCTTTATGGATTGAACCTGACTCGGACTCTGCCGTCCTGATCTGAATAGAGTACCCAGATAACCCATAATACCCCCACGTGAACGAGTTTGAGGCTCCTCATCCTCTTCACTTTCATGCAGTTCAGGAGCTGGATATAGCCTCTCCTGCACCATTCTAAATCCAGAAAATATACTTTTAAGGACAATAGGTAGCATCGATAACATAAGAAGCATGGTCGTCAAATTGGTAGACTCTCCTGCCAGGGCATAATTAGCCAGCGATTGAAAAACAGCGATCAGCATGACTATCCCCATCGATTGAGTAATGAAACGAGATGCGCTGATATTTTGATTGTCCATAGGTAAATCGGTACTTTGATTGATTTCGTAGAATGCAATCCACAACCACATCAAATCAAAAGCAACGCTGAACCAATGTTGCTGATACATTTCTTTAACATCGGTCACCCCAACAGCATGAACCAAATCAAAACTCATTTTTCCACTTTTCAATGCTAAAGCCAGACTGGGTTTTTCCTGAGAATTAGCAAGAGGAGTAAATTGCTGCCTGAACAGGCTATCGGGAAGATGAATATCAAATAATTCATAAAATGATTGTTTCGATCCAAAAAGATGACGTAATTGTTCGTCACTGATATTGGATAAAGAATCAACACCTGGTGCAAACGTATTATCATCAGAATAATGAGCAATCACAACATCTGAATTTTTCATCATCATGACATCGTTAGTACCATCCCCATTAGCAACTACAAAGAACTGATTGTCTTTGAGAAATCGGGCTAATATGCCTTTTCCTTCCGTGCTCATTTCAGCAAAAATAATTACAGGACGCATCGCTTTCTCTCTGGCTAACAACTGTTTGAAATGAGAAAGGACAACAGAGTTGATGCCAGAATAGATAACCGTTGAATCAGAAGGAATAGCCTCTTCATCCAGAGCATCAAGCTCCAGAGTCTCCACTTTATCAGCGCGAATTGACAGAATATTTTTCGCATAGGCAGGACATAAAACTCTGGCTATATTTTCCGCAGCCTTGGTCGTATCTCCAGTAGCAACGAAAACAGGAACATGAATTTCCCGGCATTGTCCAATAAAGTGTTCCGCACCTTTTTTTACCGGGTTATCAATAATAAAAGTAACATAATGCTGCATGTTGTTTATCATTTCAGGGTGATTCAGAATAAAAGCTTCAATTCCCTTTTTATTATCCTCATCAAATAATTGCTTTAAACTAATCGATTCCTGTTCTGAAATTGGTGTACGGGCTATGCACCAGTCTCGAGATAATACTCCTTTCCTGCTTTGCATTGCGGCATAATGTTGCATTAAAGTGGTGTTATTAAATACCTCTTGCTTCGGCACACCACAAAATACCAAATATTTATTATTACCTTCATCTACCAAAGTGAAACGTCCACCAAAAGTACGGTATAAACCTAAATGAAAGCTTTCAATTTCCTTTGCCTTGTCTTCAACAGTAATGGTTTTCTTAAAGTGGTTATTTCCCAGAATACTGACCTGCAAGCAGTGCTCATTGTCTACTAATGCCTTGAATAATTCCAAAATCGCATGCTCTTCAGGTTCCAACTCTTTTTTATTGTTGGTATACGCGCTGGCAAAGACCTCAAACGATTCCATTTGCAAACGCTCATCTGGCAATAGCAATTCCTTTTTTTCTTTTAATACGTGTTGAACGTCTTCAGGCATCCCCATGGACCACAAACCGAGAACATCCATTTTAGTAGTAGTCAAAGTTCCGGTTTTATCAGAAATTATCGCTACCCCATTAGGAAAACGATCATGATAATAACCTCCCAAGGCATTGCATAAATCCACAACTCTTAGCGCATCAATCGTTTCAAATGGTTTACCTTCCATGTTTTTATTCAGTTTTTTCATTAATCGGCTATTTACTGCATCACGCAAAAATGCCTCCGAAAAAGGAATCATCGTTTGAAATAAAGTGAACATTAAACGTAAAGATTCAGCTGGCAAGGTGATGATGTCTCTTTGTAAAAAACCAGCCATAATGATGGATGCAAGAATCGAGTGCAAAACACTTCTTTGTTTGCGTTCTGCAACGATCTGATTAATAACCGATTTTTTCTCATAACCACCACTTAATAATAGCTCTTTTTCCGGCTTAATCTGTATGAACATATTATCGTTCCCATACAGATTCAATTTATCGCCAACCAGTACACCAGCCTGCTTTCCATCATGAATGGCATGTAAATCAACCTTACTGTACTTACTGGAAAAGTCAGGTTTGGATAAATGTTCTATCCACACGTCTTCTCCATTTTGAGCGCGCAGATTGACACTGAATTTTCGTTGCTCTGGACTTTCTATAAATTGGCCCTCTTTATTTCGCTGTAACGCGACAATTTCTCCTGATAAAGGGACTGAAGACAAATCTACCCGCTCGTCACAATAGACTAAATCCCCTGTCCGCAGACGGTATCTCGGAATTTCTACAAATACCGATCCTTGTGGAGTAAATCGGAGTACCTTGTGCAAGGTATTATTATATTCATAATCCTGTTTGAGTTTTTTTTGCTGATCCAGTAGTTTTCTAATCGTTTCAGGGGTTAAATCGGCAAGCAAGGCAGGAAGATTTCTGAATTTCTGAACTATACGTTCCGCATTAAGAATATTATGTGAAATTAATCCTAACTGAAACATGCGCGAACTGGACATCAATTCAGAGACAAGAAAATGATTCAACTGAAAATACAAATTGGATAATGGCGTCAATCCACTGCTTATCACTGCAGTATCAGATCGTTGTGCTCCTCTACTGTATTGGTATCTGACCAATAAATCCTGCAACTTTTGAGTTAAAAAAGCAACACTGCTTGGTACGACCAGAGCACTGCTACCTAAACTGGCAACAAAGGCATAACCATCGGATAAAGAATCACCTATCATCAAACGGGTACCACTGAAAATCGAACTGTACAAATAAGTAATTGCCACCACTTCACTTGCAACAGCAGCGGAAAGTCCAGCCGTTGTTTTAAACTCGGTTTCTGTAATGCGGTGCATCGCGCAATAGCCTAATATTGCTGCACCAAAAAAGAATTTGTAAATAAAATCATATTCAGGAACACCAGTTTGAAATTCACTGATTCCTCCCATGACATAATCGCCTATGGCTAAAGCCGCTCCCGATGTAATAACAGGCCAGATGTATTTTTTGAAATTGGTGAAATCCATAGAGTCTAACGAAAAAGTCATCGCCAGAGTATTATAAAGTTCTGATGCCCGGGTCGAGATAAAATTCCCGATTCCTTGAACAGTACTTCTGAGGTAATAAGTTCTATCAGCCTCAGCATCCATTACAAAGTGAGTTGCTAAAGCCCGACTGGGCAAGGCATTGGATGTTGGGGGTTTCTTTGGATTTCCTTCGATCAGTTTGTCATTATACATATCATTAGTCCTTTATTTGATCGCCAATCTATTTATTTGGTATTTCGCTTCTTTCGAGCTCAGATTGATTAATAACTTATTATGTATCCAAGGTTCAAGAGGTATTGCAAAATAACCGTGTAATTTTTATAACCGAACACTCTTTACTTTTCCCTGAGTGAGGAATAGGATTTTTACTTGCGTCCCTACACTGTAGGGCATGGATGCGACTAGAAAAAGGAAGTCTATGATAGTTTTTTTATTTGGCTTACCAGGAGTCGGTAAAACCTACATTGGACGACTCATGGAACAAAAGTCAGGAGCCTGTTATTGGGATGGTGACGAGGCTCTCACTGAAGAAATGAAGCTGGCCGTTCGCGATGAACGACCCTTTACACGCCAAATGACAACTGAACTGAGTTCAACAATCATTAATAAAATAAAAGAACTAAAGAAAAATAACCCGTTTATCATAGTCTCACAAGCCATGTTACGTGAATCGGACAGGCAATTGTTCCGTGCTGAATTCGATGATCTCCAGTTTATTTACGTACGCTGCGAACAGGAACAAACCAGTTTACGAATTGCACAGCGCGATGATTTCGTTACCGTCTCCTATTTTAAACAACTGATTATTGCTTTCGAACCACACCGTAAAGACGCGGAGTCCTACCCAACCATTGATAATCATGAAAAAACCGATGAACAATTAATCAAAGCATTCAATCAATTAATAACAACACCCCCCAAGGTTGGTTGGAAACTGGAATTTTTTCCCGATTTAACCGGGAAAGAAAAGGAATTAGTGTCTCCAGCTTTTTCTCTAATAAACAAAATGAGTTAAATAACTCATAATACAACACTTCGATCGCTACAATAGCATTAGGATTTTGACATAATGACATCAAGTGACTTTACCCAAATACATTTTATTATCGCACTGTCACTGGCCATTATTTATCTTGCTTTGTTATTTCTTGAATATAAAAAACCATTAAGAAAACCTGTCAGACAACTCATGGAACGATGGATTGTTAATCTTAGCTTCACCATTCTGGTTTATTTTAGCGCCAAGATATTTATAGTTCCTGTAGCCCAATTCACTGTTGACCTTACCCAATCTCATGGCGTTGGACTGTTGTCCCTAGTTCAATCGAATAGCCTAGTTCACTTTTTTTCAGGTTTCATGCTCATGGATTTAACGTTTTATTATTGGCATAGACTCAATCATGAAGTCCCGCTTTTATGGCGATTTCATAATGTTCATCATGCCGATCCCGATTTGGACGTAACCACTTCCATGCGTTTTCATGTAGTTGAAATTGCCTACTCCAGTGTGTTTCGATTGGTTCAGTTAGCGGTATTGGGTATCAATCCCTTGATATTCATTTGTTATGAATTTATTTTTCAGGCCAGTACCTTTTTTCAACACAGCAATATACGCCTCCCTCTACGTTTAGAACAAATGCTGAATAAAATAATAGTCACGCCAAGAATGCATGGCATCCATCATTCAAACTTCATGGACGAAACGAATCGAAATTATGGTGTGGTATTTTCATTTTGGGATAAGCTGCATCGGACAATAAAACTGAATGTAGTTCAGAGTTCCATTACTATAGGTGTCCCTGCTTACTTGCAGCAATCCGACAACAAAATTATTAATTTGCTACTCATGCCTTTTAAGGCTCAGAGGCTTTATTGGCAATTAAATAATAAATCCTTCCTTAGCCGCCCCGCTGCTCAATTAAATCACAATACGGAGCAATTATCCGAATGAATAGTAGTAAAATATTAGGGTGTGATGACAATTCATCAAAATATTCCCAACGTCACATCATACGATTCCCAACATCGCATCATACGTTTCCCAACGTCCCGCGACTAGTTCGCGGGATCCAGAAATTCAGAATCAATAACGAACATAATATATTCATCAAGATCAAACTGGATCCCGCGAACTAGTCGCGGGACGTCGAAATCAGAATGGTCAACACAACCTATCCCTAGAGAATCAAAACCTTAGATCTCTCACTCAGGGCAACCACGCTGCCTATTCTTTATCGTATTGATGAAATAAATAATACAATCCCGGTAAAACCAACAAAGTAAGAAAAGTCGAAGAAATAATTCCACCAATAACCACAGTTGCCAGTGGTCTTTGGACTTCCGCTCCCGTTCCAGTGGCTAAAGCCATAGGAACAAATCCTAGAGAAGCAACCAGAGCTGTCATCAATACAGGTCGCAATCGGGCAATTGAACCTTGTATTATTGCAGACTGCAAACCCAGATGGTTTTGGTCACGTAGTTTATTAATAAATGCAATCATGACCTGACCGTTTAATACCGCCACACCTGAAAGAGCAATAAAACCAACACCAGCTGAGATCGACAAGGGAATTCCTCTTAATAACAGAGCCAACACACCGCCAGTTAGTGCCAGAGGAATACCGGAATAAACCAATAGAGCATCCCGTACACTGCCAAAACTCATAAATAACAAAAGGTAAATGACCAGCAAAGTGACAGGGATCACCAGAGCAAGGCGTTGAGATGCTGATTTCATCTGTTCAAATTGACCTCCCCAAACGACCCAATAACCACTCGGTATTTTGATGTTCTGTTCCACACTCGATTTAGCCTCATTAACAAAAGAACTTAAATCCCTATCCCGCACATTAACGCTGACAACCACTCGGCGCTTGCCATTTTCACGACTTATCTGATTAGGACTCTCACTGCGAATTAATGCAGCCACTTCGCTAAGCGGAATAAAATGCCGCTCTCCATCCTTGGCAAGAGGCAATGGAATGAGTATCCAGCGCAATACATGAGGATCTGTTCGTAATTCTTCCGGGAGACGAACAATTAAATCAAATCTTTTGTCTCCCTCAAACAGTTCACCGCCTTTTTTACCCCCAATCGCGATAGTAATAGCATCCTGCACATCAGCAATCTGCAATCCGTATCGCGATAAAGCATTTCGATTGATCTCCACTGTAAAAAGAGGCAATCCCTCCACCTGTTCCACTTTTATATCCGCAGATCCAGGGATTTGTTTTAATTGCCCACTAATGGCATCAGCAATCGCAGTTAAAATATTCATATCATCGCCAAAAATCTTTACCGCAACATCACTGCGTACTCCAGAAATCAGTTCATTAAAACGCATTTGGATGGGTTGGGTAAACTCATAATTATTACCCGGTATTTGCTTCACGGCCTCTTCTATTTCATGCACCAGTTGCTGCTTGGTTTTTTTAGGGTTGGGCCATTGAGTACGAGATTTCATAATGATAAAAGTATCCGCAACACTGGGCGGCATGGGATCAGTAGCGATTTCAGCGGTTCCTATCTTGGAGAATACACGTTTTACCTCAGGAAACTGACTGATTTTCTCTTCAACAAGATGTTGCATGGTAATTGCCTGTGTCAAGCTTGTTCCAGGAATACGCATGGCATGCATTGCAATATCTCCTTCGTCCAGGCTTGGAATAAATTCGCCGCCTAAATGAAAGGTCACCAGCAGACTCACGATCACCAAAATGAACGCTGAAATAAGTACCTTAACTCGTTCACGAATACAGACAGCTAAAATTTTTTCATATCCAAGTGTTAAATAATGTACCAAAATATTGTCTTTTTCCCGTACCCGACCCCTAAGAAAAATAGCAATAGCTGCTGGAACAAAAGTCAGTGCAAACAGCATTGAAGCCAAAAGCGCGATAATCACTGTTTCAGCCATAGGTAAAAACATTTTACCTTCAACACCAGTCAAGGTAAGAATAGGCAGGTACACTACAGTAATAATAAAAACACCAAAAATACTGGGGCGAATGACTTCAGTGGTTGCCTCGGAAATCACTTTTAAGCGTTCTTCCAGGTTAAGAGTCCGTTGAAGTTCTTCCTGAACACGACCTAAATGCTTGATGCAGTTCTCAACAATAATCACCGCCCCATCAACGATCAAACCAAAATCAAGAGCGCCAAGACTCATCAAATTGGCGCTGATTTTACTACTGACCATTCCGCTGATGGTTAATAACATGGATAAAGGAATAACCATCGCCGTAATCAAAGCAGCTCGGATATTACCCAAAAAGAGAAATAAAACGATACAAACCAGCAATGCACCTTCAAGCAAATTATTTTTAACTGTATTAATCGTTGCGTTTACGAGCGTCGTGCGATTATAAACAGGGAGGGCTTCTACTCCATCAGGCAAGGCGATGTTAATAAATGCTAATTGCTTTGCCACACGTTGGGCTACTGTTCTGCTGTTTTCCCCCATCAGCATAAACACTGTACCGAGAACCACCTCTTTAGAATGTTCTGTTGCAGCCCCGGTTCGTAGTTCCATGCCCGGCTTTACTTCTGCGACATTCAATATACGAACAGGAGTACCTTCAAAACTCGCTATCACTATATTATTTATATCATCGAGACTTTGAACCTGACCAGGGACTCGAATAAGATACTGCTCCCCATTTCGTTCAATATACCCTGCGCCAATATTGGCATTATTCCGTTCCAAAGCAGTAATCACATCTTTAAAACTCAAATGATAGCGCACCAGTTTTCCTGGATCAGGAGTGATGTGAATCTGTTTTGTAAAACCACCGACTGTATTCACCTCGGCAACACCCGGAACATTTCTCAATTGAGGCTTAATGATCCAATCCTGAATGGTTCGCAGTTCAGTAGTACTGTATTGTTGACTGACTGGCGTTCCAGGCTTGTTATTCACGGTATACATGAAAATCTCACCTAATCCAGTAGAAATAGGACCTAATTTGGTTTCTGCTTCAGGGGGTAACTTATTTTTGACTTCCTGTAATCGTTCATAGATCAGCTGACGGGCAAAATAAATATCAGTACCCTCTTTAAAAACGACGGTGACTTGTGAAAGACCGTAACGCGATAAAGATCGCGTGTAATCAAGATTCGGGATTCCGCTCATGGCAATTTCAATAGGAAAAGTAATCCGCTGCTCCACTTCCATTGGGGTAAAACCTATGGCCTCAGTATTTATTTGTACCTGAACGTTTGTAATATCAGGAACCGCATCAATGGGAAGATGCTGAAAATTATACACTCCCATTCCGGCGATTATTAAAGTAAACAACAAAACAAACCATCGGTGCTTCAGGGAAAAACGAATGATGCGTTCAAGCATTCTGGCTCCTTAATGGTCGTGTATAGCGCCTTCTTTTCCGATTTCCGCCTTGAGAAAGAAACTGTTGTCACTGACATAGTATTCTCCGGGTTCAAGACCGGATTTGATTTCTACCCATTGCGCATCTTCCTCACCAAGAATTACTGGAGTCGCTTCAAAAAAATCGCCCTGCTGAACAAAAACCACATCTTTATCCTGCATCCGTTGTAATGCCGTATGTGGTACGGCAACCGGAACTGTTTTTTTCTCTATCGTGATGACCGCATTAACATACATTCCAGGTAACCAGATACGCCCTGCGTTAGGTAATATGGCTCTGGCTAGAATCGTTTGACTGTCTTCAATACCTAAAGGGGAGATGTAATTAATGATGCTGCGAGATTGTGGTTTTCCTTCATCGCCGGTAACAATCACGCTCATTCCTTGCCTGACCAAAGGAGCATCTTTTCGGTACAAAGTTAAGTCAGCCCATACATTAGCCAAGTTAGCAATTTCATAAATGGGTTTATCTCCCTTGGCCAATTCACCTGTAGTTGCATATTTTTGAACTACAGTTCCTGAAATTGGAGCGGGAATGGAGTAATTTTGTAAACTTTCATTACTTTCAATGGTCACTAATAATTCACCTTTAGTGACTTCATCACCCAGATTTTTCGTGAGCAATTTAATAAGGCCTGAATAACGCGGGTATACAGGCGCCATTGTGTCGCGATTAGGCATTATTTTACCAACAACCTTCAATTGTTTTTCTATGGTTACACTTGCGGCTTGTGCAATTTTAATTTTTGCTGCGTTAAGTAGTGCAGGAACAATTTTGATTCGTCCTTCATAATTGGAATAATGCCAACTGTATTTCTTGCCCTGATAGTTCAAAACGACCATTACATCAAATGAATGTGGCTCACGAATAATTTGTTCGCTCTGTAAAAAATCATCAATCGGTTTAAAACTAACGGTTTCAAATCCATGATTAAAGCGTTTCAATTGAACTTCCAATTGACTCTGGTCTGGAGAAACAAGGACTCCATTTTGATAAATATAGGCTCGAAAATGTGGCGACATCCCTTGTTCAAAAAGGGTTAACTCCAATGCAAGTTGATCGTGCTCCAATAAACGGCCTCCGTGCTGACCCTTGACCGAATCCTGAGTCTGAAGCCCTGCTTCATCAGCCCATGAGGGACTGAAAACCAGCGTCAATAGTAAAATAGCTGATTTAATCCATTGCATTTTGGATGATGATAAGTTCAAGTGTTCTCCTTAGTAACCATCAATGCCTAAAAGGCCGCCTATAGTCAATAATGCTTTATGATAGTCTGCATGAGCCTGTTGGTAATGACGCTCTTCATCAAACAGTGCATTCAGTGCCGTGCTTAACTCAATATAGGTGTAGCGTCCCATTTGATAACCTTCCCTCGCTACTTGCAGAGATTTTCGAGCCAATGGTAACAGTGAATCAGTCACCAGATTGGCCTCAAAAAGCCCCTGTTCTGCGCGTAAATAGGCTGTATACACATTTTGTCTTAACTCAAGTTGTGTTCCTTTCAGATCATGTACGGCTTGAGTAAATTCGGCTTCAGCAGCAAGAATTTTACCTTGATTCCGGTTATGAATCGGGAGCTGCGAGTACGCTGAAACAACGGCGGCGTTGCTCCCATCATCTGAAAAATGACGTCCACCCAATTGAATATTTAGATCAGGCCATACATCTTTTTTAACGGATTGAATTGCGGCACGTCTTGCTTTAAGAAGAAGTTGCTTTTCAAGTAACTGAGGACTCTGCGGCATTTTATTTACCAGTTGAGGCCAAGTCCAATGAGTATGTTGTAATCCCTCATCCGTCAGTTTTTTATCCACTCGTAACTCATTCCCTAAATACCGAGCCAATCGAGCACGCTGCATTAATGCATCCCGACCTGCTTTCATTTTTTGAATACGTGCTTCCCCTAAACGCACCTGCGCCAAACGCAAATCAAGCACTGCGCCCGCCCCTGCCTCTACACGTCGTTGAATGGCGGATACAATATCAACATTCACCTGGATTAACTTTTTGGTAACCAAATACCATTGTTCGGCATATAAAGCATCAATGTAGGCATTTCCAACAGCGGTAAAAAGTTGGGATTTATTGAGTTTGATGCGTGCAAGTGACGCAAGGTAATCCGCATAAGTCAGTTTTTGCAAGTACTGTAAACGATGACCTAATGGAACAGGTTGCGTTATTGATAATGTTGTTTCTGCTGACTCATAACCTGAATATTGGCCTGACCCACCCATATTTTCAGAAGTAAACGCCAATTGCGGATTAGGATACAGCTTACTTTGAATAAATCGCCCTTTCATTGCATTGGCTTTATCCAGTTCCGCTTGTAATTCTGGATTATTTTGATAGGCAAGGGTCAATGCTTGTTTAAAGGTCAAAGTCGTATTCGCTTGAATGCTCTGAACCATCAGACTTAATGAAATCATCATGACATATAAAAAAATCTGCATTCCCTGTCCTTTACCATGAACCCATCAGATCACATAACTGACTTAACCAGGTAATTTCTCAATAATTCCTGGAGACGTCATCTCGAACGAGAATCGTCATCTCGAACGAAAATCGTCATCCTGAACGTAGTGAAGGATCTCCGGACATAGGCAAAGTGCCACATTCGGGATGACGATTCCAGATCGAGATGACACATCTCCAACTAATATATATAGTTTCACATTATCATTCTGTTGCATATACCAGTAACCAGGAATTCCCGTTGAATAAATGACAGCCAATATAAATCCTCAAGACTAGAAAAATTATACACTCTACACCCAACAGAGAAAATGGCTGTGTTTCTAGCATAAAACGTCAAATAGTGGTTAATCCAGAACCAAATTTATGGTATTGTGCTCAATTCACAACAAGTTCATTTTCAATTAATGGCAAATAAAGTGTTGAACAACATATTTAATATAAGTAAATGGCAATCAAAATATCATTGGAAAATTGTATTAGTAACCCTGATTGTCTCTTGTGCCATTATTTTTACAGGCAGAATATTCTTTCATTCTGCGGAGCAAATACCCGAATCCCCGAATAAACGTGTTGAAGTTGAAACCGTCACATCACAAATACTACAACAAAGCATTCGTCTATTGGGAACCATACATCCCAAACATACTACAGTACTGGTTTCAAAGGGCAACGGTATGCTCGATGAGCTTATCCCTACCGGCCAAAAAATTAAAAAAGGGACGTTAATCGCCAAAATTGATAATCCCGACGTCGAAAAGAATTTACAACTTTCAATCAGCACTGAAACCTTGGCTAAAACACAATTCGATCGGTTTAATCCCTTACTTAAGACTGGTTTTGTCAGTCCCAAGGAAGTTGAAGAAAAAAAACAGGCCTGGCTGGATGCTCAAAAAGAATTATCCAAAGCTAAAATTGAACTGGATAATCTGCGTTTCTATGCCCCTTTCGATGGCATCATAGGTGCATATAAAAAACGGGAGGGCTCAGAAGTCACTATTGGGGAAGCTGTAGTTTCAATTTATGATCCCAGTTCCCTTATTGTGGATTTTGATATCCCCTGCAGTAATCTGACAGAGATTAATGAAGGACAACCTGTGCGGGTACTGGGCAAAGAATATCCTTTATCCCACTTCCAAAAAATGGTTGATGAAACCACGCATATGTGTCCTGCCGACGTTGATATTCAATGTGACAATTGTCTCGTAGGCGCCACAATAAATGTTGATTTGATTGTAGCAGAAAAAGACAACACCATTGTCATCCCAACTCAAGCACTGTTTCTTAGAAACAGTGAGCCCTTTGTCTATATAGTAGAAAAAGATAAAGTGGTCCTGTTACCTGTAAAAACTGGCCTGGAACAAGAAAACAAAATTGAAATTACTGAGGGTTTAAAAACCGGACAACAACTGATTATTAAAGGGCAAGATCGTCTCTATCCCGAGATGACCGTAGAGATCCATCATCCCTCTGCTGATGCACACAACGGCTGAAATCCCATGAAATTAACCGGCTATTTCATAAAACATCCCGTTTCTGCAATCATCCTGAACAGTATGATTGTTATTATAGGAATCCTGTGTTTATTCAATTTATCCATCAGAGAATATCCTGACATCAGTTTTCCAACAATTACCGTTTATGCTTCATACCCTAATGCCAGCCCTGATCTGGTTGAAACTTCCGTAACCAATATCCTTGAAGACAGACTGGCAGGCATTGAGGGACTGGAAACCATCACATCCCAATCTTTTGCGGGAAGTGCTCAGATTACCTTGATGTTCCGAGCAGGAACCTCTATGGACAGGGCCTTGAGCGCCACTCAGGATGCCGTAGGCCTCGCTAAAGCGCTATTGCCCTCTGAAGTAAAACCTCCTTATGTAGAGCGCCAAAGAAAATCCACAGGTTTACCTTTTATTGGCATCTCCTTAGAATCCTCCACCCGCGGATTTGGCGAACTGACTCATTATGCAAATCTCAATCTCAAAAACGTATTTCGAAGCGTACCAGGAGTCGCATCAGTTGAGGTCTGGGGACAACCTTATACCTATAACATTAGCCTGGCACCCGATAAACTGTACTCCTTTGGCGTCAATGTTGATGAAGTAGTCAACTCACTGGCAAAAAGTCGTATTTCATTGCCTGCAGGAAATTATAAAAATAAAATTCCCAGCACCTTGCAGTCAGAACCCAAAAGCAAGGAAGAGTATGAAAACCTGCTGATAAAAACGACGAATCAACACCCCATATTTTTAAAATCCATTGCTAAGGTAGCACTTGAAACAGATAATACTCAGATGCGGGTTCGTGTTAATGGACATACAGGCTTGGTACTGTCCATCAACAGAGCAAATGATGCAAACCCTATTGAAGTTTCCAAAGACATTCGTCAATCCATTAGCGAATTACAACAAGGATTACCCAATGATCTCAAAGTACATGTAATCATTGATCAATCCGATTTTATTAATGCATCAATCAAAAATATCCGTTCGTCCATCACTGAAGCAATAATTCTGGTGCTGGTCATCGTCTTTTTATTTTTACGTAATATACGTGCAACAATTATTCCTCTGGTGACTATTCCGATTTCGTTGCTTGGTTCGTTACTCTTCCTCAAACTATTTGGCTTCTCGATTAATCTGATGACTTTGCTGGCTATGGTGCTGGCTATTGGTTTGGTCGTTGATGATGCCATTATCGTTTTAGAAAATATCTGGCGACATATTGAAAAAGGATTATCGCCTGTTGAAGCAGCCTTAAAAGGCGCAAAAGAAATAGGATTTGCAATCGTTGCAATGACCTGCACTTTAGCCAGTGTGTATCTGCCTATTGCTTTTATTCAAGGAATGTTGGGACAACTTTTTATTGAATTTGCTGTAGCTCTGGCAGGTAGTGTATTTATCTCAGGGATCGTTGCTCTGACCCTATCTCCCCTGATGTGCGCGCAGTTTTTAAAAAGCGACTCCAAAAACTGGTTTCCCCAAGTGGATCATGCTCTTGAACAACTGGCTCATAATTATGCCAAAACACTTAAGTGTGTTTTTGATCATCAGAAACTCACGCTCTCAGCCGCACTATTCTCTATTCTTGCAAGCATTGGTTTGTATCAGATCATTAGCCATGAAACCGCTCCTAAAGAGGATCGTGGACTGATTGGTGTTTATACAGCGCCCGTCTCCGGAGAAGATATTAATGAACTGGATAAGAAAATAATCAACATAGAAAAAACCATTAATAAAATACCCGAATCCGATAACAAACTGACCTTTATTGGTGATTGGGGAGCCAGTGTAATCCTTCCGTTAAAACCTCATTCACAAAGGAAACGTTCCGCAAATCAAATTGTTGATGAACTCAAGCCTGCCTTTAACCACTTCCCATCCATCGATCCTCATGTATGGAGTTGGGATACCGGTTTACCGGGTATTGATAACGCAGGAAGCGGAACGGAATTGGCCATGGTTATTTCAAGCCAGGACAGTTATAGAGAGTTGTTTAACCATGTTGAACAATTGAAAGCAGCGTTGGACGCCAGTAAAAAATTTGAATCGACTCGTTATGATCTTCGCCTGGATACTATGGGGTATTCTATTGAATTGGATCACAATCAAATAGCCAAACTGGGACTCACACCCAATCAGGTTGCCAAAACTATTGAAGTCTTTTTTAGTGGCGACAAATCTTTGAATTTTGAAAAAAATGGGGTGCTCTATAATCTGACGATTAAAGGCAGCTCCTCCCCCTGGACCCTTAATGAGCTCTATCTGACTACTGGTGAAGGAAAACGTATTTCTCTTGGCGCTATCACTCAAATGAAACCCAAAGCGCAGCCAGCTACTTTGGATCATTATCAACAGATGCGCTCAACAACCCTGCATATTCAATTACATAAAAAAGACTCAATGGCCAACAGTATTAATCAGGTATGGCATATAGCCAAAGATCAATTGCCTCAACATTACAAGCTCACCTGGACAGGAGCTGCCAAGACCTTTTTTGAGTCATCCAATGCCATGCTGTTTTTACTCTTTTTATCCCTGGCCTTTATCTACGCCATCTTATCGACTCAATTTCAAAATTTCATCGACCCTTTGATCATTCTGTTTACTGTTCCTTTAGCCTGCTCAGGGGCTTTATTATGTACTTATCTGTTTGGTCAATCACTGAATATTTATACTCAGGTAGGCTTGATCACGTTAATTGGATTAATCAGTAAGCACGGAATTTTAATGGTGGAATTTGCTAACAAGCTACATCAAGAGGGCAATTCATACGCAGATTCAATTCAAAAAGCAGCCATTTTACGATTAAGACCCATTTTAATGACTACCGGAGCCATGGTTTTTGGCGCAATCCCTCTGGTATTGTCCCATGATGCCGGATCTGAATCTCGCCATGCAATTGGTACCGTGTTAATCGGTGGTTTATGTTTTGGTACTTTATTTACCCTTTTTGTATTGCCTGTAGTGTATAACATGATTAAAACCATTCCTGCCAAATCACGTTAACATGCAAACGATAACATCTCAATTACCCGAGAATTTCGTCATCTTGAACACAGCGCTGTCTCTTGATCACCTTTCAACCGACTTCCCGAAGCAAGACCCTGAGAGCTCCTCACTTTTTAAAACGCACATTAGTTAATCTTAATTTCCAATTTTTTATAAGATCGTCATCCTCGCGAAGGCGGGGATCCAGGCAATAACTGGCATTGTGCTCATGCTCAAAATGGATCCCCGCCTTCGCGAGGATGACGAATAAAAAAGTTAAACCAGGTGAAAGTGTGCAGAAAATTTTACTGCACTTTTTTATAATTAAAATTGTTACCCATGTCCCGTTACACGTGTTACCTATGTACCGCTGCTATACACTTGGCGTGGAAATTCGAAGAGTAGAGCTGGACTGATTATAAAATTACCTCAACACCACCTAAAGTAATCAAATGATTGTACTGGTAATAAGTTGAATCAGACCTTATATTTATTTATTAGCGAATTCAATGTGTCAGTTACTTCTTCAGAACCTGGAGACCGGGTTTAATACAACGCAATGGAATAATGAACAGAAAGGACAATAAGGAGTTAATGAATGCATCAAATACCAAAGGATTGGCCTCTGGAAGGCACAATTGATTTATTAACTCACGATAATCCCCATCAATCATCAGATACCGAATGGTGGTATTTTAACACCCATATAACCGCATCAAATGGTCAAGATTTCAGTATATTTGCCTGTTTTTTTATGAAAAGAAATCCGTTTTCAATAGAGGAATATACCTACTCGTCGCTCTGGGCTTTAAGTGATTTAAACAATCAAAAATACCATACAGCTTCATTCATTGATAAAGACACACCCAGCATATGTCTTGCAAAACTTGAAACCTATAATCCGGATGATCCCAGTCTTAAACTGGCTCTGATGGACGTACTTAATAAAGAAAAAATTCCAACCGATGATGCATTAATTTCGTCACCCATTACTGTTTCGACTAATCCTCTTCACTTGAATTTTGGCGATCTCTCATTAATAAAACAGATGGATGGCTCTTATCTTTTAAATGCGCATAACAAACAAGATCAGATCAGCTGCACACTCCTGTTCGAACCTCAAATGGAAGCTGTTCGTCAGGGAAAAAATGGGGTAATAAGCGGCCCAAATAAAGAACACATGTTTTATTATTTTATTCCTAAATGTACAGTGCAAGGAGAGATTCAATTTGCAAACCAAAGCCTTGAAATAACTCATGGAGAAGGCTGGTTTGATCACGAATTCGGTATTGAAACCTGCGATAATCCAGCCGAGCAAATAAACGCTAAAATCAGTTGGACCTGGATGTCAATTCATTTAAATAACAATTATGACATTTCATTATATTCACTTTATGATACAGACACTCAAACACCTCACAGTCTGTTCTGTACCGTAATCGATCCCTCAGGAAATCAAAAATTCTATGACACGACTCAACTTCATGTATTAAGCACATGGAACAGCATGCGCACGTTCAGTGAATATGGGAATTCCTGGAAGTTACAGATACCTGAGCTGGAATTAACACTTGAAATCATCGCAGAATTTGAGGACCAGGAATTTATTACACTGATCGCCTACCCCTGTTTTTGGGAAGGCCGCTGTACCGTAAAAGGAACCCATCAATCGCAGTGGGTTACCGGACTGGCTTACGTTGAACAAACCAATCTAAAACCAGTAAGAGTTATAGACGATTTTTTTTCATCCGTGAGCGATGCGGTATCTAAAGAAATAGAACAGCTTTTACCCTTGGTACCCGATTACAAAGCCATGCTTGATTTAATCGCCTCAGAAGAAAATGCTCATCTCATGGATGGTGTGGATTTAAACCAAGTGATTCGCACCATAATTTCTCCCATTCGCACTATTTCCGATCGCGCAGGAAAACGATGGCGCTCGTATGCTCTGGCTGCTTGTTGTAATCTGGTAGGTGGTGACTTTTCCCGATTTCAACCCTGGTTGGCAGTGCCAGAATTAATCCATACTGGTTCACTGATTATTGATGATATTCAGGATAAATCTCCAATTCGAAGAGGAGGTCCTGCTTGCCATATTATCTATGGTGAACCTCATGCAATCAATGCCGGAACTTTGGCCTATGGATTATTTCATATCGTCTTAAAACAAACACCTCTTTCCAGTGAGGATCGCTGTAAAGTCTATGAACTGTATTTTGATACCTTTAGAGCAGCCCATACCGGTCAGGCAATCGATATTGAAGGTCACATAAATCTGATGGCTGAAAGCATTAAATCAAATGACTATCGAAAATTACAGAATCATGTTCTGGCAACTCATCGATTAAAATCTGCAGTTCCGGCAGCTTCTCTTGCGCAAATGGGAGCAATATTAGGTAATGGAACAAAAGAACAGATTACCATTCTGGGTCATTTTTTTGAATCCGTTGGCATCGCATTTCAGATTATGGACGATGTCCTGAATTTAAGGGGATTCAAAAACAACCTGAAGTGTCTGGCAGAAGATTTAGCCGCCGGTAAAGTAACCTACCCTATTGCTAAATCACTTGAATATCTCAACACCGAACAATCTCAAAGGATCTGGGAAGTACTCGCTTATGGTTCAAAAGACAATAAGGCGCATCAGGCGGTAATCGAGTTACTGGAATCTTGCGGCGCTCTGGAAGCCTGTTGTTCCGACGCACGAAAGCTGGTTGACGTGGCATGGACCAATCTTGACGCGCATTTTATTGAATCACATACCAAAATGATGTTACATGCATTCAGTTACTATGTCATTAATCGATATTATTAAGGAATAATAATAAAATAATTGGGGTCAAATTGATAACAAGTCCAGTAGAGCATCACGCCCTTAATATTCGCAGTTATAATTTTCTTATTTAATGGATTAAGCTCTGACTGAGGGAATAGGTAACAGACATGTTTTACATTATCTATGGTGACAAAATTACCATCTACGCTAGTCTCAAACGTATCAGGAACGAGATACATAGACCGAGGGTTTTCCAAGTACACAGGATAACCTGTAACAGGAATTTTATGAGAATGGGTAGGAATATGAGCAAAGACTAAAGGGCTGCATAACATGAAAATCAAATTCAAACCAATATGCAGGATTGTTTTCATTGTTCTGCCTCCCTTAATCTTTAAAGGTACTGAAGGTACAAGTAAACATGATATAGTCAGAAGGATTTTCCCCAATACAATTTAAGATGACATCATAGGGCTCACTGGAGTTTCCTGAACGAATATATTGAGTATTCACTCGGATTCCACCCTTTTCTACGCATATTTCATTCATTTTAGAAAATATCTGAGATTCTAATTTAGGCTCACGTGCCTGCTCATAACTTTGATTACACTCGGGCATCTGGTCAACAGGATAAGATAAGAGAACAGCAAAGGCTTGTGTTGTGAATAACATGAGCAGTGACGCAATGCCACTATAAAATAATCTCATGATCAACCTCCATGTGCGCCATTATTGATTATGAGTAAATATTAGACTTAAAGTGACATTTTAGCAAAGTATATGCAGTTGCCTGTTGGCCAGAACTTCTAAAGGTAAAGAACCAGGGCAAAACTTTTGCATTTCTTCACCATATCGTTCTAAATGTTTAAAACGATCACCCTACGCAGGATATGAATTTTCCTCAGTATTTTTCATCATTTTAATGCTCCCTTAATAATCACTGAGTACACTATTCGACACCAAAAAATTGACCAAAATACAAGCGCTCTGGCACTTTTATATTATACTTAATATAAATTATGTGTTCTTGCTAAATTACACGAGATAAAAACTAATGACCAAAAATACCAAAAATCTTGTTTCTCAAGATGTATCCAAGCTATTAACCCTGCCTGGCTCCTATACGAAACCAAAACCTAATACTTCGTTCTCTGTAGGAGATACACATGGCAACGCTATTGTACTCATAAGGTATTTATATGAAGCGGGAATCATCAATATAGATCAAGAACAATATAATGAATTGATAAAAATATATGATGTGGATTCAATCTCCAGGCTTAGCCAATTAACCAGGATCCAATGTGATCAATTCAGGCAAATTATAATTAAAGGATTTGCAGATGCTCATGTTCCTGAGGGCATACATTTACGCTGTTTTGGAGATATGTTTGCAGACCGTGGAAGCAATGATATTTTATCGCTGATAATTTTAGATGAGCTACGGAAGCGTTTCCCAGATCAACGCGGAACTATTTTAATATCGAACCATGATAAATCGTTATTAAGTAATTACTTAAGTGGTAATTTACGCCCAGGACAAAAATTAAACCTTGAAGTACAGCCCTGCTCCTCTTTAATCCGCCTAAAAAGTTTAATAGACAACAACATTATATCTTATGCTGAGTTCGATGCCATGATGAAAACGGCTTATCTTCCTGCATTAAAATTTGTTGATTACGTACGCACAGAAGATGGTGGCATCGATATCATGGCCCACGCCCCCATAACCCCTGATATCATCAATAAAGCAATGCAACAACTCCTGCCTTCAGATCAGCACTTAGATATCTATGCGTCAGTAGATAATATCGCACTGATTTTAGACAAACTAAACACTGTGTTTGTTACAGGACTTTCAGAACCAACCAGTATCCTATATAAAGCGTTAACCAGCAAACCGTCCAGCAGCAATCCAATCAATGCGTTTATTTGGACACGTCTGGAGGAAATCAAAAAATCACCCCCAATTGAAATGCCCAAGTATAAGGTACGCTTTAGACATGGCCACGATGGTGAGCCAGGGAAAACGATTATTCATGATATTGCCTATATAGGATATAACAGCATACTGGGCAAAACGACTCCCCAACAATGGGGACACGCGGCAGTTGCGCACCTGACCATGAGTTATATTGAAAGTAACACCCAAACGCAAAACCAGGCTTTTAACGAAGTTATAGCCACTCATATGGATCCCACCATCATCATAGACGAGGATGCTGAAGCATCTATAGAAATAAAACCAGATGAGAAATCAAGCCCTTCTTCTCCTGCTGTTGTTTTAGAACATATCGATGAAAATGAGTTAATTTCATTTCAAAGTGTTGCTACCTTACGGCTCAATGCATACATCAAAGCGAGAGGCAGCTACACCGATACCGAGACAGGAGATAAACTTTGGACTGCTATAGCAGATGGCCGTAATATGGTTCGTGGCCTATTTGGAGCCCAACTCAAAGACGTACCTCAAGTTCCCCTGGCAAAACAGTTAAAGCAAACAATAAACGCAATGACTGCAAGCAACTTTGAGAAGATGTGGCCAGAAATCAAAGAAGGTTTGGATACTCTCGTGACTCAACTGCCTAAGAGCAAAGAATATACCAGCGTTATAACGACGATTGTTCAAGACTTTAATAACAGCCCCTTGAATGAAGCACTTGCCACAGCGAATAACTCTAAACAGACTTTGTGACGTTAAAATAGCCCCAATTGCCGCCTCAATGGTATAATCGCGTGTATTAATAACATAATACACGCGTTAATAATTGATCACTTAAATGGATACTGTCTAAGGGCGTGAAATGAATCACCAGAGACTTAGGAGTGATGAACAGACCTTAATAATGCAATAAAATCGTCTTTCATTTTATAGAGCAGGCAATTGGTTTTAACCTGTTCAATAAACCCCAGACGTTCAAGGCGATTGACAACGAGGATGATTTCATCCGTTACATCGTATCTTAATCGGGGTATCTGAGTATTTAATATTGCATGCTGCTCGACTACAAAAAACTCCCTTATATTTTTGTATTCTGGATTGTTTATGTCCTCTCTTAATTGACTCGTAAACTGAGGGTAATCCAGACTTATTTGATCCCACTCCAAGTGTTTATTTTTATTGACTTCATCATATTTTCTTTTAACTTTTATTTTTTGCAGAACATATTTTCCGGCTAGACCGGTAAAACAACCCAGAATTAAACCCGATACAAATGACAAATCCATAGTGATATTTTAACCTGATAAAACCACTATTATATCAGGCAAAAATAGAACAGTCTGCATTAAAATAGCATTCGGCAACGTTTGCTTGGCACCTAATTTAACTATTGCTACAATGAAATGGCATGACATGGCATCTATTGATGATTATCGGGAATTAAAAAGAAACAGATTAGATTAATCCGATAAAACTCAAAGGATGAGTTCTTTCTTTTAAAATCAAGAGAATCACATGATTAAACATATAGTCCTGTTGCAATTTAAACCAGAAATAACCGATGATCAAATCGGTTCTGTCCTGAACCAACTCGGCAGGTTAAATTCTGAAATTCCAGCTATGAAACAATTCTCATTCGGTGCGAATTGCAGCCCTGAACAATTAAATAAAGGCTTTAACCACGCATTCGTTATGGAATTTTCTGATATCAAAGGCAGAGATGACTATTTGAATCACCCCGAGCATATCAGAGTAGCGCAGGAACTCATCGTACCCATTTTAAAAAATGGTCTTGAATCTGCTATTACCATTGATTACGAATATTAAAATTATTCATAACTCCCAAGCTACTTCATCCTGAGCGCGTCTTTATGCGCGAAGGATCGCATTGCGCTTATTAGTACGCTCCAATAATCGTTTTGCTTAGCGCAAATAAATCTCATCATGTGTACTAAGCTCTTTTTTTTTTGATAGTAAAAAATCGTTGCATTCTATTTCTTACTATTCAATTCTATTGTCTATTTTATGTGCTAAATTTAAAGTATCCTTTGCAAAGGAACTTTCATCATGCAAATAAAATATATCAGGATGCTCCTGGTACTGAGTTTAATACCTGTTCAATCTGCATTAGCTTCTGAACTGGAAGATCAAGAGCTCTGCATACAACAAACGGTACAAGCCTGTATGACTCAATGCGAAAAATCGAATGATATTGCCTGCTCAGATGCGTGTCAGCAAAATGCTGAAAATCAATGTATTGAGGCAGGGGAATAATAAAAAGATCAATTATTCAGAGATACGTTATCGCGAACGAGAAACGTCATCCCGAATAGAAAACGTCATCCCGAATGTAATGAGGGATCTCCTGAATGTGGTACTGTGCCTGCATCAGGAGATCCTTCACTGCGTTCAGGATGACGAAACTTAACCGTCATCCCGAGTGTAACGAGGGATCTCCTGAATGTGGCATGGTGCATGAATTGGGAGATCCTTCACTGCGTTCAGGATGACGATAGTCTTGGAGTAAAACACGTCACGTCGTCCGGAATAGAAATCGTCATCCCGAATGTAATGAGGGATCTCCTGAATAGGGCACTGTGCCTGCATCAGGAGATCCTTCACTGCGTTCAGGATGACGGAAGTCCGAGATCATTGAGAAGTTACGACAATCCCGATTAATTATTAGATAAACCAGGGAATGAAGAGACCATTTCCTCTTTATCCATGCTTAATATCCTCAACTGGCCAGCAATTTTCACCCAGGAAAATTTATCATAAGATGCGTCTCCAGCAGGTCGATATGAAGATAATGAACCATTTTCTATCACACTGTTCAGTTCATCTAACAAGTAGGAAGCAAAAGAATGATTATTATATCGCGTTTTATCATCCATAAAGAAATGAGACAAATTCAAAATCATTGAATCAATAGCGTCTAAACCCTTTATTTGTTCACTGAGTTCTGCTGCCTTATCAATTCCTTCAGAACCATGTCGCCAACCAGTCAACCAGCCAGATTCATGGCGTGGATTTTTTCCCGTTTTGATGTGTGATTCATAACGATCTTTAGCCCGATCTATCGCTTTTTTAATCTGATCGATAACATTCAAATTGGAATCAGAATGACTTTCCTCGCCCTGATTTTCCTGATTTTCCGAAAAAAATTGACGTTGGAAACGAGTAGGAGGTTTATGATGAGGGATAGGTCTTGATTGTGTAGGGTGTGTTAAGCGTGTTGCTGATTCGGTTGGTGTATATTCCCGTTGATTAATCACTTCGGTATCTTTTTTATCTGCTTCGACTAATGCTGAAATTTTTGCCAATAGTAACTCATCTCTTCTCTTGGCAACTAATCCTTTTTCAATATTAAAATTGTTATCAACACTATCAGATGTTGGTTTTTTTCCATCGTGGCCCATAGTAACTCCTTATCCCTAAGTAACTGACTCACCAATTTAAATTGGTACGACTTAACTACGAAATAATCATATAGACTCTTTTTTTACTATGCAACCTCACTACTCAGCCTGGATTGTATTAATTTGATTTCACTTGAAATTTTATACAGACGATTAAAACAAGTAATTATTGAACCTACAGCGATAATGTACAATCCACAATAGATTATGGAAAAAGTACCGTTCATCAAATAAATCACATATTGCAGAACAGCACATAAAGAACAAACAAACATGCGATGCTGTTTGGCCATAGGACCGCTAAAATAAGTTTTGGTTCCAAGAGAACGCCCTAACACTCGTATATAAGCAGTCATCATTGAAAACACCACACAAACCCAACCAAGCTGCACGGCAAATGGCATATTTTGAACCGAATAGCTAAAACCGAGAATAATAAATAAATCCGCGAATCGATCAGGCAGATCATTAAAGATATCCCCTAGATATGATTTTTTTTCGTATTCAATCGCTACCATTCCATCAAAAAGATTACACATTAATCTCATTTGAATAAAAAAAACGGCAAGCAATAATAACCATGGGTGATTAAAGGAATAATAAAAAGCGATCAGTGCCAATACAGACATGAATACACTGAACATTGAAATTTGGTTGGGAGTTATTTTAGTTTTTGCCAAAGCTTTTGCAATTGACCTGGCCCAGCTAGCATTGCGGGAGTTAATTTCTCTTCGTTCATTCATTGTATTGATATCCCTGTATAACCCATAAAAAGCTATTCCCATTCACGTTCTGGAATTTCCAATTTTAATTCATTAAATGAACTTCGTACTGTATCAACCATATGAGAAAATTCCACGCGGCTTCCAGAAAACGGTTCACCAACGATAACGTCAATCACAAAAGGAACCAATAATCGCTCGTCTTTAGGTAAGGATTTACCCAGACCATAAATATAAATTGGATAAACGGGTATATCAGGGTTAGCATTAAGCAAATGAGCAATTCCTTTTTTAATCTCACTCAATTTTTCAGGTTCCCCACGTGAACCTTCAGGATAAAAAATAATGATTTTTTGTTCATTAATTGCTTCCTGAACTTTAAACAAGGGATCGGTTTTATTTTTACCACTGTTGCGCGATATGGGGATAATTCCAATAATTTTTTGCGAAAACCAGGACAGAATCGGTTTTTTTAAAAAGTAATCCGCAGCGGCTACAGGTTGAATTATTTTCTGTACTTTCCAGCGGAACAAACTCATTAAGACCATAGTATCCAAATGAGAATTATGATTCGCAACAATAATAGCCGGTCCTTGGAGCGGCAACCGTTCTCTATGTGTTACATTCAAACCAAGTATCACATAGATAAATGGACGAATAAAAATTTGATAAAAAATAAATCGCAGTACAGTATTCATTAGTAGTAAAAATATCTCATGTAATGAAAAAATAATGGCGCCGTATAAATAACGCTGTCCATACGATCAAGAATACCCCCGTGTCCGGGAAGTAACTGACCGGTATCTTTTATCCCCAAATCTCGTTTTACAGCAGACATCGTCAAATCACCAATAAAACCGGAAACAGAGATTATCAACCCAGCACCCAAAGCCATATACCAGTTAAATGGAGTTAAATAGTTGCCCAGTACCACCGCAAGAATACAGGTTGTAAAAACACCACCTAAAAAGCCCGCCACTGTTTTATTCGGACTGATTTCAGGAATAATTTTGCGCTTACCCAGGCATTTTCCCCATACGTATTGGCTGATGTCATTTAATTGGGTCAATACGATCAGATACAGGATGAGACTAATCCCCTTATTTTGCCAATCTTCATCATTTGGCAGAACTCCAAGATAAGCGATATGAGACAGACAAAATACAGTCATCATGACGCCCCACTGCATCGTTCCAGAAGCTTTTAAAAAACCCTTGGTCTGCTTTAAAGTAACCATACGCATGGGTAATAACAGGAACATAAAAATTGGAATAAAAATAATAAACATGCCATACCAGTGAATGCCAATCCAATAATATTGCAAGGGTATTGAGATATAGGCGATAAAAATAATACGTCTATCAACTCTACGAGTTGGAATGATGGTCATATATTCTTTCAATGCGAGATAACTGACAAATCCAAAAAAACACAACATCAGAGTGGTATTGATAGCAAGAGCCAGAATTAACAAGAGTATCATCACCCACCAGGACTGCATGCGCTTGTCCAGCTCGACCCAATTGGCTGTTGATAAACGGGGTTTAAGAAGAAAGATGATCAGACTGCTTAAAGACATCAAAACAAACAAAGACATAAACGAGTACATGTTGACACTACTTAAATGCATATGCGATCCATCAGTTCCTTATGGTGAAGTGTATCTGTCGACAAAGTCGTCTTCACATCATTCCATTATTAATTATCCGTGTAAATTACATCATTCAAAATGTGTCAGGTGTTTCATAGCGATTAGCACAAATCCCCGTAACATCTCAATAACCACAGGGAACGTCTTCCCGAATGCAATGAGGGAGATCCTACACTACGCTCATGATGAAAAAATTCCCAGATTTTTTAAGAAGATAGGAATAATTTCATGAAGCAGTGTAATCGAGTCTCGTTGCAGATTCAACTGATATTCAGTTAACTTGCTATACTAATAAAGTTAAAATTAAAAAGCGATGCAAGTAGTCCAAAGATGAATAAGTACAAGGAGAAGTGCCAGATGGAATCCTGTAAACGATTTTTAATCGCTTTCGTTATCAGCTCGCTCACTCTGCTTATCCCTGCCTCTGCAGGAGCTGTAATTATTCTTGAAAGCACTTATAAAAAATCAGGCTTCAAGCAAGCCGAAGCTCTTGCATTAGCGCCACAATTCTCATCGTTGATATTTCTCGAGGGTGAATCAGAATCAGGTTCCGGTAGCTGGATTGGCAATTATAAAGGACATGGATATGTCTTGACTGCCGGGCATATGTTTCTGCCAGAAACCAAGGCCTCTGATTATTCGTATCAAACGATAGATGGATCAGAATATCATGGAGAAGCTGTTTTTGTTCATCCCTTATGGAATGAAAATCCGGACGATAGAACAGGTTATGATTTTGCGATTGTACGTTTAAAAGAATGTGTAAGCGATGCAGGTACGCAACCGGCCTTGTATGAAGGTTCTGCTGAACTCGGCAAGATGCTGACCTTCATCGGTTATGGATGGCGTGGAGCCGGAACAAAAGGAGAAGACACGTCCATTGATACTGGCGATCGACCGGCTGCTGCCGTTGGATTAATTGAATCAGTCATCAAAGCTGTAGAGCCGCCACCTAAAAAAGGAGACGCAGGGAACTATCTGGAAATTTGGTTACCCAAAGAAGACGGCTCCCTGGACAATCCTTTTAATGATGAAGGGATTAACCAACCGGTCTCTCCTCTTTCGGGTATTCTTGGTTCTGGAGACAGTGGTGGCCCTGCATGGATTAAGACAGAAAACGGTTGGGCAATCGCAGCAGTTAATTCACATGGCAGCGGCAATGCGGCTTATGGGGATATGTCCTGGTTTCCCCGAATAGGTCATGTCCGTGACTGGATTAAAAAAATTATGCCAGCAGCTCGATTTATCAAATAACCTGTCTGTCATTCGTTTACATCCAGTTAAAGATAAGATCGTAAAACCAAAGTGTTACGTCTTTAATTAATGCTGACTATGATATAGAGCAATCAATTCTTTACTTGATGTACAACCCAATAACTCCATGGTTTTGGCAATAGTCCCCTCTACCGTTCTATGCGATATATTCATGGCTCGCGAAATCTCTTTAGAACTTTTTCCTTTTGCCAATAATTTAAGACTTATAGCCTGTTGCTCTGTTAAATGTACCGGACTATGCAACACTTTATGAAAAATTATTGAGTCTTGCTTATCTAATTGAACTTTACCCGTTTTTTGTTTTATATCACCAGAACTTAACGCGTACGCGCAAATGCGTGCTACATGTTCTTCAAGAGCATTATCATCGCTATCAATTGATACAGTAGCGACCTGTTCAAATAATGGATCACGTTCATGATGCATGCCATCCAGGAATGCTTCAAGATCCGCTACGGGTAATAATGAGACAGGATTGCGAGAAGTTCGATCAATTTGAACTGCTGTACTAACCTTTATAAACACAACACATTCTGAAGAAAGCATCTTTCGATTTCGTTCGCTGCAGACAATACTTGCATCTGTAGCTACTACTATATGTTCTTTAGAAATAAGATTAGCGATGATATCCGACTGACATTGAAGCAATTTTTGTTCACCTTCTTTGCCCACTACCTCATTTAAGTGTCGTCCGATACGGAATTCAAGTCCAAAATCAGCATCCAGAAACTGCCATCCAAGGTGTTCAGCCAGCGTTTTGGCAAGCAGCGTTTTACCGGCTCCAGGATGGCCTACAATAAAAATACGTTTATACTGATTCATAATCTTCGCTCCCTTGCTGAACCCTGAATCCGATTCAAAGGTTCTTAATTTAGTTTAGATACTTAAATTATAAAAATACGATAAAAAAGTATCAATACGTAAAAATACGCAACAATAAAGTCAAATAATGGCATAGGTGAGTTCAAAACAAAGAAATGGCTAATCAAGTACTTTTCGCTATCTTCGCTCGCTTAAACAATTGTGGTGCGTTCTGATGCAATTATCCAGTTCAGGATCAATCCTTGATTTTTGTTTTAATACTCGTCATAGTGCGAATGGCAAAGCTATAGCCGTTAAGTTTGATGTCATCAATCTTAAATAATCAAATGAGCACTGTATTATTAGATTAAGGAGTACAATATATGGGCAATATTATTCGATTAACATGTGCGCTATTGCTGGGCGCTCCCTCTATTTTATTTGCAGCCGATACGCTTATTTTTGCAGTCGATATTATTCGTCACGGCGATAGAACTCCGATTACTCTATTACCCTCTGTTCCGTATCAATGGCAAGATGGCCCAGGCCAATTAACCGCAGAAGGCATGCGACAAGAATATAACCTGGGTGTAGAGTTCAGAAAAAAATACATAGAACAAACCCACCTGTTGCCTGAACATTATGAATATGGAACTCTTTATGTTCGTTCTACAGATTATGAACGCACGCTAATGAGCGCACAGTCCTTGCTCTTAGGTCTATACCCTCAAGGAACAGGACCAAAAACAACAGAGTCCTCAACACCAGCATTACCCAATGGATTTCAACCCATCCCGATTTTTAGTGCTCCATCGAAATATGATGAGATCATTTTGCAACGTTTAAGCAGAGAAGAGCATGATAAGCTCATGCAACAATACGTTTATTCAACCAAGGAATGGCTACAAAAAAATGAGGCACTAAAAGATAAATACCCGCTCTGGAGCCAGCTGATAGGTTACACGATCACGTCATTAGACGATCTGCAACCTATTGGAGATACTTTATATATTCACCAGATACATAACGCACCTATGCCTGCAGGATTAAGTACTACTGATATTGAAACAATTATTGATGCCAGTAATTGGGCATTTATGGCTCAGGAACGACCTAAACAAGTAGCCAATGCGTACAGCACCAAAATAATGACCAACATAGCGAAGTTTCTTGAGAAAGGCAGCAAACAAAACTCCAAACTAAAATACGTATTATTATCAGCCCATGATACGACTGTTGCAGGAGCATTGAGCTTTTTAGGCGCCCCACTGTACAAAGCACCACCCTATGCCTCAAACCTCAACTTCTCGCTCTATGAAAGTGGCAGCAATTATTACACAGTAAAAGTCACCTACAATAATACACCAGTTTCCATTCCTGCTTGTGGCGGTACAGTATGTGAATTACAACAGTTCATAAATCTGATTAAAGACACAACTGATGTTCAGGATGACGTTTTTTCACAAAGTTATTAAACAGTTACAGCGATTAATGAGTGTTGCACCTGGAATTAAAAAGCGCCGATGGCCAATTCTTATAAAACTTGGCCATCTATTTGTTATTCTTTTTCAAAAGCTTATTTAATTGTTCTGGCGGTAGTGGTTTACTAAAGTAAAATCCTTGATACATATCACAACCAATTTCCTTTAAGAACTCAAGCTGTTCTCTGGTTTCAACACCTTCGGCAATTGTTTTTAGATTTAATATTTTTGTCATCGCTACTATTGCTTTTACAATAGAGTTCGATGTTTTATCTTTGTTAATTTTATCGATAAAGGATTTATCTATTTTTAGAGTATCAAAATTAAACGTTTGTAAATAAGAAAAAGCAGAATACCCCGTTCCAAAATCATCAATAGAAGTTAATACTCCCAGGTCTCCCAAAGAATTAATAATACGGAACATTAACTTTTCTTGCATCAACATGCTTTCAGTAATTTCTATAATAAGATTACGAGGATTAATTCCTGTTTCATTTAGAATATTGATAACCATTTTAATAAAATTATTATTCAATTGATGGATTGATACATTGACACTGACGTAATGAATTCCAGCATGTTCCCATAACTTTATCTGCTCACAAGCTGTCCTAAGTACCCACTCGCCAATGGATAAAATCAAATCGCTGCGTTCAAGTAAAGAAATAAATTCTGTAGGAAGTAAAATTCGTCCATTAGGTTTCTTCCAACGAACCAATGCTTCAACACTCTCAATTTTATTGGATTGAATAGTAACTATAGGCTGATAATATAAAATAAATTCATTATTTTTTAAGGCGGTGTGCAGTTGATTTTCCAACATCATTTTTTGTTGCGCTTTTTTTCCTAAAATTTTAGATGCATATTGATATCCATTTCGTGTACTTTGCTTGACTGTATATAAAGCTAAATCCGCTGCTACATACAAAGTTGCTGCATCCTTTCCATTATCCGGGTAAAGACTGATTCCTATGCTGGCGGATAAATAAAACTCCTTTTGATCAATAACATAAGGTAATGCAATGATGTCTAAAATTTTTTGGGCAATATGACTGATCTGCGCTTTGGACTGGATTTGTGGAATCATAATGACGAATTCATCTCCACCAAAACGGGATATAAGATCTGTTTCACGTACTACTGACTGTAGGCGATGCGCCACTTCCTGTAACACCTGATCCCCTTTGGGGTGGCCCAATATATCATTTATGCTTTTAAAATAATCCAGATCAATATATAGAAAAGCGACGAGCTTTCGATTTATTTTTGCCTCGTCTATTGCATGATTTAATGCAGAATCCATTGTCGCTTTATTAACTAATCCAGTAAGAATGTCATATCTTGCCAAATGCACTAACTCATCTTCCATGCGTTTACGTTTTAAAAAGGTACCGATTTGTTTGCCTATGATTTCAAATAAAATCATCATAGGAACATCGGGTTGAGTCAGATGGTGACCAAAAAAAAGCAGCACACCCAATACATCTTCACCAAAGAGAATAGGAATACCTAGCGCGCTGGTTAATCCATTGTGCTCTAATAATATTCTGCGCGCCACTTTATCCGATTTGGACAAATCATTAAGCCAATAAGTGCGTTTCGTTTCCCAAACATATCCTGGAATACCTTCTCCTCTCAGGAACGATAGCTCGTGACTCACTTTGGTAAATTCAGATGGCATATTATGCGTACACCAGCTCGCAGCATGAATTAATTCATCATTTTTTATATCCAAAGCCCATATTTCACCTACTTGAAAATCTAATAATTCACAAATCGTTTTTAAAATATTATGTGCTACATTCTGCAAATTATTCATCTCTGCCAAAATAGTAGCTACGCGTAGTTGAATTGCGGATCGCAGATCTATTTGTTTTCTAATAGTAAAATCCAGAGCCATTATCGCGGTGCCTATAATTGCATCCATTTTATCTTTTATTGGCGATGCATTAATAAAACAACAAATGTGTACTCCATTTTTATTTATTAAAATAAATTCATGTTCGGTAACGAAACCACCTGATTGAGTGTGATGTAACATTTGCTGCATCAGATATTTATGTTCTTCAGGTACTAAAATATAAACAGACTGCCCAATAGCTTCTTGTTCTGAATATTGAAACAATTGTTGTGCCGCATGATTCAGATTTCTTATTAACCCGTCATTATTTATACTGATAATGGATTCATTGGTATTTTCTATAATACTGGTGTAATCACTAATCATTAATTCATTATGTTTCCTTTCCAAGGCATACAATATTGCTCTTGCCAAAAGATTCCCATCAAAAGTGCCTTTTATAAAATAATCTTGCGCACCCTCAGCTATTGTAGCTAAAGCAACATTCTCATCTTGTAAACCGCTTAAAATAATAATAGGGATATTAAAGGCAAAATTATTAATTTTTCTGTACGTATCGATACCGGAACAATCCGGTAAACCTAAATCCAATAAAATAACATCTACATTCTGCTCTTTGAGAATGCTAGTTGCGGATGCAATTGAATCCGAAGGAATCAATTCAAATTGTGATGGCTTGAATTCTTTTAATAATTCCTCTATCAAGCGAATAAATGCAGGATTATCTTCTACCACTAATACTTGAATATGAGTGTTCATCATCATTTTTGGGGTGGCAAAGTAACTATGGTAAACCAGAATGATTCAATTTTTTTTACGACATCCATAAATTGATTCAAATCCAATGGTTTTCTAATATAACAATTCACATGGTGTTTGTAAGTTAGCAAAATATCCTCTTCGGCTTTTGATATCGTCAGGATTACAATCGGAATTGTCCGCAACTCAGGATCGTCCTTGACCTCTTTTAGAACTTCTCTACCGTCTTTTCTTGGCATATTAAGATCCAGTAAAATTAAATCCGGTTTGGGGACTTTCGCATATTTATTTTCTTTCCTTAGAAACTCCATTGCTTCTACACCGTCATTCACTATATTCAGATTAACCGCGAGTTTATTCTCTTTTAAGGCTTCCTGAGTCAAGCGAATATCAGCAGGACTGTCTTCAACTAATAAAATTTCTATGGGTCTTAAAAAATCCATTATAAATCTCCTTAACCAGGAATAGTAAAATAAAAAGTAGATCCCTTATTCACCTCAGAATCCACCCATATCTGTCCTTTATGCCGTTGAATTATTCGTTTACACAGAGCAAGTCCAATGCCATTACCAGAAAATTGGCTACTGACCAATCGTTTGAAAATAATAAACAGTTTGTCTTTGTATTGCATATCAATACCAATTCCATTGTCTTTAATGCTAAAAAGCCAAACATGTTCTTTTTTTTCTATGGAAATCTTGATTTCTGGAGTCTGATTCGGTTTCCGAAATTTTATAGCATTAGAAAGTAAATTCTGGAACACGACGACCAATTGATTTTCATCCGCCATCAAAACTGGAAGATCATCACTGACGATGACTGCTTTTGTCTCATCAATAACCACCTTGAGATTATCAATGGCTTGCTTTAATACCTTATTACAATCAGTTTCACTAAAGGGATTACCTTTGGTTCCTACGCGTGAGTAAGCAAGCAGATCCATAATCATGCGTTGTAATTTTTCAGCAGCATTAACTGCAAAAGCAATAAATTCGTTAGCATCTTGATCCAGATGGTCTTTATACCGCCGTTCGATTAATTGCAGATAACTGGTTATTACTCTTAGGGGTTCTTGCAAATCATGAGAAGCGATGTAAGCAAATTGTTGCAACTCTTCATTAGATCGTTCTAAATCCTTTGCATAAATCAATGTAGTTTCTTCAGCTTTTTTTCGTGCGGTGATGTCTCTGGCGGCAGCAAATATCCCTGAAATAGCACCACTTCTATTTTTATAAAGCGATGCGTTATATAAAACATCAATTTTATTTCCAGTAACAGACTGAATGGTTAATTCATAATCCTTCACGAATCCATTTTTAAATACTTCTTTATACCCTTGATTGGCGCGTTGGGGATCAGTAAAGTATTGAGAAAAATCACTACCTATCAATTGATCCCGTGATACACCCGTTTCTTTAATAGTTGCCTCGTTTACATCCATTATTTTACCATCATTGTTAATAGTGACTAATGGATCAAGACTGGCCTCAATTAAACTGCGATTATAGGATAATGCTTCATTCAATTGTTCCGCCGTACTACTTTGTTTATGGATAAGATCATCCATGTCCTGAGTAATTTTCAGAGTCAGCTTCGACAGCAACATGCTAATAATTATGGTAGATAGAACACTTAAAAAAGCTGCAACAAGAGCATATCCTCTAAAAGATGAGAGAAAAAATACATTAATCCAAGCCTGTACAATAAACAAAACAATTATAAATGGCACAAGAACTCTCATAAATTGAGCATACAAAGAGGAACCCGCGAATTGGCTTAAAGGGGGATAGCGTGTTCCGTTAGCACTTATCATTCCTATCGCAAGAAAAAAAGCACAAAGAGAAGCGGGAAGAGCTGTTGTGGTAAACTGATGACCGCCAGCATAAACCAAAAGAGGTGCATTATAGAGATATCCCAACACATTACCCAAAGAAATGACTATTGTGATGATAAGCATCCACGCAGCTGTAACTCTCATTTTTTTGGAGTTTTCATTGAAAATAAAAAATAATAAAAGAGCAGTACCAATCAATATTAGTACGATTAATGTCACTGGCGATATAGGACTTACTGCATAGTTCCCCAAACTGATTGACGTTATTAAAAACCATTTCTCTAAATTTAAATGCATCCCAGTGAGGCCATCTATCAACATGATCCATGCGATAGCTACGACTGCAATTGGAATAATTAGAGCAAAATAATAAAACACATTATTGCGCGGCCTGAATATATAGAAAAGAAATACCAAATTAAGAAGAAGCATATTGAATGCTGAGATTAAATTCATGGGTTTATAACTGAAACCAAACTGACTAAAAATAAGAGTATCTGTTAACCAGCCAAAAATTACAGCGCACGATACAATAGTAGAAACCAAAGTGCAGACCACAGAGATTATTTTTAATCGTTGTATACTCTTTGTATCAGAACGCACAAAAAACGCTCCTTAAATAACCTGTCAATTATCCAGGGGACTTAAGATCTCCTGAAACAGGCATAATGCCAGTATTGGGAGATCCTTCACTGCGTTCAGGAGGACAAACTTCCCAAGAGTATTGAAAAGTTTCTGCCGTAAGTCCCTATTATCCTTAAGTCACTTAAAATTGAAAATACTCTATTTTTCTGAATTTTAAATTCTCTAGATTAAAATATTAGACTATTATTGAAAAAATTGCTTTCGGGATAGCTCCTGTGCTCACTGTGACTGAGTACTAGAAGGTTATACAGGAAGTGTAAGTGCTATTGAGAAGTACAGAGACAGAGCACAAACAGATACTGAAATTTAGCCAATAACAGTACCTGTTTCATTTGCTTTATTAATTACAATTTTGGATACAATTGTCTTTGGTATCCGAACAACCCAACATGCAATCAGTATCACCATTGCAGCCTTTTTCACATCGCTTTTGCGCAACACTGCATCCGGCCTGACAGGCTTCATCCGCCATCGCAAATTCTATTGAAGTGAAAAATAGTGCTGATCCCAGTAATATAGAGAACCCGAAGCTTCTGGCTAATCTGCTATTATTCATAAAATCTCCTTGTAAAAACTCCAATGTACTGTGTCCTGAAACAGTGATTTGAGTCCACAGCGAGATAATTATAGTACATATTGATAAAATAAATACCAATAAAGTAGCGCAACAAACGGCCATGTAAATAGCCGTCTTTGCGAGCAACGCGAAGCAATCCACAACGGAGCCTTATTGGATACGTATTCAGCTTCACTTCGTTCGCAAAGACGAACATTGATACTGAACAGTAGAAAATAATACTCACTAGAACAATGAGGGGATTACCCCGCCCGTGATAGCGGGGCATTGACAAAAAGGATGCTTTAAAATCCTTTACCTACGCAACTGGCACAATAACTATCAATAAATAAAGCGACCTGTTCCAGATGTTTCATTGGTTTTATGTTGTTCTCTCCAGGCAATATTTGAGCAATATAGGTCATCGTCTGGTTTTTAGGGTTATAAGCAGGCTCGGATAACTGCACGATAATATTCACTTGATTGTTTTTTAATAAATGCACATTCAACGCACTTAGAGCGGCATTAGGTGCCATTTTATTAAAACCATCCGGTGTATTATTATTAATCCATTTATTGACGAATTGTGCAGTTGGATATACTCCAGTGATGCGATTAGGCCTATCAGAAAAATAATGCACATATTCACCTGAATTCTTTAATGTTAATTGGTAAAATCCGGCTTTTCCTTTAATAGGCATTAAAGATCCGTATTTTCCTGTTTGCACAAACATGTAGTTCACATTGGTGTTTAGCGTGTTTTCTGTGAGTGATTTGGCTTGAGCAAATGGTGATACAAGTACCGTGACAAGCGCAAATAACGCGATTAATAATTTGTTCATCTTAGTTCTCCAGTTAATTAATTCTTAATTCTGTGTTTAACGTATTTGAATCCGTCGAGTCATCAGATTTAGCTGCAACTGCAGCTGCCCTTAAGATGGGGCTGGATTGTCCAATTAATCGTGCATAACTTATCGGCTCCTCTTTATTTTGGGATTCACGCACTATTTCTGTTTGTTCATCAGGATCACATTCTTCATGTTCTTCATCGCTGAGTTGAGACTGTTCATCATCCGATGAACGCTCTTCTGGTTCAGAAGATGCATCATCAACTGAAGAAGTTGAGTCACTTAAACTACTGGTATCAAGCTCGAAATCTAATGAAGTTTGAGAGTTTGAGCTACTGTAATTGCTATCAACAGTACTTGTGCCATAAGTTGTACTATTTATTGAATTGAGCGGAAGTTCTTCATTCACCACCAGTTCGGAAGCCGATATAGAGGATTCAAAATAGGGATTCAGAACATTCTCAAATTTGTTGATTAACGAAGGACTAGCCACCCAAAGATACTGAAACAAATTAATCATGGTTACCAGAGCGGGAATCATGGCAGTCCACAAGAGGGTTTGCTCTTCAATCACATCACCATAGATTTCTTCGGCATGAGGAGAAAAATAAAAGGTACCCGCAAAAGCAAGACATAAAGTAAAAAGTTGTGCTGCTGTTAATGCACCATTAAAAATCACGGCATCTTTTCGTTCCTCAGGATTAGGTCTGCCAAGCACATATCCCCCAACTACTCCAGCGGCCAAGGTAATACCCCAGCGCAAGTAATATTCCAAATTGGCCTGAGTATCCACCTGTGCCAAATCCATGGCGGCCATAGTGACTCCGTGGATACTTGATGCTGATTTCATTACAGCCGAAGCCGTTAACATAAATGGATGAGTGACTATTTCATTTATCCACGATTTTTCACGCTCCGGATCTGCAGCGTTGGTTTTCAGATAATCTGATTGCAGTGCTTGTATTACTCCTAACAAACCACAAAACGTAATTATAATAGCAGCTGACCAGTTGGGAATTAGTACGTCGGAACTTCGTGGTTGGTCCTGAATTAATTGAATAAATCGCGTCAAAATCTCCATGGTCATTGGAAGACTAAACGTCGTAGCACCTAACCCAGACATGACGGATAAAGCAACTCGATTCGATTCTTTAACTTCCTCAATTCCTACCGCATCTAAAGCACCAAGAGTTGCATAGGTTGCGGCCACAGCAGGGATTTGATACTCAGCCAATATTTTTTTCATTTGCGGAATCAGATTTGGATAACCTTGCAATACCGTAACTAGCAAATCATACATGGCATTGGATGAAATAAACCCTGCGCCTACAGGCATAAGCCACCGTTGGTTGCCCGCAACCCCAAGGTCACGAATTCCAGACAAAACAGAGCATTGTTCAGGTTCTGAATGATAATCAGCCAACTCAAGATCTGTTAAGAAATCAATTGATGCTTGAGAACTGCTACTCGTGTTCGTGTTATCATTATCTGGCATGATTAAGATACCTCCTGCTGCGTTGATATCTCATCATATAATTAACTGGATTAACTGTTCATTAAATGTACATACAAAATATTAATACCTGTTATTAGTTTTTTATATAATGCTCATCATGTGTTGGATGGTGGACGCTGAATCTGACTTATAAGAAATTTCGTCATCCTGAACGCAGTGAAGGATCTCCAAAAGCAGGCACCATGCCGATTTCAGAAGATCGCTCACTTCGTTCGAGATGACGCCTCTCGAAATAATTAAAAATTCCTTTCAACGAAGACTGGGTATCGTTCGTAAGTCCTAACCTTGTGTTGTATTCCCTGTTTTAAATATAAGATATAATCAGTTCAACTTTTGATATCACTTAAGAACACAATGCGCCCCAGAAAACCTATATCAGCTGCTTGTACTCTAGTCTATTCAGAGACTTATTCTGATAAAGAACCGAATTACTATGTTTGCTTTCAAGTGGAGTTTGCTGAAGAGAACCGTAAAGGCATATTAAAAATCAGAACAGACAGCACGAACAAAAAAGCTATTGAATCAAAACTGGAGATTTTTAGCAGCAGTAGCATTAAGGAGTTTGAGCCATGGCAAGAAAATACCTGGCAAAACGCACTGTTCGATTCCTGGATACGTTTTATTAGCATGAATGCTTATTGTGCAGCAATAACCAGAGAATTAATATACGAACTTCATGAATTACAGGATGGCACCTATAATTATGAACTGACTGAGCAAAGTAAGAAGACAGCAAGGGCTCTATATCCCCACCTGATCATAGATAATGAAGACCGAACTGAATCTACCTTGATTGAACAAACTGAGGTTGAAATCACTCCCCAACCCTATTCTTCAACACCAGGAACTACTGATATTGAAAAAGAACACACTCTGGACTCTCTATTTGACCACATTGACTATAAGATTGTATCTGGATTTATGATGGCTCTGGGGGCTGTTGCTATTGCCCTTGCATTTACTGTGCTACATGCTGCTTCATTGGGAACCGCTGGAATTGTAACAGCCAGTCTGGGATTCGCTTCTGCTTTATCAGGAATTGGGTTTTTTACAACTGGTTACACTGATGAGACCAAAACACTTAATTGGGATCGGACTCAACGCAACATGTACCCCTTTTAAGAGTTCATTCAGGCACCCTGTGTCTCCCAGAAATTCTGGTTATTGACGATTGAATAAACCTTGTCACTTAAAAGTTATACCGACATCCTTTTATCACTCTAATAATTTTATCGTAGATCTGATCTTCATTTAAGTTCATAGTACGTCGTTCACTATTAATTTTAGTGATAGGAATTGCAGCGCACTTGCAAAAACTGGCCAGATCATCATTTGCACTGTCATCAGTTGTATCATGCGGGTAACCATTCAAACACTCATTTTCAATCAGGGTACCATTCATGTCCTTCGTTGAATTGGCATCCACTTGCTGTCTCATTGAATTGCGCAAGACCGCATAGTAGGTGCAATCTGATGCATTTCTAAAGTCGCTTGCCACTGAAGGGAGTGAGCTTCTCAGGGCTTCTTTATAAGCACAAAAACAACCATAAACAGTAATATATTTTATATCTTCATCAGACAAATTCGGGTATTTTAATTTTAAGTTATTCATTCCATTAGTAACGCAGACTTTATCCATTTGCAAATAGGGCTCATTATTAACGCCATTCGCCGCATAACTGTAAAAAGGCAAAAAAACCAACATAAAAAACGCAAGTAAAAGCAGTTTTAAATGGTGCATAGCCCGATACTCCTGCGGTTCAGCATCTTAATGATTTTGATTTCCCTCATGTTCACTATGTTCCACTTCAACCAGTTCACTTACTGCATTCTGCAAAGATTTTAAATGCATTGGTTTCTTCAGAATTTTATTCATTCCGTACTCTAAATATTCCTTTTCTGATACGTTGGATTCTTCTTTCATCAAGCCAATAATTGGTATCGACTTTTTATGCATTGTTTTTTCCCAATCACGAATGATCTGAGTGATGTTTTTACCGGAAAATCCTGATATTCCCAGATCAGTAAGAATTAAATCAAAATCATTCGTTTCTATTAATTCCATTGCATGTTCACCATCAACTGCTGAATAAAAATGATAACCAGCCTGTTCCACAACCGTTTCAAGGAGACGAAGGGAGAGAATATTATCTTCGATTAATAAAATCAGCGGAGAATCAGGCAATGCCTCTACTTTTGACGAGCAATTAGCCAATCGTTCCCGTTCACTGCTGTCCACTTTCATCGTTAGAGTGAAATAAAAATTAGAGCCTTTTCCTGGTTCACTTTCCAGTTTAATTTCGCCACCTAACAAACCTACATATTTCTGAGCAATATGCAATCCAACACCATAACCGGTATGCCTGCCTTTATGAGAGGGAACGGCTCGAAAAAACCGATCAAAAATTCGAAGTTGTAACTCGGGGGGGATACCAATTCCAGTATCGATCACATTAAATCGAAGTTGAACATAATCATTTTCATTAGCCAAAGTCGTTACTTTAATCGTAACAACACCCTGCTCAGTAAATTTAATTGCATTTCCCAAAAGATTTAACAGTACCTTATGCAATTTTGAACCATCTGTAATCACGCAGCGAGGTACATGTTTATCCATCTCAATTCGTAGTTGAATTTGTTTCATTTGAACGGTAGGTCGAACCAGATAAGCTATATCCTGAATATTTTTATATAAATCAAATAACTCGACCTGAACATCATTCTCTCTGACATTATCAGCGGCTACAATTTCCAATACTCCTTGAAGCAATCCCAATAATTGTTCGCCACTTTCATTGATCCAGCGAGCATACTGTTTTTGCTCAGGTACCAGTGCCTGCTCTTCTAATAATTTTGACATACCTACAATACCACTTAACGGGGTATGAATGTCATGACTCATGCTTGCAATAAATTCAGTTTTGGCCTGATTTGCCACTTCAGCAGATTCTTTTGCGCGTCGAAGGGCAACTTCCATTTTTTTCCGGTCAGTAATATCCAGTGAAATACCCAGAACACCAATAATTTCATTGTTTTTATTACGTAATGGAACCTTTTGAGAAATGTAAATAGCCATGCCCTGAGCCATGATGGCATATTCCTCTGCCGTATGAGGTATTCCTGTTTCCATAACCAAATTGTTAATTCTGTTCAATTCTTCTGCCTGATCCTTCCAGGGCATATCAAAATTTGTTTTTCCAACAATATCTTTTCGTGAATTCAAACAGGCATTTTTAGCCTGTAAATCATTACACCCTAAAAATACATTATTCCTATCCAACCAATACACATGCCCCGGCATAAAAGCAATAATACTCTCATAATAATCATGAACAGCCTGTAACTCATTCTGAAATTTTAATCTCTCTTCTTCCAGACTTTGAGTAAGCTTTTGTATTTCTTTATTTTTTTGTTCAATAATATTTTGCATATCGTTCATTATTTCAAAACCATTTCCTGCCTTTATTAACATTATAGCTGAGAGACAACACCCTTGTCGTATATTCCAAACAACATCAATTAATATTCCCAGCAAAACAAATAACGCGTGATAATTAATCGACTTCTGTACATTTTTGTGAGCGAAATCAGTATATTTATAGAACAGTCCAACAGGCAACTGTATTTTATCAGATTAATTAGTACTATTTAAAATAAAATGGTTATTTTTTCTTCAAAATGCTTTATACTATGCTATATGCAGTACAAAACTACAGGTTTTCCTTTTATTGGTACACACTAATAGCCCAAACAAGAAACTACCTGACCGATTTAAATAATTGAATATATTAATAACTTAGTGCCTTGATTGTCTTGAACTAAGCGGTACGATTAACACACAGAGGAATATAAAATGTCTAAAGTTAAAGGCCCCAAAGACAGTGTATTTTCATCTGCCATTTTCGAAGGGAAAGCCAACGGAACGGTAAAGAGCCGTTTCCCATCACTAACAGACACAAAAGATCTAGTACTGCTGAGTATTAAAGGAAATGAACAATGTGAAGGAAAATATTTGGGAGCCTTGGTTCAATATGCTGTTGATACGCACCAGAACAAACCTGACGGTGTTACTTCTAAAGGTAAAACTACTTTTTTAATTGCTGATGAAATTTACTGGCATAATCTTCGATCCCTGCCTCCTGAGGCTGAAAGCGAAGAGGAATTGAAAAGACAGGCATTAGCCATGGGAGAAGCTTATTTTAAAGCCAATTTAGACCAATTTCTTGCACCCCTCGGGTTAAACAGTATTGAATTTAGTTCCAGTAATGCAGATAAATCTGTTGATGAGCAAATTGCTTTTATTAATAAACTTGCATTGGACATGGGCAAGAATTTTGAAATCATGCGTTGGCATACATGGATTAGCCAAGACAATGCCGAAGAAAAAATACAAGAAATGATCCCACTTTATAAAACAACGGATGGACTCAGGGCAGCCATAGATACCGATGTAGATAGTTTTGTCATGAGACATAGAGATGATACAGCAGCATCTCAGGAATTATGGAGACATCGCTCGGTGAACTATTTAACGGAGGAAAACCCTTCGATTATGTGGTTAGGGGGCAGTCTAGGTTACAACTTTATCATTTATCCAGGTAAAATCCTGTCCTCTTTTGAAGAAACCAAAAAGTACTTTTTGGTAAAAGACCATAAACCCTATATACGTGATGGCCAGAGCATATCGGATGATTGTGCCCACAGTTCTCTTAGTACGCATGTCGCAGACCCCAACAAACTGGTCAACTGGTTAGAACCCACTTTTGTAAATTATAATCCCCCAAAAGGTGATAGAGATCCCAGTAAAGAAAAGGGACACGCTTTTTTCACAGTACCGGAGACCAAAAAGTCCAGTCGCCACAAACAATTGCAGGGATTATCCAGCGAATCGGATCAACCAATGAGCATGATGGAACACAATAATACTAGTTCTGCCGCATCTTCCAGTCAAGATGATGTTATCCTTTCATCAGCAAGTTGCAAGCTGATTATCTCTTCAATGATTGAGGGCTTTAATTTGGCTTTAAACCACCCGGAGATCACACAATTTTTACAAGATGGACCTCAAACTACTTATCCCGCTTTGGTAGTCATATTTCAAAACATGACAAAACAAATTCTTAATTCTGCTTTGGATCCTATAGAAAAGGTGGATATTGTTAAGTCACTGTTAGAATCCTGTCTTCACATTGAAAACCCCTCTGCTAAGTATAAAACGAGTTTGTAAATCACATTCCAGAAATCAGGGCTGAATTGAGTTTTCCAAGGTAGGTAATCTGCGTTTAGTTGAACGCTCTTTTAGAGTGTAATCTATCAATCAGAGATACTTCAATATCAAGGTAATTCTAATCTTATAACAATTGCCAGAAGGCATGAATTGGAAGCACACCTTATTCTGCTACATAAAATATAAGTACATGAGTTATAATCAACATATCAATCTTAATTGATGGTGTGAATTTGAAGAAACTGTATCATAGATTTCGATTATTCAATCAAGAAGTTCCTAAAGAACTTCAGAGTATTCGTTATAAATATGATTTTTTAAACAGCATCTATTTTATAGTATGTATTGTCAGCTTTATTATGGGTTTGATTCGTTGCTACGAAAGCACCCTTCTCGCACTGATTACTTTGAGTTATTCATTCACTGGCTTTTACTTCCTTTATTATTTAAAACGTCATATAGAACAAATTGAACGGGTATGTACTTTAGTATTAATACAATCCTATATTATGGCAATAGGTCTTTATTTATTAAATTTTCCTTATACTCTGCGTTTGTCTTTCTTTTATTTATTAATGTCCACGGCATTATTCCTAAAAGGGAGAAAGCAAGGTTTGCTTTGGATGTTGGCAATTATGATTGCTATTTTTATAGGGGATTTCTTTTTTATTGATGCAATTGGTTATTCTCACCTCGATATTTTGGTCAGCAGCTTCGCAATAATATGCCTGTTTTTTATCGTTAACAGCTATGAACAGGTTAAAGAAAAACAAACCGAAGAGCTGAGAGCCTTAAATTTGGATTTGGAACTTAAGGTGCAGGAACGAACCAATGAACTCAGACAGGCGAACCACTTATTGGAACAAGAAAAATTAACTTTAAAAAAATTGTCTTATACTGACCAACTGACCGGTTTATACAATCGATATAAAATAAAAGAACTGTTTGAATATGAAAAAAACCAAATCAACCGCTACAAAACTGATCTTTCTGTAATCCTTATTGATATCGATTTCTTTAAATCCATAAACGATACTTTTGGACATACAGTAGGAGATTTAATATTACTTGAATTAGCCAATCTTTTAAAAAAATCAGTAAGAAGCAGCGATATTGTATCACGATGGGGAGGTGAGGAATTTTTAATAGTCACCCCAAAAACGAATTTGGAGCAAGCAGGAATTTTAGCAGAGCATATCCGGCAAAACCTTAAAGTTCATGAATTTTCTTATAAAATATCGCTTACAGTAAGTTTTGGGGTGACTTCATTTCAAAAAAATGACACTTTGGAAACAATTATATTACGAGCTGATGAAGCATTATATAAAGCAAAAAATTCAGGCAGAGATTTAGTCGAGATTTACACAGAACCTGAGGGATGGGGCTCATGACAGAGCCCCTGATGCTACATCAAATTACATACCAGCCTTTGCAACTGTCTCATCCTCAAGAATGATAGAAGAAACTGTATCCATTACAGGAGCATTAGAAGCGCTTTGTTTGGATGCAGGAGCAAAGAGTGGCTTTGAAGTACCAGTAATATCTTCCTGATTTTTTAGTTGAGATTCTTTGACCTGATTCTGACTTTCAGTAAAATGTTCCGATACATGCTTTATCTCAACTTGGGTCACGTAATGCTCCTGATCATGATCATAATCATCTGATTCAAAAGCACGACCGAATTTATGACCGGTTTTATAACCAAAATACACTGTTCCCGCAACACATCCTGCAGTACCAGCAGCGGTAAGGATTGCCAGTGGAATTCCTACAACTGACATGGCTAAACCAACAGTAGCAGTGGCTAGTACAACTGTTCCAACGGCACTGACTCCGGTTAAAACGGCATAACCTAATCCTTGAGCAAATTTAAGACTGCGGTTCTTCTTATGAGACATAATATCCTTCCTTAGATTATTTATGAATTGAAAAAGCGGCCTTCATTTTTAAAGTGACATATAAATGTTCAGACGTCAACATAAGAATGAGAATCATTTAACTTTAATTAACCCGATACTTGCCTCTATCACAAGATAGAATTCACAACAGATGAATCAATTATTTTTCAACTATACTGTGAAGATGAACCTTTTGGTGCTCATGGAGCAATCATGGAATGTGTGGAACAACATGTGATTCGTACCCTGTTTTCAAGAGCAATGTCTGACATGTATCGCAAGGAAGTTCCTCAATATGGAACTCTATTGGATCTTGTTGATGAGGTGAATTCCACTACACTGGCAGCGAATCCTGATTTACTTGCTTCGTTAAAAAAAAATAATGAACTCGCACGAATTAGTGAGGAACGCCATGGCGCTATTCGGCTGGGAACAGCTGCAGAATTGCAGACCATGAGAGAGCTGTTTGCTGTTATGGGGATGTATCCAGTAGGCTATTATGATCTATCCATCGCGGATCTACCCGTACATGCAACAGCATTCAGACCAGTAAGTGATATGGATTTAAAAAAAAATCCATTCAGGATCTTTACCTCATTGCTTCGAACAGAGCTGATTGATGATCCTGAAATCCGTCATATGGCAGAACACATATTGGCTTCTCGCTCTATTTTCACTCCAAGAGTAAGAGAACTTATAGCGATCAACTCTGATAAGGGAGGATTATCCCTGATTCAGGCAAAAGAATTTGTGCATGAAGCACTGGAAACCTTTCGCTGGCATGATAAAGCAATAACATCACTTGAACAGCATCATCTTCTGGAACAAGTCCATCCATTAATAGCTGATGTTGTTTGTTTTAAAGGACCACATATTAACCATCTCACACCACGAACCCTGGACATCGGCACCATTCAACAAAAAATGTATGAACGAGGGTTAAACCCGAAGGCGATAATAGAAGGACCTCCTGAACGAAGCGTTCCCATATTATTACGTCAAACCTCATTCAAAGCACTTGATGAAGCAATATACTTTCCTACGCAGCAAGGAAATGAGGTCAAAGGAACTCATAAAGCCCGTTTTGGGGAAATTGAACAGAGAGGAATCGCTTTGACTCCCAAAGGAAAAGCGCTGTATGAGAACCTGCTCAATCAGGTGCGCCTAAACATCATTCCCTCACTTGATGGAAGCAATTCAGCTGAATATTATCAGGTTTTGCAAGACCAATTTTTAGCGTTCCCTGATTCGCTTGATGAAATGATGAAGCAAGGCTTGGTGTATCTTGAGTATCATGCTACTGAAAAAGGCATTCAACATGCAGGAACAATCCTCAACAATAACGTGATCAATCTAATCTCCGATGGATTTTTGGAGTATACGCCCATTATTTATGAAGATTTTCTCCCCATTAGCGCAGCAGGAATATTTACTTCAAATCTTGGTGATAATAATCCTCATTCAGTTCTGGCCAGTGGTAATCAACAGGTATTTGAAGAATCCCTGGGAGTTCAAGTTCGTGATCCTTTTGATTTATATGCAACCAGAGAAAACGAGTCGTTAACAACTTCTTTAAAAAAGATTGGATTAGCGTCAATCGAGATAAGCTCCGATTAATATGCTGATGATTTTCATTAAATCTGGACTTACGAAAAGCCCCAAGGTCGAGGCAAAAGAAGGTTATGTCACGTCTTAATCACCTCAGGAAGTCCGTCATCCTGAACGCAGTGCTGAGGTATCCCCTCATAATTTACAACACCGAAAATGCATTTATTTAAGTCTCAATGATCAATTTAACGCTAGTCTTTGCGAGTTAATACCCGTCTTTGCGAGTTAATACCCGTCTTTGCGAGCAAAGCGAAGCAATCCAGAACGGAGCCTTATTGGAACTGTATTCTGGATTACTTCACTTCGTTCGTAAAGACGAAAGTTTATACTGAATAGTAGATAATTATCCTCGCTAGAATTATGAGAGGATTACTCAGATCCTGATCTCAGCGAAGGATCTCCAAATGCAGGCACTGTACCTCGTTCAGGAGATCCCTCATTGCATTCGGGATGACGTTTCCCAAACTTTTAACTAAGAGACTGAGTGTTATTCATAACTCCTGTGAATAATTCATACAGTAACTCAACCGGATGTTTCGCCTTATAACCTGTCCGATAGTTCACTTGAGATCTACACGAATAACCATCCACAAGATTAGTGTTTACTTCATGTTCATCAACAAAAAATGGCTGCCATGACAGCTCAAATAACCCTTGAGATTCGTTTTGATGGATAACCTCATGACCATAAGAACCAGCCATACCACAGCACCCTGTTTTTTTCGGAGTCAGTTGGAGTCCCAGGTATTCAAATATTTTTTGCCATTGCTCCTGTGCTTCACCACAATTCGCCTGTTCAGTGCAATGACTCAACAAATTATATTGAGTCCTTATCCCGGTATTTTTAAATTTCAATAGATACGAATCCTGAGTCCGTATGCTTTCTGATAACCATTCCTGAATTAACATCACCTGATACTGATTTGCCTTTTTTAATATCTCCGGATAGTCATTCCTGTACGTTAAAACCATAGCAGGATCAATACCTATCATCGTTAAATGATGTTGTGCCAGCTTCTCTAAGACCAATGAATTTTTATGAGCTACTCGAGCAAACTGCTTCAATTTACCCTGAACATGAAGCGATTTTCCATTTTCAAACCAGGGCATCACGTAAATTTCATAACCTAATTGCCGCACCAGCAAACAGGTTTTAATGACTAAATCAGCCTCGTAGAAGCTGGTCACCCAATCCTGGATCAAAACTATAGACTTTCTGGATGGAGGCAATTGATTTAAATTCAACAGGGGAATGTGTACTTTTTTCAGAAGTACGGAAAGATTGGGGCTGCTAAACAAAGGTGGGTTAATGAAGCCCGCTGTGTGTTCCAAAATCCGGATAATAATTGGATTAGAGAGAAAAAAATTACTCAACCTGGGAACTTTGCTTTGGTAATAACCCATACGCTCACTATAAGCTATCAAATAGTTTTTCAGTGACCGAATATAACGCGAATGATAAGCTTCTAAAAATCGTGCCCTGAACGAAGGCACATTAATATTTACAGGGCACTGTGACTTACAGGCCTGACAGGAAAGACACCCTTCCATGGCAGAATACACTTCATGAGAAAAATCGTATTGCCCCCTGTTTTTATGATAGCTATTAATAAAGCGTTTCATTGTATTTGCGGGCGAGGTATCACTATTTGATTTCCCCAGTTGCCTCAGCCACTCTCTTACAAGACTTGCCCGTCCTTTTGGCGATTGAATTCGATCACGGGTGATTTTATAAGAAGGACAGATTACGTCTTCTCTTTTGTAATCAAAACAAGCCCCATTACCATTACAATTTAAGGCTAATCGGTAGGGATCCCTCAACTCTTCAGGGATCTGCATATCCAAACTGGCTCGGGTCTGTTCTGATTGCACATTCATCAAGGGAGTATTTATGCCAAGCGGAACTGCGATTTTTCCTGGATTTAATTGATTATAAGGATCACAACTTGATTTAATTTTTCTGAGCTCTTCATATAAAGTATCTCCGAAAAACAAAGGGACGTATTCGCTTCTAAAACCCTTACCGTGTTCCCCCCATAGTACACCGCCATATTTCTGGGTGAGATGTGCTATCTGTTCAGTGAGTTCATAATATTTTTGCCTGTCTTCTGCATCCATTAAATTAAATGCCGGACGTACATGCAAACACCCCACATCTATATGACCAAACATGCCATACTTCAAATCCAAAGAATCCAGTATCTCACGAAATTCACGCACATATTCAGGAAGATGTTCTGGAGGAACAACCGTATCTTCAACACCCGACACCGGCTTTCTGACTCCTTCTGTTTTACCCAATAAACCAACGCTGCGTTTACGAAGTTCCCAGAGATTATTAATGTCTTTTTTATTGTCGACGTAATGATAGTCGTAGTTCTGCAAATGTACTTTTAAAGCATCTATTTGTTGATTCAATCGCTTCTCATCATCAGCAACAAATTCAACAAGATTGATCGCTGCAGTATTAATAGAGCCTGTCGATGTGACAAACCCACGAATACTGTGATAAATAATGTCCGTTTTTGCTAAATTCAAAACAGTTTCATCCATAGTTTCAATTGCTTCTGGCTCGGACAGAACCAAATCTTTCGCATGTTCAAGCGCCTCTTTAAAAGAAGAATACAACACCACAAAAAGACCTTTGAATTTCGGAATATCGGTTAGTTTTAATTTGATTTGCGTCACATAAGCCAATGTGCCTTCTGAACCGGTTAATACCGCGTTCAGGTTAAATATCCTGCCATCCGAAGAATAAATACGGGTCAGATTATAACCGGTCATAAAACGATGTAATTTTGGAAATTGACTGCTAATCAGAGAGTGATGATCTCGAACTGTTTGTTCCACTTGCCGATACAGTTGCCCCACCCTGCCTGGAAGATTTTTCATTTCGTCAAGACGAGAAACATCTATTTCTTCACTGGTGTGAACCTGACCATCTGGATACACCGCGGTAATTGCCAGAACATGTTGACTGGTTTTACCGTATAAGCGAGAACCCTTACCACTGGCATCCGTACTCACCATGCCTCCTAGCGTCGCTCGGTTACTTGGCGATAAGGTAGGCGCAAAAAATTTATTGAATTTTTTTAAGAATTCATTTAATTGATCCAATACAACCCCTGGCTCAACAATAACCCATCCTTCTTCTGGATTCACCTCAATTATGGAATTCATATATCGCGAACAATCAATGATAATACCTGAACTTAAGGACTGACCATTCGTACCTGTACCACCGCCCCGGGGGGAAAAAGAAACATCCTGAAATTCTTTGCGCTTTGCCAAAGTAAAAATGGATACAATATCCTGTTCATTTTTAGGAAAAATTACAGCCTGTGGCACAACCTGATAGACGCTGTTATCCGTGGAAACAATTAAGCGGCTACTCAAAGACTGATCAATCTCGCCATGAAACCCGATAGATTCTTTAAGATTTTGTAAAAATAAAAGAACTGATGGAGCTACAGCTGAGGAAGCTGTCAGTCTGGGAATCATCTTTACGTACCCTTAAGGGTTTGTGATTGTAAAAGTATAGCATAGGTCATGTTGTGACATTAATGAGGATATCGCCACGAACCACCCATCGCAACGTAAAGGAGCAGAACAGTTCGTTAGGAGCAGTTTACCTGCGTCACTTTAAATAGAGTAACCGCAAATAAACGCCCCATTAATTTGTAAACTGCCTTTGGACTGCTGCCACGTCGACTTACAATTTTATCTCAGGTGTTTCAGAGTAAAATCGCTCACTTTCATTAATAACTTCTAAGGATTCCTTCAGATTATCAACAAAGTTCGCAGATCGTGTTTTTGCTGAACTCCACAAAGAGTAACGATGCTGCTGCAGTGTTTTTACTTTATCTTCAGTTAAAACCTCTTTTAAAGCGGTCTGGCAATCATGATAACACGATTGTGCCTCCAGCTTGTTCACCAATAAATCAAGAATGGTTAATTTTTCTTGCCTTAAACCCTGAAACAAAGTTCTTACAATACGGAATGAAGAAAGTCCCTCACGTAAATAATCACGATGAGAGCGAATATTTTGTAGCATACGCTCCATGTTAATGGCTTCTGTTCCAACTTCCTCTATAGTGATATCTACTGGTGAATGCAGTACGCGATCCAAATAACAATATTCAGCCATCTTCTTATCAACAAAATGCGCAATATGTCGCATTTCCCCTAAAAAATAAGCCTGGTAATTTCGCTGATTATTCGGATCATCCTTCACCCATTGAAAATACTGATTAAAGGCATTCACTTCAGCATGAGCGCTTGATAGACCGGAGCCACTATAAAAATGGGGCGCTCTGAATAAGTCTCCCCCCGCCAATACCATCAATTCCTGTTCTTGATGCTTTAAGATGCGCGCGGCAACAGCAGTTCCCTGAGGATTCACCACAAAACTCTGCGAATTTTTATAATCTAATGTAACACGTCGATCATTTAAAAATGGGAATTTATGGGTCAATAATTTAGACCATTCCAATTGAATATTGATTTGGATATCTCGTGCAAGTTGTTTGCTTTTTTCCTTAGCTTTAGAATCATTAGCTATTTGATTGAGCAATTGCATAAACGTCTGTAGTACAGGGGGCACCTTGGTGGCAATATAAAATTGCCCCTTGGTTTCAAAAGTTCTCAAATTATCTTCTTTTTCATCAACCTTGATCTTGAACGTTTCTGCTTTTAACAATTTATTGAACACCTGATTCAGTTGTTGATCTAATTCCTTATTATCGATAAGACGTTGCAAATCAATAAAAAGATGATTAGATGAACGCAAAAGACCTGAAATAAATGACTTAATTTGCATCACTGATGGCTGAAATTCATCACGAATTTTCTTAATATGAGTTAATTGTCCATCAATCTGAAAAGGGTTTTGAGGATTGGTTTCAACGATGTCATAAATCATTGTAATGTATGCGTTTGGGGTCTGATCGCGATTAACTTCTGCTTTATTAGGTGATTTCAGCATATAAAGCGGATTAGAAAATGCATTTCTACCCCCTTCAGCGCAGTATACATAATCACAATCAAAGCTCGTATCATGATTCAAAACACCAACGCGAAACTTTTTATTGAGGTCATTAGGCGGAATAATTTCATTAGCTTTCATCCCGGTTACAATTTTAAGATCCGATGAATTAACTCTCGATAACTCAATTAACCGACTCATTAACGCCCGCTCTAAATCCCTAATGACTAAGTGGCCACGGCCATCAGGATATATGTACCCACGTTTAAATATTCCGATATAATCTTCCGAGCCAAGATAATGGCGTAAATCCGCCATTATTGATGGGTCTAATACAACGGCCTGTTTACGGGTATGTAATTGTGAACCCTGGCGTGTTTCAAGAAGAGTAATGTTTGCACCGGATTCATAGAGCTTTAATGCAGCCATTAAACCAGTTGGACCTGCCCCTATAATAACAAGCTCCTTTGGTTCATCGGTTCGATTTTTTAAATGGGTTGCAGTGACACGATCAGATATCTCGTGAGGCATTAATTGATTCGCTTTAATGAGACTCAACACATCCAATTGCTCTGCATCAAAACAATTCAAATTAAACCAGGTTAAATAATCATTAAAAAAATCACGATGAAGTTCATTTACCAAGGCATCATCATTCTGTTCATAAGCATTTCTTAATTGCGCTAAAAGGTTCTTTGCGGTCTCCAGTTTCTCTACAATTTTTTGTTGTATCAACAGAGTTTGGCGCAAGCGCGTTTTACCTTCTTTGTTTAATTGGTGATCCTGTGTGTATTCACTGTGTTCTAACAAAGCCTGGGTCAGATTGTCTTTATTAATACTCAAGAGCAAATCGAGTTGCTCTTTGGTTAAACTAATTCCTCCCTCTAAATTAATATTGGGTAATTTTGAATTGATGTGAAGAAATAAAGTATCTAATTGTGCTAGTTCAACAGTCATAATGATATACCGATAGTTGTTATTCAGAAGCCATGGCCGACAATTATATAGTACGAAACTTAAGCAACTATTAAGAACACGCCATCCGTTCGTAATATCCAGTTCGAGTTGGAAATGAATTGATGAATTGTCAACAATCCTCAATTTGTTTAAAATAGAGTCACTTAGTGTAATGAGAACTAATTAATGGAAACACTTAAAGAAAAACATTGGTCCAAGATTGAGTTCTTACACCAGAATGTTAAAAATCCCAATATCCATATTAAAGGGACACACAGTTACTACAGCGATGCCTGGACTGGAAGTTTTGAAGAAACAGTAGTCCGATATCTTTATGGGGATGAATTCAGTTTAAACCATTGGACGCCACAATGGGAACTGGATCAATTGTACATTGGTGATTATGTATGCATCGCTGCCGAGGTCATTATTATGATGGGCGGAAATCATAACCATAAGGTGGATTGGTTCAGTTTCTATCCCTTTGCTGACAAATACCTTGAGGCCTATGAAAAAAGAGGCGATACGGTTATACACGACGGGGCTTGGCTGGGTATGAGATCAATGATTATGCCTGGCGTAACCATAGGAGAAGGGGCGATTATTGGTGCGAATACGGTGGTGACCAAAAATGTTGCTCCCTATTCTGTCGTTGCGGGAAATCCAGCCAGAACAATACGAATGCGATTTGAGGATGAAGTAATCCAAAGAATACTTAAATTAAAACTTTACGATTGGCCGGAAGAGAAATGGAATCAATTAAAAAACTTGATTTGCGACAACAACATCGATGCTCTGGAGACGGCGCACCAAGAATATGAGTCACACACAAAAATAGACTCCCAATAAAAAATGATCGTTTGGTGATTGAGTGACAAAATCCCAACTCTGGTGTCCGGAGTAATACCCTCATTATTGATAACGGCAAAAATGTATTTATTTAAGTCTTGTTGTGCCTATGAATACCCGTCTTTGCGAAGCAATCCATAACGAAGCATCATTGGGTACCTGTTCTGGATTGCATAATTTTCATACGCAGAGAAGAACGTTTCTGATTAAAGTGAGTAGTTGATCATTATTCTCACTGGAACAATGAGGGGATTACTCAGCCCAGCGTCAACTTGATAAAAATTGATTACACGATGAGCTTATCGACTTCCTCAACCACAGGCTTATTTTGCACCATCGCCCAGGTTACTCCACCAATAACCATCCCCGCACCTAATACTTGTAGCCAGGTAGGTGGAGCACCATGAAAAGCGGATAAAATCATGGTCACTAGCGGCATAAAATTATAAATTAAATTCGGTTCAGAGACTCCAATTCGCTCAATTGCCTGTGTCCAGCAAATATATGCAACCACCGTGGCGCCAATTACCAAAGCAATCAACGACCAAACCGGCTCCCAAGATACGGGAAGTTTCGGCATGGGGCTTAAAGCTAGAGCCAGGGGAAGCAACAGAATAGCTCCAATAGTCACAACAATAGTTATATTAATTAAAGAGGTAATATGGCCGGGCAACCAACGACGTGACGCGACGGTATAAAAGGTAAAACAAAGAGCAGAGAAAATCGCAAAAGTATCACCCCAATTGAGACTTAGATCCGAAGTACCTTCAAGGTTGGAGCCTAGAACGGCCAAAGTTGCTCCACCTACTGAAATAATAATTGCGATTACCGTATGAATGCTTGGCATCTCTTTGCTAACGATAGCTTCAGCAATCGCAGTAAATACAGGAGATAGGGCCATAATGACTGCAACATTAATTGGAGAGGTCACACTTAATGCAAAAAATAAACTGGCTTGGAAACAGGTAATTCCGATGAACCCCAGTAAAAAATAATGCCACCAATGACCTTTTAGAGAGGAGCTTTTTGGTTTTTTCACGAAGAGGATCAGTATCAGGAGTATTATCGCTCCAAAACCAAATCGTGCTGTTGCGGTATCCAGTGGAGATAACCAGGTCATGGTTATTTTACCCCAAATGTAAGCAGCACCCCAAAAAAATACTGCAATACAGGCTAATATACGTCCCATTCCCATAGTAGTGTATCCCATTATTTTCGTACATTATTTAAGCAACATAGGTCAAACTAAACTGGATACTTTTAGTGTATAAATGATCCAGATGCAGGCCACTATTTAAGGTCTGGCCAGGCGCCATGCCCAGTTGACTTTTACCCAAATCGGCAAACTCATACCCTATCCCTACCTGTAAATTATCATTTAAGTACTTTTGTAAACCCATACCTAGTGTGTAGGTTACTGTAGTTTGTCTGTGTGCGGTGAAACCGGGCGCTGGTACTTCCTCATCAATCTTGGAAGTCAACACGAAATTACGTGCTCTATTAGAACCCAGTCCAATACTTCCATTGACATAAGGAAAAAAGGAAGTTGATAAATCCGCCAACAATTTCCCTTTAATCGCGACGCGAACTTGATTTACCTGGTAAGTATAATAGAAATTATTAAAATCAGGATCTGCGTCCTCCCAGACATCACCTGTAATTTCGGCATGTGTTGTTGCTCCAAAAGCCACACCTGCATGACCTGAAAAGGTATCATTGAATATTTTTTGCCAGCCAAAGAATAATTCAGCCATGCCAAGTGACTGATATTTAGTGCTTCCAGCATAAGTTTTTTCAATATCAGATTTTAAAAAAAAGGTTTGCGTCTCATTAGTGTTGGTCCAGGCAGGACCAATACTTAAAGTCAGAACTTTTGCCCAATTATAAGGAACTTCGACTTCCTCAATTGTGCCGGCCAATACACTTCCCGAAACAAAAAAAGAAAACAATGCAGCGTGTGTTGCATGTTTTTTCATCTCAAATCCTTAACTATTAAATAAGATCATCAGCATATAATAAAAATTATCGATTAAAAACCAAATGCTCGTCCTTTATAATATGTGGACAATTGATCCCATGGTTCGAGAGGCGAGCTCCACGCTTTTTATAAACTCAGACAACCACCCCAAGTACAGCCCCGATTCCTGCACTGACAATCATTGCCAAAGTTCCCCATACAGCAACGCGAATCGACCCAATGAAGATACTTGACCCTCCAAATTGTGCTGCCAACCCGCCCAATAATGCTAAAAACAAAACAGCGATTATTGATATGGAAGGAATAATGTAAGCCGTTGGAACAATCAAAATGGTAAGTAAGGGTAAAATTGAACCTACAGTAAAGCTACAGAATGAAAATAATGCAGCCTGCAAAGGACGTGCGCTCAGTAAATCTGAAATGCCAAGCTCATCTCGTGCGTGTGCGCCTAAGGGATCTTTAGCCATCAACTGTAATACAACTTCCCTGGCAAGCTCAGGTTCCAGGCCTCGTTTGGTGTAGATGGATGTAAGCTCTTCAATTTCGCCAGGAATATTCAATTCCAGTTCATTGCGCTCACGTTGCAAAGCCGCCTGTTCCGTATCAGCTTGAGAACTGACTGAAATGTATTCGCCAGCGGCCATCGACATAGCACCGGCTATTAAACCTGCAATTCCTGCGATTAAAATATTATTAAATGATGTATTCGCTGCAGCAACACCGATTAATAAACTCGCTGTGGAAATAATCCCATCATTTGCCCCTAACACAGCGGCACGTAGCCACCCTATTCGTTCAATTCGATGATACTCTCTATGCTGTATCATCATGATTCCTTGCTGAATCCGTTACTAAAAATATACATAGCACCCCTTTAAGCTCACTCAATCGAATCGGATTCTCGTTTAAAATATACGGTGTATGATACATCTTATAATATCCTTTGTTTAAATGGATTGCGTTAACAGGTAAATCACTTCCTCATCAGAGGTCTGCGGAAAATTCTCATACCAAAGACCAACTGCATAAAAATTAATTGGCTTAAGCGGACAGACTATTTGATCAACCAATGAAGCCATTTCTTCACATGTTGAAGATTCAGCGACCGGTACAGCAATGACCATGGATGCAGGTTTTTGTTTACGAATTGCTTCTATCGCTGCGCGCATTGTAGAACCAGTCGCTATTCCATCATCCACTAAAATAATGGTTTTTCCATTGAGTTGTGGAGCAGAACGATTTCCACGATACAAAAGTTCTCTACGTTCCAATTCCTTTTGCTCTCGTTCGATTACCTTATGAATTGATGTTGAGTCCAGATTTAACTGAGTCATCAAGGGCTCATTAAATAGTACTGTTCCACCAGATGCAATTGCCCCCATAGCGAGCTCTTCATGTCCTGGAACGCCTAATTTTCGAACGATAAACACATCAAATGGAAGTGAAAGTGCCGTTGCTAACTCATATGCTACAGGGACTCCCCCACGAGGTAATGCCAAAATAATAACATTTGGTTGGTTAGCATATGATTTTAGATATTTAGCCAGAATTATTCCTGCTTCACTTCTATCGGCGTACTTGTCCATTTATTCACCACATCAAAGCCAGCACTCAACCAGGAACCAAAACATCATAGAACATCTTATAATCAACCCTCACTCACGGGAATAAAACCACTCCTAATGAATACCGATCAATTTATATCCTGGCTCTTTACCCATTTTATCGTTTCGATTAGTACAAAATAAGTATAGACCATGCTCTCATACTCATTTGATGAATTGTTGATTTAAAAGAGAGACAAGCTCTGGGACTCAGATTTCCTGCATCATAAGCCAGAATCAAAAGATAGCAACACTGGTTTGAAAACCGGGTAGCAATTTCCATAAAAAAATGAAATACTGTATGAATAAATACTCAAGTAAGACAACTCCCTGTTAAAATCAGCGTGTTTGGTTTAACTTTCTGGAATCCTGAACAGCAAGTGACTGAACTGAATCATCAGGAACATGTCCGATATTTAATATAGGGTCTGTTTACAATTCGCTAGAATAAGCCCCTAACAAACGCTTAGAAGCCCTTGTCTATTGCCCCATAACCACTACAAGGTTCTCTGAGCATATCATCGACCACTTCGCCCAAACCACGCAAATCATGTAATTCATTTAGTAAATCACAGGATGGTTCTGATAATACAGAAAAAAAACTTAAATTCCGATTTATAAAGGGGTCCGAAAAGAGCCTGGGAGTAACGGGATCATCAGACACTGAAGTTGAAGAGGTACCCATATCGCTCTCTGGATTGGGCAATTCAACTTCAAAAGCCCTGGGTTCCGTAGGAGTACCCACTCTTTTATGTTTGTTATTATGGTATGAGTTTTTAACCTGACGCGCAGAATGACCTAATTCTCGACCAATTTCAGCAAATCCCGCACCTTCCATTTTCCGTTTAAAAATATAATCTAATTCTTCATGGGTAAAGGAATCGTGTGAAACGTTTGGATCCAAATGATCAACCCATCGTTCACGACACTGTTTTCCATTTGGAAATTTCGTCAGATGTGCATAGTTTTTTTCCGCGAGGATATTCGTCTCTAATTGCTTTGCAATATTGGTCCAGGTTTGACTAGAACGCGTATCTATTATTTCAGCCAATAATCTGTCAAAAGCAAGATTCCATTTAAAAGTGCGCGCATTCTTTTTTCTAGGCATCAACATCTCACAAAACAAATGCTCTATTTTAGATCACATAGTATAAGGTAAGATTAAATTCCTTGCAATTAGCTCATTAGGAACAGTCTTTGAGATAGGGTGTTTTGGGTGAGTCTTGTTTAAAAATATTGATAAGAAAGCACTTATCTTGTAACTTAGCCGCCACTGAATGAGCACTTGCTTTATTTCTTTAGGATTTCACAACAATAAAAGAAGGATGTTATATGAGAAAACTCGTTGCTTTAACCATGATATTCTCCGCTTTAAATGGTTATGCGGATAAATTGCACTCTTATGAAAAAATCAAAGAAGCCGTTGCAAATGGACAGTTAGTTCGCATTTTTGTAGATTATGCTCAATGCTCTGGACCGACCAAAAATTATAAAATGGCCAACTATAATTCAGCGTACACCCCTAATGAAATTGCAATTAATAATGATGCAGGTTATATGGCTGCCTCAATGATGCACTTCACCGTGAATCATCCCCAGTTTCCCAATCAACCAATCTATGAGTTTAATCGGTACACTATTGCGAGTAACGGAGACGTTTCAATCAGTTTGATTCCTTTAAACGCGATAGATTTCACGCCATTATCCAATAAAATTACTTTTAAATGTAAAATTAATGAATCAGCACAATTCTTTATAGAAAATAAATAAGCTGAATTACATTTTAAATGTCCTTTTTGATAGACCCCTTATTGATTTTTATGTATAAAATGCTTCTCATCTTTAATACTCTTTCAAAGAGGAAAAGGATGAGTACAGGGGTCTTGAACCCTTTAATTTATTTGCGTGGGGATGATGCATGTACGTAATTAACGAATATCAATTGGTTACTGTCGCTTCTGATGTATACCTGACTAACGCGAATCTTGGCGCCAAGATACCTCACCCAAAATTCGCAGAACTTTTAGCTGAATTGAAGCAATGTCATCATCTGGAGTGCTCTGAAGATTTTTTGATGAAGCTGTCGCAACGCTTCGGATTGGATATTAATGCATTAAAAAAAGTACTTATTGAGCAGTTGAATGTTCTTAAACCCATGCTGCAGCAAAAAATACCTCTCATTTATATTAATTGCGATGTCGCATTGATCCGGAGTATTTTGCAGGAAACTCTGAGCATACATCATAATGTACAATTAGTTAGTGAAGAGATGTATCCCTATGAAAAAAATTCCATGGTGATTTATTTTCGTAATAACTACTCGCATCAATCATTCAATTCTTTATACCAAAATCTGGATGAAGATGTATATCTTGTTACCGCAGGAGTTATTCACCAATTATTAATTATTGATAACCTCTATATTGCTGGCAGTGGATTACCAACTCATTGTTCTAATCTGCATCAAATGATGGCTTACCTGAACAGCTCTATTCCTGCTACTAAAAATAACTGGTTGTTGCTATACCGTGAAATGATAAAAAATTCCATGGCTCAATTCCCTGATCCAGAAATCAATAGCTGTCAACAAGCGTATATTGCTTATTGTCTGAATCAATTTATTGCTCAATTTACCAATCTCTGGCAGGCTCCTACTCCTTTGGATCAAATTAATTGCTTTTGGCAGGCAGATCTCAATAGTTTCTCCATTGTCAGTGAAGCAGCGCTTCATTCTCCTTTTGCAGAACAGGACATGAAACTGAATTTAAATCATATGAAAGCGCGGGAGATGGCTTAAATTATGGAAAATAAAACAACATTTATCAACGGACTAATTGAGGGAAGCCTGGACCCTCAAGTGTACCAGGATTTACGTAGAACCTTTGCCAGAGAAACAATATCGTTTATAAAACATGGTAACCTATCGATTACCAACATTAATCCCAAGCTCATCAATCGGGTGCAATTTACCGAATGTGAACTATCTCCTTTTCATCGCCATGATATTGATTGCAGCTCTGTGGAAAGTACCTCGTTCCAGAGGAAAGCTTCCACTCCCCGATTTAGTAATCAAAAAATTGATTTTGCCCTTTTGCAACAACTTTTAGTCAATTTCTTTTCCCCCAATGAATTGAATAAAAGACCTTATCCCTCTGCAGGTGGTCTTTATCCGGTTGAGCCTTTGGTATTTTTGTTTCAAGAAAGAATTGAGGGTTTTAATGGGCCATCAGGCTGCTATCATTTTCGTTCCATCAGTAAAAAATTGCAGCTTATAAAAAAAATTGAACTGCAGACATTTTATGATAAGGTCCTCCATGGATCAGTTGGCAGCAACCAGGAATGTTGGCCTAACTTCACTATTTTGTATTTAGCTCACCTCGGCAAAGCCATCTTTAAATACCGCTATCGAGGGTATCGACATGCACTGATGGAAGCAGGCTCTATGTTTCAGCACGCTACCGTAATATCGCAACAGAGTAATCTGCGGACTAACGTCTGGTCAACCTTTAGTGAACAAGAAATACTCTATGAATTGGGTCTTGATCATGGGATTTATTTACCCTTAACAACGCAATTATTCGGTTATGGAGAATAAAATGGATCTAGCCCGCTATAGAGATTATCCACACCTGCCACAATGTACCGTAAAACATGCGTCCATTCATTATCCAGTGAAGATTAAACTAAGTAATGAAAGTCTTTTATTTACTCCCAAATCAATGATAATTGATGGAATTATAAGCTACGGCGGCAGTACCGGGATTGGCATGAAGCTTCCCTGTAAAGCCTATGGTGAATACTATGAGCGTAATCATTTATTTACCAGTGTTCAGGTGACCAGCCACAAACAGTTAAAACAGATACAGCCCTTGTCCTATCAGGAACAATTGAGCTCCTTATGTCAATTAAAAGTCCCCGATAAAGAAACCTGCCTGGAACATTCATTCGCTTTTACCCAAGTGTTCAATTTATTTCACCATGAACCACAGGAATATTTTTATAACGGAATATCTTTAACCAGCAACAAAGAAGACAGTCCATTTATTAATTACAGCGACAGCTGTGCTTGTGCATCACATCCTCAAAAGGAAAAAGCACTTTATAATTCGTTGATGGAATTTCTTGAACGCCAATCGTTGTTAGGCAGTTGGTTGTCTCAAAGTTATCAGTACCGCATCAATCCACAGTTACTGAAAGATATAACTCCTTACGACGAATTAGCTGATTTATTTTTAGAAAATGGTGAACTCTATATTTTTCATAATGGAAACAAATTACCCGGCCATACGGTCATTATGTTTTATTTTGCATCTTCTGATGCAGATATGGTTCAATACTCTATAGGATCCAGCAGTGGATTAACCCTTGAGGAAGCGTTACTGTCATCCTTTGAGGAACTGTATCAGTGTTATTCTTTTTTATACAATATGGAAAGCTCGGTTGGTCTGGAAAACAAAGCTGGTTCTGGATACCATCTGGAGTTTCAAAAATGCAACACGAAAGCAGTTCGAGAAACCATCCCGTTTATGCAACACCTAAGACCCTGCTCCATAAACTCAATTCAGGATTTAAATCAAGCTCGAAAATATTCATACGACGAGCTATTAACAGAGCTACAACACATATCGCATGATATTTATTATTATCATGCTCATGACAGGGCTTTAGGACTGCATTTTACCAAGATTCTGAGCCCAGATTTTTTTACTCATATGTCTTTAAATAATAATCTTAATATCCAAAACAAATATGCTCAGTTATTAAATATTACCCCCCAAAATGCATTTATGGGAAAAATTCCGTTTCCCTGATGGAGCAGGGTTCAGGAATATGTAACAGCACAAAAGGATCAATATTAACTTACATAAATTAAAAGAAAATGGTAAAGTGAATAACGATTTTAATATCAATTAGTAATGATGAAAAATAAAGCCACTATTTGATATACTCCACTATCAAATAGTGTAGTTTGTTTTTCAGGATGATAACTTTTTATTAGAAGGAATTTGTATGTATAACAATAAATTAAGCGCCCTGTTTCTTGCATTAGTTTCGTCTACAACTATAGCGGGTACAATGGGACCTGTAATGACCGCAGATCGCTATCTCCTATTAGAAGCCGGCACTACGTTTACCCATGCTTTTTATAGCGATTCTGCTGTTTTTCCTGAAACAATAACCCCACAATTTCCATTTGGAATTGCAATCAATCTGAATGATTTTTATCCGAATAATTTCTGGGGTGGGTACATCGGAGCATCTTATTATGTTCCTGCAAACTGGTTGTTTAATGCCCGTTATGAAATGTATGGCACAAAAGACAAAGTTAATCCATTTCATACAGGAACTATTAAATTTGCTCCAGTCAAACTGGCCTTTACAGTGGATAAAGTCTTCGGTGATTTTCATTCCTTAAGCTATGGAGTGGGCGCTGGAGCGGTAATAGAAAATACTAATGATGGTGATGTATACGTTCTTACCAGTATTAATGGAGCAACTTCTGAATCAATACAAGGCCGTTCACGAATTGATCCTCAGGTCGAACTATTTGGAATGTATCGCTTCGCTAATAATCTGGGGATTAAATTAAACGCCGGATATCAAATTCCTGTAAATAGCAAATTTGGCGATGGTGATTTGAATGTGGCTCTTGGAATAAACTACGGATTCCCAGTCTAATATATTATAAATAGGAGAGTAAGCTAATGGATAATTCAAATAACGAATTCAGTTTGGAAGTCGATGTACTATTTGATGACAGTGTTAATTTTGACCCTTCTTTGGGTAGTTGCTGCTGCTGCTGTACTGCTGCATCATCAGAAACTGAAGAATAATTAATTGTTATAAAAAATATGGATAATCCCGAATTAGTTATTGAAACAACTGGCTCGGGATTTTTTTATGGTTGTAGAACATTCACTATTATTTTTTAGTTTGGTAGAAAACCAATCAAGTGCCATTCAATTTTTATTTTAACCAGAAGTTGAGAATCAAACATGAAGTTTATTTCCAATTTAAATGAACCCCTACTATGCCCCTATCAAATTCTAATTGACATTGCAGAGCAGATCGCTGACTGCCCTCCACGTTTTAAGCACATGGCCTTCATGCCAATTTGTGATTTGGAATCAACAAATGACTGGATTAATCTTGAATCGTTAGGAATACCTGTTGCGATCAGGGCAAAAGCAATGGTTGATATTCTGGTGAGTTTATTCCATCGCAGCCCGTTTCATGTTTTGTCCCTCGATATTTATTTATCGGCCCATACTCTGGGCTCTGATAATTTATTCAGTCTTATTTACTTTGCCGAATCAGTACCATCCCTCAAACTGACTTTTTATACACCTCATCAATCGACTTCTGAATTAGAAGAACAGCTTGAAGTATTAACCAGCAAGGGCAATGTAGTCTTTGAATTTAATTATTTAAGTACTAATGCAACAACAAATTCCTCAACCAATCTGAGCAACCTGAAAGACAAACGCATTAAATTAATTAATTCATTGGGATTTACTTTAAATGAGACGGTCTTACAGAATAATTTGTCAAATCCCGGCATATTGAACCAATTAATAGGTTATTGCTGGATGAACCTGAAAGCAGGAGCATACGATATCTCCTGTACTTTATTAGAGCAAGCACAAAAAGAAACCTCATTGAATCGCGCAGATCAGGAACAAATCTTCATGCATCTATTAATGATGCGATTTTTTTCTCATCAGTATGGATTGGTTACCGAATCCGACTTTCCTGATTCCTTTAGTACCCTTAAAGAGTCGGATATTAAAACCTTGGTGTTTTTTAAAGCCTACGCTGCCACTCTGAGTAGAAATCTGTCAACAGCACACGTTTTTTTCAAAAGATTTGGTATCGATGAACATATGCCCCTAAGCGATGAAAATTCACTATATCGCCTGAATCTGTTCGCATTATTTCAAGTACTACAAGACAGAATCGATGTAGCATTCGATTTGGAATTTCGTATTAAACAGCATATTGAAGAACATCACATTGAGACAGTTGGTTTAAAATACGTTAACTTCATTAACATTGCGCGTCTATACAAAAAAAATAAGCAATTTGAACAGTCACTGGATTACTATCAATACGCCTATAATGAAATTAGTGAAGGTGGGTATTCTACTTCCGATCACATTTATTACAACATGAATCTGGGAAGTCTGTTTGAAGCAGCAGGTAATCCTGAGCAAGCCTTAAAGTATTGGGTAAAAGCTGCATTACATTGGTTAGCCTGTAGCAATAAATACGAATTGTCCTGGCGGCCACGCATCCTGTTATGTCAGGAACAGATTACTGATATAACGAAACCGTTACCCATAGAAAAAGCCAATGAGTTTCTGTTCAATAAACTGAATGATCTCTCTAAAAAATGTAACATTGAGCCAGCAGAATACTCAGCTTTTTCCTATCAATTTGCTGAAGCTGCCTTAAGCATGGAGAAAGACAGCTGTTTCATAAAGGATAATATTGTTGTTTATACGGCAAAAAAACAGCCCGCAAGTCATACCAAAATGCGTTCTTTATCAGAAGAGCAGCTCGCTCAAAAGTTATCTCACTATCTGAATACTCTCTTTGGAATCGGTACTGAGCCAAAATTAGTATTCGTAGACATACAATTGGATACAACCCGTATCACTACACCCAAGGAAGCCATGACTTTTGCCTTGTTAGCCAATTGTTCTTCATGCTCGTACAACGGGGAATGGTTACAACAAGAAATGCCTTATTCTTTAAAGTCGGTACGTGCTTCTTTATCACGGTCAATCAGTTCTATTACAGAAAAGGAACTAGGATTGTCCATAAACTATAAAAGAAGCTTTCTTAATAAAACTCTGAATAATCAAAGTGAAATTGATTTGGTTAATCAAATCAAACAGCACCATACTCTTGATGTAGAACAGTTAAGTCAAAGCGATCAGAAAATACTCCCTATCCTCGCACAGAAGCGCATCCTGCATCTGTTCTATTCAAAATAATCATTCACTCCTTACTTTCGTACTCTTTTCCCTCGTAAAAGAGTACTAGCCTGCTGAGTATTGTACCCAGCAGACTGCTCCGTTTTTATTCATTTCTCGAAGGAACATGGGCGGTTAGAGTGACCTGTCAACATACCCTGGCAAAATCATTGCTAACTCAGAAACCATAATATTCACTATATCCTTCATCTGAATCTTCGCTCTGATCAATTAAACAAGGAGCATTATTCAAAATCGAATCTGAAGGAACTGCATAAAACGATGTGGACTTAGTACTGCTGGTTAATTTAAATGAACAATTATTCCATTTGGGATTGGGTATTGGTTGCATTCGTTCACTTAAAGCGTTTAATACGTCCATGATGTTCTCTAAAGGAGGTCTATAACATGACTCTTCATGCAACATAGAGTATAAAAGCGACCGAAGTTCCATATGACACTCCGGGATTTCAGCCAGACGATTATATAATCGAACAAAAGAAACATTTCTTGCAGAATGAACACAATCTACTGGGTTAAAATCAGGATTATTCCGATAATCATCTCCCCATAACATCATTAATACTCTTCCTAAAGCATAAACATCACTTTTGATGGTAGTACAATCATGAGGAGAAAATCCTTCTGGAGCGACGTAAGGTATTGAGCCACGTAGAGTATCGTAACGATCATCATAATGTTTATGAATCGCTAGAGCGTAATCAACGAAATAAATAATAGAGTGACCATCCACCAATATATTTTGAGGTTTAATATCTCTGTGAATAAAATCAGCGTCATGAACCTGTTCCTTCAAAGCCAGCACCAATGATTTGGTCAATTGATATCGCTCCAAAAGAGTTAATTTATTCTCTTCAATAATTTTTTGTAATGGTTGTCCTGGTAATTTACGCATGGTTATAAAACTATCAGTTGAATTGTAACTTAATGGTTTACAATGAAAAAAACCAATTTGACGTAAATTTTCAACTTCTCGTTCTGCTCGCTCTTTCGAGAAATACTTAAGATTCTGGATTTTTATAAGTCGTTTTTGTATCTCGGATTTAGTTTTAACTATCAATTCATCATACTGTTGATCAGGAACTAAAGTAAGCTTGCTTAAAAATACGGTCCCAAAACAACCTTGATCAATTGGGTTATCATCCAGGACTTCATAAACGTGTTTTATACCTGTAGCGTTATAATGTTTGATTATCCTGTGACTGATGGAGATTTCTTGTTTATCTATAAAATACGATCCGGCTGCCCAGTCCACTTTATCTGGATATGTTGCAAATAATTTAGCCAGCAACTGGTTACTTTGTTTATCCAACTCAAGTAAATTAATGTGCTGTACCATAGTGTTGAGCTCAAAGAGGAAATAAGTCCAAATGTACCTTCCAATGGATAAAATAACTTAATCTTAATTTTTGAAGTGATCTAACGAACTCTTAAAGAGACGATTCAGTCTGATGATCATATCATTTTACTGCTTCATTTATAATCTCTCCAGAGTCTGTTGACAAGAGCTCTATAACTCCTACATGGCACGGCTTGTCCATGAGAGTCTCACAAAAATGACTCAATTTATGCTCATCTCAACACAAATGTGTTCATATTTATTTCATTTTATATTATAATTGATCGACAAGACTACTCATTCAATCATAATTGAAGTTTAAAGTGAGCGATATGCCAAGCCTATTCAACTATTCAAAAGAACTCAAACGATTCACTCAACTTGTGAATACTAATGAAAAAAAACTAAAAGAGCTTAATGAAGACAGGCTAAAGTCCATACATCAATTACGAACTTTGTTAGAATTATATGTTCAAAGAGACTCATTAACCGCTCATCAGCTTGTGAAGCTATTGAAACAGGAAGGGGTGTCAATTAATTTAGTGGATCGCAACACTATAGATCTGGAACAGGCATTCGAGGAACATCTTAATCTATTGCTCAAATCTTATTATGATGTACTTGATGATAAGGATTTGGTGAGCTATTTATCCAGGCAAACACAATTCCCTGCTCTCTCTCGGGAACAACAACCCTTGATTGACAAGGTACACCAGAAAATCAAGCGACTCGGTGAAACACAAGACAAAGAGTTATTTTCAGCCAGGTTAAATCGATTGAGTGAGCGGTTGGTTTTATTAATTCAGTCAGGCCAATTTAGCTATGATCAAAATCATCTTCTACTAAATCTGGCACAACTCTGCAAAAATCGCGATTTTTATCAAAAGAGACGTTTTAAATATACCCGGGATGAAAAAATCAGTCCTAATGTTGCAGTGAGCCTGTTCAATTGGAATTACAGCCCACCTCCTCTGCATAAATTATTACAAGCCGTAGATTTTTCAATTATCTATGTTTCCGGTGGCCGCGGTATAGAACCGGGCATGGGGCATACTTTGTTGCACCTGGGGGAAGATAAAGGTTATGTGCACATTGATGGGTTATATAATTATCCTGTCTATATCAGTGATGAGGAGTTCAGGGATTTTTACCTGGATAAATGGAGAAAAAGGGTAGTAGCGGTACAAAAAGTACCTTTAGAAAATCCTGATAATGCAAGTAAAGAACTGGTTAAACTATGTCAACAAAGATGGTTTTGGGGCGGATTATGGCATAACTGTTTCGACTTTTGTAAACAGGTTCTTATCGCCGGTGGCGCTTCTCTTGAACATTTAAATGGTTTCTCTATCCCAAGTTACCGATTGATGGACTTGGTCACTGTGAATTTTAGACCACTCGATCTGAGCAAGGAAGAGCAGGTAGAACATCCAGAACCTACATCTCGCTATAATAAAATTCTTAGAGATACACCAATTCAAGACTGTTTTTCATTCTTTAATGGACAAGAACTCAATGAATTTATCGAATATGCAGTCATGAATATCGGCTCAATTTTTATTTGGCAAAAACCCATACAAAAACGACTTTTGGAACAAGAACTTCATGACGTTGAAGACCAAATAAAAGAAGTAAAAAACGCATCAGAGCCACATGAGTATGCTGTATTATTAAATCAACGCACCATAATAAATGACAAACTGGATAATATCGAAGAAACGACTGCGCAAATTATTGTCAATAATCTGGTTAATAAAATTCTAACCACTGATTGGCAACGTGGAAGAACGATTCAGATTACCCAACTGGATGGGAGAAAAATTTCCAAACCAATTCCCGAAAATATGATTTCAATGCTCAATACACATGATCTTGGATGCTCGCAATCCAAGGTCAATTATTTAGATATATTAAACAAAATGTGCCTTGTTGCTTTTCGTGCTGGATTAAATAACAACAGTATTATGAGCTGGATTAGAGGTCGCACGGAGCAAACAAAGAATTTTTATCGATTATTTGTCGATATGGCTCAAGTGAACAGTTTCTTCAAACAAGCAAAATCAGTGCAAGAGCCTCCCAAACTCGATATGGATACACATCATTCCAATGGAATGGATATGCCTTAACACACCCCTTATAGGATTGGTTACTCTATGCTGATTTAATAGAATCTTAATATTAGAGGCGTAGAATTAGAGAATTTTTACACAATAAAATAGGAATAAAACATGGCATCTGGTGAGATATTAATTAGTGAAATAACCCTGAAAAAAATTAAAGAGTATCATCAATATTTATGTACACAAGGAATAGATGAGGCTGGAGCCTATTTAAAACAACAATTAGAAACAAGTCTTCTTCCCATTGAAGAAATGGATTTAGTAACTTTTACCCAGTTCATTATTCAATCCAAAATTCCTAAAATATTCGCTGAATCAGGTGTTTACCACGACAAGCGTGACTGGACCTTACAAGAAGAAAGTATTTTAGGTGATATAGGCATCCATATGCCGGTTTCTTTTTTCAATGACGGTGGACATTACAGTAGTTTTAACAATCATACGCCTCCAATTTCTGGTAATTTAGCCTACATTCCAGGAGCCTTACTCCGTTCTGATTTAAGTAATACTTCAGCAGATCTGCAAGAGGTAATTGTTGATGGTCACTTTAATCAACAACGATTTAACGAGTTATATGAACGACGATTACTGCCTCTGTTATTAAACATCAATTCGCAAGCAAAAAACGAAGGAAAACTGGCTGCGATTACCGTTCCCGGCATAGGCACCGGCCAATTCGCAGGTCAGTATGGCGATATAATAAAAGAAGCATTCAGAACTGCTCTTGAATACGTATTAGAAAAGAATGAAGCTCAACTGACACAAATCGATATCATCCACTACGACCCCTATAGTGGCGATGAAGCACAAGCAAAAAATATAGGCCATATTGATTATAGAGTGTCTCCATCCAGCATTGAAGAAACAACAGGACAACTTGAGTACCCCAAAGGCAGCTCTGCAAGCACTCACACATTAACTTCTTTTGTTGCGTGGGATCAATTTTCCTGGCCTGGCAATGATTTCTGGCCTGGCAGCAGAGCAACAGACGATGGTGTTAAGGCTGCCAGTACCGATACCATGGCGGTCATTACCGGCGTGAAGGGAGTATATAACCCCAAGAATGGTTCCTATGAACCACCCCAAAGCTATTCTAATTGGCAAGCTCTGGCCAAAGCAAAAAATATCAATTTTTCAGCAGCGGTCTATGTCGTCTCTAATGATGGACAAAAAATTGCGTTAATGCCAGAGCCGAGAACAGAGAAGCAGCAGAAAATGGAGGATCAAAATCCCCTGGAGAACCTTGGTGTTGCTCCGCGTCAAAATGTACCGGATCTTCAACAAAAAATTGATACCAAACCAGAACAATTTGTTGATGAGCCAAAGCATCAGGAACAAACCTATCAAGGGCGAGCAGAACAGCTGGATCGTGTTTTAGATAATTTTGCTGCAAAAATTAATACCATTGGTTCATATCATCCTGAGGCAAAAGATAAAGCATTGGAGCTGTTAAATACATTAAAGAATGCTAAATCAGAAGCGTTTAGCAATCCAAGTCAAGAATCAGTAGCAACATTTAGAACCAAAGCGATATCGGCAATTAAAGAAGCTACTCCCGTTTTGCAAAGAGATTTGGGTTGGGGTGACTATCTGGTTAATCTCACCAAAATGATTGTGAACGCAGTAACGTCTACCGTTGCGCAGGTGTTCACTTTTGGGTATTCGAATCATCAAGGCTTCTTTACTATAAAGCAGTCAGATGCGAATAAGGATGCCCAAAAACTTGAAACGGACCTTGGTAATTCATTTAACTAAAGACAAAGCCCATTACTCCTCGGTTTCAACCGTGAATAGTGGGCAAACTTGTTGAAATTGACAAGCGATAAGCCCGTCATGATTGGCGGGAACAGGATATTCGATAGCATCTATCCCCCCATTCCAGCTCTCATGCTGGATACACTCTCTGAAATTTCATCCAGTTTCTTGTCGCTGTCTGTTTGAGTTACTCTGAAATCGAAACTCCCAGTTTTGATTTTACTGTCTATCGCTAATGCTAAACTAACAATATTCAAAGCTATTTTTACAAAAAAATCTTTCCATCCTCTGTGGTGTTGAAGTACTTCTTTTGCATCTTTTATAGCATGATCACAATTCTCTTTAAATTTTTCGTAGGATTGTTGATTAGGATTAATATTATAATTGACCCATTCTTTCGTTAATTCCGAATGTAAGGTTCTAGCAGCTGCTTCAGCCTTGATTTCTTTTCTGTCATGAAATTGTCCAATTTTATCTTCTATTTGATTTAATAAGCTAACAAAGCGCTTTCTTTGAGCAATATCATCAGTTTGAATTGGTATTATTTTATGATCTGCATCCGTTAAACTTTGTTGAGCCAGTGATACTTCTGATTGAAAGCGATTGTTTAAATCTTTAGCGACCAATCCCATGCGCAGGTAAAATTGTTCTTTGGCGCAAGGTGGGTAATTATCAGGTTGACTTGCAACTTTGTTCACCATTGTTCTGAATATATCTTGATAACTGTACTCTCCATTGCCAATTTGTATTGTCGTGTCTTGTTCTAATGCCGCTTCAATATGAGCACGGTCGTAAAACAGATGAATGACCGTTCCATTGAGCATGGCATCAGGATTTTGTAGAAATTTTTCACAGAAACCATCCAATGTTTCATTGGGTATTTGTATTTTCCTGTCCTCATCTACAATTAAATTAACCTTTAAAACGCCACAAAGTGTTTTAAATCCGCCACCAACCTGAGATCTCATACTTTCGGTGGTATATCCTGGAACTTTCAATAGTTCAGCTGATTTTCCAGATTTTTTTAAAGAATTAATCTCTGTCACTATTTGTTCAAATTGTTCTGATAAAGAAATATTGTAAGGATTGGCTTCAGCTTCCGTTTCATTCACTCCGGCAGCAATTGTAATATTGGATGTTATGAACAACGTGTTGGACTCAAATTCTGCTTTTTGTTGTTCGTATTGCTTGGAGTTATAATCATGTTCATTATTAGTCATGTATTTAAGAGTATATAATCCATCATTAAAACCATAATATATAGCATCTCTAAGATTAATCGAGCCACCGGAATTTCGATAAATTTTAGTCTCCTGTGTGGGCTCATTTGTGAACAAATAAGCAATAACATCAGGAGTTAGAAGCCTGGCAATTCGCGGATCCAGCAGCATTTTTCGATTAAGGGCAGCATTTCCATAAAAGGATTGATTAGAAAATTCGTTATCGCAGATTTCTTTTATTTTTTGTAGATTTTGCGACACTTCTTGGGTCAGTGGTTTAGGAGGCTGTTTTTTCAAATGGTTGAGAATTTCAGTAATTTTCATGACGACCTCAGGTTACTCATATGCGCCACATAGTATAAATATAGCACAATTAGTAATTTGGAAAGGCTGGTACTCGTTACAAACGCTACCTGCCTTTCTAAGAATCGTCTTATTGTCTTAATGTCATGCTTGAAATGGCTCCACTATTTAATAGCAATTCACTCAATTCATCCGTACCAGCCCGTTCACTCATTGAAAGCGCCGTTTGATGATGTGGATCAACGGCATTTACATCAATTTTTGTATGTTCTAACAACCAACGTACTGCACTTTTTGCACGTTGGTACACGGCAAGATGTAATGCCGTATATCCCTGATTGTCAGTTAATTGTACATTGGCACCGTGATCCAAAAGTGCCTGCATTGCCGCCAGGTTACCCACCTCGGCGGCTAACATAAAGGGGGTTTTACCTTCAAAATCCACAGGATCAATAATGGTAGATGCTTCTGAACATAGAGCAACCATATCAGCACCGCTATAACGCGCAGCATAATGTAAGGGTACTCTTCCTTTACTGTCCGCAACCTGTGCCATTTCTTTGTCTCTTAAAAGAATGCCCGCACAAATTATCGTGTTATTTAATATTGAAGTATGTATTGGATAATGTGAGTGATTGTTTTTTATATAGGCAAGATTGGGATTGGTACTCAATACCTCGTTCATCAAAGAAGAAAAATTATGGATGGCCATCTTTTGAAGTACCGTATCTCCATTGCTATCCTGATTATTGACGGTCTCAGGTGCTGTTTCTTTTAATAATCTGTATATTTTAATTTTGTTTTCTCTCAACTCATCTTCATAAAGTACAGGCAATTGCAAGGCATTAAATACCGGCATTTGTAATTGATTATTTCTTTTGGCGGGATCTGCGCCCAAATTAAGAAGAGTATGAGCTGTATTAAAATTCCCCTCAATTGCAGCAATATGTAAAGGAGTTAAACCAAAAGAATTTGGCGTATTAACCAGTTCAGAAGAAGGTGCTAAAGAAACAAGTACTCGATCCAGGCCAAAATAAGATGCCGCTTCAATGGTGGTTTTACCCTCAAACTCGGGTACCGGTATATTCAAGTTTTGCGGTATGTAGGGCGCAAAATGCTCCAGATAATTCTGTGCCAATTCCAAGTATTGAGTATATCGTTCGTTTATTGTTCCAGTATTCATTCGCATATCCGTGGAAACATGCTCCAGACACCAAGACTCCAATAAGTGCAGCTTATGTTCTTCTGAACTTGTTGAATTGACTCCCAACTGTTCGCATAATGTTTCTAAGTTCATTTTAAATGTTCCTTTATCCAGCGTGCTATCTCATTTTAGGGCTATGATCTTCTTCAACCTCTTTTAAAGGCTCTTCTTTACTTGTTTTCATGGCTTGCATTTGGTCGTTAAACCGACTTTTAAAATTTTTATAAGTTGTAGCTGCCTTTTCGGTATTAATTTCTTCAGTCCCAGGTTTAAAATAAACATTTCCGCGTTTACCTATATAACGATGGGAAGCAAGGGCTTGCAGTACTTCTTTTGATTCAGGTGATGCAAGTAAATTTTTTCTTGCCTCGATAGGAACTTTTGACATGGCTGATTCTATCTTATCAGCTTTTTCGTTCATTCCAACAGTAAACAGCCCGGCTTTATTTCTGTAATTATTGGCAATGTTTCTTACTTCATTTGCTGCCTCATCTGCTTTTAAAGCAGTAACGGTTGATTTTAATTCATTAATGATTCTGGATTGCTCGGCAGGATTGTTCTTGGCAGCATCAAGTTGTTCTTTTTTGTCGCTAATAAATCGATTCATTGTTGCATCTTTGGAACCAAATTTTAAAGACTCCAGATCATTGAAAATTTCATTTTTAATGATATTAAATAATTGAGAATGAGCTTCTGCAACAGAAATTCGATCCTCTGGATTCGGTTTTACAAGATCTTGTATTAACTTTTTGAGTTCTACCCCTTTTCCAGTTTTAAATGCTTCAGAACTAAAATCCAACCTATAACCGTTGTCTTTTTCTTCAAATTTACCAGTGACAAAAGTATACAAATTCTTTCCCAGTATAAAAGCATGGGTACTGTCTGCAGTAACTTTCCCTGCATATGGACCTTTACTATCAAACTCTGGGGGGGAAAAATTATTAGTGCATAATAGTCCCCCTGAATATTCATTTCCAGGTAATCCTTTTGAATACTTCCCATCCTTATCAGTAAATACAAAGCTTTTAGTATCAGCAATAATTAATTTTCCCTCTTTATCTACCAGCCAATTTGTCAATTTTGCATCCGGAAACATGCATCCCTGTTTTTGAATTTTCAACATCGCATCAGCCATTTGGCTAAAGACATCACAAGCACTACTCGCCAAATCAGGAGCAGTCTTTGATTGTTTCCTGTAATCATATACATCACTACCGCTATAATATTCAGTAACCAGTAAGGTACGTGATTGAAGTCCTTCGTCAGGATCATTATAGGTTAGTTGCCGTTCTGCGTGGTTTGGAGCAAAACTAGTGCCCAATTTCTCCCTCAGATGTATCTCAGCATTTCTAGGCATATCCAACCGACAATCTACTTTTAATACCAAAGTACTTTGATCGTTTTTATTGACTACTGAAAAATTCTTTGAGTTTCCTCCACCCAGGTAACTAATTTCATGATTGCTCAGGAATTCGCGAAACGACTTCGCCTCAGCGCTGGTATCGCTTTTTTCATAGATGGACTGAAGCTTGTATGTTAAATTACTTTGCTTCCCTTTAGCTAAAATGGTAAGCAATTCTTCTGCCTTTTCTGGGGACATATTGGCGACGACATGAGCAAGAGGTGAACTCTTGGATTGCGGCGGAAGCAAGGAATTAATTCCCAAAAGTCCCATTTGCTTCTTAATTTCGTTAAACAAGGTATCATGTGCAGCTCTATACCCTTTGGATTCAGCAAGCATACTGGGGGGATACTTACAATCAACCGCTTTTATTGTGGCTTGAATCTGTTCCAGAATCTGTTTTTTTTGAACCGAATCAGAACTTTTGTTAAATTGGTGTATCAATTTGTTTACATCCGATCTGAATTGCTTCATCTCGTCCTTTGGCAATTCTCCTGCATCAAAGGATTTAAGTTCTGGCATTGCATTGACATCAGGTATCTTGGGAGCTTTTATGGCTTGGGTAGTCTTCTTGTGAGTTTGGCTGGAAATGTGCTCTTCATGAGAACTGGATTCAGGTTTGTCAGGGCTTTTCTTAAATAAACCACCAATAAATTTATCAAGTTTTCGTCTCATACGTTCACCTGCAAATAGGAAGAACCAACAAGCATGCCTTATTAATTCAAGTGACAAGTATTAAGACACTTATATTAAAATATAGTCGAAAATAACCAGTAGCACAGCAAATTATCAAGGTGACAGAGAAAATTTTGTATTTATTTTAATCAACGTGGATTATCTAATCGAGATATCTCTTATTCATTGTGGTAAAAATATACTTAAATGTATTGAATATAGGGTGTGTTGACAATTCATCTATTTATTTCCAACGTCTCGCGACTTGTTCGTGGGATCCAGAGATCAAGTATCATTAACAAACATAGTGTATTCATCAAGATCGAACTGGATCCCGCGAACAAGTGTATAGCAGCGGGAGATGGGTAACACTTGGAACGGCAGATAGGTAACACTTAAAATGGCAAAATCATAACTTATAA
>NZ_LNYR01000001.1 GCF_001467955.1 Legionella quateirensis | reverse complement strand
CCTTTTTCTGGTCTGTATGAATGTTAACTGTTACCTATGTGTCCGGTCATTTGTGTTACCGATGTGTCCGGGTCGGACCCACGGTGCAAACCGGGTAGACTGGTAACACTTTAAACCGGGATGATAGGTAACACTTTCTCAGGAGAAAAAGGTGTTATCGATGAATTGGCAAAGCACTCAAGCAGAGACTGAAAAATTAAAATTTATTGGAGATTGGTTAAAAGCCGAATTTGATTTTACAGATTTATGTACAAGATATGGAATTAGCCGTAAGACAGGCTATAAACTCATTAATCGTTACAAAGAAGAGGGAGAGCTTGCAATAAGACCGCGATCCCATGCACGCCACCATCATCCGAATGCAACGCCTCATAAGAAACAAAAGCGACTGATTGAACTGAAATACCGATATCCCAAATGGGGTCCCGAAAAATTAAGAGATTGGTTGTTATTAAATGAGGCTCATGAGGATTGGCCGGCCGTAAGTACTATAGGGGATATTTTAAAAAAGCATGGTCTTGTTAAACCAAAGAAATATAGAAAACGTGTAGTAGCTCATACAGAACCTTTTTCTGAATGCGATGCGCCAAATCGTATTTGGAGTGCTGATTTTAAAGGGCAATTTAGGGTGGGAAAACCATACTGTTATCCATTAACTATAACGGATAACTTCAGTCGTTTTTTGCTGGTATGTAAAGGCCTGGTAGGACCGAGAACGAAAGAAACCATGGATGGATTTAAACAAGCGTTCATTGAATATGGTTTGCCTGATTTCATTAGAACAGATAACGGACAACCCTTTGCAGGTTTAGGTATTGGAGCCTTAACATCATTATCTATTTGGTGGTTGAAATTAGGCATCATGCCTGAACGTATCGAGCGAGGACATCCAGAACAAAACGGGCGGCATGAACGAATGCATCGTACTTTAAAAGAGGCTGTAGCTTCTCCACCGAAAACAAATTTTGCAGAGCAACAAAACAGCTTTGATATATTTAGAAACGAGTATAATCATGAGCGTCCTCATCAAGCTCTAAACGGAAAAAGACCAGCTGATGTTTATCAAGCATCTCATAAAACATATTTCGATAATATGCCCGAAGTCACATATCCTGCTCATTTTGAAATAAGAAAGGTCAAAACAAATGGACAAATTAAGTGGTTTAATAAAAGATATTTTGTTTCTGAGTTATTACATGGTGAGCCATTAGGTTTAGAAATGATTGATGATGGACGGGCTACTTTATATTTTTCAAAATTAAAATTAGGTCTTATTGATGCTAGAGAGAATAAAATTAATAGGCTCTAGCATCTTAAATCTGTTACCTATCATCCCGGTTTAAAGTGTTACCAATCAAACCGGTTGCACAGCTCAGTGCCAGTGTTTATAATCTGTGGTCAAATTAAACACTGTTTATATCGGACGGTTCGAGTGCTGTATCTAGTACAAAGCAGAGAAATACACTCTACTTTGGAGAATTTAAAATAACCTCCATCCCGCCCAAATAGGGTTTTAGGACGTTAGGTATACGAATAGAGCCCTCTTTATCCTGATAATTCTCCATAATCGCAACCAGAGTTCTACCTACAGCTAACCCTGAACCATTTAATGTATGAACCAATTCCATCTCATTGGTTTCTGGATTTCGGTAACGCGCTTTCATTCGACGCGCTTGAAAAGCTTCCATATTAGAACATGAAGAAATTTCTCTATACGTATTTTGGCTGGGTAACCAAACTTCAAGATCATACGTTTTTGCAGATCCAGCCCCCATATCACCAGTACACAAGGCTAGAACTCGATAAGGTAACTCCAATCGCTGCAATATCACTTCGGCATGATGGGTTAACTGCTCCAGAGCATCATAAGAATCTTCTGGCTTCGTTATCCAGACTAATTCCACTTTTTCGAATTGATGTTGACGAATCATCCCTTTGGTATCTTTTCCATAAGATCCTGCCTCACTTCTGAAACAAGGTGAATGGCATGCGTAACGCACCGGTAAGGATTCGACAGATAAAATAGTATCCCTTACTGTATTCGTTACAGGTATTTCAGCTGTAGAAGTCAAATAATAACCATTATCTCCAGTAAGTTTAAACAAATCCTCTTCAAATTTTGGTAATTGCCCAGTACCCAGTAGACTGTCAGCATTAACAATATAAGGTACATAGATCTCTTGATAGCCATGCTGTTGGGTATGCGTATCAAGCATAAACTGAATTAATGCTCGGTGCAGTCTTGCTATTTGATTTTTCATCACCACAAAACGGCTACCAGTAATTTTAGCTGCCAGAGCAAAATCCATTTGTCCCAATGCATCACCTAATTCATCATGAGATTTTACTGGAAAATCAAATTCAGGAATTGTACCCCAACGTCTTACTTCCTTATTATCCTGCTCATCTTTACCTACTGGCACAGATTCATGCGGAATATTAGGCAGAGATAATGCAATTGCCTCAATGTGTTGTAATACTGCTTCCAGTTCTGCTTTCTGTTGCTCTAATCGTACTCCCAGTTGATTCACTTCTTCTCGCATGGGCTCTATATCTTCGCCGCGAGATTTTGCTGCGCCTATAGCTTTGGAACGCATATTTCGCTCATTTTGTAGCGACTGCGTACTGACTTGTAATGCTTTACGTTGTTCTTCCAATTCAGAAAATGCCTTCACATCAAATTTAAAGCCACGCTTTAAAAGTTGAGAGGCAACATGCTGGGGGTCTTCACGAAGTAATTGATTATCTAACATAAGTAAACACTCTAAGTATTAAGTTGGATCAAGGTATCCTGCAAGCAAAGATCGAGCAACAAAAGTACCCACAAGTACCATTGTCAAGGCTCCGATATTATTAACTAAAATATTAATCAGCAATTTTAACCATTGCCCCTGTTCAAACAGAAATAATGATTCAGCAGCAAAACTTGAGAACGTGGTAAAGGCACCTAAAAAACCAGTAAAGAAAAACAAACGCCAATACTCTTCAGCGCTGAAACGCCCCACTAATAAAGTAAGAAAGAAACCAGCTAAAAAGGAACCTAAAGTATTGACAATCAAAGTGCCATAAGGAAATCGTAATCCCCATATATTCTGTGCAAAAATTACTGTGGCATAACGCGAAATTGCTCCCAAAGACCCTCCAAAAGCTACAGCCAGGTAGGGAGCAATCATCATCTATCTCACAATACCGCGGGTAGATTGATTCAAAGCATCAATCATTGGAATGACCTCAGGACATTCACCCTGCATCAGCTCCAGTTCTGCTACAGCTTGTTGAACCGTCAAACCTTTTCGGAAGATAATTTTATAAGCTCGTCTTAAACTATCAATAGCTGAGGAAGAAAAACCCCGTCTGCGCAATCCAACAGTATTTATTCCACATGCAGAAGTAGTATGTCCTGCAATCATGACATAAGGTAATACATCTTTAGTAACGTAAGTTGCACGCGCAATAAATGCGTAAGCACCAACATGACAAAACTGATGTACGGCAGCATAAGGACCAATTATTGCGAAATCATTGACGATGACATGTCCTGATAAGGCCGCATAGTTCACCATAATAATCTGGTCACCAACCATACAATCATGACCTATATGGGAATAAGCCATCAAAAAATTATTATTTCCAACACGGGTAACGCCACCGCCTTTAACGGTGCCACGGCTAATCATACAATACTCACGTATTACATTATTATCACCAATTTCCAAACGTGTCGGTTCACCTTTATAAGTGATATCCTGAGGTTCATCACCTACTGAAGCAAATTGAAATATTTTATTATTTTTACCAATCGTTGTTGGCCCCTCTATCACTACATGAGGACCAATCCAGGTATTTTCACCAATCTCAACATCTGCACCTATAACTGTACCAGGGCCAATAGATACCCCTTTTCCCAGCTTTGCAGATGGATGAATCATCGCTCTTTCATCTATCACTTTAGAATTTCCTTTGCTGCGCTTAATAAGTCTGCGGAACAAGCCAATTTATCACCTACATAAGCTTCACCATGCATACGCCAAAAATCTCTCTTTTGTCCTATTAACTTTACTTCCAACCTTAATTGATCACCTGGCGTAACAATCTGTTTAAAGCGCGCATTATCAATTCCTGCAAAATAATGCAAAAATTCATGCCCTTCTTTAGGTTGCCGGGAAAGATTGGATAAAATTGCACAGGCTTGAGCTAATGCTTCAAGCATTAATACGCCTGGCATAATTGGATTGCCAGGAAAATGACCCGTAAAAAAGTTCTCATTAATGGTAACATTTTTGATGGCTGTCAAATAATCCATTTTTTTATAATCCAGGACTCTGTCAACCAAAATAAATGGATAACGGTGCGGTAACAAATTTATTATCTGGTTTATATCAATATACTCACTCATACACTGTTTCTCATTTAATCATTTCATCATTGAATTCTATAAAAGAATATTCATTATCTTGTTTTACACTGCTCTAATCAATCGTAAAATTCAAAAATATCCAACTAATTACCTCAATCAATCGGAATTTTGAATGAATAGTACCCCTGCTTTGTTTATATTAATGAATCATCATTTCTGAATTTTTTCTCTAACAGACCCAATTTAATCATATAATCATCCAGCCGTTTGAATCGTGCTGCATTTCGGCGCCATCGATCATGTTCATGTACCAATGTTCCTGATGAGTAAATACCGGACTTGGCTATTGATTTACTTACTGTCGACATACCCGTAATAACAGTATCATCGGTTAATCGAACGTAAGCAGCAATACAACTTGCTCCCCCTATAATACAATCAGAACCAATATGTGCATAAGCACCTACAGCAGCGCATCCGGCTATTGCTGTATTACTCCCAATAAACGCATCATGTGCAATCTGCACCAGATTATCGACACACACACCTTCGCCCAGATAGGTATCGCTCAGCGATCCCCTATCAATTACCGTATTGGCACCCAGTTGTACTTCATCGGAAAGAATGACCGCGCCAACATCCGGACCTTGCTGCCAAACTCCATGCTGTTTCATATAATTAAAGGGTGATGAACCAATAATGCAGCCTGAATTAACGCGGACATTAGTCCCCAGACGACAACCTGAATGAATCATTACGCCACAACCAATCCTGCTGCCCTTTCCGATTGATACCGCTGATTCAATGACTGTATTAGCGCCAAGAGTAACACCATCGGCTATTTGAACATGCTCACCAATTACACTGAAAGCACCAATCGAAACGTGGTTGCCTACTTGTGCGGAGTGATGAATTCGAGCTGTCTCATGTATTCCCAAATTAGGAGATTCGGCAGGGGAAAACAGTTTAACTGCTTCATTCATTGAGGCCACGGGATTAGAAACCACTATAGAATTGACTGGACACAAATGAAGATGCTCTGATTTCAGAATAACAGCACCTGCGGCAGTTTGACTTAGTGTATTGCGCAACAAAGGATTTTCAAAATAAGCGACATCTTTAGACGTAGCACGCACCAGAGAGGATAAACCAAAGATGGCGTGATTGGCATTTCCATGCCAGACGCCATCTAAAGTTTCAGCTAATTGCGCAAGGGTCAGCAATTCGTCCGCCGAACTAGTTAATTGCTTTAATAACTTTGTCGGTTACATCTAATGAATCAGAACTGAATGGAGTTGCATCTTTTTGAACAATGATGTCATACTTTTCGTCTTTAGCAATTTTAGAGATTGCAGCACGAACTTTAGTATACAGACCTTCCATTGCTTCATTATGAGCAGTACTTAATTCTTGTTGGTATTGTTGTCCATCTCGCTCAAATTGTTGTTGTGCAGCAACAATTTTCTTTTCCAAATCTTTCTTTTGTGAAGCACTCATAATAGCGCCATCACGCTTGAATTTTTCCATGTCGCTCTTCAAGCTTGATTCTACAGACATTAACTTGTCACGACGTGGTTTAAATTCTTTTTCCAGCTTTGCCTGGATGTCTTTCATTTGACTGGATGTCTGCATGATTTTTTGTAAATCAACAACACCTATCTTTGCCCAATCAGCAAATACACTTGTGCCACATAAACTAAAAACCAATGCGACTAATACCGCACCAAAACGTTTCATAATTATCTCCTAATTTAAAGATAGTGATGCTAGCACAATTCGAAAAAGGTTGCGATATGTACAGCAATAGTTTTCATTAATCCTTTTCATTATTACTTCCCGAATAACTTTCCCTAAAACCCTGAAGAAAGGGCAAATTGGAAATACTGTGTTTGATCCAGTGGTTGCGGATTCAACGCTTTCGCGACACTGAATGCCAACGGACCAAATGGAGAACGCCATTCTAATGATATACCCGCTGAATAACGCATTGGGCCAGCAGGAGTTCCACGTAATGCATCAGGAGTTCCATAAGAAAACACATTACCCGCGTCAGTGAAAATTGTTGTTCTGATGTTATCGCGACTTAGTGGGTAAGGTAATATAAGGCCAGCACTGGCATTAAGCAGGAGGTTCGCTCCCATAGCATTGCCCATATTATCCTGTGGACCTAAAGAGTAACTGTCATAACCACGAACCTGACCAGGTTGTGCAGTACCCCCTGCATAATAGTTTTCAAAAAATGGCAAGCCATTGTAACTAAAGGTATTTCCATATCCTACATTACCTAAAGCTGAAAAAATCCAACCACGGAATAATGGATAATACACATGCGCCTGGTAAGAACTCTTATAATAGGTTAACGATTGTGATGTTGCTGGCAATGCAACGAAGGCAATAGCCTGCTGATTCAAACCTCTATTGGGATAAGGCATTTGATCATAGCTGTTTCTGCTCCATCCAGACGTTAAGCGAATTTCCTGGAAATGAGTTCCATATAAATTAACGAAATTCTGAATTGGAATTACTGCGCCAACTGATTTGATATCGACATCCTGATAACCATACCCCAGCTGGAAGCTGCTTGCTTCGCCCAAAGGGAAATTATAATTGATATCGCCACCATATCGATTTGAGCTGTAGGTACTGACGTTTAGATTTTTAGGGTCGATCCTTGAGTAATAAAGACTGGCTCCTCGACCAACACCCGTATCGGTATAGAACGGATTGTAATAGTTCAGAGAATAATCCTGCCCCCATTTACTGGCATTAAAAGACGCCCCCATGGAACGCCCGGTTCCCATAAAATTATGCTGATTTACAGATGTATTAAATTGATATCCATTAGTACCGTAACCTATCGATGCACTTGCTTCGGCAGACGGTGCTTCTTCAACCTGCACATCCAAATCAACCTGATTATTGGTTCCCTGAACGGGATTGGTTTTAACATCAATATTTTTTAAATAACCAAGTAAACGTAATTGTCTTTCTGATTCTTTAATATTATGTAAGGATAAGAGCCCACCTTCATTCTGACGGATTATATTTCTTAAGACGTAATCAGCCGTTTTGGTATTCCCGTGAAAATTGATTCTACGAACATAAACATGCCGACCAGGTTCCACTACAAAAGTAATGAAGACAGATTTATCATTCTCATCAATACGTGGCTCAGCACTTATTGCCGGAAAACCATAGCCCACATCACCTAAAGCCAAACCAATTGCCGAGATAGATTCAGTCACTTTTTTCCGGGAAAATACATCACCTTTTTTCACCTGAACCAGCGGATCAATTTTTTCTTTTGGCAGTATGGTTTTTCCAACTACTGAATATCCTGAAAAGTGATATTGTGGTCCTTCTTCAATATGAACATTAATATAAACATCTTTCCTGTCTGGAGATAATAGGACCTGAGATGAAACAATATTAAATTTCAAATAGCCTCTGTCCAAATAGAATGAGCGTAAAGCTTCCAGAGATGCATCCATTGATGCTTTGGAATACTGATCTTTTTTAGTAAAGTAAGTAAATATATTACTGGTTGTCAAAGCAAATTCAGGTAACAGTTCATTAGTAGTAAAATCGTGATTACCTATTATTTTTATTTCTTTAATTCGAGAAACACGGCCTTCTGAAACTGAAATGGTAATAGCTACCCTGTTTTCAGTTAATGAAGACACTTTGGCTTCAATACGTGAATTGTATTTACCTCGGGCGGTATAGGCTTGTTTCAGCTCTTTCTCCAACCGCTCTAAAGATGACTTTTGAAATACGCGACCTTTGACCAGTCCCATTTCTTTGAGAAATGCTTTCATTTTATCACTTGGAATATCTTTATTTCCCACAACAGTGATACTGCCAATAGTTGCTCTTTCCACTACATTGACGATCAGAATGTTTCCTTGACGCTCAAGAGAAACAGACTGGAAAAATCCAGTATCATATAAAGTACGGATAATCTGACCCGTTGAACTGGAATTTATTTCTTCGCCAACTTGTACTGGAATGTAATTTAATACGGTTCCAGTAGATACCCTTTGTAATCCGGTAACCTTGATACCCCGGACTATAAAGCCATCAGAAGCCATAGTTTGTGCGGACCACGCCAAAAGAGTAGAACAACAAACACCCAAAATTATTTTATTACTGACTTTTCTCATTATTTTTTTACGTCCAGTACTACGCGATCTTCTGAAATTAAAGTACAGTTCAGTCACGCCAAAAATTGAAACCCTTTTATAGGAAGTAGAAACCACTGTCAAGTTTCTTAACTCTAATATCCTATTTTAATCACTCTTCTCTCGGTATTTTTTATCACCCGAACCGCAGAAGGGTGGATATCCAGAATCCATTAAATGAATAGAGACCCCTACCCTGTTAATCTTGATATATCATTAGTTAGCGCTACAAACATTAAGGCAACCAATAAGACCAGACCTAAATAGACTCCAATGGTTTTGACACCATCAGACAGAGGCTTACGTCTAATGATTTCCAAGGCATAATACAACAAATGTCCACCATCCAGCATAGGTATTGGTAATAAATTTAAAGCACCTAAACTGATACTCACCAAGGCAAGAAAAAATAAATAGGATGCCAAACCACTCCTACCTGAACTTCCTGCGCCTTGGGCAATCCCAACTGGTCCACTAATACTGTTTAATCCCAAACGACCGGTAACAAGTCTACCCATCAAAGTAAAGGTTGTACCAGTGAGCTGGATGGTTTGATTAAATGCAGTACCCAAAGCAGATATTGGTCCTTCCCTCTCCAGACGTAACCAATGTGCTGGCCAGTCAACTTTTTGTGAACGAACGCCAATGACTCCTTCGATCTTATTCTTGTTTTTTTGACTTCCAGTGATTATGGTTATGCTCTGCTTTATTCCTTTTCTTTTAATTTGGAGAATTAATTGGGTATCAGGCCGCTCTCGTACATAGTCCACCAGATACATCCAATCATCAAATGCGTTACCATCGACACTTAATATATCATCACCAACTTCCAGTCCTGCTTTTGCTGCAGGAGAATCAGGCACCACCTCACCAATCACAGGTGGAATAGTCGGAATAAATGGCTCAATTCCAAGACTGTCCAGCGGATCAGGTACTTTATCATCCAGTTTCCAGTCCGTTAAGGGCAAACTGAGTTGACTTTGATGACCATCCACTAAAGACTTTACCGTAATTTTAACTGTTTCATGAGAACCAATGAGCGGCATCATAGCGTATTGAAAATCTCGCCAACTGTTTATCTTGGTGTCGTTGAGTGCAATTATTTCCTGTTTAGGGCCAAGACCTGCTTTAGCAGCCAGACTGCCTGGCTTCACGGAGTCAATCATAGGCGCCAGCGAATGCATTCCTATAACCAGAACCAACCATAAAGCAACAAACGCAAAAATAAAATTAAACATGGGGCCAGCCAGAACGATGGCTGATCGCGCCCAGATTGGTTTATTATTGAACGCGAACGGTTTATCCTGATCAGCTACTTCCCCCTCAGTCTCATCAAGCATTTTGACATAGCCACCAAGAGGAAACAGGGACCAGGCATATTCTGTCCCTTTTTTATCATGCCATCTCGCAAGTACTTTTCCAAAACCGAATGAAAAACGTAATACTTTGACCCCACACCACCGTGCTACTTGAAAATGACCATATTCATGTACTGTAACCAGTAATAATAATGCCAGTATAAAATACACCAGAGTTAAAAGCATGTTGCCATCCATTGTTTAATCCAACCGGTAAACTAAATTCCAAGAGGGATAAAAGTTAATCCAAAATAAAATAGAGGTAAGGCGGCTATTAAACTATCCAGACGGTCCAGAATACCACCATGACCAGGTATAATAGTCCCTGTATCTTTTAAATGACAACGTCGTTTTAAAATACTGATGAATAAATCACCAAAAATGGAAATGGTCACCGTTAATAACGCCAGGCCAAACCAGATTGACATGGAATAAGGGATAAAATAATAAAATCCAACTCCTGCAACAACCATCGAAAGAAGGTATCCTCCAAACACGCCTTCCCAGGACTTACCAGGACTAACCTGTGGAATTAACTTGTGTTTTCCCCATTGTTTGCCAGCAAGATAGGCACCAACATCAGAAGCCCAAATTAAAAACAGTAAATAAACAACCAGGGGTTTACCCTGTGGTAATTCGTATACATGAATCAGGCTTTGAATAAATAAAGGCAAAAGAATCAAAAGAACACAACCAACCACAACAGGATATCCCCAATAGCGCTGAGAATCAGGAAAACCAAGAATGGCAATACAATTTAAAACCCAAAGTATCAAACCAATCGTTAACCAATAAGAAAACAAATAGCCACAAAGCCACAAAGACAACAACATGAACAATAAAAAGCCGATCTGGAGCGCCAGCACACTAATTGGAATAAGTTGCAGACTTTCTTTCCATGCAACAACAAAAACCAGCAAAACTACTCCAGCTAAAAACCAGGATGGCGCATAAAATATCGTCATCAAGACCAAGGGAACTAAAATTAATGATGTGATTAAACGTTGCATGAACATACAGTTGCCCTTCTTAAAAAGTCTAAATCTGACCAAAGCGCCTTTTGCGCTTACTAAAGGATTCCAAAGCTAATTCAAGCTCTTCAATATTAAAATCTGGCCAATGTACTTCAGTAAAATAAAGTTCGGTGTAAGCTAACTGCCAAAGAAAGAAATTACTAATCCGCAATTCCCCACTGGTACGAATAAAAAGATCAGGTTCCGGTAAACCATCTGTATCCAGAAATTGTGCAAAATTAGACTCATTTATTTCATCCAGGGCAACTTGACCACTAATAACGGCTCGAGACATTTTTTTCGCCGCGGTTACTATATCCCATTTTCCACCGTAATTAACAACTACATTCAAAATTAATTGTTGATTATCTCGAGTTAAGAACTCAGCTTCCCGCATTTCCTTTTGCAAAACAGGAGATAAAGGCTCCCTGTCTCCGGTAAAACGGATGCGTATTCCATGTTGATTTAATTCAGCCAGTTCTTTTCTTAAAGCCTCTACGAATAACTCCATAAGAAAATTCACTTCAGCAATGGGTCGCGACCAATTTTCAGAACTGAAAGCAAACAAACTAAGACAGCCAATTTTTTTTTCGAGACAGGATCTGATCATTTTCTTCACTGTCTCAACGCCAGCCCTATGCCCTTCTATTCGAGCTAAACCTCGGTTTTCAGCCCAGCGACCGTTGCCATCCATCACAATGGCAATGTGCTGAGGTAATTTAGAATCCAAAACTACTCTTCCTACCATTCAAAATGGCACATAGTCTAACCTCTTTGAAGTAAAAGTTTAAGTGCTACCAAGAAATCAATTGACCTTATTGGTTAAAATCTTCATTATTATGTTCTGCAAAACAACTAAACGAGCAATCACTTCTCGTCATTAATGATAATCTTGGAGAGCGGACTAATGACTTTTAGTGTTCTACGAAGAATGTGGCCTGTATTGCTTATTCTATTGTTATTATTTCTTCTCTACACTTTTAGAGTGAATCAATATCTCACTTTTTCATCATTACAAGTACACCATCAACAATTAATCTCATGGACCAATGACAACTACCTGTCAGCAGTTGCAGTGTTCATGATTATTTATATTCTTTGTGTCGCAGCTTCTTTTCCAGGAGCATTAATTCTCACATTGACAGGTGGTCTTTTATTTGGGTTATTTTGGGGGGCCTTGTTTGTAGTACTAAGTGCAACACTAGGTTCCATACTTATATTTTTAGTTGTAAAATACGCTTTTAGTGACTGGATTGCACAAAAAACCTCTGGATGGGTAAATAAAATGCGACATGGATTTCAGCATAATGCATTTTCATATTTACTTGTTTTACGTCTGATGCCCATATTTCCATTCTGGGTGGTCAACATCGTACCCGCATTGCTTGGGGTTAAAGCCAGAACCTTTGTTCTTGCTACTTTTCTCGGCATAATTCCCGGAAGCATGATTTATGCCTCTGTCGGTAACAGTCTGAATCATCTTTTTGAACAGGGACAAACTCCCAATTTAAAAATTATTTTTTCCCCGGAAATTTTCGTACCGCTTTTGGCTTTAGCTCTACTGTCCTTAATGCCCATTTTCTACAAAAAAATTAAAGGTTCCTATGACCAAAGCAATTAACTGTGACCTGGCTATTATAGGTGCTGGATCTGGAGGCCTGAGTTTGGCCGCTGGAACAGCACAATTAGGACTAAAAGTAGTTTTAGTAGAACAAGGAGCGATGGGAGGCGACTGTTTAAATTATGGTTGTATACCCTCAAAATCTCTTCTGGCAGCCGCTGAAGCACATTGGAATACCAACCATAATGAAGTACTTGGAATCTCCGTCTCTAAAAAGCCTGTCGATTTTACCCGGATTATGGAACATGTCAGAAAAGTGATTGAAACGATTGCTGTACATGATTCAATAGAACGCTTTGAAGGGCTGGGAGTTCAGGTCATACAAGGAAGTGGCACGTTTATCGATGCCAAAACTCTAAAAGCGGGCTCACAGGAAATTAAAGCAAAACGTTTTGTTATTGCTACTGGCTCATCAGCAGCGATTCCTCCCATACCCGGTTTAAACACGATCCATTACTTTACTAATGAAACCATTTTTAATCTGACTGAATTGCCTCCACACTTAGTGATCATAGGTGGCGGACCAATTGGTTGTGAATTAGCACAAGCTTTTGCAATGCTCGGCTCAAAAGTAACATTACTGGAACATTTTAACATTTTAACTCATGACGATCCTGAGGCCGTTGAGCTGGTTCGACAATCCCTGCTCCAATTCGGCGTTACTCTATATGAACAGATCGATATTACAGATATCGAATCCAATAAAGAAGGACAGACAATCATCCGTTGCAAGAAAAATAATGATGAGATGGTGATCTCTGGGACTCATTTACTTGTTGCCGCCGGCAGAAAACCCAATATCGAGCAGTTGAATTGCGCATTGGCAGATATTCAATTCAATTCTAAAGGCATTCTGGTCGATAAACGGCTTCGAACCAGTAATAAAAAAATATTTGCCATTGGAGACGTTACCGGATCGTTGCTGTTTACCCATATTGCTAACTATCATGCAGGTGTAGTACTTCAAAATATCGCTTTTAAACTCCCCGTCAAAGTAAAGGATAACGCGGTTCCATGGGTTACCTATACCTCTCCTGAATTAGCCCATGCAGGTAAAAGTGAATCGATGTGCACCTCTATGGGCATAACCTATGAACTGCTGAAAGCAGATTATTCAAGTAATGATAGAGCACAGACAAATAAGCAGACGAACGGATTTATTAAAGTAATAGTAACCCCCAAAGGAGTAATTCTAGGTGTTACTATAGTAGGTCACCAGGCTGGTGAATTATTACTGCCATGGGTCATCGCCATTAGAGAAGGAAAAACGTTAAGAACATTTACTGATACCATTGTTGCCTATCCAACTTTAAGTGAACTAAGCAAACGTGTAGCAAGTCAATTTTATACGCCAAAATTGTTTTCTAAAAATGTTAAAAAACTGGTTAAATTTTTATCCTACTTTTAATGAGGGAGCAATGAAAAAATTTCCATATGCATCACGTACCATCAAGTCGCTTTTAATAATCTGGAGCTTCTTCTCAATCTGTTCAGCCATTCACGCTGATTCTTCAGGAAGTTTTGCACTATCAGAACATTGGGCTATGGGACAACAAGTTAAACTACGTTTTAATTTAACCCAGAATCCCGAAGCAGCTACCCCGCTACATTTAAAAAACGGCCTAATCCTTACGTTCGGCGATATCCTTAGTCTTGGTGATCTTTATGGAAGTATTGGCAAACCCATAAGTCATGGAATCACCAGAAAACAAAAACAGGGGCTATTTAGAGATGTTTTTCAATCCTTTGCCAATAATTTTGCAGCAGTTAATGAAGTAAAAGAATTGAATTCGGTTATAAAAATGGAAATTCGTGAAATCGAATCCGGTATTAAACAAGGTGAAACTGCTGAGGCAATATACAAACGCATTGGCAATGAAATAGGCCGCCAAATCAATTGTATTACCGGAGGAGGATGTACTAGTACTGGATGGTGGTTATATCCCGGCCGCTATTTACTGCTGGCAATGGAAAATTATGATCATTTTTCTCCCAATAATCTGATCGTTTATAAAATCGGACATCAAGTTGCATTACAACAGGCACTAAAAGCAGGAAGAACAGGCAAGAGAACTGATTTGGAACGTGCCTATGCCATGGACGCCTATGCCTGTCATTACCTCTCTGATCACTATGCTGCCGGCCACATCCGTACACCGAGAGAAGAATTAAAAGATAAAATCACACCCGCTGTCCTTGGATCATTATTGGCCAATTACATGCATAATGAAGAAAATAAATACGGCATCCATGTAACGAATAAATCGGGTGATCAATGGGTAGTCTATGGTGATTACTCCTATTTTAACCCCTTTAATCAAACCAATCAGCAGATGCTTTTAAAAGCGTTGCAACAATCAGCGGATGAACTCTTTGATGCCTATCAAACAGGAGTTCTACCTGATAAATTCAGAGTGCTGGAACTAGTACCTCATGCCCAACAGATAAATGATGAAAATAATCTGGATATAGTACCGATGTTTTATTGGGACGACCAAAACAAACAACTATTCAGAAGAACTGATTTATCAAATCCATATGACAAGCATTGGACTAGTAGTTGGTGGGGTTGGAGCACTTTATTGATATTAAAAACCAACTATGGCGTTACTTCGACGATACAACTTAGTTTAATAAAGTATTTATCTCAATATGCTCCTGAAGATCTGGAACACAATTCAATTGTATGAGCTGGTACAAGGATATCCATCTCCCAGCAAGAACCATTTATGCTGGGAGTAAGGGATAAAGGCGTCACACAGCGCTCTTTTTGATCAAACAATAGTCACATAATCCAATAAAAGAACTATACTCTATTATAGCCGACTGTACATTATGGAATAAGTCATATTTAAGGAGAGGGTTATGAGTTCATCCAGGTTGAATTACCCCATTTCTCGTGCGGTTATCTTCGCGATAGGGTTATTTGCTTCAATGATTTGTTTTGGAGATCATTTCGGTGGTGGATTTCATACGAATATAGGCAATGGGGGATGGAATCATCCAGATTATAACTATCACAATGATGATGTAAACGTAGGTAATTATCATCCAGGCAATGGCTGGGTTGCTCCAGTATATGTTGCGCCAACTTACGTCGCGCCAACTTATATAATCAACAACTCTGATGATGACGATGACTCTGATTGTCAAACCGTCCAACAATGCGACTCAAATGGAAATTGCGTTCAATCACAGAGCTGTGATTAGGGTGTATTGACAATTCATCCAATGATTCCCAACGTCCCGCGACTTGTTCGCGGGATCCAGAGATTCCGAATCATTAACCAACATATGTATTCATCAAGATCGAAATGGATTCTGCAAACAGGTCGCGGGCCTCGAAACCGGAATTGTCTACACTACCAGGTCAAAGCGCAACTAAGTTGTTAAGTTAACCAGTCATAGTACCGTGTATTACGGAAATCTCAAGATACTTATGTCTTTAATTTTAAGAGGGTATCCCTTTATGTGCCATTGTGTAGTTCTTAATATTGCTCGTGTTTTCTCAGGAACTACTCAACAATTTATGATCAATTCTTTCAGCTATATACCTCTTTAATTACCAAAGGTATAATCATTTTTATTGTCATTTAACTGCTTGATTCAGGATTTAACTCATGCCCAAAAATGCTCCCCTGGTACTCATGATTCTTGATGGATGGGGCTATAACTCAAGTGATAAGCATAATGCCATTGCTTCAGCCCATACACCGCAATGGGATAAATGGTGGCAAAGTTGCCCGCATATACTTCTACAGGCCTCTGGTGAACCCGTGGGGCTTCCTGATAAGCAAATGGGTAACTCTGAAGTTGGGCATATGCATATAGGTGCCGGCAGAGTAATCCAACAAGAGTTTACGAGAATTAATAAAGCCATACAAAATGGTGAATTTGCTGATAATCCGGTTTTTAATCAGGCGATTAATGAGTTAAACCAAACGGGTAAATCGCTACATATCATGGGATTATTTTCTCCTGGTGGAGTCCATAGCCATGAACGCCATTTATTTGCATTACTGAAACTATGCCATGCTAAAAAATTCAGTTCGGTATATTTGCATCTATTCCTTGATGGCAGAGACACACCTCCGCAAAGCGCTCTGGACAGTTTGCAACGATTGAATAAAGAACTTGAAACACATCCAGGAATCACTATCAGTTCAATCACTGGTCGTTATTATGCAATGGATAGAGACAAACGTTGGGATCGTGTAGAACCGGTATATAAATTACTAACTCTGGGGCAAAGTACTCATCATTTTGATGATGCAGAATCTGCTATTAAGCATTTTTACCAAAATGAACTATCAGATGAATTTATTCCTCCAACGCTTATTGGAACACCGAAAGCAATAGAAGACGGAGATGCTGTTTTATTCTTTAATTTTCGCGCAGACAGAGCTCGGCAATTAACTTCTGCTTTTATCGATCCGGCATTTTCCGGGTTTAATAGATCAAACTGCCCCAAATTATCCTACTTTATCAGTATGACTCAATACGATAAAAAGCTGTCGACAATTCCCGCGTTTCCACCTGTTCCATTAAATAATACTTTGGGTGAAATTATAGCCCTGCATGGGTTAAAACAACTACGAATTGCGGAAACTGAAAAATACGCCCATGTCACATTCTTCTTCAATGGTGGCAGTGAACATATATTTACCAATGAAGAGCGAATTTTAATTCCCTCCCCAAAAGTAGCGACTTATGATTTACAGCCAGAAATGAGCGCCCCCGAACTCACCAATATCCTGGTGGATGTCATAAATCAACAAAAATATGATGTGATTATCTGTAATTATGCCAATGCGGACATGGTGGGGCATAGTGGTGACTTTAATGCTACAGTTCGTGCCATAGAATGTCTTGATCAGTGCATGAAACGTGTTGGGGACGCACTGAAGATACAGGGTGGAACGTTGTTAATAACCTCTGATCATGGTAATGCAGAAGAAATGTTTGATGACACAACACATCAAGCCCATACTGCTCATACCAGTGAACCAGTACCCTTTATTTGTGTTGGAGGTGATTGGCATTTCACTCAAACTGAAGGCAGCTTAATCGATATCGCACCTACACTTCTTTCAATTATAGGTATTACACCACCAAAAGAAATGACCGGCCATATTTTACTGGAAAAAAGCCATGCCCACGCATACTAACCAGTATTCATTAAAATTTACATTCCTGAGCGGCATTGCTTTGGGGATGTTGATTCATTTTGGTGTTGCGGCAAAGCCAGGCCCCTCCCCTGTCGCTCAGACGCAAACCAAATTAAAACAACTGGACGCACAGATTAATAACCTGAGACAAACACTGGCCACAGCTCATGATAAACGCGGGATTTTAGATAAGGAACTTTCTGGTACTGAAAAACAAATCGGTGAGGGAATACATAAACTTCGCTCAATTCAATACGATATCAAATCCAAAGAACAAAAAATTGCCGAATTACATGCCAAAGCAGAACAATTGAATCAACAATTAGCCACACAACAACAATTACTGGCAAGCCATGTACGAGCACGATATCAAATGGGCGAGTATCAACCTTTGAAATGGATACTCAACCAGGACGATCCTTACAAAATAAGTCGAATTCTGACTTATTATCAATATATTATAAAATCCCGGCAAGAATTGATCGATAAAATAGGCGAAACTCGTATCAATCTAAGCGAGAATAAAGATAAATTACATAACGAATTAGCCGAAAATCAAAAATTGCAAAATCAATTGTCGCAACATCAGCAGCAGCTGGAACAAAACAAACGGTACCATACAACACTAATTGAATCACTCAATAATGAGATACAGAACAAACAACATGACTTACAGGAATTTCAAAAAGATAAGGCCAATTTATCACGTCTACTCAAGGAATTATCTCAACAAAGTGTTGTTCAAAGCAGCAAACCCTTCATTCAAATGCGCAGAAAATTGCCGCTACCAGTACAAAATGTACAAAGATCCTTACGCAGAATGAATCAAGGGGTGACATTTTTTGCCGATGAAGGAGCGGTAGTTACTGCCGTTTATCCCGGAAAAGTGGTATTCAGTGACTGGTTAAAAGGTTATGGTTTACTGCTGATTATTGATCATGGCCAAGGATTTATGACTCTGTATGCCCATAATCAATCGCTATTCAAACACAAGGGCCAAACAGTCCGTCAAAACGAGCAAATTGCCAGTGTAGGACATAGCGGTGGAATTAAGCAAAACGGTCTATACTTTGAGATAAGACTAAGAGGAAAAGCGGTTCCACCGCTCGACTGGCTGTCTTAGGTTTCGCGCCTGGCATTTAAATTGCATTTCAATATTTAATAAAAACAAAAGAAGGCGGCTGATTTTATGGCCTTGCATCCTAGGAGATCGCTATGGTTATCAAGAAAATTCTTCCCAGTACAATAGCATTATTTTTTGCACTTGCACTGATGCTCCCATTAACTGCATTTACAGCCGATGAGACAGATACAAATAATACTAATACGAAACGAATCCCATTGGAAGATGTTCAACGATTTTCTAATGCCATTGGAGAGATTAAAAAATACTACGTCAAGCCAATTGACGATAAAGAACTTTTTGATAATGCCATTCGAGGCATGCTCACCGGATTGGATCCCCACTCAAGTTATCTTAATGAAGAAGAGTTTAAAGAGCTTCAAACCTCAACCAGTGGTGAATTTGGTGGATTAGGTATCGAAGTGACCATGGAAGATGGAGTCGTAAAAGTGATCACACCTCTGGTAGATACTCCTGCCTTTAAAGCTGGAATAAAATCCGGAGACTACATTATTAAATTAGGCAAAGAATCTGTTCAGGGCCTTACTCTAAAGGATGCAGTTAATCTGATGAGAGGCAAAGCAGGAACTACCATTGAATTAACCATATTACGTAAAGGCGTGAGTAAGCCACTCACTTTTGACCTGATTCGAGAAGTGATTCAGATTAAAAGCGTAAAAAGTAAAATGTTAAGTGATGGATATGGTTACATTCGATTAACTCAATTCCAGGCTTTAACAGGTAAAGACATGCTGCAAGCAATTGAGCAGTTAAAACAACAATCTAATGGGAAATTAAAAGGTTTGGTACTGGATCTTAGAAATAACCCCGGAGGGTTACTGGATTCAGCCATCCAGGTCTCTGATGCGTTCCTGGGTAATGACAAATCCGGCAAACAAGAACTGATAGTTTATACTGAAGGACGCTTACCGGGATCTAAATTTACCGCCTTGGCCAATCCGGGTGATGTGTTGGATAATGCTCCGATTGTAGTTCTAATAAATAATGGTTCCGCTTCAGCTTCAGAAATAGTAGCTGGTGCTCTGAAAGACAATAAAAGAGCCATAATTCTTGGAACAAAGAGTTTCGGTAAAGGATCTGTACAAACGGTATTACCTCTGGATGGAAAAACAGGTATTAAGCTAACTACAGCTTTGTACTACACGCCATCAGGTACCTCCATTCAAGCTAAAGGCATTATTCCAGATATCGTCGTAGAAGAAATGGATGTTCCTAAAAACTCCGTAAAAAAATCTGATGCTACTGGATTTAGTGAAGCGGATTTAAGTGGACACTTAATAAATAAGAATAATCCTGAAGATACCAATGCTAAGAATGAAGCTAAATCTGACGATTTGATTCACGAAGATTACCAGCTTTATGCAGCATTAACGGTGCTGGAAGGTATGGCATTAGCTAACCGATAATAACAAACCTGAACAATCTATCTGGTGGGCATCGTTGCGAAAGCGACATGCCCATCAGTCTTTTTATAGAAAACAATGTATTAAACGGTTAGTACATGACCATCTTTTATGGTTTTAATTTCAGACTTGGTAAACAGAACACCATTTTTATCTAAATTAAATGGTCCCATTACCCCTGTTCCTTTCGCCAGTAAATGAATTTGATTGGCCACTTCCTTACTGGAAAAACCGTGCTTGGTTTTCAGCACCATAGTAACGCTCTGATTCAGAATATGAAATACATCAAAAGCATATCCTGCTTCAGTTACAGGATAATTTAAATAGTGTGTTTTAAATTGTTGAATAAATTCAGCTTTCATTTCATGAGTATCAATATACCATTGCCCATCAAATACTTTCATCACCTGAGGAGTCACCCTGCCTATAATACTGGTTATGGGCTTATTCACATGAGCCTTGCTCATTTCTGATTGAATGAATTCTATGTCCTCTGGGGAAGCCATAATGAAATACATATCAGGTTTTTTATCTTCCATCCTTTGGATTAACCGGTACACATCCTTCACTCCAGGGTCTATCTGCTCATAAGCTGCAATTTTTATCGAAGAATGAATCTGCAACTGTTTCATCACACTTTGAGTCAAAACCATTGAAGAAGGTTGTTTCAAAGTAATTATTCCGATTTGGCCTACTTTTTTACGTTGAAGTTCTTCTACTAATACTGCCGCTTGTTCATAGGCAGGGCTCCAGGCCAGGAAGTTATTCTTGCCATCGGCAATTGCAGGATCATTAGCCAAGCTGAAATGAAGAATATTATTTTTTCTTGCAAGAGGGGCAATTAATAAACCATTCTCAGAACCTTCAGTCATTAGTACATTGATGTGATGAGTTGTAATAAATTTTTGGAGGGTTTGAGTTACATTACTCTGATTAGGAAGTTCATCCAAGGTATAAAACGTATAATTAATTCGAGAGGATTTTAATTGATCACGTCCCATTTCCATAGCGGCAAGGATGTTTCTGCCTATAAAAGCAGATTTATCAGAAAAAGGAGCATAAATACCTACATTAATGTCAACTTTGTTTTTATCATTCAGATGAGGCGTTCGAACAGAGGCCTGTATGAATCCTCCTCCCAGGATAGATACGATTAAAGTGCAATATATAAACGCGGTTTTCAACATTACATTAGGCATGTTCATCTTCATAGGTTATGAATCTTAAAAATTATTCTGCTATGAATACGTAATAAATACAATGTTTATTCATCATTGGGTTTTTCTGTATAAATTAACGAAACAAAAGCTCTGTTCAATAAATCAGGCATATTTTGTTGTGAGATATTTTTTGTTGGTTGATGTTGATTTTATAAAACCCAACAGCAGAGGACACTCGTCACTTCTTCACGTCCTTTTCACTTCCCAAAACACATCGCGGAATTTAGCGCGACTAAGCTCGTGAGCTCGCCAAGTCGCACTAAATTCCAGGATCCATATCTAAATGGGCAGAGGAAGGTTCTATCCTTAGGTTTTTGGGACTACTAAAACGAAGATGTTCTTAACAAGCAACGCTATATTAAAAATAGAAATTCCCTAGATATACATTTGCAACTCGTGTTGCTTCATTTCGTTGTCTGTGTACTGTTTTTTCAGAACGTTCATCAATAATTAAGTTTATTTGTTGTGCATTGTCGATTGAGTCCGTAAAGTTTCTCGTGAAAAATCCATTGGGATGCAAGCCATATTGTAGCTCGGTCATGTATTTTTCACACTTTGCCTCATATTGTGCATTACGCTCCGCGGGAGTTTGGTGAATATAATATTCAAATTGTTCTTGTGTTATTTTCCCTAAGTTATCTAGACCTATATTCGAATGCTCGGTTTCTAAACAATATTGATTAAACAACTCAAAATTTTCTTGCGCTTTTTCATTATTCAATAGACCTGAATCAAATAACGCAACTAAATTACTTCCATAAATTCTTGCCGAATTTGCAGAGTTTTGGTAAAGATTTGATGGGCAAGTGTTCATGTAATGATTAAGCACCAATTGCAGATCGTGTTGATTAAATAATTTTGTATTAGCTAAAGTTCTTATAATCATTAAGAGCGCGGAATTAACATCGCCTGGTAGGCCAAGAATATAATCGAACAGTTCTGCTGAGAATAAGTTTGGCTTTTTATTGTTAACTTTATAAATAATTCCGTCTGGATATGAAACCTCATGTTGATTGGTTAATGAATAAACAAGATCTTCAATTATTCCCAGGTCAGTATGATTGCTGTCAGGATTTGCACGTTCACGAATTTTATCGAACCTGGACTGAGTTAAAAGATTTAACTGATTTCCATCAGAAAGCCAGGTAAATAGTCTGTTTATATGAGATAGTTCCTGCTCATCAGATTTTAAAATATCTAGGTTTTTCGTCCAGTTCGTATTATCCAGCAAACCTGCTTTTATTAATGGGGTAACGATACTCGCTAGATTATGATTTTTGGATGCATGTTGTAGTCTTTCAAATAAATAATTTGGATCAATGCTCAAATCTTCATTTACTTTTATATACGATGCAAGACATTGAGCAATATCTCTCACTTGTCTTTTAAAATAAATATCCTGTTTACCTCTTTCCAGGTGCATTAACAATTCAGCAGCAATTGTTGTATCTTTATCAACTTTGTTTTCGGAAATCACTAATTTATATGCGATTTGCAAGCCTTCCATTTCAATTAAACTGTTATGATTTTTGCTATCACCAACATAATAATCGATTAACCCATGTTGATCTAAAAACTCAATCGTTTTTTCAGTATTCTTGATATTATTGAAATAATTACGAATTCCAGAAAAGAAGAATCGACTGAACCAACCAGTACAGCTTTTGATAAGCTTATACTGATACAAACCACTTTTTTGACTGTTTTCAGTTAAAGCTGTTGCAATTTGCCTTGGAAAGAACCACTTAGAAAACCATGATAATGAATTATAATAATTTTTAAGCCTCAACAGTTCATCTTGTAGAATGTTAGATTCCCTAGTGTTTTGAATACTACTTGTGTTTTCTTCTGTTTTATCAGGGGATGGTGGGTAAGTCTTAGGCATAATAATAGTTCCGTTAAGTTGGATATTTAGTTTTAATTTCGATGATTCTGTTCTCTAATTTACAATTTCAAACTTAAAGAATAATTAAATAATGGTATGAAATTTTAATGGCTACTATTGATATTTTATAGGACCATCAAATACCTATTAAAATGAAAGGAGCCTCTTGTGAAAAAATTTGCTTAGCAGGTAATTATTACTAACCCTAATGAATGTTGCTTATTCGTCTAAGCGGCTGTTATTGAAATGCACCTTAGCTTGTTCTCTGTGACTTTGCAGCAAAATGAGGAAAATTGAAAGGTAAAACCCATAATTCGCCAAAACACTCTATGATCATGATTCCAATAGAAATAATAATGAAGCTCTAGGGAATTTAGCGAATTTATGCGATAATTCAAGATTAGCTGACAACCAATAGTCCATTATGACCCTTAATAAATCACTTTCGCTGCTCTTCAGTTTTTTATTCTTATCTCCACTTCATGCACAAGTTAATGATTATTTTACCAAGATTCAAACAGATCCAAATGCACTCTATGCCTTCTTTAAAAATATGCCCAAAGGTGGCGAGTTACACTATCATCTTGCTGGAGGCCCTTATCCAGAAACCATGCTATCAATCGCGTCAAATGGCAAATACTGTATTGATTTATCGACTTTTTCAATAAATAAAACACCTCTTCATTGTGATGGGATCCACATAAAGGACCTGGTTAATAAACCAGAACTCTACTCCTCTATTATCCGTGACTGGTCATTAAAAGACTTTATTCCTGGAAAGGAAACCGCGCATGATCATTTTTTCAATGGTTTCATGAAGTATATGCCCATTGTCTTTGATTACAGGCCGCAATTAATCGCTGATGTCATTCGAAGGGCTGCCCAACAACAGGAACAGTATCTGGAAATAATGGATATTACTGATAATGCCAATTCTTTGCGTTTTGGAGAATTAATCAAAAACACGGATGGTTTCGATCAAAAGAAAAAAATCCTGTTAGAAAATAAAGAATTTAAAAATAATATAGAACAAACCATTTTTGAAAGTGACCGAATGCTGAATGAAGCCTATAGTGAACTGGGTTGTAAAAGCAATCCGAATGCAGAAGTTTGTAATGTTAAAATCAAAGTCCTGTACTACGTACTTCGTGAACAACCTATAGAGAATGTATTTGCCCAGGCATTAAATGCCTTTGAAGCAGTCAGTCATTCTAAAGGAAATTTGGTAGGGGTTAATCTAGTGCAGCCAGAAGATGGCATTATTTCTTTGCGTGACTACAACAAACATATGCAAATCTTTAACTATCTGCATACCCAATACCCTAATGTCAACATTGCCTTGCATGCAGGGGAACTGGCTCCAGAAGCAGTTCCTCCTGAAGATTTAAGGTTCCATATTTATGATGCCCTGAATACTGGACGTGCTCAAAGGATTGGTCACGGCGTAGATATTGGATATGAAAATAATGCGGAAGAAACCGTAAAATACATGGCAGAACATCATGTACCTGTTGAAATTAATCTTATCAGCAATCAGAAATTACTTAATGTTTCAGGCCGTAATCATCCGCTTAATTATTATCTGAACCACCACGTTCCAGTGGTGTTATCAACTGATGATGAAGGAGTTTTAAGAACTGATTTAACACGACAATATGTAGAAGCGGTTCTTGGTCATGGCCTTGATTATCAAACTCTAAAACAAATTAATCGAAATACTCTGACTTACGCATTTCTTCCAGGAAAGAGCATCTGGATTAATGCGGATACATCTGAACCTGTAGCCGAATGCCAGGATTTAAACAGTCAGAGCTGCCACAATTTTATTGATCACAATGAAAAAGCAAAATTACAATGGAATTTGGAGCAAAAATTAATGGCATTTGAGAAGAGTTATTAATATTCCTACACGGTATGCTCAGCAAACCCGTATTGAAGACTGAATTTATACGGGTTTCAACTTCTCCAACTATCGAACAAGTTCCAATAATGATTCAAGTAGTAAGTTTCCAAGTTAACAGCATATGATATGCATTTCATCAAATCATTCACATAATAACGAATCATTGTTACTCTTACAGGAAGTATAAAGTTACTTCAGGATCCCAATTAACATGTTAATGAGTTCAATAGATAAGTTTTTACAATCCAGTGCTTTTGCAGTCATTGGGGCATCTTCAAATCGTGCCAAGTATGGTAATAAAGTGTTACGCTGTTATCTTCAACATGGGAAAACGGTATATCCGGTAAATCCGCATGAACAACAGATTGAAGGATTGACTGTACTACCTGATTTAAGTGATCTGCCTGATGATGTGATGAGTATTTCCATAATTACACCACCCAAGATTACAGAATTGATTGTTGATGAGGCCATTAAAAAAGGAATAAAAAATATTTGGATGCAACCGGGAGCTGAGAGTGAACTGGCTATTCGTGCCTGTGAAGTGAATAACATTAATGTTATCGCTAAAGGTCCCTGTATTTTAGTGTTGCTGGGATATAATGAATAACTTTGTCCACACGTCGGATATTAGTTAACAATTTAGCCTGAAATCAACAAGATCATCCAGGCTAGAAACACCTGCTAAACAGAAAATGGATCGCGTAAAGTGATGGTTGAATCTCTTTCGGGACCTGTAGATAGCATATCGATTGGAACCCCTAATAGCTCTTCTATTCTCTTTAAATAGGCTATGGCATTAGGAGGAAGGTCACTCATTACAGTAACATCAGCTGTTGTTTCCTGCCATCCGGGCATTTCCTCATACACCGGAACCAGCCCTTCAAAATCATCAGCAGCTTGTGGTGGACGAGATAATAAATTGCCTTTACTGTCTTTATAATTCACTGCAATTCGAAGAACTTCCAAACCATCGAGAACATCCAATTTCGTAATACACAATCCGGTAATGCTGTTTAATTCGATTGAACGTCTTAGTAACACCGCATCAAACCAGCCGCATCGTCTTGGTCTTCCGGTCACTGCTCCAAATTCCTGACCACGCTCAGCAATTCGCTTCCCTATGTCATCAACAAGCTCTGTTGGAAAAGGACCTCCACCCACACGAGTAGTGTACGCCTTGGTAATACCTAATACGTAATCGAGATATCTGGGGCCAAATCCGGCGCCATTAATGACCGAACCAACACAGGTATTTGAGGAAGTAACAAAAGGATAAGTCCCATGATCGATATCAAGATATACTCCCTGGGCTCCTTCGAATAAAATATTATCACCCTGTTCTCTATGTTCATGCAGACAGGCTGACACATCACAGACCATTGAACGCAGTTCTTCAGCCCATTGCATGGCGTCATCCAATATGGGCTTTAACTCAACTGCGGGTTGTTTAAAATATTCCGTTAAAACAAAATTATGATAGTCCAGCAAGTTCGTTAACTTTTGCGTCAATCGCTCGGGATGAAATAAATCACTGACTTTAATGGCGCGACGGGCTATTTTATCTTCATAAGCTGGGCCTATGCCGCGACCTGTAGTACCGATTGCTGAATTTCCCATGTGTATTTCACGGGCTTTATCCAAAGCAACATGGCAAGGAAGAATCAATGGACAGGCCATACTGATACGCAAGCGATCTCGTACCTTAACGCCTTTCTGTTCGAGTTCATTAATTTCCGTTAGTAAAGCCTGCGGAGAAAGCACTACCCCATTGGCAATATAACAGGTTACATGAGGCCTGAGCATGCCGGAAGGTATTAAACGGAGTACCGTTTTCACCCCATTAATTTTCAAAGTATGACCAGCATTGTGGCCGCCTTGATAACGGACAACCACTTGTGCATCCTGTGTCAACAAATCGACAATTTTACCTTTGCCTTCATCGCCCCACTGTGTACCTAAAACAACAACATTCTTACCCATGATCCACTCTTAGTCTGCAAAAGCTGATTGATCTTGAACCCGATTTCAGCAAAATCGGACATTATAATTAATTTTTGGCAGCTACACCATCATTTTTTGGCATGGCGTGCTTAAAGTAATCAAAAAACGAGCTACTTTGATCCAGAACCAAAATATCTTTTTTATTGTTAAAACTGCCTTCATAGGCAATTAAACTTCGATATAACGCAAAAAACTCTTTATTTTGGCCATAAGCCTTGGCATATATGGTTGCTGCTTCCGCTTGACCAATTGCTCGGGTCCGTTGAGCATTACTTTTGGTTTTAGCAAGTAAGACCATTACATTGGCATCTGCTTTAGCCTGTATTTCCTCGGCGGCAGCTTGCCCGTCGGCTCTATGTCTATTGGCAATTTTCTGCATGTCAGCACGCATACGTTGATAAATGGCATTGCTGGTGTTGGCAGGAAGCTCTATGCCTTTAATACGGACATCTACAACATTGATACCCAATTCACCCGCTTGTTTCTCAGCTGCGTTACGCAGTAATTCCATGACGTCGTCCCGACCACCAGAAACTGCATCAGAAATAGTGCGTTTACCAAATTGAGCCCGTAATAAGGTATTCAATTGTTGTTCCAACAACGTTTCGGCTTTAAATTCATTACCCCCTGTGGATTTAAAATATTGTGCTAAATCAGCGATCCGCCATTTAACATAATAATCAACCATCACATCCTTTTTTTCTTTAGTCACTATTCGAGTAGATTTGATGTCCATAGTTTGTATACGAGTATCAAAAATCCGAACGCTTTCGATAAAAGGGGTTTTAAAATGAAGACCCGGATTCAGGACTTTGACTTTATCTGTCTGATTATCCTTTACCAACCGGCCTAATCGCAGAATGATCCCCTGCTGACCCTGAGTCACAGTAAACACGCTGGTTAACAATAACACTAATATTAAAAAGATTAAGATACCAAAGGTTGTCTTGGTAGCATTCATGATTAATCCCTCCCTTGACTGTAAGTAGGTCTGGTGAGATCTCGTCCAGCGAGTATTAGACTGTCTTCATCACTACCACTGTTCGCAGAACTGATTTTGTTCTTCATAGTATTGGATTGGGCAATATTTTGATTGCCGATGATTTTATCTAAAGGCAAATAAAGTAAATTACCCGATTTACTGTCGACAATGATTTTAGTGCTTTTATTCAATACTTTTTGCATGGTCTCAAGATACATGCGCTCCGACATTATTTGAGGTGAAGTAACGTATTGAGGAAGTAAGGCTAAAAACTCAGCCACCTCACCCTGCGCACGTAGAACGACTTGTTTTGAATAGGCTTGAGCTTCCTGTTCAATACGACTGGCATTACCTTCTGCTATAGGAATTACTTTTGCAGCATAAGCATAAGCCTGTTCTTTAAATCGCTTTTCATCTTCTTGTGCTTTAATTGCATCATCAAAAGCATCCTGAACACTTTCTGGCGCGCGGGCTGGTTGAGGGGATACGTTAACAATTGAAATACCTGGCTTATATATATCCAGCGTTTTCACCAGAGTATCCTGCACGCTATTTCCCCAAATTTCACGACCTTCTGTGATAATCTGATCAAGAGTAGTTGTACCAACCACCTGTCTTAAAGCACTGGATGTGGCTTGTTGCAAACTTTCTTCAGGATTTGCAACATTAAACAAATACTGCTGTAAATCGCTAATGCGGTACTGTACAGCCAAAGATACTGCTACCAGATTTTCATCACTGGTCAACATCTGAGCTGAGTAAGAATAATCGAGGACTCGGTCAACATTCATGACAATTTTGGATGATATAATTCTTGGAATCCAATGAGGTCCTGGCCCAACAGTCTCAACATACTTACCAAATCGTAAAATGACCGCTTGTTCCGCTGGATCAACAATAAATATTCCAGAAAGAACCCATAGAATAAAAGCAATCAGAACGACTATCATCGCCAATAAACCACCACTTGACCCACCTGATGATTGATTTTCTGATTGACCATTACCCCCAAAAAAGGTTTTCTTCAATTTTTCGTGAATACGTTTTAAAGCCTCATCAAGATCAGGAGGCTGATTTTTACCCTTCCATGGATCCTTGCCCTTTTCTGGCTCATTCCACCCCATGTACTACTCCTAGCATTTTCAAAGAAAGCTAGAATTCTATGGGGTATATCAAGTTTAAGCAAGTAGATACTGTTTCAAGACTGATTATTTAAGTTCTACTGCAGGTTACGCCATGCAGGGAGCATGGCATGACGACACCAATCAAGTTAATTTAGGTGAGGACTGTTCCTGCGTGAAACTATCTATATCCTCATGCGCTTCAAATTTTGGAAACATTTCATTATAGATGATTCCAGTCCTGCTTTTAGGATAGGTTTTGGCATAACGTTCAACTGTTCCCCAATCACTACGTCCCTCAGCTATCATCCATCGCATAGTACTCCAACAGTTAGGTACAAGTTGATTTTCATAGGCTTGTTTATATCGTCTCACAAACTCGGCATATAATTTAAGCGGATCGTGTTCTAACGACAAATTGGCATTTGCCGCAGTTTGCAATGGTTCATGAGATCCTTGAGCGACTAAGGTGTTACTGTATTTTCTAATGACCAGATCTTCAACCAAAAAGGCTGCTGAACAAGGGCTACCCAAAAGATGACGAATCGAACTTCCCCAGGAATGATCAGCGTAAATAATATAATGTAAGGCACTTTCTGTAAGGTGACAGCGATTTACGAAAGGATCGACAAGGTCGGGTTTGTTCTCCAGATAACTGTGAACAGCCTTTAATAAGGTAACACGATTATTACGTAATAGCGTACGCATGGTTTCATTGCGAGGAGGTTCAGCACCGTGGCATAATAAAACGGCCACGCCCCGTATAGCATCTGCCCTCCCTTCATTGTTAGCAATACGTAGGCATAACTCTTCAATAGCAGTATGGCCTGTTTTTTTGTCTCCAAAATAATGATTATTTTCGGCGTTAAGATTAAGTTTCTCAACTGGAAACTCCATAAGAGCTTCCAATGCATTGATTTTACCCAAACGTGAAGCCAACAGGACTGGAGTGTCTTTCATCACGCCCATGGGGTTTGCAAGATTTGCTCCTTCCTGGGCTAATAAACGAACGCCATCGGCATAATCCAGAACGACGGCCTGGTGAAGTGGTTGAAATTTCACATGAGCATTTGACCTGTTTGTTACCGAATGAATATTAGGTTCCTTGATCAGAATATTCATAAGCAACTCGGGATTTTTGGTATCTATTGCCAATGAAAGCAAAGTACGTCCTTCACTATCCCGTTTATTGATATCAAAAAAGTATGATTTAAACTGAGAGGCAAATTCTTTTGTTTTTTCTCTCAGAGCATTTAGTGCACTGATTACATTAACAGTAATATAATCCACTAGTGAATAATTGATTTTATCGGCTTGTAATAAATGGAGTGCTAATTGAATTTTTCCCGATGCAATTGCCTGATGTAAAGGCTCACCAACATTCACATTGCTGGATAACTCCAAAACCACATCCATTTTATCCATCAGATTTGTTGAAGGCTCATCCAGTTCAGAGTCTTTTACAGTTTCCTGATGCTGTTCAATCAAATAATTTAAAACGGTCATTTGTGAACCATTGGGTAACCAAAAGAGTCGGTCTAGATAATCCTTATCATGTTGTAATTTACGATTGACAAAGGCTCTGAAATCATCCAGTTTCAAGCCGGCGGCTTTATTCATTTCGTCTATAAAATCCATATTGTACATCCCTCTCTAGATTGCTTCTTATGATTCACACTGCGGATACCAATATTACACAATGGACAAATGAAGTTCAAACAGGACTTGCGATAAAATCTCAATCATCTCGTTAAAAGAACTTTTTACCTCAAACCTGATGTATTTCTAAAGTCCTGCCACCAATATCAACTCGTTTTAATTTTGTCTAAAACATCCTGATTTAAATGCTCTGCGATTAATGTCATCAACTTCACCGCATTATCATAATCTCTTTTATCAAACACGCCAGCGTGTTGATGTGCGTAACGAATAGGAATTCCTATATTTACAGTAGGAACACCAGTACCCGAAGCCTGTATTTTTGCACCATCTTCGCCGTATCCAGGCTCTACTTCAAGCTGTAAGGGAATGTTATTCTTATTGGCAAGCTCAATAACCCATTCGAGCAATTCCTGATTAGGTATCATTGAATGATCGTAGACAAATACACTGGGGCCTTTTCCTAAAAATATACGACTTTTACGATCTGCAAGCAGAGCAGGATAATCATCAGCGATACCTACCTCAATGTTAATGGCCACATCAGGATGCGTTGCTTTATAAACAGTACTGGCACCACGAAGTCCAATTTCTTCCTGCACCGTTGCCGCAACATATAATTGGTTAGGCTGTTGCTTCTGTTTCATTAATTCCAGCACATCGCTGATTGAAGCAAGTCCGATGCGATCATCCAGCGCTTTAGCCAAAAATCGATTGCTGCTTAATTGACTGAACTCACTGACAGGAGTTACTTCAAGACCCGGACGTATTCCAAATTCTTTTTGCGCCTGCTCCTGGCTCTCCGCTCCTATATCCAAAAACAAAAAGTTCATATCGGGTGAACCAAGCATTTTCTTATCACCTAACAGATGAGGTGAGTCCATGCCTGAATAAGCTAAAACAGGACCTTTCGCAGTGGTTACTGTCCAGCGTTGTGCGTAAATAACTGAGTTGGCGATACCACCTAATGGAACCACCTTTAAAAATCCCTCTGGAGTAATGGATTCGATCATAAAGCCGGTTTCATCCAGGTGAGCCATAAATAATAATTTAGGCCCTTGTTGGTTGTTTTTACGCCCTATTAAATTACCCATCCCATCAACCTTTAAATCAGTTAATAAAGGTTGCCAGTTCTTTTGCATCACCTGTCGTATCGGTTTTTCAAAACCTGAAGCGCCAGCCATTTCAGTAAGACTGGCCAATAATGGCATTTCAGACGCGGCATTTACTGTCAATGAAGCAATCATTCCAGTGATTACTAATATTTTTCCAAGCATTTTTACATCCCTATAGTTTATTAAAGATCAAATCCCATACTCCATGCCCCAACCGCTCACCTCGTAATTCAAATTTCGTAAGTGGTCGAGACTCAGGTTTTGGTGAATATCCCCCTGTGACTTGCTGATTTATTAATGTGGGTTCCGCAGATAAAACTTCTAACATATGTTCGGCATACTCCATCCAGTCTGTGGCACAGTGTATGAACCCGCCTTTCCTGATTTTTTTGGCCAGTAACTGAATAAACTCCGGTTGAATCAAACGTCGTTTATGATGGCGTTTTTTATGCCAGGGATCTGGAAAAAAAATTTGTACTCCTGCTAAAGAATCATCATTTAACTGAGTCTGAAATACTTCTACGGCATCATGGGCCATAATCCGGACATTAGACAGTTGATGATCATGCAAATCAGCTACCAGACTGCCTACACCTGCTTTATGAACTTCGATACCCAGATAATTTATCTGAGGATTATTTTTTGCCATGGTTAATAAAGAAGTACCCATGCCAAAACCAATTTCGACAACTGTATCCGCAATTCGATGAAATTGTTGTGCTAAATCCAAAGTATCGTTGCCCATAGGTAACTCATAATCTTTAAGCCATAAATCCAATCCTTGCTGCTGGCGATTACTCACGCGTCCTGCACGCAGGACATAACTTTTAATCTTACGATGCATCTCTAAAACTCAATTTAAAAGCCCGAATTATACTGATTTTGTTTAAAACTTCTACCAAGCTTCCTCATTCAACGTTTTTTTGATAAATTAGAGCAAGCGATTGCTCCTTTCACTATAAAAGTTCGCTATGATCTTTTTTAGTAAAAATAAAAGAATCGTTTTTAAGAACCAGGCAAACCTTACTGATTGCCTTGAAGATCGAGTTTAATTAGCATAGTGAAGCAAAAATTATTGCAATATTGGAGTTTTTTTGTTATAAAACCGCTCTTGTATTTCACATCCGGCTATTTTGTTTAACGAAAGCCCCGAATTTTACAAAGACGATCACAATATAGAACCTATTTGGAGTAACAGAATGTCTAGAGTATGTCAGGTAACTGGCAAGCGACCCATGACTGGTAACAAAGTGTCGCACGCTAACAATAAAACTAAAAGACGCTTTCTGCCCAACATTCAGAACCACAAGTTCTGGGTTGAAGAAGAAAATCGATTTGTCTCATTAAGACTGAGTACTAAAGGTATGCGTATCATTGACAAATTAGGTATTAAAGCAGTTCTGGATAAAATCAGAGCTGAAGGCCAGAAAGTATAACTCAAGGGGATAAGCCATGGCAGCTGTTACTGTAAAAGTCAAAATGGAATCCACAGCAGGAACTGGATACTATAAAACAACAACTAAGAACCCACGTAACCATCCTGAAAAGATGGAACTTATGATGTACGATCCAAAAGTACGTAAGCACGTGCTCTTTAAAGAGAAAAAAGTAAAATAATTGCTTTAGCCCCATATTTTTTGGGGCATGCTTCCTTTGTAATCAATTAAAATAAATCCAATCTGTATCATTTAATAATTAACCTGTTCATTTAGTTAATAAAATTAAACCATTAATCTTCTTATCTTCAAATTAAGCCCGGCAAATACTGGATAATCCTTACGGATCGTTTAAACTGATAGTTAATAGCAGTGAAAACAAAGAGGATTTGCATGAAACCGTCATTGCAACTTAGTATCGGTCAACATCTCACGCTAACACCACAGCTACAGCAAGCAATAAGACTGTTACAACTATCAACAATAGACTTACAACAGGAAATTCAACTGGTTGTTGAATCAAATCCTATGTTGGAAGCAACCCCAGTTGAAGAAAAGGAAGAACCGCGCCAGGATGCTTCTGAACAACAAAATAGTGATGAATTTGCTGATTTTCAATGGTCCCAACTTTATAACAATTTAAATAAACGTAATAATTTTGATGACAACGATTATAATTTTGATAACTTGCATTGCACTACAACCAATTTACAGGATCATTTGCGCTGGCAACTCGATCTTTCTCCCATGAGTGATATCGACAGAGTCATAGCAACAACAATTATTGATGCGATTAATGACGATGGATTCCTCACTATGTCCATTAACGATATTTATGCCAGCTTGAATAGTGACGATTGCCCTCTTGATTTAGATGAAATTGAAGCTGTGAGGCACAGAATTAAACTGTTTGATCCTGTTGGTTGTGCTACAACCGGTTTATCAGAAACACTATTAGTTCAACTGGAACAATTGCCTTTAGATACAGGCTACTTAACTATAGCGAAAAAAATTCTGGTAGATGACATCGATTTGCTTGCACAGCATAATTACAGACAATTGATGAAGAAATATCAAATAAATGAAAAAATTGTAGATGAGATTCTGCAGATTATTCACCGATTGAATCCCAAACCCGGTAATTTGATTCATCAGGACATCACTGAATATATTATCCCCGACCTAATTGTTAAAAAAATTGACAATCAGTGGAAAGTCATTCTCAATCAAACGGTTTTGCCGCATTTAAGTATTAACAATCAATATGCCGCATTAATTCAAAGAGCGGATAACAGTGTTGATAACCAATATTTAAAAAATAATTTACAAGAAGCCCGCTGGTTTTTAAAAAGCATTCAAAGCCGTCAGGAAACGTTACTGAAAGTCGCTACCTGTATCGTGGAGTACCAAAAGGGTTTTCTTGAGTTTGGCGACGAAGCCATGAAACCATTAATTTTAAATGATGTGGCGGCTGCTCTGGATATGCATGAATCGACAATATCACGAGTTACAACTCAAAAATTCATGCACACCCCTCGAGGTGTGTTCGAACTCAAATACTTTTTCTCCAGTCATGTAAGCACAGATGCTGGAGGAGAATGTTCCTCAACAGCGATACGGGCCATTATTAAAAAATTAATTTTAGCAGAGAATAGGAAAAAGCCCTTAAGTGATAGTAAAATTGCTGAGTTAATTGCTGAGCAAGGTATTCAAGTCGCACGACGTACTGTTGCAAAATATCGCGAAGCCATGGGGATAGCCCCATCCAATGAACGAAAAGTTATTCGTAGTTAATTAATTATTCAACTGAAGGAGAGCCTTATGCAAATCAACATCACTGGACATCGATTGGATGTTACTCCTGCACTCAGAGCATTCACCGAAGAAAAATTCGAACGGCTTGAGCGTCATTTTGAGCACATCACGGCTATCAATGTGGTATTTGATGTCGAGAAGCTAAGACAAATTGCTGAAGCAACTATTTTAGTAACTAAAGGTGAAGTACATGCAAGTTCTGAATCTGAAGACATGTATGCTGCTATTGATACACTTGTTGATAAACTGAATCGACAACTTGTAAAACACAAAGAGAAAATACTGGGTCTAAGAGATCACAGAGAGTAAATGTTACCTTCCAACCTGGATATCATCGCTGTTTCGTGCGGCGATGATGTCCAAATGGCACTTCAATTACACCAATATCATCGTTTTAGTCCTGAGAAGCGTGATTTTAGCCCGTCTAATCTATACCTGACGCCTGAGTCATGATACATTGTACCCGCTATGATAAAGACTAAAATTACTATAATTAACAGATTAGGTTTACATGCCAGAGCTTCGGCGAAATTTGTCTCAACTGCGGCAAGATTCCAAAGCCATATCGATGTAACCAAAGATTCGCAGACCGTTAATGGAAAAAGCATTATGGGTGTGATGATGCTCGCCGCCAATAAAGGGAGCGAGTTGACGCTTGAAATAGATGGACCTGATGAGTCCGCCATGAATGATGCTTTAGTCCAGTTAATTAATAACTATTTTGGTGAAGGCGAATAACTGGACTACTGAAGACCAGTTATTTATTACCAGCGCGTCTTTGCTTCCTCATTTTTTGTACGTATATTAAAGTCAAAACAGGCCCTGATAAGGCATAAATACTAAATCCGGCAAACAATACAATAGACGGATTCAAGGCTATAGCTACAAAGAGTATGATCAAAACCAACACATATAAAAAGGGAACTTTACCCTTAAAATCCACCTCTTTAAAACTATAATAACGTAAGTTACTCACCATGAGTACTGAAGCAAATAGTGCGAAAACCGCAGTTAAAACCGATATAAATAAATTATGCCATTCATTTTGATAACAAATCCAGGCAAAAGAAGCCATCACCGCAGCAGCAGGAGGACAGGGAAGCCCCTGAAAATAGCGCTTATCTGCAGTTTCCAGCTGGGTATTAAAACGTGCCAGACGTAATGCAACAGCAGCAGTGTAAACAAAGGCTACAAGCCACCCAAACTTGCCAAGTTGACTTAAAGTTAAATTATAAAGCATCAATGAAGGCGCCACGCCAAAAGTCACCATATCGGATAAACTGTCATATTGAGCGCCGAACTCAGTTTGCGTATTGGTTAAACGAGCGATGCGTCCATCAAGTCCATCGGCTATCATTCCAATAAACATTGCAATAACCGCGGCTTCATATTGCCCCTTCATTGAGGAGACTAAGGAGTAAAATGCTGCAAATAAGCTGGCAGTGGTTAATATATTTGGCAACAAATAAATCCCAGAATGACTTTCTTTTTTCATTCGCACTCAAACCTCATTAATATCAAAATCATGGACATGCTATCATAAAAGGGACAAAAACTACTATTGAAAACCTTTTTTAAACCTTTAATGAAAATAAAATGCGACAAAATAGATAAATATCCACACGGCTACACCACGATGATGTTATACTTAACATACTGTATTTATAATGCATAGATTTATGACCGAGCGAAAAAAGAAAACAATCATTATCGAAGGAGTAACTCCCCAAGGCAAAACTTTTCGTCCTCGAGACTGGGCTGAACGTATGAGTGGGTCTCTGGCGAGCTTTAAAAACAGCCGAATCTATTATTCACCGCTGTTACAACCCAGTGTAAACAGTGAAGGGTACCACTGTGTATTGCTTGATCCCAAACTAAAGGAATCAAGTCCTCAGGTATATCAATCCATCATGGATTTTGCTAAAGCAAATAATCTTAAGATTTGTGGCGAAGAAGAGTAATCATCAAATTTCTGTACTTAGCGTTTAGTGAAGATGGGATGTATCGGGTTGTATGATGCACAGAAGTGACTTTGCTCTAAAATCCCTGACTGGCTTTCACGGCTAAAGTCCAGGTAAGAAATTTCCCCAAAATATAATTTATCATGGCAATCGTATTATCAAAATTCATCGCAAAAATTCCTGCAATAATAAAAACCAATCCTTTAGGTCCTTCCTGAGTTCCTGGTTCGCTTGCATGAGCTACCAGTACACATCCTCTTACAAACCATAACACCCCTGCGGTACGTATAATGACACCCATTGAACTATAGATGTTGGGAGTGGGAGGTGGGCTGTACGTTAATACATTACCTACTCCAAAAGCAGTATTAGCCATAGTCTGCATGACTGTAGGTATGTAGATTAAAGCGGCTCCAAAAGCCAGATACATCATGGGGGTATACATTTTTTCCTGCGACGAAGATTGAGCTCTGTGGTCGCCAATTTTTTTTAATTTTCCAATCGCCTTCATTATGAATAAAATGCCCAATAGATAAGAGCCTCCCGTGATTAATCGCTGCACGGGATAGAGAGATTGGCTTAAATTGCCTAATATTGTAACTAAATCTAATGTGCTCATATGTTAATTATATGTTCTTAGCTCTTGCAATGCATAATTTTTCCCCTATATTAAGCACTTTATATTAAAAGTTGATGCACGTCATGCAAGTAAATACATTTCCTATTACCCTGGAAGAATCTTTTATGATTTCTCCTAAAGTAAAACATTTTATTTTTAAATGCGAATTAACCCCACCCTTCACCTATTTACCAGGACAATTTATTACAATTCATTTTGAACGCGATGGTAAAAGCTTAAAGCGTAGTTACAGTATTGCAAACGCTCCAGGGCAGGATAATCGTATCGAATTTGCGGCCGGATATTTTGAAGGCGGCCCAGGTACTGAGTTATTATTCAATTTAAAAAATGGAGAAACTATAAATATTAATGGTCCATTTGGACGACTTATATTTAAAGACGAACTTCCTGGTCGATATATTTTAGTAGCAACCAGTACCGGGACTACTCCATACAGAGCCATGCTTAAAGAGTTAAGTCAGCGTTTGGAGAGGAACCCGAATCTGCAAGTCGTTATCCTTCAAGGGGTCCAGCGAAGAGAAGAAATCCTCTATGCCGATGAATTTAGAGATTTTGCCAAATCCTACCCTCAAGCAACTTTTAGACCTTATTTAAGTCGCGTAGAGCACCATGATTTACAAGAGAATGAATTTAAAGGTTATGTGCAACATGCATTTCCCGAACTTAATTTAAATCCAGCCCATGATGTTGTTTATTTATGTGGAAATCCAGGTATGATCGATGATGCTTTTAATTATTTAAAAGATCATGGTTTTGCAATGCAGCAAATTGTACGTGAGAAATACATCTCACGTTAAACCTAAATTGCTATGTCTTACTAACGTTGTCAATCAGACAAAATGGCAACTTTCCGTAATTGAGGAGAATTATACATTATGAATTATGAAGAACTATCAAATACGATGGAGCAAATGCTACAGGATGGTAAAGGTATCTTAGCTGCTGATGAGAGTAACAGCACCATCGGGAAACGATTTGCATCGATTAACACAGAGAATACAGAGCAAAACCGCAGAGATTATCGTTTGTTGTTGGCTACTACTCCTGATTTGGAGCAATACATCAATGGAGTAATCCTGTTTGAAGAAACCTTTCATCAAAAAGATGATAATGGTACTCCTATAGCAGAAATATTTGCTCAAAAAGGAATTATTCCTGGTATTAAAGTGGATAAAGGATTGGTTGATTTACCGAACACTGAAAATGAGAAAGTAACACAAGGTCTGGATGGTTTAACTGAGCGTTTAGTAGAATTCAAAGCTTTGGGAGCCAAATTTGCCAAGTGGCGAAATGTTTATTCCATTTCCGAATTTACACCCAGTTTAACCGCTATAAAATCCGGTGCTGAAAATCTGGCTCGTTATGCAGCTGCCTGTCAATCTGCAGGTATTGTTCCAATAGTTGAACCCGAAGTATTAATGGATGGAAATCACAGTATCGAACAATGTGCAGAAGTATGCGAGATGGTGTTACATGAATTATTCCATGCATTATTCATCCATCAGGTTGAATTGGAACTTATTATTTTAAAACCCAGTATGGTTACTTGTGGGAAAGAAATTAAGCCCTTCAGTGAACCCGATGAAGTAGCCGATTTTACAATTAATGTATTCCGTAATAATGTGCCCGCATCTGTACCTACCATTAATTTTCTATCCGGCGGTCAAACACCACAGCAGGCAACAGCTAACTTAAACGCAATGAATATTATTGGTCATCAACCCTGGTTGTTAAGCTTCTCTTTTGGTAGAGCCTTACAGGAAGATTGTTTGAAAGTTTGGGAAGGGAAAAAAGAAAATACTGCCAGTGCTCAGGAAGCATTACTTAAAAGAGCTCGCTTGAACAGTATGGCTTGTCTGGGTGAGTATCAGGGTACTATGGAGTAACTTCACGCCCTTACCCCTCAAGATAAAGAATTTCTGTATTTAAAGTAGCCCGGATGAAGTGCGAAGCACGTAATCCGGGAAGTCCCGCGAAGCGGGAACCAACTAACAAGGTACCATGCTGCGCATGGACTTCCCGGATTGCGCTTTGCTCCATCCAGGCTACATTTGATTACCTCTTTAGCTTCGCGGCTAGGGGTAAAACGCCCGACCAACATTTTAGTTCAAAACAAAAATCTTATTACGATTTCGAAAGCAATTCAAAACGCGCATATAGAGGAAGATGGTCAGACAACATCCGCCACGGCTTACCTTGCAGGCAGGCAACCTCTTTTACTCTCATGCCTCTAAAATACACGCGATCAACACATAAAGCAGGTTTAATTGCCGGAAATGAACGTGCATGTTGTCCTTCAACGGTAACAAAAGCCTCTTCTATGCCTAAATCTTCAGCCAGGGTTTTAGAAATAATCGTGCGCCAGTCATTAAAGTCGCCAGCCATCAATAGCGGCTCATCGTGTGGAACCATATCTTTAATACGTTGCATCAAGGCTTTACATTGCTCTGCACGCTCCGCTTTAAATAGCCCTAAATGGATACACAACAAATGTATTGTCGCATTTCCGATGTTCAATTGAGTATGCAGTATCCCTCGTGAGGCTCTATTGATGGTTGAAAGATTAATACTCTCAAAACGCTCAAATGGATATTTACTTAAAATGGCGTTTCCATGATGACCTGATTGATACACTGCATTTTTTGCATAAATATAATGTGGCCATATATTTTCAGCGATGTATTCAAATTGTGGTGTGTCAGGCCAAGAATTAATTCGTTTCTCGCGTTTTCTGTGTTTTCCCTGAACCTCTTGCAAAAAAACAAAGTCTGGATTTAAGCCGGTAATCGCTTCTCGCATTTCTGGAAGCAAAAAACGGACAGCACCTACTCCAAAACCCTTATGAATATTGTAAGTTATTAGCGAAATGTTGGTTTCACCTTGTTGCATTTTAGTTATACCCTTTCCAGGTTTATAATCCAAGCATACCATCAACATGACAATAAAAATAACAAGTTCCTATAATTATAGCTCTCAGTATGAAGTATTAGTAAAAAATACTATAAAGAAATCACTGGATTTACATCACTACCCATGAGGTAATATGCTATGAATAGGACAAAAATTTAAGATGACACATGAAAACACTTGAACTGAGTATCCCTGGCTTAACCATAGCCTGTAAAGCATGGGGAAACCCTGAAAATCCACCTCTACTCGCACTTCATGGTTGGTTGGATAACGCCAATAGCTTCGATAATCTGGCACAATATCTTTGTAATGATTATTATTTTATTGCAGTAGATCTCCCTGGTCATGGACACTCTTCACACCTTCCGTTAAGCAGCAATTATCATTTTATTGATGGAATATTCACTATAGTCCAGATCATAGACGCATTAAAATTCCAAAAAGTTCATTTGTTAGGTCACTCTATGGGGGCTTGCCTTGGAAGTCTCTTAGCAGGCGTAGCTCCTGACCGTTTTTTATCTTTAAGCTTGATCGAAGGATTAGGTCCTTTCTCTTCTCCAGAAGAATCAGCATGCAAACAATTATCTAAATATCTGGAATCGCTTACTCAAACTCCAACAAAAAAAGTAAAAGGGTATCCTAAATTTGATAGCGCAGCGCTTGCTCGTGCCCTAAAAGGCTACGTGTCTTTAGATATAGCCAAGTCTCTATGTGAACGCGGCGTAAAAGAAGATAATGGTGTGTATTATTGGCGGCATGACCGACGATTATTGGATCCATCTCCTTTGCGAATGACTGAAGAGCAAATTCTTTCCTGCCTCAAAAACATTAAGGTAAATACCTGCTTAATTTGGGCTAGCAAAGGATTTTCATTTGATTCGGAACAGATGCAGAAACGAATTAAGGTAATTAAGCATTTAAAAATTGAACATTTGGAAGGTGGACATCATATTCATATGGAGAAGCCAGAAGCTGTTGGAACGCTTCTGGCTAATTTTTATAGAATGCAGTAATTAATTAACTTCTGTAAAACAGGATTGATAGTTAATTGTAACTTCACTCAATGACTTTTTAACATCGTCTAAATTGTAACCAAGATCTTTGGCTGCGCTTAACATACCACAACCACCTTCATCAAATGTTGAGTAAGGTGTCCAATAATCCTGATTCGCTTTCACCATAACATCAAAGGCTTTACGAATATTCCACTCAGGTTGATTGGCCAGTATATAGAACAGATGATTAAACACACCACTGGAGTAATGTACATCCAAACCACCATAATAATCATCAGCAACATCAATAGACATACCATCACGGCTTGGTTTGTCCATATAACGTAATGCGTCATAACCACTATCTTCTTTCATGATTTCAGGGCCAATTTGCCAGCTGCTCTTGCCTGCAGAATAATATTCCGCTGCTTGAGCCGCCATATCAGAAAATGCTTCATTCATACCACCTGATTGACCGAAATACTCCAGTCCAGAATGTTGTTCAGTGAAACCATGGCTGATTTCATGCGCGCCTACGCCTAGTGAAACTAATGGATACATCATGGTATCACCATCACCAAACGTCATTTGTTTTCCATCCCAGTACGCATTTTCATAACCAAAACCATAATGAACTCGCATAACCAATTGCATTGGAGATCCATCAGACTTGGTTAATGCTTCAAGACCATACCAATCATGATACATATGCTTGATTACATATCCGGCATATAAAGCATCATTTGTTGGTGATGAAGCGCCATTATCTCTATCGTACCCATCTGCTGAATATCCAGTAAAATAGGTATTGGATTGGTTGGTTGGATCTGTTTTACAGGAAAACTGCATCGGTTTGTTGTTTGAATAATATTTATGACCCATATCAACTACTTTAACATTGGTATTTTCCATAAAACACATTTCAGTGGAGTTATCACGGCTCAACTCTAATAAAGGCAAATCTTTACCAAACTGATATTCGCCAATTTTACGATTGCCGCCAAAACCAATTCCGTTTGCAGCGGATAATCCAGTTTTCACATCATCCCATTGAACAAAAGGCTTATTCGTTTCTGCATCAAGAATTGCTGTTGGACGCTCAGGAATTCTATCGTCATGACTTACAAACACACTCACTTTATAAGCCCAGTGTGCATTATTTTTGTCATCAATATAAACCATAGGTGTAACTTGCTCTTCACTGACTCGCTTATTAGCGTATTTATTTTTAAATTGTTGTAATGCTATCGTAGCATTTTTAACAAAAGAAACCTTTGGTTGACCTAGTTCAGCTTGAAGGCCTTGATAAACTACACCATTCATCTGAACATCAGCTTTGGCATTAGCTAACAACTTGGCTGAATGCATACTGTGCATAATGGCATAACCACCAAAAACAGGGAAACCAGCATATTGTTGTTGCATGCGAACGTGAGTAACTTTATTGTTATCTGTATGTTGTCTGATAAATTGTAAACTATCAGTAGCAACTGCAGCGCCTTTTAAAGCACCGGGAGTGGATAATTGAAATTTTTGCTTTAGTTCAGCAATAGAAGACTTCTGCAGAGGCATAGGCTCCGCTGCTTTTACCGGTGAAGCAATACCTAAAGCTAAAGCAACAGCCAGAGGTGACAGATAATAATTTGGGTGCATTGATTCTAACTCCTTAAACTTAATTCGCATGTGACAACTCTTCCTGGAGCGCCCATGTTGTTATATAACCCTATAATTTTTTAGTCAGATCGCCAAAGTACCAATTAACTAAAATACCTTGGTAGCATGTGCTATTTTCAAACTTCAAAATCAAGGATGATCCAAACTTGGCTTATACTGAATGAATTATATGGCTCATTCAACACATAGCTGTTTCAATTAACTTATTGAAATAATGACCAATATTTTAATTACAACAGACAGTTAACCAACTTAGTTTTTTTCAAAATGTAAAAACATTTTTCCAAACTTTTCAAAGCTAGCATAGTTTTATCATTTTTGAAATTAATATTTATAGCGTGACAAAAATCTCCAAAATAAATACATGTATAACTATTTGTATACAATTCAGAGAAGAACGGTATAGATTTTACATGAAATATGCTGCATTAACAAAGATAGGTCAATTTCTATACATCAAGATATCCTGCATTATTTCATTCTTATAAGAACCTGATCAGGGGTCACTTTATCTCCTTTTTGACAAAACACATCCAAAATCACCCCATCCCGAGTGGCTTGTATTTCGGTTTCCATCTTCATTGCTTCAAGAACCAGAACTGGTTGACCGCGTTTCACCTGATCGCCGGCACGAACATGCACCGCTATAATAGTACCGGGGATGGCTACTGTGATGTCGCCGGGGCCTAATCGAGATTTAACAGATGGATTTGCTATATCCTCAAGCTCTGCGCGTTGCACCACTACTTCTTCTGGAACTCCATCAACCCATAAAAAGCACGATTGTTGCCCCTGTTCTGCCGTTCCAAACCCTGCAACCTTTACGTGGTAACTCTCACCATGGAAAGCGATATCAAACTCTGATAATGCTTTTTTGTCGGTAGAACCTGATTCTGGCAACAAAAGCTCCGGAACCAATTTATCATTGTTACGTTGCTCCAAAAATTGACGACCTATTTCCGGGAACATGGCATAGATCAGTACGTCTTCATCACACAGCGCCAGCTCATCAACTTCCTTTCGTAATTGATCTAATTCATTAGGTAACAAGTCAGCAGGTCTTACATCAATTACATCAGTATTCCCAATCGCTTTTTTGCATAAGGCGGAGCTGATTTTACCTGGAGCCATTCCGTATTTACCCTGACAATACAATTTCACTTCATTTGTGATCGTTTTATAGCGTTCCCCAGTAAGTACATTAATGACAGCCTGTGTTCCAACAACCTGCGAAGTTGGTGTAACCAAAGGCGGATAACCTAAATCCTTACGTACTTTTGGAATTTCCAAGTGAACAGCATCGATTTTATCCAAAGCGTTTTGTTCTTTAAGCTGACTGTATAGATTGGATATCATGCCACCTGGAACTTGGTACAGTTGAACGCGCGGATCAATGTCTCTCGCCTCACTTTCAAACTGGGCGTATTTTTTACGAACCTTTTTAAAATAATCATCAATTTCCAATAAAAGACCCAGATCGAGCCCAGTGTCGTAATCAGTGCCTGCAAATGCGGCGACCAATGCTTCTGTGGGTGGATGAGATGCTCCGCCGGAAAACGACGAAATTGCTGTATCAATATGCTGGCAACCTGCTAATACCGCTTCATAATGACATGTGGTCGCCAAACCAGAAGTTGCATGACTGTGCAGATGTACCGGCAAATGAGTCGCTTCAGATAATCCGCGAAAGAGTTCTACGGTAGCGAATGGAGTTAACAAACCAGCCATATCCTTTATGGCAATACTGTCGCATCCCATTTCTGCCAGCGACTTACCGAGATCTAAAAAATTATCGAGGGTATGAACGGGGCTGGTAGTGTAACAAATGGTGCCTTGAGCATGTTTTTTATGTAACTTAACTTCATCAATGGCAACCTTTAAATTACGTGGATCATTTAAAGCATCAAAAATACGAAATACATCAACGCCGTTATGTGCTGCAGATTTAATAAACGCCTTAACCACATCATCAGCATAATGCCGATAACCTAGTAAATTCTGTCCTCTCAATAACATGGATAATTGTGTATTGGGCAATGCTTGACGCAATAATCGCAACCGAACCCAAGGATCTTCCTTTAAAAAACGCAAACATGAATCAAAAGTTGCGCCGCCCCATACTTCCATGGCCCAATAGCCAACCTGATCCATTTTACTGCAAACAGGTAACATATCCTCAGTCCGCATACGGGTAGCGATCAAACATTGATGTGCATCACGCAGTGTAACGTCTGTTATATAAGTTTTAACCATGAAACAGTCTCTATATAAGTCTATGAAAAAACAATAACATAAACGAAACAGCAGAGCACCTCGTAAATGCCCGATAAATTCAAATCATATCAATGAGATGTTTCATTTTCGCTCCTTGCTCTACTTCAAATAATGAAGCTAACATGCGGAGATCTTGCCGATATCCTCGAAGATATATAGACAAATTCTCAAAGATAGGGCAAAATCTGCCAAAATCAGACTACACTTAAGTCTAATGAAAAAAATTCTTGTTCTACATGGCCCCAATCTGAACCTTTTAGGTACTCGAGAACCATCAGTTTATGGCGCTACTTCATTGAGTCAGATAAATGCTGACTTACTCAGTGAGGCGAAGAGTGCAGGCATACAGTTAACCTGCTACCAAAGCAATACTGAAGGAGCATTAATTGATGCCGTTCACCAGGCAAAAAGTGACAAAATTGATTACATTATTATCAATCCTGCGGCATTTACCCACACCAGCGTGGCCTTACGCGATGCGCTGAGTGCCGTTGCAATACCATTTATAGAAGTTCACATCAGCAATATTTATACCCGTGAAACCTTTCGTCATCATTCCTATTTTTCTGATATAGCTGTAGGTATTATCAGTGGTCTTGGTGCGCAAGGTTATTTATTAGCATTAAAAGCAATTATTGAAGAATTAAAGTAGAGAGATAAAATAATGGATATTCGTAAAATCAGAAAACTAATCGAATTGCTGGAAGAAACTGGCATTTCTGAAATTGAAATTAAAGAAGGTGAAGAATCGCTACGACTTAGTCGTCATAGCAGTGTTACCATGGAGTCCCCTCAGGTTCGCTATGTTGCTCCTCCAGCGCAGCAACAACATATACCTGGATCAGCTCCAACGGCCCCATCAACGCATCATCCTGAAAGCAAACCAGCCACAGCTGTTTCATCAGGACATAAAATTCGTTCACCGATGGTGGGAACCATGTATACTTCTCCGTCACCAGAAACTCCTCCTTTTGTAACTCTGGGCCAATCCGTCAAAGTCGGTGATACCTTATGCATTGTTGAAGCCATGAAAATGTTCAATGAAATTGAAGCGGATCGCGCCGGTAAAATCGTAGAAATATTAGTGAACAACGGGGAACCAGTTGAATACGATCAGGCATTGTTTATTATAGAATAGTGAGAAGTGTCTATGCTCAGTAAAATAGTTATTGCGAATAGAGGTGAAATTGCACTTCGTATATTACGTGCTTGTAAAGAGCTTGGCATTCAAACTGTTGCGGTACATTCAGATGTCGATAAAGATTTGTTGCATGTCCGCCTTGCTGATGAAACCGTTTGTATCGGGCCTGCTCCTGCACAAAAAAGTTATCTGAACATCCCTGCTATAATATCCGCAGCAGAAATTACTGATGCTGTAGCGATTCATCCGGGATATGGATTTTTATCAGAAAACGCTGATTTTGCCGATATAGTAGAACAAAGCGGTTTTCGATTTATTGGACCAAGAGGCGATACTATTCGCTTAATGGGCGATAAAGTATCCGCAATTGCTGCCATGAAAAAAGCTGGCGTACCCTGTGTTCCTGGTTCTGATGGTCCGTTAAGCGATGACGATAATCGCAATCTGGAAATTGGTCGTACCATTGGCTATCCAGTAATTATTAAAGCTGCTGGCGGTGGCGGTGGTCGCGGGATGCGTGTTGTGCACAGCGAATCTAATTTATTAAGTGCTATAGCCCTTACCCGAAGTGAAGCTAAAGCCGCTTTTAACAATCCCATCGTCTACATGGAAAAATTTCTTGAAAATCCAAGGCACGTAGAGTTTCAGGTTCTCGGAGACGGTAAGGGTCATGCCATTCACCTGGGTGAACGTGATTGCTCCATGCAAAGACGGCATCAAAAGGTTATTGAAGAGGCTCCTGCTCCAGGCATTACAGCAGAATTACGGAAAAAAGTAGGTGATTCGGTTATCAAGGCCTGTAAAGATCTTCAATACCGTGGCGCAGGCACTTTTGAGTTTTTATATCAGGACGGTTGTTTCTATTTTATAGAAATGAATACACGTATTCAGGTGGAACATCCTGTCACCGAAATGATTACCGGAATCGATTTAATCAAGGAACAAATCAAGATTGCCAGTGATATTCCTCTTTCCCTGACTCAGGAAGATATTAAATTCCGCGGACATGCTATTGAATGCAGAATTAACGCGGAAGACCCGAAAACCTTTATGCCATCACCTGGAACCATAAAGTTACTTCATCAGCCTGGTGGTCCAGGAATACGTTTTGACTCACACATCTACAGCAGTTATACCGTACCCCCTAATTATGACTCCATGATAGGTAAACTCATCAGTTATGGTGAATCGCGATCAGAGGCTATAGGCAGAATGCGGAATGCTCTGGATGAAATAATCATTGATGGGATTAAAACCAATATTGAATTACATCAGCGTATTCTACATGACAAATCTTTTATAGATGGTGGAACAAATATCCACTATTTGGAAAAAATGCTGAAGGATTAATATGGTGTGGTATCAATTAAAAATAGAACATTGTCCAAGTGAAGAAATCGAACAAATCAGCGAGGAGCTTGAAGAGTCAGGAGCGTTATCCATTATGCTCACTGATAAAAACGACAATCCCGTGTTAGAACCTGAACCAGGCACTACTCCATTATGGCCGGAAGTTATTATTCAAGCACTCTATGCTCAGGCAGAACATGCTCAGGAAGCTAAAAATACGCTAACCTTGAATCGACCTCCTCTGGAGTGCAGTATTGAAGTGCTGGCTGATAAAGACTGGGAAAGAGCCTGGATGGATGATTTTAAGCCACAACAATTTGGTACCCGCTTATGGATTTGCCCCACCTGGATGACTCCACCCGAACCAGAAGCAGTCAATTTAATGCTGGATCCCGGATTAGCCTTTGGAACAGGAACACATCCAACCACCGCGCTCTGTTTAACCTGGTTGGAGCAGGCTGATCTTAACAATAAAACACTAATCGATTATGGATGTGGTTCTGGAATCCTTTCATTGGCGGCGGTAAAGCTTGGGGCTCAACATGTGGTTGCTGTAGATATAGACAATCAAGCGTTGCAAGCCACCCAAAATAATGCCTTGACGAATGACATTACAGATCAGCAACTATCTATTAGCTTTCCTGAAGCGCTGCAGGATCCAGTAGATTTGATCATCGCGAATATACTATTAGCACCACTAATTTCCCTGAGCGATCGTTTTTATCAACTGCTGAATCATGGAGCAGAATTGGTAGTATCAGGAATTTTGACAGAGCAAGCCGACTCACTTATAGAAGCATATAGAGATGTGTTCACCCATGTCAAAACTCATCATCTGGATGGATGGTCTTTATTGGTTTTTACACGCAAGTAATTCAGGTTCAATAAGGGTAAATTATAATGACCAAACAACAGGTTCTTACACCATTTCAGCCCAAAAGAGCATTGATCAGTGTTTCTGATAAAAAAGGAATCATAGAACTTGCCCAAGTGTTACATCAGCAAAAGATCGAAATAATCGCTACAGGAAATACAGCAGCGGTGCTTCGAGAACATGGACTACCGATTACGGAAGTCAGTGAATGTACCGGTTTCCCTGAAATAATGGATGGCCGGGTAAAAACCCTGCACCCCGCTATTCATGCTGGCTTACTTGCCCGAGGTGAACAGGATAAAAAAGTTCTGGCACAACTCAATATTCAACCTATTGATTTGCTGATAGTCAACTTATATCCTTTTGAACAAATCATCAGTCGGCCGGACTGTGATTTTAATAAAGCAATTGAGCATATTGATATCGGTGGACCTACTATGGTTCGAGCTGCAGCTAAAAATCACGCTCATACCTATGTTATTGTTGCTCCTGATGATTACTCTGAACTGATCCACTACCTGGAAGCAAAAAAGGCACCCTCACATTGGGGATTCACTTTAGCGAAAAAAGCATTTGCCCATACAGCTGCATACGATGCTGCAATTACGAACTATTTAACTACTTTAGATGAACAATGTACACCAAGCGGATTTCCTGACGTCCTTACCTGTCAATTTAATAAAGTAAGTGAACTTCGTTATGGGGAAAATCCACATCAGCAGGCAATATTTTATGCTGATAGAAACGTTACATCAGGATCTTTAGGCTCTGCAACCCTGGTTCAGGGTAAGCAATTGTCCTATAACAATATTCTGGATGCCGATGCAGCCCTTGATTGTGTTAAATCCTTTCCAATGGACAAGCCGATTTGCGTTATAGTCAAACATGCAAATCCATGTGGGATTGCACTAAGTGATATCTCTCTAAATGCCTACCTGAGAGCATTTCAATGTGATCCTTTATCAGCTTATGGCGGCATTATCGCGTTTAATCGAATGCTGGATGCAGATACAGCCAAAGCCATTATTGAAAAACAGTTTGTAGAAGTGATCATCGCTCCTGAAGTGAGTAATGACGCAAAGAAAATACTCTCTACCAAGGAAAACATCCGCATTCTTGCGACGGGATCCTGGCGAGTTGACAATGAATTCAGACTGAATATGAAAAAAGTGGATGGGGGTTTGCTTGTTCAGGAACATGATTCTATATCAATGGTCCATTGTGAACTTAAAACAGTAACCGCCAATAAAACAACAGAACAACAAATGAACGATTTATTGTTTGCCTGGCTGGCAGCAAAACACGTCAAATCAAATGCCATAGTTTATGCTAAAGACGAAGCGACTATAGGCATAGGTGGAGGACAAACAAGCCGGGTAATGAGTGCGCGAATCGGAATATGGCAGGCAGAGCAAATGGGGTTTAGTACAAAAGGCAGTGTTATGGCTTCAGATGCATTTATACCCTTTACAGATACTGTTGAGATTGCTGCCCAAGCCGGAGTTTCCGCGATCATCCAACCCGGGGGATCCATCAGAGATGAGCAAATCATAGCGTGCGCAGAAGAACACGGTATCACCATGGTATTTACCGGTACTCGCCACTTTAAACACTAGATCTCCCTCATCACCCTGGATAAACAGTGTTCAACTGATTTATTAAGCCCGGCTGCAGCAATATCTGAAAAGTGGGCTTGACTAACTTGAACAAATAGCAGTATATAACGTATCATCTTATTTTTAACTGAAGCTTTTGCGATTGCAGCGATGAATTTCTTGTAAACGGTCTTCGAGGGTAGTTGGGAGATCTTAATGTCTGCAAAAAGAACGGTACGTGCTGTACCTAAAGCTTTTTCTGACATTGTTATGTGACTTCGTCCTTTAACAGACAGTTTCACAGGAAGTCAAATGCATGGTCAAAACTCTTTTGGAGCAAACTCATGACAGCTGAGCATTATCCGGCCTCACTTGTCAGTCGTCTTGCAATTTCGGGACCCGCACTTGTTCCGCAGGGATACTATCGTTCCAAACTTTTTATAGCGCCTTTTTCCAGCAATTCGTTGGTTGCTGCCGCAGGACCGTTATTGTCCTTACTCGAACGACTATGTTTAAGTCCCAGCCTACCACCAATTGAAAATATAAGAGACAATATAGAGCATGAATTACGTGCTTTTCACAGCAAACTGGACGCGTCCAAGTATCCACTGGATCTCATCAGCATCGCGCAATATCTAGTATCAGCTACTATTGATGAAATTTTGGGTAAGAGTTACTTGAGAATTTATAACCAGGCAGCTGAATTTAAATCATTTACTCCCTTAACAAGTGATGGAGCTCAGCCGCAGCAACGTTTTTTTGAAATACTGAATTACATCAAAGAAAGACCGAACCAATTTCTTGATTTAATAGAGCTGGTTTATTTTTGTCTGATTGCCGGATTTGAAGGTGAATATCATTTAAGAGCTGATGGCCGTCAAGTATTGGATAACACGATTGAAGATTTGTATCAAATCATTCAACAATACCGATTCAATAAACCCCATCGCCTGTTTAATGAAAATCCCCTACCAAAAACCATTAAGAAAAACTATAAAGCTTCAGTGATTACCGCTATTATCGCGGTAAGTTTTGTAGCGCTTGCATTCTTAACCAGCCACATAGTGTTAGAAAACAAAGCGAAAACCCTATTATTTGGACACACCCAACTTGCAATGCTGGATGACTAATGGATAATTCTTTACGCGCATTATGTGATGCTATAAAAAAAATACTTGCTCAATTAAAACCTCAAAGCAATCAACTTTCCTTCATTCTTATTACAGGAAACAACGAACAGGGAAAATCGGCGCTCTTAAAACAAAGTGCTATGGAAGTAATGCCTGTATTCAGCGAACAGAATGCAAAAATTTACTTTAATCAACAAGGAATTATTGTTGAACTTGGTGAAAGTTGGCTTACAAACAGCAAAACACTATTACAAAATACCCTAAAACAGTTAAATCGATGCAATCGTCACCTCAGAATTACAGGATTAATTTTATGTGTTGACGTCAATGATTTATTAATTGCTGAACCAACCGCTTTTACGGAAAAAAGAAAATCACATTTACATTTATTAGAACGGCTGGGCACTAATCTGGGCTATCAAGTTGAGCTCGCGTTAATATTCACAAAAATGGATACCCTGGCAGGATTCACTGAATTTTATCAAATGGATCATGCAACTGAATTATCAAAACCTTTAGGTTTTTCTCTGGATTGTATTAATCAGACACGTAAAAAAATTGAAATGTACTCACAACAATTCAATCATTTAATTGAACAGCTCAGTCATCAGGTCATTTCCAAGATGCACCCAGTACGTTCAACGATAAAACGAAGTTTAATTCGTGAGTTTCCACTTCAATTATCCAGCTTGGGTGCGCCAATACAAGCCTTGATTCAAGGAGTATCGCCCAAACTGTTCCATCTGCACTCTCTTTATTTCACGAGCGCGGAACAAGGTGGAGTCAGTATCGATCGATTAAATAAAAAAATTCAACATGAATATGCCCTGATTGTTCAGGATACCTTTCCACAAGCTACCAATTACAGAGCCTATTTTGTTGAGGGAGCATTGAAATCCATCCAGGAGCAATGCAGTCAGGTTCCCCAAATCAGAACAGTTTCTCAAAAACCAATAATTGCTATCGCTTCAAGTATCGCTGTTTTCAGTTTACTATTACTCAGTTACAACCATTACAAAACAGCTCATTTATTGGATGAAACCAGTAAAGAATTATTGGCTTATGATACATTAAAGAGTCAAGGACATAATGGGGCTCAGGCTTTATACCACCTGTCGAAAGCTGCGGACAGTATGGAGCATATCTCCGCGAACTCAGTATCGCTCCCTACTGTCCATCAATTAAAATTGAATTTACATAATAACGCAAAGCATAAACTTGAAGGTGAATTTCTTCCCTCATTAACTAATGAACTGGAACAAGTCATCACCAGCCCGAGCAATACTCCGATAACTCGCTATAAAGCATTAAAAATCTACTTGATGCTTGGACAATCAGAGCATTTTTCAGAAATTGAAGTTTATAATTGGTTTAAACAGCAATGGCAAAAAGCTCCGGATTCAAATAAAAATCAATTAATATTATTAAAAAATACGTTAAGCAAACCACTGAGTAATGTACAGATAAGGCCGCAGGTTATCAGTGACGCACGAAATTACCTGAATGCACTTCCTACAAGCTATTTATATTACTCCATCGCGAAAGAATCATTCCCTGTAGCAAAACAAAAAATCGCCGTTGAAGGATTTAATTTATCGACAAATGAGTTACCGGTATATTTCACTAAAACCGGTTTTGCGACAGTAATTAAAGATATTCCCAATATTAGTAGTAAACTTCAAGCGGAAAATTGGGTTCTAGCCCGACAGGATTTGGCACAACTCAATAATTTATTAATTCAGGCCTATTGTTTTGATTATGTGACCTGGTGGCAAATGTTTATAAAAAAATCGCAACCTTTGCATTATCAGGATTATCAACAAGGTCGCCAGATTGTAAAATCGCTACAACAATCAGATGCGATTGCCAAACTGATTGCTCTGGTTCAACAAGAAACAAAACCTGATTTGTCAGATAACGGCACGTCTAATTTCAATCAATTTGTAGCACATAAATTTACTGATTTAAATTTAACGAGCAGTACCAGCATTAAAGAGTTAGGTTTACGAATCAATGAACTGGAACATTTTATCTCCACATTATCGGTTGTAACAGATGGTGGTAAAACAGCATTTTCATTAACAAAATCCAGATTTATTAATGAAAACTCCACGGATCCTGTAAGCGCTCTCTTTATGCAATCCCGTCAGTTACCTGAGCCACTCAGTTCATGGGCAAAACAGTTGGCCGGTGACACTTGGGTTATTCTCATCAAAGACACCAGGCAATACATCAATCAACAATGGCAACAGACCGTTTATAGAGAATTTCAAAATACGATAGCCCAGCGTTATCCTTTTGATTCCCGACAAAATCAGGAAATTCAAATAAAAGATTTTAATCATTTCTTTTCAACTCATGGTGTATTAAACACATTTTCTGAGCAATATATTAAGCCCTTTCTGGATGTATCCAGCGCTGAATGGAAAACGAAATCAGTGAATGATTTTGTAATGCCTATTTCCAATGATGCAATAGATGAAATCATCCGCGCCAATATTATTACTAATATGTTTTTCCCTGCTCATAGCGACGAAAGTAAAATTGAATTCAGTTTACAGAAGATTAGTCTTGATCCTGTAGTTGCCAGTTTGAACCTTGAAATCGGCAGCATTAAATTAACAGATACTCAAAACAGCGAATCGTTTATTCAATTTACCTGGCCGCAAAATAATGCCAAATTAGCATTAGATTCTATTGAAGGAAATCACTATGAACTTGCTGAACAAGGTACTTGGGCGATATTTAAATTATTAGAAAAAGTTAATGTCCTGGTTGATGAACAGGACAGTTCAAGTCTACAAATTCTTTTTGAAGTGAACAGTAATTCAGGCCGGTATTTGCTAAAAACAAATAACCAGGTGAATCCTTTCACTCCAGGAATTTTAAACGGTTTTTCACTAAATGAAGCCATTGTCTAAATCATTTATTTGACTTATCTGTTAATAGCAATACATATTATGAAATTCATTTTCAGTTACTAAATTGAATATTCAAGGGAGCACAAGGATGCGTTTTCCGATAGTGGCGTCGTTATGTATTTTGGTCATTAACCTGGTTGGATGTGAACAGGTTGCATTAATGTCAACACCCCCCAAACAAGCTAAAGCATCAAAGGATAAACTGGCCATTCAGGCAAAGCACCTCTTCTGGAATTCATTACATCATGGTCGTTATCAGGATATTCCCAAAGTAAGCTATTTATTAACCGCAGCCTATCTTGAAAATCCTGATGATTCTCAATTAGCAGCCTATTTAGGCTTCACTCATATATGGAACATTACCGAACGCTCTCGAGTCAACGATCAATCGCCATTAATTACCAATGAAATTGTGTTATCGAAAAAGTATTTTCTTGATGCCTTGGAGCTTGATCCACACAACCCTATTTATCAAGGATTTTATGGTGATACCCAACTGATTGAAGGTCAAATTTATCAAGATAAACAAGAAGAAGTGAGAGGATATTTTACCCTAAAAAAAGCGATTCACGAATGGCCTCAATTTAATTATTTTACTGCAGGATATCCTATGAGTAGTCTTCCAGCAGATTCTGATCATTTTAAAGAAGGATTAACCTGGCAATGGAAGACACTGGATTTATGTACTGGAACCAAAATCAATAGAAAAAACCCCGACTATCATTCTTTTATGAATAAGGAAATTCATACCGGTCAACAAAGAGCCTGTTGGAACTCAAGTATTGCCCCACATAATTTTGAAGGCTTTTTCATGAATATGGGGGATATGCTCATTAAATCGGGGGATGTAGAAACCGGTATAATAATATACAAGAACGCGAAACTCTCTAAAACCTACAGTCTCTGGCCATATAAAAAGATGTTGGAACAACGCATTTTACATGCACGGGAAAATGCAGTTACTTTTAATAAGATATCACCCCCTCCCGGCAAAGATATCTTGTTTAAATCGGGTTATGGCTGCGTTATATGCCATCAAAAATAAGAACAATACAATTTCTACTGCATAAAAACAGGCTACTCTGAATACAACTTATAATCTGAATAAGAACGCATACTATGAATCAAAAAGAAAGATACAGTATTATTGCAGGTTTGTATGGTAATACCTTGGAGTGGTATGATTTCATCCTCTACGCCTGTTTTGCCCCGGTTTTTGCGGAACTTTTTTTTCCGTCTGAAATTCATTTTATTTCTCTACTCGCTACATTCAGTCTTTTTGCTATAGGATTTATTATGCGCCCAGTTGGCGGCGTACTTATAGGGCACTATGCCGATTACTTTGGAAGACGAAAAGCTCTGATTCTCTCTATGTCGATCATGACGCTGACAACCACTTTAATTGCTTTTGTGCCGGATTATAACTCCCTGGGACTGGCAGCCCCCATCATATTCTCTATGTTAAGGCTTATTCAAGGGCTGGCTGTAGGAGGCGAACTTCCAGGTTCTACTACCTATCTGATTGAACATATGTTTGAACACAAACGTGGGTTTGCAGGAAGTCTGGTTTTAAGCAGCGCTTTTTTAGGAATATTTCTAGGCGCATTGATTGCTTCAATAGTCAGTTCCTTTTACTCAGGTAACTCTCTAGTGCAGTCAGGATGGAGATATACTTATTTACTAGGTGGAATTCTAGGAATTATTGGTATTTTTTTACGATTGAAAAGCAGCGAATCACCTACTTTTCAACAAAAAGCCCATGCACAAGATATCCCAATAAAAATTATTTTCACTCAATATAAAAAACAGCTTTTTAAAGCGGTTATGATTACCAGCATCCTGGCCATGTCAAATTATCTACTGATAGCCTATGTCACCACCTATTTAGTGAAATATCAAGGGTTTCTATTACATGATGCCTTATTAATCAATCTATTGGCTCTTTTGGCATTAACGATATTTATTCCAATTATGGGTTATATATCCGATGTTGTTGGAAGAAAGCCGGTCTATTTATGCGGTTTAATCACACTATTACTGTTCATCTTTCCATTTTTCTTATTATTACTCAGTAAAAACTGGTGGCATGTGCTGTATTGTGAACTGTTATTGGCACTGATTCTGGCGCCTATAAACGCAACTGTTCCAACCATGTTGGCTGAGATGTTTCCAACCAGTATTCGAGCCAGTGGGATCTCAACTGGCTACAATATAGGTCAAGCCCTCTTTGGGGGTACTATGCCTCTGGTTGCTTTCTCATTAATTGAACTGTCTGATAACCAATTAGCACCGGCCTGGTATCTGTGCTTTTGGGCAATAATCGTCCTGGGCACAACCTGTTACGTTCGTGAAACCTATAAAAAGAATCTGAATTAGAAGTGTGCGTTGTCAACATACCCAATTCGTTCAAAGGAGAATAAACAGTACTAGTGCAACGTTGTACTAGGTTCCAAAACCATTCCGCTTATGTCGCTGGGTAAATTCATTGATTAATCCCATAATTATGGATTTCTTAACGGGCCAACCTTGCAGAACTGTTGCATTCATTTTTACACAATGTTCACTGAACCATGGACTTAGCTGAAATAGAATTATGGGCATTTTAGCCATTGTACACTGAGCAAACTCCTCTTGGACTTTTTTGGAGCACAAATTTCCTTGAGTGTAGCATTGCATCAAATCATCCAGCACCATTCGCCAGTTAGAGGGGGGCTCAACACCCAAAAATGATTTATTCATAATTTGCGGGAAAGCAGAATTCTTGATCCAATCCAAATGCTGACCATTAATTTCATGAGTACAGAAATCCTGATCTATGGAATGACTTAACTCCGTAGCTAAGGACATGAGTTTCTGAATATCAGGGCACTCGACAGCATATAAAATACTTGCTGATAACGAGGTTACAATAGATAAAAAGATAGTGTGCAGAAGCTTCATTTCACTATACTCTGCACCATTTCTTATCCAATTTTAACGGGTAGCGATTTAATATTGGGATCTTTTGCATACGCTTCCAATATATCGGTTACCAGTTGATCAATAGCTCCATCCCGCTCATCATCTTCAATTAAACCGACTTGTTCTTTCATTGTTGCCAATCGCGCTTCTAATTCCTTAGCAATAGAACCATTAGGAAACAGCGCAGCAAGCAATCTTCTGGCCTCAGAAGGCCCTAAATGACGGTATAAATGGTTTCTAACTGTCGCATCTTCAGCAGTCGTACTAAATGCCCATAGCTCTACAGGCCCGAGTGTTAAAGTCAGTAATTGGACATTCACTCCTGATTTGGTAGCAAATTGCGCAAGGAAGGTAGCCCCACCTAGGCGAGGCCCATGCACTCTATTTCGTAAAGCTACTTTTGCAGTTTCAGAAAGTCCAAAGATTTCAGTGGTTTTCTCAATTGCTTGCGATGGACCAGCGTCCATAATATATATAGCTGTCGCGAAATCAATCATTACCGGATCAAAGTCGTCTACAGATTGTGATAGTAAAGATATCTGGACTTTCCACTTTCGCCCTTCCCGCATGTCGATAATGACCTGTTCGCGGACTGCAGCGGATTTAGAGGTTCGATGGAACTCATCATAAACGATACGTTTATGATCCTCTCTTATCTCCAGAACTCGTTGTTTATGATACTCCTTATATTGTTCCGGTATATTATTCAAACTTTCCTCAGTTAAATAATAATGCCGCGCCAATACGTACCGCGCCAGCATATACATCACAGCGGTCTGTCGGTCTGCTGCGTCACCACCACTCTTCGCGACTTCATCAAGATCCAGAGATACTACACGAGCATCTCCAATATCAAAGCTGCTTACACGTGACAAGATTGGGTACTCACGTACTGCAGATGAGATCATTCTAGAAAATGCGTTAATTAGTGATTCACCAGTAGGCGCAGTTACTTTTTCATACAAGTCCTCAATCGAAGAGGATCTACAAATCGATGCAGCATCTGCTAACAAAGGCATAGCATAGCGTTGTGCCAACATCGCCTCATGAACAAATCCTGCTGAATACAGAGAGTCTGTAACTTCCCACCAGGTAGATTTCGAATCACGTACGAATCCGATTTCTTCTAATATACTGTCGATAAATTCCTCAACACCCGGTGCATAAGGTGTCGGATTAAATTCATCGGCCATACTTTTATAAAGTTCATCTACCACCATACCAGCCAAATCTGGCATACCGTCATAAGGTTTTATCGCACCTAATGGCGTGGTCAGCAAGGTAATAAAATTCACTAAAAAGGACCGTTCCAATGCTGTTGGATAACGACATCCCAATTGAGTATCAAATGGGTTTATAGAATATTCAGGGGTCATTCGCAAACGATGATAAGCGACCAAATGACGTTTGGATGCCGGTAACGCTTCCTTCAATAATGAAATCAATCCACTACTTGATGGCCCTATATCAATAATGGCAATTCGAGGTAAGCGGGTTAATCCACCAGATAAGCAAAGAGCCAAATTGAGGGCATTGGATAACACTGATTTTCCTGAACCAGGACGAGCATATACCAAATCAATCCATGTTGTCTGTTCTGTTGATCCTGGCTGGAAAGGCCAAGGTTTACCATCAGGCGATCTAAATAGTAAAGCACCAGTTTTCCAAGGTGATGCGGGGCGAGTAATAGGCAACATAGAGATCACGCTTGATAATGGCGCAACAGTAGGCACTGCTGCACTATTCATTGTTGTTGCGAGCATTGTTGAGACAAACCCAGCGAATGGATCGCCGCAAATTTCAGATACGTCCGTTGAACCCCAGCCTTGTATTGCTTTGACTAATTCTGAACTTCTTCGTCTGAGCAAAGGTTCGTTTCCTTCATATGCCCAGGTAGTTGCAACTACTCTTAAGCGAACTATAGCTTCGTCGGTATTGAGCTGTAGATATTTTAACAAGTTTACCGAATCACTGATTAGTCGATTTTGCGCTGAACTAAAACTCAATATGGCTGATAAAAGACCTTTGAGTTTAATTGTACTTAAACCCTCGCTTTCAATTAAGAACGCAATTCTCCAGGGAACATGGGATGGAAGTATCCGTGAAAATAGCGTGATAAAGGGCCTTACATCTTTTGGAAACAAATCAATATAGGTAGACGCATAGATTTTATCACCTACTCGAACTGTTCTTAAATCAATGACTTCTGCATCTCTGGGGATAACCTGTTTGGCTAAAGAGGGCCATAGCAAATCTGAAGGGTCTCCCTCAAAACTGTTCACTTCACGAACAGGTAACTTATCCCCCGGTAAAGTTGCGCGCCAGTTATCAGCAGTATAATCAGGATCAGCTGTCATACGAATAGCATGAATTGCTTCATGCACGTCTAAAAGTTTGGCAAAAACACGTAATGCATCCAGATCATTCATGATGGATCGTACATAAGCATCATGGGTATCTCGTAATTCAGGTACTGCAGCAAAAATGGTCTGAGAATTTTTGAATGGAGGTATTTTATTGTCTTTAATAAATTTCCCTTTAGCTTTAGCAGATATCTTCAATTGATCATTAGAAAGATTAAATGGGCGAGTAATTAACACAAAATACACTCGCTCTTCAGCGCAATATTGTGCTAAATAATCAACACGCTCATCAAACAAATCGCCTAAGTTAAGATCAAGCCGTTTTGCTGTGGCTTCTGCTGGGCTATAGATATCCTCGATAACTTTTTTAATATTTTGTTTGTCATGACTGAAATATACTTGCAGAGCATGGCCTGGTCTACCCATAGCAGCCTGAAACGCGTTATTTAACCCTCCAACCAAACGTTCGAATTCTTCTGTTCCTGCCAGTGCAGTAACCCCTTCAATTTTAATAATTGAAAGTAATGAACCATCATGGTTTACCAGTACAGTAGGACTGTCTGCAGTTTCCAAATCAACATACGACTCTGTCGTCTGTTTAAGAGAAGTGCTTAACCAGGCAAAGAAGGTATCTATACCCTCAAAAAACGATTCTGACCATTTCGCCATCCCTTATCCCCAATTTGTATTTATTTGACGACTGACGCAGTGCTTTTGCAACCAACATCAGCTGTCTGATTCAATAGTATTTATTCAGCAATTTCTTCTAATGCGCTGGCAGCCCATTTTTCTATTTGTTTTCTAAATTTAGCTCGTGATGGTAATAAGCACACGTTTTTCAAAAGCTGACTGCCAATCTCTTTATTAGTAACACCAGAGTCAATCATTAATTGCCCAAATATTGCAGGATCACTTGTTCCCTCACCAAATTTTTCTTCTACAATTTGGGAGCGAAATTTAAAACTTCTATAAATATTTTGTGCGCTTGATTTATAGCCAGTATCGTTAGTGATAGCGCAAAACAGAACATGGCATAAGCTATTTAATTCAGATTGACTCAATTCAGGAAGGTAAATAAGTGTACCGCCTCCATAGCCACCAACCCCGACTGATTCAATAAAAAAACATTGAGCGCAAAAACAACATGCGGTCACCAGATTCGATAATCTGTTGTTGGTGTAATCATTATCAAGGTTTACAATTTCTTGAAACAAACGGGCTTGAAATCCGCAAAACTGGCAGGTATAGCGATCTCTGGTAAAAATTTTTTGCTCATACGACTTAAATCGCTCATCAATTTTTCTGGCTGAATACAAGCGCCAGGAACCTGGTGTAGCAATTAATTTTAATTCGCAGCGTTGTTGATTACCCGCCATATTCTCGGCTCACATTAAGCTGAATTTAAGAACTCTAGTGTCTTTACCATCCATAAAGTATGAACAATATCAATTTACAAAATTTTAGACACCTATAGGTAAATATAAGTCACAAATCACTTAAAACCCATTTCATCTGGATAAATAAATTGGGTAAGGAGTACTCCTCTACCCAATTTAAATCGAAACATACAACAGGCATGTTCCTTACTTAAATACTGTACCAGTAGGACCTGCAGTTGTTCCAGCACTTCCAAACATAGTTTGTCCTGTCACTCCTAAAATGGAAGGAAGGAATAATAATGCAGCGGCGATAAATACCAGTGCTATAGGAGTTCCAATTGGGATTTGAGTAGGATTATCTTTATGCTGCTTAAATTTCATAATAGCACCAATAGAAAATCCCAAACCGGCCAAATAGGATCCGGCTGTTATAAGTTTTGCTAAACTGGTAAACGAACCAGCAATAGTAGAAGCCATATTACCTATAGTAATTGATCCTGCTGCTGCCTCTTGACTGACCAATGCGATTAGTCCCATGCAAGCAGCGCTCATCAACCAGTATTTATATCCTGTTCTATTGACCATTTTACTTTTCACTATTCTCTCCTAATTTTATATTAGTCTAACCTGAACCATATAAAGTATTATTAATCATATTAATAGTACCTACAATATTGATTGCTAAAATCCCACCAAATACATGCATTAAGCCTTTTCCAGTACCTCCTGGGGGTTGCCCTTGAGATGCAGAGCGAGCAACTAATACCCATCCTCTGACAAATGCAATCAAACCAATAACCTGTATTAACATAGCTAATGGTCTTCCTACAACACTGCCATTACCAAAAAGTGTATCAAGCGCCTGATTATTGCTATTTATTGGAGCATATTGGAGTACATTTTGATAACCGAAGGTTGATTGCATAAAAACTTGAAATGCTGTTGGAAAATAAATCAATATTGCTCCAACCATCAGATACATTATGGGCTCTTTTATGCTAGCGCTATTCGACATCATAGTTCTAGCCTCACCGTAAACCTTCAAACTATAGATTGCCTTAAATATAAAAGCACTACCAATAAGATAAGCACCGCCTGTGATTAATCGCTCTACAGGCGCTAGTGAATTTGCAATATTCGTTAAAATATCAGCCTGACTTGCAATCCAGCATGAAACTGTGCCGCCAGTACAAGTTGCCATATATGCCTCAACTATCGTCTTGACTAAACTTAATTACTTGCCCAGAGCTGGTTAACACTCGACCCTGTATTGAGTCAATTAACTTAACCAGTCCATACCCTGCAATTTTCGTCCCTTCTCTTACTGTAATTGTAGAACCATTTGAGCCAATTAGCCATGCACGACCAGGAATTACTGCTTGGATATTATAAATAATACGCTGCGGTACAAAACGAACAACTTGTTTCACTTTTTTTGGTTGTGAACGTGTGATTAACATACTAATAACTTCAGATTGTTTGGCTAACTGATTGGATAAAGTCCCCATCACTTGGTTCAGATTTGCAATTTGTGTATTTAAATTATTTATATTATTGTTAATAGTTCCAATCTGATCGCTAAGTGCGCTCACCTCTGCCCTAAGACTTTGTTGAGAAGCTTCAATAGCTGAAACTTTATTTGCTAACTCTTTCTCGGCCTGTGAATCAATTTGTTGAACCTGTTGAACTTGCTGAACAGGCACTGGTGTAATTGTTGTTGGTACCGGTTGAGTTGCTGTAACCTGAGTTATAGGAGGAACGGCAGCTTTATTTGCAACTGGTTCTGACGCACTGGAGAAGAACAAGTAACCGATAAATTTATACAACACCATAACAAGAATAACTAAAACAACCGCAATTAAAGCATTGCGTTTAATATTCTTTTTATCAGAAAACTGCCCCTGCCCGGAAGATAAGTTATTGCTTTGCCTCACATCTGAGTCACCCATAGGCTCATCGTTAAGTGAATCCAGCTCTGCAAATCTATATTCATCATTATCTTGATCATGTTCTGCCATTATTCTCTGCCATCAAGTTAAATAGTTGTTACATCCTGAGTAAATAAAATTCCCAAACCAGTTCCCGAAAATACTTCAACTGTAGTTGGGGTATTAAATAATTGCTGGGCCTGTTGTCCCCAACTTTTGCCTACTGTTGCCAAACCGATAACGGCATTCTCAAGGGAGGATCGGCCAATACCATTGGATACAGTAATATTATTTCCACCACCGGTTCCACCAATGCTTACGGTAGTATTTGCTGACTGAAATGCATTACCAAAACCTTCAATAAAGGAAGATGCGAATAAAGAACCATAACGCATTAAATAATGATGGTCTGTTCTACTAGACAACGCAGTTCTTGCTGTATTGGGATCAATTGCGAAAGCAGATATAGACGTAGTTTTGGCTGCTCCAGGCACTGACATCGTGTTAAATGTGATAACCATTTTATCTGCATTGGATGGTAGATTAAAGCTACCTATCAATTTAGCCCCTTTCAATTTTCCGGTTACTATAGTTGCTAAAATGGGGCCTGGTTCATCACTGTTTACTGATGTATCCATCACAGCAAATACAATATCACCCGTTTTAATAATAGCCTTTTGAGCAGGTGCATTGTTCTGTGCCTGTCCTCCCTGGGATCCAGCATTTGTCGCTGAGCCGGCCGGTGCTATTTCACTCGCTGCTGCAGGTTTTTCCTCGGTTCCTGCCGTGTATACCTGGGTACTGACAGTTTTCCAGACTTGAATTGATTGATTGGCTGCAGAAAGCATATCCGAAGTTCTTTGCTGAATTTTTTGTTGGTATTTTTGTTCCGCCATTTGTTGATTTTGTTTATTCAAAATTGCCTGCAGCTGATCACTACTGGAACCAACCTGCGAGTTAGATGTTTGCTGTCCGGGAAAACCGGGAACACTTAACATCGAGGAAGGATTTTGTTGTAAATTGGGATCTTGCAAACCCGCCATGCTTGACTCAGCAGCAGAGAATCCGGCAGCTTGCAATTGACCTGCAGTGAACCCTGCTTCTTTTAATTCAGCCGCGGTATAACCTGCATTTCGAAGTTCCGCCGCACTATATCCAGCACTTTTCAAATCTGAAGCTGAGAACCCTGCATCTTTTAAATCTTTGGCACTGAATCCTGCATTTTTTAAATCAGAAGCTGAAAAACCTGCGTCCTTAAGTTCTTTGGCGCTAAATCCTGCACTCTTTAATTCTGCAGCGGAAAATCCTGCATCCTTTAAGTCTTTTGCACTGAATCCAGCTGCTTTAAGTTGAGCTGCTGAAAAACCTGCAGCTTTCAATTCTGCCGCACTAAACCCGGCATCCTTAAGTTCTTTTGCACTAAAACCTGCAGCTTTCAATTCTTGTGCTGAAAATCCCGCATCGCGTAATTCCTTGGCACTAAAACCAGCATCTTTCAGATCCTTCGCGCTAAAACCAGCAGCTTTTAATTCAGCAGCAGTAAATCCTGCATCTTTCAACTCTTTTGCCGTATAACCAGCTGCTTTTAATGCCGCAGCAGAACAGCCCATAGTTTGCTTGATAGTCAGAGCACTTACTCCTGCAGCCCTGGCTTTTTTTAATGACTCAACACTGCAATCCGCTGCCCTGCCACTGGCTATTATATCTGCTGGACTTAAACCGGCATCTTGTAATTGCTTCTGGGTAAAACCTGCAGCGAGTAATTCAGCAGGCGTAAACCCGGCATCCATTAATGATTTAGCATCAAAGCCGGCATTTTTTAATGCTTGTGCGCTACAGCCATTTAATTCTTTGATGCGTTTAGCAGAAACTCCGGCATTAAACAGTTTCTTCAACTTATCGGGATCACAACCTGCTGCCTTAACATCTGCATCGGACAAGGCACCTGCGGCGCTAATCTCTTGCGGAGTAAATCCGGCATCTGCCAATTCTGCGTCACTAAAACCAGCAGCCTTTAATGCCTGCGCACTGCATCCAGCATATTGCTTTATTAATGCAGCACTGACTCCAGCAGCTCTTTGTTTTTTTAATACATCAACATCACATCCAGCGTTTTTCACATCGGTGGGTGTTATTCCAGGAGGTAGTTCCGCTCCAGCGGCTCTAATTTGCGCAGCAGTGAAACCAGCCTTGGCCAAATCTTCTGGTGTAAATCCTGCATTTAATAAATCGCGAGCAGTAAACCCGGCTGCTCTTAATTCATCAGCTGAAAAACCTGCTTTCTTTAAATCTGCCGCACTGAAACCGGCATCTTTCAACTCTTGAGCAGTGTATCCAGCTGCTTTTAACTGTTCTGCAGTACATCCCGTAATTTTTCTGATTGCAGAAGCAGATACACCCGCTTTACGCAATTTTGTTAAGGCAGCAACACCACATCCGGCTTTTCTTACGTCATCTGCAGTTATCCCATCAGGTAAACCGCTGGCCTTGGCGATTTCATTATCAGAATATCCAGCTCCCTTTAATTCACCATCAGAAAATCCACCATCTTTCATTTCCTGCGCGGTAAATCCCGCATTTCGTAACTCACACGCATCAAAACCGCAAGTCCTTAGTCGTCCCGCTGTGTAACCGGCTTCTTTGAGTTGTCTGGCGTTATAGCCTGCGGCTTTTAACTCTTTGCACTCACAAACTTGTTCCAGATCCTTTAGAACAAAGCCACTGTCCTTGAGCTGCACGCAACTGCATGCTTGCTTCAAATCATTTAATAGAGCACCCTGATTTACAACTTTTGTAATGACTGATTTACTGCAACTGCCATTTTGCAAATCCTGTATCCATAAACTTCTTTGTGCACCCTCATCATCTTCTCGGGCTAAAGCAGAAAAACCTACTCCACTCTGCCCATTTTGCGAACCAATAACACCTACCCCTTCACCCAAAGCCTGGGTACGAATAATGGTTGGTATAGCGCTACCGCCAGTTGTTTCAGCCTGTTTTGCCTGAGTAACATTCTGCTCTTCCTGCAATTTGGCATATTGTGCTGTTGGATCAAGCACACCAGGAATAGATTGAATTCCTGGTGTGACACTAACTGCAGCTTTTGACAAAGGGCCTTGAATAGAACTTCGAAGCTTCATGTATCCAATAACTACTGCAACAACCAACAGGATTAACGTAAAAATGATAATCACTCGAGTTCGAGTATTGGAAAACAGTGACTTAATATTTTCTTTTCTGCTTGCCATTTGCTTATAACCCTTCCACCTTAAGTTGCATGACTTTACCATGCCAGGACACTAATAACACCGGAGATTTTTGCATTTCATAAGCATGCGTTCCATCTGCACTGGTCATGCTTGCTAACCAGCCCGGTGACAATATAGTGAGATTGGTTCTAACATACATCTTATTATTGGATAACCATGCACGTGCATCACCACCACTAACTACTAATCGTGAACTTCCAGCAGGAGGTACACCATCCAGAACATGAAGTAATATATCGCTGGCTGAAGGGGGTATCCCCTCTTCCATAGGCATGGTTTTTGCGTTAGGACCATATCCTTGAACACGCAAATCAACTCGATAATCAACTGCTTTCTGTCCAGGAATTAAAGTTAACATTACAGGTGTATTCAAACCTCTTAACCGCACAGCCAGATTACCGTAATTATATAACTTCATTGCCTGAATCATTAACGTATTACTGGTCTTATCCCATTGAATATTAAATGCAGAAGGATCGCCCAAATCATAGGCTGATATCGGCCATGGAGCACCAGTAGAATCCAGAAAAACCAGGGAAGAAACAAACCCTTGAGATAATCTGATCACCGGCGGGGTAGACCCAGGTGACAAATTAACAAATTGCGATGTTGCGGTAGGCTTTGGAGGAGTCCCCGCGGTAGATGCCTGAGCATACTCTGTTGTCTGATACATTTGCTTTAAACGAACAATTTGTTCTGGATTTAAAGGATACAAATTACGAGTCATATCTTTAAATGCTTTATTATCAATGATTTCAGTTTCTGATTGAGAAATTGCCTGATTATCACCGCTTGCAGGATTCTGTGACTGCTTTGTCTGTGGAGTTGGAGTCTGAGCAGTACTTGGAGGTGATTGAGTTGTCACATTGGCTGCAGGCGGAGCAGAATTTCCACTTGAATCATTAGATCCTTGACCATCCTGACCAGGATTCTGAGATAATTTTTGCTGCAGCAAACGTAATTGTTGTAAAGCCTGCTGTGCGTCATCACCCTGATTCGCTGCGTAACTTCCCAAGGATATAGAGCAGAGTACTCCAACGATAATTTGTACTTTAAATTTCATTTTTGCTTTGTTCATCATTAACTCACCCCACCACTGGCAGGTCCGACTACAAATTGTGATATACCAATACCACGAGGAGAATTTAAAGTGGATACACGCGTAATCAACATGGTTACAACGTTATTTTGTTGAGTAAATTCGCTGGCACTCTGATAAGTAACGAGTATAGGCATCTGTACCCGCCACGAAAAGCTGCCATTTAATACCCCTTTTTGTAAAATAATGGGTGCACGGGTTGCTACAGCTGAAACAATCAATTTCTTAGCCTTTACTGCATCCAGATTATTTGAAGACTGGAGGGCATTAAGAAACTGATCCCAGCCATCAGCAGTAAAGAAACCTGACGATGCCTGCAACTCATCTCTATAGTTAACGAAGTTATAAGTAAATGCTGCTATTGCGGCCTGATTCGCCCATTGCAATACGGCTGAATCTGATTGGTTCGGTTCATTTAAAGGAAAAAGAGGCGTAATACGTCCATTAATTGTTGTTGCAAAATATCGAGGAGCCGGAGGATGCGTTATTATATAAATCAGCAACGATCCCAAAACAAAATTAACCACAATAGCAATCAGAAGCGCTAATATTACTTTACGCTGGCTATCTTTATAAAACTGATTTCTTAATGCTACAACTGTTAAGGCATCTTCAGCCATAATATCCTCTATTTATTGCGGTATAACCCTTGGTACATCATCTGTTGGCGGATCAGGCTCTAATAAAGGTACAGATGATTCGTTTGGTGTCGGCATCGACGTAAGCTTGATCGGAGGAGTTACCCCACTGGTTGCATAATAATCTCGCTCTGGTTGATGCAGGTAAACATAAAATATTAATACACCAATAATAGTACTCATTAAAAGTGATAAAATTAAAACTACCAGCCCGCTTCGGTAAATATTAACATTAAAGTTTTTATTTCTTTTTATTAATAACCAATTTTCCCGGCTCATAACTTCCTCAATTTACCACAGCACGTCTAAAAGTAATTTCAACTCGGGCATTCGGTGATGTATCGCCACCCTGATTAAAACTTACTATAGGTTTATCACTACCTAATCCTTGTGTAAAGATAAAACGGCTGTCAATTCCTTGAGACCATAAATATTCACCCACAACTCGAGATCTGGCTAAAGTTAATGCCCGTTCTCTTTGAACGGATACATATTTACTACTGTAACTGGTTACAGTAATTGCTACTTTTCGAAACTGTTTAAGAAACGTGGATATTTCATTCAATAAACCATATGAAGACCATTTTATATGGGGAGTTTGATCGTCAAACAATGCGCTTGCCGGGATACTGATCAAATAATCCTGACCTATAGTCACTACTTTTATACCGCTTCTGTTCAATTTGGTAAAATATTTCATGATCGTTGAGTCACAGGCACCTTCAACTTTACAAGGCAGCTTTGGATCATCTTCATCTGGAATATATTTGGAACGATGACAAGCACTTACCAAAAGCAAGCCAATCAACCCAATGACGCGGATCATTACAATGATGTAGTTAGTACGCACTGATCTCACCCGTTATCCCCATTTTTGAAAATAGACTTCATGTGTTATCTATGTCTAACTATCTTAACCAAACAACCGATAATAAAAACATACAAATCATTACGTTACAATGAAATTAATAAAATTGCTATTTTTTTAAAGAATTTATTTATGCTGCTCTATGGAGTAGTGTTATTTTGATTGATTATGGAGAAAATAAAGGCACAATGAATTGCGATAATACTTTTGGATTGTTGAATAAGAAAGCCTGTAAGCATCAAAGAGTACCGATGTATCAAAGTACCAATAGTTAAGCGTTCACTCGTCCTACTGACAAGGTCGTAACATCTCATTAACCTGGGAATTTAGTCCTCCAGAACGCAGTACCCTCCTTCAAAGTAGCACTGTACTGGTGTTCCAGCCACTTTCCGGAGAACCCTCGTTTCACTCGGGATGACTGTTGTTTTAAAAGTCATCCTGAACTCAGTGAAGGTTCTCCAAAGGCAGACTAATTAATGAGTTCGTCAGGATAACTCTTCCTCACTTTTTTTAATGGCTTTCTCACGTTCAAGAGCAATTCGGGAAGATAAACTTTTTACGACATCAGTCAGTTCCTGAGGATCAATTACATCGCGTTCTTCAGGAGGATAACTTGTTGCCAATTGGAAGTCCTTAATCAATTCATTCGCAACAGTCCCGGCATATTTATCTTTAGCTCCAGCCAGTCGCTCTATCATCATCATCTGATTTCTTGTTTCATTAATAGGCAGTAAAGACTCAGAAAATGCCGCTTTGTCGCTGGCTAAAATTGGAGGAGCATTACGGTTAATCCTAAGAGTACTAAATATAGTCAAAGCACCTTCAACTTCTTCTTCTATAATATCCTCAACGGGTTCTGGCTCATTATGACCGTGGAACGCGATTAATGCCGCAACTCCTCGTTCAATAGGCTCCTCAATATTCGATTCTCTTAAAGCTTTGGTAATTAACGTGATCTCTTCATTTTCAACGTCTTTATTTATGCTTAAATCACCACTGTCCAATATTTGTTGGAATGATGACAACTGTTTTTGTAACTTCATCAGATAATCATCAGGTGGTGGTTCCACTTTCAAAAATTGATTAATTTTCAATTGTTTAACTGGTTTTGGATTCGCATAAAACATCCGTGCCCGAACAATTTTGGATTTAAAGAATATATGAGCTTCACCCTCGGTCTGTTCTTTTAAGTCCAATAAATCCACACGAGATCGTTTTTCAAATGATGAACTTTTTGTATCCATATAACTATTGGCGATACTGGTATCTTTAGTTTGAAATGAATCCACTTTTGTAACGTAGGCTTCACCTGCTGTTTTAGTGAAGAAATCCCAGGTTTCGGTCGGATCTTCCAGTTTCATACATATTTTAATGTTCGTGTTAGCGCCAATTGATGCGGCTTCTTCTTTAGATGCTTTTTGGAATGCCGGTAAATCCTGTCCCGCAAATATGGCTGAGAATCCTAAAGAACGTGCCTGAGCGGGTACTACGGCGAAGCCTTGAACCGCATAATATCCGTACTCATCAAGAATACACATATAAGGTGTAGGTGCATTGGTAGGTTTTCTTAAAATAACGTCGCGATAATCCCCTTCTACTTCTTCACCAAGTCCTGCTGCCATCATGGCTTTTAATGAAGACACAATAATTTTGCCGAGGTTTGATAACTCATCTGGAGATTTTTCCAGGGCAGGTAATAGCACTACTAAAATTCGTCGATTCAAAACAACGTCTTTAAAATCCACTTCAGCCAAATTGGTTCGAATAATATGACCATAAGTATCCGCTAGTGATGAGAAGCTTCGTACTAACTGCATTGTAATAAAACCATGTTGCTCCAGCACCTGTGATACCTGTTTTCCTTTTTTTTCCTTATTGTAACCCGGTAGAGTATTCAAATAGTTTCGTAACGGATCGGTTACCAGCTTGGGAACCTGCTCGATATTAACGCTCTCCTGATCGTCGCGAGGAAATACCTTATCAATAACTATGGACTCCAGCCGTTGAAGGTCAAAATAATTTCGTATGGAGTTTGCATCCAGGAGAATAGCGCCATCATCACGCATATAAACCAATAAACGCATTAAAGCTTCAACGAACGCGATAGCACGGCCTTTCCACATATCACCATCAGAGGATTGCCCTGATCCTCCCATCAAACTCACCACCAACTGGGTTAACATACTGGAAGAACCCTGACAAAAAGGGTTTAACGTATTAGACAGCCTTTTTTCCTGTGGGCCAACAATATCCCGTGCGCCAGTCATAAAGTTAATTAACAGCAGGTCATCTTCACGCCCCATACTTCGAACCATAGAGAAGACCTTTGCATAAAGAGAGTTATCCCCTTTACCATCCACATAGATGAATCCACTACCCTGAACCAGTGCATTATAAGCAAGAGAGACCAGACATTCTGTTTTACCACTACCAGTAGAGCCAAAGATTAGAGCATGTGTTCTCATATCATCGTTTGCAAACCACAGCTCTTCACCCGTTTTTCTATCATTTCCGAAAAATGCAATTCCTCTTGCTATATTGGGTTTATTAATCCCCGGCTTCAAATCATTATAATCTTTTACGCGAGCAATTTGTGGCAAACGGAATGGTAATTTTTGCTTTCGGGTATAACTGTAGAGGAAACATAAAGATCCAATTATCATTAATAAGGTGGCTACTTCAGAAAAATAATATGCTGCCGCGGACAGGGCAAACAGTAAAATGGCAATATTCGTGGGATCTGCAAAAAAATCCGCTAATCTTTGGGTTAAAGTTCGAGTATCCCTTAGGAGAAGGGTTGGATCTAACTCATGTCTACTATCAATACCGCGCATCATGGCTCTAACTCTCCCATTTGACGAGGTGTTAATTTAATCTCTTTAATTGCTATTTCCAAAGCTCTTATCGCTTCATCAATCATAGGGACTAAAGAACGACGACCCATCTCTTTTTCAGCACGCCAATGAGCAAATGGACCACCGACCTCAGCGTAAGGTGTTTGTCTGCCTACACAATTAAGCATATACCATAATCGTCTATCCACGGGTTTTAACCAAAGAAACTCAGAACTTGGAACCACTCCATCATCTCGAGCGCCTTCAAGCAAGGAAGCAAGTACGGTCAGCATGTAGGCATGTTTTGATATAATTTCTTGTACATTTTCAGCATTTTGATACTTTTTAATCACTGGTTTTGCAACTGAAAAATCGGGTTTTCCGGAGACAAAAGTAGCATCCAAGACTTTTAATATATTATTTGCCGCATCCCTATCCCGGTTCATTCGCGCGATAAAAACCGCCGCCAAAGCATAAGCCTGAGGGGTTAAACGTTCAAAACCATCCCAATAAGGTCCCAGTTGTAAGGTAAAAACTCGCTTTGCATCACCACGCCGGATGCCTGCAGTCATTTCCTGACCCGGAATAGGATTATCCAATATGGCATCATCCTTTCTCAATAACTTATATTTTCGGGCAAATTCCATAGGAGTCATAGCCATAGCCCAAGGACCTGTATTGACATCCTGACTGACTAAATCTTCTTTAATAATTGGCATAATTGCTGGCCAATTGAACTGCTCCTGGGCTCTCAAACTTTTCATGTCATGAGCTCTACGGAACTTTAAGGTTATATTCGATTTATAAAGGACTATGGCTAGCACGATCAAAACAAGAACAACCGGATAACGCATAAAATCACCGACGTTCCCCGTCATCTGCACCAATTGCCCCCAATCTACAGTAGAGGGGTCAAGAGTTTGCATCAGGTATATCTGATTGGTTAAGGCCTGATTATTGATAAACAAATTAACTAATTTAGCCTGCCAGACATTTATTTGAAACACAACACTGACTATATATTCATGTCCGAATTTCCAAATAAGAAATCCAGTAATAAACAACAGTATGATAATCCATACTGGTGCCATACCATTGTCTGATCCTGATTGCTGTTGCTGCTGAGCCATTGTTACAAACTTTTAATTAGGTTGTTTAATTCAAGTATATACTGCTCTGAGATAAATTTGCGATATTTTCACTAGAGATAACGCAAATTATGAAAATTATCAATTATCTATTTGTTTTAAAATCGCATCAGTTTGCTGTTAATTCTGCTTGAAAAAAACTGTTTCTGATATTTTCAATTTTTAAAAATCAAGAGATTGAGTCAGGTCAAGAAATTTTAATCAATCGGTTTCGTTCATATTTATATACACCACTGATATGCACAAAACGACTGATGTTTTCCAAATTTAACGTTTTATCTTTCAGGGTCAATAACATTTTACCCAGTTTATCAACGGGAGCTTTATCCGAAGAAAGCTGTAAAATATCTGACTGATTAATATATATAGCGACATAAGCTTCATTTTGTTTATTTTCTTTTGTTTTTAACAAAGCTTTAACGTCAGCTTCATCGGCATATATAGGTCGAGAGATCATTTGTTTGGGGAGATTAGCAATAATTTTCTCCCATGATTGAATTGTAGTGCCATCAGCAGAATATAAAGAAATGAAGATTTCCTGTTGACCACTTCTTAACGCGATACGGTTTGCCAGATGGGATTCTGCTTTAAGTTGAGCGCGGCTGCTGGCACCCAATTGATTTATAAATCCATCACGAATTTCAATTAAATTTTTACCGACAACTTTTAAAAAATTGGATTTATCCCATGGCCCTTTTTCTATGGCATCATTTAAGGCTTTTAAAACTGCTTCATTTTGTTCATCTGAGAGTCGATCTTTCATAACATCAATACTTTGGTTTGAGGGTATAGCACCCTAAATTAATAAGCATATAAATGAAGTATAACAGCATTTACAAAAATCGATGAGAGGAATTCACCTATTATAAATTTATAACCCAGGTGATGTGTAAGATGTACTTAAATTTTCATCTTGATCATAATCTGCTGATTCAGATTGATTGACTATCTTGTTGTCCAATGCATTTTGGACACCTGTCGCACAGTTTTCTAATAACTTCACAGTAAATTGATAATCAGGATCATCAGGTCTTAAGCTAAGCGCCCTATCAGTTTTCTGATGTAACCCTTTAACACGGGCTAACACTTCTTGATGGACAAACTCCGAGGGTACTCCTGCCTTTTCAGACGATGTACTGATGTGAAAACCGTATCTGTTGTCTCCGTACTTTAGATTTCCATCGCTTGCATTTGACATTCGGTAACTCCAACATATATAGCTTTATAAGGTTAGTCTAGCAAACTAAATTATCGAAAATTTTTGCTTCCTGAATAACTTTCGAATTCTTTACAAAAATTTATAGTATGAGTTTAATCATACATTAATTCATCTAAAGGAGTGTAATCTCGACTTGGTCCTCCTTGTATTAACTCATTGACCACATCAGTCATACATAACAAACGTAACACATTTGGAGTGACTTCATCAAATACTACACGAATCCCTAATAACGCTCCTTCAGTCTCATCAAATGTTGCCCCTAAACCATACCCAAGACACAGTGAGCACAATTGATCAGCTCGCTTGGCTATAGCAGGCAATAAACCAGTATCTGAAAATACCTCATCGTAACTTACAAATCGATCATTCAAATAGAACTTGGCATTCAAGGCCGCAGCAATTATCCCCATACATTTACTGATATCTCGTTCCATTTATCTCCACCATGGTTGCGAAGATTTAATGGGTCCAGCCAGGATACTTCTAATCCATCGCAAGAAAACAGGTATGGTAAAACCATAATGTTCAACGATACCAAAGAATACAGCTGAGACTAATACCAAAATCCCGGTCCAAACCCTGATATGCATTAAAAATAAAAAAATTGGAAACGCTGCTCGAGCATCCACAATAAAAAAACGAGCACTTCGTGCTGAATCACGCCAGTGACTTGTTGCAGAAAAACCCCCAGCCATACTCTAACCTCAAGAACAATTCTCTTAAGAAAAGTATATACCTAAAAAAAAGCTTTCGCACCAGACTAAATTGAATATTTAAGTCTTTAACGCATTAATTAAAACTGAAATTTATTCCATTGGAGAAAATTCTTTTGACAGATTCGCTCTTAGACTGTTAGTAAGAACATCTTCCATTTTAGAAGATGGTTTTAATTGAGGAGCCGAGGTGAATTGATTTGTATTCGCATCAATAGGTTCTGAACTGTCCTCAGCATATACCGTATCAGTACCTGAGGATTTTCTTTGCCCATGCATTTTTGCCAACATTTTAGAAGTACTATTAATATCCATAAGAACTCCTCACGAAACATCTATTGGATTAAGATAGCACAAACAAATTAAGGAATTATTAAGAATTAACTATTTTTTTTAAAATCGCAGGAGCTGTTGATCTAAAAATCACATCAAAGCCCTAGTACTGCGTCTTAATCTAGTGATAATAAATCATTAGTCAATTTAAAATTAAGCTACTTTCCTACCTGCTTCATCGATAAGATCTTTTAATACCAACACCATAGAATCTGCTGTCTCGTTATCATAGGGGACAGAATTGTTCGATGTTTGCCAAATGCCTTGAGGCCATAGACTATCCGATACATTTCGTGCAATTACATGCACATGCAACTGCGATACTACATTGCCAAGAGCACCGATATTCAATTTATCTGGTTTAAAATAGGTGGCCACCAGAAGAGATAATTGATTCATTTCTTCCATGAGTATCTGACGATCCTGTTTATTCAACTGATATATTTCTTGAACGTTTTCAACTCTGGGAACCAATATAAACCAGGGAAATTGAGCTTCATTTTTTAAAAAAACTCGAGATAATGGCCAATCGCCAAGAAAGAAACCTGTAGATTGAATTCGCTCATCTATATCAAACAAAAGACTCTCACACTGAGTATTAATCACCTATTCTAACAAAACAGATTTCATAATTTAAATAAGTCATCGATAAATTTTAATAAACCTATTGAGAAATGATCCCATTTTAAGTTATGTTGAAATAACCTATTGAAAAATAGGCCGTTAACAATTGTCATTTATGGACGAATGCAATTGATCAGCTGACACCCAAACGTCAGTCGACGATTGATAAGCTTTAGCAAAAGGAGGATTCATGGCTAGAGGCGAAGTCAAATGGTTTAATAATGCCAAAGGTTGGGGTTTTATTATTCCGGAAGGTGGTGGTGAGGATATTTTTGTTCATTTCTCATCTATTCATGGTACTGGTTACAAAACACTGGTTCCAGGTCAGGCAGTCACCTACGATGTGGAAAATGGCGAAAGAGGCCTCCATGCTTCAAACGTTATTGCACTAAGTGAGACGGCTGAAGAAGAAATGGCTTGATTTGAGTAATCTTTTAAACTTTAGCGCAGCAGCATCTTTAATAATTGTGCTGCTGCGTCCATCATATTGATGTATTATGACCCTTATTTAATACATGGGTCAGTATATGCCGATGAAACAAGGTTTATTACTTATTAATCTGGGAACACCAACCAGTGCTGACGTTTCAGCAGTCAGAGCCTATTTACGTGAATTTCTAACAGATAAACGCGTTATTGATTTACCCGTATTCTTGCGTTATTTACTTGTTTACCTTGTTATTCTACCCTTCAGAGCAAAAAAGTCTGCCCATGCCTACCAGCTAATTTGGTCGGATGAGGGATCGCCTTTATTGTTTCACAGTCAAAAAGTAATCAATCAAATACAATTAAAATTGGGATCTGATTTCAAAGTCGTCCTGGGTATGCGCTACGCCACTCCCTCTATTTTAAATGCCCTGGATCAATTAAAGGAATGTGACTCCATTACCATTCTGCCTTTATATCCACAATATTCGTCTGCAGCAACCGGATCATCAATTGAAGAGGTGATGCGTATTCTGTCACAAAAAGAAGTCATACCATCATTAACCGTTATTAGAGAGTTCTATCAACATCCCTCGTATATTAATGCTCAAGCCCAAATGATACGTAATCACATCAATGAGAATGACTTTCTTCTTTTCAGTTATCATGGAATACCTGAACGACAAATTCAAAAGAGTGGGTGTAAGACTGTATGTCAAGAGAGTTGCCCGATTGTGTCAATAAATAATCAAGGCTGTTATAAAGCACAGTGCCATCAGACCAGTCGACTATTAGCAAACGCATTAAACTTAAATGAAAACCAATACAAAACCTCCTTCCAATCCAGACTGGGTAAAACACCCTGGATTAAACCCTACACCGATGAAGTCTTATCAGAATTAGCGGAACAAGGAGTTAAAAATCTTGCGATAGTTTGTCCTTCCTTTGTTACTGATTGCCTTGAAACATTGGAGGAAATTGGAATCAGAACAAAAGAACAATGGCTACAACTGGGTGGCAATAAATTTACCTTGATACCGTGCATGAATGATGATTCAGATTGGATTGACGCGATTATAGATCTCTTAAAAAGTACATAGTCAAATAATGAATTCGTGTTGCTACTGATAAACAACAAAAAATTATCATAAAAAATAAATAATTATTGATAAACGATAATTATTTATTATAATGCTAATGTATTTAACTCGGTTGAGGATATTTATCATGCAAAAAATTAAACGAACCAGTCACATTTTATCTCTTCTTTTTCGCACACTCTGTTGGGCACTACCCCTTGGTACGGCTTATCTGATCCTGTTTCATTTGGAAGTGATGTTACATTGGGGGGCATGGCACTCTATCTTTTCTGGAGCCCTTGTTGAGAACCCCTCTCAGTTTTCATTAACTCACCGTTTGATTATTCTCACTATAGAATTAGTTCCAATATCCATTACCGTTCTTATCTGTCGTCTCCTCGCCAAACTCTTTCGCTTGTATGAACAAGGCGCGTTATTTGAAGAAGAAAATATTAAATTAATTAAAAATATTAGTATCTACATGATCCTTGGAGAATTAATTCAATTAATTTACCAACCCCTGATTACCGCAGCATTGACCTTTAATAATCCTGTAGGTAAACGCATGGCGAGCATTACCCTCGGATCAACCAATGCTACTACATTGATTACTGCGTTTATTATTCTGCTTGCTTCCTGGATTGTTAAAGAAGCTCATCAGTTAAAATCAGACGCCCAATTAACAATTTAAGGATAAAACATGGCTATAATTGTTAATTTGGATGTCATAATGGCTAAAAGAAAATGCCGATTAAAAGATCTCGCTGAAGCAATTGGAATTACCGAAGCCAATTTATCCATATTAAAAAATGGTAAAGCCAAGGCAATTCGTTTTGCAACTCTTGAAGCGATTTGTAACTATTTGCAATGCCAGCCGGGCGATCTCATAGAATATCAAACAGACCTTAAACAGGACACGTATTAAAAACAATCAATTTCCAGGTTCTAACGAAACTTCTCAACACGTCCGAGATGTCGTTTATTGACGGTGTTGAGAAGTTACAATCAAGCCTATGGCCGGACGTTTTCATTTCCTGTACTATGTCGACCTTGTTTTTATAACTTGTTCTTCAGGAGATAATATTGAAACGGATCTTTTTTTTAATGACTTTATTTGCTTCTCAAGCCATAGGCTCTGTATTCAGTCATGAAGAGGTGCAGCATTTAAAAAAACATTTTTTCGCCAACTTTCACCCCAATGGATCTATTGTAGCCTCCCCTTCACAACATGAACCAAATTACTATTATGACTGGGTACGAGATTCCGCCATAGCGATGGGTCTGGTTGAAACCTGGTATGAATCCACTGATGCAGCAAAATATAAAAATAGAATGTTAGATTATGTTTCCTGGACACAAAACATTCAACATCAACACGATCCTCTTCCTGAACACGATATTTTGGGTGAGCCCAAATTTTATATTGATGGTTATCCCTTTGATGGACCTTGGGGTAGGCCACAAAATGATGGTCCAGCGCTGCGTGCCTCAGTTCTCATTCGTTTTGCTCAAAAATTGCTGGATAAAAACGAAGTAAATTACGTACAAACCCATTTATATAACAAAAGCCTGGATCCCCAAACTATGGGCGTAATCAAAATGGATTTGGAATATACGGCTCACCATTGGCAGGATGCTAATTTTGACCTCTGGGAAGAAGTCCTCGGAGATCACTTTTTTACGGCCATGGCACAAAAGAAAGCCATGATTGACGGAGCAGAACTGGCGCATAGACTGAATGATGAAGAGGCTGCAGTTTATTATGAAATTCAAGCCAACTTGATTGATAATCGCTTGAAACAACATATTGATCATAAAAATAAATTGATTCAGGCAACCCTCTTACCTCATTCAGGCCCACAGAAAAACTTGGAAATAGATACCTCAATTATTTTGGGAATCCTCCTTAATCCACAAAGTACTGGTGTGTTTTCACCCCATCATCATTTTGTTAAAAATACCGTGAAGGCATTACATCAACAATTTAATTTAATGTTTCCAATTAATAAAAACAGTTCTGGAGCAATATTGTTTGGACGATATCCAGGAGATACCTACGATGGGTACCATACAGACAGCATGGGAAATCCCTGGTTTATACTTACTGCGACAATGGCGGAGTATTACTATACATTGGCAGATAACTTAGCCTTCACACCCACTAATAAACCATTAATTATCAAATATGTAAAAACAGGGGATGACTATTTAAAGCTCATTAAGAAATATGCCCCTGAAATGAAGTTAAGTGAACAGATAAATTTAGTTACAGGTGAACAGCAAGGCGCTGTTTCACTTACATGGAGTTATGTTTCAGTGCTCCGTGCTCTCAATTTAAGAGAGCGGATGGATCAGAAAATTAAAGTATAAGTTAACTCAGTAACCTTAATTTCATAATCTTTTGTATTTTGAAACAAGAGCATCATCCTCAACAGGATGATGCTTCTATCTATTATACATCGCACCAGTGAACACCAGATTGAACACTAAAAAGCTTCAACAACATATGTTCTCTTTAATTTTAAAATCTAATACACCCAGTGGACCCTAGTTGTTTACAAAATGAACTATAATTTTAAAATCGTATAATAAATTATAAATGAATTGATTTTAAAACAACTCATAAAACTATGGAGAATCATAAATGAGCGATTTACGACCCATTCAAACCGGTCATTCATTCGCCAAAGATCCACTAATAGCTGCAAAGGAATTACATGCAGCTGTCTATCAACCAAACATGGAACTCATTATATTTTTTTGTTCAAGTCATTATGACCTTGATAAACTAGCAGACGCATTAAATTCACTGTTTCCAAATGAGCAGGTTATAGGATGTACAACTGCAGGTGAAATTGGACCCGGTGGTTATTCAGAATATACTCTCTCAGGAGTGAGTTTCTCCAGCAATGGTTTTAAAGTAGCGACAGGATATGTAAATGATTTGAAGAATCTGAATAATGAGAAAAGCCATGAGTTCGTTAATACATTGCTTCAACAACTTGAAGTGAAAGCACCTGATACGACACCTTTTAACAGTTTTGCATTTTTGATGATTGATGGTATGTCTCTTCGAGAAGAACCAACCGCACGTAAGTTCCAAAATGCACTAGGAGAAGTGACTCTTTTTGGAGTGGGGAGCTTCTTTATAGTCGAAAAGATGGGAGTGTTTTCTGGCAATCCTGGAATGTTGCTCCTGTGTTTAATGAGCATGGGGTAATTCTACATTTCGTAGGCGTAGGAGAAGATATTACTGAAAAGAAGAAATTACAATCTTTACTTCAGGACATGTCCTATATGGATGGATTGACCGGGATTGCAAATCGTCGTAGATTCGATGACTTTCTTAATCATGAATGGAATCGTGCATGTCGTAATTCCAAATCTTTAGCAATCATTATGACGGATATCGATTTCTTTAAACGTTATAATGATAGCCTAGGTCACCTGGCAGGCGACGATGCTCTAAAGCGTGTTGCACAGCCTTAAAAAGTAAAATACGGCGTACCACTGACTTGATAGCACGATATGGCGGCGAAGAATTTGCATGTATTCTGCCTGATACTGATTTAGAGGGTGCCAAGTTAATGGCTGAGCAGCTCCAAAAAGTTGTTTGTGCAATAAAACTACCTCATCCCGATTCAAACATTTCGCAATTTGTAACAATTAGTATTGGAGTTGCTTGCTGTATTCCGCATCACGGTGAGCCAATCAAGTTGTTAGATCTTGCTGATAAGGCATTGTATCGTGCTAAAACTTTAGGACGTAATCGTATTGAAGTTATTGACGCAACGAAACTTAAGTAATACCTATTGAATACCACCTCATGGTCTCAAACAGATCAAATCAATCAAATTCCCAAATCACTAGAAATGCTGAGTTGTAAACAATGTCCCCGACCTATACATTTATTGACAACTCAAATCCATACCATGATCTGATAATTACTACTCATATTAATTTGTTAAAGGGACAAATGAATTATCTGTTTTAGTATTGAGATCGTCCAATTGCTCTTTCTCTCGTCCTAAAAACCTTAAGGGTTTACCAGCCATCACATGGTTTTCAATTTGTTCCAAACTGATATTTTTGGTTTCGGGCATATAAAAATAAGTGTAAATCAATCCCAGAAAACAAATCACTGCGTATAGAGCAAAAGTATAATCAATACCTAACATCTTTTGCAGGATGGGGAAACTGAAAATAACCACGGTGTTAAACGTCCAATTACTCATGGCAGATAATCCCATGCCTGCGCCACGTACATGCAATGGGAAAATTTCTGCCATTGAAATATGCGGAATGGGGCCTACACTGATAGCAAATGAAAAGATATACACGGTCAAACAAATAACGGACAAATAAGGAAGCCATACTACCTGATTGACTGAAAACAGACATAAGGCAACCAGACTTAAACAAGTACCCGCAAAACCAAATAACAAGAGCTTACGACGACCTACTTTATCGACACAGAGTATAGCGAGGATAGTCACTAATAAATTCACCAATCCAATGCCCATAGTCGCTAATATTTGACCTGTTGTACTGTCCATGCCTAAATTTTTAAAAATTTCAGGAGCAAAATAAATCACTACATTGATGCCGCTAAGCTGCTGCAAGCAAAATAAAACGGTTCCTAGCATTAATACCGGCAACAAGGGTTTTTTAAATAATAATAACCAGTTTCCTTGTTTTGGTTCATTAGCTAACGTCATTTCAATTTCCATTAGCTCATGTTCTATATCACGACTCTGACGCAATTTTTTTAGTGATTTGGCTGCTGCATCACGTCGTCCTATACTGTATAACCATCTTGGCGATTCAGGCATAAATAAGATACCAATGCTTAACAGCAATGCTGGCAAAGCACTTGAAGCAAACATGGCTCTCCAGGCCTGGTGCTCGATAAGAAGATAATTCACCGAATAGGAACAAACGATACCTATGGTCATCGCTAATTGATAAATCGCAACTACTGCCCCTCGTGCTTCAATCGCTGCGGTTTCAGCCAAATATAAAGGGGTCAGAACTGAAGCCATGCCAATTGCAAGTCCAAGAATTAATCGTGACACGACCAGAATCGAAATGGAATCTGCGAATCCAGCACCCAAGGCACCAAAGAAAAAGAGGAATCCGGCAAACGATAATAATGAACGTCGACCAAAACGTTTAATGCCCTTTGATGCCATAAACATACCAATTAACATGGAACCAAACAATGCACCAAAAGGTAAAGCCGAGGCCATGATGCCAATGTGCGTGGCGGTCAAATCAAAATGATTTTTTACCAGATCCACTGAACCCGCTATAATACCTTCATCATAACCAAACAAAAATCCAGCTAAAGACCCAATGATCGCGACAATCCAAGCCATATCCTACTCCTTTAATAAATCCCTGCTAATACAAGTTCTACTGATTAACGCCCGTCTACAAATAAAACTACTCTGCCACCTGACACACTATAAAACGCATATTCTTTAATAGTGAGCTGAGCTTGTTAAAGACTCACTGAGCCCTGATAAAAAACTATAACCCGCTTTCACTGAACTTTATATTGGTCATTACTAATCGAAAGACATAACTCCGTAATTAATGACCATTCATTATTTTTGATTGCCTGATCCGGAACTATCCATGAACCACCAACACAAGAAACATTAGGTAGGGCAAGATAATCTTGAAAATTCTCTTCATTGACGCCACCAGTTGGACAAAATCGAACATCCGGAAAAGGGCCAAAAACAGCACGCAACAACTGAATCCCGCCTACGGCAGCAGCAGGAAACAATTTGAAATGACGATAACCTGACTCCAAGCCAGCCATTAATTCGGAAACACTGGCAATTCCCGGTATCAGAGGAATTCGAGACTTCTGTCCAGCCATTAATAATGAATGGGTTTGCCCAGGACTGATTGCAAATTTTGCGCCGGCTTGAGTCACTTCATCCAATTGTTCAGGATTAATAACCGTCCCTGCACCTATTAAGGCATCAGGAAAATTTCTGGTCAATAATTTAATGGCGTCTAAAGCTACTGGTGTTCTTAAAGTAACCTCCAATACATTAACTCCACCAGCCAATAACGCCGAAGCCAAAGGAATGGCCTTATCCAAATCCCTTATGACAATCACCGGGATCACTTTTGACACAGAAAACACATTTTCCGCTGAAAGACCATCAGGAAACAACATCAAATTCTCCTTTTATAGCGTGTTTCAGTGACGCTGCCGCCCCTAAAATTCCCGGCTGTTCTGCCGTAATCATATAGGTAGGAATTAGAGCATTAAAATCGGTAAAACGGCCTTTATCTTCAAAACAGACTCTAAATTTACTCTGTTTTATCAATGAGATAAGTCGAGGTACAATACCACCAGCGATGTAAACACCACCAAAGGCACCATAAGTTAAGGCCAAATCTCCGGCGTACGTTCCTAAACAGACAAAAAACTGCTCAACGGTCGCCTGAGCTATGGGACACTCCTCAGTCAAAGCCAATGAAATAATTTCTGCTGCTCTTAAAGGTGCTCTATCCTGACCGCGATAAGCAGCTATCGCTTTATACAAATTCTCCAAACCATGACCTGACAATACTCGTTCAAGCGAGACATGCGAATAGTGCTTTTTTAAATAGGTGTGAATAAACCATTCCTGTTCTGATTTTGCTCCCCAATCTGCATGTCCACCTTCACCGGCATACGCAGTATAAGACTGCTGGTTTGGTATCAGATAAGCCACACCCAATCCGGTTCCCGCCCCCAGAACCACCCGCACTTTATTGACATCCGAGTAACCAGATCCAATCTGAATGACATCCTGAAGCGATAATTCGGGTAAGCTCATCGCGATGGCTGTAAAATCATTCATCACCCTTAGCTCAGTTAAATTCAATCTGTGTTTTAATTCCTGAATCGAGAATTGCCAGTGACAATTGGTCATGCAAATCAAATCATCAATAACAGGACAGGCAATGGCTATTGCTACTCGCCGAAGTTCCTGCAATGAGTGTTGAGTCCGATAGGCAATTAATACTGAATCAATATTACTGAACGAGGCACAAGGATAAATTTCAATTTTATCCATCTGCAAACTCACTAAATTCACACGACTGAATCGAGCAAACGTGCCTCCAATGTCAGCTACTATTGCATATTCTTTTAGATCATAAGCTGTCATAACGATACTGTTGTCCTATAAACAAACTACATGCGCCCTGTTCTGCCCCAGTAAACTGAGCTCTTAAGCTCCCAAAAAGTTCACGTCCCATTCCTTGCAGATGCTCATCTAAAGGTGGTGATGCCTCAATTCGTGTTGATAATGTCTCGTCGGCAACCAAAATCTGCAAAATCCCGCGTTCACCATCAATTAACACCATATCTCCAGTTTCAATTTTGGCTATTAAACCACCATCCATAGCTTCAGGAGTTACATGTATAGCGGCAGGTACTTTACCTGATGCGCCTGACATTCGACCATCAGTAATCAATGCCACTTGATACCCTCTGTCCATAAGAACCCCCAATTTCGGAGTCAATTGGTGAAGCTCTGGCATCCCGCAGGCTTTGGGTCCCTGAAATCGAACCACAACTACACAATCTTTATTTAGCAATCCTCGATTAAAAAGCTGTTCAAATTCAGCCTGGCTGGAACATACAACAGCAGGTGCCTTAATCACACTTTTTCCCTCAGCAAGCCCTGAGGTTTTGAATACAGCCCGACCTATATTACCGCTTAAAACCTGTAATCCCCCTTGAGATTTAAATGGACTGGATACTGAGGTCAACACATCTATATTGCTTGAACTCGTTGGACCGTCAACCCATACCAGCTGGTTATTATCCAAAACAGGTTGTCTTGTATAGTGCTCCAGGCCAAAACCAACAACCGTATTCACGTCCTGATGCACTAAACCCGCTTCCAGCAAAGTTCGGATAAAATAAGCCATTCCCCCGGCTCTTTGAAAGTGATTAATATCTGCATGACCATTAGGATAAATTCGGGTAATTAACGGAGTAACCTGTGATAGCTGTGCAAAATCATCCCAATTAACCGAGTATCCTGCCATTGAAGCAATAGCGATAAGATGCATGGTATGATTTGTTGAGCCTCCGGAAGCTAATAAGCCAACAATCCCATTAACAATACTTTTGGCATCAATCATCTGCCCGATTGGCATGTAATTATTTGTTAGGTCAGTTAAAGTCAAAACCTGAGCTGCTGCAGCCTTGGTTAACTCATTTCTTATTAAAGTATTGGGATTAACAAAAGAAGAACCCGGAAGTTGCAACCCCATCAACTCGATAACTAATTGATTTGAATTAGCTGTTCCGTAAAAGGTACAGGTACCAGCGGAATGATAAGATGCAGCCTCGACCTCCAATAATGCATTCTTATCTGCTTTACCTTCAGCATACAGTTGCCGGACTTTGGCTTTTTCCTGATTTGAAATTCCAGACGGCATAGGGCCTGCGGGTACAAACACAAAGGGTAAATGTCCAAAACTCAAAGCTGCCATAAGCAACCCAGGTACTATTTTATCGCATATCCCCAATAACAAACCGCCATCAAACATATTGTGAGATAAAGCAATCGCTGTGGACATAGCAATGACATCACGGCTTAATAAACTTAATTCCATGCCAGGTTGCCCCTGGGTAATTCCATCACACATCGCAGGAACACCGCCAGCAAATTGAGCAACACCACCTGAAGCGGTAATCGCCTCCTTAATCACCTCGGGAAAAGAGAGATAAGGTTGATGTGCGGATAACATGTCATTATAAGCAGAGATAATGGCAATATTCGCTTTGTTTACCCCCCTTAAATTGTCTTTATCCTGTCTGGCGCAGGCGGCAAATCCATGTGCCAGGTTACCACAATGAAGAACGCTTCTTTGTGGGCCTTTAACCCGGGCCTTGGAAATCTGTTCCAGATACATACTTCTACTTTTAGCACTACGATTACTGATGTTTTCAGTAACCTGAGCTACAACGGGGTGCATATTTAGTTCCTTATTGGGGTGCATACATCACTTGAATATTAGCATTCTGATTATTAATAAAAGCACTAATCGGCATCACTTTAGGATTATTATTCACCATTGCCTGACTAAATACTGTGCGCTTTTTTTGGCCAATCAAATGGATGAAAATAATTCGACTATCGAGTAATCGTCTTTTAGATAAGGTAATCCGCTGATAGGGTGCTGTTTTGGGATGAACCACAAGCAACGATTGGGCTTCATCATCCAAACCAGACTCCAGCTCATCACTGCATGGAAATAAGGACGCAGTATGCCCATCCTCACCCATACCTAAAATGACCACATCAAAGGTTGGTAATGAGTCAATTTGAAGTTCAATCGACTTCAGATTCTCTTCAATTTGAGCTCCTTCATTATACAAACTAATAAATTGTGCCTGATGAGCCTTATATTGCAGTAAAAAATCCTTTACTAATCGTTCATTCCGATCGGCGTCATCAACACTCACACAACGCTCATCAGCCAAAGTAATGGTGACTTTATCCCAAGGCAAATCTTTTTGTGCCAATAGTTTAAATAACTCAATCGGAGTTTTACCCCCTGAAACAACAAGGTATGCGCGCCCTCTCAATGAAATGGCCTCATATAAACTATGTTTAATCTGATCTGCCAAATCACTATTTAACAAATTCGCATCGCTAAAACTATAAAGTTGCATTTCGATCATCCCAAATATGTGCCTGACCATTAAATAACGTTCTTACTTCGTTAGGTCCCCAGGTTCCTGATGGATAAGTATGAAGTGGAGCACCCTCTGCATCCCAGGAGTTCTTTATAGCATCAATCCATTTCCAGGCCTGCTCAATTTCTTCTCGACTAACAAATAAATATTGGTTTCCTAACATCACTTCCAATAGCAATCGCTCATAGGCATCTGCAATTCGTGGCGTATTGATCAATTGATTAAAATTCAAATCCAGTTTACTTTCAGACAGAGCCAGATTTTCGCCAAGACCGGGAACCTTGTTCATAATTCGCAACTCAAGACCTTCATCTGGTTGTAAGCGTATGATCAATTGATTGGGTGGTAATACCTTATTGAATTTATTGAAAATATTGTGCGGCTGATGTTTAAAATAAATAACGACCTCACTTTGTTTTTTTGCCAATCGTTTGCCTGTAAGCAAATAAAATGGCACACCCGACCATCGCCAACTGTCAATATATGCTTTTATTGCTACGAAGGTTTCAGTTACTGAATGTTGATCAGCCCCATGTTCCTCTAAATACCCGGGGATTACTGTATTTTGAATGACATTGCCCGCATATTGAGCACGAACTGTGTGGTCTCTAACATTGGTCTCATTGATTAGACGCAAGGATTTTAATACTTTTAACTTTTCACTGCGTATATCTTCTGAAGAGAGGCTCAAAGGAGGATCCATGGCTACCAGGGATAAAATCTGCAAAACATGATTTTGCAACATATCGCGCACTTGTCCTGATTTATCATAGTATTCCCAGCGCCCTTCAACGCCTATTTCCTCAGCTACGGTTATTTCAATCTTATCGATCACTCGATGATCCCAATTGGATGAGAACATTGAGTTGGCAAAACGAAGCACCAGAAGATTTAATACCGTTTCCTTACCCAGATAATGATCAATGCGATAAATTTGATCTTCTGAGAAAAACTGCGCAACCTCATCGTTAATTGCTTGGGATGAAATGAGATTATGGCCGATTGGTTTTTCTAATACGACACGGGAAGGCTGCTCGGTTAAGCCTATACGAGCCAGTCCATGGCAGACCTGAGCATATAGAGATGGTGGAATGGCAAAATAGGAAACAACCGTTCGCAATGATGGATTGATATAATCAGTTAATTTTTGATAATCATCTGTTACCGTCAAATCAAGGGAACAATAACTCAGTTTGGCAATAAAACGAGTCCACACTGTCTCGTCTATGGTTTCATTTAACAGTCGCTGCACTCTGGATCGAATCAACTCCAGAAATTCTGCTGCGGTTAGATTTTCACGTCCACATCCAATAATCCGTGAATCTACATGAAGCAGGCCAGCTCCTTCGAGATGATATAAAGCGGGCAATAATTTACGACAGGAAAGATCGCCCAAAACGCCAAATAAAATTAAATCACAAGGGTAATTTGAAGCCGCATTTTCGAGCATGTGTTATCCTAAACATTATATTGGCTCATTCTATCAACTGGATCCAACCAGTGTTTCATCCATTAATGAACATCTGATCCTATCTCAAGAAATGAACGCTTCCACACTGACACAGAATTTACTCACACCCAAGATCGAGACAAAAGGAATTTTTATACGGCCGTTTAGATAGCCTAAATGACTTAATTAAAAACTCCATGTAACGAAGATATTTGGAATTTTTCGTAACTCCTGTGAAATTGCTTCGATTTTACATCACTGTAATCAAGCGTCAATCAAATTTAAAATGTTTAAACACGGTGTCAATACAATTGGAGCATCAATTTGATCGTAATACGAATGGACAGAGTAAATCATTTAATCGAATCAACTAAAAATTATATTTATTGTCACTGGCAGTCTATTGAGCGTGACTTCCTTAACGTATTTGTTTATAATTTGTCCAAAATGAATGGCGACATATACCTCGCGAAGGAATAACTCATGACAACAATGTTCCACGAATATATAAATAAAATACGAAAAACACCTCAAGAAACATTAATAAAACAAAAGTCGGAATGGTTTGCAGAAATTCGCCAAAGCTTGCTATCAGATCAGAAGCAGCCGGTAAATACGCGTGCCATTAACTCCGCAGAATACAGCACAGTGGAATTTACCCCCAGTATTTTTGGATCAAAACATCCAAAAATTACTCCATTACAAATGGCAATTCAGTATACCAGTGATAGCTTGTGTCAATCAGAAGAAAAGCAAGCTTGTTTACAAGAAGTGATAAAGTTGTATTTGGAGTATTCAGATTTAACAGTGCCAGGTGAATATGGTCACGCATTAATTTATGCTGCCATGTATCCAAGATGTGGCAAAGAAGTGATAAAAAATATCATTACAAGAAATCCGGAGCTCGTTTCTACAACGTCCGCCAATGGCAGTTACCCTCTCAATGTAGCTGCTTGTTATGATAAACAAGGTGATTGTATTGAAGCCCTACTTAAAGAAGGTAAAGCTGATCCGAACTCCAAAACACGTTCAGAAGGTTGGACGCCATTGCATCAAGCCGTATATTCAGTCAATAAGACGGCTGTAAGTTTATTGATGCAACATGGCGCAAACATCGATGAAACAGATAAAGTAGGCAGAAAAGCAACAGAGTTGAAGCATTATTATTACTCTGGTATAGCAGCCAGAGAATATCTGACACTAACCGATCAGGAATATTATGCAGCGAAAGCCGAAATGGAGGCAAAAAAAAGAACATATGACCCACTTCATCACGAAATCATAGAGTTTATTAAACAATTTCGATCAGAAGAACAAAATAGAGTAGAGACGCAATCACCGAGGGATAGTGTTGTGCAAGACGCTGATGCGACTGGAACGAATGAGCCATCTGTTCCGTCCTCTAATGAGCATCAATCTGCGCTGACAACTTCAAAAGCACATTTAAATGACTTGATTCTCAAGTTACATTTCCACCCATCAGAGGAACAACTGATTAAGCTGCGCAATCTGAATCAAGAAAAACTATCGAAACAAAAGGATTTAATCAATATCGAGCCCCTACCCACTTTATTATCCAGACTACAGTCTTTAAGAAATAAGCGAGATCAATTTAAACAAGGTCCTGCCTGGCATGCCGCAAATGATTTAATTGATTCGATAGAAAATGCCGTCATCGACCATCTCATCCTGCCCGAATCCAGTCAAATCGATGCGTTTAAAGAGCATTGCAATAATGCGATTGCAAAAGCAAAAGTTAGTGAACTGGCAAATCACCGGGGATGGAAAGAGGCATTGGAAAATATTGCGCTTATTGTTCTTTCTTTTGGGATTCTTGCCTTGCCTGTTATTGCCACACGTCTATTTACGGGAAATTGGTTTTTCAAAAGTAAAACGGACAGTATTGAACAAGTGGAAGAACTCCAGGAAACGCTCAGGAAGATATCCTGATGTTTCTGCAAACTTACAGAAACATCACTGTGAAATACAAAGAACCCTCTTCAGAATGAACCAGGCAGAGTGCTCTGCAATTGAGTGAAACGTTCAACGCGTGTCTAAGACTCCGGGTTCGCAGACAAACCGGAGTGTAGTCTTTATTTGCTAAAAAAATGGGGAACATTGCAAAACGCCATTTTTATGCTATATCAAATAAAGACACTATATTTATTAAGATCCCGACTACATATTATCAACCACCTATAGAAGGTCATAATCAGGAGCAAATAATGCTTAATAAACGATTTTCAGAACGACTTAATAAGGAGCTTGACAGTATAGGAGTCCCCGAATCCACAACTGAACGCATAGAGGTTCTTTCCAAGCTGATTAAAATACCCAAATTTAAAGCTGAGGCACTACTTAATGGCATTACAAGTCCTGATGAAACAGTATTACAAACTCTTGCACAGGAACTTGAAGTGAATGCTGATTGGTTGCTTGGTAAAAGTGATTCAAAATCAGGCGCGCACTAAAAACCTAACCATGAAAACGATGGCTTAAACTAATAGGTTTTGCGTGTTTCGCAATATATTCAATAATTTTTCCAGCAATATTGATACCTGTTGTTTTTTCAATGCCTTCGAGACCAGGAGATGAATTAATCTCCAATACTAATGGTCCATGATTCGAACGAATCAAATCTACTCCCGCCACTTTTAAACCCATGGTTTTTGCAGCACTTACTGCAATTGCACGCTCTTGTGGCGACAATTTAACTTTTACGCCTTTTCCGCCCTGATGTACATTAGCGCGAAATTCGCCTTCTTTTGCTTGACGCTTCATGGCAGCAACTACTTTTTCGCCTATAACAAAGCAGCGTATATCAGTGCCTCGGGATTCTTCAATAAATTCCTGAACCAAAATATTGGCATGCATTTCTTTAAACGCATTAATAATGCTTACCGCAGATTGGTGGCTGTCAGCAAGAATGACGCCCTTGCCTTGCGTGCCTTCTAACAATTTGATTACAAGAGGCGCACCGCCAACCATATGAATTAAATCCTCCGTATCATCGGGCGATTGAGCAAAACTGGTCAAAGGCATAGGGATGCCTTTCCGAGCCAATAGTTGTAAAGACCTAAATTTATCTCTTGAACGTGAAATGGCTATAGATTCATTTAATGTATACATACCCATAGTTTCCATATGGCGTAATACTGCTGTACCGTAATAGGTCGTTGAGGCACCAATTCTTGGGATCACAGCATCAAACTGAGGAAGAGAAGCCCCTCCACGATAGTGGACTTTAGGATTTGAAGCAGCAACATTCATATAGCAATATAAGGGATTGATAATTTTAACCTCATGACCAGCAGCTTCCCCTTCAGCTTTTAAGCGCTTGTGCGAATATAAATGTGGGTTAGTGGCTAAAATTGCAATTTTCATGAATCAATAGTTCCTCAATTATTTTTATTATGTATGTAGTAAAGCCTAGTTTAAAAATTATAAATTCTCATCCCGGTGTACCGAAATTAAAGAATTAAATTTTATAAGCAATGAATTTATAAATTTGAACTTTTAGAGTTCCTGATAGCATCAACAGAGCTTTGTAACGAGCTATGAAACTAACAACATATAATCCTTAGCTAACAAGTCTGCATGATGCGGAGTGGTAAAAAATGCGTTTAACTCTCCCTGTGGATTAAATAACATCACTGCTCCACTATGCTGAACATCATAATTTTTAGGATCTTCACTCTCTTTATTGATTACTTTCGCGTAAGCAATACCCATTTCTCTGGTCATGAGTTTGATGGTAGATTCTTCCCCTCGTGCACCATAAAATGAACTGTTGAATGATTTGACGTACCCGTTCAATTTTTCCAGGCTATCACGCTCAGGATCTATAGAAATCATCACGACTTTGGGTAAATTCTTTACGCCTTTTTCCTCAAGAATTCGATACATTTTACCAAGTTCCGCCATAGTAGTTGGGCAAAGGTATCCACAATTAGTAAAACCAAAAAAGACCAAGGTCCATTGACCTTGCAGACTACTGTTTTCAAAGGGTTGTTGATCAGTACCTGTCAAACTGAATTGATTGACCGTTCTGGGATTTTCAAGATAAGTTCCATGAAACTGAGCTGCATCAATTTTTTTCTTAAAATGCAGGTGTTGTGATACAAAAATTCCAGCGAATAAACTGGCCAGGGCCAATAAAATGGTAACCGTTAAAGTAACACCTTTTATTTTAATACTCATTATAACCCCTTACAGATAGTGATCTATCAATAAAAAAACAAATAATACCATCAGATACACAATAGAGAATCTAAAGGTTTGCATTGCAACTACAGGTTTTTCAGTACTGTATAATTTATGGGCCCAGAACAAAAACCGTGCACCCAGAACCACTGCTCCTATCAAATAGACAAGACCGCTCATTCCAACAACAAATGGCAGAATACTTACTACCAATAATAAAATAGTATACAAATAAACATTCAATTTGGTGAATTGTATACCATGAGTTACTGGGAGCATAGGTATTTGAGCATGTTGATATTCTTCAAAACGATAAATTGCCAAAGCCCAAAAATGAGGCGGGGTCCAGGTAAAGATGATTAATACCAATAATAAAGCGTGAGGATCCAACTGATTCGTTACAGCAGTCCATCCTAATAAAGGAGGTGCTGCGCCAGCCAGTCCACCGATGACTATATTCTGCGAGGTGGCTCTTTTTAAATACCCGGTATAAACGCCAGCATAACCGATTAACGTAACAAAAGTAAGCAAGGCTGTTAATTTATTCACAAAAACACTAAGTACAGTTAAGCCCAAAACACCAATGACAACTGCGAACCATAGAGCCTGGCTTACTGAAACCCGGCCATGGGCTACTGGTCGTTTTCTGGTTCTGGCCATAATCGAATCAATATGCCTATCCACCAAATGATTAATAGCCGCGGCACTTCCAGCACACAAACCGACTCCAGTTAAAGTAAATCCTATTAAAGACAAATCTATCCAACCTGGAGCAGCCAGATACATGCCAACTACTACCGTTAACAGCATGAGCAAAACCACTCGAGGCTTACACAACTCGATATAATCCCGCCAATCTGCAGTTGGCTGTGTCACTAGCTCAGCAGCCATAATCCAACCCCTTACGTGTAAAATGCACCATACTAAACACTGTAGCCAATAGTAATGCTGCGACCCCATTATGAGCAACTGCCACTGATAAAGGCAGTAAATACAGTACATTCAAAATACCCAGGCTAAATTGAAGTACAACCAACAGTATTAGAAATAAAGCAGATATTTTCAAATATCGGGAATTTGACTTACCCAGAATGAGCAATGAAAGCAACACAAGATAACAAGCAGTCAAGACTGCCCCGACTCGGTGAATCAATTGAATACTTACTCGAACCTCGTTATCCAATAAACCACCTTGATAATTGGCACCAACGGGTGAAAATAAATTAAATCCCTTAGCAAAATGTAACTCAGGTAACCACTGTCCATTACACATTGGAAAACCTATACAGGAAATTCCTGCATAATTTGAACTGACCCAACCACCAAGAGCAATTTGGCAAAATGCAATAAAAACTCCCAAACGGATCCACAAACGCCATTGAGTTAAATCCTGCCCCTCTAATGAACTGATTTGCAGACGAAACCGGCATAAACAGGCAAAAATGAACATCCCTCCCAAAAGATGCCCCATAACTACCACGGGAAGTAATTTCAGAGTTACTGTCCACATCCCAAGAGCTGCTTGAAATACCACCAAAACCATTAAAGCCAAAGGTAGATGCCAAGGTATATCTATTCCTTGTATTTTTTTACGTAATACACTGATTCCAATAAAAAATATCAACAAACCAAGAGTTCCTGCGGCATAACGATGAGCCATTTCAGTCCAGGCTTTCCTGGTTTCAATAGGAATATGGGGAAATTGAGTTTGCGCTTCCTGCAAATCTGAATGAGCTGAAGGCAACACCATGCGCCCATAACAGCCAGGCCAGTCCGGACAACCAAGACCGGCATCAGTTAATCGAGTATAGGCTCCCAGCATTACGACAAATAAAGCGAGTAAAATACTCAAGCTGGCTGCGATTCGTAAGGATTTATTCTGCATCAATTTAGTTACTCTTCTGTTCTGTTGTACTGAGGAGAAGTTTCAGATCTTTATAGATATCATCTGGACTTCCTCCAGTCTGATAGCTAAGAATCAAGAAATTATCCGGATTGGCGATAAATACCCGGGCATCAACAGGCAAAGCAGACAATTTGGCCATATCTGCACTGTTTAAAGTAGTTACATTGATATCCTGCTCTTTTAACAGGGGTTTAATTTCATCTGCCAATAGTGATGACTTATCATCCAGAACCAACCATTCATCCACCTGATATAATTTTCGCCCTAAAGCCAATCTGACTCGTGCCAGCATATTTAATTGTTCGAGACAATCCTTTTTACATCCATCAGGACTGATAAGAAGGAGTCGCCATTTTGATTTGTTCCCAAAATGACTCAAAGAAATCGGAGGTGATAATAATGTGCCTTTATTAATTTTGGATGAACCTAACCAGGTTGGGTGCTGGTAAAATAGATAAGCGGTTACTCCAGGTGCAGCAAACATTGTAGCTAGTAGTAACAAAACATAATATTTAGTGACTTGCTTCTTCATTTCTTTTCTTCAGATTCAATGCTACGAATATAATAAAGATAACCAATGCCATGGCGAACCATTGCAGAGCATACGCTAAATGCCGCTGCGGAGGCATGGATACTATCGCCCATTCACGCACAAATCCATATGCGTCTTGCTTGTCGAGGCGAATAATAAACGGATAGACCTTTTTTTGCAAAAGTTGACTGACTAATTTTGCATCCAAAATCTCAAGAATAGTAATTCCACGCTCTTTTTTCTCTATTCCTGGCCCTAAAACCCATTGTTTTTTTCCCGGAAAATAGGCGCTGCCCTGCAACTCAATAATGCCTTGAGGAATTTGAATTTCAGGAAAAGACCTTCTAGTACTCTCACCCACAATCCATCCCCTATCAACCAGGACAACAGTCCCATCTGAAAGCTGTAACGGAGAAACGGCATCATATCCAAATTGATGCTGGTGATGCTGATTATCCAATAAAAAAATATTAGGTAGATAGGTACCACGTACCTTGATACGTTGATATTGTTTAGGCAGTGGTTGTTCTCCGCTCCACCGTATTGGTTCTTGTTTCGCCAATGACTCTTCAGCTGCAATCATCGTTACCTTCTCATCTGCTCGTTGTAGTTGCCATAAGCCAAGACGTATAAAAATAAAGATACAAAACAGTGTCAGAACAATCATTAGCCAATTTGGGGTGAAACGAATGTTAAAACAGGTTAAACTAGGCATACTTTATCAATTGCTCAAAAGGTTGGCTAACTTCCGACTGAAGGTAGCATTTTCGGGAGTATAACAAATGATCACTAAAATCTTCATCATCTTTGTCATGATTATTATTGCCGGCTCATTGGCCAGTGGCTTATTTTTTCTGATTCGTGATACTGGAAACTCAAAACGTACAGTGAAAGCATTAACTTTAAGAATAGGTATCTCATTTACATTATTTATTTTTTTATTTATCGCATTCAAATTAGGTTTCATTGCACCGCATGGGATTTAATCAACCAAATTAAATCCCCAATTCGAAAAAATGTGTAGAACCAACTATACTTTTATCTGAACTGATCTTAAGCGATGGTAGCAATCATGATGATACTGCTGTTTTTGCTTTATTTTTTTATTGGCCTGCAGATAATTTTTAAACCAACTAATTCGATTACCTTTCAATTTCTTTTATGTCTGTTACTGATTTCCATTTGTTTTAATTTCCACAGCAATCTGGTGCCCTTATGAACATACAAAAAAAATTACATCTTTGGGGTAACAGCTTAGGACTATTATTTATCTGTATCATTTTAATTTTTGCCTTTGCTGATCAACTTCTCAAGAATTCATTACCCTGTCCTTTGTGTTTATTACAAAGAATCTGTTTTGCAGGCGTAGGATTATGTTTAATGATGAATTTGCGCCTGGGAATCAGGATGCCTCACTATGGTTTTATGTTATTGCAAGCGTTATTAGGACTGGCTATAGCTACTCGACAAATCTATCTCCATCTGGCTCCGGGTACACCGGGTTATGGTGATCCGTTTCTTGGTTTATATTTTTACACCTGGTCAGCAGTTATTTTTTTGTTCATAATAGGTTTCATTGCCATTGCTTTACTCTTTGAACAGGGCTTTGATGATCAATTAAAAACATCGAACAAATGGTTGATTGCCCTCATGTACTTATTTCTTATCTTGATTCTTGCCAATGGAATCAGTACATTCATAGAATGTGGTCCGTATGTTTGTCCGGATAACCCAATTGTCTACTATTTTTTTAAGTAATCTTGCAGGATTTTAAGGAAGTACTATGCGTTTTTTATTAATCGGTTTCATTATTTTTTCCAGTAATCTATATGCGGATACCATAAACAATTACATGAATATTGCGAATAACATACCGCAAATGGAAATAAAGGCGGATCCCCAGGCGCAAGCATGGGCCAGATCAGCTCGTCATGTTCTTAATATTACCTGTGAAAGCATCGCAGAAACCTTAATTCAGGCGAATGAATCAGCGAAAAGCCTGGGTAAACCCATTTTTTGTTTACCACCAGGAAAGCAACTTAACTCCATCACCCTGAATGAATTAATCCAACAGACTTATAAAGAAATATCTAGCCAACGAAGTGATAAAGATACGATGACCGTGTCTCAAATTGCATTGCTGGGTGTCAGCAAACAATTTCCTTGTCAACAAAACCCCGCAGATAAACAAATGGCCCATGTAGCTACATTATTATCACACTAAAATAGACCACGGTATAAGTTGAGTCTTTCCCCATAGCCGCCTGGCATAGGAAAAAATCAAAAGTAGCCCGGATGAAGCATAGCGAAATCCGGGAAGCCTATGCGCAGCATAGTACCTTTTTAATCGGAACCCTCTACACCGGACTTCAGGGATTACGCGCTTCGCACGTCATCCGGGCTACTTTAATTAACCTGACGTCTACGGGTCTTGACCAAACCTTACGATTCACTAGTATCAGTACCGTCTACTGGCTAAACTCTTCAAATGCTTCTAATGCTTCAGCCGCATACATTAAAGATGGACCACCGCCCATATAAACAGCCATGCCTAGAGTTTCGAGTAACTCGGCTCTGGTTGTTTGTAATTTAATTAAAGTTTGGGCATGAAAACCGATGCATCCAGGACATTGCTTGGCTACGGCCAGAGCCATTGCAATCAATTCCTTGGTTTTTTTATCCAGCACACCTTCTTTATTAGCCGCTTGCGACAAAGCACCAAATCCTGCCATAAATTCCGGCATTTCCTTGCGCATTTTTGCTAATTGAGTACCAATATCCTTGGTAATTTGAGAGTACTTATCTGACATTTAAGGCGCTCCTTCTCTATTTATAGTAATTGAACGCCACTAATTTACCGCAATATAACGGGAAGCAAAAGGCTATTTGAAAAATGACCTTGAAATTCACTAAGGGCAATTCTCTGGATACAACCGACAAGCCCTGAACGATCCTCACTATTTTATACGTCATCCTCGCGAAGGCGAGGATCCATGCAACAATGTGGCATTGTGCTAAATTTTAGGATGGATCCCCGCCTTCGCGAGGATGACGATCTTATAAAAATTGCAAATTAAGATTAACTAATGTGCATTCTTAAGCAGTGAGGAACTCTCAGGGACAAGCCGCAGTATGTAAGCCTTGAGGATAATTAACAAAATGAATTGTCAACAGATCCTAAGGGACGATAAAAGAATAATTGGATTAGAACTATGTACAGAGGCCTATAATACAGCCTGATTTAATGTTTCTTTGGCTAAAGTCAACCGTCGTTCAACTTCGCCCAACTCTGCCTGTAGAGTCAATATCGCGTTCGTATTGCCACCTAGTGTCAAATGATGAAGTGATTTTGTCATTGCCTTCTGCTGCTGGGTTAAGGTATTAATTTCATGTTCGAGACTCTGTATCCATTGTTGTCGAGTACTTAACATTTTTACACCAAAAGAGACTTGCTCTTCCGGTTTCCTTTTACGGCCGTTCATATGGCACAAAGCAACCAGAACATTTATTTTCTGTTTAATTCGCTCAGCCAGAAACATGGCACTGCGTGCATTTTTTTGTTCGGATAAGGCTTGGATGTCTGCTTGAATTTCTTTTACACATCCTGCGCCAGTCAACTCAATTCCACTGCGAAATAATCCTTTGGGAAGATTATGGCTGGAAATAACTGAACTTAATTGACTAATTTTCCATTCCAGCTCAGGCAGACGAGAACTTAATTCGGTCAATAGTTCATCTAGAGGATTCATGTCTTTATTATTTTAAGTTGTATTTTAAGCAGTTGCTTCCCTATTCACAGCTCGAGTTCTCAACCAGGAGCTGACAAATGGCGGAGCGCACATCAATATCAGGCCGATAATTAAAGTTAACTCGTAACGAGCTGTACTGCCTACATCAATACCCTCAGGTGGGATAAAACTTACAGCCAATGTGGTGAGAACACCAATAATCCCAATACCCGATACAAATAACATTCCCATCATTCCCCCAGGAATTTTAAAGGGTCTGTGGTGATTAGGCTCGCTAATACGCAACTTAATTGCTGCGATGAACATTATAAAATACATTAACATATACAACTGTGCAGCCAAAGCCGTTAATAACCAATAGGAACCATTTACGCTGGGCATAAATAAGAATAAAGCAGACAATACGGTTACGATCACGGCTTGAGTGATTAACATGACTACTGGTGCTCCCTTAGCATTAGTACGCTGAAACACTTCAGGTAAATTACCGTCTTCAGCAGCGACCAATAATCCTTTGGTAGGTGCAATAATCCAGTTACTCACCCCACCAAGGCCACCCAATACGAGCATTACAGCAACTACAGGCATCATCCAATGCATGTTATATCTTAGAAAAAATGCTTCAAACGCCTGCATTATTCCTGCAACAAGATTAATATCTTTTCCAGGTAACACAACGGCTATAGCTAAAGATCCAAGGATTAAAGTACTTAAAATAATACCAACTGAATAGATTAACGCTTTGGGAAAAGCATGCTGAGGATTATTCACATCATTTGCATGCACCGTGGCAATTTCTATCCCGCAAAACGACATCATAATAGCCGTTAAAGACACCCACATTGATTTATCTGCGAGATGAGGAACGATACTGGGTACATCAAAGTTAATTTGTAATGGATTTCCCTGAGTTATCCAGACAACACCCAGACCAATGATTAAAGACATGGGTAACAACAATCCGGCAAGGGAGCAAAAACTACTGAACATGGCGGACGACTTCATGCCACGTAAATTCAATACGGTAGCACCCCAAAAACAACTGACAATGACGGCCCAAAGGAAATAAGGATTACTGGTTAAAGCGGGATTAATCAAATAGCCGATAGTTCCTGCAACAAATGATAATATGGTCGGATACCAGATTACATTTTCTATCCATTGCAACCAGATGGCTAAAAAACCGGATTTTTTACCAAAGGCTTCCTTGACCCAAACATAAATTCCACCTTGTTTTGCCCAGCCAGAAGCCAGTTCGGCAGATACCAGGGCTGTAGGAATGAGGAAAAATAAAGCACCTAATATAAAGTAAAATATTAATTGGCTTCCAAAAAGGGCGGTAGCGGGTAAATTCCGTATGCTGTCTACCGAGCCAACTGTAATCATAGTCAAACTAAAAATAGTAAGTGAGTGCTTTTTATTGCTCATTGCATTCCTTCATTGCAGCCTATTCGGAATCAAAAAACCTATTATATAAAAATAAGCTTAAGGAAACCTTAATAATCGCGTAAAAAATAAACAAATACCAACCTAATATTGGTCAGACTAAATAATTGTTGTGCAATATGAATCAGATATACAGCTCTTGAATAAATCCGGTTCCCAATTTCAGCTTTTAGGAATATTGAGTTGATCCATGACCTGACATTTGATCTGAAAATCATCATAGCAGTTTTTCCAGAGAAACAGAATGTGCCTGACTCGCAATTTATGAATTAAACGCAAAGAGAATCATCAAGTCGGATTGTTAAAATAATAGACTCCATTTAGCATGGGTATAGCATCCGTTTTAATTAATCCTGGCATATTTATATCCATTAAATCAGTTTCAGAAGCGTGAAAATCGAGAATACCTACTTCTTCAACCTGTTCAGGAGTTATTTGCATACCAAACTTCTTTATAATATAAGGCAAACCTTCTGAACCCAAGGGGGAATCATTATCACTAATATGAAAATGCAAATGTGGTCCCATGGAATTGCCTGAATTACCCAGTGCCGCAATAAGTTGCCCCTGATAGACCTTATCACCGGCCTTTACGGTCATACTGTCCGGTTTGAGATGACAATAGTGGGCATAGTGGCCATTGCTCATTTCGACCGTAATTTCATTTCCGCAGGCATTATCAACATTTTGTACTTCTATAGGTATTTGGCCTGGGGCATTATCAAGGAACTCATTTCGAACCCGGGTAATTGTTCCGTCTGTTGCCGAATAAATATTCACGCCATAATCCAAATAATTTTCATTTAATTGCCGATCAGTACCCGGCATAAATACATTCCCTTTTTGGTCAATTCGAACCCAATCTATAGCAAATCTTTGTGCAATATAATAACTCCCATGTACTTTTAAATAGGCGAATCTATGACTGCTCAATAAGCCAGGGCCATTACTGGCAAGCCAGCCGCCTCCCTGCACGGGTGAACTGATCACGTCAACAGGAACCTTACTTCGCTTCACAATGGCATCTTCAAATTCTATAGTGTGTTCCGGATATTCTTTATCAATAAAACTCAAGCGATGAATCAGTTTTGACGAAATTTCGGCATTATTGGCTTGTGATGTATAAAGAAACGCGACCATTTGACCGTCATGATCCAATTCAGTTGTATTGATAATCACTCCGTCTGGCTTAATCATATAGACCAATGGTTTAAGTGCATCGCCATCATATGATGTAATGAGTTTATGGGTTTTCTTATTCAGGATCTCAATTTTTTTTAAGGTATACTGATGCCCCTTTTTTATTTTTTTTGGCTTTATGACTAATTCATAAACCTGATGATAGTTATTATCAGAACCCAATACACTCGTCGGTTTAATCGTGCTCTTCACTTTAACAAAGGCAGAAAAAGACTGAGGGATCAATAAAAAAAACAGGGCAAAAAATCCAGCAATAAATCGCATATCATCTCACATCGAATGTTCAGTAATCACAATCTGCGCAATAATAGGCAAATCAACTCATGCAATACAATCAACCATTGGGCAAAATGCACACTTGATTGTTTCCGAACTGTGTCGGATACACATCAGATAATCCACCAGCAGGCGCCTTTTTAAAAAAATTCAAGCGTGATTGTACAACAGCACGTTGCTTTTTAGTAACCGTCTGTTGCGCATCCTCATCGAATTGCATTCTGTTACTTATCATTTCAATTGCCAGTTCATGATCATTTTTAATCGCGTGATCCAGAGCAGTAAAACCATTTTTATCTTCAATTGTCAGAGAAGCTCCATTATTAAGCAACAATCGGAATAATTTTCTTTCATCGGTAATCATTGTCGACTTACAGGCATACATTAAGGGTGTCTTTCCCTTGATATCCAAAGGATTGATATTAATCCCGGTGATGTGCAACAAATCTTCAACTATACCCCAGCCCCCATACCTGCACGCAATATGAAGCAAGGTTGCCAAATCCTTTTTACGTTGTTTATTAATATGTTGCGCTATTGGTGTAAGCATGGCTTTGACGACTTCTCTTCGGCCTGAATAAATTGCCATTAAAACAGGTGAGTTATCATTCATGTAATTATTAGAAAAAACGGACCATTTTGCTTTAAGACATTTTTTAACCGTAGGTATGTCCCCCTGTAAAGCCGCCATAGCAAAAAAAGATATTTTTTCGATATAAGGAGTGCGTTGATATACCGGAAATACTGGAAACTTATTTTCTAATCTGGAGATTAATCCAGGTGGAATTTTCAGTGCGATGAAATCGGTATTAACCGTAAGCCTTCGTATCAAAGGACCGGATGCGCTCACTCGATACAACTCATTAACCAGACCTTGGGCATCAAATTCAAAATACGGTTTATTGATATCTTGCCTATATAAATCATTTATATTTATAAATCGCCAGAGTCTCCCTGCACGTTTGAATCCCATAGCATGATCAGAAGTACTGATAATTACAGCTACATTTTCGGTTAATTTTGATTTAGCCAGCAAGGTAAAATATTCTCTTGCTTCTTGCCTGGAGCCAAAAGTATGTGTTTTATAAAATACCTGCCTGACACCGGAACCCTCTTGTTTAATACGTCTCAGGATGGAATTAATATCGGATTGCCAAACCAGTTTCCCATATTTATTCTTGTATGCAATCGGATCTTGGGCAATGCAAATTTTTTCACAGATCTCAGGTAATGTGGTAATCAGCAGCTCTTCTTCTGAAATATAATGAAATTCGTGTTTTTTTTGCTTGATACGCTCAAGTACAACGGGCAAATCAGACTTATGACTACGAAGTAAATGAAGTTGTCGATAAAATATATCTTCTTTACTCTCAGCAACGGCTAGTGCCCAGTTAAGACTAAAGCCATAACATACCCCCTCAAACTCCGGATGAGAGAGTTTGGTTAGGAGCGTTGTTATTTCATCATGCTCTAAAGTGTCAGGATTGAACGAATTTCCCAGTTGAAACCCGGCATACCCCAGACATTTAGCGACTACATGATACAGTACGAAAACCCCAATGAACAAAAGCATACATAAAACGACATACATGTCTAAAATCTCTTACTATCCTTAGTAAATAAACAGTATACGGTTAATTAATAAGCTTCGTCGATAGGCTCATTTAATCACTTCATAATTCATTAGAACTCGAACAGAGCCAACACGAGGTGAAGAGATAAACACTCGCCAATATCATCCCTCAAAGTGCTTCATAAAATTAGATAACACACTATTCAAATCAACAACTCCAAACGTAAAGGATGATTTAACCGTACATTCTTTTTGTTCACCTCAGAGGATACTGGCATTTTCTGGATTCAATTCAGTACAACACTCAGTTGAACTACTTGCTTCAGGAGTTAAATCGGTATCGCTCGATGAATGTTGAGTCACTTCAGATCTAAAAAAAGAGCCACTGGATGTACTAAATGACAAATCTGGCCTACTTTTCAACTTGCTTATTAGAAACATCATTATTAGCGTTTCGGACGTTCCAAAGCGGACCAGAGAGCTGTTGAATCGTACAGAATTCAGTTGTAACTGTTCTCCTACTGATGTTGGGGTATGATCCTCGATCTTAAACACGTGTTTCGGTTTACCCGACACCAGATCGGTATGAATGGCCAAAGCGGGATTTAACAATTGAATGTTATCCAGGACTTGATTTGAATTTGATCGTTCCCCTTCCGATCGCAAATAAGAGACAATATTTGAAGGATAAGCGTAAATTACATCTACCCCAATAAACTTCAAAATATTCTTTACTTTAATCATCACATCACGATCAACCCATGATTGAGCAATAACGGTGGTTCCGCCAATTACCCTCTGTAGTTTCTTAAAACCATAGCTATTAAATAATTGCTTCAGATAATCGAATTCTTTTGATTTCAAACCTGATCTGTTGCATTTGCTCGTTTCGATATATCGATCCAGTTCAGCAAGAAAATGTTCTTCACACTCAGAATGATTCATCAAATCTCGAGCCTTTCGCCAAAAATCGACTACATATTTACTGTTATCAATAATAATCAATTTGGGAAAACCACTGCTTAATTGGCATGCAATTTCCACAGAACGCATGCCCGATATAGCAACTAATGCGATTTGCTCTTTGCTTGTATGATGAGGCAAGTCGGTGATCTCAGGATCATTCCCTTTGATCAAAACATTAAAGGGCTTCAAATATTGTGACGCTATTTGAGTAATTGCATAAGATTTTCTGGAGAAAAAACCCCTATACGCTGTTTGTATTTTGACGGCAGCCGCCTCTTCAAGTAAAAGGCCATCAGTTTTAGAACGTCCCATATTGCTTTCCAAAAAGTCATTATGGACAAAATATAAAGAACCATTATTAAGGATTTATTAGATGTGACTATTAAAAATTAATAGTGACTATATAAAATATTAATAACTTTATAACCAGGCATCTTTTCAACATTTAATCTTAAGATTGGGATCCAGACACGAGATCCATTATAAATGCTCCTTGCACATGTACCCGTATAAGTAGCATTGTTTTGCCTCTCTATGCTATAGTGCCTATTTTTTCCGGGTACTCTATTATTATGTTTGATAACTTAACCGAACGTTTGACCCGCACCTTTAAAAATCTGCGTGGACAGGGTCGTTTAACCGAAGACAATATTCAACAAGCCTTGCGCGAAGTCAGACTTTCACTGATTGAAGCAGATGTAGCCCTGCCGGTTATTAAAGATTTTATCGAACAAGTAAAAGAGAAAGCCCTTGGCCAGGAAGTATTGACCAGTTTAAACCCTGATCAGGCTTTTATTAAAACCGTTCATGATGAATTAATCCATGTCATGGGCGATGAACGTGCTGAACTTGATTTCAAAACTCAGCCTCCTGCAATATTCCTGATGGCCGGTTTACAGGGTTCGGGTAAAACCACAAGTACCGCTAAACTTGCCCGCTATTTAAAAGAAACCGAAAATAAGAAAGTAATGCTGGTCAGCGTTGACGTTTATAGACCTGCAGCGATACAACAATTAAAAGTTTTGGCAGAACAAATTGATGTTGCATTTTTTCCAGCTGAAACCAATGAGCAACCCATTGCCATTGCTCAAAAAGCATTAGAAAGCGCTAAAAAGCAATACATGGATGTTCTTATTATCGATACTGCAGGACGGATGCATATTGATGCAGAAATGATGGCTGAAATTAAAGCATTACATCACTCTGTAAATCCGATTGAAACGTTATTTGTTGTTGACAGTATGACTGGTCAAGATGCAGCTAATACGGCAAAAGCATTCCATGAGGCACTGCCTTTAACCGGGGTGATCCTTACCAAAACGGACGGTGATGCCCGAGGTGGTGCCGCATTATCAGTAAGACAAATTACCGGACAACCGATAAAATTTATTGGCAGCGGGGAAAAAGTAGAGGCGTTAGAGCCATTTCACCCGGAACGTATCGCTTCAAGAATACTAGGTATGGGCGATATTCTGACCCTTATTGAAGAAGTTGAACGCAAAGCAGATAAACAAGCCAGTGAAAAACTGGCTAAAAAGTTAAAGAAAGGAAAGGGATTTGATTTAGAAGATTTTAAACAACAACTGTTGCAAATGAACAACATGGGCGGCATTGCAGGAATGATGAGCAAGCTACCAGGAATGGGTCAAATGCCCCAACAGGCAATGAAACAAGTCAATGACAAAGCCATGGCGCAAACTGTAGCCATCATTAACTCAATGACGCCGAAAGAAAGACGAATTCCCAAAATAATTGTCGGATCACGAAAAAAACGCATCGCCATGGGTTCGGGAACCCAAATTCAGGATGTAAATCGATTGTTAAAACAATTTGAACAAATGCAAAAGATGATGAAAAAATTTTCCAAGCCTGGCGGAATGCAGAAAATGATGCGAGGCCTTGGGGGAATGGCTGGAATGAAAGACATGTTTCCAGATGATTTAAAGTAATTGTTTTTATTACAATATTAAAATTTAGAGAACGAACATCCTATCAATAATGGTCGTTCACTTCGAAGAGATATTGGGTTAAAAAATAAATTAAAAGAATTACTTCACATGTTGAGTTAATTTTCGTACAATACTCGGCATTTTTATGTAACCACTCTAAAGTAGAGGAAAACAATGGTCGTTATACGTTTATCACGAGGCGGCGCCAAAAAGCGTCCTTTTTATCACATGGTAGTAACAGACAGCCGCAAACGTCGCGATGGTAATTACATTGAGCGTATTGGTTATTTTAACCCTGTTGCGCGAGGACAAGAAGTACGTCTGCACGTTGAAATGGAAAAATTAGCCCATTGGCAAAGTGTTGGTGCACAATTATCTGATCGCGTCAGTGCATTGATAAAAGAATTTAATAAGAAATCTGAGACAGCTGCTTAATAACGTGAATAATCAGGCAAACTGGATAGTATTAGGCCGTTTCGGCCGCCCTCATGGTATTAAAGGCTTTGTTACGGTTCATTCCTTCACAGATCCGCGAGATAATATTCTGAGATATACAGACTGGCATGCCTTTTTAAATAATCAGTGGCAACCTGTTAAGCTATTATGCATCGAAGTACATAACAAAGCCATAATAGCTCAAATAGAAGGTTATCCTGATCGTGAGCTGGTTTCTCGACTTACCAATATAGAAATTGCTGTTCAAAAAGAACAGCTTGCTGCATTAGAACCAGGTGAGTATTATTGGCACCAGCTGGTAGGCATGAAGGTGATAAACCAACAAGGCATACCCTTTGGAGTTGTAACTGAAGTGATGCCGACTGGCTCTAATGATGTATTGGTAGTCCAAGGTGAAAAAAGGCATTTAATACCTTATTTACCGGGGCAATTTATAATGGATATCAATGACACCGAAAACGTCATTACTGTCGACTGGGATGTGGATTTTTAAGTGGTTCTGCATCTGGGTGTAATCAGTTTGATTCCAGAAATAATGGATGGATTAAACTACGGAATTACCGGTAGGGCAATTGAACAGAAGCTGGTACACATTGCGCACTGGAATCCACGTGATTGGTCATCCAGACCCTACAGACAAGTAGATGATAAGCCTTATGGTGGTGGACCAGGAATGGTCATGATGTATGAACCACTGCATGCGGCAATTCTGCATGCACGCAGCCAAATGCCAGGTAACTGCAAAACGATTTACTTAAGTCCTCAGGGTAAAGTAATCCGTCAAGCCGACTTAAACCAGGTGGCAAATGAAAGGCAACCCCTGCTATTTATAGCAGGACGATATGAAGGAATTGATGAGCGTATCATTAGTCATCATGTGGATGAGGAATGGTCGCTTGGGGATTTTGTATTAAGTGGCGGTGAATTGGCTGCCATGGTGTTTATTGACGCCATAACTCGCTTGATACCCGGTAGTCTTGGGCATCTTGGTTCAGCAGAGCAAGATTCATTCATGAATGGATTACTCGACTGTCCTCATTATACCCGGCCTGCAACCATAAACGGTATGGATGTACCTCCTGTTTTATTAGGTGGGAACCATAGGGATATAGAGCGATGGCGAAGAAAACAATCCCTGGGTAAAACCTGGCTTAAACGTCCGGATTTACTGGAGCACATGCAGTTGAATGAAACCGACAGGCAATTGCTTGCAGAGTTTCAGGAAGAGCATCGTTTACCACCGAATTAAAGGTAGTAAACAGGCAGATTTCAGAGCATCCAAGAATCAGATGCTTAATAGTTATAAATGCGAACACGGTGATTCCTGTTGAGGATAAACCAATTTTAGGAGTAGTCCATGACTAATATTATTGACCAATTAAATGCTGAGCAAATGCAAGGCAAGGAAATTCCTGAGTTTAATCCAGGTGACACTGTTCTTGTTCAAGTTAAAGTAATTGAAGGTACTCGTGAACGTTTACAGGCTTTCGAAGGTATCGTTATAGCCAAGAGAAATCGTGGTTTGAATTCCGCGTTCACTGTTCGCAAGATTTCTCACAACGTTGGTGTTGAGCGTGTGTTCCAAACATACAGCCCAATCGTAGACAGTATCACTGTTAAACGCCGTGGTGATGTACGTCGTGCAAAACTGTATTACTTACGTAACCTTGCTGGTCGTGCTGCTCGTATTAAAGAAAAACTGTCTGGTAAAAAAGGCGATTAATTCTTGAATTCAAAGCTCGTCATGTCTATTTTTACTACCCCGTGGGGTAGACTTGAAGTAGCACATGATGAGCATTTTGTTTTTAATGCCTCATTCACTCAAAAATCAGGTAGCCCTGCTAATACCAATCTGGCTCACGTAATTGGTGAGGAACTTGAAGCCTATTACGCTGATCCACATCATCGATTTCATTTGCAATTAAAACCTAAAGGCAGTCTATACCAACTGAACGTTTGGAACGCCCTTCTGGTCATTCCTGTCGGTCGGACATTAACCTATGGAGAATTAGCGATCAAGCTTCAAAGCAGCCCCAGAGCCATAGGTCAGGCCTGCAAACGCAATCCACTGGCTTTATTTATCCCTTGTCACCGAGTTGTTGGAAAAGATAATCTTGGGGGATACATGGGTAATCCTGAATCCATTTCATATAAAGAAGCCTTGCTCGCTCATGAAGCTGGCATTTAAAGAATTCACAAACTAATTCATTTTAGGGGTATTTGAAGTATCATCAGTAATAGCCAGTGTAGTGCTGGGTTGCAAGATGCTAAAGAATTTTAATCCATAAGTTACAGCCATTTTCCAGATATTGGCGACGAAGGAATAAGAGGAAAGTTTGTTTAGATATTCTTCCTCAAAATCGGCAGGATTCATTGCCCATAATTGAGTGACATACACTCCAATCCCTTCTTTAACCTCTTCAGTATATTCCATTCGTTCATTTAAATAATGTGCCAGACTTTTAAGCATACTTATTCTTGATACACGTAACTGATCCTCTGCAATTGGAGTATTTTCAAGGACGGAGATATAGTCTTCGGTTAAATATCTGTATTGAGTAACTGAATTTATTTGTTCAAAAGCTTGAGCTACAACTTTTCTATCGATGATTTCTTGATAATGCGTCAATTTACTGATTTCTATTTGTTGTTGCTCAGCAAATTGTGTTTTATCCATAAGAGCACTCTGTTTCTGCATCAATTGACACACTTCCTTGCCCGTCAATGTTCCTTTTTTCAAAAAATTACTCTGAGTATGTGTACTCTGATAGACCATACAACTAATAAGCGCAAGAGATAAGGAAATAAAGGCATAAGATAAACCAGCTCTTATTGGACTTGAATCCAAATCATGAACAACAGTCAATACAGCCATGTGTTTTATATCTTCCTCACAAAAACCATTATTCAACCATTCAAAAATGATTAAAGGAAGGGTTTCATCTGCACCAATAGTATATTTGGGGTCTGCATAATGCTGTGCGATGAATTGAGGCCATTCCAAAAAACGAAGGTAGTTACCGTTACGCAGAGCCTGGAGATATTCAATACTGGAAGAAAGCATACCTATCGACCTTTGGATTTAACTTACTGAATATATATCATTAAATTCAAAAAAAATCTTGTGAAACATAATTTCATTCCCATTAACCTCTTGTATTCCAGATTTAACCTATACTTAAAATAAAATAATATGCCAGTGGAGATAAGAAATGAATAATAAATGGCTTGTACTCATCATGTTATCAGTATTACCAACCAGTATTGCACTGGCTAACTGTGACTTAACAAGATTTCGCTGGGATTGTGATCTGCCAGTACAGGTTAAACCAAGACCAGGCGCAACGTCATTAGTATATTGCGGCAACTCCTACGGATACATTACAAAACAAGAATACGATATCCTGGCTCGATACCAACGCGCCAGTGTCAATATGGTTCTAGACATCAATGGGGAATACATTGATAGCCCATGTGTAGGAGCAGAACGTTAACCTAACAAGTACTTAAGCGTCACTATCCTTACAGTTACTTCATTTAAACAGAATGATGAAGGTTTTAAATATTCTGACTAAAAAGACTTTGAATTAATGGAATAGTTTAAATCATAACCAAATAAATACATTAGTACGAAGTGAACTCGGTTGATGCGGTGCATGTCTGCAGTTACAGCGGCAATTTTCAGATCATGGATATTATTATAAACAATATCCAGAACATGATGGCTTTCATGTTCATTTGCGCCAATTGCCTTAGTATTAACTGGTAAATGATTAACAATTAAACTATAAGTAACAACACCCATTCCATAGTCCAAATAATTTTATTAAATGTCACGTATTGGTATTCATGCTTTTATGGGCTCTTATGGCTGTAGATGCTCTTAATATCCTTCGAGTGGATTAGCCTCTCACGGACTGAAGTTAAGCTCCTTTTTGTAATGCCCTAAACCGTTCTTACATTACTAACTACAGTTTATGTTGCTGAAGCCAATATTCAAGCAAACCAACTTGCCAGAGTTTAGAAATACCTGAAGGTGTAAAGTTCTTTGCTGAGTTTGAAAATAAGTTTTGAACTGCTTTTAAATTAAAAATACCCCTGTGCTTTATGTTTTCAGGAGAAAGTACTTCACGCATTAACTCCAAAGTAGTTCCCTCTAAATATTTCAATGCTGGAACAGGAAAATATCCTTTAGGACGATCTACAATTTGTTTAGGAAGCATTTTCCTTCCAAGCTGTTTTAAAATATATTTACCCCCTTGAGGTAATTTATACTGAAGTGGCATAGTGCTTGCAATCTTAAGCATTTCTTCATCCAAAAAGGGTACTCGTGCTTCGAGACTTGCTGCCATGGTCATATTATCAACTCGACTTAAAGGGCCATTTGCTAATGCAAAAGTACTTTCATATTTAAGTAAATTATCAATTGGGTTTTTAGAATTATTTTTTTCACAAAGTTTAATTAAAAAATCCCACGCATGAAATGTTGTTTGAAGTTCTGGCATTACAAGTTGCTGGTATTCTTTAAAGGAACGATCAGCTACCTTGTTAAAAATTATTTGCGCTGATTGTGATGGTAAAACCGGATTTAAATGTATCTTTTGAAACCAATGATAACCCGCAAAAATCTCGTCTGCGCCTTGACCTGAAAGGACTACTTTTACATGTTTGGCAACCTCATGAGAAAGAAGATAAAAACCAATATTGTCATGACTCAACATAGGTTCTGACATTGCAGAAATACAATTTCCCAATGAATAGGCTAGCTGTTTATTTGATATAGACATTTGTTGATGCTGTGTATTAAATTTTGAAGCAATTAGATTCGAATATAGGAATTCATCACCTTGTTCTCCATTTACCCCATCAAACCCAATAGAAAATGTTTGAATTTCTTTATATCCAAGTTTGGACGTCATTGCCACAAGTAATGAAGAATCTAATCCTCCGGAAAGTAAGATACCTACAGGAACATCTGCTGCCAATTGACGATGAGTTGCTGAGTGTAATGCCTCGTAAGTTTCTTTTACCCAATAATTTTCATCTCGATAATGTTCTGCTTTTGTATTATCAAATTTTAAATCCCAGTAACTCTCTTCTTCAATTTTTCCATCAGGATAAACGGTCATGAGGGAACCAGGAGCAAGTTTTTTCACACCAGACAGGATAGTAAGTGGTTCAGGAACTGCATGGAAGGTTAGATAATAATGAAGTGCAATTTTATCAATTGATGTATCGATATCACCAAACTCAATTAATGCAGGTAAAGTGGATGCAAATCTGAATCCATGACTTGTAGTAATATTATAATAAAGAGGTTTAATACCTAGTCGATCGCGTGCAAGGATCAATTTACCCGTTCTTTGTTCCCAAATTGCGAAAGCAAACATACCACTTAAACGATGAACGCAATTTTTACCCCAGGCATGATAGGCTTTAAGAAGTACTTCTGTATCACTGTTGGAAATAAAAGAATAACCTTTAGATTTCAGTTCTTGACGTAACTCTACGAAATTATAGATTGCTCCATTAAAAACCAATGCTAAGCCTAAATCTGAATCAACCATGGGTTGCATTCCGCGAGTAGAAAGATCAAAAATTTTAAGTCTTCTGTGCCCAAGCGCTATACTTTTCGTAAGGTATATTTGACCATCATCTGGACCACGGTTAAACTGCCTATGCAAGGCCTTCTCTAAGCTAAAAAGAGGAATATTTTTTTTATTGAACTGGAATTCACCGGCTATTCCACACATAGTCTACCCTCCTTTTATAATTTAGAAGTTAAATCCATAGGTTTACTCACCGTTGCATCAACGGTTTTCAAAGGTTTAAAAAATAATAGACGTGGTTGGTCGCCGAACTTAGTAAACTCCTCTTGTTCCTGGTTTTTTAATGTTTTCTGCAAAATTCTTTTTGAACCTTCATTTGATGGATGTACTGTAGCAACAATTTCTTTAATGTTCTTTTCTAAGGTTTCATCCTCACTTTCAGAAATAATGTGTTTTATAAACTTTTTCCCCAAGATTGCAATTTCAGTCCCGTAACCTTTTCCCCAAAAAGCTTGATCAATAATATAAGCAATTTCACCTACATTTTGATGGCCGACTCCTATATTGGAGAAATCATCTAAAGAATGCTTTATGTAGAGATAACCAATAAATTCTTGAGTAGTTGAATGGTAAATTGAAAGCACGGAGAATTTGTTGCCAGAGTTCCAACGTTTTGTTTCATCTTGTATGAACTCTTTTACGGCAGAAGGCTCCCAGGCCTTACCTTCACCAAACATTCTTGTATTTTCAGGATTCTCTAAAAGGGGAGTATATTTATCGATTAAAAAACTTTCTTCATCTTGGTTAAGAGATCTGGCCTCCAACCTGTTCGAACAAATTGTATACTGATTCAATTCGCTTTTGATGATGACATTACCCAATTTTTTTGATGTATAGGTTACTTGTTTCATTGATGTCTTCCTCGAATTGTTTTTTATTAAATAGTGGTTAGCGTCAATTAGGGGGATATAACAGATTCACGTCTGTATAGAGGTGTTTGCAGTAAAAATTCGCTGACATTGTGTTTTACAATATCTTTAAAACAATGATTGTGAGCAAATACTTTGCGTTGTCGCTCAGAACTTGTCCCTGAATCCATAATCACTTTTAGAGTAGAATAATAAGTTTGATAGCCCAACTGTTGGATGTATGGGTTTAATTTTTCAATCCATTCATTGATATCTTCGCGCATCAATTTGGTTTTACCTTCAGTATTCATTACTAGTTCGGCATCCAATCCATAACGAATGGCTCGCCATTTATTTTCTCGAGAAAGCCAATAAGGGGGATAGGCAACTGACTCAAGCCAACTTCCATTATCAGCAAACCAATGGGCAAGAGTATGAATCAAGGCAACTAAAGCAAGTGTTTCTGATAAAGTGGCTGCGCCATCACAAACACGAATTTCTAATGTTCCAAAACCAGGGCTTGGCCTTAAATCCCACCATAAGTCTTTAAGTGATTTAATCGAACCGCATAATTTTAATGACTTATATAAATGCTCAAAATCCTGCCATGTTCGGACATGATAAGGTTGTCCTGCAGTAGGTAACGCTTCATAGGTAGTAGGTCTACAAGAGGCAAGCCCAGTATCTATTCCTTGCCAAAATGGAGAGCTTGAAGAAAGAGCTAATAAATGAGGCAAAAAATACATGAAAAAATTGTTAAACCGGATGCAGTCTTCTCCACTGGACATGCCAATGTGAACATGTAAGCCATAGACGCTCATACGCCGGGTAAGCCATTGATTACGATCAATTAACTCTTGATATCGAGCCGTAGGAGACACTACCCAATCGGAGTATTTAGAGAAAGGGTGAGAGCCGGTTGTAGAAAATAAAATCCCTAAATCCTTCGTCGCTAGTTGTAATGAAGCGAGTGTTGCATAAAGATCCTCCTCAACTTCTTGGGCAGTTAGACATTTACCCGTATTCACTTCTATAGTACTTAAATAAAATTCTTGTTTAATTTTTTCAAGATGAGCTGTAGCGCTAAGAACATCAGTAGCTCTTGAGCATAAGTTATAGTTTTTAGAATCAATGAGCTGGAGCTCAATTTCCACTCCTAATGTTAATACTCCATTACTATTAAAATAAATTTCTTCCTCTGCAGGGTCGCTGGTCAATTGCGATGCATTCTTGGTTGACTTTAAGCGTTTGTTAATTTGATTATCCATTCGACAATCCTCCTTTTGTTGATGATCTTTGAGAATTACTAATGTGACAGGCGTATTGAATATTAATTTCAATACTATTTTTGAGGATACTTCTATAGTTATATTGAATACTTGGATACAATAGTTAATGCCCTTAAATATCAATATCTGTTGATATGATTTGTACACAAAGTATTTGTCATATTAATGGGTAAATTAGTTCATTGCAACCGTTAATAGGTAAAGAATCATCCATGAGTGATATCAAGAATCAATCCCTAGAATACAAAATAACAGCTGCTCAACAGTCAGAACAGCGTTCTAAAAGCATCTTTCTTGCATTACGAAAGATTATGCAGCAGATGGATTATCATTCCAGAAGATTAAACAAATGCTATGGTTTGACTATCCCTCAAATAGTCTGTTTGTATGAAATTTATGAAAATGGAAGAATGACTATATCTTCTCTTTCAAAGAAAATTTATTTATCAATGAGTACTATTGTAGGAGTAATTGACCGTCTAGAAGAAAAACAATTTGTTAATCGAACACGTGATATTCAAGACCGCCGTATTATTTATATCGATATTACAGAAAAAGGGAAAGAGTTTGTTGCTGCTGCCCCTTATCTTCTACATAATAGATTGAACGATAACCTTCAGGTTTTAACTGAAGAAGAGCAAATTACTCTCGCTGATTCGATCAATTTATTAGTTAATCTCTTAAAAGACATATAGAAATCAAGGGTAATAATTATGAACAAAAATGCTTCTTGTCATGTATTTTCATCAACCCAGAAAAATACTTAACATCTCGCAAAGCGTACCAAATCAGATCTAAATAGCTCGCTCTACAAGCCTTGCTGAATAAGGGTTGTAGAGGATGATGCTGATAAACCTGCGCTAAATGGAATTAGCTCAACTATTTAAATAAACAGAAAATTCACACCACTATTTCAGTTTCTTCGATATAATACACTCATCTTCTTTTATTCAATCCATTTATGATCATTGAAATTGATGGCATTTCTATAGAAATATCCAGAAAACCAATTAAAAACATGAATCTTAGAATTTATCCCCCTGATGGATTGGTTAAAGTAAGTGCACCATTAAGGTACAGTGACCGCTTAATCAGACAACATCTCCAAGAAAAATGTGAGTGGATACGTGCCCAGCGTGAGCGTATTCGTGAACGGTCTTCATTTAAAGAAGAGAACCTGCAAACAGGAGAAACGATTGCATTTCAAGGAAAAAACTATTTATTAATTATTGAAGAACATCATGGCCCTTCCAAGATCACAGTGGATGGTGAACTGATTCATTTTTTTACTCAACCCCATACAACGTTAAACCAAAAACAAATCGTTCTTGATCGTTGGTATAGAAGAGAAATGGAATCACTACTTCCGGAGTTGATAAAACACTGGGAAACCATTATCAATGTGAGAATAACCGAGTGGGGTATAAAAAAAATGAAAACCCGATGGGGCTCATGCAATACACGGGCTCGTAGAATATGGTTAAATCTCAATTTAATTAAAAAGCCTTTAGTCTGTCTTGAGTATGTTCTTGTGCATGAACTGGTTCATCTTCTTGAAGCAAGCCACAACAAACGATTTTATGCGCTCATGACTCAATTTATGCCGCAATGGAGAGAGTACCAATATATTCTGGAAGGTAAAGCTTCTGCCAAATAAATCAGGGCTTAGGAACAACATCCAATCTCTTCATTAATAATTCCTTTCGTCTCGACTTTGGGGTTTTTAGCATAGACGTCAGGCTAAGGAATTACTGTATAAATAATAGCCAGGATGAAGTGTGACCTGCGTAATCCGGGAGTTCCCGCGAAGAGGACACCGTTTAAAAAGTACCATGCTGCACATAGGCTTCCCGGATTTCGCTATGCTTCATCCGGGCTACTTTTGATGTTCTCCTTATCCTGACCGGCTATGGTTTTTTTGTAAGTCCTTTAAATGCCTTTAAACGGCATTGGATACAAAGCTTGCATGAATTTTATCTTAGCGTAAAATTCTCGGCACAGATTGTTCTCAAGGTAAACACGTGCTTGATCCTGAATTAATTAGCCATAACATCAGTGTTCAGGGATATCATCTCATTGATGAATTCTTAACCCAAGATCACTACCAGGCATTAATCCATCACGCTCAAAACCTGCATCAACAAGGTGTATTTCGCAGTGCTCGAATTGGGCAAAAGGTTCAGGCTCATCATAATATTGCCATTAGAACGGATGAAATATGCTGGCTTGAGGAAGAGTCAACAGAGCGTTGCGTCCAAGCCTATTTGCAGCAGACGAATAAGCTGGCCTCGATCTTGAATCGGACTCTATTCCTGGGTCTCGCTGAATTTGAAACCCATTTTGCAGTCTATCAACCCGGAGCCTATTATAAAAAACACGTCGATCAGTTCGCCACCAATAAAACAAGAAAAATATCCTGTGTTTATTATTTAAATGAGCTCTGGCAAGAAGATTTTGGTGGGGAATTAATTCTTTATTCCAAAGAAGATCAACTTCTGCAAAAGGTGTATCCAAAAGGGAATCGTTTCATCTGCTTCAACAGTGAATTACCTCATGAAGTCTGTCTTACCCACCATACCCGCTACAGTATTACCGGATGGATGAAAACAGCCTCCACGAATATACCCTTTATCACCAATCTGAATCCTATCCTGACTCAGGATACTTAGGCGTGCACTGGCCAATCCGTATAGCCTTTGGCACCATTACCATACCACGTTTCCCTTGGGGCATCCGTTAATTCAGCACCAATCCTCAAGCGCTCAACCAAATCCGGGTTGGCGATAAAAGGCCGGCCAAAACAAATGAGATCTGCCAGATTTTCTGCACGCGCTTTTAGAGCCAACTCCAGGTCATATCCATTATTGGCAATATAAATCCCTTTATAAAGAGCTCGTAACGCGGCAAAACTGAAATTATCAGGAATGTTTCTAGGCCCAATCGTTTCTCCTTCAACACAATGAATATAAGACAAGCCATAATGATTTAATTGCTTCACTACATAAGAAAAGGTTTCCATTGGTGTGCTGTCATCAATATCATTAGCATGACTGACAGGAGACAGCCTGATCCCCACTCGATCTGATGGCCATACAGCAGTCAATGCTTCCACTACCTCAAGTAATAAACGTGCTCTATTTTCAATACTACCACCATAACTATCGGTACGTTTATTCGTTTTATCACTTAAAAATTGCTCCAGCAAATAACCATTGGCAGCATGAATTTCTATTCCATCAAAACCGGCTTGTTTGGCACATTGCGCGGCATGAACATACTGTTCCACTATGCCAGGCAGTTCATTGATCTCCAATGCTCTTGGCATAACAAAGTCTTTAAAACCTGTCTCAGTAAATGCCTTACCTGCTGGCTGTATTGCTGAGGGAGCAACGGGTAATTGATTATCGGGTTGCAAATCGGGATGAGAAATTCTACCAACATGCCATAATTGAGCAAAAATAAAGCCACCCTTTTTATGAACGGCTTCAGTTGTCAGCGTCCAACCCGCAGTTTGTTGTTCCGTATAGATACCCGGGGTAAAGGCATATCCTTTCCCTTGTTGAGAAATTTGTGTTGCTTCAGAAATAATTAAACCTGCTGAAGCACGCTGAGCATAGTACTCTGCATTCATCGCACCTTGAACATCACCCTTGCCGGCACGGCTGCGGGTCAAAGGAGCCATCACAATTCGATTCGCCAAAGTGAGGGAACCTAAGTGCATGGGTAAAAATAAATCGGTGTCCTGCCTATCCATTGATTTCACTAAAGTCTCCATTATCAGGTTTACAGTAATTAAGAAAAACCCCAGGATCACGGTAAATGAGCGTGTTAATGAGGGATATTAATGTAACTCATTGAACGAATTAAAAATCCTTTTAACAGCGATATGAGGGGTTTTTCGTAAGCCCTGCTTTTTTGTAACTAGGTTGTATTGACAATTCATCAGATTATTCTCAACGTCCCGCGAACAAGTCGCGGGACGTCGAAATCGGAATTGTCAACACAGCCTAATATATCATCGAACAAATTTATCTCATCACTTATTTTGTGTATTTTTTCTCACTAACGCGATTTAATTCGATCAAAGTGAAAATATTAATTCAAAATTATTGAGTTTTAAGATCAATTGATATTAAATGAATCACATCAGCTTCCAAGGATTAGGAGTTAAGGATGCCATTGAGCAAGGAATTTCTATTATCATTTAATAAATTTATCACCCATTACAAAAAAACGGGTGCTTCTTCAATGCTTGGGTCGCTTGGATGGGGAAAGGAACAAAATCATAGTGGCATATGTAGTTATATTGAAGAGATTTTAGCGCTTATATCACGCAATCAGGAAACATTTCATGACGCCAGCGTTATTGAATACATTACCATACCGATAAACCTCTCTGCCCCAACGAATCCTTATTTAGTTGACTGCTGGAGTAGATCGCTAATTGAATATAATTCAGCCGTAAAAGTCTATACGCCAATCAGCGCAATGAAAAATGACTCACCGATACACATCCAGATAGCGCTCGAAGGTACATCTTCTGAACGAATGATGCGAGATCTGCGCTTGGCATTAGATTCAACACAAAAATCTCAAGAATTTTCAAGAGTAGCGTATGTTTCTGAACTTGAATTATTAAAAAAACAAAATGAAGAATTAAAAAATCAAAATGCTCAACTTACTGCTGAAAATCTACATTTAAAAGAACAAGTTTATAATGACCAGCTATTCCGTTCGCTTCAGCCACAAATTTCTACAGCAAGGGAACAATTAACTTCTTTTGCTGAGTTACTTAATACTCTTCATGAAATTACCAGAGAAAGACCCAAAAGTTCTGATAAAATTACTCTTACCCCGGGTTCGATAGGCTCCAATGAGGCATTGATTAAAGCCACACCATCCATTCAACTGGATTCGCCAGTGCATGAAGTGGAACAGAAAAAACACTCCGTAACGCCTTCCCCAATACCACCTCATACGAACTCCATGCAATCATCTGAGTCAGATCCCGGCAGCATGTCCACATCAATTGTTGCAGAAGTACAAATTGAAGTATCGATTCCAAAGGTACCACCTAAAGCACCACCCAAAACTCCCCCACCGCCCCCCTCGGCATCGAATAAACCAGAAGAACCAAGTCGGGTATTTAACGGCGAAGGTTTTTTCAAAGAATTAAAAGATGAATTGGCCAAAAGAAACGGACAAAAAAACAAGGCATCTACATCGACACCCACTCCAGTTTCCGTAGAAAAAAAAAGCATGTAGGCAATCCGTTAATGGAAGCCTTATTCGAGGCATTAGAGAGCCGTAGACATGATCTGGGGGAATCTGAAACTGAATCTGATTCAGATTGGGATGGTGAATCTGATTCAGAATCGGATGATGAGTCAGATTCATTGAAAGCGACTTTAAAATAACTGAAATCAGGACTTCAAACCCTCCCGAATTGCTCATTCAAAAAATGAAATAGAAGACAGCTGTAGAATCATTATAATCATGTATAATGAACTTTTCATTTCATCGAACTACTTATGCTTGCCTTAGACATTCAGCAACTATCCAAAACCTATAACAACGGTGTTCAAGCGGTTAAAGGCATTGATTTAACAGTCAATACCGGTGATTTTTTCGCTTTGTTAGGGGCTAATGGCGCAGGCAAATCAACTACGATTGGCTTGATTACAACTTTAGTCAATAAAACGTCCGGAAGTATCAAGATTCATGGTTATGATTTGGATACTGAGACAGAACAGGCTAAATCATGTCTGGGGCTCGTACCTCAGGAAGTCAATCTGAATATATTCGAAAATCCAGTTCAGATATTATTAAGTCAGGCGGGCTATTATGGAATTACTCGTAAGGAAGCTTTACCCAGAGCCGAATCATTACTAGAACAACTAGGTCTTTGGGATAAAAGAAAATCTATAGTTCGTCAGCTGTCTGGTGGTATGAAACGACGATTAATGATTGCTCGGGCGTTGATTCATCAACCCAAAGTACTCATACTTGATGAACCTACAGCAGGTGTGGATATAGAAATTCGAAGAAGCATGTGGGAATTCTTAACCCGAACCAATGCGGAAGGCACTACAATAATCCTCACTACTCACTATCTTGAAGAAGCAGAGCAATTATGTAAAAACATAGCCATTATAGACAAGGGAGTCATCATAAAAAACACGTCGATGAAGGCATTATTGCAAACGCTGCGTCACCAGACGTTTATTTTTAATACGGAAACACCCATCAGTACATTACCGGATATCCCTTCATTTAAGACTACATTAATCGATGCGAATACTTTTGAATTAAGAGTGGATAATACCTTAACCCTGAATGAAGTATTTAATGCGCTGACTCAACAGGGTATAACAGTCCACAGTTTGCGCAATAAAACGAACCGCTTGGAAGAGCTTTTTCTGGATCTCATTAAAAATGGCCATTAGACAACAACTTATTGCACTCTATACCCTGGTACGACGCGAACTGGTACGCATGTTTCGCATTGCCAGCCAGGTGTTTTTACCGCCCGTAATTACTACTACCCTTTATTTTCTTATATTCGGTAGTCTGATAGGACCTCGAATAGGCACCATTCAGGGGATTAGTTATCCCATGTTTATTGCTCCTGGCCTTATCATGATGTCGGTCATTGTTAACGCATACGGAAATGTATCGTCCTCATTATTTAGCGTTCGATTTCAAAAAAGCATAGAAGAAATGCTGATAAGTCCCATGCATAACGGTCTGTTATTATTAGGTTATGTTTTAGGTGGGGTATTCAGAGGATTAATCGTGGCCATTCTGGTTTTTCTCATTGCCAGCTTTTTCCTGACTATAGAAATGAATCATCTGCCTATGACCCTGTTTGTTGTTTTATTAGTATCTGCCGTATTTTCACTGGCCGGATTCACCAATGCAATGGTAGCCCGTAACTTTGATGATATTATGCTGGTTCCAACTTTTATCCTGACTCCTCTTACCTATCTGGGAGGTGTATTTTATAGCATCGATATGTTACCCCCATTCTGGCAACATATTTCCTACCTCAATCCTATTTTGTATATGGTCAATGCATTGAGACATGCCATGATTGGCCAGGAAGAAGTGAGTATGAATCTGGCCATGATAATCATCATCGCCATGCTGGTAGGATTGACTATAATCAATCTTGTCCTGTTGAAAAAAGGTGTCGGTTTACGGGAATAGGCGATAGGTTAGGTAACGATGCATCATTCTATAATTGAACTCTTGACTGATTGGCTAACTACTTATGGTAATGATGATGACAGCTCTCAAAAGGCGCTGGCTGATCAATTATTTCATCAACTTAAAGCAATCAATTCAACTCAAGAACTGCTGGATGTACTCCATAAAACCAGCAACGTCACCAACAAAGACAGCCGATTCACCTTTTTTTCAGATATTGAATTCTTCAAACAAATAAATCTATGGATAAATCATCTTAATGAGTTAATTGAAGCTCAAAAAGCAGCTTCTCAAAAACTGCTCATGATCAGCCCCACAAGGGTTAGGTTATCAAGGGAACTTGGTTCATTACTTGATGATCCCGGATTTTTACTGCATCAAAGCGCATCTCAATTACTTGAATTAATCAATGATAACACTACCTGGGATAATGAAAGTATTACTGCAATGTACATTATTATAATCAATGATATGCATCCGACTCCTGTTCCACTGCACCAAAAAGAACCGGATTCAGGTTGCACTTTAATGTAGCCAGGAAACAAATACAAATCACACTCATGAATGCTCGGGTTACAGCACACATCATAACCAAGGTGTATTGTTAATACCTTCTCTCTGCCCATAAAAAACCAGTTACTTGCGTTTAAAACCCAAAGCTTCCAAACGTTGTTCTACCGATGGGTGAGTTGAAAACGAACTGCTTAAGGATTTCACTGGATCAATATCGGAGGGGTCAAAAAGATAAGATGCTTGTCGTACTTGCTCATGCGGGGTCTCACCATATGCCTTTGCATATTGTTCTGCATGTTGTTCGTGATCCTGACTTATTTTAAGCAACGCTCGAGCCATAGGCTCATTATCACGCATCAATTCAACACAACCCGCATCGGCCATATATTCGCGAGTACGGCTTAAAAACAAGGTCAATAAAACCGTGATAATAGGTAATACATAACGCAAGACAATAATAACCATTAACAACCGATTATCTTCTCTCCTGTCACGTTTGTAGAGGACTGAATAAAATAATATATCAATCACAATCAATAAAATATTGCTTAATACAGCCACCATCAACGTTAATTTAATATCATGATGCCGGATATGACTTAACTCATGCCCCATAACAGCCTGTAATTCAGCTCTATCCAGTTTCTCCATTAAACCTCGTGTAATAGCGACCATAGCTGATTTCTCACTGTAGCCACTGGCAAAAGCATTCATATATTCTGCCTCAATGACAAATACCTTGGGCATAAATTGTAATCCGGACGCTACCTTCATTTCCTCAACAACGTTATAGAGTTGCTTTTCCTGAACGGTTTGCGCGCTTTCAGGAGTAATTTCTCTATATTCAGTTCCCAACAGCATAATCCGGTCATAAAGAGCATAAGTGATCATCAAAGAAATTGCGGCAAAACCCAGCATAAGCAATGTGGCAATAGGAACAACCTTAAACGTTATCAAGGCCCGGAAACTTTGTTCCAAAGTGATGTGAGGATACATGGATTGCAGAACGAACGTATCTGCAATCAGCCCAACAATTAAATAAACTAAAAAAAAGAGCGCGATAACTCTCCGAGTCTTACGCTCATTTTGTTTTAACGATGCCCGCCAATCCCCAGCTGTAGCATGGTAGTCCGCTATACTCATAGTCTACTCTCAGAGTTTGACAGTATAATCTTCTTTCGCTTGAATCTGATCTTCAGGAAGACCCCAATAAATAAATTGTTTATCCAGAGAAGCAGAAAACATAGACACTACTATGGATTCAAAAAAGGATTTTTTCTTGGCATTATAACGCTCGATACTGTCGTTGTAGGCCTGTTTGGAATAGGCCAGTTTATTCTCTGTATTGACGATTTCTTCCTGTAATTGCAATACATTTTGACTGGCCTTCAAGTCAGGATATTGCTCAAATACCAGATTTAAACCTGAAGCAATTTTGGAAATACCATTTTCTGCATCCATACGAGCCTGCTCATTACCCGCAGCTTTTGCCTCTTGAGCTTGATTACGTAAAGCCACAACATCTTTTAAAGTGGTTTTCTCATAATCCATATATTTTTTTACAGATTCAATCAGAGATTCAAAGACCTTAAAGCGTCTATCCAGTTGAATATCAATTTGCTTTTTATTGTTATTGATCGCCTCTATAAGGCCTATCAAGGTATTATAGATACTGATGGACCAGACAAATATAAGAGCGACGATGATTAATAAAACTATAAAAAAAGTACCCATTTTTTTATCCTATGCAAGATTTCCTATACTAAGTTATAGCCTGAAAATGAAGAAAATGACAATTGTATTGATTCAATTACAGAGCAATTTCCCTAAGCCCATCGATTCTGCATGAGTACTTTTTTAAAAAGGTATAATGAAATAGAGTTCGGGCAAAGAATGGTTGATTTAACACATTACCTACCCGAATAATAATGGGTTTAAATTACAGATTACATCACAGAGCAAAAACTCAGAGATAATGCAGGTTGCTTTTTAGATTCAGCTTTTACATCGTGTCCTGCTTTTATAAATAAGCCTTTAATTTCCTCTAACATTGGCTCACCGTCCACATGTTTTGGCTGGTTACCTGATTGATTAAACAGCTCAACAACTTTGTCCATCAATTCGAGTACTGACGCAGTAGGAACTTGAAAAACTACTTTTTTATCTGATTGTTCCTGAGAAAGAAATTCGAATACGACCATCTTGGCTTTTTCTGTGTCGTGAATTTGATCGATACCAGCAATTTCTCCGAATCCTCGTGAACTATAACCTTTTGAATTATAATATGAAAACGTCGTCTGACCTGCATCCGAATTTTTTTCCAATGCAACAACCACCTGATCTGGTGAAATAAGAGCGGAAGGGTTTGATGACTTTATGCTCTTTTTTAAATAGATAGCGACTACAGTCTTACCATTCTCTATAGTAAGTTCAGGGCTAAGTAAACTTGCAGATTTTCCAAAGAGAGTATTCATATAATCTTTTGAAGCTGACATAATAATTGTTCCTTATTAGATTGATTAATTTAAGTTCATGCTGGCATGAAATTAAACCATACAACCAACATGTAGAATCAATGATACAGGGCGAAGTTTAATGGAAGCTTAAATTTACTGGTTGAAATTGAATAGCCGATATTAGAATTTTGAATGTCCGGATTAGAAGAGTCGAGACAGCCATCAGGACGATTAATGCTCTAAAAGGCACAATCGTAGCCCTGAGTAATCCTCTCATTGTTTTAGTGAGGATAACTATCTAATGTTCAGTATAAAATTTCGTCTTTACGAACGAAGTGAAGTAATCCAGAATACAGTTCCAATAAGGCTCCGTTCTGGATTGCTTCGCGTTGCTCGCAAAGACGGGTATTTAAATGATCATCAAGACTTAAATAAATACGTTTTCGGCGCTATAAACTATGCGAGGATTACTCAGATCGTAGCTCGTATTAGGCGCAGCAATAATACGGGTTCCATCCATGATAATCACCCCCAATTCTAATTATTTTGAGCCAGTATGGGTTTCAAGAACTGTCCGGTATAAGAGCCTTTGCACTGAGCCACCATTTCAGGGGTTCCCGTAGCAATAATTCGCCCGCCTTTGCTCCCCCCTTCAGGCCCCAGATCAATAATCCAGTCAGCCGTTTTAATCACATCAAGGTTATGCTCAATAATGACTATAGTATTTCCCTGCTCTCGCAATCGGGATAATACAGTCAATAATTGTTTGGTATCGTGAAAATGCAATCCCGTTGTTGGTTCATCAAGAATATATAAAGTATTGCCCGTATCTCGTTTAGATAATTCTCGTGCTAATTTTATCCTTTGTGCTTCCCCGCCAGAAAGAGTAGTTGCACTTTGCCCCAGCTTAATATACGACAGGCCAACATCCATTAATGTTTGACATTTTCGCGCCAGAACAGGAATTGCCGAGAAGAAGTGACAGGCATCTTCAACCGTCATGTCTAATATCTCATGAATGTTTTTACCTTTATACTGAATTTCAAGAGTTTCTCTATTATAACGCTTCCCCTGACACACATCGCAGGAAACATAAATATCAGGCAAGAAGTGCATCTCGACCTTAATCAGTCCGTCCCCCTGACACGCTTCACAACGCCCTCCCCGCACATTAAAACTGAATCGACCAGGTTGATAACCACGAGCACGTGATTCAGGCGTCCCGGAAAACAAATCCCTGATATGAGTGAATATGCCCGTATAAGTTGCCGGATTGGAGCGAGGCGTACGACCAATTGGACTTTGATCAATATCAATCACTTTGTCACATAAATTCAAACCGGATAACTCTCGGACTCCCCCGGGCGTAAATAAACTGGCTCTATTCAGCGAATTGGCGGCAATAGGATATAAAGTATCATTAATTAAACTGGATTTACCCGAACCGGAAACACCGGTAATGCAGGTAAGTACGCCTAAAGGAATGCTCACATCAACATCGTGCAAATTATTACAGGTCACACCTTTTAAATGGAGCATCCGATCAGTATTAACAGGTAAGCGCGATTTAGGAATTTCGATTGATTGTTTACCTGATAAATATTGACCCGTTAAAGAAGCAGGATTTTTCATCACATCATCGGGAGAACCACTGGCAACAATTTCTCCTCCATGCACACCTGCTCCCGGGCCAATATCCAGCACAAAATCCGCGCTGCGAATTGCATCCTCATCATGCTCTACAACAATTACAGTATTACCTTGATTACGCAAATGCATTAATGTTTTCAAAAGTCGATCATTATCTCGCTGATGTAACCCAATAGATGGCTCATCCAGAATATACATCACACCGACTAAACCAGAACCAATTTGACTTGCTAGACGAATACGCTGAGCCTCACCACCAGACAGGGTCTCTGCACTACGTGTTAAAGAGAGGTAATCCAAGCCAACATTAACCAGAAACCCCAGGCGCTCAACGATTTCTTTATTAATTTTCGCCGCAATTTCTCCTCTATACCCTGGCAGATTTAAATCTCTAAAAAACTCATAAGCTTTTTCTATTGAATAAGAACAAAGTTCAGGAAGATTTTTATTATCAATAAAAACATTGCGGGCTTCTTCACGTAAGCGCGCGCCTTGGCACGTTTGACAAGGGCGTGAAGACAAATATTTAGCGAGTTCTTCACGTATCATACCTGAATCCGATTCACGATAACGACGCTGCATATTGGGAATTATCCCTTCAAAACTATGACGCTTCATCATATAACCGCCATTGGGTCTATGATAATTAAATTCGATTACTTCCTGGCCACTCCCATATAAAACCGCCTGCCGCATCTTCTCAGACAAATCACAAAATGCAGTGTTGATATTAAAACCATAATGCTTGGCAAGGGACTCGAGCATGCTAAAGTAATAAGAAGATTTCTTATCCCAACCGCGAATCGCTCCTTCAGCCAGACTGGCAGTTTCATCATGGATTACTCGATTCGGATCAAAAAATTGATCAACACCCAAGCCATCACATGAACCACAGGCACCAGCAGGATTATTAAAAGAGAATAATCTAGGTTCCAACTCACTTAAACTATATCCGCATTCAGAACAGGCAAATTTAGAAGAAAACAAAAGTTCATCAAACTCATTATCCATAGAAGCCACTATGGCTATCCCTTCTGCAAGATTCAGGGCGTTTTCAAATGATTCACTCAAGCGTTGAGCTATGTCAGGCCTGACTTTAAATCGGTCGACCACTATTTCTATTGTGTGTTTGGTTCGCAAACCCAATTTAGGCGGTGAATCCAGTTCACAGAGCTGTCCATCAACTCGAGCACGAACATACCCCTGAGCCTGTAATTGTTGTAATAACTGGACATGTTCCCCTTTACGATCACGAACAACGGGCGCCAAAATCATTACTTTACTATCAGCAGGCAAAGCCAATACCTGATCGACCATTTGACTGATCGTCTGAGCATGCAAACTGACTTTATGAGTTGGGCAACGAGGCTCACCAACCCGGGCATAGAGCAAGCGTAAATAATCATAAATTTCGGTAATGGTACCAACAGTGGAGCGAGGATTATGTGATGTGGCCTTTTGTTCAATTGATATTGCCGGAGACAATCCTTCAATAGAGTCCACATCCGGTTTTTCCATCATAGAGAGAAACTGCCGGGCATAAGCTGATAACGACTCAACGTAACGTCGCTGACCTTCAGCATATAAAGTATCAAAGGCCAAGGAAGACTTCCCTGATCCTGACAAACCGGTAATGACTATTAATTTATCTCGCGGTAAATCCAGATCTAAATTTTTAAGGTTGTGAGTTCTTGCGCCACGGATGGAAATAGTATGCATATTAGCCACTAATGGAGTTAAAAAGAAACAAAGTATATCTCTGCTATAATAATATAACAAATTGTTCACTTTACTGAATGTAAAGGATTTTATTTATGAAATCTTTCCTGCGATGTCATGTATTAGTTATTATCCTTTGTCTTACCTCTCCCATTATTCATGCAGAGCAGAATAGCTTACTATCACAATGGGTAGCAAAAACACTGATGGATACTCTATCGATCAGCTATGAAAAACCCCTGAATGACTATAAAGACGTTAAAGATAATTATTCTATAAACGCGTGGAGTGGAATGACCAGTTTCCTGGGTGGTGGGGGAAACCTGACTAAAATCCGATCAGAAAAACTGACCCTACATCCTGTATTAGAAGGCGAGCCTGTAATCCTTAGCTCAGGAAAAGTCTCTGGAATGAACTATTGGGTAGTCAATCAAATAGTACTTATCCCTGAATTCAATACTCGGCTAAACTTCAAACTAACCATTCTGGAACAAGCAGTCGCTCAAGAAGATCCTTATCTCATTCAAAGTTTAAAGATTAATGTTCTGCCCTATCCGTAAATCCAGAACACAAGTGTTCGATTAAATTATTCACGATGAAATCTATACTCTTAATCTGAATTCTGATTGAATATAAGCTTACCGGAGGGCACTATGCGTAAATGTATTTATTTTATAATTACAGCCATATTGATTTTATTTATAAGTCAATCACAAGCAAATAACCTGAAAAAATTTGAGCAAGACATCAGTGATTCAGTCATAACCACAAAAATAACCGCCAAATTTGCAGAAAACAAAAATCTCAACCCACTAAAAATTTCAATTTCTACGGATAAAGGCATAGTGAAACTAAGCGGCTATGTTGGGGACAGCCAAGCATTTGTAGATGCATTGCGTATTGCAAAAAATACAAAAGGAGTTAAGTCCGTCCGTACCAATGATTTATACATCAAAAAAGTAAATACAGCATTTACGGATGCCTTTATAACAGCACGAGTAGAAACAGCAGTATTAAAAGCGAAAGTATTAGATGATGAATCGATTCCGCTTGTTGGCATCAATGCAACAACCACCAATGGTGTAGTAACCCTGTCAGGGAATGTTAAAAGTGCTCTATCCATCGCATCCATTATAAATAGAGTGAATGCGATCCGAGGGGTAAAGAAAATAATTACTCATTTACAAATTGAGGACAATGTATGAACACTTTTACACGCTTTAAATTCTTCCTCTGGTATTTCGGTCACTTTAAAGTAGCAATGATTGGTTATTTAAAACCACGTCTCATTAAACTGACGGACAGCGATATAGTCATTTGCCTGCCTCTAAGAAGGCGCAGCCGCAATCATTTAAACTCAATGTATTTTGGTGCCCTGGCCGTAGGCGCAGATTTGGCTGGAGGTTTACATGGCTTTTACCATGCAGAACGTGCACAATGTAAAGTCTCCCTGGCCTTTAAATCATTTAAAGCCCAATTTTTAAAAAGACCTGAATCCAATGTATATTTCGTTTGTACTGAAGGAGATACAGTTAAAACCATGGTTGAAGATTCCAAAAAATCTGGCGAGCGAATAAATAAACCCATCAACATTAAAGCCTACACAAATTATCAAACCGAACCAGAAGAAGTGGCTGATTTCATTCTTGAACTCTCCCTCAAAGTAATACGCTAGTTCCTCATTCATTTTAAATCTTGGGATAGGCGTCTGGAATATGCATGGATTTACGTCTTTTTAACCACCTAAAACCAATGACTCCCATTCATTTTTTTAAATCAAATCAGTTGACAAAACACCAACAAAAGACTAATTATTAATCATAAAGCTCTTTATTTAAACCAACCCAAGGTTGATTTATATGATCGAATTAATTATCCAAACGCAACCTGATGATGAAAGCTGTGGGCCTACATGCCTCCACGCGGTTTATCAATATTATGGATTAGAATTTGACTTAAATGAGATAATCCAGACTATAGACCGATCTATATCTGGGGGAACGTTATCCCCAATGTTAGGCAAACATGCCTTGCAACAAGGTTTTAACGCGAATATTTATATCTATAACTTGAATATCTTCGATCCAAGCTGGTTTCATAATGGTTCTGTGGATAATAAATTTCTCATGGATAAGCTTGATGCCCAAATGACCTATAAAAACGATCCCTACATCACTCAAGCATCGCTGGCCTTTATTGAATATTTAAAATTAGGTGGAAAAGTTTCAGTACATCCGCTGAATATTAATCTTCTAAAAAAATACTTTACTCAAAAAACTCCTATAATAACCGGATTAAGCGCCACAAACCTGTATTGGAGTGCCAGAGAATTTTTTACTCCAGAGGGAAAGTCAATTTATGATGATGTGCGCGGCACGCCTTGCGGACATTTTGTTGTTCTTTGCGGATATGACGCCCAAAAACGACATGTCGTTATTGCGGATCCTCATGCTGAAAATCCCCTATTCCATAATAACTACTATAAAGTGAATATTAACCGATTAATCAATTCAATTATGCTGGGAGTCATAACCTATGATGGAAATCTCCTGGTTATTGAACCTAAAATTCAAGGTATCTAGTTCTCCTGCGCTGGGGAATATTAGGGTATTTTCCTATCCATAAAACTTCACCTTCTATTTTACTTTACTCTACAGGGCAAACCAGTTTAGGATGAGGTTATGTTAGATCATTTTTGACTTGTGTCACGTCGATAGATTGCTATACTCAAAGTCTACAGCGTCACAATAATTATTATAAAGTAAGTATATTGCTTGATTAACTCTATAATGCTTGGTGTACTAACTTATGGTGCCAGGATGCCCATAAATGAATCCAAAGAGAGATAAATGCAAACAGTTATTGTTACAGATGATCTTGAAAGTTGGTCGTTTTTAAATAAGCTTGCTCCTACAGTTCATGCTCTAGAGTATCTTAGTGGAGACGAATACCATCAAAGTAAATCCTATCGTGTGATTAATCTCTGCCGGGATTATAATTATCAAACTATAGGTTATTACGTTTCGCTTCTTGCACAGGCACGTGATCACAAAGCATTACCTTCAGTCCATAGCATACAGGATGTTCATAACGTCAGTTTATCCAAATTAATATCCCAGGATACACATGAAGAAATTCAGCACAGCTTACATGATATTAAGGGCAATGAATTTATCCTGAGTTTGTACTTTGGTCAAAATATGGCAAAAAGATATTCTACTCTGGCCAAACAATTGCATGGGTTATTCCCGTTGCCTCTTATTCGATTTACTCTTGAAAAGAAAAAGCAATGGCGCATTAAAACATTAACTCCATTATCTCTAGCTGATGTACCTGAACATCATCGGGAATTTATGCGTCAATCAGCAGAGAGTTATTTATCCAAAAAAAGGGTACATCAATGGCGTAAAAAACAACGTTTTCACGATCTCGCCATCCTTTTAGATCCTACTGAACCCAATGCCCCGTCCAATAAAAAAGCACTGGATTTATTTATTTCTGCCGGCGAGGAATTAGGACTCAACGTTGATTTAATTGATAAAAATGAGAGTAAATCCATCGCCGAATACGATGCATTATTTATCAGAGCCACTACATCCGTGAACCATTTTACGTATCGATTGTCACGTCGAGCGGCACAGGAAAATCTGGTTGTCATCGATGATCCACAATCCATCATCAAGTGTTCCAATAAAGTATATCTAGCCGAATTGTTAAGCAGTCATCAAATCAGAACACCCGAAACGCTGTTCATCAGTAAATACGACCAACAACTCCCCAAAATTGAATTCCCATGCGTATTAAAAAAACCGGACAGCGCATTTTCCCATGGGGTAGTGAAAATTGATGATGAAAAGAGCTTAATAAAATCGTTAAGCCAGTTTTTCAAAACTTCTGATTTAGTGGTAGTTCAACCCTTTATTCCTACAGAGTTCGATTGGAGAATTGGCGTTTTGGATAACAAAGCATTATTTGCCTGCAGATATTTTATGGCTAAGGGCCATTGGCAAATCTATGATTGGCATGGGGCACAGGAACAAAAAGAAGGTGATCATGAAACACTGCCTATTCATGCTGTTCCCGAAGCCATCCTTAAAATCGCCCTGAAAAGTACACGTTTGATTGGCGATGGTTTATATGGTGTCGATATTAAAAGTCATGGCGATCAACATTATGTAATCGAAGTCAACGATAACCCCAATATTGATAACGGCCTGGAAGATCAAATTTTAGGCGAAAATTTATATCACCAGATCATGAATGTGTTTCTTCAACGTATTCGCAGGAAGCATGGTTATGTCTAATTTTTCTATTTTTTCGGTATTGGGTATAGAAATTGAATACATGCTAGTGGATAGAGACAGTCTGAATGTCCAACCTAAAAGTGACCTCATCTTAAGTGCTCTGGCCGGTCATCAGGTTGATGAGGTTGAATTAGGTGATATAGCAATCAGCAACGAATTGGTAATGCATGTTCTTGAATTAAAAAATAATGGTCCCCGATCATTAGATGCACCTGTAACGGAACAGTTCCAAAAAACTATTCGGGAATTACAGCCGATTCTGGAACAACACAATTTATTACTATTACCCACTGGAGCTCATCCCTGGATGAATCCACATACTGAAACAGTACGCTGGCCTCATGGTAATCGTGAAATCTACAAACAATTTGATGCTATATTTGATTGCAAAGGACATGGATGGTCAAATCTGCAGAGTATGCATGTCAACCTGCCCTATGCAAATCAGGAAGAATTTTATCAGCTGCATAATGTTATCCGCTTGATTCTGCCTCTTTTGCCAGCACTTGCCGCAAGTACGCCCATTCTTGATGGTAAAGCGACCGGATTACTGGACTCCAGACTGTATTTCTATAGCCGTAATCAACAACGGATTCCATCGATAAGTGGTGATGTAATTCCTGAATTTATAAGTTCAGAAGAAGAATATAAGCAAAAAATTCTTAACCCGATGTATCTAGACATCAGCCCTTATGATCCTGAAGGTATATTGCAGTATCAATGGCTGAATTCTAGAGCAGCAATCCCCAAATTTAATTCCAAAGCAATAGAAATTCGTATATTGGACAGTCAGGAATGTGTTGAAGCGGACATTGCCATAGCTCACGCAATCAATGCTGTTTTGAAAAACTGGCAATCCTCGTCGCATTATTATCTAGATAATCCCTGCGACACCTCAAGTTTAAAACACATTTTTGATACAGCAATAGAACACGGTTTGCATACTCAAGTAGAGGACATGGAGTTGTTAAAACAATGGCAACTTCCAGCGCGATCCATGAAGTTAAATGAAGTATGGTCTATGCTTATAGAACAGGTTAGCTCTGAATTAAATGACAAACAACAAGCTGCTTTGGAGGTAATCTTAAGTCAAGGCAATTTAAGTCAGCGCATCCTGAATGCGGTCAGCAAGGATAATGGTAAAGACTCATTAAAGAGAATTTACAGACAGCTTGCTGATAGCCTGCTCTCTAATCAACAATTTAGACCATAATGAAAAACATTGCGATTGTGATCAGTTGTGAACATGCGGTAGATACAGTTCCAGAGGAATACACTACCCTATTCGCTCCGTTTAAAGAGTTAATAAAAACACATAGAGGAATCGATTTTGGCGCTTTAGCCATAGCTCGGTATTTAAAGGATACCCTACCATCCGATTTTATTCAGGCTCATGCAACACGATTATTGATTGACTGCAACAGAAGCCTGAATCGTCCCTCTTGTTTTTCTGAAGTCACCAGAGATTTGCCTGCTGAAGAAAAAAACAAGATTATTAAACTCTATTATCAACCATTTCGTGAACAGGTCACCAATCTTATTCAAAAACACATCAACCAAAAACTTCAGGTGTGGCATTTCTCCATCCATAGCTTTACCCCTGTAATGAATGACCAGGTGCGCGCGACCGATATAGGTTTATTGTATAATCCTCAACGGCCATCAGAAAAAGACCTTTGTGAACAATTGCAAAAGGAAATACAGCAATTAAATCCAGAGATTAGAGTGCGTCGAAATTATCCTTATAAAGGCATCAGTGATGGATTTACTACCTTCTTACGCAAAAAATTTACCGATACAGAATACGTTGGTATTGAAATTGAATCCAACCAGTCGTTAACGCTAAACGAACAATCAATAGACATACTTAAAAAAATATTATCAGATAGCTTATTAAAACTAATATGTTAATATTAGCTTAATAATGACCCACTATAATATAATACAATTAACACATTTGGTATTTTGATGATTTCAGAAAAATTAAAACTGTTAGAGTCAATTAAAGAGCATCAGTTTTCCAAATTAATTGCTGCAATTAATACCAGAATCCTTGACACTTTACAAAGTCAAAATTTTAATCCTCGAATTGCCCCATATTTAGGTAAGATCAATAAAGAAGGCGTTCCTTATACCAATTATGATCTCGATCCGGATAATATTTCTCAAATCAAGAAACTCATCAACGCACTATATTATGCCCGATTAACCCTGGAAGATATTGAACGCATTGATTTGTCTGAGAAAAAAATTGATAGCCTGAAATTAATCTATACTAACATCATCCATCAGGCTTATGAGGCATGTTATTTATTAACTCATCTGGATGTAGACATAAGAGATATGTTCAGCGAAGAGTTACAATTTCTTATTCCCCTGTTCCGACAATTAATGGCATTTGCAGACAGTCACTCTGAAGAAACAAAGGAATTTGCTGAAAGCCTGAAAAGGTATCCTCTCAGTTATAAAATTGGAGAAATTACAGGAACTGCAGTAGATCAAATGCAACCGAACAGTGCCGATCTGGATTATAAATTTCTTACCCAATTTAGTGCGGTCTTACCCAGTTATATTGATCAACTAACACAATACATCAAAGAATATTCAACTGAAATAATTGAAAAAGAACCTTCACTTAATAATGAAAAGCTCGAAGAGTTACAAACCGCTGCATTAAAACTATTAAATGACCTGGAAAATATAAAGGGCAACAGCATTTTTTTGTCATTTAAAGTGTTAAATTATATTCACATCATGCGGAACATCATTACCTTGTCCAAGAGTTCCCTTGAACAAATGGGGCATTTTAGCGATTCTTCTCAGGATGTCATCCGAAATAATCTGGCCCAATTAAAATACGTTGTATTGCCTACATTATTTGGCTTAGTAGATAAAATTGAAGACAATGCCATGTTAAAGCCTGGCACTTTATCCATTCCCCTAATGGAAAAAATTAAACCACTGTACGCATTGCTAATCCATTATGCCTCCAAGCCCGTTAATTTTCAGGAAAAAGGAGAGGAATTACTCAGTATTGAAGATTCACGTTTTCTGGCATTAAGACTGGAACGAACTTATGAACGCATTGATGCTGCGAATAAAGCGATTTTTAAAATCCAAAAGGCCGAAGAAGCATTAATCAGTTTTTATGAGATTCTTGAAAATCCACTTTATAAAGACCTGGCGTTACATCAATTACCTCAAAAAACAAAAAATCAATTAATTACGCATTATAAGCTGATCAAACCGTATATGATGCAAAAGGACTTTGATTTAAATGACAAAATAATTGACAGTCTTCAAGGTCCTGAAACCTACTCTTCCTGGTTAGGTAAACCCTATCGCTGGTTGCGAAGTCAATTACCAGCTGATCACGTAAGCATCATAATAGAACGAAAAAACACAATACAAACATTAATTTCAAAAAAACGAGCAACCCAGGAATTTCATATCAATCTGAATATGGATTTGATTAATTCAGTCAACAAACAAACCAATCTGGTATTGTTTCCTTACAATGATCAAACCAACGTATTTTCAGTAGATGAATCAGAAGCTGTACCTGCAAGTGATACCTGTGCTCTTCTCAATCTAACGAATAAATACAATCTCAAATTGACGCCCAAAATAAAATTTGCACCTCAGACACTTTATCTTGAAGAAACAAATGAAGGTTTAAAATACGACATAATTAATCTTAATGGAAAACGTGTAACGGCCATTATTCCCTGGAATAAGTTAACCGAATTCCCTCACGATGTCCGTGAAATAATTGCATCAAAAGATAGATACTTACCCAAACTTCTGGAATTAACCGCTAACGCAGGGCACACCAAATCAACCGATAATCTGAAACTTGTTGCGAAAGAGAAACATGACCCACAGACTATATATCTTGAAACAACTGATAAAGGGTTGAAATATGAGGTAATCACCCCTGAAGGAAAAACTGCCACAGCAATCATACCCTGGAAAAAATTAAGCGATTTTCCTCATGACGTCTCATTAATAATAGCCTCAAAAGATCTCTATTTATCCAGACTACTTGAGATAACCTCAGAAGCGGGACATACCTTAAATTCAACTGAATTGAAATTTGACGAAATTAAAGGTTTGTTAAAAGGGAAAAGCGCCGTAATTTTATTTAATAATGAAGAGCTTGTTTATGCCAACTCAACAAATCAAACCGTCACAACACTTAAAGCTACAGAAACGAATCAAACCAGTTTTGATCAATTAAAAGCAACCTGCACACATGCTTATAAAGTTGCAAGAGATAATGAACTTAAATTAATTACCGATGTAACCGGTCGCCCCCATCTAGGTTTTAAAGAGGTAAAAAGTCAACATGTACTCAGTAACCCCAAGAACCTAAGTGCGGATCAAGCATTGGATCTGCATCAATGGTACAGAAACAAGCGCGACAAATTTATGGTTGCCAAAAATGCCTATGATGAATTTATTGCGTTATTAAAAAAACACATCACAAATCCAGGAATGACAGGGAGCGGAGTCCTTCAGATCAATCGTCTGGATAAAACGGTCAGAGTACGCTGCCGTAATTTATATAACCTGTTTCAACCCTATTTCATTAATGGGGTACCCACAGAACTAAAAGACGCAGCCCTGGAATTTGATAAATATTTGGTTCATTCATTTTCAGGTGAATCAGAACAGAGCACCGCTCCAGCAATAGATATGTTTCAACAACTTGATGAACATTTTCAAGTATATTTTACTGAAATCGATTTATCCTGGGGTAGAAAAAGCCGAACCTACTTAAGAATGGCACAGGAAAAATATGCTGAAGAAAATGAAGAGTCCCCATTACAACACGATGCAACCATTGGAAACAGAGGTCATCATTTAATACAGCATACCGATTATTCTAAATACGTCCATAATTTTAGAATAGACCTAAATAAAATTTTATTATTTCTTAATCAGTCTATGCAGGCAGAGTTACGCCCTCAACGGTCCGGAATTCCATTTCCGGAATTGGAAGATCCAAATACATTGGCCATTCAATGTAAACAAGTCCTGGCGATTAAACGAATTTTCAATAGTCTGTTTCATGTTGAAGGGATAATGCATGAACTGGAAAAATTAAATAACCGCAGCTCTGAAACTCGATATGTATATCATTTGCTCATGGCTTATGGACACCTTGATGAAATCATGAAAATGTCCAAAGAGCTTGCAACAGATCCTCATTTTAGCCTCATAGGCCGTGAATTATTAGAGAAAGCTCAAAACATGTATGCGACCATTCAGGCGCAAAGCGATCCTTATCAAGTGGCACATGCAGAAGTAAATTATAATAAACCCGTGCAATCCAATGGAATGTGGTATGTACTTAATGCCTTTTATATTAGTCCGAAACATATCAGAAGCCTGCGAAATAATAGTTTTCTTACCGTAGAAGAATTAAATGAACTACATATCAGCGCCAAACGATCTGCTGTTCAGATTGAAGCTATAGTCAATAGCGCAGGCTCATATTTTCAGTTGTTCCTGCAAGTTCCCAATATGTTTAGCTTGTACAGTAACCTGACCAGTAAACTGAATGAATTTATCAGCACAGCTCATGACACTGTCTTCAATAACCTGGATCAGTTCGACCCCAAGATTTTTACCCCCATGTTACTTGAAGCCGATCTTTGGGAAGATAAATTAGGATTAATTCCGGGTACATTATCAGGTCCACTGAAACAAATAATAGATGAGTTTTATAAAGGTTTACTACGTCCCTTGGATTTGGATGCAAAAACCCATGTCGATTTAATCTGTAATAAAGCCAGTTTAGAAAAAAGACTGCACATAACGCAACAGAAAATTGATAGTGCAGAACAACATCTGAAAAAGCTGGATAAAAACTACAAACACATCCATAAGTTTGCCTCGTTATTGGAAGAATACCAATATTTTACCGGTGGACTATTACCAGCCGATCGGTTCATTATAGAGCATACTAAGAAAAAACTAATTGAAGGTTATAATAAGGCCCTGCCCAAACTGGTAACTCTTCAGAAAAAAATAACTTTGGATCCCGAAAAAACTGACCCTGAATTTGATGCTCTGATAAATACAAATCTCAAAGAATATCTGCCTAAACTATCACAAATCAAGGAGCTGATTACCGCAAGCCATAACCACTATTTGGGAATTAAAGCGACCTATCAAATGCAGTTAAATACTGCCAAAGAGAAACTAACGTATCTTAATAAATTAAGCAATGCACAGGATCAGGCCAATTTACTCTTTATCAAAGAATACACTACCGAATCATTTAATAAACAAATGGAAGCGTTCTGCAATCGGCACATAGGCCTGCAATATACCGATAAAGAATATCGAAATAAACTTAGAGAATATTTATTAACGTTTAAAGAACAAATAATTGATGAAGCAAAATCCGTAGACGATATTAACCTGGCTGTAAAAAATTTACTGAAAGAAAAAATCAAAATGTTTGAACAACAAAATTTTGCCAAATACTTCCACCTGGATACAGTACGAGTTGCCTTGGCTCAATTTAAAAATTATTTCAGTATCTCCACCCTGGCTATTGAGCGCAATTATTCACTATTTGAGAATGAAAAAACGCTAGGGGAAAAAACGGAGAAAATTAATAAACTGCTTGAATTTGCTGAGGATGAACAATTAACTATAGATGAACGCTTTTCCAAAATTTCATTTGATGTCACAGATCCCAGTTTTGGAAGGATAATACTCGCCCATAAACAAGAAGATCATTTTAGTTTTACTTACTTGATACAGTGCGTGGTATCGATACTCGAAGCTCTTTCCCTCTACACTCCAGCACGAAAAAAGCTGTATAACGATTTACAAGCATCAGTAAATAATAAGCCTCAAATTAATGAGCTCTCAAAACGATTTGGTTTATTTGCCACATCACAAACACCAGCACCACCAACTATAACGCCTGAAGTCCCAACCAATGATGAAGTAGATAGCGACGATTCAGCACCTAGTGCTTCACCATCTATTTAAAAAAGCCCTCAACCGAGCAATCCTACCGGCTGTAATAAAGTCTCATTAACTCAAGAGCTCTCTTTAAGTTGGGCATTCGAGGTTTGGCATCCGGAATGGGTTCTCCACGAACATTGGTAATAAAAGCACCGCCAGAAGTTCGCAAAGTAGTTTGACGATCCCGTTCTATCAGAGCCATAGTGCTGTAGCTCCCAGCCAAAACAAAAGGTAAACGATTTTTTTCATCCAGCAAATCCTGACCAATACTGTAATCTATAATAGGATTCTGACAATCAAACGCTCTTTTTAACAGAGTAGGAACAACATCATAACTACTGGTTTCATAATGAATAACCCGTGGTGACTGATCGGGCCAATAAAGAATAAGAGGAACATGAACTTGTACTGCTGTAAAATTACCCGCATGCCCCCAATAATTCAGCTTGTTGTCATTAAACTCCTGGCCATGGTCTGATGTGATCAAAACAATACTGTTCTTCAAGTAACCTTGTTCTTCAATCCGGGTTAATACTTGAGCTAATTCACCATCAATAAAATGTACTGAATTTAGATACCTGTTATAATAAGGGATCGGATCAACGTCATTGGTCATGGCTATTCGTGAACATTCTTTTATAGCTGGTTGATAAGGCGCTGGATAACTTTGGTCTCGGCAATACCCATGTGGCGCATCATAAAACAAATTAAGAAAAAACGGTTGCTTCAAGTTCTTTTCGGTTAAAAATTTTATTGCCTCTTCGGTGACAAATCTGTCTTTATTTCCTATATCATCCCCTGATGCACCATACAGATTTAAATTAGAGACTCCCCCATAGATTGTTTTATCAAATGGAGGAATAACCATTTCACTAGACCAGATCACCCGGATCATATACTGGTATTTTAAAAGTAGCTGAATAAATACAGGTGGGATGTTCTGCTCCAGTACTGCGGTCCAATAACTGCTTGGAATGGAATAAAATAAAGAAAATAATCCCGGCTGAGTTGAATTCCCCCCACTCAGATGCTTCTTGAAGCGCCAACTTCGTTCTGCAAATGCAGCTAAATTAGGCATATACTCAGGTTGTAAACTATCAAACCGCAACGAATCAACCATAATCCAAATAATATTAGGGGGGTTCTCAGGTCTTGAGCACTGTAATGAATGGAGAGGATAATTCAAAGGATCATTAGAAAATAAAGGCTGGTAAAAATGCCCCTCTCCGTACCGATCGAGCAATTCCTCAGCATTTTTATCCGGGATTAAATAAACGATTAATTGATTATAAAACGGTAAATTAGGCGTTTGTTGGCTGAATAAATTATTATTGTCATCTATAGATTGCAGGAGGGTAAAATAGCTGAACAAAAAACCACCCAACCAAAAGAGTGCTATGGTTCGCCCGATCAAAAACTTATCGGTTACTATGATTTTGTTCCAAACAAAAAAAGCAATAGCAACTTCCAGAACCCAGACCAGGCATAAAACCGAAATTGAGATTTTAAGTTCACGTCCAGAGAAATCAAAAACATCATACCACTGCCCATTAAAAAAGAGATTGAAGATATCCATATTCAAATGAAATTTGAACATTGAAAAAACACAATTATTAATAATAAGAAGCATGAGACTTAAGGTTGCGGTTAATACACTCAAGAACCAGATAAACCGTTTAGCCGGTAGGATATAGGCGAGAATCCATATTAATATGGCCGGTATAAAGGCTAATACCATCATATAACTGAAGTAATTAACCAAAGCAAAAAAAACAACCAGAACTTTTCCTGAAATAGTTGTATAGTCAACCAGAAAATTAGCAAACAGTGTGGGAGAAAGAAGAATTTTCTTTAAATAAACTGAGCCAACAATCCAAAATAAAATACTGTTGATTAAAAAAAACCAGCCAACGAATCGTAAAATCAATCTTTTATTTTGAGGATTGTACATAAAAATCAGAAGCCAGGTTAAATCAAAAACAAGATTAGTGTAACGCGTTTACGTACCAACAATCTATACGGGCATAATGATACGGATATATAGTAAAACGCTCCATATCAATATAAGATGACAGCAAAACGCATTGCGTAGAACTGTATTCAAGGAGTGAATTATGCCGTCTCATCCACTTGATCCTTTAAGTATGGAAGAAATCCAACAAGCTTGCGCCCTTCTGAAAAATGAACAGTCTCTGGGGCCTCACCATCAATTTGCCTATGTAGTTCTCGAAGAACCCTCTCAATCCGACATTATTAATACAGAGAAGGAACAAACTCTTGATCGTATTGCATTTGTCTGTGTACTTGATTCAACAACAAATCAAACCTATGAAGGTAATGTAAACCTGACAACAGGAAGCATTACACGCTGGGAATTACTGCCTTTTGACAAACACCCCTATGGACAGGCACCTATTATGCCTGGCGATTATCCTAAATGTGAACGTATTGTAAAATCGGATATGGCCTGGCGGGAAGCGATGAAAAAACGAGGTTTGTCCGACTCAGAAATAGAGCTCATCCAGGTTGATCCCTTTGCTCCAGGATATTTCAATAAAGACGATGAAAAAGGAAAGCGCCTGGTCAGAGCGGTAAGTTATTATCGAGAAAAACTGACTGATAATGCTTATGCACGTCCTATTGAAGGAGTCATTGCTGTTGTTGATCTGGTGAACGAATGTATTCTACGATTGGATGATGATGGCCTCAATACACCAATACCCAAAACCATTATCAACTATGATTCCGCTTCTATTCAAGATACACGCGAAGCTCCGAAACCACTTGACATCACTCAGCCAGAAGGCCCGAGTTTTAAAGTTAATGGCTGGAAAGTGGAATGGCAACAATGGCGATTTCGAGTGGGTTTTACCCCCAGAGAAGGGTTAGTATTACATGCGGTTAACTATCACGATCAGGATCACGATCAGGAGCGACCTATACTCTATCGTGCCAGTATCGTTGACATGGTTGTTCCTTATGCTGATCCCAGCATCAGTCATTACTTTAAATCAGCATTTGACTCAGGGGAAAATGGATTTGGCCGATTTGCAAATCAATTGGAGTTAGGCTGTGATTGTCTGGGACAAATTTATTATTTTGATGTTCCAATAGCTACTGAACATGGTGAGGCAAAACTCTTAAAACATGCCATATGCATGCATGAAGAAGATGCAGGCATCCTATGGAAACACTATGAAACCCGTACTGGCATCTATGAAACACGAAGAGCACGACAATTGGTCGTTAGTTTTTTTACCACAATAGATAATTACGATTACGGATTTTATTGGCGTTTTGGCCAGGACGGCAGTTTAAAACTGGAAGCAAAACTCACAGGAATAGTGCAAACGGCAGCAATTAGTCCGGGAACTAGTTATTCTTGGGGTAGTAAATTAACCAATGAAATTGCAGGACCTTCCCATCAACACTTATTTAGTGCTCGATTGCATATGATGGTGGACGGTGCCAATAATTCAGTATGTGAAAGTGAATTCAAATCAATGCCAGTGAGCGCTGAAAATCCTGATGGCGTAGGTTTTGGAACTACTCAGACGTTGCTCCAGACTGAAAGTGAAGGGGCTCGAGATACCAATGCGGCCACTCAGCGTACCTGGAAAATATTCAATCCCATGATGTTCAATCATGTTGGGGAGCCAACAGCCTATAAACTGGAGTTACCGCAAACTCCTTTATTGCTTGCTCACCCAAGCAGTTGCATTTATCAACGAGCTGGTTATGCCACTCATGGTCTGTGGGTAACACAATATAATCAACGCGAGAAATATGCATCAGGCGATTATCCTAACCAGCATGCAGGAGGGGATGGTGTAACAAAATACGTGCAACAAAATAGGCCCATCATCAATAAACCCATTGTTTTATGGGCTACTTTTGGAGCCACTCATTTGCCAAGGCCGGAAGATTTTCCCGTCATGCCAACTGCAACTGTCATGTTTGAGCTGAAGCCATTTGGCTTTTTTAATCATAATCCAGCATTGGGTTTGCCAGCAGAACGAAACAAAAAAAGTAAGAAACAAAATGAAACAGAATCAGAGCTCGAATTACAGAGCTGTTGTTCTTCGTCCAATTCTCACACCGTATTCAATTTATTTAACAAAGATAGACCAATATCAAGAGAGTCGGAACCATCGCAATCCGAAAAGCCTTTACCGATGGGGTTATGTAAATGACATTCATAAAGTAAATTCAGGAAGAATTATGTGGGATACCAATAAAAAACACTATTTAAGCCAGATCAATAAAATTAAATCTTATATAAAAAATAAGAAATTTATTGCAACTGAGGATCTCGTTGAGGTGCTTTCAAAAGTGATCCAATGCGGTGATAAAATTTGCATCGAAGGTGACAATCAAAAACAAGCAAATTACCTGGCAAGCGCCATGACGCAACTGGACTCAAATCAGATTAATAATCTGCATATGATTCAATCAGCAATAGCATTACCTGAGCACTTGACACTTTTTGAAAAAGGTATTGCATCAAAGATTGATTTTGCCTATTCAGGCCCTCAATCCCTTCGTCTGGCCACTATGGTTAAAAATAAAAAAATTCATATTGGAAACATACATACTTATAATGAATTATTTGCCCGTCTGGTCAGTGATTTAACCCCTGATGTGTGCTTGCTGATGGCTGATCAAGCGGATCATGATGGGAATTTATATACAGGCGCGAATACAGAAGAAACACCAGCCATTATTGAAGCCACTGCGTTTAAAAATGGCGTCGTCATTGTCCAGGTAAATGAAATCGTAGATAAATTACCCAGAATTGATATTCCTGGCGATTGGGTGGATATCATCGTCAAAGGACCTGAATCTTCTACTATACAACCGTTGTTTACACGGGATCCAGCACAAATTAATGAAATTAAAATACTCATGGCCATGATGGTTATTAAAGGAATTTATGCCCCTTATCAAGTTAATATTTTAAATCATGGAATTGGATTTAATACCTGCGCCATCGAATTGCTCCTCCCAACTTATGCCGAATCCTTAGGTTTAAAAGATAAAATCTGCCAACATTGGATATTAAATCCAGTTCCTACATTAATTCCGGCAATTGAGCATGGCTTTGTAAAATCCATTCATGCCTTTGGCGGAGAAGTTGGCATGAATGATTACATCAGAGCTCGCCCAGATATTTTCTTTACTGGAAAGGATGGTTCTTTACGCTCCAACCGCATGTTAGGGCAACTGGCCGGACATTATGCCTGCGATGCATTTATCGGGGCTACTCTGCAAATTGATATAGAAGGAAACAGCTCAACCGCAGTGGACGGTCGAATTGCCGGGTTTGGAGGAGCTCCCAATATGGGCTGTGATGCTCCGGGCAGAAGACACTCATCCTATGCCTGGTTGAAAGCAGGAAAAGAACGTGGTGAGGCCTTATCCAGCAAAATGCCGCGAGGCAGGAAACTGGTCATTCAAATGGTGGAAACGTTTCAAAGCGTCACCCAACCAACCTTTGTAGAACATCTGGATGCCTGGTCGTTACAAAAATCCATGAAAGCGGATCTACCGCCTATCATGATTTACGGCGATGATATTAGTCATATTGTCACGGAAGAAGGCGTCGCCAATCTGCTCATGTGTCGTACTCTGGACGAACGTGAGCAAGCCATCAGAGGTGTCGCCGGATATACCGAAGTTGGAAGAAACAGGGATAAAAAGAAAGTAGATGAATTACGCCATCGCGGCGTGATACAAAGACCAGAGGACTTGGGTATCAAACTGTCTGATGCAACCAGAGATTTACTTGCAGCAAAATCCATGCGCGAACTGGTCGATTACTCAAAAGGTCTTTATGTTCCACCGGCACAGTATAGAAATTGGTAAGGAATAAATATGGAATCCCTTGAATTTAATTTTGAATTAAAAGGTCAGAAGGCACTAGGTAAACGAGTCGTCTGTGGCGTTGTAGGCTCAGGTAATCTTGAAGTGATTATTGAAGAAAATGATCACCAGCGGACACAATTTCACATTGATACTGCAGTTGAGAATTACAAACAGATTTGGTCTATGGTCATCGATGATTTTGTTAAGGAATACCAACCAGTGGGACTCAAATTTACAATCAATGATAATGGAGCAACACCTCCTGTAGTTTCATTAAGACTAAGACAGGCACTTGAGGAGTTTTACGGATATAAAAGAGAGGCCGGTAATTATTTGGAACTGAATGCACGCGAACGAATTACGGCGCTTACCGATGCCGGATCCTTTACTGAATGGCTCAATAATGAGAAATTCTGTAGCCCCCATTTGCCGACCTTAGGCTTACCCGTTGAAGCAGATGATGGCATCGTAATTGGGCAGGCAAAACTGGACTCGCAAAGCGTACTGATAGCGGCACAACAAAAAGACTTTATGGGAGGCGCTGTTGGTGAGGTACATGGTGCAAAACTAACTGGACTATTCAAAGCAGCAATCAAACGGGACATTAAAACCGTCATTTTATTAATTGACAGTGGCGGTGTTCGACTTCATGAAGCAAATGGTGGAGAAATCGCTATTTCAGAAGCGATTAGGGCAATCTTTGAAGCAAGGAATAAAGGAATAATGACCCTGGGGGTTGTTTGTGGAAAAAATGGCGCCTTTGGCGGTATGGGTATCATATCTGCCTGTTTGGACTACATCATTGTCAATGAAATTGCTCGCATAGGAGTATCTGGAGCTGAGGTTATTCAGGCTGTAAAAGGTATTGAAGCGTTTGATGCAGAAGACCGGGCATTAGTCTGGAGAGTTTATGGGGGAAAAACCAGATACTTACAAGACATAGCCCAATCTTATGTAGACTCATCCGTTGAATCGATCAAGAAAACCATCAAAGCGGTCATGCAGAAAAAAACACCTCTGACTTTGGACGGGCTAAAAAAACAACATGCCCTGTTAAAAAACCGTTTGGAACACACCAAATCGTGTCAGGAGGAAGGCGAGTATTTAACAATGCATTTCCCACAACTCGCACCTACTCTTTTTAACATGGATGAAAAAAGCTTTTTAGAGGCGGCCAGACACATTAAAAAGGAGATGCCATGATTCGTTTAAATGCAGTGATGGACGGCATATTCGGGACTCATTATCAACTTAAAGAAAAAAGCTCCGTTATTTTCGGTACAGGGCAAATTGGCAAACAGCAGTTCCAGGTTCTGGGCGTAAAGGAGTCTACTTTTTTGGGCGCAGAACAAGCATTGATTATGGCAGAACAAATTATTGACCTCATGGAACAAAAATCCAAAGATCCTCTTTTATTATTGGTTGATGTGGCTGGGCAACAATTAACCATGCGCGATGAATGGCTGGGAATGTATCAATACTTTGGTCATTTACTCACTGGATTGGCGTGTCTTCGCCAGCAAGGAAATCAAATAATTTCATTAGTTTATAATCAGGCAGTTGGAGGTGGATTTATCGCTTATGGTTTAATGGCCGACACCATTTTAGCCTTGCCAGATGCGGAGTTAGCCGTCATGTGGCTAGAAGGAATTGCAAAAGTTACCAAAATTGAATTAAGTGCTCTTGAAGAATTAAGCAAATCCTTACCCATATTTGCTCCTGGTGTTAAAAATTTCTATAAGCTTGGTGGATTACATCAAATAGTTGAATTAGCGCAAATACCCGGGACACTGGAGCACCTGTTAAAGCAAAACGGCACAGATGATGTACGTGCACAATTAGGAAAAGAACGCGGAGGGAGAACGTTGGCATATACAGTCATCAATGCTGTAGAGAATCTGCCATTATGAATCAACGGCATCAACTCATCTATGTTGCGCCAAACTCTTCATTCAAAATAAATTCGAGCTATGGACCCAATCAAGAGATTGTAGACTGTATATCTGAATGGCTTAATAACGGATTGCCTTGTATTTACGCAAGACAATTAGTACATGATGAGTTGGGGCTACATGTGGGTTTGCCAATTCTGCTTAATAACAAAAAGTATCGTATCAGTATGACTCTGAACAAAAAGGAGCTTATCAAGGTACAGGACTTACCAAAACTCGCGGAGATGAGCGATTATTGGTCTCAAAAGTTGGGACAGCACTCAAAAAATGGATATTCTCAACAGGACCTATCAGACTTTCAATCCATTTCGGTTTACGGTTCACATTTGTTCGAGTATCTTTCAAACCAACCTTTTGTAAACGATCATTCAGATTTGGACTTACTCATTGATTACGACAATTGCTCACTGTCCGAACTAGGACGAAGAGTAACCAGTTTAAAACGGATTTTCGGAGTTCGTATCGATGGAGAGGTCCGATTTCATGATTTGGGCGATATTGCCCTATATGAACTAATGAATTCTTCTACGAATCAATTTCTGTTTAAAAATTCTAAAGATATCGGATTGATAACACGACATGAACTTTATGAACAGTACCCCAGTTTATCCTGAATCTAACCATAAAATTGCACACCGAATGGCCAAAATAGCAATTCGTTCCCTGTATTTTGAAATTAGAGCCTATCCTAAGCCGGGTTTGGTTAGTTTTATTGACTCCGGCGCTCATCATGACATGGATGGGGAAACTTTTTATCGCAGCCTGTTTACCTTACGTCATTATTTTTATCTTATTACCCGACACGGACTGGAAAACAGAACATTTGCTGAATTACGGCAGACGGCACTTAATGCGGAATGCCAAATGATGAAGACAACAAAAGGTATTAATACCCATCGCGGAGCAATTTTTGCTCTTGGAATTTTATGCGTTTCGGCAGCACGAATGAGTAAGGAAAAGACGTCATTCACCCAAATGGAACTTTATGAGCAACTCATTAAGGACTGGAGAAACAGTTTACAAAAACACCGCAACAATAACGGTAATGGCGCATTGGTTCGAAGCAAATATTCTGTAGTAGATGCAAGGCAAATGGCCATCAATGGTTATGAACCCATATTCGAATTATGCTCCTCATTTACTACTCTTTTTACCAAGACCCAATCTCTGGATCATTGTTGTCTATTTGCTTATCTGGTGCTCTTGACTAAAATTGATGATACCAATGTACTGTTCAGAAAGGGTATGGAAGGTCTGAATTTTGCGAAAATGAAAGCACACGAGTTGTTAGACATTGAGTGCATTAACAGGCGACAACAAGAAGCATTAAAAACGCATGCCCTTTTTTCCAGGGAAGGAATCAGCCCGGGTGGTGTTGCTGATTTGATGAGTGTCTTATTATTTATTAGCCAACTATTTTGTGAACCTCTTTTATGTCATTACTAATTGCGTTTTCTGGTCAGGGATTACAAGATGCCAATATGTTTAAAATGCTGGCTGAGGATGATTTTGGCAGACAATGGTTAAATGACGCATCGCAACAGATCGGTCTGGAACTGCAGGATAAAAAAATTGTCGCGCAGTATTGTCATGACACAGTATATGCTCAACTTTTTTTAACGGTACTCAGTGTTGGCTCGTATCAAGCGCTCATCCAGAAAACAGGCTTAAGTCCTCAACTTCTTTGTGGATATAGCCTGGGGGAATTATCTGCTTATGCTGCCAGTGCCAGATTAAGTATTAAAGAATTATGCTCTCTTTCTTATAAAAGAGCAGAACTGATGCAACAAGTGACCACTGAAGTTGCAGCAGGAGAGTCCTGTGGTTTGGTTGCATTAAAAGGAAACATAGACCTGAATAGTGCCCAGCGCCTCTCTACCCGCTTTAACTGCCCCATTGCCATCATTAATGCAGACGATCATTATATTCTTGGGGGTCTTGCAACTCATTTGGAATTACTACTGAATGAGGCAAAATCGCATGGAGTTCGCACAACAAAACGATTGGAAGTGAATTTACCCTCACATACGCCCTTACTGATTAAAGCAACGGACGCTTTTTTAAGTTCCCTGGAACATTATCAACACTACGTGATGCACATTCCCATACTGAATTCATTAACAAACGAACTCATTTCTTCATCAAAAGAAATGATTCCGATACTCGCTAAAGAGCTCTCACAAACACTGCATTGGAACAAAGTCATGAAGTTAGCTCCAGAATATGGAACTGACATCTTCCTGGAGTTGGGAGCAGGAAGTTCATTAAAAAAAATGTATCTTGCCGAAAACGCTCAATGTCGTGCTTATAGCCTTGATGATTTTGCAACAATAAACGGTCTTAGTCATTTTATACTAAAGCATTTCGAAAAGCCCTGACTGTACAGGACTTAATTAAGAAAAATTTCACAATTTAACACAATAATCTCTACCAGGTCAGCCGCTTTAAAATCCCCTCATTTATTTGCGGCCACTCACTGGATAAAATACTAAAAATAACCGTATCAGTAATTGCTCCATTATGATGAATCATATGCTCACGAAGCACTCCCTCTTCTCTGGCGCCCAATTTTTTCAGATTGTTATAGGAGCGCTCATTATTGGGATCTGTAGCGATTTGAATACGATTAAATCGCCAATCTTCAATTGCCTGACGAAATAATAACCACATACATTCAAGACTTATTTTCCTCCCCCAAACATTGGGGGAAAACCAACCATAGCCAACTTCCAAACGCTTGTGCTGTACGTCTATATCGTAATATGAGCGACAACCAACAACCTGACCATCACTGATACAACGAATAACATAGGTAATCTGAAGTCCCGTATTGTGTTTGATTAAACTCTCATTAAACCAATCATCAAAATACTCATCATGAGCCTTCATAGGCATAAAGGTCCAAATTCGTTCATCATTTGCCGCTATACGCAATGATTCATAATGAAGATTATCCAATAATTCGAGATGAATGGTCTGGCCAATGAGATTTTTTAAAACCAAGGGATCATTAAGCATAGTTCTGTTCATTACAATGGATTAGACGGAGACGATTGTAGCTTATCAGCTCTCAATATTAAATTTAAACCAGTGAAAGTGCATATAAATAAGCCTCAAAAAAAATACCTGGTTAAATTAATGCTGGCCATGTGCTCTGTGTACAGCTCTTCTTTGTGCTGCACGATATTTGGTAAATTTTTTACCCATTTTTAATTTTATAGAACTAGTTGACGATAATTGGCTGTCGGTTGCTTGGGTAGATCCTGAAGCCGAGCTTGGTGTTACTCCTGTTAAAGGGGTACACGAAACAAGAAATCCTAAAGTACAAAATAATAGCAATACCTTCTGATTTACCATCGAAAAAACTCCTTCAGCACGATTAAAAATAACCTGGATTCTGCGAGTCACTCCTACACTATAGCTCACTCTACAGCAAAAACGAGCTTTACATGAAGAAATGACGATCAAAAGACACCATTTATGCCCTCTACACGATAGGATAATTCACCTAAACCAACCGGAAAAACGTCACAAGACCAACATGAAGCGAACACTAAAAGCTCATTAAAAGCTCGCATTAATTGCAAATAATACTGTATCACTGGTTTTACCTAAGTTGGCTCGACTTGCTGAATAAAAAACAGGGAGTAATTGTCCTGTTGCAAAATCATCAATACCATAATTTACATCATGCTGAAATCCTAAACTCTCAGTTGTATTACGCCATAATGAAGTATTCAGGGCCAAAGAGTATTCTCGAGCAGGTAATAAGAAAGCCAACGATTCTCTAGTTAAAGTATAACCTATAGCAATACTGCTCGGTTTGTTGAATATTGTAAATGAATATGCGGCTTCAATATCGAAGGCCTGTGGTTTTGCTCCATGACGATTATAGGACAAATCTTCTATCGCAAAAGCTGTTGTTGCCGTTAGATATTCAGCAACAAAACTGTATGCATTTATTGAATAACTGGCATTAAAATCAAATCCAGGAACCTTATGTTTTAATATATTGCCATTTCCACAAGGATAAGCAAATCCGCCAAAAACAGTACAAAATTGAGAATTTTGACTGTTTAATTGCATTCCCTCTGCATCTGCAATATTTGAAATATAACCAACTCCTATACCTCCGTTCCAATTACTTTCAGTGAGGGTGTACTGAGCGCTTAAACCCCACTCATTAATCGTGTTGTTACCTATTACAGAGGTCACCGTTTCCCCTTGGTACCCATAAGCATCCAAATCAAGTTCTGCTTTGTCGGTACTATGGGTATAACCTAGCAATATAGGTCGCTCAATAGTCGAAAATAGTGTGGAGGTTAATGGGCTATTAATCATAAAACCATTATATTGACCAAAAGGGAGGTACATTTGTCCAATTGACCCATACCAATCGGATTTATTCAGATTGCCAATACTTAAATACCCTTGTTCCAGATATACTCTTGAGTTTGCTTCTCTGGGACCAATTTGAGGAGGAGTCAATCCATCTGGCGGCTGATTATCGTAATCAAAACTAAAAAACCCAGTCACCCATGAACCCATACCGGCTAGTGCGGTTATGTTTGCAGTTGTCAAATCGATATCATTTGTAGGCGGGCCTATATAAGGCCTGGTATTATAAATTTGAGCACCTAAAGAACCACTTAAAACGAGATAATATTCAGAAGCTTTAGCCTTGGAGTCCGAAAAAGCATTTTCAATCTCTTGTCGATATTGTAGGGCGAGTAAGTCTCCATTTTGTTGGGATATGTTGGTGAGTAAATCAGAACCGTCATAAGCTGAAGGCGAGCCTAAATAGGGTGAAATAACGACGGGTATTCCTCCCAGGGTTAATACATTATGGTTTTGTTTCACTGCATTATCAGTATGCCCTGACGAATTAGACTTATCCGCATTCTGCTTTGAAGAACTCTCCGATTTTGAGAGAGTTATATTCTGGGAAGTACCTTGATGGTTTGGAGCAATAAAAGTACGGGCTTTTGCATTGTGCTTCGCTGAAGCCTTTTTGTTATTTGATGATTTTTTTAAAGCAGTTTCTAATGTCTGTCTTGGCTTAATTGTACCTTTATGAGTTTGTGTCTTTTTATGAGTATTTGTATGTTCATAAAGTTGTCGTCTTAATTGCACAACCTCATTTCTTAAAGAGCGTGTTTCTTCTATCAACGCATCAATTTGCTCGGGGGTTAAATTAGTAGCTGAAGCATTGCTTGCGCTTATCCATAAAACGAATACCATCAACATCCGGTTTTTAAAATGTAACAGGCGATGCATACTCATTTTATTCATTAAATTAATACTTCTGGCTTTATGAACATGAACTGCAAGAATAATTTATTTATTTACCATATCCAAGCCAAATTTATGATTAATAATGAATTTACTGTTTAATCATTTGTTATTACATCATCTTCAAAGGCTTCAATAAAAAGATCAGTGATCATTGTCCAGCCCTCCCCGACAGTAAAGGAAAAATGCTCAACAGCCCCAAATTGTTAACAGTTCCCATTTATGAATCACTTAAAAGCTGGACTCCTTATAAAATGATCACGATTGCATATTTGTCTATTGCCACCTATTATTTAGATCTTTTACTATAAATCAATTACCTGATTTATTAACACAACTGAAGTGTAGAAATATACCCATAAAAGGACTTAGAAATGGACAAATGTAGGCAGCTTCATCATTATTTTGAGAAATCAGTCGAAATTTATCCAAGCAATATCGCTTTAATATGCGATGATGCCTTAATTTCTTATCAGGAATTAGAAGAACGTACCAATCAGCTTGCTCATTATTTAGCTCAAAACCAAATAAAAAATGGAAGCATTGTTGGTATACTTTTAGAACGATCAATAGAATGTTATATAGCCATTTTGGCAGTATTGAAATCAGGAGCGGCTTATGTTCCTATTGAAATTGATTATCCAGAAGAGCGCATCAATTATATTTTTTCAGATCTTCCATTTGATGCAGTACTGACTTCATCGAATCAATTCAACCAAAAGAAATTAAACTGGCCAGCTGTAATGATATTGGATCAAATCGGCCATCAGATTTCACAGCAACCAAGCACTCGTCTAACCATTGATGATAGCGAAACTGATGAAAATAACCTCTGTTATATCATTTATACTTCCGGATCTACAGGTAAGCCTAAGGGTGTAGAAATACCACATAGCAGTATTTGTCATTATGTTTCAGTAGCAAGCAAGCTGTACGAAATGACTGATAAAGACAGAGTCTATCAAGGATTTTCCCTGGCGTTTGATGCCTCATTGGAAGAGTTGTGGATGGCTTTTGCTAATGGTGCCACCTTAGTTGCCTGTACTGAAAAAGAAGTACGTTCTGGAGTCGGTTTAATTTCCTTTTTACGACAACTCCAGGTTAGTGTATTTTCAACAGTTCCCACCCTGCTATCGACACTTGAAGGGCAACTACCTGATCTACGATTATTAATTTTGGGCGGAGAAATGTGCTCGGCCAGTTTGGTCAAACGTTGGAGTAGACCTGGCTTGAGAATTATGAATACCTATGGCCCAACTGAGGCAACAGTTATCGCCACCTATTTTGAATGTCATCCAGAGAGCGAAGTGACGATTGGACAACCATTACCTGGATATGAAGTAGTGCTTGTTGATGAACACTTACAAGAAGTTAAAGTTGGTGAAGAAGGTGAATTATGTATTGGCGGCTCCGCATTAGCTCGTGGATACGTGAATAGACCTGAAACTACCGCTGAAAAATTTATATTCAATCCCAATAATCCCCAACAACGTTTATACAGAACCGGCGATTTGGCGAGAAAAACTGCGAATGGTGATTTACAATTTGCTGGAAGAATTGATGATCAAGTGAAACTTAGGGGATTTCGTATAGAATTAAACGAAATTGAAACGGTAATTTTAGATTATCAAGGCATCAGTCAAGCGGTAGTTTCTTTGCAAAAACTGGATCAGCCATCTTTGGTGGCTTATCTGTTGTTAGAGAATAAAGAGAGCTTTAACCTTGATGCATTCCAGTCCTTTTTGCGAAGCAGATTACCAGATTATATGATTCCCTCTTTTATTGAGATTTTAGAAGCATTTCCTTTATTGTCTAGTGGTAAAGTGAACAGAAAGGAACTCCCCAAACCGACCCCTAAAAAAACGAGCAGTGTATATGAAGCACCTGGCTCAGAGCTGGAAAGCAAAATAGCTTTTGTTTGGGAACAAGCCCTGGGGTGTAATTCTCTTTCTGTTACTGCAGATTTTTTCTATGATTTAGGTGGTCACTCCTTGATCGCCGCAAAAACCATATCTAATTTGCGAAAAATACCCGAATTAAAAAACATCTCAATTTTGGATCTGTATAAACATCCAACCATTAAACAACTGGCTCTGATTTTTGGTAATTCTAATAAAGACGAGCAAACTCAAGAAAATAGTCCGCCTAGAGAAAAATACAGAGCACCTGCATGGAAGTATTATCTTTGTGGAGTAGGCCAGTTTTTCGGGTGTATTTTTCAATATGCGGTAGGCGCCTGGCAGTTATTAGCGATTATTTTGGCTTACACCTGGATAACTTCGGAGTATTCATTCATTTCCCGAGAAGCGCAAATTGCATTTTTAGGGCTATTTTTATCCATGCCACTTATATCGATCGCGATTACAGTGACGATGAAATGGCTCTTGCTAGGACGTGTAAAACCAGGAGTATATCCTCTTTGGGGCTGGTTTTATTATCGATGGTGGTTGGTTCAACGACTTCAAAAGAATACTCATTTAAATAAGTATTTAATTGGCTCTCCATTAATCAATCTTTATTATAAGGTTCTGGGAGCAAAAATTGGCAAAAACAGCTACATCGGAACCATGCAGATTTTAACACCCGATTTATTCGAAATTGGTGAGAACTCATCTTTAGGTAGTGACAGCAAATTTAATGGATATATCGTCGAAGACGGGTGGTTAAAAATTGGGACAATCAAGATCGAAGATAACTGTTACATTGGTTCCAGAGCGGTACTTGGATTGAATACAGTGATTGAAGATAACGCTGTATTGGAAGATATGTCCATGCTTCCGGATAACAGCTTGATCCCTCAAGGAACTTATTACGCCGGCTCACCGGCTCTGCCTGCTAGTTTACCGAAAGATCACATTACAAAAAGAAAATCCAAAGTGGAGGAGTACAGCCTATTGGATTCCACTGTTTTTGGTCTTCTACACTATCTGGGTTTAGTTTTGGTAATGGTCGCTTACTATATGTGCATCATACCCGGCATCTCTTTAATGACTTACTTTTATGATGAAGGACATTATTTTATCACGATGTTTTTTGCTGTTCCCATAGGCACCATACTCTTTTTATTTTTGCACTATTTGAGCATCGTTCTCTGTAAAAAAATACTATTGAATAAAATAAAGCCCGGCAGTTACTCTTTGAAAAGCATGTACTATCTCAGACATTGGATCATGGTGAAGATGCTGGATGAGGACGAAATATTTGTAATGGCAGATACTCTTTATTTCCCCATGTTTTTGCGCCTTCTGGGAGCCAAACTTGGAAAAGGTGTGGAAATGGGCGAGACCCCGCATATCATTCCTGATTTAGTGACGATAGATGACGGTGGATTCACTGCAAGTTCTGTGGCTCTTGCCTGGCCCACTGTTCACCAAGGCTATATTACCTTCTCTCCATCTTATATAGGCAAGAAAGGGTTTGTCGGTAACGTCAGTTTATTGCCTGGAGGAAAAACAATAGGTGATGGAGGATTATTAGGCTGCCTCTCTTTACCTCCAGAAAGCAACAAATCATCGGAAGCAAATACTGCCTGGCTTGGCTCACCAGCGGTATTTTTACCCAAAAGGGAAACATTTGCAGGTTATTCTGAACAACAAACTTATAATCCGCCAAGGAAATTGTATTTAATCAGATTGGTCATTGAATTTATCAGGATCATAATACCAACTACATTTTCCTTTATAGTTTTATTTAACATGCTTTATGTTTTGGACTACATGATCAATAAATACTCATGGGAAATGGCCGCTTTAGTATTACCATTTGCTGAGTTATTCATTACGGTAGGATTAATCGGTGTTTTGGTTGGATTAAAATGGGCGATGTTAGGTAAACTGAAATCATTAACCAAGCCCATATGGGATGTATTCATCTGGAAAAACGATATAATTGAATATTCTTATAACTATTTTATCAATCCCCACTTTACCAACAAAATTTTGGGGACACCCTTCGCATTGTTAGTGCACCGCTGTTTAGGAACCAAGGCAGGTAAACGGGTTTTCACAGACAGTGCCGAATTTTCTGAATTTGATTTAATTACTATCGGCGATGATGTCTGCATTAACACGGATACTATTATTCAGACCCATCTTTACGAAGACAGAATATTCAAAGTGTCCAATGTGACCATTAACTCTGGTTGTAATATAGGGGTTGGATCAATCGTACTTTATAATACCTTAATGGAAGAAAACTCAACATTGGGCAGCTTATCTTTGGTTATGAAGGGGGAACGTCTGCCAGAAAACACCCAATGGGCAGGAATTCCAGCTCAATCGCTGATGGTAACAAACAATGCGTATCATCATGTAACTGAATCGGTTATTGACACAGAGGTCAAGGAGGTACTGCCTGATTTGGTGTAACGTTCATTTTATACCACTCTTTTAAAGACAACCGGATTTATTATTGTCCAAGAAGGGAAAAACGTATACAAGACACTATTAACCTAAGTTCAACAATTGAACTTAGGTTAAATTTACCCAAAAGAAAGTATCTATAATAACCAGACGTCTGTAATAAACACTCATTAGTTACATAATCCCCTTATGTATTTTTAGGCATAAACAGAGATAATAAAATCAACATGATTGTTTTATATCCATCACTTCCTTATAATTGCCATCAATTACAATAACAATAAGGTAAGTTCATATGAAAAAATGGATATTAGCAGCAGCAAGTAGTGTGGTTATGTTTAATGCCTACGCCAATGAAGGTTTATGTGGATACAAAGATTATTTTCATTTGAGCGATACAGCACATCCAGGTATTTATGTAGTCAGTGGCTATAGTGAATCAGATGTTATTTTGGAACGAGTAGGCCCACGTAGCTTTATTATTAGAGACGGTTTTGATTGTCGCTCTGGTTATGCCCATGTAACAGTAGCATATGATAATGAAAACTGGTGTGTACTGGACATCAAAGACGGTCCATTTATGTACACACCTACCGTTAGCGCATCGTGTAAGGGAATACGCTATTTAGGTCTTAGCTACGACAGTTTTGGAAGTTATTCTTACTCAATTAATTTGGACTAAGATCCAATTAACGTTTTTTAATCCCCAGAGCCGACATCAGTGCGCGAGTCATATCGCGCACAAGCTGACGTACAATTTGCCGAAATAAAGTGTTTTTCGTAACAGCAGTAATTACTGAAGGTTCATTTGTATCTTTACTCATCTCAGTCTTTGAGTTTTGCTGTTGCTCTGCTTTACTGTTCTGAGCAGCCAAAATTTCTTTAGCTGAATTTCGTTCCAGGCGTTGGCTATAACGCGGGTATAAAGTTGAGGCAGCAACAACCTGATTTAACTCCTGATCACTTAAAATCCCCATCCTTGATTCAGGCGCTCTTATCATGCACTGGATTAACGGCGTAGGCTGACCTTTACCATCCAAACTGCTGGCTAAAGCTTCACCTATTCGCAAAGCGGTTAATAATTGCTCTGTATCATAGTATTCGGATGGTGGAAAATTCTGAGCGACCAACTTCATCGCTTTTCGATCTTTAGCAGTAAACGCTCGTAAAGCATGCTGGATTTTTAATCCTAACTGACTTAATACGCTTTCAGGAATATCATTAGGCGTTTGAGTACAAAATATTAATCCCACCCCCTTGGAACGAATTAATTTCACCATAGTATCCAGCAAACTGAGCAAGGCTTTGCTGGCATTACTAAAAATCAGGTGTGCTTCATCAATAAATAAAATAAGCTTGGGCTTGTCCGGATCACCCAACTCTGGCATTTTACGGTATACGTCGGATAATAATTTCAGCATGAAGGTAGAAAATAATTTAGGCTTATCCTGCATGTCCAACAGCCGCAAAATTGAAATGATCCCTAAACCTTGCGCGTTCGTTCGAACCAAATCCAAAACATCAAATGCAGGTTCACCAAAAAACTCATCGCCTCCCTGAGATTCCAACTCGATAATTTTACGCATGATGGTGCCCACTGAAGATGCTGCGACCCCGCCAAAGCGGGCTTCAATTTTCTCCTTTCCAGCATCAGTTTGCACGTATTGTAATAAACTTTTCAGATCAGCCAACTCAATCAAAGGTAACTGCTCTTGCTTGGCGTATTCAAACAAAACAGTTACAACCCCTTCCTGAGTCTCATTGACATCAAGCATTCGGGCAAATAATACAGGTCCAAAATCAGAAACAGTTGAGCGTAGTGGTACTCCAGGATGAGACTCATTCAAGGTCAAAAATTCAACCGGAAAACCACGAGGGATAAAATCCAGATGTAACGATTTACTTCTAGTGATCATAGTCTCTGATGCAGCTCCGGGCATGGCCAAACCAGAAATATCACCCTTAATATCCATAACCAGACAGGGGACCCCTGCCAAAGAGAGTTGCTCGCTCAAGACCTGGATGGTTTTGGTTTTACCGCTACCCGTAGCACCAGCAATCAATCCATGACGGTTAAAAGATTTTAATACCAGATTTACCGGAGCATCAGTAAGAAGTTGATTTTCAACTTCAATGCCACCTAGCTGCAATGAAGGCAAGATTCCGGATTGATAGGGAATACGTAAATCTTCATACATAAAAAATATCCTTATGAACCAAATATCTTAAGTATAATCTTAAAACTCGGACATTGCTTTAATCCAGGATAAATCGTGCAGCTTGTTCAGCAATCATCATTGTTGGCGCATTTGTATTACCGGATACAACCTGCGGCATAATGGAAGCATCCGCAATAACCAGCCCGGTAATACCATGTACATTCAGCCGTGAATCTACCACAGCCATATCATCATGACCCATACGGCAGCTTCCTACTGGATGATACACCGTATCAGCACGTTGCCGTATTAATTGAATGATTTGTGCGTCTGATGTTGCTTGATATAAAGGTCTTGCGTTACATGGAGAAAACAGTTCATGTTCCATCAATTCCTGAGTCATTTTATAAGCGCGTAACATAATCTCCAAATCGTAGTCATGCGCTAAAAAATTGGGATCAATAGCTGGAGCGTGCAGTGGATTCGCAGATTTCAAACTGATTCGACCACGGCTTTTAGGACGAAGGACACAAAAATGAAGGGACATTCCCCGAGAAAAATGAAACTTATGACAATGAGCATCAACAATGCCTGGAACAAAATGCAATTGGATATCAGGCCGTTCCTGTTGTGAATCTGTTGAAAGAAAACCACCTGCTTCTGCAAAATTTGTAGCCATCATTCCTGTTGAATTCTTTTTATATTCACGATACGCTTTAAATATGTCCCATAGCGCAGAGGGGCCAAAACCCAAAAGATTGGGATTATTGGCTTTGTATACATGCACATAATCAGGATGATCATGAAAATTCTCACCTACTCCAGGTAATTCATGAATGCAGTTTATTCCATGACGTGACAGCTCGTCTCGCGGCCCAATTCCTGACAGCATTAATAAATGCGGTGAATTAATAGCTCCAGCACTTAAGATTACTTTCTTTCTGGCGCTAAACTCTATTATTTTGCCTTTATGTTTTACCCTTATTCCGTGACAATGCGTTCCACTAATCAATAATTTTAAAACACGCGCCCGGGTTAATACCGTCAAATTGGTTCGATCCAATACTGGATCCAGGAATGCATCTGCTGCCGAATGTCGCCTACCTGCTTTTTGAGTGACCTGATATAGACCAACACCAGATTGACTAGCTCCATTAAAATCAGAGTTATAGGCATATCCGCAAGCTTTCCCTGCTTCAACAAACAGTTGAGAGATTGGATTTGGGCTCACCAAATCATTTACGGCCAATTCCCCATCTTGCCCATGATATGAGTCATGAATACTGTAATTATGTTCAAATTTTTTAAAAATGGGTAAAACGGAATCATAAGACCAATCCTTTGATGCCGTTTGCGCCCATTCATCGTAATCTTCGCCCTGCCCCCTGATATAAATCATGGCATTGATGGCACTGGAACCTCCAAGCGCCTTACCTCTGGGTTGATACCCACATCGATTGTAAAGCCCTGGTTGCGGAACAGTCCAATAATGCCAGTTCTTCAAACGAAAAGGCATAGTCAGCACCGTTAAAAATGGTATCTGAATCAGAGGGGATTTATTACTGCCACCAGCCTCTACAACCAGCACTTTATTAGCTGGATTTTCGCTTAATCGTGAGGCGAGTACGCAACCAGCACTTCCTGCACCCACAATGATATAATCAAATTGCATACTCATGTTATCCTTCGATTAAACGGCTGGTTCTTATATCGTTCTTGTTTAATCACTCATTGAGTGTCAATGCTCAGCCACACTGTGGGCAAATACCATATATATTAAGTGCGTGATCCGTCATTTTAAAATGAGCCTTTTCAGCAATAACTTTTTGTCGCTGTTCAATAATCTCATCAACAAATTCCTCTACTCGGCCGCATTTAACACAAACCAAATGATCATGATGCTCCCCCTGACTCAATTCAAAAACGGAATATCCCCCTTCAAAATTGTGGCGGGATACTAATCCGGCAGCTTCGAACTGAGTAAGAACTCGATACACAGTAGCCAGGCCAACATCTTCACCTGTTTCCAATAAAGCCTTATAGACATCCTCAGCGCTTAAATGATGATTACGAGATTGCTCTAAAATTTGCAATACCTTCAAGCGCGGCAAGGTAATTTTTAATCCGGCATCTTTTAATTGCTGACTCTCTTCCACTTGTGCTCCTTAGCAGTAATGAATTTGCACCCGTTTAGTGGTGTCTTTAAATAAATGGCATGTTATTATGGCGAAATTTTTCACGGTAGGCAAAAAATATGCGAATAATAATTCTTCTATTAACACTCATTTTATCATTAACTCTGACTCAATGTGCATCATATGATTTTGCCAGACGCATCGCTCAGCAGGGGAATTTGCTACCACAATCAAAAGTAGAACGATTAAAAGTGGGCATGAGTAAAAATGACGCAGCCATTTTAATGGGTACCAGCTTAATGAGCCCCACATTTAACAATGATCGATGGGATTATGCATACACCTGGCGTAGAGGTACAGGCAGTATGGCAATTCGAACCGTAGTTATTTATTTTAGAGGTAACTCGATAATCCGAATTGAACACAGACCCTAAACATAATCTGCAACTTCTCAAGTTTCGTCATCCTGAGCGCAGTGCTGAACAATCTTCACCTCTTCGAAAACTCAGTTCAGCCCTGCTTCCTGACTCCCGCAGATTTCCCGCGGGATCTGGAAGTTCTACCTCAAAATAAAAGGAACAGTCTGATTTATTTTCTTAAACGAGCTTTCTGACGTCTTTTCTCTTTAGGATCACACACCAATGGGCGATATAATTCGACCCTGTCGCCGTCTTTAAGGATTGTATCCATAGAACTCTGTTTCGCAAATATTCCTACAGGTAAATCCCTGGTTTCTGGATGAGAATCGAAGATCCCTGATGCGGTTAAAGCATCAGCAACACTTGAACCGGGTGTCAACTTCAAATCATGATGTAAAACAGTGCCGTCCCTAGCTATATAAACCACCTCAACTTTTACCATATACAACCTCAGCCCTATCACAAAATGCATCAACCATTTTATCAGTTACTTGATCGAACACAGGGCCAAGAAGCATGGAAAATATTTTTCCAGAAAATTCAAACTCAAGGTCAAAGGAAATTTTACAGCCATTTTCTACTTCATCGAAACGCCAAAAGCCTTCCAAATGACTAAAAGGACCATCTACAAGACGAATTTCAATCATTTTGTTGACTTGTAATCGATTACGGGTAGTAAAAGATTTGCTCATCCCGGCTGCACTGATAACTAAAGTAGCCTGAACTTCATCATCATCACGATGATGTACTGTACTTTCTGCGCAATAAGGTAGAAATTCCGCATAATGGTCAACACCATTAACCAAACCATACATTTGCTCACAAGTATATTTGACTATTCGTGATCTTTTTACAATAGGCATTACACAGCTCCTTGAACCTGCTTATTAAGCCAAAGACTAAGGTCTTTGATTTCTTCATAACAAATGGAATGTTCCATTGGGTACTGTTGAAAAAAGATATCATTATATCCTTTATTCAGTAACCAATCCCTACTTTGTTGAGTCCATACAGGTAAAACAAGAGGATCAAACTGACCGGAACCCATAAATATTGAGGTACTTTTATCCAATTGAGGAGTATTAGTTCCTGCCAAAGGTAAATATGCAGATAATGCAATGACTCCACCTAAAGTATGTGCGGTATGAAGTGCGGTGTGGAGCGCCATTGCTCCACCTTGGGAAAACCCGGCAAGATAAATTTGTGAGTACTGAAAACCATCATTAAGCTGTGATTCCATGACCTGTCGAATATATTCTTCTGATTGTTCAATGCCTTGCTTGTCTTCTCTATCCAACAACTTTATTCCAATAATGTCATACCATGCTGGCATGACCATACCACCATTCAGAGTAACAGGTCGTGCAGGCGCATCAATAAATACATGACGTATCGCCACATCTTTAATCATTAACTGATCTGCCAACCCCATCATATCAGAAGCATCAGCACCTAACCCATGCAACCAAATGACACATGCCTGTGCCTTTTCCTGCGGATCATTCATATATATGCTCAAAATTGGTTCTCCACCAAAAAATACAAATTATCGCCAATGCAAAGGAGCAGTGCAAGTTTAGTATTCCCAATTAAGCGAATTAATATTGAATATTCAGAAGGGAATAAAATCAATGTATTGAACTTGAGAAGGATCAATCATTACTGAAATCATAAATATACTTTATAAATAGAGCATGGATGTGATTAAAAATCTCTTGCATTTTAATGTATAAAATTTTATCATAGTGTTTGACATTGAAATAGGATTTGTAACACTTAATCATTTAAATTGTGACAGAGTTATTTTAAAAAATTTAATTTAAATACATTGAGTTATATCAAAAACATGCCTGAAAATACTAAAGAATAGTGCATTTTTCAAAAAAACAGATGACGCTAAACGCATATTGAGATAAAAACGAATGATAAAGAAACTAATTAAAGAACTGGCAAGCAGACCCTGTACCAGTATATTGAGCGACTATGACTGGTTCTTATACAGTAAGCAATACAGTCAATTAGATTCTTCATTACGTCCCGCGTTTATTAATGCTCTTGCACACCACAGTGGTGCCTCATCAACAGAGATTTTAATTACTTTAAATAAACTGAATCAAGAAAAATTATCATTGGAACTGCAAAAAGACTCTTTATCCGAACTGTTTAAAGCCCAGGAAATTGCCTCTGAAAAAATCTTCAATATGAAGAACCGACGTTGTTTTAAATATATCGATCTGGAATCCTTATCCATCTCTCGTGCGGAATGGTTAACTATTATTACGAAATCTGAGCAACAAAATAGACACCATATTACCCCCTATTTCTTTTTCAATACCTTAAGTTCCATTAGAAAAGTAAAATATGATGATCTCACCCATTCTATAACCAAACCACAACCGAGACGTGAGGCCAAACGAAGTTTTTTTGGCCCAGAACGACCAGCAAAAAGGACATTTCAGTCTTTTCGTAAAGACGAGGGGCCAAATCCATTAATCCTCGAAGAAACAGATGAGAATAGGGATCTACAACTCCCAATTGAAGCAACTGGAGCACGATACAGTAAATTAACCCCTGCCACACCCGATAAACGATACCCTATGGTTGCAAAAACTCCAGGTGGAAGTAAAGCAAGACCCCTTTGTACTATAGATGGGCAAACTCTGTTTAAACATTTGACTCCTGAAAGCAAAGCCCCCAGAGAAGGTCGAGTCCATCTTAAAAAAATATCACGAATTGAATTGATGGAAACACTGCCTAAATTACAAATCGAACAAGCTGACGAAGTACAATTTATAGCTACTCTGGAGGGAATAAATGAACGATCCGGCTTGTCCAGAAGACAAAGCCAATATTCGATAACCAAAGTGAGAGCCAGCGATGTATTCAGAGCTTATGGCATAGAAATTAAACCTTCCGATGGTCGAGCGCATCACTGGTCGCATCTAATAGCTCATTTTTTAGTAGATACTCAGGAACTAATCACTCCAGATCCCCAAAAAGAAATCATTAATCTGGTACCAACTACAGATGCTTCAAATTATAATACCCTTGAAGCGGTTGAACTTTTTGTCAGAAAAAAACTGATAAACGAAGATACGGATGAAATACTTATCAAAGTAAAACCGCAATACAGTGATGAGTCTCATATTCCGGATATGCTCATTTACACCCTGACCTGGACTGAAAACCTAAATCAAAAACACGAACAAATCTTCTATATTAATCCCCAGTCCTACCAACGCATTACGAAAAGTATGCATAGTTCAATTGAGGTACTAAGAGAAAATAAAGCAGATATACCAAATGCTCCGACCCATTCATCTAGCTTCGCTATTTAATCTGCCAGCAGATAGGCTTCTTTCTTGAACAAGAGAACTTACAGCTCAGTTCTCTTTCATTGATAAATTTCATATAATAATATTTTAACCAATGGCCAATATAATGACCCGATTTTTTGCATTTTTAGTTTGTGCGACAGTATTATTTTTAACTGCTTGCGGTCAAAAGGGGCCTTTATATATCCCTGTACCTGAAAAAGCCACACCAACCACCAAATCATCCTGAAGAGTTTTATTATGAATATTCAATTTACAAAAATGCATGGTTTAGGTAATGATTTTATGGTAATCGATGGTGTCAATCAAAAAATACACCTGCTCCCTCAGCAAATTGCGTTATGGGCCGATCGTAACACTGGAATAGGCTTTGACCAATGCCTGCTCATTGAGCCAACGACAACAGACGGAATTGATTTTACTTATCGTATTTTTAATGCCAATGGGCAAGAAGTTGGACAATGTGGTAATGGGGCAAGATGTCTTGCTCTGTTTGCCAAACATTATGGCCTAACTTCAAAAAGTAAAATAACAGTTGCTACTAAATCCACTACTATGGAATTAGTCATTAATGAGGATGATAGTGTAAGCGTAGACATGGGCATACCCAAAATGGCGCCCAAAGATATTCCATTCCTGGCAGATCATCAATCAGACGAATATTCACTGGAGTTGGATCAACACACTGCTGTTGCTCTTCATGCCATTAGCGTTGGGAATCCTCATGCAGTGCTTTTGGTTCACAATTTAGAATCAGCGCCAGTGCTCGAACTAGGCAAGCAAATCAGTACTCATCCCCGTTTTCCAGAACAAACCAATACTGGCTTCATGCAAATTATAAATAAAAATCACATTAAATTAAGGGTTTATGAACGAGGTTGTGGAGAAACACAAGCCTGCGGTAGCGGTGCTGTTGCTGCAGCTGCAATTGGTCGTTTATTCTATGGTCTCTCGGAACAAATCACCGTTTCTCTCCCCGGAGGAAATTTAATCATTAATTGGCCTCATTTTAATGCTCATCTTACTCTCACAGGTCCAGCCACTTTTGTTTACGAAGGCAAGCTGTTTTAATACCAATATTCACAAAAATAAGACAGCTATTGAATTTTTTTTTCAAACAGTTATGCTGAGCAAATCCAGATTTTCCGAATCAGTGAACTGAAGACTGGATAATCCACGGAATTAAAAACCATTACTGATTTCGAGATGAATTCTCAGGCATGAGTTTAAGCCAAACATCAGTGAATTAGTGGTCAAGGAGGATGAACATGCAAAGTAATGCCGAGATGAAATTTAATCTATTGAAAATACTAATAAATACACCGCAATACCAAACATCAATCACTGAAACTCAAGAAGCTCAAAACGCATTTATCAACACCTTACAAATTAACCAATATACACATCATGAAATTTTTGAATTAATTCATACTACTCAGAATAAATTGGTCAAATCCTTGTTAATTACACATCTGTTAAGCATGGAAGAGTACTTAAAAAACCTTAAGGGTAATTCAGTGCTGAACAGATTAGCAAATAATGAATCCCACATTCCATCTCGACTCAATCCGCTGATACATCAGCTGGATATCACTAACCTAACTCTAGAGCAGATCAAAATGCTCCAGCCGGAGGCTGCAATCAGTATTCTATGCTCAATACCTCATTTCCATCTTTTAAGTGAAGATCAAATTAATGAGCTTCTGGGGCAATATCCAGATCCGGGAGTTATCCAGTATTGGATGAATCATTATGCGTTAATGCCCAATGCATACTATATCCTGGCCCATCTAGGCAGACTGGTTGACTCACATGTACTAACCGAAATACACAAGATGGATTATCAAAAAAAGGAAACGATAATCAACTGTATTTTAGAGCACCTGGATTTATACAACCCACGTTTCAAACTATTACATGAAGATGAACCAGAAAATCATCTTAAAACGGCAATTAACCACTACCTCAAGGGCAAAAATCATGAGCATTATGTGATTTATATCAAACTCTTGGCAAGAAAGTTATTATCAGATCAGAAATCGCTATCCTTGGAAACCATTCAATTATTAATATGTTTGAACGACAACAAAGAATTCAGTGACATAACAAATAAAACAGGTTACCTCACTAATTATTATTTAAGGCTCAAGGCTCAATCTGGAGATACCCAACTTTTTTATAATGAAGGCAAATTAAACATCCACAATATGACTCAGTTGATTCAATTAAGGCCACCTGTACCTCAAAAAGAAGAAGAAAAAGGGGGCTTTATCAGATGGATTCATCCTGTTCAACAACAAGAACATCATACTATGGATGAATTCAATACCATTCAAGAAAATCCCCTCGTTAATCTGTTAGCACAAAAAGAAAAATCAATAAGGGCATTTGATTATTTTTTATTACATTTCAAAGGGAAAACCGAGACGGTTAGTAAAACCATAAGGAATTATCTGGGATATTATGTGCAAGAAGGATGTTCTGAAACCCGTCGTAAAACCATATATCATACGGCAATTTTAATGAATCGTCCTGAAGTTAAAAAATCGGTAAGAGAGGCAATATTTACCGCACTGTTACAATACCCGGAATTATATGATGAAAACATATGCTGCTGGATGTTCAAATATGACGCACAAAGAACCCTGCAGCATTTTGGGTTAAAAGGAGGAGTTCCCAATTATATTCTGGTAATGGAACTATGCACGGATGCACTAAAAAAATTAAATCCAAAAAAAGACGAACAGCTTATTCAAATAGCAAACAAAGCGTATTCTGAAGCCAAACTGGAATTGTCGTTTAGTGAAGATAAAGGTTTTTTTGCTCTGTTGATACAACGGTTTAAACGTTGCTGGATAAGTGGTTGGACAGGATTCTTTTCCCCAAATTTGCCTGTATATGTTGCTCCCTCATATAATAAACCAATTGATACTGATGAAGAGCGAGCAATCTTAGAGCAGGAAAATAGGACTATTATTAAAACACAAGAGTCCAAGCTTCCCAGCCTTCTAACGAACCTTGAAAAACAATGTACGTTACAAAAACTTGATGAATTAATTGAACATATGAGTGCAGATCCCTTCTATACTGACACTCACGAAGAGCTGCAATTAAGAACACGAATTAATCAGTTGTTTCATGAACTTCTATTAGACAGCAAACAAAATAAAGGAATAGAATCCTGGCTGAGTACACATTATCAGGTCCTTAATGCCAATCGGTTTCGTATTTTGGATCTTATGCTGATTATGGGGTCTCCTCAGGATTTCGAGTTATTAATCAAACAAATAAATGAAGATTCATCCTATTCACCACTTGTTACTAACCACTCACATTTAGAAGCGATAGTGGATGAATTTAGTGTCATTTTGCCTGAATTTATAGCAGATACGGAGTTATCGAAAAAGAGCTCAGCTGTTAGTGCGTCTGAACCGATATCCTTGAATAATGTTTCAAGTTTAGTAACTGACGCCTGGAACTGGACAAAAGTAAATGTAGGTGGTTTTTTTGCGCATAATTCTAATAGTGTTCAATCAGAGAATACCCCTTCCAACGCGACGGCAACTCAGTCCTTGTCTTAATAATCCCCATGCCCAGCAGCACATTGCTGGGCTTTTTTATACTTGAATACATCATAAACAATCAATGATTTGACTATGATACACTCATGCAGCTTGACGTTTGCCTCAAGACGAACCTACAATTAAAAACTAACACCATGATTTGGCAAGTAAAATGGATGAGCGGCGGACATTTTTCAGAATTAATAATAATGGCGAAATTCTGGCTAAAATCGCAAATCTATCTTTTGAAGTCATAGATATATCTGCTTCTGGAGTACGCCTAACAAATAATAGCCTGCTGCCAAAACAAGGAGTTATTGAAATTTCAATTCATCGGTTTGCTATAAATATAAGCTACAAGATATTAAGAGTCGAAAAAATGACAACCATCTTAAATTTTACTAATGACAATGAGATTGATAGACTTTTTATAGCCCTGAAACAACTAAGAGACGAGAGACGGACTCGCACCCCTCATCATTAGACTCGGTTTCTAACTCTAAAATTCAAACTATTATTAAGCTAACATACAGTATTAATGGTCATTATACCCAAGTGAGCACTTTTTAACTGCGCCAAAACAATCCCGGAACTTAATGAAGGAATTTGAGTACATATTAAAAGAAAGTGGACATAAAAAAATCGGATTGTAATCATTGTGAACTGATTCACCCCAAAAATTCCTGGATCTGAACGGTCGTATTTGAGTACAGGTTGAACGAAAGGGGGTTTAAAAAAAGCGGAGTGTACATCAGATACATGAGCATTTTTTTAAACCCCCTTTCGTTCAAGATGTGCCAAAGACGCCCGTTCAGGAGAGTTTCCAGCGGCGGTGCATCCAGTTCCATTGATCAGGATGAGCCAAAATAATTTTTTCTAAAGCCTGATTATATTTCAACGTATTTTGATAAAGCGCTTCTTGTGTAGAATCATGATCTTCCCAGGGAATGGGATCATGAAACTCCAGAACATGCTTGCCATTAGGCAAACGATACCCTGCTGCTGGAATTACTGGCACACCGGTATGACGTGATAACGTGGCCAAACTTCTATAAGTTCCTGCTTTTTTACCAAAAAACTCTACTGCGATACCATCTCTGTTAACCAGAGATGCGTGTTGATCCAGAACAAAAATTACTGCATGATTTTTTTCCAGGGCTACACAGACTTGCTCCAGGGAGTTCTTTTTAGGGATAACATTTAAACCAACTTTATAATAATTCTTAAACAATAATCGCTCAATAAATTTAAACCTTAGAGTACGCCTGATAAAATGAAATTGCCCTTGAAATTCTTTAAAACTTAATACCCCACCTAAAGGTGCAAACTCCCAATTCCCAAAATGTCCTGTTACAACTAATACTCCTTTTTGCTGAGCAACTACTGCCAACATCTTTTCGTGACCAATGACTTGCACTTGATTACGCAGCATCTTTTCACTCATAAATCGCAATTGCAATGCTTCTTTTAGTGATGTGGCGATGTGTGAATAATAAGCTTTTGCTAAATGTATTTTTTGAGCGTCGCTGATTTGATTAGAATATACCTGATTAATATTTGCCAAAACTAATCGCTTTCTGTATGGCAAAAATCTGTATATAAATTTCCCAGCCAGACTAATCGGTAATGATTGGATTTGTTGTTCTAATTCAGTCACAGGATTTAATCACCAAACAGGCGTTCATACTGGCAAAACCTCTATTGATCATCAGCGCTGATGAATTAGCTTGTAACTTTTGATGGTCTGTACTTAAAGCTAATCCCTCACAGCTGGACGCAACCCGCTCCAAATTGGCAATACCTGGGGCACAACTATTTTCCAAGGCGTAAGTTGTCAGTACCGCATCCAATACACCTGAAGCACATAAGGTGTGTCCCATAGACCATTTAAAGGCAGTTACGGGGACGTGATGATCAGCAAATACGGTTCTAATTGATTGAGCTTCACTATCATCTGATTTGCTATTACCATTTCCATGAGCAACGATTAATCCAATATTTTTCGGTTCTAATTCCGCTGTTTCCAGTGTTCGCTCCATTAACGCCGTCAAATGTTGTCCATCAGACTCTATGGAAAACAATCCCGTAGCTTCACTGGCAGATAGACCACCAAGAATTTCACCGTAACACTTTGCAGAGCGGGCACGAACACTGGCTTCACTTTCCAGAACAAGCGCTGCGGCTCCTTCTGCAAGCAACGTTCCATCATGCTCATCATCAAAGGGTTTTAAATGACGATTACTTACTACGCCCAATTTCTCATAATAAAACAAAGATTGTGGTTCAACCCCCATATCATAAGCAACAACTACGGCTCTGTCCGCCTGACCACTCCGTATGGCATGATAAGCTTCTAATATGGCTTGCGTGCCTCCGACGGCATGGTTCGTAACATTATGGTTTGGTCCTTTAAAACCGTAGGTTATGCCAGTATATGCGAGAACATTATTTGGTAATATCCTTAACAACCACATAGGATGTACCTCATCAAACAACTGCTTTGCAAAGCTTTGCATGTCATCTTGAGTTTTAGCTAATAAAGGCAAAAAGTCATATTGTTGAAAGTATTTATTTCCGGGTGAGCCCACATATACGGCGGTTTGCTCATTAAATAATTCAGCAGACTCGAGAGAATCACGATAACTCAGTATTTGACTGTGTTCTACCGCTTGCACAGCAGCATTAATGCCCATAACATCCTGACGGGAGATGACTTTAATCAATTTTCGATCGGGCAACATTTTAGCCGGTTGAAAATCCTTCAATTCACCACCCAGACGATGTGACCATTGAGATAAATCCCAATATTTAATTTCATCTATTCCACTATCACCTGAAAGAATCGCCTGCCAGGTATCCGCCGCAGTATCTCCTGAAGCAGTTAAAGCACTTCGTCCTGTAATAAATACTCTGTTTAGATCGCTCATTTACGTGCTCCTTCAAACTCAGGATGCTTGAACAACAAGCAACTATTTGAACCACCAAATCCGAAAGAATTGGATAAAACAACACCCAGAGACTTTTCACGAGGACCTTCTGTAACATAATCCAAATCACATTCCGGATCAGGGTTAGTTAAATTAGCCGTTTTAGGAATTTGCGACTGTTCTATCGATTTTACTGATAACACCGCTTCAAGAGCACCTGCAGCCGCTATCAAATGGCCAGTCTGGCTTTTGGTAGAGCTCGTTGGTAAATTGGCAATTCGATCTCCAAATACTGCCTTAATTGCATTGGTTTCACTTAGGTCATTCATTTTGGTCGAAGTACCATGGGCATTAATATAATCCACATCACGAGCTTGAACCCCGGCATCTTTAAGAGCACGCTCAATGGCCTGAATTGCGCCATCACCGTTTGGATGAGAATCCGTAATTCGGTAAGAACTTAATGAATTACCTTCGCCAGCTAATTCAGCATAAATACGAGCACCTCGTGCCTTTGCTTTTTCCCATTCTTCGAGTATTAAAAAAGCAGCGCCTTCACCCAGAACAAAACCATTACGAGTCGCATCAAACGGGCGGCTTGCGGTATGAGGCGTATCATTATAGGTAGATAAAGCACCCAACAAACAAAAACTGGAGAGACCTAATGGATTAATCATGGAATCAAATCCACCTGCCAACATAAAATCGGCTTCACCACGACGAATAACCTGCATGGCCAAACCTAAAGCTTGTCCACCTGAGGCACAAGCGGTATGTACTGATGAGGCATAACCCGTGATACCAAAATGCTGGATAAGTAACGACAATCCCGAGTTAGAAGTAGTTTTACCAAAATCGGTTAATTTATAAAATTCCCTGGAATGGGCTTGTAGAGCACCCCAATCCGTCTCACCGTTCACAGAACACACTTTTTGAAAACGTTTCAGATAATCAAACTCAGCAGTCATCATACCACTACCCGTCACAACACCCCATCGGGAAGAGTTCTGCTGGGTTGGTAATACAGCAGCATCTTCAAATGCCTGACGTGCTGCTTCCAAAGCATAATGAGTAAAAGACATTGCAAAACGCGTATGTTTGCCCTTCACAGATGGATTGGGAGTGAAATTTTTCACTTCTGCAGCGATATAGGTTGGAAAAGCGCTGGCATCGAACTGCTTGATTTCATCTATTCCAGATTGCCCGGCAATCAAATTGTTCCAGGTGGAATGAACATCATGCCCTATAGGTGAAACTGCACCCAACCCTGTTATTGCAACTCGTCTTTTATTCATGTTATCAACCTTTAGGTATAAGCACTACATCCACAACACATACCCGCTTACCATCTACTTCACTGCGATAAGTCAGAATAATCTCTTCATCTGTTTGTTGCTTTACTTTTACATGACACACCACAACATCACCTGGCTGAACAAAATCACTCATTTTAATTTTACGCAATTCACTGACTTGATATTTAATTGGAAGTCTTGCTTGCGCAATAAATTCACGGGCCAGATTTAATTTACATTCCAACAAGACCGTCAAAGGTAAGACAGGTTTCTTAGGAAAATGATCGGGGAAATATGGGGCAGCCAAAGAAATTCTTTTTTCTGCTATAATACTGATACCCGCTTCACTTGAAATGATCCGATCAAACATCATAGGCGCTATGGTCGGCCCATGAGTAATCAGTTCGTCACCGGCTAGTGCTGATTTTTTACTGCACACTTCTGCCCAGTCTGCCGGATGAAATATTTCCGTAAATTGCTGTCTGATCAGCTCTGCATCAATAAAATCAGCCATCGGTAGTAAAGGACCTAAAGCGCCTTCAATACTAAAGACAAGCTCTTCGCCTACTCGCGCAACACTATGATATTGGACTGCCCTGTCATCCAGAGAATCTATATGAGACTCAAGCAGCAGAGTTTCGCCTACATACGCTGGGCGATGAAGGCGAGCACTGGCAACAACACCTGCAACAGGCCTTAAGGTAAAATCATTATGCTGCATGACATTCCAGGCAGCTAACTGCCCAAGAGTTTCACCGATTAATGAAGGAATAAAACACGTTTTTCCTTGCTCATCAAGGGTTACATAGGCATCGTCTCTAGTGATGTGTTTAATCCCCCCAATCCATTCCCCGGGAGATATATGCACAATTTTATCAACGAATAAAAAACGCATCAGGCAACAGTTTCCGCGTTTTGTTGTTGACCCACTGCAGCTACGACCAATTTACAAAATGTTTCTACTGTAAACAGCATGGGAATTTCATTAACTTTCATATTTGCTTTAAATTGGTCTGAAGGGACTTCACTTAAATAATTTTTTAATGCCTCAAGTCCTGCCGGTGTCAATGTACCGCCTTTCTCAAACTCATCTTCAGCCAGTGCGCCACGCGCATTTTTTTCCAGTTGTCCTCGAGGAATTTTAATTTTAAATTCTTTTTCCAATTGAAAAACCAAATCAAGGAAATCAATGGACTCTGCACCCAAGTCTGTAATCAATCGACTATTTAAAGAGACTTCCTCAGCATCAATAACTAATACATCAGCAATAATTTCCCTAACCTTAGGGTAAACGCCAGCTACATTCATAATTCTTCCCCAGTGCTAACCAAGTTCACAAAGCTAGAAATTATATCATAAAAAGTTCATTATTCATCTATATATAATGATGCTCTATCCAACCTGGCTGTACCCCGCATCTACAAACAAGGTATGAGCATTGATCATTGACGCTTCAGGTAAACACAGAAGATACACAGCATTAGCCACATCTTGAGGAGTCAATGGTCTGTCAGCAAGAGCATGAGACTGATATTCGTCAAGCAACTGTTCTCTGTTAGGGAAATGTTTTAATGCATCAGTATCAACAACTCCGGCAGAAACAGTATTCACCGTAATGCCAAAAACAGCCAGCTCCAAACTTAATGAACGGACTAACGCCTCGAGAGCTGCTTTGGATGCACCAATAAACGCGTAATTGGGTATTGCCCGGGAGGCACCAAGACTGGATAAAGCGACAACCCTGCTGTTTTTAGGCATCAATTCACGACCTTCACTCACTAAATGATTTAACGCTAAAGCATTGGTTTCCATACACCAACGCCAATGTTTGGTCGACATCTTTAATGCTGGCTTTAATACCCCGCTGGCGGCATTGCTGATGAGAAAATCAAGATGATTAAAATGTTCTTTAAATTGGCCAAACAGTTCTTTAACCGATTGGTGATCCGCAACATTGGCCTGTAGTGCGACTGCTTTTCGCCCTAAATTCTGTATTTCCTGAACCAGAGCTTGAGCCTCATCGGAACTATTATAGTAAACGATAGCGATATCACTTCCTGCCTGAGCCAATTTTAGAGCTGTCGCCTTCCCTATACCCCTTGCTCCACCAGTAATTAACGCCACCTTTCCTGCAAATACTGAACTCATAGAGTTATCCTCTAGTATAAAAAGGCACCAAACTACCGGGAATCTTAAAATCTGTCAATGACCTAATACGTATTGGAATAGTAAAATACCTTGTTTCTAAAGCTTTAACTTTGTACCATCTGCACACCACTATATTAATTACTCGTATCAATGAAGTATTCCTGGTCAAAAACAGTTTTTCCAATTGCCGCCATTTTTTCGTTCCGAATGTTAGGATTATTCCTGCTTATACCGGTATTTTCTGTTTATGCTGAGAAACTTCAGGGCGCAACACCAACACTCATTGGCCTGGCATTAGGTGGCTATGGATTGACCCAGGGCTTACTGCAAATGCCTTTTGGCATGCTTTCAGACAAGATTGGCAGAAAGCCCATGATCACTGTCGGGTTGTTACTATTTACTCTGGGCAGTGTACTTGGAGCCATGACTGATTCTATATATGGTATGATTCTCGCAAGAACACTTCAGGGAACCGGTGCGGTAGGTAGTGTGCTCATTGCTCTATTAGCTGATTTGACGCCAGATGAACAACGAACAAAAGGAATGGCCGTAATTGGCATGACTATTGGTATTTCCTTTAGTCTGGCTATGGTTATCAGCCCCGCTCTGTCACATTACTCTGGACTTTCAGGAATCTTTTATCTCACTGCGGTTTTGGCAATTTTTGGTATTATCTTACTTCATGTAGTTATACCCAACCCAATAAAAGAATGTTTTCACGCAGATAGTGAAGCAAATCTTTCTTTATTTAAACCAGTCATCAGTAATCGACATTTGCAAAGACTGAATGTGGGTATTTTCTGCCAGCATTTTATTTTAACTTCAACATTTTTTGCTATACCTATTTTACTGAGCCACCATATAAAACAAGGACATTTAACCCAACAGTGGCATTTTTATTTACCCCTAATGTTATTCTCATTTGTACTCATGATTCCTTTTATTGTCATGGCTGAAAAGAAAAAGTTAATGAAAACCGTATTTGTGCTGTCAGTTCTGTTCTCAACTGCCGCGCAATTTCTTCTGGCGCTGACCTGCCAGGATTGGTATAGCCTATGCCTGTTGATGTTTGTTTATTTCATCGCGTTTAATATCCTGGAAGCAACCTTGCCATCACTCATATCGAAACAAGCAAATCCCAACAGCAAAGGTACTGCTATGGGCATTTATTCTACAAGTCAATTTTTAGGAATTTTTGTCGGTGGTTCACTTGCTGGAGTTTTATACCAATGGCATAGCAGTCAGGGTATATTTATGATTAATGCCCTGCTCGGTATTATCTGGCTGAGTGTAGCCATTTATATGAAACCCAATGTTTATGTCTCTACCCTGATATTGCATTACTCGTCTCAAATTGACACAAATGATTCCCTAATAAAAGAACTGTTACAGGTTAAAGGAATCAAAGAAGCTGCTATATCGAAAGAAGAACAAGTAATTTATGTTCGCATCGATAAAGATGAGTACCAGCCTGGAACTGCGGAACTGATACTCTCATCAATAGATAACAAATAGGTTTAATTTAAATCAGTTGCTACGCAATACCTCTTAATTTAGGTATAATCTTTCTCTCTAACTTTCGCATACAGGAGATAAAAAATGGCAAGAGGAATAAACAAAGTCATCTTGGTTGGTAATGTAGGGGTTGATCCTGATGTTCGTTATTTACCAAACGGAAATGCTGTAACCACATTATCAGTTGCTACCAGTGAATCCTGGAAAGACAAAACAACGGGTGAAAAACAAGACAGAACAGAATGGCACCGAGTGGTTTGTTTTAATCGTTTAGGTGAAATAGCTGGTGAATACGTTCGAAAAGGTTCAAAACTCTATGTAGAAGGCAGTTTGCGTACCCGTAAATGGCAAGATCAACAAGGACAAGACAGATACACGACAGAAATTATTGCCTCTGACATCCAAATGCTTGACAGTAAAGGCAGCAGTGGCTCAAATTATGAAGATATGCCACAGGCACAACAACAATCAGCTCCAGCCCAATACCCAAGTGCCAATAAACAGCCCGCTCAGGCAGCTCAAGATGCATTTGATGAATTAGATGATGACATTCCTTTTTAATATAACTCCTAACCCGTAACAAAGCTGTTGCGGGTTAGAGTGCCTCTTTCCATCACGAGTTCTTCACAAGACGCTTGCCTGGATACAACGGTAAGACTCCTGAATCAATTTAAATTCATCAACAATCCCTACGTCATATTGCAAGATAAATCAGCGTATTTACAGATTAAACTAAGTACATAAAAGCAGCACTATGAGTTATTTTGATAATACTCTCTTAAGCTTAATAGATTAAACTATCAAACAGTATTTGTATAAATCAGGATCATAGTTAATGACATACTACTTCAAAGAACTTATTACCGCATTACGAAAGCCAAGTGATGTGACTGGAAAAGAACACCATTTATTCCTGTTAGGTACTGCTGTTAATTATGTTGACCGACCAACGGATCCCAGTACAAATAGATCCTATATACGTGGAGAAACATTTTCTTACACTGCCCAGCTGATGACCCTGTTACTCGGTGAACAAGAGTCTACAATAAAATTCCCTGAATCTCACCTCGCCAAATCCCCCAATTATGCGCATGCCTATCATTCGAATTCAGTTGATGTGATTAATGGGGCAGATACACCTGGATATGAAGTTGGTGATAGATTAGCAAAAGCTCTCATGTTAGCTCTTGGGGCTATTGCGGAAGGTAAAACCCAATTAAGTATTTCCGGGTTTAGCCGTGGAGGAGTTGAGTCTATTGTATTAACTCATGAACTTGCACGAGTCCGTGAAGCTCTTGAAAAAGACTTAAAAATAGAAAATCCATCGGAGCGCCGATCTTTTGCAACCATTGTAAGTGACAGTAAAAGTGTTCCAGGTCTAGCTCTAATCAACGATCCCAGCTATACACGTAAAGCATTAACTGGATTAGTCACGAATGAAAAGCTGGATGATGAGCAAGAGCTCAAACTTAACCTCTTAAATAAACTGAATGCCTTACAAGTCAAACTCTTTGTTCTGGATCCAGTACCTGGTGGAAATTTAGGTAAAGTAGTACGAATTGGATGGCAGGAAGAAAGTTTCTATACACTCCCTGATTTCGTAGTGCAAAAGCACGAATTTGTCCAAAAACATGAAACTTCAAATTGTTTTAAACCAATTATTCCCTTGGGTATGCCCTATGAAATTATTCCCGGTTGTCATGGCACTGGTGACGGTAATCAATTCGATCATAATGGTTATCCAGTTCCTGAAACATTTAAAAATAAGGATCTTTCGGGTGTTCAGGATCTCGTACTGAGAAGATGGCTCGATTTTATGTTCCCTAATGCTGTACAATTGGATACAGCAATTGATTTAGGACATCCTGAACTAGATGCTGTAACTAATGCATATCTTCCAGCGAATTCTACAAATCGCAACATACAACTCCTCAATAACTATCAGAATATTCAGGAAAACTACCCTGCCTTTGAATGGCTTGCAACCCGAAACTATACGGGATTGGGTCGTTATATGGCGCAACGCCAGGTCCATTTCCGCCAAAGAGGAAATACACCCATTACCGATCTGGATGCGCATGGCGATGGAAAAACATTTCTTAATCTTCAACATGTAAAACTCTGGATGACGAACAAATTAGAACTGTCCAACTTTTTCGAGTTGAATTTGGTACAGCAGGTTAAATGGCTTAAAGAAAATATTGAATATGCCTTTAAACCGCATGATCTGTCGCAATCCATCTCAGATCAAACTCATATGATCTCACGACTTCTGATGGATGAAAAAAATCATTCCCTGGTACAAGAGTCCCTCTCTTATTTGGTCAATACAGTTACTCAGACCTATTTGAGAAATCATTTATCTATTGAAGAGCGAATGGATTGCAGAAACTGCGTTGCCAATACTTTTGATACTCTGAGAGAAGCCGCTTCAGCAACTTCCGGGATAGATCCCAGTCTTGCCAAATTAGCATCATCCTTTATGGAAGCTATAAGCAGGGATTTAACATTAACCATGCTACAGCATCAGCAGTCTCTTTTATCTATGGCGTATAAACTATCACTTGATGCAGAAGCAGTTCTTGCACATCAGATAGATCCAAACAGCCATACCGTTACCGAAGAAACCCCGATCTCTTGGCTCATGGGAACACAAAAATTAGTTGCGGATCTTGATTTACTAATGGAACAAATTATTGGTCTTGAGACGTGGTGTGATCAAAAAATGATGGTAGACCGTTGGTCAAGAGCGGTACCTCTTGTAGGAGCAAATACAGGAGAGATTCCCTTTCATACATTGAAGAAACATCTATTTCACATCATAAAACAGCAACAATTAATACTCCTCACTAATGGCAGCAGAATATTAAGTAAAATGCCTGATGCGCTGGAACAGAAACCAGAAGAACTCGACAGCAGCTTTTATTCATCTATCCTTAAGTTTGCCCGTGTTGAACAAATGGAGCAAAGATTGGGTATCACCCAAAAGGAACTGCATCAGAAATCACTGGAATTGGAATCAACACAAAGACTACAAATAGATACACAACATCAACTGGAACAATCCACAAGTGTGCATGAGAAGTTACAAACTCAACTAGCAGAGTTAAAAGAGGAGCTTCAGAAAATAACTGAACAGCTTAAACTAGAGCATCAACGTCTTCAAAAGCAAACGGAATTAAATCAAACTTTAGTGCAGGCCATTAGTGACAAAGAAGAGCAACTTGAAATAATAAAAAGCATAAATGATTCAACCAGTCAAAAATTGACTCAAACTGAACTGACGAATAAAGATCTTAGTCAGCAAATCACTACATTTGAAGAACAGATATCGAGTCTTACAGCACAATTACATAGAGAAGGAGTTAAACTGCAAGAAGCAAATGAATCGATACTGGAGTTGACCCTGAAATTAGACCAGCTAGAACTTAATTTATCAGAGGCCAACAAACGGAATTCGCTTCTAAAAGAACCTTTAACTCAATCTGAACGCGATATAGTCGACCTTAAAACACTGGTTGAAGAACAGAAAAGGAATTTGGAATTACTAGATAAGAATATAGCTAAAGAGCAAGAGTCTTTAAGGGTTGCTCAGAGTAATTTTGAATCTATTTTCAAGGAGCTTGAAGTTAAAGCAGAGGCGCTTAGAATTGCAGAGGCTAAGATAGTAAAACTCGAGCATGAATTAGAACTGCAAAAACAAGTGATTTCAACGCCGATAATTTCATTTGTTGCCGACAGCTCCAAAGATAGTGAGAATGCTCTCTTAAGAAAAGAATTAAACGCCTACCGCAGTAGTGAAGAAAGAGCTGCCATTGTAACAATTGATACGCTCTTAAAAAGAACTAATGAATATTTTAATCGGCTTAATAAATCCAAAGATAAGAGCGAATTGTTCAATACAAAGAAAAATGCAGTTAAAGATCTTATCGACTGCCTGGAAGATACTAACAAATTGCCTACTGAGCAATTGGCTTCATTTAAGAGTAAGCTGCTGGACACTCAGGATAAAATAAAAGAGCACCGTGATCCCTTATGGCAGCGTTTTATGAGAGATTGTGCTCGAATTATTGCTCTGTTAGTTAGCGGTGTTGGATTCTATCGTATGGCTACTGGGCAAGCACCTCAATTCTTTAAGCCAAGCCATGGTGAGCATTTTGTGGATGATGTTTCAGATAAACAACAGCTCATACCCACATCAAATAGCAAGTAAGCCTGCGTCGTGGTTCTTAGCTTCACCAAAACATCAGGAGAAGCTAAGATACTCATTTAAAATATCAGCAAAGACAGATAGTTCAACTTATCCAAACGATACATTCAAGTCGCAGAGTAAAATCAAAATTCAAAATAATATAAAACCTCATTGCCAAAAGATCTTAGAATTTGACTTATTTGCCGAAGATTATCAATTAATCCTAAAAAAATTGAAACATATCTACTAATAGTAGATTAATTTATTGTGCACAATTGAGAAGAGAATAAGCTTTTTCCATAGGAGCACAATTTGGGATTGTTCCATTTCAAAATGACAGAGTAAAACTTATGGATGAGAGTCTGCGCCAATTTAGTAATGAGCAATCTGCAATTCAAGAGATACCTGCCTCGAAAATGGAATATACTGTTACGGAATATTTAGTGGTATAAATTCAATATGAAATTTAACCATTAAAATACATTCTCCCTGTCAATATCAGTTAGTCTGGTAGCACAATGGAAAAAACAAGGCATATTATGATGGCGTTACAATAAACAAAAAAAAACCCGCTAAAAGCGGGTTCCCGAAGCTCTAGTAGATCTTATTCATCTGCTTCAGCATCAGCCATTGGTCTATCTAACAACTCTACAATAGCCATTGGGGCATTATCACCTTCTCTAAAACCACATTTGATTATACGTACATAACCACCTGGTCTTTCGACAAAACGTGGACCTAAATCGTTAAACAGTTTACCCACTGCAACTTTAGAACGTAAAATATCAAAAGCATGTCGACGAGATGCTACTGAATCAGCCTTACTAACAGTAATTAAAGGTTCAATGTAACGACGTAAGTCTTTTGCTTTTGGTAAAGTTGTTTTAATCAACTCATGCTCAATTAAAGAACAGCACATGTTTGAAAACATGGCTTTACGATGGCTACTTGTACGGCTAAAACTACGGCCCGAATTACGGTGACGCATAACAAAGACTCCTAAATATTACTCGCCAAGACTTGCTGGCGGCCAATTCTCAAGTTTCATTCCCAGCGATAAAGAGCGAGAAGCTAAAACATCCTTAATTTCGGTAAGTGATTTCTTACCAAGATTAGGTGTCTTTAACAACTCATTTTCAGTTCTTTGAACTAAATCGCCAATGTAATGAATGTTTTCTGCTTTTAAACAATTTGCAGAACGAACAGTTAACTCTAAATCATCAACAGAACGTAATAATACAGGGTCGAAATCATTGCGTTCTTTATTATCAGATCGGGACTCTTCAAACTTCATATCGACAAATGAATGAAGTTGTCTTTGAAGAATGCTAGCTGATATACGGATTGCTTCTTCCGCGTCAATTGTACCATTTGTTTCTAATTCTATTGTTAACTTGTCAAGATCTGTACGATTTTCGACACGTGCGCTATCAACAAAATAGGCAACTTTCTTTACTGGAGAGAAACTATTATCAATTTTTAACTTACCAACTGATTTCTTTTCAATCTCATCATCGAGGTGACTAACAAAGGAATCAGTATTATGAAAACCTATCCCACGTTCAACCTTCAGGGTCATATTCAATTTGCCCTTTTCATTCAAATTGGCAAGCACAAGCTCAGGATTAATAATTTCCTGACCGTGTGTCAGTTGAATATCACCAGCAGTAACCTGGCAAGGACCTTGTTTATTCAATGTAAGATAAACTTCCTCTCCCACTGTTAATTTGATAGCAACCAGTTTCAGGTTAAGCAACAAATCAACCACATCTTCTTGAACACCCTCAATTGTACTGTATTCATGTAGAACACCGTCAATTGAGGCTTCAGTAATGGCACTTCCAGGCATAGATGACAATAATATACGTCTCAACGCATTGCCGAGGGTGTGACCAAAACCTCTCTCCAAAGGCTCTAGAACAATTCTAGCTTTATAAGGTGACTCAGCCTGTACCTTAAGCACTTTAGGCGTTAGCATTTCATTGATTTCAGTATACATTCAGCTATTTCTCCGAGCTTACTTAGAGTAAAGTTCTACAACAAGATTTACGTTGTAGTCTGAAGATAAGTCAGTTAACGTTGGTGCTGTAGAGAAAGTACCTTTAAACGCAGTAGAATCTACAGTAATCCAATCACAAGGAGCTCGTTGTTCAGATAAAGCCAAAGCAGCCTGAACTCGACCCTGACTTTTAGCTCTTTGACGAACAGTGATAACATCGCCAGGATTTACTAAAAATGAAGGTACGTTAACTATTTTATCATTAACCAGTATTGCCTTATGAGTTACTAGTTGTCTAGCTTCTGCACGCGTACTAGCAAAACCCATACGATATACAACATTATCAAGACGTCTTTCCAACAAAGACATCAGATTCTCACCAGTAGAACCCTTTTGACGAGCAGCCATTTTATAATAATTGCGGAATTGCTTTTCAAGAACACCATACAATCGTCTGATTTTTTGTTTTTCTCTAAGCTGAATTCCGTAGCCATTCAAACGTGGTTTTTTATCACCATGTTGTCCAGGTAACTTTTCAGATTTACACTTGGATTTATGATCACGTACGCCACTTTTTAGTAATAAATCACAACCTTCACGTCGTGATAATTTACACTTTGGACCAAGATATCTAGCCATTAATTACTCCTGAGTCTTATACACGACGTTTTTTAGGTGGCTTACAACCATTATGGGGTATGCCAGTTACATCGGTGATTTCAACAATTTTAAAATCCTGGGATATTAATTCACGAATAGTGGACTCTCTACCAGGACCAGGACCATGAACAAATACTGCTACAGATTTCATACCATATTCTTTAGCAACAACTGCAGCACGTTCTGTTGCAACCTGTGCAGCATAAGGCGTACTTTTTCTAGAGCCCCTAAAACCGGATCCACCAGATGTTGCCCAACATAATGCATTACCTTGTCTATCAGTAAAGGTAACAATTGTATTATTGAAAGATGCATGAACATGAACTATACCATCTGATACAACACGTTTTGCCTTTTTTCGTACTTTTTGCTGTTTTGACTTAGTTATTGCCATCTTATTTTCCTACATGAAAAATCAATTACTAGTGCCTTTTCTACGGCCTTTTCTAGTACGAGCATTAGTTTTCGTACGTTGTCCGCGTAAGGGTAATCCTCTTCTATGCCTTAAGCCTCTATAACAGCCAAGGTCCATCAGTCGTTTAATGTTCATTGTAACAACACGACGCAAATCACCTTCTACAGTAATTTTTGCAATTTCAATTCTTAATGACTCTAACTGAGCATCTGATAATTGCGAAACTTTAGCTGAAGGATCAATATCAACTGTCTTACATAATTTTAAAGATGTGGTTTTACCAATACCATATATAGCTGTTAAAGCAATTACCACATGTTTGTGATCAGGTATGTTCACTCCTGCAATACGAGCCATTAGCTTCTCCGAACGTTATTTTGTTCTGTCGAAAGGGACAGAAGAATACTATTTTTATAAAATTAAATCAAGCAGATATTAACCTTGCTTTTGTTTATGTCTGGCATCCTTACAAATTACTCGTATAGTGCCACTTCTTTTAATTATTTTGCAATTGCGACAAATTCGCTTTACTGATGCTCTTACTTTCATTCCGAACTCCGATAAAAATCATAATAGACCAGGTAGTTTCGTACCTTTAAAATTAGCCTTTTTCATTAAAGAATCATATTGTTGGGTCATTAAATGAGCTTGTATCTGAGCTACAAAATCCATAATAACAACAACTATAATTAGCAATGACGTGCCACCAAAGTAAAATGGAACATGCCATGTATACATTAAGATCTGAGGCAATAAACAAACCAGTACCAGATATAAAGCTCCAACCAGGGTTAATCGAGTCATAACTGAATCAATGTATTTGGTTGTTTGCTCTCCTGGTCTGATTCCTGGTATATAAGCTCCAGATTTTTTTAAGTTTTCTGCTGTATCTTTCGGATTAAATACCAATGCCGCATAGAAGAAAGCAAAAAACAGAATCGCAAGGGCATACACTATCAAATATAGAGGTTGACCTGGTGACAAAGCCATTCCAACATCAGACAACCAACCCATCCCTTTACTATGAGAAAAAAATTGAGCTAAAGTTGCCGGTAACAATATAATACTGGATGCAAAAATGGGTGGAATTACTCCAGACATATTGATTTTTAGAGGTAAATGACTGGTTTGAGCAGCATATACCTTTCTACCTTGCGTTCTTTGAGCATAATTTACCCGTATTCGCCTTTGCGCTCTTTCCATGAACACTACAAATCCAGTTACTACAACCACAACTACAGCAACTACTACCAATGTCAATGCCTGCATTTGTCCTTCTTTAACCTGTTGAAGAACCGAGGCAATAGCAGTAGGCATACTGGATACGATACCTGAGAAGATGATTAAAGAGATACCATTCCCTACACCTTTTTCAGTAATCTGTTCTCCGAGCCACATTAGGAACATTGTTCCTGTTACTAATGTAACGACTGCCGTAAAGTAAAATGAAAAATCCGGTTGCAGTGCTATCTGTTGTCCCGCCAGCCATCGAGCCATACCTAATGATTGGAATATTGATAACAACAGGGTTAAGTATCTTGTGTACTGATTTATTTTTCTGCGTCCTGACTCACCTTCTTTTTTCAATTGTTCTAACTTGGGAGAAACAACAGAAAAGAGCTGTATAATAATAGAAGCAGAAATATAAGGCATTATTCCAATAGCAAATACCGTTACACGAGATAATGCGCCACCAGAAAACATATTAAATAAGCCAAATATTGTATTTTGTTGCTCATTAAAGAAATTAGCTAGCTTGGTAGGATCCAATCCAGGTACTGGAATGTGAGCACCTAACCTATATACTAGAATTCCGAGAATGACAAATATCAATCTTGATTTTAGTTCGGCCAATCCACCACGTGATTGGCTACCATTATGTTTTTGGTTTTTCATAGTCACTCTTCTATACTGCCACCCAGGCCTTCGATAGCTAGGCGAGCACCTTTAGTGACTCTTAAACCCTTAAGCTTGATGGCTGTAGTTAACTCACCGGAAAGAATAACTTTTACGTCTTTTATTGAACTGTTAATTAGTCCTGCTTCACGCAAAACGTTTAGATCAATAACTTCAGCAGTTAATTTGGCAAGTTCGCTCAGGCACACTTCATCGACTGTTCGTCCTATACGAGATTTAAATCCCATTTTAGGAAGACGTCTTTGAATTGGCATTTGACCGCCTTCAAAATTAATTTTATGGAATCCGCCAGCTCTCGCTTTTTGACCCTTGTGTCCTTTACCACTAGTTTTACCTAGACCGGATCCAATTCCTCTGCCTAGACGTTTCTTCGGAGGTCTTGAACCAGGATCTGGTGATAGTGAATTCAGATTCATTATACACTCTCCTCGACTAGCAGCAGGTAATTAATTGCATTTACAAGTCCACGTATTGCTGGTGTGTCATTATGACAAACACTTGAATTTGTTTTACCTAAACCTAACTGCTTTGCAATATGAATATGCTTTGGTTTTCTACCTATGGTACTTTTTACCAAAGTTATTTTAATTTTCTTTTCCATAATTAGCCCGCCATTACTTCATTAACTGTTTTACCACGTTTGGCAGCAACGTAATCTGGTGTACCAATGCTTGTTAACGCACCAATAGTCGCACGGACAATATTACTTGGATTAGTAGAACCAATACTTTTAGCAAGAATATTCTGAACACCTAAAACTTCAAGTACTGCTCTCATTGCGCCACCGGCAATAATTCCGGTACCTTCACTAGCTGGCTTCATAAATACTTTTGATGCGCCATAGTTCCAGGTAATTTCATGGAATATGGTAGTTCCAGAAAGAGGAATATAAACCATATTTTTCTTAGCCTGATCCATAGCTTTCTGAATCGCTATTGGAACTTCTCGTGCCTTACCTCTACCAAAACCAACTTTACCCTTTCCGTCACCAACAACGACCAAAACAGCAAAGCCAAAAACACGTCCACCCTTCACAACTTTTGCGGTACGTGTTACTGATACCAATTTCTCTTGGTATCCATCTGACTTGGGTGATTCTTCGAATGCCATAATCGTTCCTTAAAAATCTAATCCAGCTTCGCGAGCACCTTCTGCAAGTGCTTTCACTCGGCCATGATATTTGTAACCAGCACGATCAAATGCAACTTGGCTAATGCCTTGTTCTGTGGCTCGTTTACCAAGTAACTTGCCAACTAAAGTAGCTTGTTCTACCTTGCATTTTCCAGATAAACTGGCTCGTAATTCTTTATCATTAGTAGAACATACTACCAATACTTTATCACCGAGTTGATCAGCTTGAACTATTTGAGAATAGATATGCGTTCCGCTTCTATAAACAACTAATCTTGCTCTACCCGATTTACGGATTAAAGCTTTTGCTTTTAATCCACGTCTATCACGCGAGTTTTGCTTATTCATAACTTATACCTTATTTCTTTTTAGCTTCTTTTCGAGCAATTACTTCACCTGCGTACCGTACTCCTTTACCTTTATAAGGCTCAGGTGGTCTGAACGCTCTGATTTCAGAAGCTACTTGTCCCAAAATTTGTTTATCAACACCTTTCAGCACGATAGTTGTATTGTTTGGCGTCTCAACACTCACACCTTTTGGTAAATCATATTCAATAGGATGAGAAAAACCTAGAGATAAGGTAATGGATTTATCTTTGGCCTGTGCTCTATAACCGACACCAACCAATTCAAGAGTTACTGTAAAACCATCAGTAACACCGTGAACCATATTGCTTACCAATGCTCTAGCTGTTCCAGCTTGAGCCCATGCCTTTGGATCATTTGCTGCAGGAGCAAACTCTAATTGGTTAGACTCTTTACTTTTAGTAATACTAACTAACCTGTTAATTTTTTGGGTTAGTGTTCCTTTAGGCCCTTTTACAGTGATTGTTCCATCAACAAATGTTACTTCAACATTTGCAGGATGAACAACAGGGGCTTTTGCTACTCTAGACATATCATTCCTCGCAAGAATTAAGCCACTTCACAAATGACTTCGCCACCAACACCTTTTGATTTAGCAGATATATGAGTCATTATACCTTTGGATGTAGATAATATAGCCACACCAAATCCAGGGATTGATGATAAATCTTTGTAAGATTTATAAACTCTTAGTCCAGGTCGGCTAATTCTTTTAATCAACTCAATAACTGGTCTACCATGATAGTACTTCAGTTTTACAGTTATGGACTTAAGATTATTGTCCAATGTTTCAACAAAGAAGTTCTCAATATAACCTTCTTCTTTTAAAACACGAGCAATTTCTTCTTTCAACTTAGAAGAAACTAATGTTATCTGCTGATGTTTAGCTTGTTGACCATTTCTTATTCTAGTCAGCATATCAGCAACTGGATCATGCATACTCACAATCGTTCTCCAATCAAAATAATTTACCAGCTCGATTTTCTTCCGCCGGGTACATTGCCAACCATAAGCTGTTGTCTGAGGCAAATTCTACACAGACTGAATTTGCGATAGACTGCGTGTGGCCTTCCACAACACTGGCATCGAGTACTATGACGAACAGGATTTGAATTAACTGGTAATTTTGCTAGTTTTGCCTGACATTCCATTATTACCTGGAAATCATCAGATGATTTAATCAATTGTTTTAATTCGTTTCTGCGTTGTCTGTATTTTGCCACCAGTTTTCCACGCTTTAACTCTCGCACAAGCATTGATTTTTTAGCCACAATTTCACCCTTTTATTTTCTATCTCTATCTTTCAATGGAAGATTAAATGCTTCTAATAAAGCTTTAGCTTCTTCGTTTGTTTTAGCACTTGTAGTAATACAAATGTCTAAACCTCTTATACCATCTGTTTTATCAAAATCAATTTCTGGAAATACGATTTGCTCGTGTATTCCCATACTGTAGTTACCCGTTCCATCGAAAGATTTTGGATTTAGTCCGCGAAAATCTCTCACACGAGGTAAAGTAACAGAAATCAATCTGTCAAGAAACTCATACATGCGTTCGCGTCTAAGAGTTACTTTACATCCAATTGGCCAACCTTCCCTGATTTTGAATCCAGCAAGTGATTTTTTTGCTTTTGTTACTACTGGTTTTTGACCAGAAATTAGAGTCATGTCTTCTACAGCATGATTCATAACTTTCTTATCACCAACAGCTTCACCTACTCCCATATTCAGGGTAATTTTTAGTATTCGTGGAACTTCCATAACACTTGAATAGTTGAACCGTTTCATCATCATTGTGACGACGTCTTTCTTGTAAAACTCTTTAAGTCTCGCCATTTCAATCACCTAATTAAACACGGTCAATTATTTCATCGTTAGATTTGAAATATCTAACTTTTTTACTAACGCCGCTATTCTCAAGATACTTAAAGCCTACTTTATCTGCTTTTTTAGTAACAGGGTTGTAAAGAGCAACGTTTGAAACGTGTAGTGGAGCCTCACGTGTAATAATTCCACCTTTATTCTCTGGTTTTTGAGGATTAGGCTTAACATGCTTTTTAATTAAATTTCCACCCTCAACAACAACTGAGTCACCAATTACTCGTAGGACTTTACCCACATGACCTTTACTTTTACCGGCGATTACTATTACCTCATCGCCTGATCTAATACGTTTCATACTTTAATCCTTCTCACAAAACTTCAGCAGCCAGAGAAATTATTTTCATAAATTTCTCTCGTAGCTCGCGAGTAACAGGGCCAAATATACGAGTTCCAATGGGCTCGTTTTGGTTATTTAAAAGTACAGCTGCATTTCCATCAAATCGAATTAAAGATCCGTCATCTCTACGTACGCCTTGAGCAGTACGTACAACAACAGCCTTCATTACAGCACCCTTTTTAACTTTACTTCTTGGTATCGCATCTTTAATACTTACTTTGATAACATCACCTACACGGGCATACCGTCTGTGTGATCCGCCAAGTACTTTAATACACATTACCTTTCGTGCTCCGCTATTATCAGCAACTTCGAGCACTGTCTGCATTTGGATCATTATATTCTCCAGCTCTAATTTCGACCAGAAAAAGGTTGCTGATTATATCAGGCCTTTTAGGGTTTTAAAAGTATATCAACCGAGTTGATTAAGAAATTACTTCGACTAATACCCAGCTTTTCGTTTTAGAGAGCGGTCTTGACTCACGGATCTTCACAGTATTACCTATTTGACATACTTGATTTTCATCATGAGCATGTAATTTAGTTCTGCGTTTCATGATTTTACCATACTTGGGATGCTTCACAGTACGTTCAATCATTACTACGATTGTCTTATCCATTTTGTCACTAACTACTTTTCCAACCATTGTTCTGGCGTTCGATTCACTATTAGTAGACATTTCACTTACCTGCCTTTTCAGTCAACATTGTTTTAACTTTTGCCACTGATTTACGCACCAGAGTGATGAGATGTGTTTTATCTAGTGAGCCACTTGCTTTTTTCATTCGTAAATTAAATTGTTCTTTACGTAATGAAAGCAATTCAGTTTGCAATTCTTCTACAGTCAAATTGCGCAATTCATCGATTTTTTTCATTACATTACCGTCCGTTCTTCAAATGTTACTTTGAAAGGAAGTTTTGCTTTGGCAAGGTCGAAAGCTTCCATTGCAAGCTCTCTTGATACACCTTCCATTTCAAATAAAACCTTACCAGGTTGTATTTGAGCTACCCAATATTCAACACTACCTTTACCTTTACCTTGTCTGACTTCTAAAGGTTTTTGTGTGATTGGTTTGTCTGGAAATACTCTTATCCAAATTTTACCACCACGTTTGATATGACGAGTCATAGCTCGACGAGCAGCTTCAATTTGACGAGCTGTTAAACGTCCACGCTCTAATGCCTTCAGACCAAACTCACCGAAACTAATTTTGCTACCGCGTAAGGCTAAACCTCTATTACGGCCTTTCATCTGTTTGCGGTATTTAGTACGCTTTGGTTGCAACATGATACTTATTCCTCACTCACTGGGCGCTGTCAGATAATCTTTTCTTTTGAGGCAATATTTCGCCTTTGAAGATCCAGACTTTAACACCAATAATTCCGTAGGTAGTTTTAGATTCGGCCGTACCGTAATCAATGTCAGCTCTAAATGTATGTAATGGTACACGACCTTCCCTATACCACTCAGAACGAGCAATTTCAGCACCACCAAGTCGTCCGCTCACGCAGATTTTAATACCTTTAGCACCAGCTTTAAGAGCTGATGTAACTGCTCTCTTCATAGCTCTTCGAAACATAACACGTTGTTCCAACTGTTGGGCAATACCTTCAGCAACAAGAGTTGAATCGAGTTCTGGTTTCTTGATTTCTTCAATATTCAAATGAACTGGTACACCAAGTTTTGCAGAAATTTCTTTACGCAATGTTTCGATACCACCACCCTTCTTACCAATAATAATTCCTGGTCTGGCAGTTAGTATTGTTACAACAGCATTATTCGCAGGACGCTCTATCAAAATCTTGCTCACTGCAGCAGCCATTAATTTCTTCTTAAGTTCAGTACGTAATTTGATGTCCTGAATTAAGAACTCAGCATAGCGTTTTCCAGCGAACCACTTAGAGTTCCAATCTTTAATAATTCCAAGGCGTATGCCTATCGGGTTTACTTTTTGTCCCATTGCTATTCCTCGTCAGACACTTTAATCGTGATATGGCAGGTACGTTTACAAATTCTATTTGCTCGACCCTTAGCTCTGGGACTAATACGTTTTAAAGTCGCTGCTTCATCAACGCATACCATACCTACTTTTAGATCATCAATATCTGCTCCATTATTATTTTCAGCATTAGCAATTGCTGATTCTAATAATTTCAACATCAATTGAGCACCTTTTTTTGGTGTAAACTTGAGGACATCAAGTGCACCAGATACGTTCATGTTACGTATCATATCGGCTACCAATCTGCCCTTCTGAGCGGATAAAGGAGCACCTTTTAACTTAGCTGTAACTTCCATCATATCCTCTTACTTGCCTTTAGCCTTTCTGTCTCCAGAGTGGCCTTTGAATGTACGAGTCATGGCAAACTCACCTAGTTTGTGACCAACCATATTATCTGTAATATATACAGGTACGTGATCTTTGCCGTTATGCACAGCAATTGTTAAATCAATCATTTCAGGAACGATTGTTGAACGTCTAGACCAGGTTTTAATTGGTTTTTTTGATTTTGATTCGATTGCAGCTTCTACTTTGCTGATCAAATGATGGTCAATAAATGGACCTTTTCTAATAGAACGAGCCACTTGATATCCTCTCAATAATTATTTCTTTTTACGTCTTCTGACAATAAAGCCATCAGTCCGCTTATTACTTCTGGTTTTATAACCTTTAGTTGGAACACCCCAAGGTGAAACAGGATGACGTCCACCAGAAGTACGACCTTCACCACCACCATGTGGGTGATCAACAGGGTTCATAGCAACACCACGAACAGTTGGTCTTATACCTCTCCAACGTTTTGCACCTGCTTTTCCTAAAGAACGTAAGCTGTGTTCGCTATTACTTACTTCTCCAATTACTGCTCGGCATAAAACGTGTATTTTACGCATTTCACCAGAACGTAATCTCAAAGTAGCGTATATACCTTCTTTAGCTACAATCTGTCCACTACATCCAGCGCTTCTTAACATCTGGGCACCTTTACCTGCTTTCATTTCTACGCAGTGTATTGTAGTACCTACTGGAATATTTTTTAGCGGAAGGCAATTTCCTACGCTGATTGGAGAATCCGCACCACTAAGTACAGTAGATCCTACTTCAAGATTTGCTGGGGCGATTATATATCTTTTTTCACCATCAGTGTATGCAATCAGTGCAATTAGTGCTGTCCGATTAGGATCGTACTCTAATCGTTCCACTCGACCTGCAATTCCGTCTTTATCGCGTTTGAAATCTACAAGTCTATATTTTTGACGTTGTCCACCACCAATATGTCGTACTGTTATTCGACCCTGGTTATTTCTTCCACCACTCTTCTTTAGTTTTTCAACTAATGATGCATGTGGTTTTCCTTTATGGATATTGTGATGAACAACACGTATTTCGCCGCGTTTACCAGGCGAAGTCGGTTTCGATTTTAGTAGTGCCATCTTAATCTGCCTTATTCGGTAACTGTAAAGTCAATATCTTGATCAGCGTGAAGGGATACAAATGCTTTTTTCCAGTCACTTCTTTTACCGCTGGTTTGCTTAAAGCGTTTTGATTTACCCTTAACATTGACAACAGATACATGCTTAACTTTTACATTAAATATGTGCTCAACAGCCATTTTAATTTCAGTTTTAGTTGCAGTTTTCAATACTTTAAAAGTGAACTGCTTAAACTTATCGGCCATGACAGTAGCCTTTTCAGAAGTATGTGGTTCACGAAGAACCATCATCAATCTCTCAGCATTCATTGTAACTGTTCCTCAATTTTTTTAATTGCAGCTTCTGTAACAACAACTTTTTCAAATCTGAGTAAGGAAACAGGATCTATAGTTGTAACATCACAGATATCGTAGTCAATTAGATTTCTAGAACCTAAATATTCACTTTCACCAACTTCATTCATAATGATCAGAGCACTTTTAATATCCATCTGAGTCATTTTCGTGATGAAATCTTTAGTCTTATGGCTCTCACATTGGAAATCACTAACGACTACCAGGTTGCCTGTACGACAAAGTTCGGAGATTATACTACGTAATGCACGTTTGTACATTTTTTTATTAAGTTTTTGTGAGTAATCTCGTTTTTTCGATGCGAAAGTTACTCCACCACTTCTCCAAATCGGACTTCTAATGGTTCCTGCTCGAGCACGACCAGTACCTTTTTGGTTCCATGGTTTCTTTCCACCACCTCTAACTTCAGAGCGTGTTTTTTGTGCGCTATTACCACTTCGCGCATTATTCATATATGTTACAACTGCTTGATGTACTAAGCCTTCATTATATGCATATGCAAAAACATCTTCATTAAGTTGTAATTGAGCTTTTGTATCTATAGTAGTAATTTCCATCACTCACCTCTTGCTTGCTTTTTGGTCGCAGGCTTAATTTCTACTCGTGAACCTGGAGCTCCAGGAATAGCACCTTTAATCAGTAGTAAATTTCTCTCAGCGTCAACACGAACAAGTTCCAGGCTTTGAGTAGTACAACGTACATTCCCCATGTGTCCTGCCATTTTTTTGCCTTTAAACACACGACCTGGAGTCTGGTTTTGACCAATAGAACCTGGTACACGATGCGATCTGGAGTTACCGTGAGTTGCATCCTGTGTTCTGAAATTATATCGTTTAACAGTACCAGCAAAGCCTTTACCTTTACTAACACCTGAAACATCAACATATTGACCTGCGCTGAATACATCAGCTACAGAAATAACCTGCCCCAATGTATAGGCGTCTTCTGATTCAATATGAAATTCAATTTGCATATCACCAGCTTCAATCTCAGCTTTGGCAAAGTGACCAGCCATAGGCTTACTTACTTTACTTGCTTTTTTTGTTCCGCCAGTTAATTGAACAGCTGAATAACCATCAATATCAGCAGTTTTAACTTGAGAAACACGATTTGGGTGCACTTCTACAACAGATACAGGAACTGAAACTCCTTCCGCTGTAAAGACACGCGTCATACCGATTTTACGGCCTAATAAACCGATCATCATTGTAACACCTCTTTAATATCCTTCACCCTAACATTTAGTCATCAAGGCTTATCTGAACATCAACCCCAGCAGCCAGATCCAATTTCATCAATGCATCTACTGTTTTTTCAGTTGGATGAACAATAACGACCAGGCGTTTATGAGTACGTAATTCATATTGATCTCTTGCATCTTTATTCACATGCGGTGAAGTCAATACAGTAAATTTTTCCTTTCTGATAGGCAAAGGTATAGGGCCACGAATTTGTGCACCTGTACGCTTAGCTGTCTCAACGATTTCTCGAGTTGATAAGTCAATCAACCGATGATCAAAGGATTTTAATCTTATTTTAATGTTTTGATTGCTACTCATTATAATTACTCGATTATTTTAGCGACAACACCGGCGCCTACTGTACGGCCACCTTCCCGAATTGCGAAACGTAAACCTTCTGTCATCGCAATAGGTGCATGCAGATTAATAACTAATTGTACGTTATCTCCTGGCATAACCATTTCAATTCCAGATGGAAGATCACAAGTACCTGTTACGTCAGTAGTTCTGAAATAGAACTGAGGACGATATCCGTTGAAAAATGGTGTATGTCGTCCACCTTCTTCTTTTGACAATACGTACACTTCAGCTTCAAACTTGGTGTGCGGCTTGATTGTACCTGGTTTAGCTAATACTTGTCCACGCTCAACTTCGTCACGTTTGGTTCCACGTAGCAACACTCCTACGTTATCCCCTGCACGTCCTTCATCAAGAAGTTTACGGAACATTTCAACACCTGTGCAGATTGTCTTCTGAGTATCATGGATACCAACAATCTCAACTTCTTCACCAACTTTAACGATTCCACTCTCAACACGGCCAGTAACAACTGTTCCACGTCCAGAGATAGAGAATACGTCTTCAATCGGCAGCAGGAATGATTTATCAATATTACGTACTGGCTCAGGTATGTATGAATCCAATGTCTCAACCAGTTTTTCAATTGAAGGTACACCAATTTCACTCGTGTCGCCTTCCAAAGCTTTCAACGCTGAACCAACGATAATTGGAATATCATCACCAGGGAACTCGTAACTGCTTAACAGGTCACGTACTTCCATCTCAACCAGTTCCAATAACTCTGCATCGTCTACCATGTCTGCTTTGTTCATGTATACAACGATATAAGGAACACCAACCTGACGAGATAACAAAATGTGTTCTCTGGTTTGTGGCATAGGGCCATCAGCAGCTGATACTACCAATATTGCTCCGTCCATCTGCGCAGCACCGGTGATCATGTTCTTAACATAGTCAGCGTGTCCTGGGCAATCCACGTGTGCATAGTGACGGTTAGCAGATTCATATTCTACGTGTGCTGTAGAAATGGTGATTCCACGTTCTCTTTCTTCTGGTGCAGCATCAATCTGATCGTACGCTTTAGCAGTACCACCATACTTTTTAGCCATGATTGTTGTAATCGCAGCAGTTAAAGTAGTTTTACCATGATCTACGTGACCAATCGTTCCCACATTTACGTGTGGTTTTTTACGCTCAAATTTTTCCTTCGCCATCGGAAAGTCTCCCCGTTTGCTAATTGATATTTACATGGTGCCCACAACTGGACTCGAACCAACGACCTCTTCCTTACCAAGGAAGTGCTCTACCGCCTGAGCTATGTGGGCTTAACATATCAGCTTGCTGACTCTTGATGAACAAGCAAATATTAATACTACAATTATGGAGCGGGTGATGGGAATCGAACCCACGCTATCAGCTTGGAAGGCTGAAGTTCTACCATTGAACTACACCCGCTTTCTAACTTTTCTACATTTAACTGGTGGAGGGGGAAGGATTCGAACCTTCGAAGGCAGAGCCGTCAGATTTACAGTCTGATCCCTTTGACCGCTCGGGAACCCCTCCAAAAAGAACGCTATTGTCTTTTAAGATGAAATGAATGTCAACATCTTTAGTTGACATCCTTTTCTACTTAGATGGTGCTGGCACCAGGAATCGAACCCGGGACCTACTGATTACAAGTCAGTTGCTCTACCAACTGAGCTACGCCAGCCTGTACGCTTTTACACTATTTGTAAAACACTTAGTGACCTTATTGATTGTATTTAATCTAAAAAGGTTCACTTAAATAAAACCCTGGCGATGACCTACTTTCGCATGAGGAGACCTCACACTATCATCGGCGCATGTTCGTTTCACTTCTGAGT